>CAUTUQ010000017.1:0-3594 GCA_963542025.1 uncultured Atopobium sp. | reverse complement strand
TAGATGAGCTGAGCCCAGCGCTTTTTGCCTGCCTGGAGAAGAGCTTTCTCAAGAACCGATGGCTCAACCTTATACGTCTTTGCAGGTAGAGGCTTCTGGTTAATCTTAATGCCACCACCATCAATGAGACGGCGAGCCTCTCCGTTACTTGAAGCAATTTCTACCTCCACCAAAATCTTTGGCAGGTAGATAAGGCCATCTTCATCAGCTTCAAGGGAAATTGAAAACTCTTTGACGTCATCAGGAACCTCATTGTTCTTGAACTGAGCATCAAAAGCTGCCTGAGCCTTAAGGCCTTCTCCCTCACCGTGGTAAAGGTCAACAATATTTCTACCAAGAGCACGCTTGAGCTGGTAAGGATCAGCAGTACCGTCCTCAAAGCTCTTATCAATAGCATCAAGCTCATCAATAGAGAGCGTAGAGCAGAGACGATAGTACATTGGAATGATCTCGTCAGTAATTGACATGACCTTACCAAACATATCGTTTGGCTCATCAGTCAGGCCAATGTAGTTACCGTAAGACTTGCTCATCTTCTTAGTGCCATCAGTACCTACAAGCAAAGGCATAGTAAGCGCAATCTGAGGTTCCATGTCCATATCACGCATAAGATCGCGTCCAGCAAGCAGGTTGAAGATCTGATCGTTTCCGCCCATCTCTACATCTGCCTTAATAACAACTGAATCGTATGCCTGAAGCACGGGATAAATAAACTCGTGAAGCGCAATTGGCTGCTGATTGTGATAACGATTAGAGAAGTCTTCTCGCTCAAGAATACGAGCAATGGTGAACTTACTCATAAGACCAAGCATGGTCTCAAGATTCATAGGCTTAATCCAGTCACCGTTATGAACAACAGTGGTTCTTTCTGGATCGAGAATCTTCATAGCCTGGTTAACATAGGTTTCTGCATTTGCATCTACCTGTTCTGCAGTGAGAGGAGGACGGGTAGAATCACGTCCGGAAGGATCTCCAATCAGCGCGGTACCGCTACCAATAATCAAGGTGACATTATGGCCAAGATCCTGGAACTGGCGCATCTTGCGCAGAGGAACCGCGTGTCCCAGATGCAAATCAGGACTTGTTGGATCAACGCCAAGCTTAATATTAAGAGGAGTGCCCTTCTTGAGTTTTTCTTTTAGACCGTCCAAAGGAACAATCTGCATAGTTCCTGAAGTAATAACACGGAGCTGTTCTTCTACTGAAAGCACTCTGTATCCTCTCAACGCAAGCCTGTTAAACCATATAGTTTCTGCTACAAATAGTATCAATTCAAAATGTTATCTATCAGAATACAACAGAGTTGTAACTCTTTATTCACTGAAACATAAATATCAGACTATAATAGTGAGAGCTATGACAAGGAGGCTCAATGGGTATTAGAACCCGTCGTGCACGTAAACACGCAAATACACATGCCGTAGGTTTTGGCATTGCTGGATTCTTTGGCTTTATGGCTCTTCTCGCGCTTGCACTTGCTCTTTCTTTGGGTGCAGCCGTTTCTTCATGGCTCGAGGATCTGCCGGATTACAACTCTGCTGATGCCTATCTGGTAGCAGAGCCTACTCGCGTTTATGACTCTAAAGGCAACGACATTGCAGACTTCTATCTGCAGCAGCGCCGCTCAGTTACCTTGGATCAGATTTCTCCTTATGTTATTCAGGGCACCATTGATACTGAGGATAAGCGCTTCTATTCCCACAGCGGTATTGACCCCTGGGGTATTGTTCGTGCATCTGTTGGCTCGCTGTTTGGTGGCGGCGAAGGTGCTTCCACAATTACGCAGCAGCTTGTTCGTAATACCGTTCTTTCTAACGAGCAGTTTGAGCGCTCTTTGAAACGTAAGGTCCGCGAGGCTTACATCTCTATTCAGATGGAGAAGAAGTTTACTAAGGACCAGATTCTTAATATGTACCTCAACACCATTTACTACGGTAATGGTGCCTACGGTATTGAGGCTGCAAGTATTATCTACTTTAACAAGCATGCAAGTGATTTGACTCTTGCTGAGGCTGCAACGCTTGCTGGCCTTCCAAATGCTCCTTCTGCCTATGACCCAACTGTTAATCCAGAGGCAGCAAGAGAAAGGCGTAATACCGTTCTTGAGCGTATGCTTCGCGCGGGCGATATTACACAGGAGCAGTACGATGAAGCTGTTGCTGAGGACTTAGTGCTTAACCCTGGTACTTTGACCGACAACATTGGCCAGTTCCCTTACTGGACTGACTACATTCGTAGCCTGCTTCAGGAAGACTTTGATAGCGATACTATTCTCCAGGGTGGATTGCGTGTTTATACTACACTTGATCCTGACCTCCAGAAAGATGCTGATGAGGCTGCTAGAAGGCGTATTGCTGAGCTTGGCAACCCTCGCCTGGGCGCTGCTTTGGTTTCCATTGATCCTCAAACTGGCTACATTAAAGCAATGGTTGGTGGACAGGATTACTCAAAGAGTCAGTACAACATTGCAACCAGTAGTAACCGTCAGATGGGCTCCAGTTTTAAGATGTATACGCTGGTAGCAGCCCTTTCTGAGGGTATGAACCCAGAGATTGTTCTTAACGGCAACTCCCCTATGCAAATTACGCCAACCTGGTTGGTTAAAAACGCTGGCAACTACAGCTACGGTGCAATTACCCTGCGTCAAGGTACGGTTTACTCGTCCAACACTGTTTACGCACAGGTTGCTGAAGCTATTGGTATCGATAAGATCCTTCAGACGTGCTATGCCATGGGTATTCGCACTCAGCTACAGCCATACCTGTCTACCACTCTTGGTTCTCAGGGCGTAACCCCTATTGAGCAGTGCACAGCATTTGCAACGCTTGCTGCAGGCGGTGTTCGTCGTGATGCTGTAGCAATTACACGCATCGAAGACCGTAACGGAAACGTTATCTACGAGCACAAGGACAACCCAGTTCAGGCAATTAGCCCAGCTGTTGCTGCAGCTGCTACCGATGTTCTGAGCGGCGTTCTTACCTCTGGTACTGGTCGCTATGCTTACAACCTGAAGACCTTTAACCAGCCAGTTGCTGGTAAGACAGGTACTTCCGATAACTCCGAGGACCTTTGGTTCTGCGCCTATACTCCACAGCTTGCAACAGTTGCTTGGTGTGGATATCCAGATAGCCGTGACCCCGTTATCATTGGCGGTGGAGAGTCTTCTACCTTTGTTACTGCACAGTATGTTTGGGCGTACTACATGAACGCAGCACTTTCTGGTGTTGCACGTGCTGAATTCCCTAAGACCACTGAAACTATTGCTTACAAGCCTAATAGCTACTGGAAATTTGTTGGTGGCTCCGCTAATGCTAAGCAAGATGAGAAAGATGACGACGAAGAGGAAGAGGAGGAGACTACCGAGGAGGAGGAAGAGGACGATACCACCACTACTCCTACCACTCCTACTACTCCAGCCACACCAGGTACCGGTACGGGCACTGGCACGGGTACCGGAACAGGTACTGGAACAGGTACTGGAACAGGAACAGGTACTCCATAAACCTCTGGTTTATCTACAGCAAAAAGGAGTCTGCACTATGATGTGACCCCCAAAAGTTAGACTTTTATAGCGTAGCAGTTTATATGGCTGCT
>CAUTUQ010000016.1:0-4601 GCA_963542025.1 uncultured Atopobium sp. | reverse complement strand
GCGATTTTGGCATATTTGAGTTGATAGTTTTACGCTGCTCTTATGGAGCAGATATCTAACAGATTAGTGGGCCAGTGCCTTCGCGATTTGCGAAAGAAGCAACGTCTTACTCAAGAGGCGGTTGCTGAGCACCTTGCTGGAGATCAAGCATTCATATCAAAGGTTGAATCAGGTGAGCGTGGCGTTAAGCTCGGAGAAGTTTTTTCTTTTGCCGAAGCCTTAGGTATAGAAGCTTCCGAACTTATCGAAGCGTTGCGTACGTATCGATAGCTTTAGATTACTTTTTAATATAAGAAACCTTATGTGGGACGTGCTTCTTAAAAGAGGCACGTCCTTTACTGTTTACTACTTGCCTCATCTACATCAAAAGATAAAAGAAAACGGCCCAGAGATTTCTCTCTGAGCCGATTCAAGTCGTGGTGGCGGGGAAGGGAATCGAACCCCTGACACGGGGATTTTCAGTCCCCTGCTCTACCAACTGAGCTACCCAGCCATTGGTGCTTCGAAAAGCTTATTTACTATAACAGACTCAAGCGCTTCGTCAAGCGGGCAATTTATACAATCCAGAAATTTTTTCCGCCAGTGAGGTCAAATTCAACGGTCATGCCCTTTATTGCAAAAAACGCCTCAACTTGCTCCTTTGTTTTCTCAAGCTCTTGACCGTCGATTTTCTCGCGCTCATCGGTTTTCTCGCCAGAGGGGAGTTCTATCCAGAGAGTTTGCTTACCACATGTGTCACGTAGGTGGATTTTGCTTAAAAGTCCCTGTTGTTCGAGCCTTTCATTGAGATGAATGAGGTCAAAGAAGTTGACAACTTTTGGCATGCTAACTCGTTTCTCTAAACGCTTGCTCTTAAGCATACACGTTTGCAAATTGGTACAATAGATGACTAGCTTGAATTAGGTCAGCGGTCGTTGCTGCCTCCACTGAATAAACTATTCGAGGGGAAATTATGGCCTTTACGAGAAAAGAATTCTTGTCCCTTTCTGCTTTGGGAGCTGCAGGTACCTTGGCTGCATGCACTCCACAAGCAAGGACGTCTGAGGATACGAATCAGCCTGCATCTAACGTGGACCTTGAAGAGTTCAAGTCGCTTAAGCTGGACATGACCCAGTGGAGCTATGATGAGGATAACGACTGCTACTATCAGCTGGGCATTCAGTACTGCACTAAGCCTGCAAGCAAGTCGGTGAACACCCTCTCGGTCTTTGTACCTGGAAAGTATTTCTCGGGAACCAAGAAGGGCTCGACGTACGAGTGCGAAGTAAGTGAGAAGGCCGTTGTAGGCAGCTTCACCGCAAGTACCGCGCCAATCGTCATGCCTATTAACACAGCAACGCTCGCCCCTCAGAGCGCCCCTACAAGCTACTCATACGAAGGCCTTGCACCGTACCTTGAGGCTGGTTGTGTGTACGTATACGCAGGTTTCCGCGGCAGAAGTGCGGGCTACGATTCAACTACAGGCTCGGACGAGCTTTACGCAGGTGGATCGCCTTGGCCGGCAGTAGACCTCAAGGCTGCTATCAGGTACTTGCGCTGCAACCATGAGCTGCTCCCTTGTAACACATCAAAGATTTTTGTATTTGGTTTTGCGGCTGGCGGAGGCCTTAGCGCGGTACTGGGAACCTCGGGAGATTCTCCACTGTACACGCCATACCTTAAGGCGGTTGGTGCTGCTACACATAGCGAGAAGGGCGAGCAGCTGTCAGACTCTATTTATGGCAGCGCTTCATGGTGTCCGGCAACCTCATATGATCTTGCAGACGCAGCGTATGAGTGGTCAGCTGGTCAGTATGCAGATGCAACAGACTCCCGTGCTGAGGGTGTATGGACCCAACCTCTCTCGCAAGATCTTGCTGGTGCATATGCTTCATTTGTCAACAACATGGATCTTCTCGACAGCAATGATAGTAAGGTCAGTCTTGATGAGACTAACTCTGGCGTCTATACCGCTGGATCATATGCAGACCTTCTTATCAACGAGCTTAAGACTTCTGCAAATAACTTTGTCAGAGACAACGCATTCCCTTATACCTCTACGCCTCAGCGACTGGAAGAGCCTACGTTCCCAGGTGATCCAAATCTTGCAACGGTTCGTGGTACAGATAATGCAGCTCCTGCTACTCAGCAGGTTCAATCTACTATCTACGATACTGCTGAGCACTATTTTGGCTCTTTGAACTCAGAATCTATTTGGGTTGTATATAACCTTCGTCGCCAGAGTGTTGAGCTTGAGAACTTGAGGGGTTTCTCGCGAGCTTTAAGAGGCGCGTCGCTTCCAGTTGGAGCTTTTGATGCTCCTGATAGAAGCACCCGCGCTAATCAGCTTTTTGGCGTTGGCGAGCAAAGTACGCTGCATTTTGATGAGCAGACTGCTGACCTCATTAAAAAGAACCTTGATACTTACATGAAGCTTGCCGATTGGAAGTCTAGCTACGCTAATGATTGGACCTCTGATCTGAATAAGGCTGATACGCTGGAGAATGACATTCCAACTCGTGTTGATATGTTCAATCCACTGTACTTTACCAGCGCATCTTACAAAGGCTATCAGACAGCATCGGTTGCTCCTTATTGGCGTATTAATGAGGGCGCTCAGAATACTGATACTTCAATTTGCACCTCGTTCAATTTGGGTCTGTCTCTAAAGCATTTCTCGGGCGTGAGCAGTGTTGATTACACGCTTGTTTGGGATAAGGGCCACGTTCTTGCCGAGAGAACAGGCAATGCAACCGCCAATCTGGTGTCTTGGATTGTTTCGTGCGCGTCTGCTTAAAGAGGAGGGCATAGCGTGTTTCAAACAAAGAACCGCCGACTGTATGGTGTTGTTGTTATTGTTGTGCTTGCGGTAGGAGCAATATTCTTCTCTCTAATGAGGGATGCTGATAAGTCTCAGCCTCAAGCAAACTCGCAATCGCAGCAATCTCAACAGACGCAACAGACGCAGTCTCAGAGCTCACAAAACAAGGGCTACATTGATTCTGTAGCAGCGGATGACCCGTATGCAAAGGGCATTCATCATGTTCGTATTGTGGTGAAGGATTACGGCACTATCGAGGCAACTCTTAACGCAAACGTTGCTCCTATTACGGTTTCCAATTTTGCTCATCTTGCCGAGTCAGGCTTCTATAATGGCCTTACGTTCCATCGCATTATTGACGGCTTCATGATTCAAGGTGGAGATCCTAAGGGCAATGGCTCGGGTGGATCCGAGAATAAAATCAAGGGCGAGTTCACCAAAAACGGTGTCGAGAATAACATCTCGCATACACGTGGAACTATTTCCATGGCACGCGCCCAAGATCCAAACTCTGCAAGCTCACAGTTCTTTATCATGCAGGCAGACAACTCAACTCTGAATGGAAATTACGCTGCATTTGGCACGGTAACAAGTGGAATGGACATTGTCGATGCAATTTGTAAAGGCGTAACTCCAACCGATTCAAATGGGACCATCCCTGCTTCAGAGCAACCAGTCATTGAGTCCATCACAATGATTGATTAGATTCCTTATATAAAATATTGTTATGTTATTGAATGACCTGCGACAAGTTATAAAGTTGCAGGTCATTGGCTTAAAATACGCTTCTCATGGTATACTATTGTTATCCGAGAGGAGTGGTGTTATGCGAGCTGTTGGCGAGTTTTGCGTTCACCCAGGTCAGGGCGTATGTCTTGTTGAAAATGTAGTTTCGGAGCCTACTCCGGCCTACGTTTTGTCTCCTATTGGGCAAAAACATCCTGTTCAAATTGTATTTCCTCTTGATCAAGAGTTCAGGCTTCGTGATCTTATGACGCACGACGAGGCCATGAATCTTGTTGATACCTATCCTCAAATTGAGCTTATTACGTTCCATATTCATAATGCGTCGCTTGAGGAATCTCATTTTAGACACGCTATTAGAGAAGGTTCTTGTAAAGACTCCTTTAGTATTGCTAAAACGTTTAGAGCTCGTATTGATAAGGCGCGTTCGCTCAACAAGAAACCACCTGTTTCTCACGAGAGAATTTTTAAGATGGCCAGTAATCGCGGTCTTTACGAGCTTATTACGGCACTTAATTGCACCGTTGACGAGATTCAAAAGGTGTTTAGCTCACGCTATGGCGTAGAAATTGGAAAGGCATAGAGTACAATTACGAGAGTATGGTTATGGAGCTTAAGAAACGCAAGAAAGGAGGTAGTCAATAATGCTTGAGTTTGAACTTCTCGGAATAATTGATGGCGTTGCAACATATCAATATTATCCAGATGGAGACCGAGAGAATCCTGGCATAGTTCGTTTTAACTCTGACCTTAAAATGATTGATTACACTCCATCTAAAGAAGATCCAGGCGCATACTACGCGGCAAAACTTTTTCATTGGTTTGAGCGTAGAGGCGAATTTGATGACTCAGGCTTTATTGCTTGGGGTTAACCTTCACCAACCAGCTTTTCACGAGCCACCTCCGGGTGGCTTATTTATTTTCTCGCCAAATGAAAAAGTGGCAGACTACAACCTAAAACAGCGCTTAACGGGCATATAAACAATACAGAAATTAAACTGCTACAATTAACCCATCCGTTCAAGAGATGGGAAATTATGACTTCAGAAACATCTGC
>CAUTUQ010000015.1:0-8482 GCA_963542025.1 uncultured Atopobium sp. | reverse complement strand
CTAACACGCTGCAGAATCATAATCACCCGCATATGAACTGCCTCCCATTTCTTATGTCCAAGAAATGGGAGGCAGTTCATTACAGGCCGCCATTTTACATCGCAAAATTTTTACGTGCAATTGTGTTTAATCGCATCCAGCTACACGCATCCACCGAAGTTCAACAAGACCATCTGTCGAGCAGCTTGCTGACCAAACAGCGATTAGCAGCGATTAGCTTTCCAAAGCCTCAAATGATTTAAAGCCTTCGCCGATTGCCTCGTGGACCTCTGAAACAAATACCAGTGCATCGGGGTCAATCTCGGAAACGATAACTTTCAGCTGAACAACCTCCGTACGACCAAGAACGCACATCAAAACAGGCTTGTGCGCACCGCTCCACAGTCCTCGTGCCTGAAGCTCCGTACAGCCACGGTTAAGGTTGTACAAAATCTCGTGAGCAATTGCATCATGCTCGGAAGAAATAACATAAACGCAGCGCTCAGACCTTGGGCCGTCAATGACAAAGTCAATCATTTTTCCGGTGATAAAGATTGCCAGCGCAGAATACAGGCCGTTTTCTAGCGAGAAGACCGGGATGGCCACAATAATGATGACAATATCAACAATAATAATTGCGGTGCCTGATGGAACAGAAAAATGCTTGGAAAACGCTTGAGCAATAATATCTGTACCACCGGTATTGCCACCTGCTCTAAATACAAGGCCAAGACCAAAACCACAGATAATACTGCCCCACAAAGCAGCAAGCATAAGATCATTGGCGCCAAGAGCTGGTAAAAAAGGTGCAAATAAATCGACAAAAATGCTGGAAATTAAGAAGCCTACAACGCTCTTGAGCAAGTATTTTTTGTTGCCGCTTTTTGCAACAAAAGCCATCAAAATGATATTCATAGCGATTGTTTGCATACCAACAGGCAAATCAAATCCAAAAGGCAGTGCAACAGCTCTAATAATCGTTGCAAAACCGGTAATACCACCAGCCGCAAGTCCGTTAGGAACTTCAAAAACATCAAGGCCAACTGCAAAAATTGCACAGCCAAGGACGATAAAGAACGAGTCTTTAAAGGTCTTTTGCCAAGTAGATTTTTGCACACTAATCCTTTCCGCCAACAACCCAGCGATGATACGCAATGATGAACTGGTCAAGATCGCCGTCTGAAAGAACGGACTCTACGTTTCCTGTCTCTGCGCCTGTTCTTAAATCCTTAATAAGCTGATAAGGATAAAGAACATAGCTCCTAATCTGATTTCCAAACGAGATTTCTCTCTTTGGACCACGAAGCTCATCAAGCTCAGCCTCGCGTTTCTCTTTTTCAATCTCATACAAACGGCTGCGCAAGATATTCATTGCCGCAGCTTTGTTCTGCAATTGACTGCGTTCGTTTTGGCAGGTGACTACTGTTCCTGTTGGAATGTGAGTGATACGAACTGCCGAGTCTGTAGTGTTGACTCCCTGGCCTCCTGGACCAGATGCATGATATACATCAATGCGCAGGTCATTGGGGTCAATGTCAACCTCAATATCTTCTGGAAGAACAGGTAAAACTTCCACCCCAGCAAATGATGTCTGCCTGCGTTTTTTATCGTCAGTAGGAGAAATTCTTACCAGACGATGTACGCCCTGCTCCGCACGAAGCATGCCATAAGCGTTCTTACCGCTTACGGTAAAGGTTGCACGGTCAAGGCCAATAACCTCTGCAACGGGTGCGTCGTTAATGTCAACTTTCCAACCACGGCGGTCACAATATTTGAGATACATGCGAAAAAGCATCTCGCACCAGTCTTGAGACTCAAGACCGCCTTGACCAGGCTTAATGGTAACAATTGCATCGCCATGATCAAGCTCATCAGTAAACCAACTTGAAAGCTCAAGCTCAGATAAATCTTTTTCAAGGGATGCCGCCAACGCTTGAGATTCATCAAGTGACGCTTGATCTTCAAGCTCTGTTCCAAGCTCAAAGGCAGCCTCGGCATCACCGAGTTTCTCTTTAGCCCTATCAATACCAGCAACATCATCGCGAAGCGATGCTAGTTGGGTCATTACCTTTTGCGCAGCTTCAGCGTCGTCCCAAAAATTGGGACGAGCACTTTCTGCTTCAAGTTTTGAAATTTGCTGACGCTTCTCGGCGAGGTGAAGATATCCTTCTACCTCTGAGAGACGCTCCGCTAACGCTTGGAGCGAAACAACCTCTGTATCGGCCATTCTTACCTGTTTCGGCCGTGGCAGTTCTTAAACTTTTTACCACTTCCACATGGGCAAGGATCGTTGCGGCCAACATTGACGTAAGGATTTGGATCGTCAGACTTACGATAGGTAGACACAGAAGACTGGCTCGCGCCGGTTCCCTGTGGGCTCTTGCCAATAGCTGCGGCATTCTTGAGCATGCTCTTGCCCTGCTTAAGTGACTTTTGATCGCCGTCAGTCTCTTCTCCACCAGAATAGTGAGCGTTCTGGAACGCCTCTGCCTCAGTATTCTGACGTGGGCGGTTAACCAACTCAAGGCGAAGAATAGTACGAAGGAAGTCCTCGTACATGGTGTTTACCAGCAGCGTAAATGCCTCATATGCCTCAGTCTTATACTCAACCAGAGGATCGCGCTGACCAAAACCACGAAGTCCAATACCGGTCTTTAGGTAATCCATTTCCTGGAGGTATGCCATCCAGCGAGTGTCGATGACGCGAAGCATTACCTGAGCAGCAAGCTCACGCATGACTTCTTCTCCGAGCTTCTGGGTCTTCTCGTCAAAGGTTTTCTGAACAAAAGCAGTGACATCTTCCTCAAGCTGCTCAAACTTGGTATCCTCGGTAAACTCTGGAAGATCTGTCTTACCAGTAAGCTCGGTGAGCCACTTCTCAAGACCCTCAAGATCCCACTCGTCAGCATCTCCGTAGCAGAACTCCTCGCAAACGCGCTGAGTAGTAGAAGCAGTGACTGTCTCGATAAGCTCCATAAGATCCTTGCCATCAAGAATCTTATTTCTCTCTGCGTAAATGACCTGGCGCTGCTTATTCATGACGTCGTCGTAATCAAGGACATTCTTACGCATTGCAAAGTTGACTTCCTCAACCTTATGCTGAGCGCCCTCAACAAGCTTGGTGACAATCTTTGCCTTGATTGGCATATCGTCAGGAAGCTCATAGCGCTGCATCATTGCAGCAACGCCGTCCATACGGTCTCCGCCAAAGCGACGCATCAGATCGTCTTCAAGAGAGAGGTAGAACTGGGTCTGACCAGGGTCTCCCTGACGACCAGAACGACCACGGAGCTGGTTGTCGATACGACGGCTCTCATGACGCTCGGTACCAATAACGCACAAACCACCTGCAGCGGTTACTGCCTCACGCTCAGTAGCGCAAATCTCTTTGGCCTCTTTGCGAGCGGCTTCTTTTTGCTCCTGAGTAGCCTCGGCTGGCTCAATTCCCTGGTTGCGAAGGATATCTTCAGCCATAACGTCTGGGTTACCGCCCAGAAGAATATCGGTACCACGGCCGGCCATGTTGGTTGCGATAGTAACAGCGCCCTCACGACCAGCCTGAGCAATAATCTGTGCCTCACGCTCATGGAACTTAGCGTTCAGAACGTTATGCTTAATACCGCGCTTAGAAAGAATGCGAGAAATACGCTCAGAGTTGTCAATAGAAACGGTACCAACCAGCACAGGCTGACCATTTTGGTGACGCTCTTCGACGTCTCTTACAACAGCCTCAAACTTGGCGTCAATGGTGCGATAGACCAGGTCGTCCAGGTCCTCACGCTTAACAGGACGATTAGGTGGAATAACCTGAACAGGAACGTGGTAAACCTCACGGAACTCTGCGTCCTCGGTCATTGCGGTACCGGTCATACCAGAGAGTTTGTCGTACATAAGGAAGTAATTCTGGAGCGTAATAGTTGCCAGAGTCTGATTCTCTTCACGTACCTGAACGTTCTCTTTTGCCTCAATTGCCTGGTGAAGACCCTCAGAATAACGACGGCCTTCCATAATACGACCGGTGAACTCGTCAACAATCTTGACTTCACCGTCAATAACAACATACTGCTGGTCACGATGGAACATGTACTCAGCCTTCAGTGCCTGCTGCAGGTGATTTACCAGCTGACCAGACTCATCGTTGTAGATGTCGTCAATGTTAAGAGCGCGCTCGACCTTCTCGAGACCAATCTCTGTTGTTGCGATGGTGTGCTTTGCCTCGTCCATCTCAAAGTCAACATCTGGAGTTAAGCCACGAACTGCCTTAGCAAAATCCTTATAGGTACCTGCAGATTTAGTGCCAGCACCAGAAATAATCAGAGGAGTACGAGCCTCATCGATAAGGATGGAGTCAACCTCGTCGACGATGGCATAATGATGTCCACGCTGAACGCGCATCTCTGGGCGAGTAACCATGTTGTCACGCAGGTAGTCAAAGCCAAACTCTGAGTTTGTACCGTAGGTAATATCTGCCTCATACGCAGGCTTTTTAAGGCTCAAGCGCATGCCGTTCTGCAGAAGACCAACGCTAATACCCAAGAACTTGTAGATGGTACCCATCCACTCACTGTCTCGTTTGGCCAGGTAATCGTTGACGGTAACAATGTGAACGCCTTCACCGCTCAGCGCGTTAAGGTAACCAGCAAGGGTGGAGACAAGCGTCTTACCTTCACCGGTCTTCATCTCTGCAATAGTGCCCTTGTGGAGCGCAATACCACCAATAAGCTGAACGTCAAAATGACGCTGGCCAATAGTTCTTACCGAGGCCTCACGCACCGTTGCAAAAGCCTCTGGGAGAAGATCGTCTAGGCTTTCTCCCTCAGCATAGCGAGCCTTGAACTTCTCGGTCTGGGCCTGAAGCTCTTCATCGCTCATGGCCTGCATTGTTGGTTCAAGCGCATTGATCTTCTCGACAATACGCTTATATGCTTTGAGGTCCTTATCAGCACCAAAGGACAGAATCTTAGAGAGGAAATTAGGCATAGCTTTTTCCTTGACGTCGGGCATCTATCTTCGGTTGATAGACACAGTATTCAACTTATATATCATACCCCGTCTAACTGCTTGAATCACACTACATGGCGTCGTAAAATCCCAATTTCGTTATTTCTCCACCACTGGTTTCTATTGATTCTTTTCCCTTTTCTGCGCCTGCAATCATCCTAAGCTGTTTGGAAGGCATTTTTCTACGCTTCGTAACGTATTTCTGCACGTACAGGTCATAGTACTGTTGTGCATCCTGTGCTCGACCGCATTTTCTGAGCGCCTGAATAAGCGCCATAAGCGTGTCTTCTCGCATATCATCAACAAGGTACGCGAGCTCTGCAAAATGCACCGCAAGCGTATAGTGAGTAATTCTCAAAGCGGCCGCTGAAGCCGTTACCATGGTGTCTATGTATTGATCTCTCAAGGCAATACGGATGGGGTCTGCAAACCTAAAGCACTCATCCTCGGGAAGATACAAATCACCTTGATAAAGCTCTTCTGCCTGCTTAGCCAGATGCACTATATCTTCATCGCTGTTTGATGATGCAACGCTCTTTGCTAATCGCGTAAAAATATCAATGTCTACGGTTACCTGCTGAGGATTAAAACCAAGCGTTCTTTCAATCCGAGATGCTTCCAAAGGCTCACAGCCTTTCTTAATCTCCTGCACCTCTTTGCGAATAACCCGAGTAGCTTGATACAGACGCTCTTGCCAATGTGCCTGATCAGCCTCTGGCCAAATCTGCTGAGCAATTTGCGACCTAAAGCTCATGTGATTGTGGGCAAGCGCCAAATACACAAGCAGCGCTTTTGCCGAACGATAAGCAATTTTTCTGCCGGCAATCTCCTCCCCTTGAACTGACAAACTGAATCTGCCGAGAAGAGCGATGTACACCCCAGGATGAGCGTTCTGTTTCTTCTCTACGCGTGAGCTCTTGTGCACAGAGTTTTCAGTCCGAGAATCCCCTGATACTTGCCTAAATACTCTCCATTTTGTTAAATCTCGCTTTCCCTCATTTGAACGTAAATAATGCAGCCATTCTTCTGGCATCTCTTGTTCTAGACACTGCTGAAATTCAGACTCGTCAGACAAAAGTGCCCTCATAAGCCACATGGCATTTTCAGGTACTCCATACTCAACCTCATCCAGCCAGACAGGAGAGTGTCCTTTTACACTTTTAAAGAGAGCTTTATATATTGTTCTACATGCTGCTTTTAGAGATGGATGGGTAATTGCTTCAAGACTTTTCTCTGTGGGAATAACGCCCAAGAAAAATCCAGCAATATCTTCGAGTATCTTTCCAACCTGCGTGACATATATTGAGCCCCATTCTCTACTCAACAGCATCGCCCTTCTCGCCTGGAGCTGAGCTTTAGGGTATGCCCTGCTTCTAAGACTGAGAAGAGCTCCCATAAGAAGCGCAGGTACTTGAATCATTCGATTGCCGTGTGATTCAGCTTGGCTTATGAGCTGCTCAGTGTCGTATAAGTTGCCAACAAAAAAGCTCTTTTCAAAAAGGTAGCGAACGCATTTAAGTAATCCCACAGATCCTTTTAAGGCGCTTGCCTCCCCTTCTTGTAAAAATGAGAGCGCTTTGGAGCTGCGTGCATCAAAGTCCTTTTGATATACACCCAGCAATGCGTAAAGCAATTCAACATCAACTGTTTGAATTGACGAGGTTATAGAAGAAGCCTTTTCGTACTGTTGCTCAAGAAGCAGCAGTTGAAGGGCGTATTTAAAATTTCCCTGGATAGCCAAATCAATCGCACGTTTATGGAGTACAATTTTCTTTTCAAGCGGACTTAACTCAAGGTCCTCTTTCAAGGCTGGCAGCGGTTTTTGCAGAAGCAGCTTTAGTAGTGTTATGTAAGCGGTCTGCTTGAGAAAACCATTAAATGAGGTAAGGTTCTCAAGTGTTTTACCAGCATCTTTACTGTTCATTGGACCTTTGGTATTAGACAGGGCATCTACCATTCTTTTTGCGGCTTTTTTACTTGAGTTTTCTAGCGTACAGTCAGAATGTGTAGCGGTAAGCGCATTATCTACCAGCTCAATATATCCAGCATCAACAAACTCTGTTGCATGAGAAAGCACAATTTCCCAGGTAATCTCTTCTCTAATCAACGAGCTTACAAATGCAGCCTTAGAAAAATCTTCCCTATCAATGAGCAGCGCTATAACTTTCAAAGCGAGTTTTTCATGTTTGCCTACTAGAGCGACAAGCTCCTGTTTATTAAAGTTCAACACATCAAATCTTGTAGTATGAAGGCACGAGAAACGCCTAGTTTCTACATGCACACCAAAGAAAGGCGCATCTTGTTCTATCTTGGCCAAATACTCAAGATCGGCTTGTCCGCATATACGGCTCAAATCATCAAATGAACCAACGCCAAGCAACATCATGCCTAATCTGAGCCTAAGTTCCTCAATGCCAAGAGTGCTCCTGAGCATATATGATGCAACACAAGCCAGACTAGTTAGATACGTAATAGGTACTTCGGCATCACCACGCTCGCAGAACGTGACCGGCAAAGAATACACAAGCGTTGGAATGCCACGTGTCAATCTCATACTATTCAAAACGGATTGTTCTGAATTATCAATGCCAGGCATAAAGGTAAGAAGCTCATTCTTTCCCAGAACATATACACTCGGGACTTCGTCGATTAACTGACGCGCTTCAGGAGATAAGGAAAACGCAACTAGACAGCCAGCCATGCGAAGTCGTGCGATTGATTTAACCTGACGAGCAACAAAATACTCGTCAGACGGAGGAAAGTCGTCAATAAGAACGAGCCTTTTAAGTGCCTTTGATTTCTTAGCGTTGCAGATAGAAGTACTTTTCTTAGTAAGAATCTGGGTTGCCTCTTGAGCCGAAAGACTAGAAAGAGAAATCTCATACACATTCCACCCGTTCGACTGTGCATAGTCTGCCAGCTCTCTCAGAAACATGGTCTTGCCCATGCAGGGTTCCGCACAAAGCGCAAGTGGCCTCTTCGTCTTTTCCATTGTTCTAAAGAAGTGTTGAGGCGGAACAATCCTGCTATAGTCTCCCATCACCTGGCGAGAAGACCCACCTAGCAGCGACTCTGTTCCAACTTCTTCTCTGTTTTCCGACTCCATGAAGCTCTCCTTACTATTCAAATACTCAAGCGCTACAAGCGCTCTAACATTTCTCATTTCAAATTTTTGTGTGCGATAAATAATCAAGCTAAATTTGTCAGAAAGTGAGAAGGTTTAGGTGAACGGTATGTGAAATATGGTCAGATTCAGGACAGATTACTGACAAAATGTACGCAGAAATGCACAAATGTTGAAATTAGATAACATCAAATAGTAAAAATTATCTTCTGTGAACGGTATTTAATTAAGAAAATTATGTAAATATTGTGACACATAATTAAAACATAATACGTAATTAATATGTATTTTTAGTAAATATTTTTATGCTATTTTCGAATATTTTCCCACCAAAAAAGAGGACCCCATAAACGTGAGATCCTCTCGACATAAAAATGC
>CAUTUQ010000014.1:0-11792 GCA_963542025.1 uncultured Atopobium sp. | reverse complement strand
TACAATTAACCCATCCGTTCAAGAGATGGGAAATTATGACTTCAGAAACATCTGCAAATCGTGCTGTTGTTACTGTTTTGGGCAGCGATGCTCCAGGAATTGTTGCAGCAATTTCTACCACTTTGGCCGAGTCAAATGCCAACATCTTAGATATTGCTCAGACCATTTTGTCTGGTATTTTTACCATGACCATGTTGATCGAACTTCAAGATGCCGAGTCTTTCTTGAGTCTCAAAGAGCGTCTTGATGCTGTTTCAGAAAAGCTTGGTGTACAGGTAAACATGCAGCGTGAAGAGGTCTTCACGTTTATGTATCGTCCTTAAATAAGCGTTTTCTATTTTAATGGCCTCTTGAGATTAGTCCAAGAGGCCTAAATTGGTTTGATGGTTTTGTTTTTACTTCTTCATTTGAAAGCTGGATAACATGGCATCAAGATATACTTACGAGAAAACAATTTCTAATAATTACATTGGAAAAATGAAAACAATCAAGGCACATTCTGCTGTGGAACTTGATTGTAAAATAAAAGAACAATTAGCTAAATGGAAAGAAGAAGAACAGAAAAAAAGATTGAAAGAAACGGCTGAGAATCTTACGAAAAAAGATCAAGACCGGATTTCTTTTGTTCAATCTATTTTGGCATTAGCGGATACCATTAATGTCCGTAGAAAGTGGAATGAGCTTAAAGATACAAGAAATTTCCCCGACTTTAAGTATGTTTCTGCGGGTATACCACCAACTCAGCCATCTGACGACTCTCAAAACGAGCCAAAATTTGAGCATGTATTTTTATATCAATTAAGAAAGGACGCTGAACAGAAAGCATACGAAGAATATAAACGTGCTCATGATGAATGGGCATCTAAAGTACAGAGCAGATTTGAAGCATATGAAGAGCAACTTAAGTATTTCAATGAAATGGAAGCAGCTAGCAGGGCTGACCAATTAGAAAAATATACAAATGAAAAGACTGAGTTTGAAACAGCACAATTGAATTTTAATAACTCATTAGTGGCTGAGGCTAGTTCTAGTGTCAAAGACAATCCACACCTTGTTCGATTTTATTATGAGAGAATTATTAAGTTTCTGATTCAAAAAATATCGAGTAAAAATTTTGGACTATGTCCAGAAATATCTGTTGCGACATCAGGTATTGAAAAAGTGGTGGAATTTAATATTTCACTGATTGCGCCAGATCAAATGAATTTGTATGCCGCTCATAAATTTGTTGCATCAACAAAGGAAATTAAAGAAGTTGCACTTAAAACAACTGAGTTAGATCATTTATATGAACTGTATGTTTTTCAAATTTCACTAGCTGTTTTGGATGTTGCTTCAAAGGGATATAGAGAGGCTCATGATATCGATTTATTTGTCGTTAATACTTATGTTAACGGCATTGAAAAAAAGAATGGACATGAGTTCACTTCATGTGTGCTATCTCTTTCGGTGTCACCGGAAGTCTGTGGAGAAATTAACTATCGTCAAGTTGACCCAAAAGAGTGCATAAAATCATTAAAAGGATTATATGCTGGCGCCCTTGCCTCTTTAACTCCTGTTACACCTATTTTAAAGCTGAATACTGATGATAAGCGGTTTATTGAATCAAGAGATGTAATTGAAGGACTTGATCCAACTCAAAATTTAGCGATTATGGATTGGCAAGATTTTGAATATCTTGTGCGTGAATTGTTTGGAAAAATATTTGGAGGCGATGGTGGAGAAGTTAAAGTAACTCAGGCTAGTAGAGATCAAGGTGTCGATGCAGTCGCTTTTGACCCAGATCCCATTCGTGGTGGAAAATTTGTCATTCAGGCTAAGAGATACAACAACGTAGTAGGTGTGTCTGCTGTTCGTGATTTATATGGCACGATGATGAATGAACACGCTGCAAGGGGATTGTTGGTTACCACAAGTTATTTTGGCGCTGATTCTAGGGATTTTGTTAAAGATAAACCCATTCAATTGATTGATGGCCAGAATCTTTTGGCATTACTTAAACAGTATGGCTATGGAGAGTTTAATATCACTTTGGGTGTTGAAAAGGACCAATTAGATAAATAGCATTCGGTTATAGTAAGAACAGGAAAAGTAAAGTTGACAACAACAGAAGAACTCATTGCTCAAAAGAAGTCTTGGCTCACTCAAGATGTATCAAATCTAAAAGTAGATATTGTCTTTTCCGATATGGATGAGACATTTCTCCATACCGATAAATCTCTTGATGATAACAACATGGCAATGTTGGATCGCCTGGCTGAGCTAGGTATTCCCTTTGTACCTTGTTCTGGACGCGCGTTTAACGTGCTGCCAAAAGAAGTTGTGAACCATCCTGCTTCTAAGTACGTGGTGTCCTGCGATGGCGCCATCATTAGAGATCTTTCTACCCAGACGGTACTGCACGAGTCTACTGTTACCAAGGAGCAGGCACTTGAGTTGTATCAAAAGCTTAAAGACCTTCCTGTCACTTTTGATATTTTTGCAGACGGTGGTGTTTATCTGGAGCGCTCAAGGCACAATCTTATCTCTCAGCTTGGTATTCCCGCAGATCATGCGGCATTTATGCAACGCTCGCGTACTCCCTTTGACCAAAGCGTTGAAGAGTTTATTGATAGTGCAACTACCATTGAGCGTCTTGGTTCCTACTGGTCTGTTGCAGAAGGCGAGAAGTACCAGGCACTTGTAGCAGATGCTGTAGCTTCGGTAAAGGGACTCAGTGGCACAGCTTCCATGAGTATGGGAATGGAAATCTTAGCCGACGGCACCTCTAAGGGTACTGCACTTAAGTGGCTCTGCAATCATCTTGGCATTTCAACGGATAATGCCGTAGCTTTTGGCGATTCGCTTAATGACGTTGCTATGCTTTCCGCCGCAGGAATGGGTACGGCAGTTGCTAACGCTCGTCGTGAAGATTTTGAGGCTGCAGCTTATATCACTTCGACTAACGATGAGGCGGGTTTCTCGCGATTCCTTACGTGGGCACTGGGGGAGTAAGCACTTGGTGCTGAAGGAGTAGCGCTTTAGAGATTTTCGCAACACGATGTTAATGAAAAAGCCGACAGATACAATCTGTCGGCTTTTGTTGTGAGAAGTAAAACTACTGCGCGCTAGACTTAGTGATTACTGTCCTGCTGCTCTTCAAAGACATCTTCATCAACCTGTTCTTCGTCAAGTTTAAGAGGACGGAAGCTAGCGGTATCGCCACCAACATAGTCTGCAACGGTAGCTGCGTTTTCAACGCGCTCCTTGTGCAGCGCTTCTGCAAAGATATCTTCGTCTTCCTCAATCTCTGCAATACGCTCTTTCATAGGAGCCTCAACAAGTGGCATAGAACCCGTCTGAGCTGCGTCATCAAGCGTGATACGAGTAAGCTTCTGCCCGCGCTTAACCTTGGAGAACAGAGGAACGTATTCAAAGACAATGTTGGAGTTCTCAAGACCATACCAACGAGCAGGAGATCCGCAGATGCGACGAATAAAGTACTTAAGCTCAAGGCAACGAGCGTCAAAACCGTTGATGTCAGTCTCTGGAGCTAGTACCTTACGCAGCAGACAGAATCTAAAGTCACCAATCTCGGAGTGCTCCTTGTAAATGGAATACTTGTGATTCTGTGGAGCAAGCTGATTGTTCTTAATCAGGTCACCAACAATCTGATAC
Organism: uncultured Atopobium sp.; assembly: GCA_963542025.1. GTDB lineage: Bacteria > Actinomycetota > Coriobacteriia > Coriobacteriales > Atopobiaceae > Lancefieldella. The sequence goes on along the minus strand of CAUTUQ010000014.1, from coordinate 8,135 downwards.
AGATAGGTGTTAATACGCTGGTTTACCCTAAAGCCAAGACGCAGAGTGATCTTGAACAGGAAGTCTGTACCAAAGTCATTGACGATAAACTCACGGGTATTTGGATCGTCTGTCAGCGAGATGTTAATAAAGTAGTAGGCCTTAGCACGCTTTGGACGCTTATCCAAGATGGAATAGAGGATGTCTCGATCCAGCTTGTCAAAGGATGAATCGTTAGTAAGAAAAACCAGGTTATCAGCGAGGGTTGTATAATCTGCATCGTGGCTCAAGTTACGGAGCTGGTCAATGTATTTATCTACGGGGAGATAAACGCTCTGCGTTCTCTCAACTGCAGTACCACGACGCCATACAAACATGACAACAAAGATTGCGGTAGCCATCAAAACGGTAAAGTAGCCGCCGTGGAAGAACTTGGTAAGGCTTGAGAAGAAGAACATAGCCTCGATGGCACCAAAGAAAAGAATGAATGGAATGGCCGCCCATAGGCGCTTTCTGATAACAGCCAGATAGGTGTAGAGCAAGATTGAGGTCATGAGCATGGTAACGGTAATTGCAAGACCGTAAGCCGCTTCCATATGCTCAGAGCTCTGGAAAAGAAGAACAACGCCAATGCAGCCAACCCACATGATGTTGTTAACAAGTGGAATGTAAATCTGACCTTTGGTTGTTGAAGGATAGTTAATCTTGATGTGAGGCATAAGGTCAAGCTTAATTGCCTCAGAGACAATGGAGTAAGAGCCGGTAATCAGTGCCTGGGACGCAATAATTGCAGCCAGTGCAGAGAGAATAACGGCAAATGGTCTAATCTGCCCAGGAAGCATCTCAAAGAAAGGATTGAGGTCCTTGATAGTGTTAAGTACGGTGTTATTGTGGTTGGCGATGAGCCATGCGCCCTGTCCAAGATAGTTCAGAATGAGGCAAATCTTAACAAAAGGCCAGCTTACATAAATATTGCTCTTGCCAACATGGCCCATGTCAGAATAAAGTGCCTCTGCACCAGTAGTACAAAGGAAGACACTACCTAAAACCATGAGGCCAGCTGCATTAAGCTTGCCATCAAAGAGGAATAGAATGCCGCGGACTGGGTTAAGAGCACGAACAACGCTGATGTCAGCAAACATGTTCATAACGCCCATAACGCCTAGGAACAAGAACCATAAGGTCATAACAGGTCCAAAGGCCTTACCAATGGTAGAAGTTCCTGCTTTCTGCAGGGCAAAAAGCGTACAAAGAATGGCAATGGTAATCATGACAACAATGTGTTGACTATCGCCAATAACAGCATGAGCTGCAGGAATGGTGCGCAGACCCTCAATAGCAGTAGTTACGGTAACAGCTGGGGTCAAAATACCGTCAGCAAGAAGAGCTGCGCCACCAATCATGGCAGGAATAATGAGCCATTTGGCGCACTTTTTAACCAAACTGTAGAGCGCAAAGATTCCGCCCTCATTGTGGTTGTCTGCCTTCATTGCAACCATGACGTATTTAACGGTTGTAATGAGTGTCAGCGTCCAGATAATGAGGGACAGAGCACCCAAAACAACATCGGTGCTCATGGTAAGAAGTCCACCATTACCAGCGATAATTGCCTTCATGGTGTACATTGGAGAAGTGCCAATGTCACCGTAGACGATGCCAAGGGTAACAAGTACCATGCCAGCACTTAGAGGAATGCCAGTTGATTTCTTGGCTTTGTCCTTAGAGAAAAGCGCATGAAATGCAGCTTTACTTGTATTCATCCATCAATCCTCTCAACAGATGATCGGTTCAGTTCGTCATCATATGTTAGTCCATATACCTAGTTATAACTAGACGAATGTACAAACGTACTTATTTTGCCTGCAAGCGGAAAAATTTACTCATTTTCCCGCGGTTTTCTCGAGATTTTATATGCATGGTGGATCTTCTTATTTCTTGAGAAGTCCTCCGGAATAGTTTCATTTGTTATGTCTTCGATTATGACACCAGCTCGCTGGATTTTCTCGACATCTGGCTTAAAGGTACGCAGGTTGCACGAGAAAATGGCAACGCCGCCGCGAGTCAAAAGGCGAGAAATGCCAATGATGAGCTCAGCATGATCTCTCTGGACATCAAACGAGCTTTGTCTCATGCGCGATGAGTTGGAGAAGGTAGGAACATCGCAGAAGATGACATTCCAGCGATTTTTGGTATGACGCATATCGGTAATCCAAGACAGAACGTCTGCCTGGACAAACTCGTGTTCCTCACCGTCAAAGCCGTTACGCTTCATGTTGCGCTTGGCCCATTCGAGCGAAGGTTTGGAAAGGTCAACAGTAGTAGAGTGGAGTGCACCGCCGTCTGCTGCGTAGCAGGTAGCGGTACCTGTATAGGCAAAGAGGTTGAGGAAACTCTTGGCAGCGCCAGCGCTTTTCATGAGCTCACGAATCTCTGCGCGCGTATCGCGGTGATCTAGGAAGATTCCACAGTCCAGTCTGGATGCAAAGTTGACCTCAAAGAGTAGGCCTCCCTCATCAATGAGCAGCATTTCTTTTCTGGAGTTGTCCGCAGCGCTTCCCTCATCAGAGTACTGAGAACCACCCTTTGCGCGCGTTCTTGTTCGTAGATTTACGTTTGAGCTGGGTACGCCTAGAATGCGTGGAGCCAGAGCTAGGACGTCTAGGAGGCGACGCTTTGCAAGGTCTGGATCAATCTCTTTAGAAGCGGCGTACTCAGAGATTTGCAGCCAGGTAGTTGGCTTTGTGGCGCCCTTGTAGATGTCAATGCTGACAGCATAATCGGGCAGGTCAGCGTCGTATACGCGGTAGCACGAGACGTCGTTTTTACGAGCCCACTTAGCGCGTTGCTTGGCCACCTTAGCAAGGCGTGCAGCAAACTGATCAGATGCTGGAACCAGTACGCTTACCGGCTGGTTGTTAACCATGACAGTGGGACCTGCGGGAACCGAGGTTGACTCAGAGTTGCTTACTGGTGCAGTGGCATCAGCTTCGCCGTCACCTGCTTCCTCTGCAATTGCGGCAGGGTAGGAGCGTATGGTGGCAATGGAGTTGCCCACGTAGACAGAAAGTGTCTGCGATGGAGTTGCTCTGAGTACCGTATCGGTATTTTTATCGCTGGTGAGCAGCGTGCTTGCCTGTCCCGCAAAAAGTCCAAGCGTAGCGTAAGCAGAGCCCTGAAGTGTGGGCTCTTCTTTGGTCCATGAGAGATCTGCAACAACACCCGTGAAATGCTCTGCGTGTTTGAGCAGCTCAGACGCTGGCAAAAACTGTACGTCTGCCTTGAGACCGCCTGCACGAAGCGTATAAAGCACAGCCTCCTTGGCCTTTGGGCGAGGGTCTGCTGCATAGAGTGTGACCTGGCGCTCCTGGCCCTTCTCGGCACGTTCATCGGCCTCGGCCAGCAAATCCTGCCAGGCATCGTCGTCGTGGCCAGCCCAACCCGTCATGCCCCAGCGAGCGCGCAGAATGCCCGGCGCCACGTCCAGCGCCATGCCCGCAGCCTCCTGTGCAAGCGCGCCTGCTCCCGGGAACAGCAGCGCCGGCAGCGGCGCGTCTGGCGAGAAGAGCGGTGCACTCGCGGCAGTTTGCGCCTGCAGGTACAGAAGAGCAGCGGCGTAGTCCAGTCTGAGCGGCGCAAACTCACGTGCCGGCCCTCGACCGCCAGCCAGACTGCGCTTAAAGAGCGCCTCACCAGCAAGGTCAATGCCAACCGTAGCACGGTTGCGTGATACGCGCACGACAATAGTTACGTCAGGCGCAAGCGTGTTGACCATAGGACGGCTTCCGCGCTTTGCTTGAAGTCGGTCTACAATTGCGTCTTTTGTTCTGACAGCAATGAAGTTGGTGTTTCTGAGCTGGTCATTTGTGCCGTGAGCGCTCACTGCAATGGTGGCATGTGGACCAATATGGTCCTCCCAAGCAATGTGGGAGAGGTCTTCATAGAGAGCGTCTGAAGTGGCAGCGCCAACGCGATCAAGCACCAAAATGACGCGAGACGTGAGACGAGACCATAAACAGACGCGGTAAGCATCGGCAAGTGAGCCATAAAACGCAACCTGTCCGCCAAGAGGACGCACCTTTTTGATGCGCAGGCCGTCTAGTTCTTGTGCAAGAAGCTTCTCAAAGCCCTTTGGACACGTTGCAAAGAACTCAAGTTCTTGAGACATCGGGACACCTTTCGCCCGTAGGAATTGAATACATACTGACGTAACATTTTCCCATGTTTTTCTCGCTAAATGGTTGTGGAGAGCAAAATACATCAAGAACCCGTGGGTGCTCGGCCGTGCGTGTTCACTTGAGTCGCCTCCTCGGCCGTGCGTGTTTCCCGGAGGCGCCCCCTCTGGCCGTACGTGATTGCGAGCAACGCGCCCGCAGACCGCATCACCGCTCGCTTGCCGAAGAGCGGACAGTTCATACATAATGTCCCAAATCATCTGTTATTTTTCGCTTAAAATACGCATAGTATCTTTTACTAAGAAATATAGAGAGCTGTTTTAGGTTTGGGAGTCATTATGGATGCAAAAGTTATGGAAACATTTGAGTCCTGGCGTGCAAACGTCACCGAAGAAGACCTGGTAAAAGAGCTCGGAGAGCTTGCAAAACCAGAAGCAGAAGATAAGCTCTACGATGCATTTTATCGCTCACTTGCATTTGGTACCGCTGGTCTTCGTGGCACCATTGGCGTTGGTACCAACCGCATGAATGTCTACGTTGTTGCTCAGGCAACCCAAGGCCTTGCGGATTACCTCAACGCTCACTATCAAAATCCTACCGTGGCTCTTGCAAGGGATTCTCGCCTTAAGGGTGAGGATTTCCAGAAGGTTGCAGCTGGTGTTTTGGCAGCTAATGGCATCCGTGTATATGTCTACCCACGTATTGAGCCTGTCCCAACGCTCTCGTTTGCCGTCCGTTATCTCAAGACTTCCGCAGGTATCGTGCTTACCGCAAGTCACAACCCTGCGCCTTACAACGGCTACAAGGTATACAACGATAACGGCGGTCAGATTACCGATGAGGCTGCAGCAGAGATTTCCGCAAACATCGCACGCGTTAATCCTTTTGACGTCAAGCCTATGGACTTTGAAGAAGGCCTGGAGAAGGGCCTGATCATTTGGACTCCAGAAGAGGTCCTAGACAACTTTATTGAGGCTATCAAGCGCGTTTCTATTCCAGGATTTAAGGCTGCTGACGGCTACAAGGTTGTATACACGCCGCTCAACGGTACAGGTATGGAGTGCGTCACGCGCATTCTCAAGGAGATTGGCGTCAATGACGTTGACGTTGTCCCAGAGCAGGCAGAGCCAGACGGAAACTTCCCCACATGCTCCTATCCAAATCCAGAGTTCCGTGAGGCACTTGAGTTGGGCCTCAAACTTGCCGACAAGGTCAAACCAAATCTCCTGGTTGCAACTGACCCAGATGCCGATCGTATGGGTACTGCAATCCCACATAACGGCGATTACGTGTTGCTTTCCGGCAACGAGATGGGCGTCCTGCTTATGGACTGGCTTCTTACCATGGCTGAAGAGCGTGGCGAGAAACCCCAGGATAAGGTAGCTGTTTCCACCATCGTATCTTCTGCTATGCCCGACGTCTTGGCACGTGCCCGCGGCTTTGAGATGCGTCGTGTCCTTACGGGCTTCAAATACATTGGCGACCAAATTGACCAGCTCAAGGCTGCCGGCGAGGAGGACCGCTTCCTCATGGGCTTTGAGGAGTCCTACGGCTACCTTGTTGGAACACACGCTCGCGATAAGGACGCTATTGTTGCCACCATGCTCTGCGTTGAGATGGCTTCTTGGTACGCAGCTCGTAACATGGACCTCTACGAGGCAATGGACGCCCTGTACCAGCGCTATGGCTACTATCTCAATGGCGTTGTCAACGCTGCCTATCCAGGCGCTGAGGGCGCCGCTAAGATGGCTCAGATTATGAGTAGCCTGCGTAAGAATCCGCTGGAAACGGTGGGCAACTACAAAGTTGTTGGCGTAACAGACTATGCTGAGTGCGCAGAAATGCCTCGCGTCTCTGGCCTGCAGAAAGAGGCTCCTCAGACACTGCCAGCATCTAACGTTATTGAGTATAGGCTTGAGGGAGACAACAAGGTCATCTTCCGCCCATCAGGCACTGAGCCAAAGGTCAAGGCCTATCTCTTTGCCAACGGTAAAACTCGCGAAGAGGCTGAGGCGCGCATCGCCGAGCTCAGCGAGGCTGCACAGAAGGTGCTTTCATAGTCCAGCTTCTCCTTTAAAACGTCTTTCTCTGCACGGTCGTTTGGCGAGAAACCCGTCCAGCCCAGCATTCACCTTTTGTGGATGCTGGGTTTTTACTCCGCGGCCTTTACCGTCACGGTATATAGGGCGTTTGCAGCGCTGGCAATAGTTTCTGCCGCCCATGGACGTGCGCTTACCTCAGGAGACAGAGGGTCGTGAACGTTTACCGTGCCGTCATCGTTCTTGCTGGTTACCAAAATCCAGTGAGCGCCATCAGAGCTTAGCTTGTTACCCTTAACCTCAATAAGCAGGAAGGTTTCAGCATCTAGAAGCGTGGTGATATTGTCGGCAGAAATGTTATAGCTATCAGCGGTAAGACCAAGGTTAGCTAAGTTCTTCTCGAGAAATGATCTGTTCATTCCAGAGTCGGTGTCCGCTGCTTTAGCTGTTTCAACAGCGCCCGCAATATCTGCTGGAGTCCAGTTATTCTTTCCGGTAAGTCCCATGTATGCCATAGAGAGGGCAGTTGGGCCAGAGCCCTTGGTGGCAATTACAGAACCAGCATACGAGACTCCGCCCCACCTGGAGTCCCAGGTATAAAGCTGAGGAGCTGTGCCTTTGGTGATTGAATCGTCGTAGGTTTTGGCTTTGCCGTCAGAATCGGGATAGTTTGCAACAAAATCAATAGCCTCAGGGTGGGCAAGCGCTAGCTCAATAAGGCTCTTATCGCTGTATTTATCAGCGTGTTCTGCAATCCATGCAAGATTTTTGTTCTGATCAAGCTTGGCTGCCAGGGCTTTAGTCAGTTCCTCTGAAGTTCCCACAGCAACACGAGAATCAACGGAGTTGACCTCTACCTCTGGAGTAGATTCTTTAGCGCACCCGCGCACGCAGCTCGACACAATAAAGACCAGTAAAAGTGCTGCAATAACCGCTAGACCAATGACAATATAGGTTCTCGTACGAGAATCAATGCGATGTAGTAGAGACTGTCTCTTAAAAAGAATGGCCTGCGAACCAAGGGTATTTCTCTTGCGACGTCTTGCCTGCCTATCAGAAAAACCGCCATCACGAGAAGGACGGCCATTTTGTGGAGGACGGCGACGCATTGCAGGATCTCCGTAGGAGCCTTGTCTTCTATCAGGTGAATCATTCAGGGGCATGGTGGCCTCCAAGCCGTAAAAATAGTTTCACTCATGATGAATCATACGGCGAGAAGTGCATAAATACTTTTAGAAAACGGTGAATGCAATATTCCGACCGACGAGCGGGTTATTTACACCGTTTAGCGGTTTGGCATGCGCATAAGGGTTGATTAAGTATATTCTTTTACTCACTATCATTTGTTTTCAAAAGTTAGTGAGCCGCATAAAGAAAGAAGGCGTCGTGAAGCATAGAAATGCTCGACAGGATGTGATTCGTGAGCTTGTTCGCAGCGAGTCCATCCGCACGCAGCGCGATCTTGTTGACATGCTTAAAGATCGTGGTTTTGCCTGTACTCAAGCAACCGTTTCTCGTGATACAGCAGAAATGGATTTGCAAAAGCTCCCCGAGGGCGCCTATGTACTTTCTGAAGATATGCATTTGCAGAAAATGCTCTCTGAGTTTGTGGTTGGGGCTACGGCAGCAGAGAATCTTATCGTGATTCGATGCCATCCAGGCACTGCATCAGCTGTTGCGTTTGCCCTTGACGACGTTGAGCTTGACCACGTTGTCGGCACCGTTGCTGGCGACGATACTGTTCTGATGATTGTGGATAAAACTGCGCACGCTGCAGACGTGGTACGAATCATTACGCAGCTTGGTAACGTAGACAGCATTTTCTAAACATAAAACCTTTGGCGAGAAACCCGTCAAAGTGCAAGTCTTACAAAAAAGGAGCCTGCATAGTGTACCGACCCCCAAAAGTTAGACCAAAATCTAACGATTAGGAGGTCGGTATTTT
>CAUTUQ010000013.1:0-21601 GCA_963542025.1 uncultured Atopobium sp. | reverse complement strand
CGTCATGTATACGTCTTTTTGACAGATTATCTGTCATAGGTGTGTTTTGAACTGCCTCCCATTTCTCGTGTCCAAGAAATGGGAGGCAGTTCATCCGCCGGCGCCGATATCGGTGATCGTACCTCCGCAAAGATATGAATAATTCAAAAAATTTTTTGAGTTAGCGCCTATACTTGGCGTTCTCGAATTCAATCTTGAAGTCTTCTAGAAGTTCTCGAGGGACCTTCTCTTGGTCGCCATGGTGAAGCTCTTGCATAAACACATTGCTTATAGCTCCAATAAGCAGTTGAGGAGCAATCTTATCTGCTAGAGGTACAAACTCCAAAGCATATCTTTTATCGTCAATGGTAAGCCAGGTGCCTCTCCAGCTGCCGATAGTTCCTTCAACATCTGAAGCATGGGCCGAAGCAAAGACATTTTGATTGTTATCAAAGAGGTATACGACACCGTCTGTGTCGACACCAACAAAGCCATCTGTAGCGCATTGCTCAAAACCAGAAACAATATGCGCACCACTGGTCCAGAACACCCAGTTCTTCTCGCCAGCCATAGACAGACCTTTCTAGGACATCAAAAGTTTCTTGATTAAATGGTAGTTGGAGGGAACTTTTAGGGCAAGTAAATTTCGGTCAAAAAGCATAGTTTACCTGCTAACTCAACCTGCTGTTGAGTATTTGGAAACCGTTGCGATACTAAACTCAACTGATGCGTTGTTGTTGAACGTATTGTTACGACTCATAGTGAAATCAGCGGCCCGCAAGCTATTTCAGTAATAATGAGTTGAGAAAAAGGAGCAACTATGACTACTTCATCTGAGACCCTTGGTCGTCGTATTGCACGTCTTCGTTTGGCTAGAACTGCAACGCAGGAGCGTCTGGCAAAAGAGCTGAACGTGAGCCCACAGGCGGTGAGCAAGTGGGAAAACGACATTAACTATCCGGATATCTCGCTGTTGCCAGATCTTGCGCGATTCCTTGGCGTGTCCGTTGACGAGCTTTTGAGTGGCGCAAGTGCTTCCGCTCAGGAGAGTGTTGCTGCCCAAGAGAGTGCTGCCGAGAAGAGCACTGCTGAGGTTGTTTCTGTTGCAGCTGACGAGCCCGCAGAGATCGTAGAAGAGCCTGTAGAGCAGGACAACCAGGGTATTGCTACTCAGTCTTCAGGTTTCAGCTTTGGCAAGCTTTTTGGTAAGAGCATGATCAAAGTCGAGAAGAACGACGAGGCTGACGGTAGCAAGAAGAAGGGTGTCCGCCTGGGCAACGGTTCTGCAAAACACGGTTTGCACGTGTATGTAGTCTCCGATGACGGCGACGTTGTAGATATGTGCGTTCCTCTAGGCCTGGCAAAGTTTGTTTTGAACTCTGGAATTCAGGTTAGCGGAAGCTATCTTAATCAGGAGACCCAGGAGCAACTCTCTAACATTAATCTTGATGCACTTATGGACGCTGCAAAGACAGGCGAGAGTGGCACACTTGTGGATATTACTTCCGCAGACGGCGACGTTGTAAAGATCTGGTTTGATTAAGCGCTAACGATTACATAGCCTGACTAAAAACGAGATACGCCCGTCCAGCTAATTGGAAGGACACGGTCTCGTTTTTTTGTTGACAGCTACTATTCCATTTAGCAATATCAGCAAGCGCTGAAAGCCATAATGTGATTAGTGTATGAACAGTTGGACTACGTTTACGATAAAAATATTACCGTTTACAGATTTGTTATTGAAGAATTACTTCTGACCTTTGCTGAAAGTTAAAATATTTCTGACTACTAGTCAAGAAAAAAGCCCCTCATAGAGGGGCTAAGTGAAGTCAAAATTGTCATCTACATGACGCCCGAAGGCATTTAAGGCAATTGCCGTTATTTTGACTTAGCAGTGACGTCCTGACTGGTAATCAAGACAATTGGATGGTAAAACACTTTTTAATGGAGTGCAAGTATGAATCTTAGAAATATTTCTTCATATGACGTTGGCCTGGATTTTGGTACCGGTTCCGTTGGTTGGGCAGTAACTGATGAGAATGGAAACCTCTGTCATTTTAAGAAACGGCCAACATGGGGAAGTAGGATATTTCAAAGCGCAAATACAGCAGCTGAAACACGTCGTAAAAGGGGTCAGCGCCGTCGTTATGATCGTCGCAGACAGAGGCTTGATTTGCTCCAGTCGCTATTTGACGAAGAGATGGCAAAAGTTGATCCTGAATTCTTTATTCGCCTTAGACAGTCAAAGCTTAGGGTGGAAGATCGTGAAGAAGGTCACAGGAATTATCGATTCCCATTCTTTAACAGCTCCGATTTTACAGAGCGCATGTACTACAAGTCATATCCAACTATTTATCATTTGCGCAAGCATTTGATTGAGTCTGACCAGCAAGAAGACCTTAGATTAATTTATCTAGCATTCCATAACATTGTGAAGACAAGAGGCAACTTCCTCTACCAAGATAATCCAAGTTTAAGTGCTAAAGATGCAAGCATGTCAGAGGCTATTAAAGAGTTGTTGAAAGCTCTGGTTTTATGGGCAGATGCTTCATACGATTTTGAAATTAATGAGATTGACCCAGAAAAGCTAGAAAAAGTATTTGAAGATACATCGTTAACAAGAGCCGAGAAGAAAGATGAGGCTCTAAAAATATTGACTTTAGAAGAAAAGAAAATAGCAGAAGAACTTATCAAAGCTGTTTTGGGCTATGAAGCCAATTTCAACACTATTTTTAAGATCGAGGCTGAAAAGTTTAAATTCTCTTTTGATAATGATGAGCAGAAAGAAGCATTTATTTCATCAGTTCCTGATGAGGGAATGGCTTTATACGAGGCTCTTCAAAAAGCATATTCGGCTTATATCTTGATGAATATTATTGAGGATGCAAATGGTAAAAGCATCTCTTATAGTATGGTCGCAAAATACAACAGATACAAAGAAGATCTTAGGACCTTAAAAGACCTTGTAAAAGAATTTTGTTCGGATGAATATTCCCAATTCTTCAAAGGGAAGAAATACGAAGTTCCTTATCAGAAGGATTATGATAAATCTGAAGCTAAGGGATACACAAAATATAATGTAGCCAGAGATGCTAAGTATGATGATTTCAAAAAAGAGGTAGAGAACCTATTTAAGGGGACGGCTGCTACCTCAGACTCACGTTATCAAGAAATGATGATAAAGTTTGCAAATGGTAAGTTCCTTAGAAGACTTAAAACCACTGATAACGGAAGCATTCCATTTCAACTTCATCTTGAAGAAATGAATGCAATCATCGATGCTCAAGAGAAGTTTTATCCTTTTTTGTCTGAGATTCGCTACAAACTCAATTCTCTTGTGACTTTTAGAATTCCATACTATGTAGGACCTCTTACCAAAAAGGGTGCAGCGCTGGATGCTTTTGGCAAGCCACGTTTTGCTTGGTCAGAGCGTCAGGAAGGCAAAGAGGGAGAAAAAATCTATCCTTGGAATTGGGAAGAGATTATTGATAAAAGCGGCAGTGCGGCTAAATTCATTAAACGTATGACTGGTACCTGCACGTATCTTTACGGAGAGCCGGTTCTCCCTAAATGTTCTTTATTGTACGAGAAGTTCTGCGTGTTAAATGAGTTAAATGGCGCTCGTTGGTCACAGGATAACGATAAATGGTATCCCTTTGATGCAGAGGATAGGCTCTCTATTTATGAAGAGTTATTTGAAAGATGTAAGTCAGTTTCGTTTAAGAAAGTGGAAGATTGGCTTAAACAACGTGGCGAGACTTTTCCACACGTTAAAGGTGGTCAAGGTGAAGGAAAGTTTGAGTCTAAACTCAGTTCCCATCATTTTTTCAAAAAGCTTTTAGGTACTGATGAGTGGTCTGATCAGACAAAGCAGATGATTGAAGAGCTCATTCTATGGAACACTCTCTTTGAGGATAAGAAGATCCTTAAGGAAGAAACTACTAAGAACTATGGTGACGTGCTCACCGCTGCACAAATCAAGAAATTCTGTGACCATAGATTTGCGGGATGGGGGCGCCTCTCTAAGAAATTACTTACTGGTATTAAAACGGAAGTCGATTTCCGTAAGATGTCTGTAATGGACCTTCTTGTTGAAGGTGACCCTTATGGAGAACATGTTGGTAGTTCACTAATTCTCATGCAGATTCTTCATAACAAGAACTTTGAATTTAATAAAGAGATTGAAGCTCATAATGAGAAGTACTTCTCAAAGGACCAGTCAGTTGAAGACCTGCCAGGTTCTCCTGCAGTTCGTAGATCAGTCAATCAGGCTTTGAGAATTGTTGAAGAGATTGCAAAGATTGCAGGTAAACCCGCTGCTCACATTTATATTGAATCTACTCGTGATGAAGATGAAAAAAAGCGTGGAAAGCGCACTACTAAGCGTAATGAAAACATTAAAAAGATGCTTTCTGAGCTTAAAGAAGAGTATAAAAATACAGATATATTTACACAGCTCGATAAGCATAGTGATGAACAGCTAAGTAAGCGACTCTCTTTGTATTTCATGCAAAATGGTAAGTCCATGTACTCTGGCAAGGCAATAGATATTAATCTAATTGCTGATAACACGTATTGCCAAATTGATCATGTTTTGCCTCAGTCTTATATCAAGGATGACAGTTTTGAGAATACTGTCCTGGTTCTTTCCGATGAAAATCAGCGTAAGGGAGACTCTCTCTTATTGGATGCAGATGTTAGACGTAAAATGGCTGGTCTTTGGCATGAACTTCATCGTGTTAAGTTGATTGGTGATAAAAAATATAAAAATCTCACGCGCCCTGTTGTTACTGATAGGCAGATGGAAGGTTTTATCAATAGACAGCTTGTTGAGACGAGTCAGATTGTTAAGTTTGTCCGAATGCTTTTAAAGAGTCAGTATCCAGATACTGAAATTTGTTCAATTAAAGCATCTCTGTCCCATGAAATTAGAGAGAAGTACAATCTTCCAAAAATCCGTGAAGCAAATGACTATCATCATGCTCATGATGCATTTTTAGCTTGTGAGATGGGACGCTTCCTTTCAATTCGATATGAAGAAGCATTTACTAATCCAGTTGGATTAACAAAGCTTATGCGTAAGTTTGTTAAACAAGAGAGTGAAGAAGCTCAAAAGCAACATAGAATCCCCGGTACAACTCCATTCTTTGTAGATAGCTTCTCTAAACCTGGTTTTGATTTTGAAACTGGAGAAGTAGAATGGGATCCAATTGAAGAAGTTGAAAAGATAAAAAGAACATTTGGATTTAAAGAGTGCTTTGTTTCTCGTATGCCAGAAATGACAAGTGGTGCATTTTGGAAAGAGACTGTTTATTCACCAAAAGATAAAAAAACAACACTTGCATTACCAGTTAAAGGTAATCTTTTGCCAGAAAAGTACGGAAGCTATTCGAGCGCTCAAGCCTCTTTTTCTGCAATTTGTAGGGGAAAGAAAAAGAATAAAACCCAATATTATGTAGTGGATATTCCTCGTACAAAGTCCGTTGAACTTTATAAAAATCACAGTAAGACGTCAGGTTATTTAACTAAAGTTTTAGAATCATCTGGCGTTGAATTTGAGGAGCTCATTTACCCAGCTCTCTTAAAAAACCAAGCAATTGAATATGGTGGACAGAGATTTTATGTTGTTAGTTCAACGGAATTAAGAAATGGAGTATCTCCTTCTTTCTCCTATGATGAGTATGTATTTATTTCAAACTATTTTGATAAAAATCAAGATGATACTAGTGCTTCACTTGTTATCTATGATTTGTTATGGAAAATAGTTTCTTCTCGAATGCCAATACTTGCAGAGAAGTTGAAGTTAGATAGTAAGAGAAAAGTTTTCGCTGCTCTAAATTTAGAGGACAGTAAGAAAGTACTAGTAAGTCTTTTGAATACTATTAATGGCAGTACTGTTCATTCTGATACGAAAAAAATTGGTGGTTCAACAAGAACAGAAAGAATTTGCATATCCATTTCTGCCCAATTGAATAAAAATCCCGCTGAATTTTATGTAATTGAGCAATCCGTAACTGGTATGTTTGAAAGAAGGAGACGTATTGGGCTTTAGAACAGTTCTTATTGAATCTCCAAGTAAATGCACATATCAAGGTGGGTATATGATTGTTCAGGTGGAGGATGATATCCATAAAGTCCATCTGTCAGAGATTTCGTCTGTTGTTTTAAGTACCCAGAGAGTTTTCTTAAGTGCATACTTGCTATCTGAACTGTCTAAAAACAAAATTGCTTTAGTTGTTTCTGATGAAAAGCATAATCCAGTAGGTCAATATCTTCCGTTGTATGGCGCGCATAATACAAGCTCTAGGATAGTTGAACAGCTATCTTGGAGCTTGCCTCAAAAGAAACGTGTTTGGCAAAAGGTTGTTCAAGAAAAAATTAATCGTCAAGCCGATTTACTATCACTTGTTGATTTGAATGATGAGTCTGAAGTAATTCGACAGTATTCATTAGATGTACGTTCTGGCGATTCTTCAAATAGGGAAGCTGTTGCTGCTAAATATTACTTTAGCGCTTTATTTGGAAATGAATTTTGTCGGGATGATGATACTCCGCTTAATGCGGCTTTAAATTATGGCTATAGTATTTTGATGTCGACTGTTGCAAAAGAGATAGTTTCACGAGGTTACCTAACTCAGACGGGAATTTGTCACAGGAGTGAATTTAATCAGTTTAATTTTGCTTGTGATCTGATGGAGCCTTTCAGACCAGTGGTTGATAAAACTATCTTAAGTAAGTTTGAGGGAGACTTTTCAAAGGAATTGAGACATCAGTTGAGCGATCTTGTTAACGAAGAACTGCCCTACAAAGATGGAAGATACAGATTAAGTTCTGTTATCAGTGGATTTGTTCAAGATTGTCTAAATGCTCTTAATAAGAAGACATCTGTTTCTGAGATTAGTTCTTTTGAATTAAGCTAGTTATGTCTGAAAGAGTTAGATTCATGAGATTATTAGTCTTCTTTGATTTGCCTGTTGAAACTAGTAAACAAAGAAAGGCATATAGACTGTTTCGTAAATCTTTGCTTAAAGATGGTTATCTAATGATTCAAGAATCTGTCTATTCAAAACTTGTATTAACTGCACAATCAGCTGATTTTGCAGTTGAACGATTAAATAAATCAAAACCGACAGAAGGGTTGATTCAAGTATTAAAGGTGACTGAAAAACAGTATGAATCAATTATTAATATAACTGGGCATGGATCATCTTCCAATGCGATTGACTCTGTAGATAGGTTGATTGTCCTATGAAAATTGTTTTTTCAGATATCCCTGTATCTATTGAATTATCAGATAAAAAAGTATCTGTACTTGAAATTATCAACAATCATCTATTTGCACAGATATGTAACTCTTTACTAGAAAAAGACGAAGAATCAAGAGAAATGTCTTTTTCACTATGGGATGGAGATAAAGAGATTAAGCCAGAGCAAAATATTCTCTATGTAGATTCACCGCTGTCATTGCCATGGGATGACAAAAAATTAAATAACAAGTTTTTAGAATATGTTTCTAAAGAGATCAATTTAGACGAACAGAGAAGATCAAGAATCATAGACGCTGTTTCCGTTATCAATGAAGAGATATTTCAAGTTTCAAGTGGTTTTAATGCATCTTATGAATTACAAACAGAATGGGATATGGCAAAATATCTAAAGATGAGTCATTTTTCTGCCGAGAAAGCAGGAAGATCGTTCTTTGATAACCAGATAGAATTTCTAAACTTTATTTCGGACGTTTCTTTTAGAGGAACTGTAGTTTTCGTAAATCTGAAGAAATTTTTTACTCAAGAACAATATGTTGAGTGGTTAAATCAAGCCATTTTTTTTGGAATACAGATTCTTCTTATTGAAACAGAAACGTCAATTCAGGATAATATTAATGAGAACAAACAAGTGGTTGACCTGCTCGATTGCTCTGATATTATCTCTAATCAGGTCGGAATGGACGTCTCCTTGCAGGGGAGATTTTGCGACAACGGTTTTGGCGCAGTGACATTCTGACTGGTAACTAAGCAAATCCTCGTACTGGAAAGCAATGCACGAAGTTTTGGCGCAGTGACATTCTGACTGGTAACTAAGCTAAATCACGTACAGTTTGAACCTCAAAAGCGTTTTGGCGCAGTGACATTCTGACTGGTAACTAAGCAGCTAAAAACCCAATTACTTATAACTGGTTGTTTTGGCGCAGTGACATTCTGACTGGTAACTAAGCTCTCACAGAAGCAGTTGAGAACACTGCTCAGTTTTGGCGCAGTGACATTCTGACTGGTAACTAAGCCTTAAGTTGATGATTGTGATTGGAATAAAGGTTTTGGCGCAGTGACATTCTGACTGGTAACTAAGCACGAGGACGACGCGCAAGTAATCGAGTTGAGTTTTGGCGCAGTGACATTCTGACTGGTAACTAAGCTACGCTTGACGTGCTAACGGGAGACGCTAAGTTTTGGCGCAGTGACATTCTGACTGGTAACTAAGCATTAGACATTTCCCAAACAAGGAACCTATGGTTTTGGCGCAGTGACATTCTGACTGGTAACTAAGCTTATAACAAGCTGTTTAACACTGACTATGAGTTTTGGCGCAGTGACATTCTGACTGGTAACTAAGCTCATGATAAAGATGTAGATGAACAAAATGAGTTTTGGCGCAGTGACATTCTGACTGGTAACTAAGCCTGGAATTATTGGAACACGTACCGATACTTGTTTTGGCGCAGTGACATTCTGACTGGTAACTAAGCCGTCACATATTAGGGCTTGATAGTCGGTATAGTTTTGGCGCAGTGACATTCTGACTGGTAACTAAGCCAGTATCTCAACGACAATATGCCTGACTTCGTTTTGGCGCAGTGACATTCTGACTGGTAACTAAGCTCCTTATTGTGATAGCTAAGCACCTGAAGAGTTTTGGCGCAGTGACATTCTGACTGGTAACTAAGCTACGGTTATTTCTTTCTTGCTGCTCTATTGGTTTTGGCGCAGTGACATTCTGACTGGTAACTAAGCAAGCACTGCGCCTTTTGAGTTGTGCCAATTGTTTTGGCGCAGTGACATTCTGACTGGTAACTAAGCTCCACACCCTGGCAAGTTCACTACAGAAGCGTTTTGGCGCAGTGACATTCTGACTGGTAACTAAGCTGCGGCTTGTGTCGCCGTCATCGCAACAGGGTTTTGGCGCAGTGACATTCTGACTGGTAACTAAGCAAGGTGCTGTCCTTGCCAGCTTTGGCTGAGGTTTTGGCGCAGTGACATTCTGACTGGTAACTAAGCATGAGCCGCGCGTATGTTATCCGCGTCATAGTTTTGGCGCAGTGACATTCTGACTGGTAACTAAGCAAAGGTTGTTTGTGAGCCTTATAAGAGCAAGTTTTGGCGCAGTGACATTCTGACTGGTAACTAAGCTGTGGTCATGCTAGGAATACCCAGTACAAGTTTTGGCGCAGTGACATTCTGACTGGTAACTAAGCCAGAATCATCGCCTATATTTTGATGGAGCAGTTTTGGCGCAGTGACATTCTGACTGGTAACTAAGCTTGCTGGCAAGAGCCAGCGACAGGCAATGCGTTTTGGCGCAGTGACATTCTGACTGGTAACTAAGCGAGAGTGTTACCCAGGGCTTCAGAATGGTTGTTTTGGCGCAGTGACATTCTGACTGGTAACTAAGCATCTGCAATTACTCCAAGGCTTGAACCATAGTTTTGGCGCAGTGACATTCTGACTGGTAACTAAGCATACGCGCTTCTATATCAAGAGTGGATAATGTTTTGGCGCAGTGACATTCTGACTGGTAACTAAGCTACCGCTGAGCGTGGTTCTTCTACAGGCTCGTTTTGGCGCAGTGACATTCTGACTGGTAACTAAGCCGGCCACTCTCTCATTACGCCCGAGCTTATGTTTTGGCGCAGTGACATTCTGACTGGTAACTAAGCACCTGTGGCTGGTCGCATTATGGCAGGGCTGTTTTGGCGCAGTGACATTCTGACTGGTAACTAAGCACAGCTTGTTATAAACAAGTGCCTTATCGAGTTTTGGCGCAGTGACATTCTGACTGGTAACTAAGCCTGAGGAGTGGGGGCTTCTGGGCACGCAGGTTTTGGCGCAGTGACATTCTGACTGGTAACTAAGCATATCGTTGGTTCGTTCCAGCAAGCCTACGTTTTGGCGCAGTGACATTCTGACTGGTAACTAAGCGAGGACCAATAGACCAGCTTCACACTTGCTGTTTTGGCGCAGTGACATTCTGACTGGTAACTAAGCACACGTCCATTAGCGCCATGCCTAGGGCTTGGTTTTGGCGCAGTGACATTCTGACTGGTAACTAAGCTACTGACACGCTCGACAGGTCAACCTGTAGGTTTTGGCGCAGTGACGTTCTGACTGGTAACTAAGCTGAACAGTCAAAGGCAAGAAGTATTGACTGTTTTGGCGCAGTGACATTCTGACTGGTAACTAAGCTCTTAAAATCAACGCTACCGATATGAAAGAGTTTTGGCGCAGTGACATTCTGACTGGTAACTAAGCCGAGGCTTACGCACAATATGAGCAGTTGGCGTTTTGGCGCAGTGACATTCTGACTGGTAACTAAGCAATAATCTCAGTTACCTCATATGTATCGTAGTTTTGGCGCAGTGACATTCTGACTGGTAACTAAGCTATTACAGCTACGCCGAGCGGTATAAAAAGGTTTTGGCGCAGTGACATTCTGACTGGTAACTAAGCCTGGCCGAAGACGATGCAATCAATGAAGTTGTTTTGGCGCAGTGACATTCTGACTGGTAACTAAGTACGCTTGCAGGAGCTACGTTTTCCAAAGCGGTTTTGGCGCAGTGACATTCTGACTGGTAACTAAGCTGCTTCTGGAAAGTTTAGAGCAGAGTTTTTGTTTTGGCGCAGTGACATTCTGGCTGGTAACTAAGTAACAACTACTTTCTCTTGGCTGCTTCAAATGTTTTGATGCAGTGACATTCTGACTGGTAACTAAACAAAAAAGCCCGCCAGCCGTTAAACTGGGCGTTTTGGCGCAGTGGCATTCTGGCTATAATTAGGCATAATAGTTAATAAAGATACCCACCCGATTCTACTTGATGTGGATTTGCGTGGGTATCTTTAGGTTTTAGCGTAGTGACACTTTGATTGGTGATGTTCGATAAAGATTGGCTATCTCATTTAGATCTAGACGGAAAACGCTGTTCATAGCTCATTTTGTTGACATTATATTGAAGGAATGTAGAATTACTTTAACAACGCGTAGCATAGTAAGCAGTGCCCTTGTTGGAGATGACTCAGGTGCAATTCCTGGCCGTTGTTATTAGCCGCCTTAGAGCGGCTTTTTGTTTAGCATGGATTTGATTTACATGTGCACAAACAAAAAAGCACCCCGATCATCCCATAAATTGTGACAGCGAGGATGCTTTTGCTTCACTGTAGCATATGCTTGCTGTGAGAAACCGGTCGGCTGCGCAATCCCATCAACTATACTTGTGTCAAATAATTCGACGTAATGCTGCAACAGCACGTTCTTCTCGACTGATGGTGGAGATTCTTACATGAAGTCTTTGATTGTGTACTATTCATATTCCGGCATCACAAGAAGGCTTGCGGAGGATATTGCGCTGCTTACAGATGCCGAGTTGCTGGAGCTTAAGCCTCAAGAGCCATATTCTTTCTCGTATAACACGGCGGTAAAAGAGGTCAGGACTCAAATAGAAAAAGGCGTTTGTCCTGCGCTTATGCAATACGATATAAACGTTGCTGACTTCGATACTGTTTTTGTGGGGTCACCCAACTGGCTTAAAACATTTGCTCCTCCGGTGCTTTCGTTCTTAAGAGCAACGGATTTGAGCGATAAGACAATCATTCCGTTCTGTACGCATGGCGGTGGAGGATTTGGAAACATGATTGAGGAGTACCAGAGGGAGTGTGGTGCTTCTCGTGTAATACCTGGACTAGCGGTAAAAGGTACGTATACTTTTGGTGAAGTGCAAAAATGGCTTGAGTCGATAGGGCTAAATGATGCGAGTACTTCTAGCTGAAGACGAGAAGAGAATGGCCGCAGCTATTGTGGCTCTCTTGAAGCAAGAAAAATACGACGTTGATCATATGACTGACGGCGCCTCCGCACTTCTCGCTCTAGAAAGCAATATGTACGACATTGCAATCCTTGATGTCATGATGCCCAAGATGAGTGGCTTTGAGGTTTCTCGGAAGGCCCGTAGCCAGGGAATTACCATTCCCATTTTAATGCTGACAGCAAAAAGCCAGTTAGACGATAAGGTTGAGGGTCTGGATAACGGTGCCGATGATTATCTAACTAAGCCTTTCCAGACAGCAGAACTCTTGGCTCGTTTGCGTGCACTAGGAAGAAGGAGCTCCAGCTTCCAGGAGAGTATTTTACGTTTTGGTGACCTCTCGCTTGATACTACAACCGCAACGCTGACCTGCGAGACTTCTGGCCAGAGTGTGCGCCTGAGCGAGAAAGAGCTGCGCATTCTTGAGTATATGATTGGCAATCACGGTCGCATTATGACGCGTGACCAGCTTGCCATTAAGATCTGGGGATTTGAGAGCGACGCCGAGTACAATAATGTTGAGGTGTACATGTCGTTTACCCGCAAAAAGCTGGCGTTCGTTGGTTCTACGGTAGAGATTAAAGCAGTTCGCGGCTTGGGATATGAATTGAGGGACCAAACTGTTTAGGCAATCCAGAAGAAAAATTATCCTCTCCATTATGGTGTCGCTTGTCTTGCTGTTCTCGTTGACGCTGTCGGTCATTCTGTTTGTCAGCGCTCGGGAAATCAGGCAGAAGAATATGGACATGCTCAACCGTTATGCTCAGCAGTATTCCCTTGAGCAGCCAACAAACAGCTCTGGAGGACAGACGAACTCCAACGGACAATCCAACGGACAGGGCTCGCAGCAGCTACCTGACAAGCCAGATAATCAACCGCCAGGCCAAAGGTCAGATTACGAGCTTTCCACTTTCTACTCAGTAACATTTTCTGCAGATGGCACCGTACTCTCGGTTTTTGATGGCGAGAAAACCGTGAGCTCCGATGATAACCTTACAGAGCTTGCTCGTCAGATTTTGAGCGAGGGAGCCTCTACTGGTAGAACGGGCAACCTTTCTTACGTTGTGGCAAAAAAAGACGGCTATACACTTGTGGCATTTTTGGATAACACCGTCTCTGAGGCCGGACTTCAAACCATGATGCGAAATGCTTTGCTTGTAGGATTCGCGTCACTGGTTGTTATGTTCTTTATTTCTGTGTTTCTAGCAAGGCGTATCATTCGTCCTCTTGAAGAGAGTGATAAGCAGCAGAAACAGTTTATCTCTGACGCAAGTCACGAACTTAAGACCCCTATTGCGGTTATAGACGCTAACGCAGAGATTCTATCTAGAGAGCTTGGCCATAATGAATGGCTCTCCAACATCCAATATGAGAGCAATCGTATGGGTGATCTGGTAAAACAACTACTAGATCTTTCCAGTGCGGAGAGTAGGGAAGTGCCTAGGGAAGAGCTGGACTTCTCTCATATGGTTACTAGAGAATCGCTGGTCTTTGAGACGTTTGCGTTTGAGAATGGCAAGATACTTCAAAGCAACATTGAAGAGGGAATTAGCATTACAGGAAATAAAAATCAGCTCACACAGGTTATTTCTGTACTGCTTGATAATGCGCTCAGACATTCAACAGGCGCGCAGATTGAGCTAAGTCTAAAAAAGCAAGGTCATAATGCCGTCCTTAGCGTATCTAATGAGGGAGAAGAGATTTCTCAAGAAAAGCTTGAGCATCTGTTTGAGCGCTTTTATCGCGTTGATGACGTGCGAAACAGTGAGGATAATCACTACGGATTGGGCCTGTCTATTGCACAAGCTGTGGTTCAGAAGCACGGCGGAACTATTGGTGCAAGCTGTTCAGAGGGGAAGGTTACTTTTACTGTCCGACTTCCCATCAAGAGTAAATAACGCGTCGGTTGAAATGTAACATTCAATCTTTAATTCAAAAAACTGTTCTCTGCAGACGTCTTTCTCGCAAAGGCGTCTTTTTTATTTG
Source organism: uncultured Atopobium sp. (assembly GCA_963542025.1). Classification (GTDB taxonomy): domain Bacteria; phylum Actinomycetota; class Coriobacteriia; order Coriobacteriales; family Atopobiaceae; genus Lancefieldella. Next base: position 7,566 of record CAUTUQ010000013.1, on the reverse strand, counting down.
TGCAGGTAAAAGCCTATAAAGCAAAATATGCGATTTTAGCATATTTTACGGTTTACCTGTGGATTTACAATTCAGCTAAAAATTTCTAAAAAACTTTGAGAATTCAATCTTTGTTCAATCTTTGCCCCCTAGTATGTCCTCATCAGATGCAAGGGAGTAAAAAACACTTCTTTGCATACATCCAATGAGTGCAAGGGAGGCGTCTATTATGAAGTACACAAGAAGAGATGTAGTTGTTGGTCTTCCAGCTTTGATGGCATTCGGCCTCGCTGGCTGCAAAACTGCAAACGTTACTGCTCAAAACACTACCGAAGCTACAAAGAAGGCTTCAGGAGCACTTCAGATTACCGCTGCACAGACCTTGGACGGCTATGCATTCAACAGCACTACTGCTGATGAAAATACCATCCTGGTAAACACTACCGACGAAGTGACCATTACTAACTCCACAGTTGCTAAGACAGGAGATTCCGACGGTGGAGATAACTGCAACTTCTATGGTCAGAATGCTGCAGTCCTTGTAGAGGGAGGTTCAACCACTACGCTAACTAACCTCACCGTCACTTCAGACGCAAAAGGTGCCAACGGCATCTTCAGCTATGGAGGCAACGGCGGTCACAACGGCGGCGATGGAGATGGTACCAAGGTTGTCATCAAGGACACCACCATCACTACAACTGGTGACGGCGCAGGTGGCACTATGACAACTGGCGGAGGCATCACTAATGCCTACAACCTTACGGTTACCACCAACGGCCAGTCTTCCGCAGCTATTCGTACTGATAGGGGTGGTGGAACAGTTTATGTAGACGGCGGTACTTACACTTCCAACGGTCTGGGATCGCCAGCTATCTATTCCACGGCAGAGATCCATGTTGCTAACGCCACACTTGTTTCCAACCTCTCCGAAGGCGTTTGTATTGAGGGCCTGAACTCCATTGAGCTCACTGATTGTGACCTTACGGCAAACAACACCAAGTGCAACGGCAATGCAACCTTTATGGACACCATCATGATCTACCAGTCCATGTCCGGAGACGCAGCTACAGGTAACTCCACCTTTACCATGACAGGAGGCACACTTACCAGCAAGAACGGTCACATGTTCCACGTTACTAACACTAACGCTGATATTGAACTCAACGGCGTCAAGTTGACCAACGAAGATGCTGCTAACGTTCTTATTTCTGTTTGCGATGACGGTTGGAATGGCGGTAACAATAAGGCGACCTTTAACGTTAAGGCTCAGGACCTGGTAGGAGCGGTACTTGTTGGTAACAACTCCACACTTGCTCTAAACCTAACCGAGGGATCCACGCTTGAGGGTTACGTTGATGGCAACATTGTCAATGCTACTAATCAGACCGTTTCTACCGAGGTAGGTACTGTTACGGTAACGCTGGACAACAACAGCACCTGGACTCTAACGGCAGACAGCTACGTTACCGAATTCACCGGTACTGCAGCAAACGTTATTGCTAATGGTCATACATTGTATGTAAATGGCACAGCGCTCACGGGAACTAACTAAGGGAGCATACAAGATGAAAGAAGCGTCGAGAAGATCAGACAAAGAACCAGTCTAGTTTTAAATGAATTTCTCGATTCAATGTTTCTTCAATATACCTCCCTTACGATGTGTTCCACAAACGTAAGGGAGGTATTTGTATGGCAACTGATTTTAGGCATGAGTGGAAACACGTGCTCAACTACGCAGATCTTTTAACGCTGCGGCATCGATTAAAAGCTGTTATGGAGCGTGATCCACACTCTATTGACGGAAAGTACCACATTCGCAGTTTGTACTTTGACAATCCAGACGATAAAGCACTTCGCGAGAAAATCGACGGAGTGAACATCAGAGAGAAGTTTCGCATTCGTTTGTATAACTGGGACACCTCACTGATTAAATTAGAGAAGAAGAGTAAGAGAAACGGCCTAGGTACCAAGTATTCAGCCAATCTAACGGCAGAAGAGGCACAAAAGATTGTAGATGGAGACTTAGATTGGATGATGGCTTCAGATAGGGCACTGGTACAAGAGCTGTATTGCAAGATGCGCTATCAGAGGCTAGAACCCAAGACCATTGTTGATTACACCAGGGAACCTTTTATTTTCAGACCAGGAAATGTCCGCGTCACGCTTGATTACGATATACGTACTGGTCAGGAGCGCACCGATTTTCTCGACCCTAAGGTAGTAACTATTCCCGCGGGAGATGCACCCATTTTGGTTGAAGTGAAGTGGGACGAGTTTCTCCCCACCATTATTAGAGATGCGGTTAGTCTTCCAAATCGCCGCGTCGGATCGTTTTCTAAGTATGCGCAATGTCGCGTCTACGGTTAATTGAAAGGAGCTTGAGATGACTTTTGCAGATATTTTTAAGTCCAGTTTTCTTCAGAACGTTACCAGTGTCAGCATTTTAGACATGGTACTTGCGCTGGTACTTGCGTTTGGTGTTGGTCTCTTTATCTTTTTTGTGTATAAGAAGACCTACGCAGGAGTTATGTATTCGTCCTCTTTTGGTGTCACGTTAGTTGCGCTGACCATGATCACCACCCTTGTTATCCTTGCCGTTACCAGCAACATTGTGTTGTCCCTCGGCATGGTTGGTGCGCTGTCCATCGTCAGGTTCCGTACAGCAATTAAAGAACCAATGGACATTGCATTTCTATTCTGGTCCATTGCAGTAGGTATTGTTTTAGCTGCAGGTCTTATTCCTTTAGCGGTCTTTGGCACGGTTATTATCGGCATCATTTTGCTGGTATTTGCTAACCAGAAAGACAATACCAATCCATACATTGTTGTTCTTGCACTTGACGGTAACGACGCCGAGAAGGCAGCAACAGAGTACCTGGCACAGAACACCAAGAAGTGCATTGTTAAGAGCAAAACCGCTCGTAAGGGCAACGTAGAGGTTAACCTTGAAGTCTGCCTTAACGATGACAACACCGATTTCATCAATACGCTGGCTGGTATGCCTGGTGTACAGAATGCAGTTCTTGTGAGCTATAACGGAGACTATATGGGTTAAGGAGGAGAAGACGTGTCCACAGATAAAAATATCAACAAGATTTGTATAGTCGTTCTTGTGTTCACGCTTCTTCTGACCGTCGCCTTCATGAATGGCGAAAAGCTGGGAATTACGCCCGTAGCAGATCAGGATGCGGAGAATTACACCGCAAACGCTTACTTTACGGATAATGATCAAAACGGAGATTGGGCCGACAACGCTTATACCACTCACATTACGCTCAACGGCACGGATGGAACTGTAAGTGGAAACGGTGCTTATTTCCAGGACGGCAATCTAGTGATTGCAAACGGTGGCTGGTATGAGATAACGGGCACCCTGAATAACGGCAGCATTATTGTAAAGGCGGACAATTCCTCCAAGGTTTGGATTCGTCTTAATGGAGTTACCGTTACCTGCACCGACGACGCCTGCCTTCGTATTGATCAAGCCGAGAAGGTCTTTCTAACCCTTGCAGAAGGCACAGAAAACACCTTTACCAGCGGCGATACGTATTCCGAGGAGGCGCTTGCTGACAATACCGGTGGTGCAATTTACGCACACGACGATCTAACCATCAATGGTACGGGCAACCTTACTATTACTGCTGGTTACAAGCACGGTATTGATGCTAATGACTCCCTTGTTATTACGGGCGGCGACATCACCATCACAGCTCCTCAAGATGGTATCCACGTCAATGATGGTTTTAGCTTCAAGGCAGCTAATCTTACTATTGACGCTGGCGACGATGGTATCCACAGCGATACGTTTATCTACACCGAGAGTGGCACCATCTTGGTCGACACCTGCTATGAGGGTCTTGAAGCAAAGACCATTGACATCGTAGGTGGAGACATCACCATTTACCCAACTGACGACGGCATCAATGCCAATGGCGGTACCAACACAAATGGTGGAATGGGCGGTGCACCTGGTGGTCCGGGTGGTAATGGTGGTGAACAAGGTCAGAATGGCGACCAAGGACAGGGCCAAGGTGGTGGACCTGGCCAGGGCGGAGACCCAGGCCAAGGCCAAGGTGAGAATACCAACACGACCGAACAGACAACTGACACAACTGATACAACCGCTACGACTGAAGAGGAGGAGACCTATATTCGCATTTCCGGTGGAACGATAACCATTATCAACACAACCGGTAACGATGCAGACGGACTGGATTCCAATGGCAGCATCTATATTGACGGCGGAACCATTCTTGTCAGCCTCCCAGGCGGAGACACCAATAACGCTATCGACTACGGTAGCGAGAACAACGGAGAAGCTATTGTTACAGGTGGTACGGTACTTGGTTTTGGTGGATCGGGAATGGCAGAGGAATTTAGCGCCAATTCCACACAGGTGGCTGTCCTTTACAATCTGGACGAAACCGTGGAAGCAGGAACTACCTTCCGTGTTCTTGATCAAGATGGCACAGAAATCTTGGCTTACACTCCTACCACTACGTATTCTTCCATTGCATTCAGCTCCCCAGAGTTGACTGTTGGTAATACGTATACCGTAGAGTATGGCAATACTACCGCTGAGCTTACCATTGAGAGCACCGCACAGGCCGTAGGAACAGTTGGCGGAATGGGCGGAGGCCCAGGACAGAGCCAAGGTGGTGGACTTGGTCAGGGTGGAGATCAAGGACAGGGCCAAGCTGGTGGACCTGGTCAAGGCGGAGGTCCAGGCCAAGGCCAAGGTCAAGGCGAGAACACCAATCAAGGTGAAGCTGCAGGCCAGAGTGGTACTACTACCAACAATGGTCCGCAGGGAGGACCAGGAGGAACACCTCCACAGCAAAATGGTGGAAACGGTGGACCAAATGGACAGGAGGCGGAGAAGAACACTGAAGCTGAGGTAACCATCACAACTACCAACTTCATCTCCCTTACAGAAGTTGATAAGACAGTTTGGTTTAACCTTGGTGGAGCCGCTATTTCTCTGGTAGCTGCAATTATCTTTGCAATGAAGTACAAGAAGAACTAGATGTATCACACACAAAATGCATGGATAGTATGGTAGCGCTAGAGCGCAAAACCACAGCTACAAAAGACACCCTGCGGGTTATAAACTCGCAGGGTGTTCTTATGTTGTAAGGAGTATCACGTGCACGCTTTATTGAGGGAGAGCGTGGGGCCTGTTTGCTGCAAGAGACTGAAGCATAGAACTAGTTACTCGTCCTCCGAGCATGTGTCATCCAGGAAGGAATCCTCTTCGCTATCATCACGTACAAGCAGAGAGCTAAATAGCTTGTCAATATCACTTTGGCGCTGGGCGGTCTCTTCTGCGTTTATGACCCACATTCCGTCCTGGTAGTAAAGAACGTCACCCTGGCAAGCATTGCTTGGGAGTTCATTTATAGAAACGGTAAGCATATTGCCTGGCTGATCATCTAGTTCAAGAACAGCAAGATTGTTGTCTTCAAATCGATCAATGATTGCTTTCATTATGAGTTCCTTATGGATTGCATAGATTACAAGGCTCATAGCCATTTGCCTCAGCTTCGCCACGGGTCATTTCTGTAAGTACGGTATTTTTTCTAAATGACCGACAATGGTCGCGATGGTATTTTTTTCCTGTTCGAGTTACATAAACAGTATCTTGTGATCTATCGTGGGTTTGTGTTGTTTCTGAAGGTGTGGTTTGTGTAGAGGTTGTCGACTCTTCAGAAGTTGTCGTTTCCTTTGGTTTTTCTTCTTCTTTAGGAGCTGGCGCGACAACTGAATCGTTTTTCTCTCCAGATACTTTAATTGTTTTACCATCACACGTAATAGTAATGGTACCATCTGCACCAGTACCCCATACTTCGACAGAATGTTGATGAAGAGCATCAAGTACTGACTGCATTGGGTGCCCATATGAATTATCAACAGCATATGAAATTACAGCATATGTTGGAGATAACTTATGGATAAGCTCCTCGTTCGTTCCTGTGTTTGAGCCATGATGGGAGACTTTTAATACATCAATATGGCCTGGATTACTGCTTGCAATAGCCTTAATTGGTGCATCACCGGTGAATAAAAACGTTTTATCACCAAAGGTCAGTTTGATAATTACTGAGTAATCATTTGTATCAGAGAAATTATCATCTTTAGAGGGCCAAAGAATTTCCACCTTATAGTCTTTGGTTTGGTCGATTACTGTACCGGCTACAGCAGGAGTAATTTTTAAGTTTTTCTTTTGGATAGTCTCGAGTAAATTCTTATACGTTTCAGTATTGTTTGTTTTATTCGGAGCATAAATTACCCCAATATCATTATTTGAAATGATATCAGCCATTCCACCTATATGATCTTCATCTGGATGGGTTGCTATGAGGTAATCAATTTTGTTCCGCCCGAGCTCTTTGAGTTCTTTTTCAACTTGAGAACTAGATTCAGTTGGTCCAGCATCTATGAGAATTGTTTTGTCAGGTAAAGCTATAAGAATAGCGTCTCCCTGTCCAACATTAATATATTTAATGGTTACCTCAGCAGGTTCCTTCTCTTCTTTTGGAACGGAAGGAACTACAGGCGCAGGTGTGGGTGTTGTAACCTCGTGTTTTGTAGGCTCTGGAGAAGGATTATGCATGGGAACGGGCTGCGCGAATGCCGCACTAAGATAAAACACTGTACTAAGAGCGACTAAGGCCATGCCTATTTTTTCTTTGCTGGTATATCTTTTATGAGGTTTGATTTCTCCGCGTAAAAGTCTTTTTGGCGCATTTATATCGTTAAAAATGAAGTACATATAGCATTCAAGAATAGGATATACAAAGACCAACGTCACAAGCCATCTTTGGCCGAAGTTTGCCGTAAAAATGAGTAATGTAAAGTTGATAATCAGTCTAAGTAAGCCTGATTTCCAACCCTTTAAATAAAATTGGGGTATACCAAAAATGCCAAAAAACATAGAGAGTATTAAGGCAAAAAAGTAATTTTTTTGATGATCTTGCGTAGATTTTTCTTGAGTGGTTTTCTGGCTGTTTGAAACGTTGCTAGCAAGAGTTTTATCTGATTCTGGTTCTTCTTGTTTTGCGTAGCTACTGTTAAGAGGTTCTGGCGTAGCAGAATACTTGGATGAATCTTCCATTAACTCTGTGCTGCTGGCGTCAGGAGGCTCTGGTGACCCAGATTGCTTAGGTGATTCTCTTAATTGTTCTGCATTATTAACATCAGGAGGCTCTGGTGATTCTGGTCTTTTTGGTGAGTCTATTTCCTGCTGCGTGTTATTACTAATCTCCTCGTCATAACCCTCTTTTACTTGCGATGCTAGGTCACCAGCTTTTTTAGGCAGAGATTCTGCAGCATTTTTAATTTTTGCAATTTGCTTGCCAATTTCTTTTGGATCAAACATAAAGCCTCATTAGAACATGTATTACTGAATCGTCCAAGACTAAAATTTAACACTATTCAAAAACGTGAAAGATAAAATAACGGTGAATGGTAAATTTAGCTTGTCAAGCGTTATAAGACATAAGTCGACAATCAATTTACGTTAAAAAAGAAATTATTTGAGCAGCCAGTCTAAGGCTTTTTGCATTCTTCCCTCAACGTTTTGGAAGT
>CAUTUQ010000012.1:0-29377 GCA_963542025.1 uncultured Atopobium sp. | reverse complement strand
GTACTTCAAGTAAGGCGCGAGTGCGGCGACGGCAACGCTGCAGGTCAGCGCCGCGTGCGTACACAAGTTGCAAGTGATTTCTACCCGGTATCCATTTCGTGTGGATACCGGGTTTCTTGTGCGAAAGCGCTGCTAGTGGATGGGGTTTCTCGCCAGGCGGGCGGTGCGAGCTGAGTGTGAGCCTGGTTCGCGGCGGACACGCGCTAGGCGTACGCTTGGTCGTGCCTGCTTTCTTCAAAGAATCTGTAACTTCTGCCTAAAAATGCAAAAGAATCGGTGGATTCTGCCTGATTTCATCAAAGAATCTGTGTCCCAAACACAGATTCTTTGCACTTTTCAGGCAAACTTTTCTAAACGTAACTCTGATTTCAAGGTTGGTTTTATGGACGCTCTCATGGAGCCTGATTTTCTCGCCAAGTCTGAACGATTTGCCTGAAAAACACGCCTAGTCTGAGCTATTTGCCGGTTTTTTTCACCAAGTCTGAGCTGTTTTACTCAGACATGGTGGAGTTTTCAGGCTCACAAAATTTAGAGACAGCACCCTAGTTAGAACGTGCCTGATTTCTTCAAAGAATCTGTAACTTCTGCCTAAAGACATCAAAGAATCGGTGGATTCTGCCTGATTTCATCAAAGAATCTGTGTCCCAAACACAGATTCTTTGCACTTTTCAGGCGGACGTAGCAAAAGTCAGATGCGCAAAGTGAAAGTTAGGCGCGCATTTTATTTCAGCGTGCTTAGCGAGAAGGACGTACGGAATTGGCCCACCTGGCGAGAAACCCGCGCGCTCCCCGCGCGCCTGCAGCAGCACCTAGCGAGAAACCCGTGCACTCGCAACGCCCAACGCTTCGCAGAAAAGCCGTATACTTATGACGATATAGTCCACGAAAGGATTGATATGTCTGACACTCTGATTCCACAAAATTCCTGCGTACTTGTCACCGGTGGCGCGGGCTTTATTGGCAGCCACACCGTTGTTAAACTGCTCAATTCCGGCTACGAGGCCGTAATTGTTGATGACCTTTCCAATGCTTCGGCAAAGGTTATCGATCGCATCAAAACCATTGTGGGAGAAGAAAACGCTAAGCGCCTTTCGTTCTACGAGGCAGACGTCAACGATGCAGATGCACTCAACCACATCTTTGATGAGCATGCCATTAACTTTGTCATTCACTTCGCAGGCTTCAAGGCTGTTGGCGAGTCCGTCACCAAGCCTATTGAGTACTACACAAACAACCTGGGCAATACCCTCACCCTTCTTGATGTCATGAGAAACCACGGTTGCAAGTCAATTATTTTCTCGAGCTCTGCCACCGTTTATGGAGATCCAGATAGCCTTCCTCTAACCGAGCAAAGCCCCAAGAAGAACGCAACCAACCCTTATGGCTGGACTAAATGGATGATTGAGCAGATCCTCACCGATGTTCACACCGCGGATCCAGAGTGGAACGTTGTCCTGCTTAGATACTTCAATCCTATTGGCGCTCACCAGTCGGGCCTCATCGGAGAAGATCCTGCAGGTATTCCAAACAACCTGGTACCTTATGTGGCTCAAGTTGCTGTGGGTAAGCGCGAAGCTGTTCACGTCTTTGGCGACGACTACAACACCCCAGATGGCACGGGCGTTCGCGACTACATCCACGTCTGTGACCTTGGTTCTGGCCACGTTGCTGCACTTAAATGGATGGCTGGTCGCACGGGAGTTGAAATCTTCAACCTGGGTACCGGCACCGGTAGCTCGGTACTTGACGTTATCAAGGCGTTCTCAAAGGCCTGCGGCAAAGAGATTCCTTACGTTATTGAGCCTCGCCGCGCAGGTGACGTTGCAACTAACTACGCCGACTGCCAGAAAGCTGCTGACATGCTTGGCTGGAAGGCTCAGTACAACCTTGCCGACATGTGCCGAGACTCCTGGAAGTGGCAGTCGATGAATCCAGACGGCTATCGCGGCTAGGACTTCCGTGAACTTTACCGACTACCTCACACAAAAGCTCCCTGCCGTCGAGGCAGAGATCGTGCGCGGGCTCCCCGCAGCACCAGCAGCGCCAGCAGCGGCGCCCTCGGAGCGTACCCGCGCGGACCTGAACGCCTACCTCTACCAGCCACTCGCTCGCTTCAGCGCGGGCGGCGGCAAGCGCGTGCGTCCGGTCCTCTGCTGCCTGGGCGCCGAGGCAGTTGGTGGCTCAGCCGAAGCCGCTCTGCCCGTGGCCTGCGCAATCGAGGACTTCCAGTCGGCGGCCCTTATCCACGACGACATCGCAGACAAGTCAGAGCTGCGCCGTGGCGAGAAGTGCCTCTACAAGACACTCGGCACCGGACTTGCCATCAACGTTGGTGATTCTGCGCTGGTCAATGTTGTCAGACGCGTTACCGTAGCCGACCACCTCTCTGACCAGCTTAAAGTTCGCGTTATCGACGCCCTTCTAGCCATGCAAGAGCACACCCTTGAGGGTCAGGCTCTCGACCTCGGTTGGGCTCAAAACGAGCGCTGGGATGTTACCTCTGACCAGTACCTCTTTATGGCGCTCTCCAAAACAGCCTATTACTCTGCTGCATATCCCCTGGTACTAGGCGCGCTCATCGGTTGTGCTGACCAGAAGACGCTTGATGCGCTCAAAGACTTTGGCCTCAAAGTTGGCCTTGCCTTTCAGCTGCAAGACGATCTTCTCAACCTGGTAGGAAACGCCGAGGTACAAGGCAAAGACTTTAGGTCGGACATCACTGAGGGCAAGCGCACGCTCGCGGTGGTCTACGCACTTGAACACCTCACCGAGGCAGAAAAGACGGAGCTTGTCTCCATACTTTCTGCGCATACAAGCGATACTTTGAAGCTTCAGCGCGCTGTGGAGCTTATGGAAAGCGCTAATGCGATAAAATTTGTCCGCGCGCACGCTCTTGCCTTAGTCGATGAGGCAAAGCACGTGCTTGAAAACGTGATACTTACTGAAGACACTCGCGACACACTTTTGTCTATGGCAGACTTCTTTGTGAACCGAGAAAGGTAATTATGGATCCAATTACTCCTGGTAGCACTGGTGCTGCCGTTGAAGACATTCAGGAACGCCTCGTAAAGCTTGGCTACACCATCGAAGACGATGAGCGCCAGAGCCACACCTTTGGCAAGTCAACTGCGCGCGCGGTTGCTCGCTTTAGGCTTGACCATGACCTTTCTCTTGGAGAAGAAGTAGATGCTTCTACCTGGGCAATCATGGTCGATGAGGGCTATGAGCTAGGAGACAGAACCCTCTACCTGCGTCTTCCTAACTTTCACGGCAATGACGTGCGTCAGCTGCAGGAGCGCCTCAACATCTTGGGTTTCTCGTGCGGAAAAGTTGATGGCCATTACGGTGTTCATACCGAGGCTGCTGTAAAGCTTTTCCAGGAAAGCGTCGGCGAGCTTGCTGACGGCATGGCATTCCAGGATACCCTCGACGCTATTGAGCGTCTGCGTCACGTTTGGTCCGGCAAGCAGGCAAAAGGCCCCCATCCACAGGGTCCTATGGGCTTTGCTCGCGCAGCCAACGTTCTTGAAACCACCTGCATTGCTATTACGGGAGAAGATCCTATCTCTAGAAACGTGGCCGCCCGCGTGTATAACCTTTCTAAGGCAACTACCGAGGCAAGCGGTATGACCATGATTGATCGCGCTGATTCCCCTACTGATGCAGCTACCATTTTGGTTCTGACCACAGACTATGCCCCAAGCATGCCCGCTCGCGGACAGGTAGGCATTGGCTCTGTTTCTATGAAAGAGAACGAATCTCTGCCAGCAAGACTTCGCACTGCTATCGAGTCTGCTGATGCAACAGGCTCCCCTATCAAGATTGTGCTGCCAGAAGGAACAAACGTTGACGGCTCATTTACTACCGCAGACGCGCAGACTTTAGCAGTTCTTGTTCTTGATGCAATTTGTGGAGCATTTGCCTCGCTAAGCTGATACACTTAATAGGGTTGCGGACAAAACCAACGTAGTGATTACATTGGGGTATCGTCCAACGGTTAGGACACGGGTTTTTGGTGCCTGGAATGTGGGTTCGAATCCTACTACCCCAGCCATTTTTTACGCAACTTTTGTGTAGGGACGCACTCGTATCGAGTAATACGAAGTACTTTGGAGGCTTACGTATGCCACTTACTGCGATTGTCCTCGCTGCAGGTGAGGGAACGCGCATGAAGTCCCGCCACCCTAAGATTGTGCACAAATTACTAGATAAACCCCTTGTTTGGTGGAGCGTTAACGCCGCAATTACTGCTGGCGCTGAGCGTGTCATTGTGGTTGTTGGTAACCATGCCGACGAGGTTAAATCTGCACTTTCTTGCTTCCCCAACCTTGAATATGTTGCTCAGACAGAACGTCTTGGCACCGGCCATGCCGTCAAGGTTGTAAAGGAAGCTCTTGGTGGCTTCAAGGGACCCGTTGTTGTTATCAACGGTGACGCATCTCTGTTGCGCGCACAGTCTATTCTGGACCTTGTTGCAGAAACTAAAGCTCACCACAACGCATGTACCGTTCTTACGATGACGCCACCAGATCCAACCGGATATGGTCGCGTCATTTCTTCTAACGGCCAGGTAACTGCCATTATTGAGCACAAAGACGCTACGCCTGAGCAGCGCGAGCAAGAACGTGAATGCAACGTCGGCGTGTACTGCTTCTGTGGCGGAAGACTGACCGCAAACATCGATCTTCTCGGCAATGACAACGTGCAGGGCGAGTACTACATCACCGACATGGTGGGCCTTTACGTCAGCCAGGGCGAGCCCGTTGCTGCCGTCCACGTTGACGACTACAAAGAGGCGCTGGGCGTCAATTCCCGCTCCGAGCTTGCTGTTGCTACCCGCATCATGCAGGAGCGCATCAATGAGCACTGGATGAGCCAGGGCGTCACCATGCTGGACCCAACCTCCGTTTGGATTGGCCCTGAGGTCACACTTGGTATGGACACCGAGGTTCTCCCTCAGACCATGCTCTACGGCAAGACCTCAATTGGCGAGAATTGCGTGGTAGGCCCTAACACTCGTCTGACCGATACAATTGTTGGCAACGACGCTGTTGTCGATGAGACTGTTGCTATCAACGCACAGGTAGACGACTTTGCTACCTGCGGTCCTCGCGCTTACTTGCGTCCAGGCACTCACCTTATGCCTCATGCCAAAGCAGGCACCCACGTTGAAATCAAAAATTCAACTATCGGTGAAGGCTCTAAGGTACCTCACCTCTCCTACATTGGTGACACAACCATGGGCTCTGGCGTCAATATTGGCGCAGGTTCAATTACGTGCAATTACGACGGTTACCACAAGTTCAAGACCAACATTGGCAACAACGTCTTTGTTGGATCCGATACCATGATGGTGGCACCCGTCTCAATTGGTGATGGCGCACTTGTGGGGGCAAGTTCGTGCATCACAAAGGATGTACCAGCAGATGCGCTTGCACTCGAGCGCTCTGAGCAGAAAATTGTTGAGGGATACGCCGCCCAGAGGCGTCACAAGCTTGAGAAAGAGGACTAGATGTTCGAGAACCTGAGTGAACCACTGTTAGTTGCTAGAAATATCAAGCTCTACACCGGTACAGGTAACCCTGAACTGGCTCGTAAGGTTGCAGACATTCTTCACCTAGAGCTACAAGGTCTTCTCCTCGAGAAGTTTGCTAACGGAGAAATCTACGCTCGCTTTGACGAGTCTGTCCGCGGCGACGAGGTCTTCTTCATTCAGTCTTTGGCAGGTGTCAACGTCAACGACCTGGTTATGGAAACGCTGATTGTTGCTGACGCTGCAAAGCGCGCATCTGCTAACAGCTTTACCGTAGTTATCCCTCACTACGCATATGCTCGTCAGGACCGCAAAGCTGCTGCTCGCGAGCCTATTACCGCTCGTCTGATGGCAAACTTGCTTGAGAACGCTGGCGTTGACCGCGTTATCACCCTTGACCTGCACCAGGGTCAGATTCAGGGCTTCTTTGACATTCCTGTTTCTCACCTGACTGCTCTTTACCTTCTGGGCGATTACTTTAAGAGCAAGCCATTTGACTGGGAGAATACCGTTGTTGTCTCCCCTGATATGGGTCGCGCAAAGGCTGCTAAGAAACTCTCCGACTACCTGGACTGTGGCCTTGCTATTGCTCACAAGAGCCGTCCTCGCCACAACGAGAGTGCTGTTATGGGCATCATCGGCGACATCAAGGGCAAAACCTGCATTGTTAACGACGACATGATTGATACCGCAGGTACCCTCTGCGCTTCCGTTGTTAAGCTGAAGGAAATGGGTGCGGGCGACATCTACGTCTGCGCTACCCACGGCGTCTTCTCTGGTCCTGCAATTGAGCGCCTCAACAACGCTCCTATCGAGGAGTGCGTGGTTACCGACGCAATTCCTTGTGCAGCAGCAAACCAGGAAGGCTCCAAGATCAAGACGATTACCATCGCAAACGAGATTGCCGAGGCAATCTATGCTGTCTACACCGACCGTCCTGTCTCCGACATCTTCGGTGGCGACTTCAACCTGTAATCCCGCAGGCAGGTCAGCCGCGCGTGCACGCTGGTAGCAAGCGATTTCAACCCGGTATCCATTTCGTGTGGATACCGGGTTTCTTGTGCGGAAATGCTGGGAGTGGACCGGGTTTCTTGCCAGAAGGACGATGCAAGCTGAGACGAGCTCGGGACGAACTTGGAGCGAGTCTGATGCGAGCCTGATTTTCTCGCCAAATCTGAACGATTTGCCTGAAAAGCGCACCAAGTCTAAGCTATTTTGCCGGTTTTTCTCACCATGTCTGAGTAAATTTACTCAGACATGGTGCAGTTTTCAGGCTCAAAAATTCTGAGCAAACGGTCTATCTTGCACACGCCTGATTTCTTCAAAGAATCTGTAACTTCTGCCTAAGAATGTAAAAGAATCTGTGGATTTGCCTGATTTTGTTAAAGAATCGGTGCCTCAAATACAGATTCTTTGCACTTTTCAGGCGCACCCAGCAAAAGGCCGGCGCATTTGGCGAGAAACCCCGTGTGCTCGCAACCCATCCTCAGCGACACACGTTCTAGCAGGTCGTTCCACTTTCGGAGTCCGCGAGGTCAACGTCGGTTGCAAGCGCCGCTTCCAGCGCAACCTGCAGACCGCGAGTCATCATCTCCAGCGGCATGCTTGGCACCGGACGGAACTTCTCGCCAGCTGCGTGACCCTTCTCACCCGCAGCGCTCTTCTCACCTGCGGCGCCTTTCTCGCCCGCGGCGTTCTTCTCGACGACCTGCTCTGTTGCAAACGGTACGTGCAAAAACGTTCCGCGAGTCTCCGGGAATCGCGTGGCCAGGGCGTGAAGGACCTGGTACATGACGTCGTTGCACACGTACGTGCCTGCGGTATACGAGACCGCCGCAGGAATTTCAGCCTGTTTCATGGCGGCGACCATGGCGTTTACCGGCAGCGTTGCAAAATACGCGTCGGGAGCACCGTCGATAATGCGCTGCGAGAACGGCTGCTTACCCGCGTTGTCGGGAATACGCGCATGCGCCCAGTTGATACCCACAAATTCTGGCGTAATCTTGCTTCTTCCACCCGCTTGGCCCACGCAAAGCACAATCTCGGGACGCTCCGCTTCAAGTGTGTCGATAACTTTCTGAGCACCAACGCCAAACTCGACAGGTACGTGCAGTTTTATCACCTGTGCGTCGCCAACAGTCTCGGGAAGCGCCTTCACGGCCTCCCAAGCTGGGTTGATTTTCTCGCCACCAAAAGGCTCAAATCCGGTAACCAGAATCTTTTTCATCTTGCCTCCGCACCTCATTTGGCCGTTGCGCGCCGCGGTCCGCCGCGGTGCGTCGCACGCGCAGTTCACGCTGGTCGAACCTGTCATTTTCCCTTACCATCATAAACGTACACATCTCAAACAGAAGGAGATTCGATGCACGGTAACAAAATTGTGCTCGTGGCGGGCCTGGGCAATCCTGGCGAGAAGTACGCTCGTACCAGGCACAATGCCGGTTTTGCCGTCGTCGATGCCCTTGCTGAGCGCCACAATGTCTCGTACTGGAAAAGTGAGGCAGGCTGCCAAGTCGCAGAGATCACTCTTCCCGCAGCTCCCGGCACCGCATCTGGCGAGAAACGCCATGTACTCCTGGCCAAACCCCAGGACTTCATGAACACCAGCGGTGGTCCCCTCTCTAAACTTGCTCGTGCACACCACCTTCAACCTGCGCAAATCCTGGTCATTCATGACGAAGTTGACCTCGCGGAAGGCCAACTCAACTTCAAGGAAGGCGGCGGACTCAACTCGCATAATGGACTGCGTTCCATCGCCGACAAGCTCCAGACCAGGGATTTCATGCGCCTGCAGTTTGGCATCGGCCGCCCTCCTGGAAAGATGCCGGTGGCAGACTACGTTCTGCGCGAGCTCAAGGGAAACAACCTGGAAGACTTCCTGGTCACCGCCCAGACCGCAGCCGATCAGGTGGAGCAACTCCTCCGCAGCTAGCGCTCGCGGCGCCACCTCACGCCATCGCGGCGCCACCGCACGCCGTCGCGGCGCCACCGCACGCCCGCGCCGTGTCCGCACGTCCGCGCGACGCCGCGTCCGCACGTCTGCGTAGCCCCGCCGATCTTCTCGCCCACCCTCCGCAGCTAGCAGGCAAAACATTCTACGAAATATTTATGCTCATTCATGAATTACTCATGCCTTGAATCATGCGCAAATAGTACAATAGGTATGTTGTTTGCGAATACGGGGTTACCCAGACCTCGTATGCGTGAGATACATGCGTCACCTGCATTGTCTTCTCTCCAGAAGGCACGCTGTAGTGCGGCGCGTCAACTCACTCGCAGTTTTGTTGTGTTAGGAGAGGAGTACCGCTGAATGTATAAGATCCTCGAAAAGACTCAGTTCTCCGAGAAGGTCTTCAAGTTCCGCATCGAGGCACCACAGATGGCCAAGCATGCACATGCTGGTCAGTTCCTGATGGTCCGCGCAAATGAGTGTGGCGAGCGCGTTCCATTTACCTTTGCGGATTGGAATCCTGAGGAGGGTTGGGTCGAGTTTATCTTCATGGTAATCGGCAAGACCACCAGGATGCTTTCTACCTACGAGGTTGGTGATTTCCTGCAGGACGTCACTGGTCCTCTGGGTGAGCCTACCGAGATGGGCGAGGGCAAATGGGCAGTTATCGGCGGCGGCGTTGGCCTGGCTATCGCTTTCCCTGTTGCTCGTCAGCTCGTAGCAGCTGGCCGCGAGGTCCACGCAATCATGGGCGCTCGTACCAAGGAGCTGCTGCTGCTTGAGGATCAGTTCCGTTCCATTCTGGACGACGATCACATCCACATCACCACAGATGACGGTTCTCTTGGCGAGAAGGGCGTTGTAACTGCACCTCTCGAGCGTCTTCTGCAGGACAAGCAGGTCGACCGCGTATTCTGCGTTGGCCCAGTTCCTATGATGAAGTTCTCCACTCTCACTGCCGAGAAGTACGACACACCTATCATCGCTTCCCTGAACCCAATCATGGTCGACGGCACTGGTATGTGCGGTTGCTGCCGTGTTGAGGTTGGCGGCGAGACCAAGTTTGCTTGTGTTGACGGTCCTGACTTTGACGCAACCAAGGTTGACTGGAATGACCTTCGCGCACGTCAGGCAGCCTACCTCACCGAGGAAGGCCAGTCCATCAAGGCTTACGAGGAGACGAGGTGCGCATGCCACAGGTAAACGGTCGCTACATTCCAAACGTCAAGGCACCTCGTACAGCTGACAACGAAGAACCAGCTGCAGAGCGCGCACAAGACTTCCGCCCTGTCGACAAGGGTTTCACTAAAGAGATGGCAATTGCAGAGGCAAACCGCTGCCTGGATTGTAAGAATCCACTGTGCGTTCAGGGCTGCCCTGTAAACATCAACATTCCTCGCTTCATCGAGGCTATCCGTGCAGAGGAGTTTGGTCGCGGTCTTGACATCATCCGTGAGTCCTCCATGCTTCCTGCTGTTTGTGGCCGTGTTTGCCCACAGGAGAACCAGTGCGAGGGCGTCTGCATCATGGGTAAGCGCAGCGAACCAGTTGCTATTGGTCAGCTCGAGCGCTTCCTTGGCGATCAGCCTGAGCTTGCTTCCAAGCCAGCAATCGCTCCAAAGAACGGCAAGAAGGTTGCAGTTGTAGGCTCCGGTCCTTCCGGTATTGCTTGCGCTGGCGAGCTTGCTCGTAACGGCTTTGACGTTACCGTCTTTGAGGCATTCTTCACCGGCGGCGGCGTTCTGGTCTACGGTATTCCTGAGTTCCGTCTTCCAAAGGCTGTTGTTAAGCGTGAGATTGACGGCCTTCAGGAGCTGGGCGTTAAGTTTGAGTACAACTCTGTTGTCGGTCGTATCACCGATGCTGACGAGCTCTTTGAGCAGGGCTTTGACGCAATCTACATTGCAACAGGCGCAGGCCTTCCAAAGCTTCTCAACATCCCTGGCGAGAACCTGCCTAACGTCTTCTTTGCAAACGAGTACCTCACCCGCGTTAACCTCATGAAGGCTAACAAGTTCCCTGAGTACGACACTCCAACCAAGCACGGCAAGAACGTCGTTGTCTTTGGTGGCGGCAACGTTGCTATGGACGCTGTCCGTACTGCTAAGCGTCTTGGCGCTGAGCGTGCAATCATTGCTTACCGTCGTACCGAGGAAGAGATGCCTGCTCGTCGTGCAGAGCTGCACCACGCAAAGGCTGAGGGCGTTGAGGTTCTTCCTCTCGTCTCCCCTCTCGAGTTTGTCGCTGGGGAGGACGGCGCAGTTTGCGCAGTTCGCGTCCAGAAGATGGAGCTCGGCGAGCCTGACGCTGACGGACGTCGTCGTCCAGTACCTATCGATGGTGCTATCGAGGACATTCCTTGCGACGTTGCAATTTCTGCAATCGGCACTAACGCTAACCCATTCGCAAAGATGATCGGCGACATCAAGCTCAACAAGTGGGGCTACATTGAGGCCGACGAAGAGGGCCGCACTTCCGATCCTCGCATCTGGGCTGGTGGCGACATCGTAACTGGTGCTGCAACCGTCATTCTGGCAATGGGCGCTGGTAAGGTAGCAGCTGCTTCCATCACCAAGCACCTCGGCTAATACGTCGGTTTAGACTGACGTAGCTGCAGCTCACAGAGCGAGCTATCATGGTCCGGCTCTCCAACGAGCTAACATGTAATCGCAAAAGACCTGGTACCACACGGTGCCAGGCCTTTTTCATGGCCAGAAACTTCGCAGCCCAACACTCGTACGCACGGGTTTCTCGCCAGACGCGCCTTTCTCGCCAAGCGCACCTTTCTCGTCAAGTGCGCCTTTCTCGTCAAGCGCGTCCCTCTCACCAAGTGCGCCTTTCTCGTCAAGCGCGCCCTTCTCGTCAAGCGCGCCTTTCTCGTCAAGCGCGCCTTTCTCGTCAAGCGCGCCTGAAAAGTGCAAAGAATCTGTATTTGAGCCACCGATTCTTTTGCAAAATCAGGCAAATCCACCGATTCTTTTACATTTTTAGGCAAAAGTTACAGATTCTTTGATGAAATCAGGCGCGTGAAAGATAGGTGCTTCGGCTCTAAATTTTGAGCCTGAAAGCTGCATCACGTCTGAGTAAATTTACTCAGACATGGCGAGAAAACCGGCAAATAGCTCAGATATGATGTGCTTTTCCGGCAAATCGTTCAGACATGGCGAGAAAATCAGGCGCACTCCTGTCCGCATCAGGCGCGATCCTGTCCGCATTAGGCGCACTTCTGTCCGCAGCAGGCTCGCCCCCGCACGCGCCAGCTCACACCGCCCACCTGGCGAGAAACCCGCACCACTAGCAGCGCATCCACACAAGAAACCCGGTATCCACACGAAGTAGATACCGGGTTGAAATCGCTCGCAACCTGTGAGCCGCGCGCGGCGCTGACCTGCGGCGTTGCCGTCGTTGCGCTCGCGCGCGGCGCTGACCTGCGGCGTTACCGACGTTACACGCAACTACGAGAGCAAGAACTCCCTGACGCGCGCAGCAATGCCCTCGGCGTCCAGGCCAAAGTGCGAGAGCAGCACGTCGCCAGGAGCGGACGTGCCAAAGGTACGCATACCAGCAAAACGCATTGGCGTGGGCAGCTGCTCGGCCAGAAGCTCAGCAACTGCAGCTCCAAGGCCTGTTGCCACGTTGTGCTCCTCAACGGTTACTACATGACGGGTCTTCTCGGCAGATGCCAAAATAACTTCCTCGTCCAGAGGCTTAATGGAGAACACGTCAATGACCTCGGCAGAGATCTTCTCCTCTGCCAGCAAATCTGCTGCGGCGAGAGCCTGAGCAACCTCAACGCCACAGGCAGCAATCGTAACATCGGTGCCCTCACGCAGGACGTTTGCAAAAGGCAGACCGCCCTTGAAGGACTCGTCGTAGATATCGGCAACTTTGTGGCGACCCATGCGCACGTAGAAGGGGCCATCTGCCTCGGCAGCAAGTCTGAGCGCTGCCTTGGTAGCGTTGTAATCTGCAGGAACAAGGACGCGCATCTGAGGCAGGGCGCGCATCATGCCAATGTCCTCAAGGGACTGGTGAGTGGCGCCGTCCTCTCCTACCGTAATGCCTGCGTGCGTAGGGCAAATCTTCACGTTAAGACCGGAATCGCAGACGGTGTTTCTAATCTGATCGTAAGCGCGACCGGTTGCAAACACGGCAAACGAGCCGGTAAACACGGTGCGTCCCGTAAGTGCCAGTCCAGATGCAACGCCTACCATGTTCTGCTCGGCAATACCCACGTCAACCATGCGCTGTGGGAAGGCCTTCTGGAGGTCGGCAAGTTTAGTGGAGCCGGCAAGGTCTGCGTCAACGGCCACAATATCGTGACCCTCGTTTACCAGCTCAACAAGAGTCTGACCATATGCTTCACGAGTTGCTCTAGACATTGGCAACCTCCTTACCTTCACCCTGAAGATCAATCAAAAGAAGCTCCCTTGCTGCATCAAGTTCTTCTCGCGCAAGGTCAGCCTGCTCGGCCGAAGGAGCGTTTCCGTGCCAGGAAGCCTTGTCCTCCATAAACGAGACACCCTTGCCCTTGACGGTCTGGCAAATGACCACGGTAGGAGCCGTGTTTCCTGCCTCGCGACCATCTCGTGCGGCGAGAAGAGCCTGGCGCACCTCGGTGACCTCGTGACCGTTAACACGCAGTACGTTCCAGCCAAAAGAACGGAACTTCTCGTCAATATCGCCAAGAGAGCACACGTCGGTTACGTGACCATCAATCTGCAAGTTGTTGAGGTCCACAATGGCAATGAGGTTATCCAGCTTCTGGTGAGCAGCAAACATGCATGCCTCCCAGTTAGAGCCCTCCTGCAGCTCGCCGTCTCCCAGAAGGACAAATACCTTCTTGGCGCGCTCGCCGCTTGCCAGAGCGTCCATAGAAAGTCCTAGAGCGCATCCTGCAGCTACCGAGAGACCCTGACCAAGAGAGCCGGAGCAAACCTCAATACCAGGACATGCGTGGCAGTCTGGATGACCCTGCAGACGACTGCCAAGCTGACGGAGGGTAACCATATCCTCGTCATGAAGCCAATCAAGCAGGTGGTACGTAGCATATAGCACAGGAGCCACGTGACCCTTGGACAGGAAGAATCTATCCTCGGTGTGGTCCTCTGGGTTGTTGTGGTTGTACTTCATCACTCCCGAGAAGAACAGTGTAGCCACAATATCTGCCGCACTGAGAGAGCCGCCGGGATGACCTGACTTGCTCTTCTCGAGCATATCGATGACATCGCGCCTCAGCGTATTAGCTGCAAGCTTGAGCTCATCATCAGTGAGGTTGCGCTCGGGTAATGCAGATGTTCCCATTCTCATCCTCTCAAAAATTGGTACCTAAACGGTGCCTAAACGGTGCTTAAACGTGCACGGACAGGCACGTAAAACAAGTACGCCCAACCGAGGCTGGGCGTACTTCAATCACTTTTATTGCTGAGCCTTAACTTTTTCCCAGTCTGCCTCAAAAGACTTGAGGCCAGCATCAGTCAGAGGGTGTTTAAGGCACTTCTTCAGAGCTCCAAATGGAACGGTTGCAATATCAGCACCAAGCAGAGCTGCCTGTGTTACATGGTTAGGCGTGCGGACAGAAGCCGTAATAATCTCTACGGTGTGATCAACGTTTTTATCCCATGCATAGTTCTCGATGCAAGAAACTACTGTTCCCAGCTGCTCAATACCGTCCTCACCAATGTCATCAAAACGACCAACAAAAGGCGAGATATAACGAGCGCCAGCGTTTGCAGCAAGAAGAGCCTGAGGTGCCGAGAAGATCAACGTCATGTTGACGCGAATTCCCTCAGAAGCAAGCTGATGAGTAGCAGCAAGGCTCTCTGCACAGATAGGAAGCTTAACAACAATGTTTGGAGCAAGAGAAGCCAGGTGACGGCCTTCCTCAATCATGCCCTCAGTTGTTGTTGCCGTTGATTCAGCAGATACAGGAAGCCCCTCGCAAAGCTGAGCAATCTTGACCATATGAGACTCAAAGTCAGCTAGCTTGCCGCCAATCTTTGCATACAGTGATGGGTTGGTAGTAACACCTGCTAAGCAGCCCCAGCTAAGGGCCTCAGAAATCTCATCGATATCTGCCGTGTCAATAAAGAACTTCATGTGTAATCCTTTCCTGTACAAACCTAAACGAGTTTGGAAACGTACGTCGTACTAAGAAAGAGCTCATCCACATTGTACAGATTCTTATGTACCGTCTGTGGCGAGAAACCCAAAACAAGTGCAAAAAGGCCGTTTACCCTTCAAACGCCTTATCAATTTTGCTGCGAACGTAGGTGGAAGCAAAGACAAGATCTTCCTTCCAGTTCTCGTTGCCGGTGTACCACATCTCTGCAACAAAGCGCCTGACACCCTGAGGAACAAGCTGCGACAGAGCGCCCTCGTAGTCAGTGGTGCCTGTAGAGAATGGAATCTCGCGATAAGCGCCAGCAACAGTCTCTTTAAGGTGAGCTGCAAAGATGTGACCTGCACCAAGAGCAATGTCGTCAGCAACAGTATTGCCGTAAATAAACGATGCATTAGTAAGGTTACCAGCGTCGGGATACACACCAAGATATGGGCTGTTGATAAGGCTTACATAGTGCATGGCCTTCTCGACCGTATCCATAAAAGGAGTCTCCATGGTCTCAAAGCCCATAACAATGCCCGCCTGAGCAGCCATTTCTACAGCCTTTGCCAGGTTCTCCTCAAAGTACTTGCGCGTATCCTCTGCGCCGTCCTCGTAGTACACGTCATAGCCAGCAAGCTGGATAGTGTGAAGTCCCAGGTCGCCTGCAAGGTCAAGTGCCTTCTGCATAATCTCAAGGCTGCGCTCACGAGTTGCCTGATCGCGGGAGCCAAAAGGATACTTACGGTGACCAGAGAGGCACATAGAACCCAGACGAACGCCAGAGTTTACCATTGCCTGACGGACTGCCGCACGCTCTTCACCAGTCCACTCAAGGCGAGAAAGACGAGCGTCAGACTCATCAACGGAGATCTCAACATAATCAAAGCCAGACTCCCCTGCTACGCTGAGGCGCTCTTCCCAAGAAAGATCAGTTGGAGTGGCCTTCTCGTAAAGTCCTAGCTGATACTTGGACATATCTTCTCCTTTTAAAAACAGGCGGCCTTATACAAGACCGCCTGACTGAAACAGATTCTACTCACTGAACAGGCTTAGTGATTACCCTGTCCGTAGTAGGCATTTGGACCATGCTTACGCAGGTAGTGCTTGTCCTGAAGGTACTGTGGTGCCTCCTGAACCTTAGGGTTATTGAGCTCGGTGAGTGTTGCCATCTTAGCAACCTCCTCGATAACTACTGCGTGATACACAGCAGCCATTGCGTCTTTACCCCAAGAGAAAGGACCGTGATTGTGAAGGAGCGTTCCTGGAACAGCAATGGGGTCCAAGTTAGCAAAGCCCTCAACAATAACGTTTCCTGTCTCAAGCTCATAGGCGCTTTCTACCTCGTCCTTGGTAAGGCTGCGCACGCAAGGAATATCTCCGTAGAAATAGTCTGCGTGTGTGGTGCCATAGCAAGGAATAGAGCGTCCTGCCTGTGCCCAAGAAACAGCGTGGGTTGAGTGAGTGTGAACGATTCCGCCGATCTTATCGCCCCATGCACGATACAGGCATGCATGAGTTGGAGTATCGGAAGATGGGTTCATCTCGCCTTCAACAACATTGCCGTCCAAGTCGCAGATGACCAAGTTCTCAGGGCTGAGCTCCTCATAGGAAACGCCCGATGGCTTGATGACAAACAGACCACGCTCACGGTCAAGTCCAGAAGCATTACCCCAGGTGAAAACTACCAGGCCATGCTTTGGCAGATCCATGTTTGCTTCATACACTTCATCACGAAGCTCTTTAAGCATCATAGAGACTGCTCCTTAGAGAACGCTACGGAATGGGACGTTTGGCTCGTGATCGAAGCAATCATGGAAGCCGCGGTCGTGATGGTAAGCAAAGCGGTCCTTATCCTGTGGATAGGTGTAGTGGCCGCCGACCTCCCAGAAGAATGGGTGGAACTTGTAGTCAAGGCGATCCTTACGCATATCCCAAAGAACCTTGATCTCCTGGACGTCTGCCTGGAAGTTAGTCCAAACATCGTGGTGAATTGGGATAACAACCTTGGACTGAAGAGCCTCAGCCATGCGGAGCATATCGGTTGCTTCCATCTTGTCCTGGATACCAATTGGGTTGCAGCCAAAAGCGCCAAAGCAGACGTCTACGCCGCCAAACTCCTGAGCAATGTCTTTGCCGTGCTTAGCAAAGTAAATGGAGTAGTGAGAGTCGCCGGAGTGATAGATGTTTCCACCAGGGGTGACAAAGAGGTAGTTAACTGCCTTCTCGTCCATGTCCATTGGGCACTTACCCCAGAGGTCTGGGCGGTTCTCAGAAGTATCAGTAGTGGTAACGATGATGGTGCGGTCAAAGGAATCGTATGCAACGATCTCCATGTCCTTAACCTTGACACGGTCGCCAGGCTTGACAACAATGCACTGCTCGCGTGGAACGCCCCAGCCAACCCAAATGTCAACTGCATCCTTAGGACCAATAAAGGGAACTGGAATCTCTTTGCCATTCTCGTCAGTAGTAGTCATGTTGTTGTTTACAACGTGAGCTGCAAGCTCCTTGGACATGTGGTCCTGGTGAATGTGAGTTACTACAACTGCGTCAAGGTTCTTGATAGCAAATGGATCAATAACAAAGGGGACGTTGCGCAGGTTTGGCTGCATCTTACGAACGCCAGCCATGTTTGCCATCTGGTGACCAGGCTTCATGAGTCCGTCACCGTGGGTGCGCTTACCGTTACCTGCCCAGAAGTCAACAGCAACGTTTGCTCCACCAGGAGTCTTAAACCAAATACCAACGCAGCCGAGCCACCACATCTCAACCTGGCCTGGCTCTACTACGGCATTGTCAATCTCTTCGTTGAGCCAAGTTCCCCACTCAGGGAAGGTGCTCATAATCCAACTGTCGCGTGTGACGTCTTTCAAATCTGCCATTACGCGCTCCTTTCTATAAAACAGAGGACTAGTACTTTGATGTATGCGCAGATAATTGAGCGGCGCTCAGGACTTTGCTTGCATGCTCAGAAGCTCATCCTGAGCGCTCACTACAAAACGCAGCCCTACTCCACTACTTTGTAGAGAGCCAGCTGGTCTGTCTCACGATATGCAGCAACAATGTAATCGCTGCCGTCATTCCTATACACCATGCAGTTTGCTGGTCCGAGGTCGTGGTCGATAACGTCTACGGTGTACTGGCCGTCAACGTATCTAACAAGCAACAAATCGCGACCATCTTTGCGGTTGCCAATGACTGCGCACTTCTCGCCATTAAGGTCTGCTGCCCAAAGCGCGTGAAGGAAGCTGCGCTTTTGTGGGTCACACCAAACCTGCTCGTAGCGATCGCGAGTCTGGCCCTCGTGCCAAATTGCCAGCGTGTCACCGTGGAACTTGGAGAAGGTAAGGATCTCCAGCTTGCCATCGCCGTCAAAGTCTGTAGCAACAATATCGCTTGTTGGCTGGACCAGAAGGCAGGTGACCTCCCAAGCACCTTGAGGGGTGGTTGGTGGCACATATCTAAACACGCCTGCGGCGGTTGAGATCAAAGCATACGATTTATCAGGTGCAGTCCAGAAACCGTGGTTCTGAACCTGATAGTTAGCAACACAAGTCAGCTTAAGCTGGTTGTCTGCTGTGTACTGCTCAAGGTTATCGCTCAGAGGAGCAGCCCAAACAGCACCTGGAGTGCGCCAATCATCCTTGACGCCAGTCTCAGCTCCACCCTTGATAGAACAAGCAAGAACCCAAAGTTGACCGTCGGCAGCCTTCAGGATGCCAAAACGGTGAACATACGGAAGGTCACAGAGAATCTGCTCAGACCAAGAACCGTCTGCCTGCTTGGTATAGGACGCAATTGCCGCGTCGTCTCCACCAAAGTTTGGCGAGAAGAACTTGCGGGTTGCAAGGAACTGATCTTTCCTGCCAGGAACCTGAGTAATGGTCATGACGCCGCCAGGGCCTGGAGCAACAGTCTCCAGAGGCTCACCATCAAGCGTAAAGCGACGGATTGGACCGTCCTTCTCGACAGCAGCTAAGAAGCTTGGTGTGTCTTCTCCCTCAAACATGCCAAGTGCATAGCACTTAGGCATCTCGGCAAGAATTTTCTTTTCAAAAGTCATTAAAGTGCTCGATTCTTTAGAAACCTAAACTATGCGGAAAACTTCTCTGCAGCGCCGGTTTCCTTGAGCTTCTCTTCCATCTCTGCGTCAGAAAGAACGTTGCGCAGACCAATGACGGTGACGCCAGCCTTAGCAGCATCGTCGTACATGTTCAGGAAGTTAAGAGGTGCAAAAACAATGTCGTACTGACGAGCAGAGCTTACGCCCTCAGACAGTGCGCAGTGGTGAATCTTGTCGACGCCCATGTTGAGCTTCTGAGTGACGCGCTCAGCGGTCATCTTCATCATCAGGGAGGTACCTGCGCCGTTAGCACATGCGACCAAAATCTTTGCGTTCATGTTGACTCCTTCGATCAAACAAACTGATTACGGACACATTGTGTATGTACCCATTTGGGCGCCATGCTGCTCGCATTTAAAGCAAATACTGCATCAAACAATGTGCCGAGTATTACTAATAACCCTGAGCAGATGGGGGTCTGCTCAGGGTAGGAAGAAAGAGGGCTACTTGCTTTCCGCACTAGCTGCGGCGGCCTTCTGTGCACGGATTTCCTTGCACTTCTGGTAATCCTCAACCTCCATGAAGTACGTGTCTTTGTTTGCACGGTACTGGAGCTGTGGGATTGCGATAAGAGCAATGACAACAATTGCGAGACCTGCATAGGACAGGAACTTCATGAGGCCGGTCATGATTGGCCAGACAACTGCCCAGTCCCACATGCCAAGGTATCCACCGTATGCAGCCATGCCAACCCAGCCAGCGATAAGAGCTGAACCAAAGACCTGGAGAAGACCAGAGATGAAAGGCATGATAAGAACTGCGCGGAGGCCACCCTTGTTGTTTGCATAAACGCCGATAGTAGCGTTATCGAAGAACAGTGGGACAAAGCCTGCGATAACAATAACTGGGGACTTCAGAAGCAGCAGAGCTGCGATTGCCAGGAACTGGCCAGCTGCACCCATGAGGAATCCAAGGGTAACAGCGTTTGGAGAACCAAAGCCGTAGGTAACAGCGCAGTCAACGCCTGGGACAGAACCCTTGAGGAGCTTGTTAGAAATACCCTGGAAGGAGTTGGTGAGCTCAGTAACGAAGGTACGAACACCAAGCTGCAGGATGGAAAGGTAAACAGCAAACTGGAAGGAAGTGGTCATGATGTAGAAGAAGAAATCCTGACCTGGCTTCATAAACTTGTTCTCAAGCAGGAAGTCCTGACCAAGAACAGCAAGGATAACGCCAAAGAATGCTGTCATAAGAATTGCAGTTGCAACGAGGTTCTCGTTGAAGATCTTCAGGAAGCCTGGGAGCTCAATGTCCTCGATGCGCTTGGACTCCTTCTTGGAGTGCTTGGAGAGCCACTCGGAAGCCTTGGATGCGCAGTAAACACCAAACATCTGCTGGTGAGCAATGGTGAGACCAGCGCCATCAGTGAGGTCCTGGGTAGGTCCAATACAAAGGTTGGAGCCAACTGCCCAGTAAAGGCCAAGGAGAACGGTCATAACTGCAAGGATGGTAACGTCGTTAAGCTGTGGGAAGCAGAAGAGGATAAGCCAAAATGCAGTTGCTGCCTGCTGAACCTGAACGTGACCAGTAGTAAAGATTGCGCGAAGCTTAGTCTGCTTCTTAAAAGCAACCAGAACAATGTTCAGAATGAAAGCAAAGAGCAGAAGAAGCATAACGGAGGAGAAGGAACGACCTGCGATAAACTCAGGAGCGTTAGATGCCTCCATGCCTGCCTGTACTGCGTTCTGGCCAAAGTATGGGTCAATGACCATTGCAGAAAGGTTGAAGCGAGCCTGAAGTCCAACAAGAACTGGACGGAATGCAGTTACCAGGCCGCCGGAACCAACCAGGAGGATCTGATAACCAATGACTGCCTTAAGGAAGCCAGCGAGTACGTCGTACCACTTCTTCTTAAGAAGAATGTAGCCGATAGCAACAATCAAACCGATGAAATAGGCTGGCTGAGTCAAGAAGTTGCTCGCAAACCATTTCCAAATACCAAGAACAATATCCATTGATACCCCTTTCAAAGGGTCCTACATACGTACCTTCTGCAGCCCACACTACAAAAGGAAATCCTCAATAACCTGCCCAGATGGGCACAAAAGCGCGCACAGACGGGCGCAAGAGCGCGAGCGGGCGCGAACGAGCGCAAACGCGAATGACACGCGAGCGCGCCTAAACGACGCGCGAGAAAACGAGCTTACTCGGAGATAAGCTTGTCGATCTCCAAGAGCTCTTCTGGAGACTGAATATTCTTCAGACGCTCAAGGACCTCTTCATTCATAAGGACCTGAACGAGCATCTGCATATTCTTAAGGTGTGCTTCCTGATCGGTTGCGCTCAGAGTAAAGAAGGTCTTGACCTGCTTCTCATCGTCGCCATCCTCGAAGTTAACAGGAACATCGGAGTGCATAAATCCAATAGCAGTCTTGCCATTAGAGCCAATGCGAGCAGTAGAGTGTGGCATTGCAACGTTTGGAACGATAACAATGTAAGGACCGTACTTCTTTACGCACTCGATAATGTCGTCTGCATACTCTGGATTGACTGTTCCGTCAGCCTCCAGTGGTTTGCAGCACTCTCTAATAGACTCTTCCCACGTCATAGGGGTCTTTACGAATGCATAATGGTTCTGCTCGTAAATATCGCGAAGTAACATGCGATTCACTCCTCTCCAGTAGCTACTGTGAATCTTTCCTTGTGTTGGACTATAGCAAGACCACACAAGAACACATCGCTTAATGACAAAAACTTGAATCTTCTGAACGCTTCAACAATTAGATAAATAATTTATATGACATTTGACTTGCCGTATAACAAATTTCCCTATTTGTTGAACGTTTAGAACGTTTTACCAATCGAATCGATAATGTTAGTATAGCTAAAGTTGGAAGTTAAGCAATACTTATCTATGCTCACTTTAGAGATTTACGTCATAAAAACCGTTGACCGTTAAATAATATCCGTTTAAGTATTCAAAACGTTCATAGGATAAGGTAAGATACACTGAGATTCGTTGAAATGCATCTACACAATTGTTCAGAGACCGTTCAAAAGGTGCTATCAATTTGTACGATGTTTTTCACGGAATCGAGTTAGTTAAATGACTTATATAATGTCCTGAAATATAAGGCCTTTAACTGTGGAAATAGCGTCATCATGTCACAGAAAGCTGTTCTTTTGCACGTACTTCTCGAGAGCTTTTTTCGATCTTCTCGCGAACTATTTGCAAGTAGTCGGGTTTCTCGCCAGGCGTGTTACTTGAAAAGTTTGCAACTATTTTTGTAGGTTTATCAGCAGTTTGAGTTCTATTGGGGGATTCATGGCCACAAGTCGTTCATTTGTAGCATCACGTAGAAGCTCGATCATGAGTCTTCTTGAACAATACCGCCAGGTTTCCGTCAGCGATCTTGCCGATAGGTTTGAAGTTTCTTCGCTTACCATTCGCCGCGACCTCGATGAACTTGAAGCTCAGGGTCTCATTTCGCGAAGCTATGGCATGGCCACGCTGCTTGACCCACTCTCTACGGGACTCAGCTCTAACCAGGTCACCGCGAAGTTCAAGCTTGCCCAAGCCGCAGCTAAACTCATCAAAGATGGCGACACGGTCTTCATTAACACCAGCTCAACAGCTATTAAAGTCCTGGAATTCATCACCGCCGAGAACATCACTGTGGTTACCAATAACGGTAGCGTGCTGGCGGCTGACTATCCCCCATCAATGACCGTTTTGGTTACGGGCGGAGAAGTTCGCCCAGCTAAGAAGTCTATGACCGGCGATTTTGCACTTGCTTCGATCAACCAGATTCGCGCCGCGAAGTGCATCCTGGGATGCTCGGGAATTTCTGCTGAGCGCGGCCTCACTACGCTGGTTTCAAACGAGATGCGTGTGAACTCGCTGATGCTTAAGCACTCTGAACAGCATATTGTCCTAGCCGACTCGAGCAAGCTGGGAGTTAACTCCAGCTTCCAGTACGGATCACCGTCCGATATCGACGTGCTGATGACGGACGAATCCGCATCGATTTCGCAGGTAGCAGCCCTCGAAGCCGCTGGTGTTCGCAAGGTTGTGCGCGTAAGCCTGTAGGATTGCTGCAGCGGTAGTTGGCTTTCGGCTGTTGGGGCTGTCGGAGCTGTTAGTTTTCTCGTTTAGCAAATCGCATATCAAAAGTTTAACTACCAAGATTCGAAAATATTCATCCTCATGAATATTCATGAGGATGAATTCATCTGTATGCATAAATTTTTTAAGACCCTATTTTTGGCATTTTGAAAACACAGCAAAGTCACTTAATCTGCAAAAACACCCCTCAAAAGTCTCATTTTACGCAGATTATCATCATTTACTGTGTTTTTTAGGGCTGTAAGTTATGTTTTTGGCTCTGTATATACAGATTATCTTACTTTGCTGTGGTCGGCCTTCTAAAAACGTGCAGATTATCCGACACAGGTGTGTTCTGACAGCTTTATCGTCACCCAAACAAAAAGCCCCGCTAGTAAGCGGGGCTTTGTAGTGCAGTTTTGTCGCGCTCGTCGCGTTCGTCGCGCACCGTGCATCGCGCACCGGGCGTCGCGTGTCGCGCACCGGGCGTCGCGTGTCGCGCACCGGGCGTCGCGCTCGTGGCGCGCGCGGCGCGAACCAGAGAGCTTACTCCTCCTCGAGAGCAGCAGCAATCTCGTCGGTGATGTTCATGGTGCTGTAAACGTTCTGAACGTCATCGAGCTCGTCGAGCTTATCGATAAGACGCTGAACCTTCTTCGCATCAGAAACAGAAACGTCAGTTGGAGTGGTTGGAACCATGGTGAGCTCGGAACCCTTAACCTCAATGCCCTGAGCCTCGAGGCCCTTCTGGACATCCTGCATCTTGTCGTATGCAGTCCAAACAATCCACTGATCGCCAGCGTCCTCGTAATCGTTTCCGCCAGCCTCAGCTACTGCCATCATGAACTCGTCCTCATCGACAGCGTTCTCGCGGTCAGCAACCTTCTTCTCCTCAGAGACAATAACCTTGTCAACTGCGATGGAACCCTTGCGCTCAAACTGGAACGCAACGGAACCAGCAGTACCAAGGTTGCCGCCGGAGTGGGTAAATGCGGAACGAACGTCTGCTGCGGTACGGTTCTTGTTGTCGGTCAGGCA
This sequence comes from uncultured Atopobium sp., assembly GCA_963542025.1. Classification (GTDB taxonomy): domain Bacteria; phylum Actinomycetota; class Coriobacteriia; order Coriobacteriales; family Atopobiaceae; genus Lancefieldella. The sequence goes on along the minus strand of CAUTUQ010000012.1, from coordinate 5,582 downwards.
GTCAACGTAAACTGCAACACCTGCAGGACCGTATCCCTCGTAAACGATCTCCTCGTAAATGGCAGCATCAGCACCAGCGCCAAATGCCTTATCGATAGCGGCCTGAATCTTTGCGTTAGGCATGGAAACCATGCGTGCACGGGCAACAGCGGCAGACAAGCTAGCGTTGTTGTCCGGATTTGGGTCGCCACCCATCTTTGCTGCAACAGTGATGTTGCGGGAAAGCTTAGAGAACAGCGAGGAGCGCTTAGCGTCGATAGCTGCTTTCTTGTGCTTGGTTGTGGCCCACTTAGAGTGTCCGGACATTGCACTCTCCTTCTTTAGAGGTTTGAAAACCTAATTATCACATTAGCCCTTATACGTTACACGAAATCAAGAAGCGAGAAAAGACTTATTTTGCAGATATGGAGACTTGTGCACGCCATACGCCGAGAAACCCGTCGGCTCGCCACTCCCGCGCACCTCCACGCAGCACCTCCGCTCCTACTCCACCAGCTCAACGTGGATGGACTCCGCAATCTTCTCGACCAGGGCAAAGTCGCCCAAACCAGCGCTCATCGCAACGTTTCCGCCGGTAGCCATCGCGCGCGTCAGAGCTTTCTCGATAGCCGACGGGTCGTCGAGCCAAATAGACATGAAGCTCGCAAGCGTAGAATCGCCCGCACAGGCCGTCGAAAGCACCTCTACCTGCGCAGCGTTTGCGTGCCAGACGTGCTCGCCGTTGAAGAAGTACGCGCCCTCGCCGCCAAGCGTGAGCAGGATGTTCTTTGCGCCGCGCTCGTGAATCTTGTGGAGAGCGAGAAGAACGTCGGCCTCGTTATGGACGTCGACACCAAAAATCTCTGCCACTTCTTCGTCGTTTGGCTTAATGAGCAGTGGTTTTTTCTCGACAAGTTCTGCGAGGTGTTTATGAGAAATATCCAGGACCAGCTCAGCGCCACGCTCATGGCAAAGGTCAAAGAGCTCGTCGTAGAAAGTTGGATCCATCTCAGGGGAAAGCGAACCAGAAACCACCAGCACGTCCAGGTCGGGAGCATTGCGCAGCAGCTCAAGCATCTCATCCTGTTTGGAGCGAACAACGGGAGCGCCCGCATTAGGGAACTTGAGCTCGCCTTCCGGCGTGGTAACAAAGATGTTTACGCGGGTGATGCCGTCAATCCACACGGGCTTAACCGGGCAAACCTTGGATGCCTCTTCAACAATGTAGTTGCCCGAAAAGTCACCAAAAAAGCCCAGGATAGTGGAATCAACGCCGTAGTGAGCAAGCGTAAACGAGACGTTCAAGCCCTTGCCGTTTGGCGTGTAAACAGCGTCGGTTGTGCGGTTGACGTGCGTATATGAAGGAACTCCCGAGTTGACGTTCATGTCGATGGCGGGATTAGTGGTAAGTGTGTAAATCATCAAAGCTCCCTCTGAAACAAATATGGACCCGGCGTAATCGCCGAGTCCATATTTTACTTCGATTATCTAAGCATATACCTGGTCATGAAGTGAATTCTCGGCATTGCTTAGAGCGTGTTAAGCGTAAAGCTTAGTCCTCGACCAGCTTGTTGCCGTTCTTGCGGTACTCGTATGCCTTGAAAGCAACAAAGAGAATGCCGCCAACAACAGCGCCAATGAGAATGGCGAGAACCCACTTGAGGCCGCCATCAACAACTGGAAGAACCAGGAAGCCGCCGTGAGGTGCTGGATCGTGAACACCAAAGAGCAGAGTCAGGATGGAGCCGATGGAAGAACCGATCATCATGATAGGCATGACAGGCCAAATGTTCTTGGTCATGAATGGAATTGCGCCCTCGGTAATGTGGGTGCAGCCAAGAACGAAGTTGACCAGACCAGCGTTGAAGTCGGACTTGGTGAAGTATTTCTTACCAACAACAACAGCAAAGGTGGTGATCAGTGGAGGAACAATACAAGCAGCAGAAACTGCAGCCATGAAGTTAGTACCAAACTCATAGGTTGGGGTACCAACACCAGCAGCAAGAGCCTCGGTCAGAAGTGCAGTACCGGTAACGTAAGCTGCCTTGTTGACTGGGCCGCCCATGTCAAATGCGGCCATGCAACCAATTGCAAGACCAAGGACAATTGGACCAGAAGCAGACAGACCGCGCAGGAAGTTCATCATGCCGGTGTTGATTGCAGCCATAGGACCAGAAATACCCAGCATAACCAGGCCAACAATGGTGGTGGAAAGCAGAGGATACAGGAAGATTGCCTTCAGGCCGTCAAGGTTCTTTGGAAGACCAGCAAGGAGCTTCTCAAGACCAACGATGACATAACCGGCAAGGAAGCCGCCGACGATGCCGCCCAGGAAGCCAAAACCAACGCCAGCGCCACCAGCATCAATCATGCCAGTGTTAGGGTTAATTGGAAGACCCTGGATAGCAATCATACCTGCAACAAAACCAGGAACCAGAGCAGGACGCTTACCGATAGACTCAGCAATGTAAGCAGAAAGAACTGGAACCATAAGGCCCATTGCAATGCCGCCGATAATCTTGAGCATTGCAGCAAAGCTGTTGTAGTCAGGTTGAGTGGAGCTGAAGGAAGTGATACCCCAGAGGAATGAAACTGCAGTTAGAACACCACCAGCAACAACAAAGACCAGCATGTGGCTAACGCCGTTCATGAGGTGCTTGTAGATAATGTGGCCTACAGATTCCTTCTCAATGGTGCTTGAGACTGGAGCGTCATCTGCCTCTGCAAGCTCGCCCTCAGGCTGAGCAACAAGAGCGCGGTCGATAAGACCCTCTGCATCCTTAATAGCGGCAGTAACACCAACATTTACCATTGGTTTTCCGGCAAAACGCTCAGCCTGAACGTCCTTATCGGCAGCAACAACTACTGCCTTGGCGTTCCTAATCTCAGCTGCGGTGAGCTCGTTCTCTACACCGACCTGGCCGTGCGTCTCAACCTTAATGGTAAGACCTTTAGCTGCGGCGGCCTTCTCCAGGGCCTCCTTAGCCATAAAGGTGTGCGCAATACCGGTTGGGCAACCAGTAGCAGCAACGATGTCATACTTTGACTCGTCAGCCACAGCACTCCCCTTTCATCCTAGTGCTCGGAATTGTTCCAAACACAACCAAAAAAGCTGCTCAATGTTAGCACTGAGCAGCTTAAATGACCATACTCTTACGTAAAAAATCAGTTAGCAAGTTATGTTTTGCGCAAAAGCGTTACGGCTCGCGAGAAACGCAAATCTCAATCGTAGGCCGCACTCTTCAAGAGCGTACCATCGCCAAGAATGCACACTTCAGTCGCAGAGTGCACGCACCTACTCTGCGTTCTCCTGGCCAAAGCGTTCTTTTCTCAGACGCAGCGCCTCATATGCGCAACCATACATTGCAGCCTGATTGCCCAAGCTCGCAGCCTCAATACGAGCACCCTTACTTACTGGCAGAGCATACTGCTCAAAGCTCTCGCGAAGCTCAGTAGCAAATGTGGCAAACGAGCCCGCAACGCCACCGCCAATCAAAAACATAGCAGGATCAACCACACACGAAACCTGCGCCATAGCAAGACCCAGGTAGTGGCACATCTTATGGATAGCAAGGGTTGCGCATTCGTCGCCCTGAGCGTGAGCCCTAAACACGGACACCGTATCGGTCTCGTGCTCAATGTTCACAGGAACAACGCCTCGGGAAGCGCATTCCTCCAGGTACAGGCGGACAACACCCTTAGCAGAAGCATACTGCTCCAGGCAACCGTGGCGACCACAACCGCAGGTCAACGTCTCTTCTGGCTCAACAATGATGTGACCAATCTCACCGCCCGCGCCAAAAGCACCTGCAGCAAGCTTGCCGTCTACAACAACACCTGCACCAACGCCGGTGCCCAGCGCAATCAGCACAAACGACGGCACACCCACGGCAACGCCAGCCCACGCTTCGCCCAGAGCAGCGGCGTTAGCATCGTTGACAAACGCAATGGTTGCGTTTGGTAGGCACATATTGATTGCCTGCACCAATCCCTCAGGATCAATGTCTACATTGGCGAGAAGACCAACGGTTCCGTCATCTGCAACAGGACCTGGAATATCCAAACCACACGCAATAACATCGTTGCGACTTGCTTTTTGGCCATGAACAATCAGCTTAATAGCATCGGTTACCGTCTGATAACCGCCCTCGTTATCAAGTGCGGGCGTCTTGACCTTCTGCTCAGAAAGTAGCTCTCCCTCTGCAGAGAAGAGTCCCAGTTTGATAGTGGTGCCACCAACATCAATGCCCAATACGTATTCCATAAAACCCCCTAGTTGCCGCGCTTAAGCGCACCCTCAACAAGTTGCGCAAGAACGTCTTCAACAGCGTATCCTGCAGCTTCAATAGCCATTGGAACAAGGGAGGTCTCGGTAAGTCCTGGGAATGTCTTAAGACCCATGACCATAACGTGATGTCCATCCCAAATAAAATCAATACGAGCAAGATCTCTGCAGCCATAAGCGGTGTACACCTCAAGAGCTGCGCGCTCAAGAGCCTCACGAGCAGCGGCTGGATCTGCGCCAAGTGCTGCCAAAGACTCAGGACGAACTGGGCAGAAGTGCTGAATACGCTCTGGATCAAGACGAGCATCCGTGTCGTAAATACCCTTGGTCACTGAAATCTCTACTGGTGGCAGGGTTTTCTCGCCATCTGCGTCAGAGAGCACGGTAACGCTTACTTCAACGCCATCAACCCACTGCTGGATAATGACGGAGTCGTCAAAACCAAGTGCGCCGAGAAGTGCTGGTCCAAGCTGGTCAGCACTATCAACCTTAGAAAGGCCCATAGCAGAACCGCCATGAACAGGCTTGACCGCTAGAGGGAAACCGACGCCGCCACCAAGGCGCTCGGGAACCAGATCTAGAGCAGCTGCGGCTCCAAGATCTTTAAACGCACTGGCGGTCAGCACAATCTGAGGAGGCCAGATGACCTCGGACTCCTCCTTTGACCAGGCCTGGCGCACAATAAATGGCATGTCAGCTTTGTTCCAGGCTGCCCTACAAGATGCAGGCCTTGAGCCCACATACGGAATCTTGAGGAACTCCAAAAGCGCAGGTACTGCACCATCTTCTCCGCCCGCGCCGTGAAGACACACAAAGGCAACATCGGGTTTCTCGGCACGAAGAGTGTCCACCAGGTGAGCATCAGCATCAAGTGGCAATACCTCATACCCACGCTTCTCCAAGGCCTCAGAAACAAGAGCTCCGCTTTTGAGCGAGAAGTTCCTCTCAAATGAGGCTCCACCCATAATGACAGCAACTTTTGTAGCCATACTTAACACTCCCTTGCAGAGGATTGAGATTCAGAATGAGAAGACTCAGGAAGAGCGCCCGCCTCTAGGAATGCGCGATACAGCGCCATGCGATCTTGGACGCACAAAGACAGCCTGCGGATTGCCTCGTGGATGCGCTCTGGCGTCTCAAATGAGTAGCATAGGCGCATACTTGAACTAATACGCTGGTCAGGATAGCAATAAACACCTGGTACAAAGGCAACTCCCTCTTCAATTGCACGAGGAAGCAACTGCTCAGTGTTGAGGTATGGCGGGAAGGTTACCCACAGGAACAAACCACCCTCTGGCTTAGTCCAGGTAACGTCTTT
>CAUTUQ010000011.1:0-31403 GCA_963542025.1 uncultured Atopobium sp. | reverse complement strand
TGTAGGCTAGAAGGTAGTAAGGAAATAGCCATACACCACTTTTTGAGACGTAACTAACGTTTTCCCTGATAAAAATTTTCAGTGCGGTAAAAAATCGTCTTAGTTGGAGTTATTTTGGCAAATCTTTAACTTTCATTTCCAACTAAACGCATTTTTTACCTTTTTCGGCACATAATTTTAGGCGTGAAAATTACGTATTCACGGAAATGAATTAATTGGACAAGTTATTCAAAATTCTGCATCAAATATTGGGAACTGCTTGTTAGTCAGAATTAGCGCGGAAAAATAGAGAAGCATGACATTAAAATGGCGGGCAAAACCGCAGAAAAGTGATTCGCATCGCGGGAAAAGCGTGCTGCTCGTATAGTTGGCGTCATCACGCTGCGTTTCCGTCATCCGCGCCGTGTAACTCGCGCTTAGTTGACGCCATCATCTCGCGGAGACGTCCGCGCCATCGCGTCTCGCGCCTGACGTTTCATGGCGAGACTGTGTCAAATTCCTGCAGACCACAAGGTAGAGCGCGTTAGAGTACAATGGTCTGTACAAAAAAGTAACTTCGAAGAGGTAGGTGCCCATACATTCGATGGACATTGCGTTAAGTATTGGAATAACTCTGCTGCTTACCCTGGTAAACGGCTTCTTTTCTGCGGCTGAGATGGCCATTGTTAGCTCTCGTCGCGCGGCACTTGAGGCGGACGTGGATGAAGGCGATCCAAGAGCCCTTGCTGTCATTGACATTGCCACTGATCGCGGATATTTTCTTGCAACAATCCAGGTTGCAATTACCCTGGTAGGCTTTGCTTCCTCAGCATTTGCTGCAACAAGCCTTTCTGAGCCATTTGGCACTTGGCTCATTAGCATTGGTGTCCACGCTGACCTGGCGCTTCCTTTAGCTGTCGTGGCTATTACGCTGATTGTTTCGTTCTTTTCCGTGGTCATCGGCGAGCTGGTTCCAAAGAGCATCGGCCTAGCAAACTCCGAGGCAGTTGCCAAAGCAGTTGTCGGCCCCATGACGGCATTCATGCAGATTGTGCGTCCGCTCGTGTTCATTACGTCTGCCTCGGCAGATGCGGTTACCACGCTTATGGGCATTGACACCACCAACGACCATCAAGAGGTCACCGAGGAAGAGCTCCGCTACATTGTCAAGGATTCCGAGGACCTCTCTGAAGAAGAAAAATCCATGATCCACGAGGTCATCGAGATGGGCGACACCGTTGTCCGTGAGGTAATGGTCCCGCGCGTTGATATGACCGCCATGGAAGACACCGCAACTATCGCCGAGGTCCTGCGCGTCATGCGCCAGACGGGCTTCTCGCGTATCCCTATCTACCACGAGAATATCGACCGCATCGTGGGCATCGCTCACATCAAAGATTTGTTGGAGCCAGCGCTTGACCAGCACGATAGTGACGAGAAGATCGCGCGCTTCGTGCGTTCTGCTGACTACGTACCCGATACCAAAGACATCATTCCGCTGCTTACTGAGATGCAGACAAGCCGCGACCAGATGGTCATTGTTGTTGACGAGTACGGCGGAACTGCGGGTGTCATTACCGTTGAGGACATCGTCGAGGAGATTGTCGGCGAGATTGAGGATGAGTTTGACCCGGACAACAAGTACCTGACGCAGCTCTCTGATAGAGAATGGCTGGTAGATGGTCGTTTCTCGCTCAATGATGCGGATGAACTTGGATGGCCGGTAGGGGAGTCCGAGGAATATGAGACTATCGCTGGCTTTGTGCTGGATTTAGCTGGTCATCTGCCTCGTCCGGGTGAGGTGTTTGAGAAGGATGGCTACGTGTTCCGCGTGCAGTCGATGCGTCGTCGCCGTCTTTCTTTGTTGCGCGTAATTGCCCCAGAACCACAGGTAGACGGTGAATCTGAGCCAGCCGGCAAAAACTCTGACACATCAGAAAATGAATAACTAAAAGAATGATTACAATAGAGTGGACCAATAGAAAGAGGTTGAAATGGCGCAGTTGATTTCTATCAAAAAAGTCGTGGTAGGACCTAAAAACTTGACCGCTACCGTTGAGCTTTCGGCCAAGGCGCCACGTTTGACCTCAGAAAATCCTGAGGCAACCAAACGTTTGCTTGAGCTTCTTCCGGGCCTCTCTGAGCACCTGTGCCTGGGCGATGCCGACGCTCGTTTTGGCCTTGTCGCAGAAGATACCGAGGTTGCGCACCTGCTTGAGCACGTAACCGTGGAGCTCCTGGCCCTGACCAACCTCGCGGGAGACGTTGCTTCCGGTAAGACTTCCCTGGTAGATTCCCGTCGCGGCCTCTACGAGATCATCCTTGCATGTCCAGATGACGTGCTGGTTGCAGCCTCGCTCTCCAGTGCCGTATGGCTTCTTAACTGGGCATATGGCAACCAGGAGGACGCCGACCCAGACATCAATGCAATCGTCTCTGGCCTCGTTGCGCTCATCCAGAGCCTTGACGGCGAGAAGACCGATGAGCTCGCAGACTCCGCAAAACCTGAGGCGGACGCTGCACCCCAGGCAGAGAGCGTAGAAGCTGAGGATTACGCCGCCGACAACTCCTCCGAGGACGTCGCTGATGCAGCTGCTGCTGATGCAGTTGAGGCTGAGGTTGCAGACGCTGAGGAGAACAACGCCGAGGTCGCAGGTATTGACGCAGCCGACGAGGACGCGGTCGTGCCCGCTGCCGACGCCGAGCCCGCAGCCGACGCCGCCGAGGTACCCGCCGACGAGCTCGCCGAGGCAACAGCTGCTGAGGACGCTACGGACGACTCCGAGGTCACTGACGTCCCAGACGACTGGAACATGATTAACGTTCCTCGTCCAAAGCCCGTTCGATAAACGCCCTTATTGCGGTATGATTACGTACAGCGTTTTGCTGTTTAACAGGAGGTACTTATGAGCAAGAAGTCTGCTGGTTTCTTTCTAGGCGCTATTTTTGGTGCTGCTGCTGGCGCTGTAGCTGGCCTTTTCCTGGCTCCACGCTCCGGCGAGGAGACTCGCGCTTTGGCTGCAGATGCTGTCAACGATGCATGGGATTCCGCACTTGATTCTTATGAGCGCACATCTAAGGTTGTGAGCACTAAGATTGACGAGGTCAAGCCTACTGTTGACGCAAAGACCGACGAGCTCCGCGCAAAGGTTGATCTTGCTCGCGAGCGCATGGATCAGCTCCGTGAGTCACTTTCTGACGCTGTGACCTCTGCTTCTAACACTGTCGCAGATGCTGCTGATGTTGTTGCAGACTCCTTTGTTGTTCCAGAGCCAACCGCCACAACCGCTGAGGCTCAGGCTGTTCGCATCGAGAACGTTGAGTCCCACGAGCAGGAGAACGCTGGCGAGGGCTATCAGGAGGCATAAGCCTCACTTACAAGCAATGTGACGGGACGCCTTATGACGTCCCGTTTTTTATAGAGAGGTTTCACGTGAAAACAACCGAGCTTCTTGGCGCAAAAGTCCTTCTCCCCAAAAAGCCTGCTACAAAGGGCAAGCACGCGGGAGAAGAGCGGTTTTCCAAGTTAGGAAAAATCCACAACGTGGTTTTTGCACCCTTCAAACAGAGTCAGTCCTCGCAGGTGGTAGGCGTGATGGTTCAGAAGCCCGATATTGCTGGCATGATTAAGCAGGATGACGCGTTTGTCACGCTGGAGTCTCTGGAGACCATTGAGCAGGGGCTTTGCGTTAAAGATCCCGAGAATAACGTCGATAAAGCAGCAATCAAGCGCTTGAATTTGGATTTTGATACCTGCATCTTGTGGCATGGTATGGAAGCTCGCACTAAGAGCGGTAAAACCTTAGGTTACGTAAGTGGCGCTGAGTTTGACCAGGTTACTGGTGTGGTCTCGGCATTTCTTGTGGGTGATGGCGCTGGATCGGAAGCGCTGGTAGGTTCGTTTGCCATCAAGCCTGAGTGGTTGCTGGGCTATTCTAACGGCGCCATGGTCCTCTCTGACGAGGCAGCAGATGCCCAGCTCACTGGCGGTCTAGCTGCAAAGGCGGGCGAGGGTTACGCAGCGGCAGCCGCTAAAGCTTCCGAGGCCACGGCTAAGGCTGGTAAGGCTGTTGCAGAGGCTACCGAGAAGGGCGCGTTTGCCCTGGGTAAGACGTTGGCCAAGGCAAAGCGTGCCATCGAAGATGCCACCGAGCCCGATGCAGAAGACGATTCCGAGCGTCCAGCTCCCGTTGCTGCAGGGGATGTTCGCCTCGAGAAGCCATCTCCAGAGGAGCAGGCTGCCGCGGACAAAGCTGCTGCAGACAAAGTCGCTGCTAGTAAGTCCGAAGCCAAGCCCGCAAGCAAATCGTCAGCACAGACCACCGCTAACAAGGCGGCCAAGGGCTTTGGCATGCAGCTTGGCCGCATGGGCAAGATGTTCTCTGACTTCAAGGATGAGTTTGATAAGGCAAGCAAGTAATAAGTAGCAGATAAACGCATAAAACGAAGGGCGAGAAGACCGATCTTCTCGCCCTGTTTGTGCTGCGATTACACGTTACCCGCCAATGCATGGAGCTCACGTGCCAGTGGAACTACAAGTGCTACAAGCCCATGGCCTGCAGAATGAACATCACAATGGTCAGGATGATGACGGTGATGATGGTAAACCAGGTCAGCGCGTTCCAGATGCGGCCGTTGGCGTACTTGCCCATGATGTGTTTGTCGGCTGCAATGATAACCATAAAGACAAGCAGAATCGGCAGCAGAATACCGTTGATGACCTGGGCAGCCATCATGATGCCAAAGAGGCTCATGCCTGGAATCAAAACAACCAGCGCAGAAATGACCAGGACGGTTGTAATAATGCCGTGGTAGACAGGGGCCTCCTGCCAGCTACGGTCGGCTCCGCGCTCCCAACCAAATGCCTCGCAGATTGCGCTTGCGGTAATGCCTGGTAAAACGCATGCTGCAAGGAAGGACGCGCCAACCATACCCAGCGCAAAGAGCGTGCTTGCATATTGACCGGCAAGTGGCTCAAGGGCGCGGGCAGCATCGGCGGCGGAGTCAACCGAGATGCCGCGAGGGAAGAGCACGGCTCCTGTGGTCAGCATGATAAACCAGGTAATGACCTCAGCCAGGACTGCGCCGGCAACATTGTCTGCACGCTGCGCAGGAATATCGCTGGTATCAAGGTTCTTCTCAACAACATTTGATGCAACCAAGAAGATCATATAAGGGCTGATGGTGGTACCAATGTTTGCAACCAAGAGCGAAATGTAGGATGGGTCGGCGGAAGGCTGCGGAATAATGGTGACGCGTAGGGCTTCTCCCCAGTTAGGGTTAGCAAGCACGCCAGCCACTACGTACGTGACAAAAATGCAGCTAATTGCTAGCAGAATTTTCTCAATACGACGGTACGATCCACCAACGGTTAAGAGCCACACCATTAGAGCGCTGATAGGCACCGAGACGTACGTTGGGATGCCAAAGAGCTCCATACTGGAGGCAATACCTGCGAATTCGGAGAAGGTAACAGCAATGTTAGAAAGCAACAGCGCGCCCATTGCCAGCGTGGACAAGCGGATTCCAAAGCGTTCACGCACCAGCGATGCAATACCTTTACCGGTAACACAACCCATTCGAGCTGCGGTTTCTTGAACTACAATCAGCAAAAAGCACATAAGCGGCACGGTCCACAGCTGCGAGTAGCCAAAGGTTGCGCCCGCGCTAGAGTAGGTTGCAATGCCACCGGCGTCGTTACCAGCAAATGCGGCGAGAAGACCGGGACCCATTGCCATCAAGATGTACCTGAGACTGTTTTTGTTGACCGGAGCTTTTTGTTTAGGCGTGTGCTTGCTCTGATCGACTGCGCTGTTGTCCACAGACAACTCTTTGACGGTTTCCGATTCTGTGATTGTGCCCTTTGCCTCAGCGTTGTTCTCTTGCGTCATTTACATCACACCCATAAATGAGAGGGCGTATGAGAAGACGAAGAATGTCACCACCGAAAGGCTCATAGAAATCAGGGTAAGCGTGAGACCTGAGGTTTCCTGGTTTTTCTCGTCACGATGGCGAAGAACAGCCAAGAAAATTGGGGTCAGCAGGAAGGAGATGAGCGTAGAGCCAGCTGCTGCACCAAAGATCTGGATAATGGTCTGGTCAAAGAGTGCTGCGTAGGATATAGCTGCAGTTGAAGTTGGATCAAAAGGGTGGAACAGCGCTTCTAGCAGGGCATGAGCAGCGGCGCCAAGGATGCAAATGAGTCCGCTGACCAGAAGGCCTAAAAGAAGTGAGCGGAACGCAAAGCCCAAGATAGAAGGAGACTTCTCGCTGCCAGGATCATCTGTCAGGAAGAAGTTTGTCACGTAGTTGACGGTATTCTCGCTCAGATTCAGCGAGATTGGCATCGTAATGGTGCAAAGAGCTGCGAAAATGCCCATAGTTGGGTCGGACGTTGCAGCCGTTACTGCAAAGGCAGCACCTACAACGGAGGCTACCCAGAACAGGAGCCAGAGGTTGCGGTGGAGGAACCAAATAATGCTGCGGCCGCGGTCACCAGAATCGGAATCGCCTCTGCCGCCACCAGCAATCTGCAGGTCCTCGGCGTGCTCCTCTTCCAGAACGTCAAGAGCGTCGTCGACGGTAACAATACCCAGCAGGCGGTTATCGTCAGAAACAACAGGCATAGCCAGCAGATTGTATTTTGCAATGTTGCGAGCAACGTCCTCCTGGTCGTCCTCCGGCGAGGCGGTGACCAGGTTCTTATTAGCAATCTCCTCCAGACGAGTTTCTGGCTCGGAGACAATCAGGCGGTTCAGGGTGACAATTCCGGACAGACGACCATCCTCGTCAGTGAGGTAGAGGTAACGGACGGTCTCAAAGTCTTCGTCCAGGTTGCGTAGGCGATCAAAGGCGTATGCAACGGTCTGGTCCTCAGGAACAGAAAGCGCTTCGGACGTCATAATACGGCCAGCGGTGTATTCGCGATATCCCAGCAGCTGCCTAATAGCGCGCTGCTCCTTAACGCCCATCAGGCGCAGGAGTTTCTCGGCACGGTCGTAGCTCAGCTCGGAGACAAGCTCGGCTGCGTCGTCTGGGTCCATCTCGGACAGGATGCGAGATGCTTCTTTTTCGTTCAGGCCGCCGATGAGCTCAACTGCCATGGCGTCGTCGTTGAACTCTGCCATTGCGCCGGCTCGCTGCTCGTCGTCAAGCTGGGCAAACACCTGACTACGTAGGCGAGAGTCCAGGCGCTCGATGATGTCGGCGACGTCAGCAGGGTGCAGCTCGTCCAGAGTCTTGTGGGAAACGGAGAGCTTAACGTTGGAGAGGTCGCGCTCAACCAGGTCCATGTAGCTCCACGCAATGATGCGCTCTTGCATGGGGTGGCCCATGGCGCGCGCAATGCGGGTAACCAGGTGCTCTAGCTGGGGAGAAAGGCTGCGCAGCAGACCGCGTGCGCCAACCTCTGCGCCCAGAAGACGTAGCTGCGTTGAGCTGGTATCGGAAAGCTTGAGGTCGTTTACGCGGACAACGCGAATACCACGCGTATCAACAATTTGCTTGTTCAGAATATCTCGAGCGAGAAGAACCTCGTTAGGCTGCAGGTACGAGAAACGAATCTCAGTTGAAGGCACCTTGAGCCTAATGACGTCCTCATCGTAGGTATCAACATACTTGCGCCAAGAAATCATCATTGGCGTGCGGCCAGGGCCCATAAAAGCCAGGGAAGTAATGCGAGGAAAAACTTCTCCGGTAGCAATTCCAAGGTCGGAGACAGAACCGATCTTCTCGCCTTCTGAATCTAGAACCGGATTACCCATTAACTGGGAAAGATAAATCATGTGTGCTCCTTACATGCGTCCGAAGACTAAAGCGTGGCTTTGGCGAGAAACTCCGCATATTTGCCACGGGGACTGCATTGCGATTTCACCCCTCACGGTGCAAATCGGCACACCGCAAGAGGTCAGCGACTGTGAGGTCGAGGTTTCATGCTGACCTTTCTCTTCAACCAATAGGACGTGAATTGTGCTTGCGAGGACAATTCACAGATGTAACTATTTTAACGATTTTCTCGCGAGGCTGTAAAGACTCTTCACATAATCTAGCTGCTCGGATTTACCTGCAGCCGAGGTGCGACCGGCGCGCGTGCGACGTGCGCAGTCAACGCACGACTGGCTCGATCTGCGAAGCTCCACTGCACACAAAAAAGCCCGGCACCTGCGGGAATGCAGATACCGGGCTGTACTGGTACAAAGTGTAAACGAAACAGCTCTTAGAACTGTACGTTTGGTGCCTGACGAGCGGACTCGTCGGTAACCTGGAAGCTTGTACGTGGGGAACGTCCACCGGCAAGAAGGTTGTTTGGGAAAACAGCAATGATGTTGTTGTAGTTCATGACAACATCGTTGTAGCTCAAGCGAGCGTAGCTGAGGCGATTCTCGGTGTCAGTAAGCTCTGCCTGGAGCTCCAGGAAGTTCTGGTTTGCTTTGAGCTCTGGATAGTTCTCAACAACAGCAAATAGGTTGGTCAGAGCGTTGGAAAGAGTACCGGAAGCCTGCATCTTCTCTTCAGGAGTGCGAGCATTTGCGACAGCGGCACGAGCAGAGGTAACAGCCTCAAAAGTTTGAGACTCATGAGCTGCGTAACCCTTAACAGTGTTGACCAGATTAGGGATCAGATCGTTACGACGCTGAAGCTGCGTATCGATAGCTGCCCAAGCGTTGTCGCACCTGTTGCTTGCACGGATGATGTTGTTGTGAATGCTAATGGCCCAGAAAACCAGAAGGACAATAACTACAACTGCGGCAATAATCATGCTAAATCCTTTCAATCACTGACGTATCTGTGTCAGCCATCCATTTGGACAGGTTAATTATACCCAAAAGTAAAAAACTAAGGCATTTTTGATTAAAGCTTTTAACTTGATGAAACGGTTTTGGTACATGGATGCTCGCCCACACACTGACGAGAAGAACGTTGAGCTAGAAATGACGTGTAATGGAATGTAGATTCTGGAAGTTAAACGTAGAGTTGAGGTCCGCCAAAAATGGCGGAGAGGGAGGGATTCGAACCCTCGGAACGGGGACACCGCTCAACGGTTTTCAAGACCGCCGCATTCAACCACTCTGCCACCTCTCCAAAGCGGTAATATCCTACCGCATAATTCAGTTTTTTGCGAGTAGGGGATTTAGCAAGTTCGGTTTTGCTTCATAATTGAGAGTAGATAAATAAGCGTCAGAGTCATGAAAGATTTACGTCAGAATCGCGACAGAACAGCGACAGATTAGTAGCAACAACCAGACAAGAGAGGAGCAGCTATGAGCGACGAAGCGCAAGAGCCTTTGACCCCACAGGCTGCTCTTGATCAGAAGTACATGAAACTTGCTCTTGAACAGGCAGAACTTGCAGCGCAGATAGGAGAAGTACCTATCGGCGCAGTTGTAGTGTGCGATGGAGAGGTTATTGCCGTTGCACATAATCGCCGTGAGATAGATAACAATCCTTCTGCACACGCTGAATTTCTCGCCATGCAAGAGGCATCAAAAAAGCTTGGACGCTGGAGGCTCTCGGGCTGTACGGTGTACGTAACACTGGAACCTTGTTTGATGTGTGCAGGATTGATGGTCAATGCTCGTATTGATCGCTGCGTGTTTGGTGCGTTTGATCCCAAGGGCGGCGCAACGGGTACGTTGTTTGACGTGAGTAGTGACCCAAGGCTTAACCATGAGTTTGCGGTTTCTGGCGGCGTACTAGCAGAAGAAGCATCTGCACAGCTTAAAGCTTTCTTTAAAGAACGTCGTAAAAGCAAAAGTTTGGAAAATTGAGAAGTTTAGAGAAATTATTTAAAAGAAATCTTGATTCCACTAGCAGCTATCAGCAAAGCTCCAAGACCAATGAAAGCTACTAGAAGAATGAGCTTTACAGTCATTGAGATGCTGAATACAAAAGATAGAGTCGCGCTTACTAACAGGAATAATGCAAATACAGTGATTGTGATTAAGATTAATTTGTCATTATCGTCAGCTGTTTGGTGCTGAGACGCGTGCCCTTGGACATTTTGATTAGTTACATTTTTATCAAAGACGATAGAGAGTGTTATAAAAGAATTTATAAGCACGAGAACAGCATAGAGATACCAATAGTTGTAAGAGACAAGAAAATAGAGAAAACACCCAGATAATACAGTCCTGAAGGACGAGATTTTACCTGTTCTATAAAATGTATGAAGTCCGGCAAAGCCACCAATAAAAGCTAATAGCCCGTAGGTTAATCGGGACGAGTATTTGCTTGAGGTTACTTGTTCAGATGAATTACTGACATCCGTCTCAGCCATAAGAGCCTCCAAAGTATGCCGTAAACACTCTTATAAATTCATAAAATATTTTATAAGAGTATTATATCACAATATGGAATAAATTTCATAAAGTGTTCTTTGGAGAATGGAACTGTAATTTTAGATCACCTGGAAAATAAAGAAATCAAGGTAATGGCTCTCGGGAACACCCCAAAGAATTGGGTGGTCAGGAGCTTGCTGCCGCTCTTCAATTTGCTTGAGCTGCACGTTGGTATGGTGAGCTGCCTCGGCAATTGCCTGGGCGAGAAGATCTCTTGTCATGAAGTGTGAGCAGGAACAGGTTGCCAGGTAGCCGCCTCGAGGTAGCAGCTTCATGGCTGCAGCGTTGATTTCCTTATAGCCGCGCATGGCGCTGCGAACCTTGTCGCGCGTCTTGGTAAATGCGGGAGGATCCAGAATGATGAGGTCAAATGGACCTCCCTCTGCCTTGAGCTGACTGCGGTCACCAGCTAATTCTGGTAGGTATTCAAGGACGTTTGCACAGGTAAAGTCCATGCGATCTGCTAAGCCGTTGAGCTCCGCATTTTGGCGCGCAAGGTCAATGGCGGTCTGGCTGACATCTACGCAGCGGACAAAATCAGCTCCTCCTGCTGCAGCGTTAAGGCCAAACGGACCAACGTGACAGAAACAATCCAGCACACGACGGCCTTGTGCAAGCTGGCGAACTGCTCGACGGTTGTATTTTTGATCCAAGAAAAAGCCGGTTTTTTGACTGTTCTCCAGGTCAAGATTGAACTTGAGTCCATTTTCTGTTGCAAGAACGTGAGTTGAAGGCAGGGTAAGGGTGCTTTCTGCAAGCAAGCCATTCTCGTCAGGAGAAGCACCTGTCCACCAGCCCTTATATTGTGGAAGTCCTTCTTTAAGGCGCGAAGGGGAGTCATTTCTTTCGTAAATGCCATCAATGACCTTGCCATCTGTAGACAAAACCTCAAGCAGCAGCGGATAGATAACGTTGCGCAGACGCTCCATGCCTACGGTTCCTACCTGCGCAACAAGCACGTTCTCATAGCGGTCTACGATCAAGCCAGGAAAACCATCGGTCTCCGAGAAGATAACGCGGCAGCAATTGGTATCGGGCTCAGTGCCTGGTAGAGCTCGGTTTCCCATAGTGGTTTTGCGGTGCTCCCACGCCCAGCCAATCTTGCGGCTCCAAAAGGCTTCGTTGAGCCTATCGTTGGCGTTTCTTGTCACAATTCTGACGCGAATCTTGCTCATCTCTGACAGAAGACCAGTTCCCTGATAGGTTCCGTTCTCTTCAAAAACATCAACGATGCAACCATTTTGAGCACGCTCGCCGCTTTCTGGAGACGGCTCCACACGGATGACCTCGCCCTCAAAGACCCAAGGATGCCCGCCCGCAAGTGCACGAGCTGCTTTCTTGGTGACAATTACCTGAGGATAAGGGCGAAGTTGCTTCATGATGTTCCTTCTCGCGAGAAGCGCTTACAAAAGGCTGGGCGCTTGTATGTGCCCAGCGTCGATACTCAAAAGTTACAGAATCAAATTGCAGAGAGCCATAAGGGGGAATATTGCCTGCTTGATGGCTGCAGAGCGTTTGTCAGGAGAAGTTACATAGAGAAGAATTGCGGCAAATGCCATTGAAGATACAGCAAAGGTGACAAGCGCTTTACCTGCTGGGTTTCTGGTAGCCATCAAAAAGACGCCAACGAATACCTCAATGGCAAGAAAGAGATTGTAAAATCCCTGGTTAAAAGCCATTTTTTCGGTGCTCTCTGCCTCTTCTTTTGTCATGTTAAAGGCCTTGAGTGCGCCGTCAGAAGTCCAGGCAAATGACTCAAGATAAAAAATAACCACATGAAGAGCCGCTGCTCCAAGAGCAAAAATTACACCAACGCCATTAAAAGGGCCCATTTTGATTCCTTTACTGTATTAGCTGACTGCGTCTGATTATAGATTACGTGTGTCGGCCATATCTGCCGCCAAATCCAAATCCTTTGCCCCTTGACCTTGAGCCCGAGAACATCGAGCGCGTGGTCTTGGTGGTAGAGCGGGAATCCTGGAGCATAATGCGTCCTTCATCGTAAGAAAAGCCAGGTAGATCCCATGTTGAAATTAACGCTTTTGTGAAATATTCAATTTCTCTGAGCGGTGTGACCTCGTCTGGTCCCATAAACGTATAGGCCTGACCTGCGGCTCCAGCGCGGCCTGTTCGGCCAATACGATGAACGTAATCCTCAGGGTCAAGCGGCACGTCAAAGTTGATAACGGCGTCAATGCCCTGGATATCAATGCCGCGGCTCATAACGTCGGTTGCAACAAGAACCTGAATGGCGCCGCTGCGGAATCGATCCAGTGCTCTTGCGCGAGCCTTTTGCGGACGGTCTGCATGCATAACATCAACCTTGAGACCTGCGGCTTTGAGGTTTTTGTAAATGCTGTCAACGCGCGACTTTGTCCTACAGAACACCAAAACGCGCTCTGGTGCAGGATCAAAGGAGTCGATAAGTGCCTTTAAGAGCTGCGGTTTTTGTCCCTGAGTGACCGAGCATAAATATTGCTCGATTGTTGCCGCAGTTTGTCCGGTTCTTGCAATCTCAATGCGCTCTGGATCTTTGAGCAGCGCATCTATGGTTGAGGTAATTGACGCGGGAAGTGTTGCCGAGAAAAGCAACGTTTGGTGCGCCTTGGGTAGCTGCTCCATAATGCGGCGAACACTTGGCCAAAAGCCCATGTCAAGCATGCGGTCTGCCTCGTCAAGTACCAGCACCTGGATGTTCTCGAGGCTCGTATGCTTCTTGTCGAGAAGATCAATCAGGCGGCCAGGTGTTGCCACCAGCACATCGCAACCTTTTTGCAGTGCGGTTATCTGGTGCTTGTAGCGAGCGCCACCGGTGACAATGACAGCTTGCTGACCAGTGGATGCGCAAACGCTTTTAGCAACGTCGTCAATTTGGGCCGCAAGCTCTCGTGTTGGGGTGATGATGAGCGCGCGAGGATACGCATTGCGTTTGAAGTCGCCGCGTTTGGCGTTACGCTTGGTACTCGCGTTGCGTCCGGCGGCCGCGTCGCGTTCGGCGGCTGCGTTGCGTCTATCGTCGGGCTTCTCGGCCCCATCGGGTTTCTCGACAGCAATGCGCTGCAGCGTAGGCAACATAAACGCTGCAGTTTTACCTGTTCCGGTTTGCGCAGACGCAACAACGTCCTTTCCCGCGAGGACGGCGGGAATTGCCGCAGCTTGCACGGGAGTAGGCGCGTTGAACCCAAGTGTTGCTACGCCTGCCAGAATTTGCTCGTTTAGCCCGAGCTCGGCAAAAGTTATTTCCATACAAACAAGTATACTTATGTGCAACGATTAGCCAAAGGAAGTTGCCATGCCTATTAATATTCCAGATGGTTTACCAGCTAAGAAGACGCTGCAAGAAGAGCGCATTTTTGCGCTTGAGGAAGAAGTTGCAGAACACCAGGAGATTCGTCCACTGCGCCTGGCAATTTTGAATTTAATGCCAAAGAAAATTCAGACCGAGACACAGATTCTCCGCTTGATTTCAAAGTCTCCTATACAGGTTACGTGTGACTTTATGCGTATTTCTTCGCATGAATCTAAAAACACTGCAGCCGACCATCTGGTTACGTTTTATTCAACTTTTGATGACTTCAAAGATAAAAATTATGACGGTTTGATCGTTACCGGTGCTCCTATTGAGGACCTTAAATACGAGGACGTTGATTACTGGGATGAATTCTGTCGCATTGTTGACTGGTCTCAGGAGCACGTCTTTTCTACCATGTACCTGTGTTGGGGCGCACTAGCCGGCCTCTATTACCTGCACGATATTCCCAAGAAGATGCTGGGCGCTAAGCTTTTTGGTATTTTCCCGCAGCGTTTATGCGATGAGTATTGCTTCCTCACCAATGGATTTGACGAGGTACATTACATGCCACACTCGCGTCATGCTGCAATTGAGACATCAGCTCTGGTAAACCATCCTGAGCTTGCCGTGCTTTCTGAAGGATTTACCAGCGGACCTGCACTTCTCGCCACTAGAGATTTCCACGAGATTTTTGTAACCGGGCATTTTGAATATGATCGCGACACTCTTGCGGAGGAGTACTGGCGTGATTTCCATAAGGGTCTGCCTATTCGCCTGCCAGAGAACTACTTCCCTGATAATGACCCAGAAAAGCAGCCGCTGTTTACCTGGCGCGCACATGCCAACTTGCTGTATCGCAACTGGATTAACTGGGTGTACCAGATGACGCCGTACAACACAGACGAGATACCTGCGGCTATTGCGGACCTTCGTCAACGTGTTTCCGAGGCTGATCCTGATGCAAGGATGACCGGTAGGTTCTAAGCAGGCATTTGCACGGTGACCGATTTGCCAGCGCTTGTATCTGGTTGGACGCCATCAATACCATAAAATAATTTATTGATACACGCGTATGAAACTACGTGTAGAAACACGTATAGAGAGGATACGTTGATGAAGGTTGTCATTGCTTCAGATATTCACGGCGCCGCCGACTATTGCGAGAAACTCATGCAGGTCATCGAGGAGGAGCAGCCAAAGTACGTTTTGCTTCTTGGAGACCTGCTTTATCACGGCCCTCGCAACGATCTTCCTGCAGATTATGCACCGAAGCGCGTCATTGAGATGCTGAATAGTATTTCCGATAAGGTCATTGCGGTCCGCGGAAATTGCGAGGCAGAGGTTGACCAAATGGTCCTGGACTTCCCTTGCATGGCTGATTACAACATCTTGTTTGATAAAGACCCCAAGACGGGCAAGCAGTTCACCATCTTCTTTACGCACGGCCACGTCTTTGGCCCTGGTATTCACAACAGTGTTGATAAGTGGCCTCAGACGCCAAGTATGGACGCGTTTGTGTACGGCCACACGCACAGAAAAGTCAACATGCAGAGCGCCGACCATCCAGAGGTCACCGTGTTCAATCCAGGCTCCGTGGGCATTCCAAAAGACGGCACCCATAGCTGCGGAATCTATGAGGATGGCGAGTTCAGGCACGTCATTCTTGGCTAATAAGCATCGCCCATCGTTAAAACGCTGCTTATCTTACGCAATAAAGCGAGAAGATCAATTGGTCTTCTCGCCTTATTTGTGTCGCTGTGACGTGCGATTTTTCTAGCAAGTTCTACTTTCTGGAAAGGGTGTCCGTTGCCCACGTGCTGCTCTGGGAGCTAATGGTTACGGTCTTGCCTCCGTTGGTTGAGGAGAGAGTGAATGGCTCGCTCCTGCCGCTGACCTGGCCGTTGAAGTCAAGCTCAAGCTTGGATTCGTCACCGGTCCAGGTACCACGAACCTCAGGCTGACCACCAATTCGCCAAATAACCGTGCCGTCCTTCTGGATGACAACCTCCATTGACTTGCCGTCGGTTCCGGTACCACTATAGGTGCCAATCCATCTCTGGGCTTTCTTGCGATCTTCCTCGGACTTTTTGTCATTCTCTTTTTGTTCTTGCTCTTTCTTGGTTTTCTCGGCCACACCAGATTTGAGGGTTTCACCCTTCTTTATCTGGTCGGATACGCGCGAGTGATACGAGTCATAGGTTGAATTGTTGCCAGTATCGTCGCCCCAGATTACTTTTTCGTGTTCAATATCTCCCAAAAGAGCTTGCAGCTCAACAAGCTTATTTGCCACGGATTTTTGATCCATAGTATTTGCGGTGTCAGTGTCGCCAAAGCTATTGGCACTCAACCTGCGCTTGTAGTCAGCCTCAAACCAGTCGCGAATCCTTTTCTGCCCGTCAGAGATTGAGCTGTTCAGAACGTTGAGTCCCGTATCATCGCTGCCGTTAGGAAGGTGGAACTGGCCGTTCTTTTGATCAGTTTGAATCTGCTCTTGGATTTCGTTGAGTTTTTCGTATTGGTTAAGAAGCTCAACACGACTACTGTCACTGCGAGGATCAACGCCAACGCTTTCGATCTGTTCCTGGTAGGTGGCAATGCGCTGCTGGACGGCGCTGCGCTTGGCTGCGTCGTCTTGGTGGGACTGAATGACCCAAGCAATGGCCAGTGCGCCTACAACCAGAACAGCTGCAAGCAGGCCAAATGCCACCTTACGGAGTGTGTCCGAGCCGTCCTTGGTTTGTTTGCGCTCAACGGAACTAGGTCCGCTTGAAACAACGGTGAACTGCGAAGGGTCGAAGTGCGAAATAGCAGTTGAATCAATGTCATCGGCGGTGAAGACGTTGATGCGATCTGGGTCGTTGATGAAGGTTGTGGGGTCCTCGGCAGAAACGTTGGAGTTTGCGATTACGGTAGGGTCTGCGTCAGTGTCTGCAACGGCGTCCGAGTCGGTGACGGCGGTGGGCGCCTCATCTGGGGTGATGTAGGAGTCGTCAGCTGGTACCTCTAGGAGCGAGGTTTCTGCAGCAGTTGTGTCTTCGTCATCGATTGGATACTCTGCCAGGACAGTTGCGTCTGGATCAGTTACGGTTTCAGATGGCTCATCAGCTTCTGCTGGTGCGATGGCCTCGGTGGCTGTGGTGGAGTTGTCGGGTGCGGTTTCGGGTGCGGTTTCTGTGGACTCGGCGAGCGCATCGGGTTTCTCGACGTCTGCGGCGTCCGCGACGTCAGAAAGCTTCTGTCCGCAGTTGGAACAGAACTTTGCGTGCTTGCTAATTTCAGCTCCGCAGTTGGGGCAATTCATAGAGTCGCTCCTTAAATCGCCAGTTAGACTCAGTGGCTTTTAATTACACTGGATTACTATTGTAGCGTTAACAGGAGAAACGCCAAAATGTTTTTAGTTTTGAGGGCGGCTACGCGCGTTTAGTGACACGTGATGTAAATCCGCTTCGCGTGTTCAGGTCCGCTGCTTAGAGCAGAGAAACGCCTGCTTCTGCACAGATTTTCTCGGTCTTCTTGTCCCAAATAGATGCCTGCACTTCTCCGACGTGCGCTTTTTCCAGCAGCAGCATGCACAGACGACTCTGTCCAATACCGCCGCCGATGGTAAAGGGCAGCTCGCCATTAGCGAGCATCTTATGGAATGGCAGCTCAAGGCGGTCCTCACATCCGGCAATTGCCAGCTGCGATTTAAGTGCCTCGGCGTCAACACGAATGCCCATACTGCTGATTTCAACCGCACAGTCCAAGGTTTCATCCCAGAACAGCAGGTCACCGTTGAGCGACCAGTCGTCGTAGTCGGGAGATCTAAAGTCGTGTGGCTGGCCGGAGTTCAAAGCGCCGCCGATACCCACGATAAACGTAGTTGGATGCTCACGAACAAACAGATCTTCTCGCTGTTTAGGCGCCAGAGTAGGGTAGAGGTCTTCGAGCTCCTGTGAGGTTACAAAGGTGACCTCACGGCTGAGCTGCGTGCTGAGTTGTGGATAGTGCCATTTGAGCTCGTCGAGTGTGCCGCAGATTGCCTCGACAATACGGCAGACAGCGTCTTCCAGGGTATCGGTGTTGCGCTCGCTCTGCGTGATAATGCGCTCCCAGTCCCACTGGTCTACGTAAATAGAGTGCAGGTTATCGGGCTGTTCATCACGACGAATAGCGTTCATGTCACAAACCAGGCCGCGACCGACGGCAAAGTTGTAGCGCCAGAGTGCATAACGCTTCCACTTTGCAAGGGATTGAACTACCTCGGCGTCTTTGCCAACATTTGGCAGGTCAAAGGCAACAGGATGCTCGACACCATTGAGATTATCGTTCATACCGGTACGGGGATCAACGATGAGCGGAGCAGTGACACGTGACAGCTTGAGCGCCGCACACAGCTTAGTCAGAAAAACGTTCTTGACCTGCTCAATGGCCTTCTGCGTATCGTAGAGTGAGAGGCTTGAGCGGTAGCCTTCGGGAAGCTTGGTCATGTAATCTCCTTGGAAGAGCGTTAAAAATTGATTGCGCTGATTTTGCCTTCTTTCTATAACCCTTTGGCGAGAAACCCGTGTGATTTAACCGTTTTGTCAAAAAGAGTGACAATAAATGTCTGCGATAAAGATATCGATGCAGGTTATTTCAGAGTTACGTGCCCAAACATTACCTCTCAAAAAAATTTTAAAAAAGTTTGTATATCTCATGCGATGAGGGGAATATATAAGCTAACTAGTAATCATTCCTATTTATAGGAGTCTATAGAAAGGTTTTGACCATGTTAAATGACAAGCTCAATGTTCTTCTCGCTAACTATGCTGTTGAGGCTCATAAGATCCACAACTTCCACTGGTACGTCAGCGGCCCTTCGTTCTACAACGTTCACACTGATCTTGACGAGGTCTACGGTGCAATGTATGACCAGCTTGACGAGGTTGCCGAGCTCATCCTTATGAATGACGGTTCTCCACTTGGTTCCATGGATTCCTTCCTCAAGAACGCAACTCTTTCTGAGGCAGCAGAGGGTTTCAAGAATCCACAGGAGATTTTTGAGGCTATTCTTGCTGACTATGAGGCAATTCGCGCTCTTGCGTCAGAGATCAAAAAGGACGCAGACGCTGAGGAGAACTTCCTTGTTTCCGCAGCAATGGACGAGCACATTGCTCTTCTCTCCAAGACTATCTGGATGATTAAGCAGTCCAACAAGTAAGTTTAGAGAAGAAGCAGTTAAACGCTGTGTTTCATTCTTTCCTATATGCACCGCAAAATACCGCCAGGTTTCTGGCGGTATTTTTTGTAGCTCGCTTGATTCAAAAATTGGTGTAAGTATGTGCTGAGAAGAACGGTATTGATCAGATAGACACATAATTACCCTGGTTTTGGATTAATCGACTCTGAAAAATCTACAAGGCGTTCCACGACCAGGTCAACTGTCCAACGTGATGGACACATGACCGTATTTCAATAACTACTATCTGCACTGTAGTAAGTGTTCTTGTTCGAAAAGGCGTTTAACAGGCAAAAGACACATCAAACATAGGAGGAATTATGTCTTTAACACGTCGCGAGTTCATTTATGCAGGTGCTTCTAGTTTGTTCGCTCTTGGCTTGGCGGGTTGCGGAAAGAGTAACGCAACGTCCACGTCAACCTCTGATGCACAGAAGGAGGAGCCAAAGAAGTCAGAAGAAAAGCAGCCAGAAAAGTATGAGGTGACTATTGGCACACTCACGCAGATTGCTGATTATACGGGCAATCCAGCTGCAAAGATTACGTTTAATTTCACAAACAACTCTGATGAGACCGCTGCCTTTATGAGTTCGGTGCGCGTCGAAGTATATCAGGATGGCCAGCAGCTTGAAAATGCAGTTTCTAGCGATGTTAATTGGGAAAGCTCTATGACAAAGATTAAGACTGGAACAAGTCTCGATGTTGAGCAAGCTTACAAGCTCATTAGTTCGTCTGATGTTGAGGTTGAAGTGTATCCACTCTTTGGTAAGGATAAGCTTGCTGCTCAGACATTTAGTTTGCAGTAAGTGCGTCATCATGACTAGGTAGTTACTTCAAGAGAGCCACCGCAAAGTGGCTCTCTTTTGTAATTTAGTGATTCTAGTTGCCTTGTTTTGGAAGAGGAAAGAACGCATTGAGATAGAAGACGTCCTCATTAATGCCAACGTGGATGTTTCCGTTATATCGCTTAGCGATAAGTTCCATTGAGCGGACGCCAAATCCATGGTTAAAGCGATTTCATACTTATAAATATATTCATTTGAATACCAGCAGCTAGATATACTTATTTTTAATTCAAACGAATATGTGAATTAAATGAATATACATATTCTTATATCAGATATATGCACTTCAAGAAAACAAATCAATTATTATGAGCTATCAGATAGATCGTAAAAATGTCTAATTATCAAGAAAATAGGACTAGATGCGTAAAAGGCTTATGAATTGATATTGGTGTGTAATTGCTTTCAATATAAATAGGCCATAGAAGATAGATAAGAGCAGGAGATTTGCTCTAATAGAAAGGAACGGGCGTGTCAACGTTTATTCGTGAAGAAACAAAAAGGCGCATTGCTGTTTGTGTAACAGCAGCAACTATTGCAACTTCATCATTTATTGCCGTAGTAACTCCTGTATTTGCTGAGACTTCATCGAATGCAGCTACTAACGCTCTAACATCAGTAACATCAATCCCAACCGAAACTACTTTTACCTTTACACGGGACAACATTCCTCCAGTACGACAGGATGTTCCTGATGACGAAATGGCAGCTCAGTTTGTATCTGAGGTATCTCTTCAAGGTTATAAGGTTGTTGGAGATTTTGAGGGACATGCATACGCTCCTTCTGGTCTAACTGACCCAGACGGTCATGCGATTTATAAATGGGTGGCAGATGACGGTACTGAGATGCAGCCTGGAGAGATGTTTGAACTCCAGTACATCAATGGACTGACTTTCCATGCAGTCTGGCAACCCCAGGACAATGGCAACGACGTTCAGTATCGCCTGGTCATTGATGCAAATGGAGGTCACTTCGAGGGTGGTATTTCCACCATGCTTGAGCGTCATGACTATCTTCCAGCAGAGATGCACAACGTTGAGGCTGTTAGTAAAGTAGTTCGAGACGGCTATACTCTTGTTGGTTTTTCGAGAAATAAAAACGACATTACCGCTCCAGCCAGCACGCTAACATCACCAATAAACATTCGTGATGCAGAGCATATTCCAGGTCACACTACTAACGGTGCGCTCCCAAGTAAGACTGATGAAATCTATACTCTCTACGCTATTTGGAGACCAAACACTGTAACCCCTGTAACCCCTGCAGACCCAACAACCCCTGCAGACCCAACAACCCCTGCAGACCCATCAACCCCTGCTGACCCATCAACCCCTGCAGATTCCGATACCCAAGGACAGAAAGCGCAAGAGCAATCAAATAGCACGGCACAGGGGCAGGCTTCTTCTGGACGTCGTTCAAAGAAATCTGTACTTCCAGAAACTGGTGATGCTGCATCGGCTGCTGGTCTTTTAGCAAGCACAGGATCTATTCTTGCTGCTGCGGGCTTTATTCGTAGGCGTAAGCACTAAGAGAATTTCTTTCATAGAGCGCTAACGACTCTTCTGATTCATGTCAGAGGAGTCGTTTTTTACTAGTCATCAGAGCATCATCAATGAATGTTGGTGCTGGGTGGGGTGGCGGTAGAAGGAGACTGCTTATTAACGTCCTACGCAGTGAGCGGAGCTTTAAGGGTATGGCTATTATGGACTTTAACCCCTATGGACACATAAAAAATCAGTCTTTGACAACGGGTGACGATATGCAGCTAACCGTTGCAGTTAGATAAAAAGAGAGCTGCCTAATAGCAGCTCTCTTTTAGTTTGCACTGGCGAGAAGAACGCTGCACTTGAACGATTTTCTCACCAAATGCTAGTTTTCTCGCCAGATGTTGAACTTAGTAGGTAGGGTTCTCTACCTCAACCTTGTCGACCTCCTGGAAAGGTGCAAGGGTTGAGACCATAACGATTGGCTCGTCATAAGGGTTGTTGACGTAGTGGACCTCGCCGGGCTCAATGTGGATAAAGTCGCCAGCCGAGAGGGTGTGGACCTCGCCGTCAACCACAATGTCAACCTTGCCCTGGAGGATGTGGAAGTTCTCCTCCATGATGTTGTGGTAGTGGGCCTGGAAATCCTGGCCTGGCTGGAACTGGACCATGGCATAGTTCATGCGAGGGCCCTTCATCAGGTACTTAGGACCGTGATCTCCGCACCTGTACTCAAAATCGTTCTCGTTGACAATAAACATCTTGCTTTCCTTTCAGGCGCAACTTGTGATGCGACCAAACGTTCTTCTTACGCGCCACGCGTATCTGCGGCGCAGCGGAGTCCCGGTGCTTACAGACCAGGTGCTCTCCACATGCTCTTGACCTTGCCCTCTTCTGCAAGCTCAAGCTCACTCTTGTAAACATCCTTCCACTGAACATACAGCTGGTCGTAAACAGCCTTGTTGTCCGGGTTGGGGGAGAATGTCTTATCCCATTTAACAACGCGCTTTGCGCCCTCGGCAATGCTTGGATAGATGCCTACGCCGTAGCCTGCAAGAACAGCGGCACCCAGAGCAGTTGCCTCTTTGACCTCTGGAATACGAACGTTCTTGCCAGTAACATCGGCGACAATTTGCGCCCACAGAGGACTCTTGGAAGCACCGCCTGCAAAGATGAGCTCGTCTGGCTCATTGCCGGTAGCTTCTTTGACCAGCTCAATATGACCACGGACGAGAAGAGCGGTGTTTTCCAAAATTGCGCGATAGAAGGTGTACTTGTTGAAACGCTCTGAATCAAGCTCAAAGTTGGTGAATGTTGGGCTTGCGTGAGTCCAGTGGATGTAGTTCATAACGTCACTGAAGCAGCAAAGCATACCGTAGCTACCAGCAGGAATCTCTGCAGCGCGCTCGTTCATGACTTCATACACGTCATCAATGCCGCGCTCTTTTGCTTCGGCCTTTTCTGCCTGGCAGAAGCCGTCACGATACCAACGCATAACCAGACCAGGCTTGAATGCCAGGGCCTCGTACTGCCAAATCTGTGGAATAGCGTGGCAGTTTACACGGACGCGATAATCTGGATCTGGAGTGCTCTTATCGGTGTTGAACTCGTACTGCCAGAAGCTACCACCAAAAACGCCAGCCTGACCAGGCTCGCAAGCGCCAACGCCAATCATGCCCAGCTGGCAATCGCCGCCGCCAACAACAACAGGCGTACCCTCAGCAAGGCCCGTCTCTGCTGCGGCGTCTGCAGTTACAGCGCCAAGTACTTCTCCACACTCGATAACCTGGCCAAACAGGTCGTCACGCAGACCGCACTCTTTTGCAATCTCTGGATCCCAGGCGCGCTCCTCCAGGCTCATAATGCCGGTGGTACTGCCGTTTGATGGCTCAACTGCCAGAACGCCGGTGAGCTTGTAGGCAAGCCAGTCGTTGAACATGCCAATCTTGGCTGCCTTATTGTAGATCTCTGGCATCTTGTTCTTAACCCAAAGAAGACGAGGTAGAGCGCCTAGTGCATAGGTTTGACCACTCTTCTGGTAAATCTTCTTCTCAAGCTCTGGATCCATATCAATGAGCTGTTTAACCTCATCGACACTTCGGGCGTCAACGTTAGCGCATGCCCAAATCTCGTTGCCGTCTTGGTCATACAGAAGGATGCCCTCGCGCATGCAGGTGGTGGAAATACCTGCAATTTCTTTAGGATCAATGGAGGTCTTTGCCAAAACCTCTTTGATGCAGTCCAGAGCAAGCTGCCAGTTAGTAACCCAATCAAAGTCCATGCTGCCAGGCCAACGAGGGTCCTCATGGTGCTCCCACTCGCGCTGAGCAACCCCAACCTGCTCACCGTCAACACTAAAGAGAACGGCGCGAATACTTCCTGTTCCCGCGTCTAGTGCAAGAAGATACTTGCTCATTAGATCCTCCTTGTTTACGAAAGAAGCAGTTCAGCAGCGGTGTCTGAATCCGTGATCAGTACGTTCAGATAACCGCCGTTAAGCACTGCTTTAATTGCCGCAACTTTATCTTTACCACCAGCAACGCCAACAACGTTCTTAAGCTGGCGAAGCTTGTCTAGATCGGTACTAATGACGCGATCTTCAATTTCTGTCTGAATAAGATTGCCGTCTTTATCCATAAAGTGATTGAGGACGTCACCGACGGCCCCCTGCATCTTAAGCACGGTCAGCTCACCCTCGTTAAGGATGCCATTGCGCAGAACGGTAGCGCCCTCAACTGCGGCGCCGATGCCGACCACACTCATATCCGCGTATTCCGTCATGGTAGACACGTCTTGCAGGCTTTTCTCGTCAAGAAGTGCATCGCGCACTTGGCGAGAAGACACAACCAGTGGAGACGGTGTCAGGAACAGGTGCATGGAGTAGGCGGTTGTGCCAACGGATGGCAGGTAGTAGCTCACGCCACCTGTAAGGCTTACAACGTTGAGCGATTCCTCGCGGTTCTTGGCAAGAACACCCAGCATGCGGCTGACGGTATCGCCGTAGCCAATGTTGAGGTAGCCGTCTTCGCGCAGGTGGTCGGAGACGTAGTGAGCTGCGCCTTGAGCAATAGACTGGTTAATAGCGGAGCTGTCCAGGGGAGTGGGAACCACAAAAGCATCCTTGAGGCCAAAGCGGTCAATAAGGAGCTGTTCTGCGGAAACGCGCTGGCTATCGTTCTTTCTGAAGCTGAACTGAACAATGCCCTGAGCGCGGGCCTCTTCAAGCAGACGAATAACTTTTGCACGAGAAACGCCCATGACCTCAGCAATCTGAGCCTGGGTGTTATCTTCCATGTAGTAATACCATGCAGCCTTGGTGGCTAGTGCATAAGTTTGTTCGTCCATGTGTCCTCCTGTTGATACTTTTGTTTAATGATAAAACATTTGTATCTAACATACTAGACTTCATTATAGTAATTATTCTCCCTATTAACAGGAAGATATACTACAAATACCATAATTACGTATAGAGGTATTGCGGACTATTGTTCATGATACAATCAAAAATACCATTCACGGCAGTAATAATACCGTTTGCCGTGACGGTGCTTTGAAGAATGCCTATTTATATATATCTTCAAAGTGTGAGATTTTGTACGGCCGTTTGTTATTTTTTGGTAGGAGGTACTATGGGTGAAACTTTTGACATCGATATCGATGCCACTGACCCAAAGTCGCCTGAAGGAAAAGATGTGTGCGAGCAGTGCGACACACTTCTTTCCGTCCGCGGAATCAAGAAGTCATTTGGTTCCAACGAGGTATTAAAAGGCATTAACTTAGATTTGGCGCCAGGAGAGGTCATCTCTCTTATTGGTGGCAACGGTTCCGGTAAATCTACCCTCATGAAGATCATCATGGGTATTTATTCTGCCGATGAGGGAGAAATTTCTATCGATCGTCAAAAGGTTGATATCTCCAACCCTAAGGCTGCACTTGCACACAGTATTTATATGGTTCCCCAGGAGCCAATGCTGTTCCCTAATATGACCGTTAGAGAGAACATCACCATTGGTTTTGAGGCTCCAAAAGCAGAGCTTAACAAGATGCTCGAAGACACCATGAAAGAGATTGGCTGGGAGCTTGACCTGGACCGCAAGGCAATGACACTTTCTATTGCTGAGCAGGGCATGGTTGAGATTCTCCGCGGTCTTATGCGCCACTCCGAGATTCTTATTCTGGACGAGCCAACTTCCGCACTTACTTTTGACGAGGTACAGAGCCTCTTCAAGGTAGTCCAGGAACTCAAGCAGAAGAACATTGGCATCATCTACATCACACACCGCCTGGCAGAGGTTTTTGAGATTTCTACCAGCATCGGCATTCTGCGCGACGGTGTTATGGCTATGCGCGGCAAAGTAGAGGACTTCACGCGAGAAGATCTTGTACGCGGACTTCTTCCACCAGACGCAGCAGAGATTAAGAAAGAGATTGCCGAGAGCGCAAACATTGATTACGACGCAGAGCCTATCTTTGAGCTTGCTGAGTTCACCGGCTATGGTTTTGCTGACGTAAACCTCAACATTTATCCAGGCGAGATTGTTGGTCTTGCAGGTATCGTTGGTGCTGGTAGATCAGAGATGGCTACCACCATTTACGGTATGGATAAGGTATTGGGCGGCAAGGTATTTGTTGATGGCAAAGACATTACCGGCAAGTCCACCAAGGACGTCATTGCTGCAGGTCTGAGCTATGTCCCAGAGGACCGCTTTAACGACGGTCTGTTTAGAATCCGTGACGTTGCTGAGAACACCACAAGCGCTCTTCTCGCCAACTCTTCCCTGGGTAAGCTGTTGCTTAACCGTAAAGAAGAGGACAGGGTTTCTCAGAACTACGTTGATAACTTCCGCACCAAGGTTACTGGCCTTGATCAGGAGGTAGGCGGTCTTTCTGGTGGTAACCAGCAGAAGATTGTTATTGGCCGTGCATTCTCGGTTGCTCCAAAGGTTGTTATTTTGGACGAGCCAACTCGTGGTATTGACGCTGCTGCTCGTGGCGATGTTTACGCTGTTCTGCAGGAGCTTCGCAAGCAAGGTGTTTCTATTCTTCTGATTTCTTCTGACATGGAAGAGATTATTGAGCTTGCTGATCGTGCGTTCACTATGTACCAGGGACGCATTAATCACGAGTTCAAAAAAGAAGAAATTACGCAGGACAACCTTATGTCCGCTGCATTTGGATTGTAGGAGGTGACGTATGGATCTTGTAAAGCGCCTTCTCAAGGCTAGGGGACTGAGCAGCCTCGCATTCCTGATTGCTCTCTTTATTATTGTTGGTGCAATGAATCCCGCATTCTTGACGCCAGCAACAATTGCTGCCTGCTTTAACACGTCCGTTGTCTACACATTGGTCGCTGTTGGCGTGGCTTTCACCCTGTTCATTGGTGAGATTGACGTTTCTGTTGGTTCCAACCTGGGTCTTGTTGCTGTGGTAGTTGGCAGCATGCTGAGAGATGGAACTCCACTTCCCGTTGCTTGCCTGGTAGGTATTCTTATTGGTGTAGCAATTGGTCTGGTAAACGCCTGGGGCGTTGCTGTTATGAAGGCTCCATCGCTCATCTTTACCCTGGGTACTAACGGAGTGCTCCGTGGTATTGTCTACGTCTACACCAATGGTCAGTGGGTTGAGAACCTTCCTAAGGAGTTCAAGGACTTCTCGGCAGTAACCGGTATTGGCGACTTCACGGTGTATTACTGCGCAGTTATCGCACTGGTCATTCTGATTCACTTTGCACTAACCCAGACCCGTCGTGGCCGCTGGTTTGCGGCAGTTGGCGATAACGCTAACGGTGCAACTCTGGTTGGTATTCCAGCTCTTCAGACCAAGATTCTGGCATACGTCATCTGCGGCGTTATGGCAGCTATCGGCGGCATCATCTTCTGCAGCCGTATTGGCTTTGTTACCCCAATGAGCGGTAACGGCTACGAGATGAAGGCTATTGCAGCCTGCGTTCTTGGTGGCGTTAGCCTGCTTGGTGGCGTTGGCTCCGTCCTTGGTGCAGCTGTCGGTTCCGTCATCATGGCATCCATCAGCTACCTGTTGGTCTTCATGGGCTTCTCGTCAAATTACGACAATGCAATTACCGGCGTTATTCTGATTGTCATTGTTGTTGTAGACGCCCTGCTTCAGCATCGCTCCATTGTTCAGAACAGGCATGCTCGTCTGAACGCACGTGTTTCTCCAAAGGCAACTTCTGAGGTTCTTGCAGAGCAGATTGCAGACTTTGGTGAGGCAGCAATGAGCCCTTTGGGTAAGAAGGGCGGTGTTCGCTAATGATGAAGACACTTAAGGGATTTTTGTCCAAGGGTCAGACAAGCTGGAACATGATCCTCATCGGTCTGCTTGTGCTTGAATTTGTGATTTTTGGTGCTGCAAACGGTAAGTTCTTGCGTCCAGCACTGCTGTTTACCAGCATTAACGATAACCTGCCAGTCTTTATGATCTCGCTTTTTGTAACGCTTGTTATGGTTACTGGCGGCATTGACATTCAGGTTGCTTCGTTGGTTGGTCTGACATCTATCACTATTGGTGTTGGTTGGCAGGACTTTGGTCTTCCTATCTGGGGTGCCGTGGGTGTTGCTTTTGTCCTGGTTGTTGCCTGCGGTGCGCTTTCAGGCTTCTTGATTGCGTACTGTCGAGTGCAAGCAATGGTTGTTACCCTGGGCGGTAGCTTCCTGTACTCCGGCTTAGCATTGCTCATTTCTACGCTTTCCAAGACCGAGAGCTACCAGGGAATTGGCGGCTTCCCCGAGGACTTCAAGTTTGTATCCAACTTCCAGCTCTTTGGCGTCATCCCATTCCAGCTGCTCATTTACATCCTGATGCTGGTCATTGCGTTTATTCTGCTGCACAAGACTAAGTATGGTCGCCGCATTACCTTGGTTGGCGTTAACCAGAGCGCAGCTGAGTTCTCTGGCATTAACAGCCGAGCAGTCATCATGTCCACCTACATGCTCACCGCAGTTTCCGCTGTTATTGCAGGCGTGGTTCTGACTGCTTACTTAGGCACCGCTAAGTCCGATCTTGGTGCCGACCTTACCATGGACATCATCACCGCAGTTGTTTTGGGTGGCACACTTTCCACTGGTGGTAAGGGCTCCATTGTTGGTACCGCACTTGCTTCGTTTGTTATTGCGTTCCTGCGCTTCGGCTTGCCACTGTGCTTCAAGGTAAGCCCACAGTACCTGGATATTCCTGTTGGTGTCCTGCTGGTTGTTGTCATCGTTGCTCGATCGGCAGCAAGCGGAACAAATATTGGTACGTTTTTGAAATCGCTGCTTTCTAGCAGCAGTAAAGCCAAGGCATAAGCTTTGGGGAAATTGTGCCTTAGGCACAGACAAGGGAGGTTACCTATGCAAGAGATTACTCGTCGTGGTTTTATTGGTGCCGCTGGTATCACCGCAGTTAGCGCTGGCCTCGCTCTGGCAGGCTGCAATAATGGTGGCGAGAAGAAAGAAGAGACCAAGAAGTCCGAGGGTGGCAAAGACGTCAAGGGCAAGACCGTAGCATTTATTCCTAAGGTCACCGGTAACGCATTCTTCGAGTCCGCAAACAAGGGCGCACAGGACAAGTCCAAGGAGTGGGGCTTCACCGTTGATTACATCGGCGACGCAACCGCTTCCGTTTCCGCTCAGGTTTCCGTCATCAACCAGGCAGTTGCTAACGGCGTAGACGCAATCAGCATCTCCACCGTTGACGCAAAGGGCGTTTCTGACGCACTGAAGAAGGCAACCGCTGCTGGTATCGTAGTTACCACTTGGGACTCCGACGCTAACCCAGAGGATCGTACCCTCATGGTTTCTCAGGGCACCCCAGAGATTCTTGGTCAGATGCTTGTTGACATGAGCGTTGCTGGTCTCAAGGAGCGCGGCAAGGATCCAGAGAAGGACGAGATCACCTATGTCTGGCACTACTCCCAGGCAACCGTTACCGACCAGAACTCCTGGCAGGTAGCTGCACAGAAGATCATCAAGGAGAAGTATCCTAACTGGAAGAACGTCCACGAGAACTACTACTCCAACCAGGACGCAGAGCAGGCAATCACCATTGGTGAGGCAATTCTTGACGCTTACCCAGATATTGACCTGATCATCTGCAACGACTCCACCGCTCTTCCTGGTCAGCTCCAGGCTGCAGAGAACAAGGGCTACGACGAAAAGAAGATCACCATCACTGGTTTTGCTTCTCCACAGTCCATCAAGTCTTACTGCGAGCACGGCACCATCTACAACTGGGGCCTCTGGGACTGTGCAGTTCAGGGCGCTATGGGCTGCTACGTTGCAGCATTCCTCGCAGCTGGTAACGAGGTCAAGGTTGGCGACACCATCTCTATCCCAAGCATTGGCGATGTCAAGGTTGAGCCAAACGACTCCATCGCTGAGGGTGCAAAGACTGCCGAGAAGAACAACGGCGTAGTCCTGCTTCCTGAGCGCCTTGTCTTCACCAAGGAGAACATGAACAACTACTCCTTCTAATTAGAGGCGTACGTTCACAGCTGGCGAGAAGACCGATCTTCTCGCCAGCTTATGAGGTAATTCAGCCGCAGAGGAGGGTGGTCCTCCCGGGGCGGAAGCCGGCCAAGGAGGTGCGTCCAAGAGGCGCGTCCTCTCAAGGACAGCTTCGCCCAAAGAACCGCAGCTTCTCTGTGTGCTTTAAGGTTTTATTGAAAGGATTTTCATGGCAGATCTGGACGGATTGAAAGTAGCTAAGGATTATCACGTAGACACTCCTTTTGCTAACAATCAGGGATTTTATGTAAAGGGTGCAAACAACCTCGACTGGGGTATGCAGAAGCACCTCTCCAACATCTTTGATCCAAAGAGCGGCAACACTGTAATGTTCGCATTTGACCACGGTTACTTCATGGGTTCAACCGCTGGTCTCGAGCGTCTTGACCTGCTGCTTCCACAGCTTGCTCCTTACGTTGACTGCTTCATGGGTACCCGTGGCGCAATCAGGACATGCGTTTCTCCTGAGGTTTCTAAGGGCATTGCTCTTCGCGTTTCTTCTGGTTCTTCTATGCTGCAGTCCGACCTCTCGCACGAGGTTGTTGCTGTTGACATCGAGGACGCTATTCGCATGAACGCAGACTGCATGGCTGTTCAGACCTTTATCGGTGCTGATGGCCAGCTCTCCAGCATCGACAACCTGAGCCAGGTTATCAACGCTGGCTTCCGCTACAGCATCCCTACCCTTGGCG
The DNA here is from genome assembly GCA_963542025.1 of uncultured Atopobium sp. Classification (GTDB taxonomy): domain Bacteria; phylum Actinomycetota; class Coriobacteriia; order Coriobacteriales; family Atopobiaceae; genus Lancefieldella. Next base: position 1,069 of record CAUTUQ010000011.1, on the reverse strand, counting down.
TTTGCGCTGTTGGTAAGGACATGGAGCGCACCGGTCGCTTCTTCAAGCTTGCAACCCGCATCATTGCCGAGATGGGCTGCCAGATTGTTAAGACCTACGACTGCGAGGACTTCGAGGAAGTTGTCGCAGCATGCCCAGTTCCAATTGTTGTTGCTGGTGGTAAGAAGCTTGCCGAGCGCGACGCTCTGCACCTTGCATACGACGTTATCCGCAAGGGCGCACGCGGCGTTGACATGGGCCGTAATATCTTCCAGAGCACCCATCCTCTGCAGATGGCCGAGGCTGTCCGCATGATCGTTCACGAGGGTGCAACCGACGCTCAGGCATGGGAGTTCTTTGAGGACGCAACCCACTAAGAGCGTGCACGATGCGGCGCGGCGAACACGAATGCGCTACGAGTGCGAATGCGCTGCTCAAACGTGGCCTTCTCATGTGGCGAGAAACATACTGACCTTGAGCTGGTAATCCGATAGGATTACCAGCTTTTTTCTGCAGCGAGTTGGCGTCGGATTTTAGGCTTGGCGCGCAAAACAGTGCAGCTTTGGTAGGTCTCACTGAAGAATTATCGGGCTTTTAATCAAGATAGCCCGACAGCCAGGTGGTCTCCCTACTTGATATGCATCTCTATGAATAAACTTCACTTAATATGCTGAAAAATGAATAGAGAAATATAAAAAATCTAACTATAGGTAAATTCCGCCTCTATGGAACACACCTATGACGGATAATCTGCACAATTGCGGGCATATTACACATCAAATGAAGATAATCTGCACGTTTTAGCTATTTTCGGCGTCATGTATACGTCTTTTTGACAGATTATCTGTCATAGGTGTGTTGTGGAGATTTGAAATTTGCCTCCTGAGTCAATGGCGAGAACCCCTGATTTTATCGCAAGCTATGTACCTGCGGTTTTATGTGATTGCATATTTTATAAGTTCGGAGATTTATATAAAAAATTTCATGGCAACTTTCGGGTCGCACTTGAGCCACATTCAAGATGTATTTTAAAGTCATTGCCATTGCCATTGCCATTGCCATTGCCATTGCCATTGCCATTGCCATTGCC
>CAUTUQ010000010.1:0-54244 GCA_963542025.1 uncultured Atopobium sp. | reverse complement strand
TGAAAGGCCGCCTTTTTTGTGCGTGTAAGAAATGATGAAGCGCTGGTCTTACTTAGCAGGAAGAATAGAAGGAGTGACGCAGACGACATCCTTGAGTCCTGCAGCTTTGAGCTCGTTGATCTGCTCGTCAGTTGCACCTGTATCAGTAATGAGAAGGTCAATATCCTCTGCAGAGCCAAACTGGAAGTTAGAAGTAGTGCCCAGCTTAGAAGAATCTGCGACAACATAGTGCTTTCTAGAGCGCTTGAGCATCTGAGCGTTAATTGCTGGCTCAGGTGATGTTGCAGAAGTAAGACCAAATTCTCCCGAGAAACCCGTGCAGCCCAAGAAGCATTTAGCAGCAGTAATGTGCTGGATGCACTCAAGAGCGGTATCACCAGTCATGGAAGCGCGTGGAGGACGGATGTCACCACCAGTAAGGATGATAGAAAGATCGTGGATGTCCTCAAGCAACAGTGCCTTGCCGTTGTTTGTAACAACAGTTACGTCGTGAGCATCAATCCACTCAAGCATCCCAAGAGCAACGGAGCTGGTGTTGATGAAGATGCAATCGCCATCCTCAACGTAGCGAGCGGCCTCGCGGGCAATTGCTTTGTTAGAGCGAATCTGCCTTGAGCCAGAAGGACGACCATAAGGATTAAGCAGGGTAGCAATGCCATACTGACGAGTCAGGATGCCACGCTTCTCAAGAAAGTCCAGGTCACGTCTGATAGTCAAAGAAGAGACCTCAAAGTGATCAGCAAGCTCTAAAACACTTGCTTGTCCCTCTTTTTCTAGCAGCTCAGTAATTGCCTCGCGACGTGAATCTACGTAAGCCTTACTCCGTTTCATAAATGCCCTCCCTTTATGAGCAACATTTTTTCTTTGAATGTTCATTCATCAATAAAATATAACATCAGAAGAAGGATATCAAGATATTTCGGAAAATAATAGTGTAAATATATATGAATGATTTTGATTATAAAAAATTTAATATATAAACTTTACATGGGATAACCAAGGAGCACCCAATTACGTTCATAAAAACGTGAACATTTGTGCGCCTCCATGGACAAAAGATAATATGAAAAATTATGAACAATTTTGATTCATGTTTCTGTAAAATCGATTGCAGTTAAGAACGTTTCGTGACATAGTATCAAGTTATTAAGACTTGTCATGAGACGGCTTTGAGCCAATGTGTCTCATAAAGAGAAAGGCAAGGTAGTGCTGTGTTAAGTGATCTCCTTACCGAAGACCTAGTACAGCTCAATGTTGTAGCTTCTAACTGGGAAGATGCAATTAGAAAATCTGCACAACCACTCGTCGATAACAAAAAAGTAACTGAGGGCTACGTTGATGACATCATTAAAGGTGTCAATGAACTTGGCCCTTATATTGTTATTACCGAGCATGTTGCTCTTCCACACGCACGTCCTGAGTCTGGCGCACTTGAGCCTGCAGTAGGCATTACCGTACTCAAGGATCCTGTTGAGTTTGGTAGCAAAGACAACGATCCAGTTAAGTTCCTTTTCCCACTTGCTGCAAAAGATAGTGAAGGCCACCTTAGCGCCCTTCAGTCTCTTGTTGAATTGCTGAGTGATCCTGATTTCTTTGCTCAGCTCGAAAAAGCTCAGTCACCAAAAGATGTTGTGGATCTTGTCCACACAAAGGAAGGTAGGTTGTAATGGCTGATAAGAAGTTCCACGCACTGGTTTGCTGCCGTGCAGGCATGGGTTCTTCCATGATGCTCAAGATCAAGATTGACCAGGTCATCAAAGAGAATGATCTTCCAATTGAGACTGAGCACGGTAATCTGGATTCCCTGATTGGTTTCAATGGCGATCTTGTTATTACCATGTCTGACCTCACTGATGAGCTCAACGCTGACGATCGCGTTCCTTCTGCAGTTGGTATTACCAACATTGTCGACAAGGCAGAGATGAAGGAAAAGCTCACCGCTTGGCTCGCAGAGCACAACGCATAAGCTCCCCTTTGTATCTTTTTGGCGGGAGTTTCTCGTCATACGCAACGCTGGTTGCCTTCGGCGAGAAGCTCTCGCCAAACCTTTGACAAGAGGTACTTGTCACTTGATTGAGAGAACTTATCTGAGTAGGTTCGTTGGTTTATTTGCTGAAAGGGATTACGCATGCTCAATGCAATTCTCATGCAGCTTAGAGACACAGCCGTCATCATGGGCATTATTGCTCTTGTCGGCCTCTTGCTGCAGAAGAAGTCCGCTGTGGACGTCTTCTCCGGAACTGTGAAAACCATTATTGGCTTCATGATCTTCAACATTGGTTCTAGCGCTATGTCCGCTCAGGTCAACATTTTCAGCGACATGTTTAGTCGTGCATTCGCTGTTAAGGGCGTTGTTACCCAGGTTGAGGTCGCAACTGCTCTTGCACTGAACACCTACGGTACCGAGGTTGCTCTTGTAATGGTTCTTGGCTTCATCATGAACCTTGTGTTTGCCAAGATTACCCCATTCAAGTCCGTCTTCTTGACTGGTCAGCACTTCCTGTACTTCTCCTGCGTACTTGCACTGGTCTTCATTGCTCTTGGTCTCCCAATGTGGGTCACCATTGTTCTTGGTGGCGTCATTCTCGGCTTCTGCGGTGCTGCACTGCCTTCGTTGTGCCAGCCATTCGTAAACAAGCTGGTTGGTGGAGACTCCATCGCAATCGGCCATTTTAACTGCATCGGTTATGCATTCTCCGGTTACGTTGGAAAGCTCTTCGCTAAGAAGAACGAGGAGGACGGCGAGAAAGAGGCTAAGGAGCTCCCAGAGTTCTTCAAGCTCTTCAAGGACTTTGTCTTCTCCGTTGCTCTCTTCATGATTGTTCTGTTCTACGTTGTTACTATTGCATGCCTTGTCACCGGTCACTTTGGCGACACTCTTGCAAACAACAAGCCATTCACCAGCTACTTTGGTAACGATATGTGGTGGATTTGGCCATTCCTCGCTGGTCTTCAGTTTGCTGCTGGTATGTCCGTCCTTGTTTACGGCGTCCGTCAGTTCATCGCTGAGATCACCGCTGCATTTGTCGGCATCTCCGAGAAGCTCATTCCAGATGCACGTCCTGCAGTCGACTGCCCTGCAATCTTCCCATTTGCACCAAACGCTGTCATCATCGGCTTCATTGGCTCCTTCCTTGGCGGCCTTGTTGCAATGGCACTTATGGTTGCATTCCACAGCCCAACCATCATGATTCCTGCAGCAGGCATCTGCTTCTTCTCTGGTGGTACTTGTGGTGTTTGTGGTTACGCTTACGGTGGATGGCGCGGTGCTCTTCTTGGCTCCTTCCTAGTTGGTATCTTCCTGACCGCTGGTCCTCTGATTCTCTATCCTGCATTCGCACAGCTGGGAATTGCAGAGGCATCCTTCCCTAACGTTGACTACAACATCGTTGGTTCTATCATCTACGGCATCGGCTCACTCTTTGGTCTTGCCTAAGCCTAGATTTCTGTAGTACCTACTCAGCTCTACGGTTTCTTAGGGCGCTCGTGGAAAGCCCGCGGGCGCCCTTTTAAAAGCTTCACAACAAGGAAAAACATGGCAGACGAGAAGAACAACAAAAGTGTTACTGAGTCAGTGCTTGGCGATATGTTTGGCCTTAGCGTTGATAAAAAGCCTGCTCCAGAGATTCCTGAAGATCAGGTAGTTCTAGAAGTTTTTGAAGACAGAACTCGTTTGATGGTTCAGGGAATTCTGTACTTGCTCATGGCGTTTGCTGCTCTTGCTCTGACATTTTTCTTTTGGGTTTACGCCAATGTTAGCGGCAATATTTTGGGTCTTGTTGGCGTTATTGCAGGACTCACTATTACGTGGTTTGCATCACGTGCTATGGGAAAGCGTTTTAGTCGTTTTGCCAGCGGTATTCATGTTATTGATTTTGGTCAGAAACACGTATTTATTTTTGCAAAATCCGACAAGAGAAAAGCACTTGTCGTTCCTTATACCAAGATTAAAAGCTACAAACTCATCCGACAAGGCAAGGCGCTGCGTCTGCTTTTTGAAGGCGCTTGGGTAAGCCATCCTTCAGGATTTGAATTTGTAGACATCAACCGTCCTTTTATGGCCTCCACTCTTGATGAAATTCAGGGGCAGATTGAGCAGCTTATGGCTCAGCACAAGGTCAAAGAGACGCGTTAATTCATTGCGTAGTAAGTGTCTTTGAGCTTGGACTCACAGACAGATAAGGAGTTGTAATGGCAACTGAAAAAGAGCAGGTCCAGGAGTTTCTCTCCATTGTGGGAAAGTCTCTCCATCAGTATGTAGAGAGCATTGATTTTGACGCACTCTCCGCAGCTAAAAAGCTTATTTTAGACGCAGAGGCAAAGGGCGGCCGCCTGCACGTAACCGGTATTGGTAAGCCAGGTCACGTCTCTGGTTATGCTGCATCGCTCTTCTCGTCAACCGGAACTCCAACCTATGAGCTCCACGGTACCGAGTGCGTTCACGGATCTGCTGGTCAGACTTGTCCTGGCGACGTTGTTATTGCTATTTCCAACTCTGGCGAGACGGGCGAGCTCAAGGCCACAGTTACCTGCCTTAAGAACGTTGGCGTGCACATTATTGCACTGACCGGCAATCCAAACTCTTGGCTGGCAAACGAGGCAGAGGTTGCTCTCATTGCAGGCGTTGAGCAGGAGGGTGATTCTATGAACAAGCCTCCACGCGCCTCTATCCTGGCAGAGATCATGGAGCTCCAGTGTCTCTCCATCCTGCTCCAGAACGAGTACGGCCTTAATCCAGAGCAGTACGTTAAGTGGCATCCAGGCGGAGCTCTTGGCGCATCTATTCGCGAGGGCAAATAACCCCAGGTAAACACTGTAAAGTATACAGAGGAGTTTGCATGTCAACATTTAAGGGCGTTATTGTTCCTATGGTTACGCCGTTTAACCGCGACGAAGAGCAGTCTATCAACTACGAAGCCGCTGAGCAGCTTCTGGAAAAGCTCATCTCCGAGGGCGCAGACGGTATCTTCACGTTTGGCTCCAACGGTGAGTTCCACGTTTGTAACCCTGACGAGAAGATCAAGTTCTCCAAGTTTATTATCGAGAAAACCGCAGGTCGTCTTCCTGTTTACGTGGGAACCGGCGCATGCTCAACAAAAGAGGCTCTCTACATGAGCCGTGAAGCAGAGGCAATTGGTGCCGATGCACTTTCCGTTATCAACCCTTACTTCCTGGGCATTTCTGACCAGCAGCTGGTTGAGTACTTCAAGACAGTTGCCGCAAGCGTCAAGATTCCTGTCCTTCTGTATAACATTCCTAAGGGAACCGGTAAAAACATCTCTAAAGAGGCTGTTGAGCAGCTGGTAACCATTGAAAACATCAAGGGTATTAAGGACAGCTCCGGCAACATTGATAACCTCAAGGATTACCTGGACGCTGCCGCCGGTCACGACGTTGACGTACTTGTAGGCTCTGACGGAAAGATTTCTGAGGCTCACGCCCTTGGAGCTCAGGGCACTATTGCAGGTACCGCAAACCTTATCACCAAGGTTGTTGTTGACCTTTGGAAGGCTCTTGAGGCAGGAAATGCAGAGGAAGCAGCTCGTCTGCAGGCAGAGATTGAGCCAATCCGCGACATCCTGCACCTTGGAAGCACACCTCAGACCCTTAAGCGCTCTCTTGAGCTTGCTGGATATCCTGTTGGCCCTGCTCGTTTCCCGGTTACCGAGGTTGCAGAGGGTGTTGACGAGAAGATCTATGCAATGCTTGACCATTACGGAATTGCTCATAACTAAGTATCAAAAATGACGGGTTTCTCGCCAGCTCAATAGGGTAGTGCGAGATACGTTTACAAGGAGATGTTGTATATGAAGATGCAGAAAGCTGCTGTTTCTCAGGCACTGGTAGATACCTGTGCGTTTGCAATTGTTCGCGTCCCAACGGTTGAGCGTGGTATTGAAATTGCTGAGGGTCTTGCTGAAGGCGGCGTTCATGCAATGGAGATCAGCTACACCCTGCCAAATGCAGGAGAGGTTATTGCTGCAATTAGAGAGCGTCTTGGTGACAAGATGATTGTTGGTGCAGGTACTGTCATGGAGCCTACAACTGCTCGTCTTGCTATTATGGCTGGCGCACAGTTTATTGTTGCTAACTGCGGCTCTGACGAGGTTGCTCGTATGTGCAACCTGTATCAGATTCCTTACGCACCTGGTTGCACTACTATGACCGAGGCAAACCACAGTCTTGAGATGGGCGCTGCCTTTATTAAGTGCTTCCCAATTTCTAACGTCTATGGTCCTGAGCTGGTCAATCTCTTTAAGACCCCAACTCCTTGGATGCCTCTGATGGCTTCTGGCGGCATTAATCTTGACAACCTTGCTGAGTGGCTTGAGCGCGGCGTTGATTGCTGCGGCATGGGAAGCCTGCTTACTAAGGGTTCAAAAGAGGAGATTGCCGCTAACGCAGCCAAGGTTCGCGCCATCATTGATGAGACACGTGCAAAGATGCAGACTGCGTAACAGGTGCAGAACTAACTTGCAGGCGGCGTATAGCTAACGCTCAGCAGCGTTTTTCTCGCGATTTTTAGACCGTCTCTTCTGAAAAGAAGAGGCGGTTTTTCTGTGGATAGACTGCGTGACGTATAACATACCTGCACTTTTGGTAAAATAAACTCTGTATCTGTCTCTTCGGAGTAAGAAAAGGAGCAACTGTGGCTAATCATTTTCGCACTGATGAGCAACAGGAGTCCTCGTTTGATGACCGTTTTGGGGTAATTTCTCAGGATGATCTGAACCAGCTTGACCAGCAAGATGTTGTGGCTGATCAAGTTGAAACCCAGGACTTTTCTGCTGATGTGCCAGTGGCCCAGGCTGCTGAAACTGTAACAACTGTATCTGATCCATTTGCTTCTGGAGCAGAAGCTGTACACGTGGTAACTGCTGAGCAGCAAAATAACCCTGAGCAAGCGCCTCTTGATCGCGCAAAGTTCTTTGCTGATCTTGCCCAAGACGCACCTCAGGTTGAGCGCACTGGTACTCCTACCATCTCTTTTAAGGGTGCCTCGCTTGTGTATCCATCACAGCCAAACCGCCCAGCACTGGATAACATCAGCGCTGATATCTACCCAGGCGAGTTTGTCTTTGTAGTTGGACACTCTGGTTCCGGTAAGTCATCTCTCTTGCGCCTTATTACGCGCGAGCAGAAGGCAACTCACGGACAGGTTATTGTTGCTGGTCAGGATCTTACGCGTATGCGTAACTCCAAGGTTCCGTATCTGCGTCGCCAGATTGGTACCGTCTTCCAGGACTTTAAGCTTCTGCCCGATAAGACCGTCTATGAGAACGTTTCTTTTGCACTTGAGTGCATTGGCAAGCCTCGTTCTGTTATTAAGGTGCAGGTTCCTGAGGTTCTGCGTCTGGTAGGACTTGGCCAGAAGATGGACGCTTACCCAGACCAGCTTTCCGGCGGTGAGCAGCAGCGTGTTTCTGTTGCTCGTGCAATGGTTAACCGCCCACCACTGCTTATCTGCGACGAGCCTACGGGTAACTTGGACCCAGCAATTTCTCTGGGCATCATGAAGCTTCTTGACCGCATTAACCGTGCGGGCACTACGGTTGTAATGGCAACACACGATCGCGAGATGGTTGACTCTATGCGCAAGCGCGTTATCGCACTTGAGGCTGGTCATATTGTCCGCGACCAGGAGAAGGGAGGCTATGGCTACTATGGGGCTCTCTAATTTTGGATACTCTCTGCGTGAGGCCGGAAGCCACTTTAGAAGGAACTGGTCTACCGCTCTTGGTGCAATCGTAACCATCTTCTTGTCGCTGTTTATTATCGGCCTGTTTATTCTTGGTTCCGCTCTTATCGAGAACATGGTAGGAAGTGTCGAGAATCGCGTTACTATCCAGGCATTTCTTTCTGATGATGCAGATCAGTCTGCAGTAACTGCTTTCCAGCAAGAGGTTCAGAGCTGGGATACGGTTGAGTCCGTAACCTATAAGAGCAAAGATCAGGCTCTTGAGGAGTACCGCACTACCATGAGCTACCGCAATGCTTCCGACGCGGTTTCTGCTCTTGATGGTCAGAATCCTATTCCTGCATCTCTTGTGATTAAGCTCAAGGATCCTAAGGATGTTCAAGACGTTGCCCAGCGCATTGCTTCTTCATCGTCTTTTGCAGCAATTGCTGATAATAAGAGCAATCCATCTGGCGATGTTCAGTATGGTCGTGAGACCGTTGAGCGCCTGTTCAGCGTAACAGCATACATTCGTATTGGCGCTATCGGCCTTGTTGGACTTCTGGTGTTTGTTGCCTTTGTCTTTATTAACAACACTATTCGCCTTGCTATTAACGCTCGTCGCCGTGAGATTGCAATCATGCGCCTGGTTGGTGCATCTAACGGCTTTATTCGCGGACCATTCCTTATGGAAGGCGTGCTTGAGGCACTTATCGGTGCTCTTCTCGCCATTGCTGTTCTGGTTGTTGGAGCCCACATGCTTCTTCCTGTTATGGCAGAAAGCATGACCTTCTTGACCTTTGCTATTCCAACAACGGTCATGCTGGGCATGAGTGGCCTTCTGCTGCTCCTTGGATTGCTACTGGGACTCTTTGGTTCTGCTATTGCTATGGGTCGCTACCTGAAGGCATAGCAACTAAGCAACCTGGTACTTCAATTGTCATAGCGAAGTATCAATTAAGAAAGTTTTTTGCATAAAGATTGCAAGGTAAGACCTCGTGAAAACCGTTCACGGGGTCTTTTTTGCGTTGAACGGTATTTACCAATTTGCAGGTAGGATGATATTTTTAAGGGTGAATTATTAGGCCACGTACTTGAATGGGGGCCAAGTATGGAGACCAACCTGCATAAATTCCAGGCTTTTACTTCTGCGGCGTATCACAGTAGCTTTACGGTGGCGGCAGAAGAGCTGGGATGCACTCAGTCGTCGATTAGTCGCATGGTGGCAAGTCTAGAAAAAGAGTGGGATGTCCGCCTGTTTAATAGACATGGCGGATATGTAAGTCTGACTCCTGAGGGAAAGACGCTTCTGCCTGTTGCAGAAGAGGTGTGCCAGGCTTATAGCAAGCTGAGCAATCAAGTTAATCGTGTCAGCGCTATTGAGATGGGCAATCTTATTATTGCAGCACCTTCAAGCTTTCTTTCTCGAGCACTGCCTAGCCATCTGAAAAAGTACATGACCGATCATCCAAATATCAAAGTTGAAGTTATCGAGTGCACCTATGGAGAAGCCCTGCGTCTTATTAGCAAGGGTAAGGTGGATATTAGTTTTACTATGACCCGCGCAACTGAGCAGGGATTTACTTCAACTTTATTTGATCATGATGAGGTAATTGTTGTTTCTCAAAAGGGACATTACGAGAAGGACCTTGAGACAATTCCTGTTAAGCGTCTTATTGAGGAACCCTTTATTGTTGATATTGAGACAGCTCCTCTGCTTCAGAAGCAACTTAAAAATGCGCGCATGACATTTGCGTCATCGGACTCGTTTACCATTATGTCCATGGTAGAGTCTGGTCTTGGCGTAAGTTTGCTGCCACTTGAGGCAACAAAAGGTACAAATTTTGATATTGACGTACATCATCTTGAGACTCCCGTACATCGTAATGTCTTCATTACACATCGTGTAAAAGGCGAGATGTCACGCACTACTGAAGAGTTTTTAAAGTATTTGAGTTAAAGATTGATACATAGTTGTGTACGTTAACTATTTGAAAATTGCATAACTGTTATTAGATTTTGGTAAAGATGTAAAAAGATTTAACTACCGCTCGCGGTTGTAGCTTTCACGCTTACGGGTTTATCTGACGCTCAGAGGGCGCTACTTCTTTTTTCAAATCGTCTCGGGTGCAAACATAGTCTCATCAAGTTCTTCGTCCGAGTAATTACGGGAAGGAGTGGGACATGGCAGAAAATGCCGAAGCACCTGAGATGCAAAAGTCGTTGAGTCTATTCAACTTCTTTACCATCGGATTTGGTGCGATCATTGGTACCGGATGGGTGCTCCTGGTAGGCGACTGGATGGTTCTTGGTGGAGGACCATTCCCCGCGATGATCGCATTCGCAATTGGCGCAATTTTCCTTGTACCAATTGGATGTGTTTTTGGCGAGCTCACTGCTGCTATTCCAATTTCTGGTGGCATCATTGAGTACGTCGACAGGACATTCGGTCGCCCAATGGGCTTCTTTACCGGCTGGATGCTCCTTCTGGGTAACGCTCCACTGTGCCCTTGGGAGGCAATTGCTATTTCCACGCTTCTCACCGACCGTTTTGGTGCATTCCCTGTTCTTTCTTGGCTGAGGTCCGTTAAGCTTTACACCATTCTTGGTGCAGATGTTTATCTGTGGCCAACAGTCATCGCTCTTTGCTTTGCTATCCTGGTCATCTTCCTTAACTTCAAGGGCGCTGGCGCAGCAGCTAAGCTTTCGAGCTTCCTGACCAAGGCTTTGCTGACTGGTATGATTCTTGCAATGGTCATCTCCTTTGCAACCGGTTCTCCAAGCAACGGCCTCCCACTCTTCTCCCAGGCAACTGAGGTTGCAGGTGGCGAGGGCACAAAGGCTACCAGCTTCTTTGGCGGCATCATTGCAGTACTTGTTATGACTCCATTCTTCTACGCTGGTTTTGACACCATTCCACAGCAGGCAGAAGAGGCTTCTGCTGACCTTGACTGGAAGAAGTTTGGCATCATTCCTGCACTTGCACTTATCGCTTCTGGTGTCTTCTATCTCATCTGCATCTATGCATTCGGAACTATGATTGACTGGCACGAGTTTGTTAAGTCTTCCGTTCCTGCACTTGCAGTTCTCGAGCGCATCAACCTGTTCTTCTACATTGCAATGCTCATTATTGCAACGCTTGGACCTCTGGGCCCAATGAACTCCTTCTTTGGTGCTTCTACTCGTCTGATGCTTGCTCTTGGTCGTAAGAAGATGCTCCCTGAGTCCTTCGCAAAGATCGACCCTAAGTCCGGCGCACCTCTGACCGCAAACATGTTCATGGCTGGCCTGACCCTTGTTGGTCCATTCCTTGGCCGCAACATGCTTGTTCCTCTGACCAACGTTGCTTCTCTCGGCTTTATCTTTGCATGCACCATGGCTGGCGTTGCCTGCCTGCGCCTGCGTCAGACTGAGCCAGACCTGCCTCGTCCTTACAAGGTTGCCGGTGGTATCGCAGGTATCATGGCTGCAATTCTTGCTGGTAGTATCATCATCGGCCTGATGGTTGTTCCTTTCAGCCCTGCAGCTCTGAAGCCAGTTGAGTGGATCATCACCATTTCTTGGATTGTCATTGGTATGGCCATCTTCATGATCTTTGGTCGTCAGTCCGAGAAGGCAGCAGCATAAGTTGCTTGCAAGCTCTAAAGGTTTCATCGGTACGTTGAACTAAGCACGTTATTTGTTTCTTTAGTTTGGATTTTTTGCGCCCAAAAAGGGTGGGCGCAAAAAGATAGTAGTTATCATTTACTAGAGGGGGAAAGAAATGAGTAAGATTGCTTTTGTAGGCGGAAAGCTCGTTGACGGCACTGGCGCCGCTCCTGTTGAGGATTCTCTTGTCCTCGTAGACGACAAGAAGATCGCTTATGCTGGTCCTCGCACTGAGGTTCCAGAGGGCTATGAGGTCCGCGACATTCAGGGTCGCACCATTATGCCTGGTCTTATCGATACTCACCTGCACTTCTCCGGCAACCTGACCGACAACGATAACGACTGGGTTATCGAGTCCGTTGCTCAGAAGCAGGCATGCGCAGTCAAGCAGTCCTGGGACGCTCTCTCTCACGGTCTTACCACCGTCTGCGAGATTGGCCGCAATGGTATCGCAATTCGTGACCTCGTTAACATGGGCGTCATGGAGGGACCACGTATCTTCGCTACCGGCCTTGGCTTCTGCCGCGTTGCTGGTCATGGTGACTGCCACCAGCTCCCACAGGAGATCTCCAAGAATGGTCACCCATGGGGCGACCAGGTAGACGGTCCTTGGGATCTTCGTAAGGCAGTTCGTCGTCGCCTTCGTGAGAACCCAGACGCAATCAAGATTTGGGCAACCGGTGGCGGCATTTGGCACTGGGACTCCGGTCGCGATCAGCACTACTGCTACGAGGAGATTAAGGCAGTTTGCGACGAGGCAGCAATGGTTGGCATTCCTGTTTGGTCACACTCCTACAACAGCTTCTCCGCAGCTTATGACTCCGTCCGTTGCGGCTGCGAGCAGATGATTCACGGCTTCGAGCTTGATGCAAAGACCATGGATCTTATGTGCGAGCAGGGCACCTTCTTCACTCCTACCATCGGCTTCCTGCCAACTTGGTACGGAACTTATCCACCAGAGTGGACTCCAGAGCTCGACGCATTTGCAGGCGACACTGTTGTTGAGAAGGGCCTCAACCGTACATACGAGAACCTCCGTGCTGCTAATGAGCGCGGCGTCACTCTCACCATCGGCTCCGACTCCTTCAGCTTCGTAACTCCTTACGGCTGGGTCACCATCGACGAGATGTATGACTTCGTTGAGAAGGCTGGCGTCACCGTTCTTGAGACCATCAAGGCTGCTACTCTTAACGGCGCAAAGATGGTTCACCACGAGGATGAGTTTGGCTCCCTCGAGGCTGGCAAGCTTGCTGACCTCCTGGTTGTCAAGGGCGACGTTGCTACCAACATCCGCGACCTTACCCCAGATAACATGGAAGTTATCATGAAGGAAGGCAGCGAGGTTATTCGCGGCACCTTCTAAGAGGTAAACCAATCCCTTCTGGAGCCCCTGTGCAGTCTCTGCATAGGGGCTCTTTTTGTGCGCAAAGATGGCGAGAAACCCGACGAGGGCTCCGATGCAAACCACGACGAGCGTTCCGACGGTAATCCGTCGAGATGTTCGTCGAGACACTCGTCGAGATCCCTGGCACTTCTCGCCTTATCTGCGCCTCGTCTATCACAAGCCACTTTCGGGTACATATCAGAAGATTCATTGGTCAACGCAAAAGGTGTTGGCCTCAACCTACAGGAGGATTTTTGGCTAGAAAACGCGTACATAAAGGAAACCGTCGTCAGGGACGTGCAAAAGTCTCAAAGCGACCATCAGCGCTGCTTACAGGCACGTTGAGCCTTTCTCGCCCAGGAGTTGCTACCGTAAGCACCCCTGAGGGAACGTATGCGCTGGCCAAACACGGTATTCATGAGGCAATGCATGGCGACGAGGTCCAGGTTTCGCTGGTCTCGGCCAAGGGAAAGACTCCTCTGGCAAACGTGCGTTTTGTGCTTACGCGAGCTACTCAGACGTTTTTGGGCATCTACCACGACGCTGGTCCACTTGGCGCTGTAGTGCCGCTGGATAGTCGTATCCAGCGAGATTTCTTTGTGCTTCCCGAAGATCCTTCTGTTGGACGTCATTACGTTTTTGAAGGTGATGTGGTTGTCGCGCGCATTACGGAGTATCCAACGCGTAAAAGCGCTGCCGTGGTTACCATTGAGCGCCGCGTGGGCTCTGCCGAAGATCTGGACATGAACGTTGAGGCAACCATTGCTTCATATGGCCTGGCAACAGAATTTCCTATCAAGGCGCTCAGACAAGCCGAAAAAATCTCCGTTGACGCAGATAAAGCGCTTGTGGAAGACGTTTCAAGACACGATTTGAGAGAAAAACTGTGTATCACCGTAGACCCCGCGGATGCTAAAGACTTTGATGATGCTGTTGGTGCGCGGAAGCTTGAAGACGGTGGCTTTGAACTCTGGGTTCATATTGCAGATGTGGCTCACTACGTAAAATGGGATTCTCCCATTGACCTGGAAGCTCGCATGCGTACCTGCTCGGCATATTTAGTTGACCGCGTGTTGCCTATGCTTCCAGAGAAACTCTGCAACGACGTTTGCTCTCTGCGACCAGCTGAAGACAGACTGGCCATGTCGGTAAAGATGACTTTGAGCAGTTCAGGCAAGATTCTTGGCGCAACGGCCATGAATTCCGTTATTCGCTCGCGAGCAAGACTCAGCTACGACCAGGTAGATAGCTATCTCCAAGGAGATGATGCAGCACTTGACTCTGCCGTTTCTGCAGAAGACGCTGGCGCAATCAAAGAAATGATTAACGTGTTCAATCAAATCCGCGCACTTCGTGAAGAAATTCGCGAGAAACGCGGCTCAGTAGATTTTGAGAGCGTGGAAACGCGCGTAGTGCTTGACGAGAATAACAAGCCAGTTGGCGTCTCGGTGCGAGAGCGCACTCAAGCAACAGGGCTTATCGAGGAAGCAATGCTTGCAGCCAATGAGAGCGTTGCGCACATGCTCAGCCAGCATGACCTGGAGTCGGCATATCGCGTGCATGAGCAGCCTTCTCCAGAGTCACTTAAGCTTGCGGTTACTCCGCTTGTAGCTATGGGAGCGCTTGAGCCAGACATTGCGTCTCGTATTGCCCTTGGTGATCAGACTGCGTTGCAAGAAGCACTGGAGTCAGTGCATGGTACACGCTATGCTCGCGTAGTAAATGCGCAGCTGCTTAGGGCCCAAAAACGAGCCATCTATCTGCCAACCAATCAGGGGCACTTTGCCCTAGGGGCGGATGCGTACTGTCACTTTACCTCGCCAATCAGGCGCTATCCCGACGTGATAGTGCATCGTACGTTAAAGCGTCTGCTTCGCGGTCAGACGGCGTCTCGTGCAGAGTTGAGCGCACTTCCAGATATCTGCAGCACCTGCTCTGAGCAGGAGCGAAAGGCAGATGCGGCGGCTCGTGCGACACAAAAGATCAAGCTGGCTGAGTACTATCAGAGTCGTCTGGGAGAAGAAACGTGGGGAACCATTGACGGCTGCGAGCGCTTTGGCCTGTTCATTACACTGGACGGTACCTACGCCGACGGGCTTCTCGCTGTGAGAGATTTGGGTCACGAATGGTACGCGTATGATCAGGAGACTCTGGCGCTGATAGGGGAATCAACAGGCAAAACGTATCGTATTGGTGGACGTGTGCGCGTGAAGATTTCTGGCGTAAATGTGGCTCGTGGTCAGATTGATTTGGCACTTGTGGAATAATATGCACGTAGATTACGTGCAGGTTTATAATGCGCCCGCACGGATGATTGCATGATTGATATTGAATGATAGGTGAGTAAGATGGCACTTTCGGCACTTTCAGATGAGCTGATGCGCGCTGAAGGCATGATGATGCAGGACCAGAACGAGGAGGCGCTTGAGCTGCTGCTTCGTTTGGCTGAAGACGCTGAGGAATATGTGGACCGCAACTGCCAAACCACAGATGAGGTGCAGTATTTTGCATTCCCAACGCTGTTTGACCGCTTGGCGTATAGGCGCGTGGAGAACGATCCTCGCAAGCTTGAGGATGTTGCTGAGCCGTTTGATCGTCTGTACGGAGACCTTGCAATGGCTTACGTACGCACCGGCGATTACGAAAACGCCATGACTGCACTGAAGACTGCGATTCGTTGGAATCCAATGAACTGCGGATTTAGGCTTGATCTGGCTGATTTGTTTAAGATTGCAGGCGATATTCGTGAGCATATGGCTTTGACCTTTGGCGTTTTTGAGCGCGCAAGTGAGGCAAGGCATCTGACCAGGGCGTTTTTGAACTTTGCGGCATGGTTTGAGGCTCAAGGTAGGCTCGAGCAGGCCGCGGCATGCTTGAGGGCCGCCCGTCGCTTTGAGGTTAAAGACAGCACTCTTGAGGCTGCGCTTGATCAGGCTGCGGGCACTCCTAAAGACCCTGACGGCCTTACCGACGAAGAAGCAAACGACCTGCTTGAGGCAGAGGGTCTGCCAACAGGCGCAAACGCCGAAATTGCGGTTTGCCTGCTGATGTGCGCGCAGGATTGTGCCGCCATGGGCGACAGAGCTACCGCAACCGAGATGACCATTCGCGCTCGCGACCTTGTGGGCGAGCAGGCGGCACTTGCGCTTCTGCAGCTTGTTCGCGACGCCGCAATCTCCGAGGGCTTCACGGCGGGCGGCAATCCCGTATCTGGCGAGAAAACCGATGCAGCAGAAACTTCAGACGGGGAAGGCAAGTAAGTATGGCCGAGACCCAGGGAAAACAGCAGGGTAAGAAGTCGATTGCACGCAATCACTCTGCTCGCCATGAGTACGAGATTGGCGAGACCTTTGAGTGTGGCCTGGTGCTTACTGGCACCGAGGTCAAAAGCCTGCGTGATCGTGGCTGCCAGCTAACCGATACGTTCTGTCTTATTCGTGACGGTGAGGCATGGATTCACGGCATGCACCTGCACCCATACACAAATGGCGGCGTGTGGAACGTTGATCCAGATAGAAAGCGCAAGCTGCTACTTCATCGCAGGCAGATTGACTATCTTGACGGAA
Organism: uncultured Atopobium sp.; assembly: GCA_963542025.1. Lineage (GTDB taxonomy): Bacteria > Actinomycetota > Coriobacteriia > Coriobacteriales > Atopobiaceae > Lancefieldella. The sequence continues at coordinate 37,968 of CAUTUQ010000010.1, read as the reverse complement.
AGCTTCGTCAGAAAGGCTTGGCGCTGGTTCCGCTTGAGATTTACTTTGACGAGCATAACCGCGTTAAGCTGCTGATTGCTCTCTCACAGGGTAAAAAACTCTACGACAAGCGTGCGTCTGCAGCTAAGCGTGATTCTGACCGCGAGATTCAGCGAGCTCTCAAGGAGCGCAGCCGCTACTAGAAGAGCGCAGCTGGCGGAAGTGGCCTGCACTAGGAGCGTACGCCGGCGAAAGCGGCTCGCACTAGAAGCACGCCGAACTTCTCGCAAAAAAATTTCGTGCGAATTTTATGAGAATCATTCCTATTTTCGGAATAATGCTTTAGAATCACTCAAGATTTGTTACTATCTGCATGAGCACTTAACCGCGGATAAGGGCCACGGTTAGTTGCCGTCCGCGTTAACTGCGCGAATAGAAGGAAAAGCGCGTCAGCGCTTGGAGAGAGGAATAAAAATGGCAGAGAAAACTTACAAGTTTGTTTGCACCGTTTGCGGCTACGAGGTTGAGGTTGACACTCCAGAGCTTCCTGAGGACTATGTTTGCCCAGTTTGTGGCGTTGGTCCTGAGATGTTCGAGCTTGTCGAGGAGTAAACTCCCCACAAATTAGTCAGACAGGTTTTCCGTGCAAGATTGCACGTTGGTAACCTCTTTGATGATCACCCAAACAAAATCGTAAAAGCGATGTAGGATTTAACCTGCATCGCTTTTCGTATACGTCTGCGTGATATGTGTCGTTGATGTGCGCATTTTGGTTGGAGTAGTCTTGAAGCACGCACTACAAATGTCAGATTCGGTAGAAGTTGCTGCGTTTTTGGCCTTCTCGGGCGGAGTTATGGACGCCTATTCCTACCTGGTACGCGGCGGCGTTTTTGCCAACGCTCAGACCGGAAACTTGCTGCTTTTGGGCGTAAATCTGACCAGCGGATCGTTTGAAAAGTGTCTCAAATACGCTCTGCCAGTTTTGGCTTTTGCTATTGGTATTGCGGTTTCGTATGCCATTCGAGCCATTGCGCGAGAAGAACATCTGCACTGGAGGCAGCTTGCGGTTATCGTAGAGATTGCACTCCTAGGTGTTGTTTCTTTACTTCCAACCGATATGAACCTGCTGGCAAACAGCTTGACATCACTTGCGTGTGGCATTCAAGTCCAGGCGTTTAGAAAGCTCCACGGACACGCGTTTGCCACAACTATGTGCATTGGTAACCTTCGCGGAGGAACGCAAGAAATAGCCGCATATATGCATACGCACGAGCCTGTTCATATTGAGACCTCGCTGCTCTATTTTGGAACTATTTTCTGCTTTGTAGCTGGTGCGGTAGTGGGTAACTTGCTTATTCCGCTGATGGGCACTCATATGATTTGGCTCTCACCTGCGGCGCTTCTCGTGGTTATTCTGGTTATGTTTATTGATCGCGAGAAACAAGTTCTAGAAGCTCACGGTAGGTCCGCAAAGTAAGCCTCAAAGTAACCGTTAAGTAAGCCGTTCCCAAAATAGTCATATCTTTTTTGAAAGAATGGCAGTTCATGGGGTATACTCTCTACACTTTGAATTGCAGGCGGTGACACACGTGCACGCAATTCAGGAACATTGAAAACTGCATGGTGGCAGTTTCTCTCATTATTTGGGGGTGACTGGATTCGACAAGGTGAGTTTGCGGTGGGCAGCAAGCCGTGGTCTCCTCGCCACGTAAAACAGGGGTAACGTCAAATTGAATTGACAACACTCTTACTTTTGAGCCTCGTATGGCTCTCGCTGCTTAATTTAGTTCAGCGCGTCTAACTGGGATTTTCTCCTGTTCTCAGGGTGACGTCATTTTAGGGAGATGCTTGTAAGGACGTAGTTGGTATGCCTTACAAAAAGATTGAACCAACTGGAGTACCAAACGCCTGTTACTAAGTGTGCGGTACTTGAGACTTAATTAGTAACTGAGCTTGGAGACACCTGCCTAGGATTTGCTTTGGACCGGAGTTCGATTCTCCGCACCTCCACCATACATTCGTTACCCATGAATGGCGAGAAACCCCGTGATTCATGAGTACTTTCATTTGTATGCAACGTCATGTTGCGCATTTGCAATTAAGCCGCACTCCGATTTATTTGGGGTGCGGTTTTTGCTGTTCAGGAGTTTATTTTCACGTTGGCGTTTGTTTTTTACTCGTTCAGCGGAAAATTAAAGATTGCAGACGGTAGAGGGGTAATATTTAGTTAGCAAAATCTAACAAAAGTTAAAAGGCAAGTTCAGACATCATTTTCCTTAAGTAGAATCCGTCGGGTTAGTGGATTGTTTTTTAAGTCGCATGCCGCTGCGGATTGAAAATAGAATCGAGGCGAAGCAATGTCAAAGAGCGCTTCAAAGTTTCAAAAAGTATTGATGTCGTGGGTATATCGCGGTAAAGAAATATTTAAGCCTCTTAACACGGGATCCATCGATGAGCACGTGAGATGCGTGCGAGAGTATGTGGCCAATATTTTCTTCTACACTAAAGGCAACACTACCATCATGATTGACGCAGGATACAGCTATGATCGCCTGCAAGAAAAGATGGACTGGCTAGGAATTGACCCTAAAGAGATTAAGCACATCTTGATCACTCACCTGGACACTGATCACATTGGTGCAATTGAGGCTGATAGTGATCAGCTCTTTAGCCATGCACAGGTTTATATTGGCGATGTTGAGAATAGATATTTAACAGGAGAAGTTCGTCGCCGTGTAATGAATGGCTGGTACAAGCTGCCAAAGGTAATCATTCCAAACAAAAAGACACTTCTGCACGATGGGGAAGTGTTTGAAATTGATGGCATAAAAATTGAAACAATCCTGGTTCCTGGTCATACCTGGGGACACGTGGTGTACCTGATTGATGACAAGTATGTATTCTCCGCAGATACCATTTGGTTTGGAGCAGACGGTGGTTATAGCTTTATCAATAAGCTTGCAGAAGACAATAAACTTGCTGTTGAATCGCTTGCAAAGCTAGAGGGAATCCTGCGCCAGCGTGGACTTAACCCCAAAATTATCACCGGCCATACAGGTTGGGCGGATGATATCAACTTTGCCTTCGCCCATACTGACGAAGTTTGCAACGTCAACAAACCTGTCAAGGTTCATGACCCTAAGGCTCCTTACGATGCATATGATGAGCGCGACGATACTCGTGAAAGTGCAGTTGGGATGCCGCTTCTGCCCTGTAATAGGTAACGCTGCAGTAACGGAAAACACACGATAATCGCATGTCAGGACTCTGTCAGAAATGGCAGAGTCTTTTTTGAGGCTTTAGCCTGTTGAGTGCGGGAAGCGCGCAAAACATAAAACCTCCCATTTCTTATGTTCAAGAAAGGGGAGGCAATTCACGATGCGGGTCTGCGGCCGTCGTGGGGCTACGCCGTGGCGATTCGCGAGATGAGCGTGTTGGCCCACTCGATCGCCTCGTCGACGTCCTGGATGACCGCCATGCCTTCGGCGAGCGCCTGGTACTGCTCATCCCACCCCTCGCGAGCCTCGACCGTCGGCGGCCAGGCCTGCCTCTGCCTGTAGGCGAAGAGCCTCTCGCACGTGCGCTTCGTCGCAGCGAGGTCTATGTCGCTGTTCGAGAACATGACCTGTAGGTCGACGAGGTCGCGCACCCTGTCGCCCGTCCCGGTGACGGCGTGCAGCTTCTGGGCCACCTGGTGCTCCAGCGGCATGAGTGGCGCCCTCCCTGGGCTGGGGAGGCCGAGCGCTGCGAACGCCGCGTCCGCGTCCTCGAGGTCAATCCAGTCTGCTGCGTCGGCGTCGCCTATCTCGTCGTGTCCCACCTCGAGCGGGACTGTGCACCACGGCTTGCCGAGGTAGGAGAGCCTTACGTCGAAAGGCCGCATGACGTACTCCTCCGGCACGTCCTTCGGGTGCGCGGGTTCCCTGGGGACGACCCGCCCCGTGAAGCCCTCCCAGCCGCGGGCGAGCGCCGCTCCGAGGAGATCGGCGTAGGCGGCGGGGTCGGTGGCGGTCGCGGTGTCGAGGTCGGTGGTGTAGCGCGTCCGGGCGTTGCCGTAGCGCATCTTGATGGCGCTCCCTCCCTTCACGACCCCGTCGGGCAGCATCCCCGCGACGACGGCGTTGGCCATGAGCGTGCGCAGCCTCACGTAGGCGGCCTGGTTGCCTCCGCACTCCCTGCGGATCGCGTCGTCAAGGTGGCGCATGCTGTTCGGCCTCTTCGCGGTCATGAGAGCTCCTCCCTCAGGTCGTCCATCTCTCCGCTGGTTATGTATCCCTCGTGCTGGGCCGTCTCCGCGGCCTCGCGCGCCCGCTCGCGCCCGAGTCTCGGCGCGGCGGCGCGGATGGCATCGGCCGCACGCTGGCAGCGCACGCCCTCGTAGTGCGTGGTGCTCTCCCCTTGGCGCATGCCCAGCACGGTGACGCCCTGGCCGACGTCGCGCCTGATCCTCCTTGGGGAGGCAACCCAGATGCGGGTGGGGTCAGTGGGGGTGAGGTCCAGCAGCGCCACGACGGACTCGCCCCAGAGGTAGGCCCCCTCGCCCGCGGCCTTCACCGCAATGGCGTAGGGGGCGGCCTCTTGGTGGGGCCAGACGGGCATCCTGTAGACGCCCCGGGCGACGCGCACGAGCTTACCGCGCCGCTCCTGCTGTACGAGCTCGGTGTTGGGGATGCCGAACTCCTTCGCCTCGGCGGAGGTGACGAGTCCAAAGTCGTCCACGTTCGCGTATATGTCGTCGATAATTGCCATGGCAAAAGTATATCGTATGTGAACTACTTTTGACATCATAATCTTCATGTTCGTGGCGGGTGGTTGTGATTGCAGATAGAAAGTAATCAAAGTTTTTAGAATTTCTCGTTGACATATTCCACAAGTGGAAGTACTATCGTTATAAGATATTCAACAAGTGGAATATAAGGAGATGAGAGATTTGCTTAAGCAGGGAATTCTTGGTCTCTTGAATTATGGGGATATGTCCGGTTACGAGATTAAAACCATCTTTCAACAGTCGCTTAATTACTTCTGGACTGCTCAGACGAGCCAGATCTATAGAGAACTGCAGGCGCTAGAAAAAGACGGCTGGGTCACCGCAACGCTGGTTGCCCAGAAAGGAAAGCCGGATAAGAAGGTTTTCTCGATAACTGAAGCCGGTAAAGAGGAGTTGAACAGGTGGCTGAGGGAAGACTTTCAGGCCTCGGTGCTGCGTATTCCGCTTTTGATGCAGACGTTCTTTAGGGGCGAGTGCTCCTACGAGGAAAACCTTGCGTTCTTTAAACGAATCGCAGATAACGCCTCATCTTTTCCTGGTGGAAGTGAGCTAGCAACGGGCGCAGTAGCCGCTTACGCAGCGCAAATGGGTGACCCAGAGAAGGCGTTGTTCTGGAAATTTACTATCGAGTACGGCAAGATGCACGAGGAAATGCTTAGAGCATGGAGCGAGAAGTGCATGAAGGAGCTGGAGGCGCAGCATGAACATTCTGCTCATTAATGGCAGTCCCAAGGGTAAAGCCAGCAATTCTCTGCGTCTTGCAAAGAGCTTCATCGAGGGTATTTCCGAGCAGCACGTCAATGAAGACGTGACTGTTGAGCAGCTCAACGTTGCCACCATGGACATCAAGCCTTGCAAGGGATGCTTCCACTGCTGGAAGAACACGCCCGGTAAGTGCATTATGTCGGACGACGAAGAAACGGTCATTCAAAAGCAGCTTTGGGCCGATCTGGTTATTTGGAGCTTCCCGCTCTACTACTTCAACGTGCCTGGACTGCTGAAGAACCTTATTGATCGCCAGCTCCCCATGAGTCTGCCCTTCATGAGCGACGCAAAGAGGGGATACGGAAGTGGCGCCCATGAGTCTCGCTACGACATGTCCGGCAAGAAGCACGTCCTCATCTCTACCTGCGGATTCTATTCTTCAGAGGGTAATTACGATAGCGTTACCAAGATGTTTGACCACATTCTTGGCCAGGGTAATTACGAGAACATTTTCTGCGGTCAGGGCGAGCTCTTCCGCGTAAAGGAGCTTTCCGCACGCACCAACCAGTACCTCGAGCTTGTCAAAAAGGCTGGTACAGAATACGCTCAGGGCGGCATTTCTGACCAGACACGGGCCGAGCTCAAAGTTTTGCTGTATCCAAAAGAGATGTTTGAGCAGATGGCGGATGCAAGCTGGGGAATTTCTCGCGATGCAAGCGCTCAGAGCAGCACAAACGCTGGCGAGAAACCCGTTGAGCAGCTGCCGTTTGATTATATCTTCACTTCCCAGATGGCGGCTTTGTACGACAAAACGGCTTACGACGGCAAAGATCGTGTTCTTGAGATGAACTACACCGATCTTGGACGTAGCTACCAGATTCTGCTGGGCAAAGACGGTAGCAGGGTCTTTACTGACGGTAGCCTCGCTACCACCACAAAGCTCAACACTCCGTTTGAGGTCTGGCAATCCATTTCTAGGGGAGAAATTAGCGGACCAGAGGCGCTGGGTAAGCACCTGTATACCGTTGAGGGTGATTTTTCCTTCATGATTGATTGGGACAAGTATTTTGGTCCTACGCCTGGTAGTTCAACTGAAGCTGCGCAGGACGCGTCGGCTAAAGAAGCGAGCAACGCGCAGAAAAATCCGCAGATGATTACAATGCTGCTTCCTTGGATTACCTTCTGGACAGCAACATCGTTTGACTCTCAGGTTGGCGCTATGATTGTGCTGCTTGTTACTGCTTTAATGCCGCTTATTATGAGGAGCTTCAAGTTCACCATCTGGGACAGAATTTCATTTGCCCTGGTTGGAGCATTGTCTGCAGGCGTTTTTATGAGCGGAAATGGCGACAGCAACCTCATTGTCAATTTGGGTTACCTTGCATTTGGCCTTATGTGGCTGGCTTCATGCCTGACCAAAGAACCTCTCTGCGCTGCATACGTAAAGTACAGCTACGGTGGAGATAGCGCCTACAATAATCCGCTGTTCATGAAGACAAACTATATTTTGGCTGCATGTTGGGGTGCTATGTACGTTTTAACTGCCATTTGGAGCTGGTTTGCAGTTCAAAATGGAGTGGGCGGTATTTTGGTTGTCGTGAACAACCTGGTCCCTATTGGAATGGGCTTGTTTACCGCGTGGTTCCAAAAGTGGTATCCAGCCAAGATGGCAAGTGGAAAGTAAGCAGCTCAATCCATTACAAAACACCTACGTGTCAAAAGAGAGCCGGTACTGAACTACCTCCCATTTCTTGGACATAAGAAATGGGAGGTAGTTCATGTGCGGGTGATTATGATTCTGCAGCGTGTAAGCGTCGGCTTTTAGGCCTGGCGCACAAAATAGCGCGGTTTTGGTAGGCGTCGCTGGAGATCGACTAGCTTTTAGTCAAGATAACCAGACAGCCAGGTGGCCTCTCTACTTGATATGCATCTCTATGCATAAACATTATCTAATATGCTGAAAAGTGAATAGAGAAATATAAAGAATTTAACTATAGATAAATTCCGCACCTAAGGAACACACCTATGACAGATATTCTGCACAATTGCGGCCATATTACACATCAAATGAAGATAATCTGCACGTTTGTGGTAATTTCTGCGTCATGTATACGTCTTTTTGACAGATTATCTGACTTAAGTGTGTTTTGAACTGCCTCCTATTTCTCGTGTCCAAGAAATGGGAGGCAGTTCATACGCTGGCTCTCTTTTTGGGTTTCTCGCCATTTTGCTTTACCATAGCAACATAAGGAGATGATGCGACATGAATAAAGCGGCTCAAATTATCAAGAACCTTTCACAGGGCTTTCTGATCTCGGGCATTTTAAGTGCTCTCATGGGCGCATACTATCTGTTTGCTAAGGCTGGACTTCCTCTGCAAGATCCTCCGCTGGCGCTCAAAATTCAATATGAAATTGACTTTGGCGTTGGCGAGAAAATGTTTATGTTAGGTCTAACCTGCCTGTTTATTGGCTGCGTTGGCTATACCATTGCGTGGATTTGCTCCAAGACAGAAAAAGTTCAAGAGCCAGATAATCACCAAGCTGGTAGACCTTCTCGCCCTGGCGGAGCAAACTAAGGCGCGTGAGCAGAGGCGCGCGGGCCGAGGCTGCGGGCTGGGCGCGGCGTCTTGAAGCGCGACAGCCTGAATTCATATTTGTCAGCAGCAGATGTGGCTCAGATACAAAAATTTGAACTATTTTCAAAACAGTATTCTCCATGTGAACTGTACTATTTATCAGCCAAATTCACTTTTTATGTGAATACTAATTTCTCTTATGTTTTGGCTATCAATTTGTAAGAAAATGTAGGTGTAATATGCACATCTTTTTGAGGGGCCATCATGAAAAAAGGTTTTCTTAAGAGAATCTCAGTCTTTCTCACCATGGTTGTGGCATGCCTGTTTATGTCTATTAACACAGCTCAGGCACTTGATCGCCAGAAAGACGATAGTGATCTTACCCAGATCAACATTTACCAGTTCACGCTGACCAGAGACAACATGACTGTTCTTTCGCAAGGAACTGGTGTTAAGCGTGTAGAGATTCCTGCTTCTGATACAGGCAGACTGCCCTCAACCGCTTTTGTTGTGCAGCCAACTAAGGACGGCTCTGACCAGCAGTATAACCAGCCTCTTTCGCTGAAGTTCTCTAATGCTGGCACCGTTGACGGCAAGTCTGTTGACGTTTATGTCACCATTAACTCGCTGGACCTTACCCTTAAGAACGCCAACGCAGATTACAACAACCCTAACAAGACCGATGTGCCTTTCTTGACGGTTGATGAGAACTGGGGAACTAAGTCCTTCCAGATTATGGACTACATTGACGTGAATCACCCCAGCTACACTGCTGATATGTTCAGGTCTTATGCAATCAACGCAAACGTGACTGTAGAGCTTAGGTACACCGATGGCACCCCTTGTGACCTCAAACTTGTCATGCAGCCAAGCGATATTGACGTTGTCGGTGACACTGGTGCAAACGAGACCTTCTCGCTCATTAATGCCAATAGCACCATCGATAGCATTGTTATGAATAACAGGAACATTCTTGTTGAGAGTACCAGCGGCAACAATATTACCTGGAATCCTGTTCGTGGTACCTCTGGTCCTGATCAGGAGAAGAACCTTGCAGGCTTTGCTGTTAAGTCCAAGTCAAACAGCATGACATTTGAGTCATCAAGTGCAGCTACCAGCGGCAGCCTTTTTGGCGTATACACCGAGGCAATTACTCCAGCTCCTGTAAAGGCCGTTGATCCAGAGCAGGCTCCTGCCAAGGCTGGAGAAACCATTACGTATACCGGCACCTTTACGCTGCCAAAGCAGGGTATTGATACCATCGGCAAGATTAAGTCGATGAGCATGGTTGACACCTTTGACGAGCGCCTTGATTTCCAGAGTCTCACCGTAAGCTTTGACGGTCAGACCCTGACCGAAGGCACTGACTATACCGTTGCTGTTGACGGCCAGAAGGTTACCGTCAACATCAAGGACCACCTGCTCACCAAGGCAAATGGCGGCAAGAAGTTTGTTATTACCTACAAGACAGTTACAAACAGCAAGGTAGAGACTGACGGCTCCAACATTGATAACGAGCTCACACAGGTTGTTGACGGCAACGTTGCTCACTCCAACAAGGTAACCACTGAGCTTCTGTACGAGAAGACCCACGAGTTTGTAAGTGGTACTCCTAACAGGGAGCTTCCTCAGGAGGTCCTGGACCTGCTGCCTGGTAAGCAGACTAGAATTCCTAACGGTACCACCGTTACCCCTGATCAGCCCCTTGGTGGCGTTACTCGCGTGGAAACTCCAGATGGAACGTGGGTGTTTATCGGTTACGATCACGATTCCGAGGTCATTGACCACAAAAACGCTCACTTCATTGGCGTTTGGGTAGTTCTGCCTCAGCCAAAGAAGGACGTCCTGGACGGTCAGGGTAACTCCATCGACGGCAACAAGGTAACTGCTGGTCAGGTGCTTACGTACTCCGTTACCTACACCAACACCACCAACACTGCTCGCGATGTCACCATCACCGATGTCATCCCAGAGCACACAACTTACGTTGATGGCTCCGCTGATAACGGCGGCGCCTACGACCCAGCTACACGCACCGTAACCTGGACGCAGAACGTTGCTTCGGGCGACACGCTCACCGTAACCTTCCAGGTCAAGGTCAACAAGGGCGAGAAAAACGTCACGGTTGTAAACACCGCTCACGTCAGCGATGGTCTTATCGACACAGACACCAATACCACCACTAACCCTGTTGTCCCTAAGCCTCGCAAGTCCCGCACTCCTTACACTGGCGACGACGCACTGCAGAACACGCTGATGTTTGCTATTGCAGGCGGCGCAGCGGTTCTCTTTGCACTGGGTACGCTCAAGCTTCACGCAGCTAGGAACTAAGCTGCAGCGAGGTTGAGACGCTCGCAGGCATAGCGCACGGTAACTTCAAGCCGCTCTCATTTTGAGGGCGGCTTTTTGTGTAGGACCGTGAATGTGTTCGCATGCACACGCGTTCGTGCATGCGAGCTCGGGCGCACGCAAAGCGCCGTTCAAGCGCCGTTCAAGCGCAAGAACGGCGCCCGAAGCGCAAAGATTGCACTTCACACGCCAGTTAGTGCATTTGAGTGACACGAGATCCCACATAAGAGATGCAACCGTTATTCTAAAGATGCCTTAAGGCAAGGAGACAAGCGGGGCGCAGTTCCGCTACAGCAAGAAAACGAAACGTTTGGTCAAGTAAGTTGTTTGGAAGTGTTATGGAAATTCGTGTAGTTGAAGAAAAGGGTCGCGCGCAAATCGAAGTGACCATCTTGAGCGGCCCCGATGACCCGCGCGTTTCGGGAATTGTCCGTCAGCTCCAGATGGTTGACGGAAAGATGACCGGATACGTTCCCGGCACCATCAACAGGCGCGTCGTTCTTCTCGCGGATGTGACATGGATCCAAACGGACGGAAACGTGACGCTGATTCACCTGGTAAACGGCGAGATGCTGGAAAGTTCTAGCCGCCTGTCCGAGCTCGAGGATGCCCTGAAAAATACGGCGTTTGTGCGTACTTCTCGTCAGGAATTGGTCAATTTGGACCACGTGACGGGTATCAAACCCGCAGGTTCTGGCCGCATGTTGCTGTCGCTTGGCGAGAAGCTCCTTGTTGCTTCAAGAAAGTATGCCGCCGAAATCAAACGACGTATTGGAATTGTGTAAGAGCTAGAGGGTTTTCTCGCGCATCGCGTGTCGCAGATTCAAGCGCTTCAAGCGACACCCAACAGCATCCAATAGCACTCAACAGCACCAAGACCGTCGCTTAGCAGCACCCAAACCAACCACTTTAACAGCAGTTTTATCCCAGAGAAGGGAACATTATGGAACGCAACGAATCACAAAAATGGCAAGAAACTGAGCGAGAGACTCAGCTAGAATTTGACGAGGGACTGAATAAAACAGCAGGTCAAATTATGTGCAAAGGCATTTCGTCTGGAGCAGTATGTTTTACCGGTATCTCGCTTGTGTATGGCGTCATCGCGCTGGTAACCAATTATGGTGACAGGCAAAATAACATCACGCTTCTCACGCTGATCGCCGCGGGTGTGTGCTCAGGTGTTTACCAGCAGATTTATTTCAATTATCAGCCTCTGATCACCAAGCTTAGCTACCTTCAGAGGTTCCTTGGCTTCAACGTTTGCCTGTTCCCAACGCTTGTGGCGATGGCACTTATTGGCGGATGGGTTCCTAATTTGGCGCAGGCCTGGATGTCATTTACCGCGCTGTACCTGGTCATTCTTCTGGTTACCACTTTGATTTTCAACGTCATATTCAAGAAAGAGGAGCAGAAATATAAGGCTGCTTTCGAGAAGTACCAGGCATCTCGTCGCGCATAAAGTTTCAACTGATTCTGGATTGCGTAGCTGCGCCTGATTTCTGCAAAGAATCTGTGCCTTTTGCCTGAAAATGTAAAAGAATCGGTGGATTCTGCCTGATTTCATCAAAGAATCTGTGTCTCAGACACAGATTCTTTGCATTTTTCAGGCGAGAAATTCAAGCAATATATAAAAATTTAAATATTAAAATTTTTTAAGAATGAGTAGTGAAGAAATTAAGTATTTTACATTTTCTAGACTAATGTCTAAAATTTTGTACAAAGGTAAGTTAAAATTGTACTGAAATGTGTTCTATCTAATCTTAGACACAGAAGGGAAAAGAATGAAATCACTAGCTAAGGGTATTTTTAGTAAGATTTGCTGTCTTTTCACAGCAGCTCTTCTAATTTACTCACTGGTTCCAGTTCAGGCTTATGCTGCCCCAACAAGCACTAATGACGTCGCTGACAGCAAAGTCACCATTACTAGCCTGGAGCCTGGAGATGTTGTAAGTGCGTATTTAATCGCTGATGCAGACATTGATGCCTCAAATAACTTAACGTATACGATGGCCAACAATCTGCCAGCTGCTTACGATACAATTGCCGAGATTTCAGCTGTTGCCACTGATGGCTACACCTTTACTCAGGGAACCGATATGCAAAATGCTGCCGCAGCAATTGCGAGCGCACTTACTGCAGGTACAGCTACTACTACTGCAACAGCCGGCGCCAATGGTTCCGCTGAGCTGACTCTTGGAAGTGGCTACTATCTTGTTCGTGTTACTTCTACAAGCGGCAAGACTCACGTTTACCAGAACATGGTAGTTGACGTAACTCCTAAGGTTGATGGCGGCACATACAAGCCTCGTACTGTTGCTCCTATTGCTGTTAAGAAGACTGAAGTAACTATTAAGAAGACTGTTGGTTCTCAGTATAAGGAGTCAACTGATAAGTATAGTGTTGGTGACAGCGTTCCATTTAAGGTCAATACCGCTGTTCCTAACTATCCAGCAGACTCTGAGAACGCAACTTTCATCATTGGCGATACTCCTTCCGCTGGTCTTAAAATCAAGACAGATACTATTAAGATTAACGGTCAGGTAGCTGTATCAGGTGTTGACTATACGCTGACAGCATCTGCTACTGGCTATACCTTTGAGTTCTCTAAAGATTATGTTCTTGCTCATCCTGGTGAGGCAATTGAGATTACCTATGAGGCAGAGCTTACCTCTGATGCATTTTCTCATAGCGCCACCGATGTAACCGGCAACACCGCTACTGTTACCTTTAACCCTAATCCTTATGATGGCTCAACTGCTAAGCCAAGCAGCAAGACTACGGTAAAGACCTATGGTTACGTCTTTAAGAAGACTGATCCAGATGGCAATCCTCTTCCAGGTGCTACCTTTACCCTTACGCTTGATAACGGCACCGTACTCACTTCTACTTCTGACTCAGACGGCTATGTTTACTTCTCTGGCCTTGCCGCAGGTCACTATAAGATTACAGAGACTGGCGTCCCTGCTGGATACGTCAAGGTTGCTGACATTGAGTTTGACTTGAGTGACGATACTGCTACTGCTGATAACCCAGCTACAACTGTTGTCGAGAATAACTATCTTGTTAATGAAACAAACGTTGTCGACAACAAGCAGATTGCTCTCCCAGTAACTGGTGATGCAGGAACCTTTATGTTTACCGCTATTGGAACTGGTCTGCTTGTTGCTGGTGTAAGCGCTATTGTGTATTCTAGGAAGCTGCGTTCATAAAAAGTTCTAAATTTACTATTTGATTATGGCTAATCCAAAACACATGATGGCTGTTCTGAAAGCAGGAGAATCGAACGATTCTCCTGCTTCTCTTGATTCTTTGTACGGAGCTCATGCAAAGAAGAAACATGCTCGTGCATGGCTTATTATGTCAGTCATTGTTTTGATTGCTGGAGCTGTATTAATTAGTTATCCATTTGTAAGCAGTTGGCTTAATCAACTTGCTCAAAATCAGGTAAGTGCTACACAAGAAAGTACTGTAGTTACAATGACAAGCACTGACCTTTCTGCTGAAAAGGAAAGAGCAAGAGAATATAATAAGCGCCTTCGTGATGGTGTTTCTCGAGTTATTGACCCCTTTGATAGTAAAGCCTCTATGCCAGGAGTATCTGAATATAGAGAAGTACTAAATGTTGCAAATGATGGCGTTATGGGAGAGCTGATAATTCCTAAAATTTCAGTAGATCTTCCTATTTACCACTTTACAACCGACGATGTATTGCAACATGGCGTCGGCCATGTAGTAAACACTTCTGTACCAATAGGTGGAGAGTCAACGCACGTTGTTTTAGCTGGCCATACCGGTCTTCCCACTGCTCAGATATTTGATCGACTTGAGGAACTTCAAGTAGGCGATTGGTTTATTATTCGCGTACTTGGAGAGGATTGTGCGTACAGAGTAACTTCCACTGAAGTAGTTTTACCTAATCAGGTAAATAGCCTTTCTATTGAGCCAGGAAAAGATCAGGTTACACTCGTAACGTGTACTCCTTATGGAGTTAATACTCATAGACTTTTGGTGCATGCGGAACGTACGGAAGTTCCTTCTGAGTGGGCTGACCAAAACAGACTAGTTAATCATTCCGTTGATTCTTCAGCAGACTTAAATAAAAATCCAATACTTTTCGCTCTTTTAGGAGTTGTTTTTGCGGGCATAATTGCCGGTATTGCAGTCTTAATCTTGAAATATACAAAAGTTTTATCAAGAAAGAAAAAATAAAACTTTTTTCAGAATAGCTTGTTTAAAATAAGAAAATATTGTGGATAAAGGTGTTAGATGGACAGAAATGACGTGTATATAGCTATAACTCTAGTATAATCGTCACGAAGGTTTATGCGTATTACATTGAAGTTAATGTTTCTTAGCTATAAACATAGATCATTTGCTTATAGGAGATTCAATGGCGGGTTTGCTTCAAAAGAGAACTAGTTTGTTGAGGGCTTTAGCTATATTTGCTATCGCCTTTATTGGATATTTCTGTGTAGTATTTTCGACCCCTGCTTTAGCGGTTGAACCTCCTGCACATACAAAAACACTTACTCCTAATGGTGATGGCTCCTACAAGCTTTCTTTGACGGTAACTGGTAAATCTGAATCTAGTGTAGAAAGAACTCGAGCCAATATTGTTGTTGTATTTGATAAGTCAAACAGTATGAACTTGATGTCCGCCAGTCAGTCCCGTCTTGCAGTTGCTCAAGAGGCTGTTAATGCTCTGACTGATGAGTTGATGGGTCTTAATAGTACTGATGATCCTAATCGAATCCAGATGTCCTTAGTTACGTTTGATTCCACGGCAAATAAAGTTAATTTTGGCGGAAGCAATTGGACATCAGATTCGTCTAGCTTTAAGAGCAAAATTAACAGCATCGTCACACCAACTACGCAAGGTTATGGCATGCCATATGGCGGTACTAACTGGGAAGATGCAATGAAAGTTGCATTGGAAGTTGCTCAAAGTGCCGATAGCGATCCAACGTATGTCATTTTTGTTTCAGACGGTAATCCTACGTTTTACAATGGCACATCAACAAATTATAGATACATTGCTAGTTCTAAATATATCCTTGGAACTGGCTATGATTACGGAGCGGGATCAGAAACTAATATCAGCAATTCTTATAATGCTGCTACTGATGACGCAAGGGCAGTTGTTGATCAAGGGAACAAACTGTATGCAGTAGGCGCTTTTGGCAATATTACTCGCATGCAAGGTCTTGTTGAGTATGCTTATGATGCACCAGCAGGAAATTACTATCACTCAGCAACTGATAAGGCTGGTTTAAATAGAGCGTTTGCGGCTATTGTCGCTGATATTAAGAAGCAGACGTATTACACAAATGTTTCTATCAAAGATGGCCTTACCGATATGGTGTCTCCTGTAGATATCAACGGTAATCCAACCACCTTTACCTATACAAAGACTGATAAAGACGGAGTAGTTACTGAGTGGACCGACGCTCCAGAGGCAACAATTACGGGAGATACGGTCGATTGGGATCTTTCTAGTGTTGGTCAGCTTGAGCCTGATGTTACTTATACGGTAAGTTTCACGGTTACTCCTACGCAAAAAGCTCTGGATTCAGTAGCCGATGCTGCTAACGGAAAAGAAAAAGATCAAAACGTTGTTGAGAATCCAGACGGATCATATTCTGTGTATTCAAATACAACAGCATCCGTTGATTTCACTCAGCAAAAAACAGTTAACGGAACCGTTGTTTCAGAAGAAAAGGGAACCTCGCCTTATGAGCGTCCTACTCTGAAGGTCCCTGTTTCTAAGATTACAATTGAGAAAAAATGGGTTGGAGATGAACCAGCTGATCACGCGGATAAAGTTGTTACCGTACAGGTTAAAAAAACTGTGACGGTAAATGGAACTCCAACTGAAGAAGATTATGGTGATCCAATCACACTAGATGCGAGCAATAACTGGAAAAAGAGCGTTATTGTTCCTGGAAACCTTGCTGGAGACGCTACCTGGTCAGTTGCTGAAATTAGTGCAATTCAAGGATATGACACGTCATACAGCGCGCCAATTGTGTATAGCTCATATAGATCTGGCAATCTCACTGGTAGTGTTGATGGAGTAACTACCATTACTAACACTTTCAGAACTTACGATTTGATTATTTATAAAACAGCAAGTAATGATAGCAACGTAAAGACCCCTCTTTCTGGTGCGGAATTTACGGTCTTTGCTGAAGATGGAGAGACGGTAGTCTCAGCTGCTACTGCAACTGGCAGTAATGGTAAAGCTACATTCTCTAACCTTAAGCCAGGAACGTATATTATCCGAGAGACTAAGGTTCCATCGGGTCATCAGAAGCTTGGTAATGACTTGACGCTTGTTGTTGATATCTCAGGTAACATCACCTTAGACGGTAGGGCAATTAGCGCTGACCATCAGGGAGTTGATCCAGCAAATGGACACTGGTTCCAGATTGATGTGGACAACCACGTGCTCAGCGTCCTTCCAAGTACAGACGGTATGGGAATTACGCCATTTATTAGTGCAGGCGCTGTGCTTTTGCTACTTGCATCTATCTGTGCAGCGCTTTATCTCTACAAGAAGTCAGCGATAGCAAATAGATAAACTTAGCTTCTAAGCTCGTTAGTATTTACGTCACAACAAGGGACTGATTCCAGGGTTCTTCTGGAGTCAGTCCTTTTTTAACTGATGGCAAAACAAAGACTTATATAGAGTGAGCTATGTATCTAGCTAGGAGCATGGTGATCAATCACACAAAAAGCTCGGTCTGTCGAGAAGACCGAGCTCTTGCGAGTCGTATTTGACCTGTACCTAGGCTGGGCTCGTGCCGGCAAGCGCCTATCGTTTCTTCAGAGCGTTCAGGATGCTGATGATGATGTGGTAGAGGAGCGCGGAAACAGGCCAGATAATCCAGGAACTTTTCCAGTCCTTGGTGATGAAGCTATAGCCCACGTACAGCAAGGTAATGGTGCCAAAATACGCCCTGGCAATTGGCCTGTACTTCAATGCTGCGGATTTGGAGTCTCTCTTGTTGCTTTTCTCGTCGTGAGAGAAATCGCCTTCCTGAAGAAGAACCCTGTAGCCATCTCTAAGAATTCCCGAGTAAACCAGCAGGTAAACGCCAAGAGAGACGAGAATTGCTGCCACGAAGAAACCAAGCGCAAAGGTGAGGCCAGTCCCATAGTACGAGGCAATAAGGAAGGGGATTGCGCTCAGGATGGTAAGGCAGACGCCGGCAGCCTGTTGCACGTATCGCAACGATTCTGTGGACTCGGCGCGCCTACGAACGGCAGCCTCGACACCATACTGGAGCTCGAGAGAGGCCTCCTTGAGCTGCTTAAACTTCGCGAGCTTCATGTCCTGGAGAATCAGCAGGCCAACGCCCGCAGCAATGAAGAGCATCATGATGCAAATGCCTGCGATACCCATCGCATCTGGAGAAATGTGCATCGGATCAAAGTAAAGCGCGTCTTCGCTGTATGTTGCAAGCGAGACAAGAAGCGCGGGCCCCAGGATAAAGAGGGTAATTGCGCCCGCCGTGGGGCGAGAAGTTCGTGCGATTGCATCCAGGTATTCGGTGGCTGTATCGAGAGAAACGCTGAGCTTTGGTGCCGCAGTTTTGCTGGTAGATGCGTCGTCTCCGGTGGAACCGCCGCCGGCGGTGCCGTCAGTGGTGCTTGCGGCAGCGGGATCCGAAGAGCCGCCCTGTACCGAAGAGGACGCGTAATCAGCAGCGATGGCAGTAGCTGGAAGCTCTTCAAGCTCGTCTTTGAGCAGGTAGTCTGTGGAAACGCCAAAGAGCTCGCTCATGGCCATGATCTTTTGAATATCAGGCATGGAAGCCATAGACTCCCATTTAGAAACTGACTGCCTCGAAACGCCAAGCTGTTGTGCAAGCTCTTCTTGTGACCAACCATTACGCTTTCTGAGGCTCATGATTTTCTCGCTCAGTAACATGGATGTTCCTTTCTGTTGGTGATGCGGTGGGATTCACATGTGATGGCTATTACTCTAAAAATTGCCTCGATTGCACACCACCAAGTTGAGTTGGAAATTTGTCAACTCTGAGTTGCGTAATAGTTTACCTGCAGAAATGTTATCAGACTTTGGAAAAATAGTTTTAAAAGTCATTTAAAATTTTTGCGCGTTCGCGGAATATGTCGACCAGACGCGACATTTGTTCAGCATGTCTATGATATTATCTGCTCACGGAGAAATTAAATAATCCATATCAGAAAGGAATGCGCTAAAATTTTTGTGCTTCTCGGCATTGGGCCTGGTACATAAATTTTGGCGTAAAAGCTACATGAAGAATTTAAAGGTCTGTATCGCTTCATCTGCTCTTGCAGCCGCATTGGCACTTGCTCCAGCATCTGCGCTGGCAGAGGGCACAGCGCCTGCTCCTACAAGCACCACTGGTGTTACTGCTACTACTGGCGTAACTCCTATTCCTGCACCAACCAGAGAGCAGCTTATGGACCCAACGACTAATCCATACGCCCCTGAGGACGCATACTTCCTTCCTGATGTTACTAACCCAATTCCAGACGGATTTATGGTTGCCAACGCTGACGGTGTAGTCATTGTCGATAATGGCGATGGCACCGTTACGGTTAAGGGACACTGGGTTCCAGCAATGGAGTTCGATGAGGTTATTAACGTTCAGTTTGTTCGCATTCCGGCTCCAACGCCTAATCCAGATCCAACTCCTACACCTACTCCAGATCCAACTCCAGCTCCAACCCCTGATCCAGAGCCAGCTCCAGCACCAGAGCCAGAGCCCACACCAGCTCCCGCACCAACACCAGCGAAGAAGTCCGTACTTCCTGCAACTGGTATCGCAGATGTTGTAGTTCCAGCTTCTGTTCTTGCAGTAAGCGGCCTTGGTTTTGTTGCTGCTTCTCGTAAGGTCCGCAAGTAGGGGAAGAAGCGCAGTGAGCGCGTAGCGCCAGCTGCGGTCCCAACTGCGACGCTGACCGCGTTGCAAAGCCGACGGGTTTCTCGCCAGAAGAATATAACGTGCATGAAAAGCGCCTGACTCGGGCGCTTTTTGTGTGGAAACCGGGCGGGCGGCTAGGCGGAAATTGGGTACACTCTGAATAACGTAATTCGGAGGTTGTTATGGAAGATCAGCAGCAGAAGTTCTCGCAGGACGGTGGAGTGGGGCGGGAGTCCGCGCATCTATCTTCAACTGCGCTTGTGCTAGAAGGCGGCAGTTATCGAGGCATTTTTACCGCTGGAATTCTTGATGTGCTTCGCGAGAAGGGTGTCACCAACTTTGAGAGCGTGTGGGGAGTTTCCGCAGGCGCCATCAATGCCGTGAGCTTTAGGTCCAAGCAGATGGGTCGCGCCATGCGCATCATGCTGGCATTTAGAGACGACGCCCGTTTTCTTTCGATCCGCTCGCTGATCACGACTGGTGACATTGCGGGCGCGGATTTCATGTTTGACGAGATCCAAAACCATCTGGATCCCTGCGATAACGAGGCATTTAACCAAAATCCCATGCAGATGTACGTGGTTGCGTCCGATGTTACGTTTGGTACGTCGGCATATCTGCACGTAAAGACGTTCCCGGAAGACGTGACCATGGTCCGAGCGTCCGCGTCAATGCCAACGGTTTCTCGCATGGTTGAGCTGGACGGGCATCGTTATTTGGACGGCGGAACAACCGATTCAATTCCGTTTGCGGCGGCGCTTGGTCTGCCCGACGGAAAAGCTGAGCGCGCGGTTGACGTTCCCGACCACACGCCGGCAAAGAAAGCGCTGGTCATTGTCACGCAGGACAGGAACTTCGTAAAAACCGACGTCAACGAGCAGATTGCCATTCGCTCGCAGCTCTACTCCGCGTATCCGTACTTTGAAGCCGCGCTGGCTTCTCGCGCCGAGCGTTACATGGATCAGCGAAAACAGCTCTTTGAGCTGGAGAAAGAGAGTAGAGTGCTGGTGCTGGAGCCTCCCGAGCCAGTTGAAGTTAAAGTTAACGAGAAGTCCGGTGAGGCCCTGCTGTCTCTGTACCTGACGGGTCGCCAAGTTGCACTTGAGCGCCTCGAAGAGATTAAAAGTTTTATCGAGTAGAGTGCGTGAACTGGCGCTCGCGCGACCTGCGCAGGAACCACAAATTGACACGAAAAGAGTTTGTTTTGAGGACGCCCATGAACAAGTTTTTGAAAGTGATGTTTGCGCTGGTTATCGTTGCGATGACCGGTGCAGCAATTCTGCAGATCGTCGCCCCCGAGTACATGGGAAGCAACGCTGCTTATGGAATTTCCATCGGATGGCAGCGAGAGATTGGTTTTTGGAATCTCGCGGTGCTCATCATTTTGGTCACCACTTGCTTCCACTACGATTGGGTCTATCTACGTGCGATTTTGCTCGCGCTGATTCTGGGCGGCATTGGAATTGGAACCAACCATTTCATCCATTTTTTGAGCGCTCACGAGTCGGTAAATTTGGTGGGAGCTATCGAGAATTACGTTCTTGCAGTTGGTTGGATGATCGGGTGGAAGCTCGAATGTAACCGCAGGAAGACCGCTGGTACTACTGAATAACTGCGGAAAGGTTGCGAGCGTTTTCGCACGACGTTATGCGCGCCTGATTTTCTCGCCATGTCTGAACGATTTGCCGGAAAAGTGCTCCATGTCTGAGTGGTTTTGCCTGATTTTCTCGCCATGTCTGAGCTGTTTTACTCAGACGTGATGTAGTTTTCAGGCTCAAAATTTAGGGTCAAAGCGCCTATCTTTCACGCGCCTGATTTTGTCAAAGAATCTGTAAATTTTGCCTAAAAATGCAAAAGAATCTGTGGATTTGCCTGATTTCTGTAAAGAATCTGTGCCTCAAATACAGATTCTTTGCACTTTTCAGGCGCGCATGCTGTTAAGGCGCGCCTGGCGAGAAACCCGGTGCACCCGCAGCGCCCTGCGCACCCGCGACCAGCCCGTGCCCCGCGCACCCGCGCGCTCGCGGCCGGCCCGCGTTCCTAACGTTAGCGCAGGCGCGTGAGCTGCACTTTCTCGATAAGCGAATCCACAACCGAGCGCTCCGCCGCCTGAGTTCCGCTCTCCATGACGTTTGCGGCGCCCGTGGCCATGGCCAGTCGTAGCGCGTCTTCTGTCGAGAGACCCTGTGCATCTGCAAAGGCAAGCGCCGCCACAACGGAGTCACCAGCACCGACAGTGCTTCCTACCTGGACTTTTACTGGACCTGCATACCAAACCTCGTCGGCCGTGGCGTAGACGGCGCCGTTGCCGCCCATGGAAACGCAGACCGTGTCGATGCCACCAGCAACAATCTCGGATGCGGCAGCGGCAATCGCGTCCACGTCGGCAAGCTTGCGGCCAAGCATGGCGGAAAGCTCGTGATTGTTTGGCTTGGTAAAGTACGGCTTCTGCTCAAGGCCAGCTGAGAGGGCCGCGCCGTCGGCGTCCAGGTAAACCCTCAGTCCGGCGTCGCGCAGTGCACGAGTCCAGCGGCCATACGTGTCAGCGGCGGCTCCGCGGGGGAGGCTGCCGGAAAGAACCACAATGTCGCCAGCGGAAGTCTTGGCAATCACGTCAGTAAGCGCCTGGTCAAGCACGGTGTCGGTGATTTCGGGACCGGGCTCGTTGATGTCGGTGTTGGTGCCGCCCTCGGTATCGACAACCTTGAGGTTGGTGCGCGTCTCGCCGGGGACGGAAATCGCCTGGACCTTGATGTTATTCTCGCCAAGCGTGTCAGCGATCCATTTACCGGTCTGACCTGCAAGAACAGCGATGGCGGTAGACTCTCCGCCCAGCTTAGCAATAACTTTGGATACGTTGATGCCCTTGCCGCCCGCGTCTCGCCTGAGCCACGTGATGCGATTCACCTGGTCAACGGCAAAGTTTGGTACCTGGACGGTCTTGTCCAGAGCGGGGTTGAGCGTGACGGTGTAGATGCTGGGCATAGTCGCTCCTCGGTTTGCGGCGCCGCAATCGGCGTTTGAATAGCACCGCCAGGCGGCGCAAGTTATCTACGCTGATAATACTTCAGTTTTGGCAAAAAAGTAACCGCGGACAGCGCTGTTACGCGCATATCCTCGGTCTTTTCTGGCGAGAAACCCGGCACGCTCGCGGCGTGTGCTGTGGACGGCTTTTCAATGTGGAGAAACCCGTCAAATTTGAACGAATTGTTGCATTCGTGAAGCAACAAAAATTCCCGCGTACAACAGCTAAAGAGTGGAGTATACTTTTAAGGCTTTTCCACAGAGCCCCGTAATCTCTGACAAGAAAAAGCATCGATGACCCGTCCAGGGGTTATCAACTCGTAATTCGTAGGAGGAGTCAAGTGAAGAAGTCGACTCAGTTCGCCAAGGCTGGCGAAGTCGAGCGTAAGTGGGTGCTCATCGACGCTGAGGGCGCAACGCTCGGTCGTCTGGCTACAAAGGCTGCCATGATCCTTCGTGGCAAGAACAAGCCACAGTACACCCCAAACGCTGATACTGGTGACTTTGTTGTCATCATCAATGCAGACAAGGTTGTCCTTACTGGTGTTAAGGCTGACCACAAGGAGTATTGGCGTCACTCCGGCTACCTTGGTGGCTTGAAGATCACTTCCTTCAAGGAAGAGATGGAGAAGCACCCAGAGCGTGTTGTTGAGCACGCAGTCAAGGGCATGCTTCCTAAGACCACTCTTGGTCGCAAGCAGGGTATGAAGCTTAAGGTTTACGCCGGCGCTGAGCACCCACATGCTGCACAGAATCCCGTCAAGATTGAGCTGGAGGGCTAAACGATGGCAGATAACACCGCTGTTTACACCGGCACCGGTCGTCGTAAAGAGGCCGTTGCTCGTGTTCGTCTTGTTCCTGGAACTGGTAAGGTTACCGTTAACGGCCGCGAGGCAGTCCAGTATTTTGGTCGCCAGCAGCTCGTAGACAATGCAACTGCACCTCTCCGCATTACTGATACTCTTGGTCGTTTCGACGTCCTCGCAAACTGCGATGGCGGCGGCATCAACGGCCAGTCCGGCGCTCTTCGTCTGGGCATCGCTCGCGCTCTTCTTGAGGCTGGCGAGTATCGTGATGACCTTAAGAAGGCCGGCTACCTCACCCGCGATTCCCGTGCGGTCGAGCGTAAGAAGTACGGTCTGAAGAAGGCTCGTAAGCGTCCTCAGTTCTCCAAGCGCTAAGGCCGCTGGACCCAAAAAGTCCTCACAAAGAGACCTGTTGTATATCGGCAGGTCTCTTTTTTGTATACTTTTAAATGGTTGCATTTTGCATATTTGTGTAACCGCTTCAGTCCGCACGTTCTTCTCGCCATCTGGCGAGAAGCCCCACCTGTCGAGTAGTTCGCTGGCGCTTTGCGCGCAAGTTGCTCTCCACCCGACAACACTACATTCGCTGCTAGGAGACGCTTATGAAGTACTTTGGAACCGACGGCTTTAGAGGCCGTGCAAACGAGGGTCTGAACGTCGATCACGCATACAAAATTGGCCGCTTCATTGGCTGGTACTACGGAGCTAAGCAGTCTCGCAAGGCTCGCATCATTATTGGTAAGGATACCCGCAGGTCAAGCTACATGTTTGAGTCCGCGCTTGTCTCGGGCCTGGTCGCTTCTGGCGCTGACGCGTACATGCTGCACGTTATTCCTACGCCTGGCGTTAGCTACGAGGTAGTTGACGGTGCCTTTGATTGCGGCGTCATGATTACCGCGTCTCACAACCCATTCACCGATAACGGCATCAAGCTGGTCAACAAAGAGGGCTACAAGATGGACGAGGACGTCCTCGAGCAGGTAGAGGCCTATATTGACGGAGAGTTTGACGTACCTCTGGCAACGGGTGATGCCATTGGCCGCACGGTTGACTACATGCAGGGCCGTAACCGCTACATCTCCAGTCTTATTGCAAGCTGCGGCTTTAGTCTGCAGGGCCTGAAGATTGGTCTGGATTGCGCAAACGGCGCAGCTTCTAGCGTTGCTCGCCCTGTTTTTGACGCTCTGGGCGCCGAGACTCACGTTATCAACAACGCACCAAACGGCCTCAACATCAACGTTGATTGCGGCTCCACTCACATTGACCAGCTACAGCGTTTTGTGGTTCAGAACGGTCTTGACGTGGGCTTTGCCTACGACGGCGACGCTGACCGCTGCCTGGCAGTTGACGAGCGTGGTCACGTGGTTGATGGAGACCTGATCCTCTACGTCTGCGGCACCTACCTCAACAAGTATGGTCGCCTGGCTAAGCAGACCGTGGTCACCACCGTTATGAGCAACTTTGGCCTGTTCAAAGCCTTCGACGACGCTGGCCTTTCTTACGAGAAGACCAACGTTGGCGATAAATACGTCTACGCTTGCATGAACGAGAACGAGTACAGCCTTGGCGGCGAGCAGAGCGGTCACATCATCTTTGGTGACCTTGCTAAGACCGGCGACGGCATCCTGACCAGCCTCCGTATTATGGAGGTCTTACGAGCAGAGCGCGAGAAACTCTCTGAGCTGACTCGTCCCGTTACACTATATCCACAGCAGTTGGTTAACGTTCGCGTCACCGACAAAGAGGCAGCTATGCAGTCTCCTAAGGTCAACGACGCAGTTGCAGCTGCCGAGAAGTTCCTTGAGGGCAATGGTCGCGTGTTGGTCCGCGCTTCCGGAACAGAGCCTCTGGTACGCGTTCTTGCAGAAGCTCCAACTGATGAGCTCTGCCAGCAGGCAAATCAGATTGTGCTTGACGCACTTGAGGAGTATAGGCTCAGCGCTTAAGCGCAGATAGATCCAGGGGATACGATGGCACTGGCAGGAATAGGTGTAGATATGCTTGAGATTGCTCGCATGCAGCAGGCAATTGAGAGACGCCCTCACTTTATTCGCCGTATGTTCACCGATGCCGAGCGTGCGTATTGTGAGCGCACTGCTCGCCCTGCGGAGCACTATGCTGCCCGCTTTGCGGCAAGAGAAGCCGTGCTCAAAGCTTTAGGAACGGGTTTCTCGTCTGGTATTGGTTTTCAGGATGTTTCTGTTGAGAGAGATCAGTTGGGCAGGCCACAGGCTCGTCTAGCGGGCAAGGCTGCACAGATTGCGGCTGAGCAGGGCGTGCAAGAGATTGCGCTTTCTATCTCGTACACCAGAGACGTGGCAGTAGCCAATGCGGTTGCGGTAACTAACGCCGTAAAACCCAAGGTAGATCAAAAGGAAGATGCTGCCCAAGAGCTGGCACGTTCGTTCAAAGAAGCTCGTTCTGTGTTGGATGAGCTTGAGCGCGTGCAAGAACCTATAATTGAGACAACCTTTGATGATGTTGTTAAATCCGAGGAGTAAGTTATGCAGCCGGTACTAAATGTTGAGGACATCAAGCGTGTAGAGATTGCGTTGACACGCGTGGGCGTGAGCGTTTCCGAGCTCATGCACCGTGCAGGTTACGCTGCTGCTCAAGAGGCCCTTGGCATGGGAGGGGACATCTCTAACGTTGTCATCCTCGTAGGTCTTGGCAATAACGGTGGAGATGGCTGGGTGGCAGCAGAAGCGCTGCGCTCTAGAAACTGCAACGTTAAGGTAGTCACTCCGCTTGAGCCTGATCAGATTTCCGGCGATCTTGCACGTCAGATGGCGCAGCGCGCCGTTCGCGCGGGAGTCTCCGTGCTTGTTGGCCCTTCTCGCCAGGAGCTGATTGACCTGCTGGCAACGGCTGATGTGGTGCTCGATTGCATGCTGGGCACCGGCTTCCACGGCAAGGTTCGTGCTCCGTTTGATATTTGGATTGAGTGCCTCAATCAGTCCGGCGCTCGCGTGCTTTCTGTTGACGTTCCAAGTGGTCTTTCTGCGCAGAAGGGCCAGGTAGAAAGCGCGTGTGTTGTTGCCGACGTCACCGTTACCATGATTGCGCTCAAGCCTGGTCTTATTGCAGACGCTGGCCGCGACGTCTGTGGCTCCATTGTTGTAGCACCTCTGGCCGAGCAGACCGAGCGCCTGGTTGTTGAGGCAGATCCTGTTGCCTGGCGCGTTGACCTGGAAGATTATCTTGCTTCTGTTCCTGCCCAGCTCAACGACTGCGATAAGTACTCTCGTGGCTCCGTACTGGTGGTCGGCGGCTCAAGCCGCTTCCCTGGAGCTGCTGTTTTTGCCGCTAAGGCAGCCGCTCGCGCGGGTGCTGGCTACGTTACGCTGGCAGTTCCTGAGGCTATTGTCAGCTGCGTTCAGATGATGCTGCCAGAGGTTCCTGTTATTGGCCTTCCATGCGACGCTGAGGGCGTGTTTACCGAGGAAGCAGCTCCACTGGTGCTACAGCTTGCCGCCATGCGCACCGTTACGCTGGTTGGCCCTGGCATGCGCGTCTCTGGCGGAACCGTCAAGGTTACCTCCGCGCTGCTTGACTCTGAGCTGCCCGTTATTGTTGACGCCGATGCGCTCAACTGCATTGCTCGCCTCACTAATAACAACCTCCCAGATTTCCCCGAGCTCACTCGTCGTACCGCTCCGCTCATCATGACGCCGCATCGTCGCGAGCTTGGTCGTCTGGTTAACCAGGTAGATAATCCTCCTGCAAGCCTGGTGGGTCAGCTTGAGGCTGCCCGCAAGATTGTCTGGGCAGACGGTGGCTCTGAGCTGGTCATTGTTGCTAAGGGAACCGCAACTGGCTGCGTTGGTGTCCAGAAAGCCGTGCTGCCAAAGCCTGGTCCCGTTACGCTGGCAACTGCTGGCTCTGGCGACGTTCTTGCTGGTACTATTGCTGGCCGCTTGGCTCAGGTTGCCGGTCAAGTTGATGACCTGCCAACCTTCTGCTCGCTTGCCTGTGAGGTTCACGCATACGCAGGTCAGCTAGCTGCCGAGAAGTTCGGTGTTCGCGGAGCTATGGCCGGTGATGTCTGTGACGTTATTGGTCTTGCTTCCGATGCACTTGAGGAGCAGATTGCATTTCCTATGGCAGACTTTGAAGAAGCTGCGGAGTAGGTGACTCACATGTCGGCATATCCCCAGGATAGATGGGCTTGGATAGAGATTGATCTTTCTGCCGTTCGCCACAACGTAAAGGCGTTTAAGGCCGAACTCAGCCGCGGCGTTAAGATGATGTGTGTGGTTAAAGCCGACGCATACGGTCACGGAGCAGCTCAGTGTGCTAAAGCCATGCAGTCTGTAGGTGCCGATCAGTTTGCCGTTGCAACAGTTGATGAGGGCGTGGAGCTGCGTTGTGCGGGTATTGATAACCCTATCCTGGTGCTTTCTGAGCCACCGGTTACCTCCATTCCAGACCTTGTCCGCTTTGATATCATACCTTCCGTCTACACGGTGGACTTTGCTCTTGCCTATGGCGAGGCTTCCGCCGCAGCTAATAAGGTTGGCCGCTATCACCTGGCCATTGACACTGGTATGACCCGCATTGGCGTCAGACGAGAAGATCTTCTTGAGGTTCGTGGTTCTATTGATTTCCACAGGGGTCTTGAATGCGCTGGCACCTTTACGCATTTTGCTACGGCCGATGTGCTTGACAACTGGGACTTTGACCTGCAGGTTAATCGCTTTATTGAAGCAGTTACAACGCTGAAAAACGCAGGCTATGAGCTGGGCTTGGTGCACGCGGACAACACGCCTGGTACTATCCTGCACAAAGATATCCAGTTTGATATGGTTCGCGTGGGTATTGGTCTGTATGGACTTCACCCAAGTAAGCTCACCATTCCCCGCATTGACCTGCAGCCTGTTATGAGCGTGCGCGGTCGCGTGACGCGCGTGGTCTATCCAGCAGTTGGCGACGGCGTTGGTTACGGTATGACGTGGCGTGTTCCTCGCAATAACATCCAGGTAGCTACTGTGCCTATTGGCTACGCCGATGGACTTGCACGGAGTCTTTCAAACCGCATGGACGTTTTGACGCGCGGAGACCGTGTCCGTCAGGTGGGTAACATCTGCATGGACCAGTTTATGATTGCTGTTGATACCGCAGGTACACACGCTAATAAACCTGCACACGAGATTCGCTATGGTGACGTGGTTACCCTCATTGGCAAAGACGGCGATCTAGAAATCACCGCGGATGAGATGGCTGACCTTCGCGAGACCATCAATTACGAGGTAGTTTGCAACTTTGGAGCTCGCCTCGATAAGGTGTACATCTAATGGCAGCTACTCCTGCTTCGCCTAAAAATGCTTTAGAAAGAAAGTGTATGTCAAACGTAGAATATGCGAAAATAGCATATTCTAAACAAGCAGGTAAAACGCTTGACGAGATTCGTGAGCAGATAGCTGATTGCAAGAAGTGTCCGCTTTGGGAAACACGTACCAACATTGTGTTTGGTGGCCCAAATCCCACGGCTCGCATCATGATTGTGGGAGAAGCTCCTGGTAAAAACGAGGATCTAAGTGGTCAACCTTTCGTGGGCACATCGGGCAAAAAGCTTGATGCGCTGTTAGAAGAAGTTGGCCTTTCTCGCCAGGATGTTTTTATCTCTAACGTGGTCAAATGCCGACCGCCTTCAAACAGAAATCCCAAGGTAGCCGAGGTGGAGGAGTGCTCTCCATACCTTCGCGATCAGATTCGCGCTATTAAGCCAGACGTTATTGTCTGCCTGGGAAATTTTGCAACGCAGTTTGTCATGCACACCGATAAGGGCGTGACGGAGTTGCGCGGCAAGTTTTATCAGATAGGCGCCTTTAGTGTGCTGCCTACTATGCATCCCGCATCAACTATTTACCGCAAGGAGTGGGCGCAGTTCCTCAAAGATGACCTGCGACTTCTTGCTGATTGGCTTGAGGAACACCCTCGAGGAGGCTCTTGTGACTAACCTTTCTACCAGCGCAAACAACGCTGCAAACAACGTAGACGACACCGCTGCAAACAACACTGCGGCAAACAACGACGCCGCTGCAAACAACCTGCCAGAGAAAACCGCAGCTGGCACGTATGTCTCTACCACCACCGAGCAAACTATCGCTCTTGGTCAGATTCTGGGCAAACTCCTGCAAGCAGGAGACGTGCTGGTACTCACGGGAGACCTGGGCGCTGGAAAAACGCAGCTCACTAAGGGTATTGCTGCCGGCATGGGCGTCACAGATGACGTGACCAGCCCAACTTTTACCATCGAGATGGTTTACGAGGGCACAACCATGCCGCTCTACCACTTTGATCTGTATCGCTTAAACAATCCTGACCAGCTTGAAGACACCGGCCTGTACGATGCACTTGAGTCCGATGGTCCGACTATCATCGAGTGGGGAGAGCAATTTGCAGAGCAAATTGGCGAGAGAACCCTTGATGTATATGTTTCTAGACTGTCTGAGGAAGAGTTGGGATCCGACGAGGCTGAGCTTCGTCGTGAGATTCGCTTTATCCCACAGAATGCTCGCGGAGAAGAGATTATTCAGTCGCTGTAATTGCTGTATCAAAAACGTTTTTATTGCCCAGTTGTAGATATTTTAAGAATATCTACAACTGGGTATTTTGGCAGTATACCTGCGATTTCTTTTCATATATACTTACCAAACCGTTGAAACATGTTTAAAAAACAATCGTTTTTCTTGAAATACACGAGTTAAGGAATATGAAATGTCAAAGTATTTGCGCAACAACATAAAGCTGCTCGCAATTGCAGGCATTATGGCAGGCGTGCTGGTTTTCTCGCCAGTACTTTCTGCGTTGGCTCTTGCTGAGGGTACTGAGGTAGCTGAGGCAAGCGCCACAACTGAAGCTACCACAACAACCGAGACAACTACAACAACTGAAGCAACTGCTGTTGCTACAGCCACAGATGACGACAGTGATGCAGAGGCAGTTGGATCTTATATGGGTTCCGATGGCATAATGCGTGAAATCCACGTTTCAGTCTCAACAGATGGCGGCACTTATAACGGAAAAGATTATATTCCACCAACTATTTCAGGTGATTTTAAGAGTGTTTCTTTTAGTAGCAATGTTCAGCGTGAGGGATACACACTGGTAGGTTTTTCAACAGGTTATTTTTCGCAAGAGGAAGTGAACAATGCAACACCAGATATGTCGAAACCATATACTATCGATGAGAGTGGCAATGTTCATATGAATTTGGATGATATTGTTGCCTGGAGCATTACCGACAATATTGATACAAACACTATTACGATTCGCTATCATCTAACTACCTTATGGGCACCAAATCCTGAGCCAGAGCCAGAGCTAGAACCAGAACCTGAGCCTCAGCCAGAGCCCACTCCAGTTGTGCCTGCCTCTGATGCAACCCAAACTACGGCACCAAGGCGCGAGAAGAGCGTTCTGCCTAACACTGGTGACGCAAGCTCTGTAGCAGGTATTGTGGCAGCAGCCGGCACTACTCTTGTTGCGCTTGGCCTGCGTAAGAAACTGCAGCAGTAAATAGTCGCCTCCTAGTAGAAATAAATCCTTATGCCTAAGTATTTTCACAACAGCACAAAGCTCCTTATTCTTTCTGGTGTTCTTGTAGGAGCATTGGTCTTCTCGCCAGCACTTTCTTCTCTTGCGCTTGCCGAGGGTGCTGAAGTAACAGAAGCAGCTGCAACAGCTGAGGCAACCGTCACAGTTGAGACGACCGTCTCGACCGAGTCGTCCGCTACAACTGAAGCAGCCACCGCAGCTGAGACGACTGCGACAACTGAGACAACCACTTCAACTGAGGCTGCTGCCAGCACCACCTCAACAGATGACAATGGTGCAACTATTGTTCGTTATTATGATCCTGAAGTTGGTTGGAATATTAGGATTAATCTTGTTGTCGGCGCATACGGCACTCAATACAACGGAAATGCCTATATCCCTGCGACGATTTCAGACGATCATAAGAGTTTTACTTTTGATGGAAATATTCAGCGAGATGGTTACACGCTGGTAGGATATTCGTCAGAAATACTTCTCAGTAATCAAAGGGATAACGCAACTTCTGACCAGTCAATGCCTTACACCGTTGATGCTAATGGAATTGTTCACGTGAATTTTGCTGATATTACCACGTGGTCCGTTACTGATGACCTGCGTGACGACACTACAACTTACTATTACTTTTTTGCTCCTCTTTGGGCACCAAATCCTGAGCCAGAACCTGAGCCTCAGCCAGAACCAGAGCCCGCACCTGCACCAGTTGCACCTGCCTCCGATCCAGTCCAGCAGTCAGCACCAAGGCACAAGAAGAGTGTTCTTCCTAACACAGGTGATGCAAGCTCTGTAGCAGGTGTTATCGCAGCGGCCGGTACTGCTCTGGTTGCACTTGGTCTCCGCAAGAAAATGCAGTAGTAAATCACAAGAGCTAGCAAGTAACAAATACGCCTCTAGAAATAAGATTTTCTAGAGGCGTTCTTTTTAGCAATTTGTGGCTCGCGGTTAAACGAGCTTTTAAAACACTCTAAAAGATATATCCCTTTGCAACAGCCCAGTTCCAGATGCGGTCAGCCTGTACTTCACAGCGCTGCCTCAGTTCAGCGGTGTTAGAACCAGTGAAGGTAACTTGCTGAACAGAAAGAGGAAGGTTATCTGGCCTGGTAATAGTAAGAGTTGCGCTGTTCATGGCCATGCGAGTCGTCTTGTTAGCGCCAACGCGGACTTTAACAGTAAAGTAACCACGATCAACAGGCCACTCGGTAACTTCTCCGCTATTGGCCGTTCCAGACCTGAATCCATTTGCATTAGCAATAATGCTATAGCCATTCATAAAGAAACCAGCTGCAATAAGTAAGCCGCCAATGGCGCACAAAAGAATTCCTGCAAAAATGGTACCCTCACCATTTAAATTAAAGAAATTCCAGAGGCCGCCAACAGCAAAAAATGCACCAGTTGCCCAACCAACAAGAGGACTAGCGCCTCCCTGAGGTTTACCAAAATCAATTACATCGTAAGTAAGAGGAATTGGGGAGGTGTCGTTTTTATCGTAAAGATAAACGTTACTTGGAATTTCCTGTTTTTGAGCGGGTTTTTGTGGTGCTTCTGGTGGAGTTGGAAGTGACATAAAGCGTCCTCCTTTTAGCTGGTAGAACTATTCAGGATATAAATAATTATCCTATTTGAGAGATTTATTGTAACATATTGGATAGTAGAGGCTTAAATTTTTTAATTTGGCACTGCTCCCACTGAAAGGTTGCTTAATGAAAAGACGTCAACTAGCACTTACTTGTGCACTGGTACTTGCGCTTTCATCAGGTGTTGTATTTACTGCGTGTAGCCCTAATATTTTTGGTTTACCATCACCTGAAGAGATTGCCGCTCAGAAGGAAGCAGAAGAGAAGAAAGCTGCTCTTGCTCCTTATGTAGGCATTTGGGAAGCCAAGTCAATCGAAGATGAAAATAAGGGCACAGTCACTGAAGACATGTACAAAGATGTTAGAGATGTTTATCTAGCAATTTATGGCTATGACTTCTCTGACGATGGCACTGGTTTGTTTGTTCGCTTCGGCGCTCAGAAGCCCTTTACCTGGTCTGTTGATGCCGATGGAAAGCTTACTATCACCCTTGCAGGTAATGCCGGAAGCTATACAGCAAGCGTTGATTCCTCAGGTCAGATGACCGTTGAGGGCTCTGATGGTTCTAAAGCTATCCTTACTCAGGTAAGCAAGACCTCAGGTGATTATTCTCATATTAGGTATGAGCCCTTTAATCCATTAACAGGAACGGGCAACATTTCTAAAAACAAGTCATCGCATGAAACTAAACTACGCTTTACTATCACCACTGAGCTTGATCAGGTCATTGTTGATACCGATGAGCTCTATGTAAGGCTTATTGGCATCGCTTCCCTTAAAGACCTTAAGGGTTTTGAAGGCTATGTCTTTGAGGTTATTAATAGAACTCCTTATACAACCGGCTATCAATTTACTATTCAAGATCCAACCGATGGCTATTGGGCTTATGGATTTAACGTGTTAGAGCCAGGTGAGAGAGTCTATGAATATGTTCTTAATAACCAACGTAGAGATAAGTCACTTTCTGAAGTCACGGATGTAAAAGGCACTCTTGAGTATGACCACTCTAGCAATGGCGCCCTTCATAATGACGAGAAAACCGTGACGTTTGATTTGCCTACTGGGCAGAGCAAGTAACAGTTAAGAGTTAGTTTTATATCGCTGCACGTATGGAAGGAAGTTTAATGAAAAAGCGTCAA
Organism: uncultured Atopobium sp.; assembly: GCA_963542025.1. Lineage (GTDB taxonomy): Bacteria > Actinomycetota > Coriobacteriia > Coriobacteriales > Atopobiaceae > Lancefieldella. Next base: position 4,574 of record CAUTUQ010000010.1, on the reverse strand, counting down.
ATGCTGTTAGGATGCCTACTCGCGCTGGTGCTTTCTGTAAGTGCAGTGCTTAGTGCATGCTCATCAGGGGATAACAGTCCCGCAGGAAACAAAAAGTCTGCTGGTCAGATCGTAGGTGTTTGGGAAGCTTATGACATCTTTGAACCCGGACTAGGAAACCTGAGGGAGGGAGAAGCCTACGACGATTATAAAGAACAGTTCCATGCAATTTATGCTTTCAGCTTTGCTGAGGATGGAACTGGCTTGTTTACTCGCTTTGGCATAATGAAGCCTTTTACCTGGACTGTTGATGCAGAAGGAAAGATTACAGTTACCCTTGAGGGAACTGCGGGTTATTTTACGGGACAGATTGACGCTGAGACTGGTAGGTTAAGGCTCAAGGGCACTGGTGACGATGAGACTGATGCCGAGCTTAAGCAGATTTCAACTACTGCTGGAGACTATGCAAGTGCTACCTATCAGCCATTTGATCAACTTACCAATAAAGGTACCGTACCAACCATGGTTAGGTATAACGATCTCAAGTTTAAAAATTTTGAAATAACTCGAGAGGTCAATAAAGTTCTTATCGATACAGATAAGCTGTATATGAGTCTGTATGCTATCGCTCAGGTACCGGGAAGCTCTCAAGAAGGTTACGTATTTGAGATTATCAACAAGTGTCCTGACTCATTTTACGGAGAGTTCTCTCTTGGAGATCGAGTTGGTCCTCTGAACGCCTTTGGTCAAGCCTCCTTACAACCTGGTGAGAAGTTCTATTTGTTCGTTCCTAATGTCTCGCAAACACCAGGATCTCTTGTGGCACTTTCCAATCCAAAAGCCACGGTTTCTATTGGTTACAATAACGGAACAACCTATACACCTGTTTCGGAAAGGGAGAAAGTACAGCTTGACCTAAATATCCCTCCTAAGTCTGAGTAGCAAAAGAACGCATAGCTTCAGCGTGCTCACTACCACTGAAAGGACACTTGATGAAAAAACGTAAAATACTGCCAGTTCTTGCGCTTGTCTTGGCGCTCTCTACTGGTGTTATGTTTACAGCTTGCACTCCTAACATTGGTGGACTCTCGGCTGAAGAGATTGCAGCTCAGAAGGAAGCAGAAGAGAAGAAAGCTGCTCTTGCTCCGTTTGTGGGCGTTTGGGAAGCAAAGTCTATTAGTGATCCAAAGAAGGGCGAGATTCCCGAGAGTGTCTATCCAACAGCAAGAGACACATTCCAGGCCATTTACGGCTATGACTTTTCCGGCGACGGCACTGGACTATTCATCCGTTTTGGTGCTCAGAAGCCCTTTACCTGGACCGCTGATGCTAATGGCAAGATTACCATCACCCTTGCTGGCAACGCCGGAAGCTATACAGCAACCGTTGATTCCTCAGGTCAGATGACCATTGAGGGCTCTGACGGTTCCAAGGCAGTGCTTACCCAAGTAACTAAAACCTCAGGTGATTACTCTTCTCTTAAATATGCTCCATTTGATGCACTTACGGGTAAGGGAACTATTGGAGGAAATTATTCCTCCCATGAAGACTTTTATATGAATTTTAAGGTAGTTACCGAGGTCAACAGGGTTGTTGTTGATAATGACGACATGTACGTCAGATATGTTGGAATCGCCACAACACCAAGCGGTCAAACCGAAGGTTATGTTTTTGAGGTAATCAACAAGTCCGATAAGACGGCCTCATACGACTTTAGGCTGGATAATTCGGATTCCACTGTGTTTGGAACAGCTCTTAATGTTCTTGAGCCTGGTGAGAGATTCTATGAGTTTGTAGTTGATAGTTCCAAAGCAGATGTACCTCTGGCTAAGCTTTCTGAATCTCAGGGAACTTTTAAGTATTCCCATGTTGCAGATGGAAGCAGTCTTGAAGACGAGAAGACCGAGCAGTTTGATTTGACGATTTCGCAGAATAAGTAATGCACTCAGACGATACCTAGATTGAGCAGAATGAACTTCGTCAAAAAAGTGTCGCTAAGAAAAGACATTGTCAATCTAGAGAGCTTTGGTGTTGGAGGGACTTTCTTGAAACAGCGTAGACTACTTTTTATGCTTGTGCTTACACTTGTGCTTTCTACCAGCATTGTGTTTACGGCTTGCACTCCTAACATCGGCGGACCATCTCCTGAAGAGATTGCAGCTCAGAAGGAAGCAGAAGAGAAGAAAGCTGCTCTTGCTCCGTTTGTGGGCGTTTGGGAAGCAAAGTCTATTAGTGATCCTAGCCAGGGAGATATCCCCGAGAGTGTTTATCCAACGGCAGTAGAATCCATGAAGTCAATTTATGGTTATGACTTTGCTGACGATGGCACGGGTAATTTTATCCGTTTTGGCGCTCAGAAGCCTTTTACCTGGTCTGTTGATGCTAATGGAAAGCTCACTATCACTCTTGCAGGTAATGCTGGAAGTTACACGGCAACCGTTGATTCCTCGGGCCAGATGACCGTTGAGGGTTCTGACGGTTCCAAGGCAGTATTGAAGCAAATCACTAAAACCTCAGGTGATTATTCCAGCCTTAAGTACAAGCCTTTTGATGCAATGGCAGACAAGGGTACCATTGCGTATAACTTCTCTTCTACTAAGGGCGAATACAAGATGCGCTTTAAGCTGAAGACCGAGGTTGACAAGGTTCTTATCGATAATGATGATCTCTATGTCAGGTATGTTGGTATTGCTAAATCCCCAGATGGTTATTCAGAAGGCTACGTCTTTGAGATTATCAATAGGTCTGAAAACTGGGTAAATTGCACCTTTAAGTTAGATAATTCTGAGAATTCCGTATGGGCTAACGATTCCAACTATCTTGAGAGTGGCGAGAGGGTCTTTGCATTTGTAATTAACGATTCTTATCAGAAAAAACCTCTCGCTGATCAGACTGAGGTAAATGCAGTTGTTGAGTACTACCACATCAAAGGTGGTAAGAGCATGGAAGACACTAAGACAGAAAACGTTGACCTGATAATCTCTCAGAAGAAGTAAGTGTGCCGTTGATAATGAGCCAAGTACGTACACATAAAACATTTACGTGTTGAACGTGGAATATAGAGACGTCACCTGTACAATGGGTGGCGTCTATTCTTTTACTGACCGCTCTTGTGGAGCTTAAGAAAGAAGCGTGATCTATCATGCAGAAGGCTTTGATTTCGATTGACTACACCTACGATTTTGTAGCGGATGACGGCAAGCTGACGGCAGGCAAGCCAGCTCAGGCTATTTCAGATGCTATTTATGAGGCTACAAAGTGTGCTTTTGATCGTGGCGATTATATTTTCTTTGCTATTGATGCTCACGACCCAGATGATAACTTCCATCCAGAGACTAAGCTTTTCCCACCTCACAACATTATCGGAACAAGCGGCAGAGACCTATTTGGTCCTCTGAATGATTTCTATCAGCAGCACAAAGACGATAGCCATGTGTTCTGGATGGATAAGCGTCATTACTCGTCCTTCTCGGGAACTGATCTTGATATTCGTCTGAGGGAGCGTGGCATTAACACGGTTATTCTAACCGGCGTTCTTACCGACATCTGCGTGTTACACACGGCAGTGGACGCTTACAACCTGGGTTATCACATTGAGGTTGTTGAGCCAGCAGTTGCATCACTGACGCCTGAGAACCATCAGTTTGCGCTTGCGCATTTCAAAAATACCCTTGGGGCAACATTGGTTGATGCAGATCTTAATGAGATTGAGAACTCGTAATGACGCCAGAAGAACGCGCAGTTAAATGGTTTGAGAAAGTCCCTGAGGCAGATGACCTTTCATTTGACCAGAGACTTGCTATTTGCAAAAAGACTGGAAATACCATGGCGCTTGTCTTTGTTGTTCTATTTTCGCTTGAGTTGATACTTGCGTATGTGCTTACCGATGGCTCATTTGTATTCGCTATGACTGATATTTTAAACAGCATACTATCAAGACCTGGTAGAAGAGTTACGGCCCAGGGAGTAGCTGTCGCGGGTATTCTTGTGGTCGCGCCACTATTGGTCATTCCTGTAGCTGCTACGTTTCTTGCTCGTTCTATTGTCTTTAAGCAAGAAATTAAGAAGTGCTTAAGTAAATAAGTATCTACGTAAATTAGCGGCTTCGTAAATTAGTTAAAGCGTTGATAAGACTCAAGGTTAAAAACTTGAGTCTTTTTTGTTCGAGGCTTTAGCCTGTTGAGCGCGTGTAACGCGCGAAACACATAATCACCCGCTATACGGGTGATTATGATTCTGCAGCGTGTTAGCGTCGGCTTTTAGGCCTGGCGCACAAAATAGCGCAGCTTTGGTAGGTTCTGCTGAAGAATCGATATGTTCTTAATCAAGATAGCCAGGCAGCTAGGCGGTCGCACTACCCGATATGCATCTCTATGCATAAACTTCATCTAATATTCTTCAAAATGAATAGAGATATATAAGAAATTTAACTATCGGTTAATTCCGTATCTAGGGAACACACCTATGACAGATATTCTGCACAATTGCAGGCATATTACACATCAAATGAAGATAATCTGCACGTTTTAGCTATTTTCGACGTCATGTATACGTCTTTTTGACAGATTATCTGTCATAGGTGTGTTTTGAACTGC
>CAUTUQ010000009.1:0-62359 GCA_963542025.1 uncultured Atopobium sp. | reverse complement strand
CATTGCCATTGCCATTGCCATTGCCATTGCCATTGCCATTGCCATTGCCATTGCCGTTGCCACTGACATGGCATTCTTAGAAATTCAAAAGATATTCGAGCAGCTATTTGCAATCCTTCCTGGAAAATTTAAATCGGCTTAACAGCGATTTAACACCCCTTCTGTTGTACTAGAACCAGGAGAAGGGAGTATCTATGAAATCAAAGCAAGCTTGTGGTTGGAGCTGCCGCCTACGTATCCTGCCTATTCTATTTTTGCTGCTAGGATGTGCATTTGTAGTCTATGGCGCTTCTCGCGGAGAGGTTAGTGCCGTATTGGGAAAAGCGGTACGAATCTGCCTTGAGTGTGTAGGCATTGGTTAGGTGACCTGCAGTGAAAGCGCTCTCAGGTATTAAATCTCTTGGAAAGAAAGTGCGAGAATTTATCACTAAGAGAGGTTTTGTGCAGGCATGCGCAACCTTTCTAACCAATCCTCATCTAACAAATTTTGCTAAGGGAACTATCTATACTGGTCCTGCAAAGTCAGTCTGTGTCCCTGGACTTAACTGCTATTCTTGCCCAGCAGCTACGGGCGCTTGCCCTATTGGAGCATTTCAGGCGGTAGTTGGATCTTCTAAATTCAGCTTCTCGTATTACATTACGGGCATTTTGATTCTCATTGGAACTTTGCTAGGTAGGTTTGTCTGCGGATTTCTTTGTCCATTTGGCTGGGTACAAGATCTTCTCCACAAGATTCCATTCCCAAAAAAATTTAGCACTAAAAAGCTCAAAGCCTTGCGCTATTTGAAGTACGTCATATTAATTGTGCTTGTCTGGGCTCTACCAGCTTTGATTCAAAATGCCGTAGGAATGGGAGAGCCTTATTTCTGTAAGTATGTTTGTCCACAGGGAATTCTTGAGGGAGCAATTCCGCTTTCTTTAGCAGATGTCAGCATTAGGGCAGCTCTGGGCACACTTTTTACGATGAAGTTCAGCATTCTGGCAACTGTCGTGCTATTGAGCATCATGTTTTATCGTCCTTTTTGCAAATGGATTTGCCCGCTCGGAGCTTTTTATTCTCTATTCAATCGCATCTCAATTTTGCAGTATCGAGTTGACGAGAAGACCTGTGTAAGCTGCGGAAAGTGTGCGCGTACATGCAAGATGGACGTAGATATTACGAAGAATAACGCTGCTCTTGAGTGCATTCGCTGCGGAGAGTGCATAAAGGTCTGTCCTGTTCATGCGATTGACGCAAAACTCCTGTTAATCAACAAGAAAATTGAGCAGTCGGAAAAGGTTGCTACAGCAAAGCACTTGGCTGATCTACAGGTGACAAGCTCATCAAAGTAAGTGTCATAAAACGTGAATAGCTACGTTTCGTGCGTAGAAAAGACAGAAAGGACTATGAAATGAAAAAATTTGTAACAAAATCCCTGACGTATGTCGCTGGCCTACTTATGGCAGTTGCGCTTGTTGGATGTAGCGTTGGTGGTACTGGCAACACAGGCACAACAACCGCTCCAACTGCCGAGCAGCAGAATTCTGCTGCAGTTCCACCTGAGGCAGCATCAAAACTGCACCTCAAAGACGGCGATACCTTCCCAGATTTTAAGGCAACAGATATCACTTCTGGCGCCACCTATGACAACACCGTCTTTGGGCAGAATAAGGTCACTGTTCTAACCTTCTGGTTCAATGGCTGTACTGGCTGCATTCAGGAGATGCCAATGCTTCAAGAACTTGCTGATACCTATAAGGACAAAGGTGTCAATGTCTTGGGTGTTAATGCCGAAGCCGCATACACGGACGACGCTAAGAAGGAAGCCGTGAATATTCTCCAGAAGCAGGGCGTTACCTACGGAAACGTCGCTCTTGATCCTCACAGCGATGGCGGTCGCGTTATCGAAGGCCTAACAGCGTTCCCAACTACTATGGTTATTGACCAGAACGGTAGACTTGTGGGCGATCCAATTACCGGTGGCTCCAGCAAGCTTCAAGGCAGCGAACTTCAAAAGCGCGTTGACCAGGCCCTTGCTCAGTCAAAGTAATTCTGGGAGCCTTCAGCGCCGCTCACGGCACACGGCGAGAAGAACTTCTCGCCGTAGGGCTCAATCGGTTAGCATTTGAAGTGTTGTATAAAGTACGCCTGGACTGAGTCACTTGAGCTTGGTCCAGGCGCACTCTAATACTTGCAAAGAGCATCAAGCTGCATTTGAAAGGGAAGAATTGAAAATCCTTGTAGTGGAAGATGAAAAAGAGCTTCTTGCCTCTATTGGAGAGGGGCTTGAGCTGGATGGTTATTACGTTGATCTTGTCGATAACGGTACTCAGGCTCTTGAAATGGCTCAGCTTGAGCAATATGACCTGATTCTACTTGACCTTAACCTTCCCGGTATCGATGGACTTGATTTACTGCGTACGTTACGGGCGGAGCACTCAGAGACTAAGGTACTGATTCTTTCTGCGCGTTCATCGGTGTCTGATCGCATTATTGGATTAGACGCGGGTGCTGATGACTACCTTATAAAACCCTTTGCGTTTGGTGAGCTTGAAGCCCGTATCAGAACCCTTTTGCGCCGTGAGTACACTCACGGAGAGGTGTGTTTGATAGCTGGAGATCTTCGGTTTGACACTACGGCCCGGCAAGTTTTTGTTAGAGACGCTCAGGTTAATTTCACCAAGAAAGAACTAGCAATTTTAGAGTATCTGATGCGACATGCTGGAGCGGTTGTGAGCAGCGAAGAGCTCATGACTCATGCATGGGACAGCAACGTGGACTTATTCAGCAATTCTGTGCGTGTTCACATTTTTTCGGTACGAAAAAAGTTACGAGAAGCTCTTGGATATGACCCAATTTCTAACAAAGTAGGAGAGGGTTATTGCTTTAAGAGGGACAGCGATGACTAAGATAAGTGAAATAATCCCAAAGCCAATGCGCTCGATACGTGCCCAGCTCACCTTTCTTATGGTGGGCCTATTGGTGTGCTGTTGCGTTGTTTTAACCTGGCTTGTGTATCGCTCGACTTCTGAGCTGCTAGAACTAGCTGCAGCCAACGCTATCAACCAGGGAGCTCTTTCTATTGTTTTAGACGTAGATGCTATTGAACGTTCTATTTTGTTTGACGCGTTAGGCATCTTGCTTGTTGTGATTGTTGCAGGAAGCTGTGTAGCTTACTTTTTAATAGGCCACTATACCAAGCCAGTTCAACAACTCTCTGCTCACATGAAAGAAATTAGCCCAAATACATTGTCTGATTCCATTGAAATTGAGGGCGGTGGAGAAGAGATTCAAGAGCTGGTTAAGTCATTTAATCAGATGACTGAGCAACTAGATGAAGCATTTGCAATGCAGAGGCGTTTCTCGGCTAGCGCAGCTCACGAGCTTAGAACACCAATTGCGGTGCTGCGGACCAAGCTTGACGTTTTCAAGAAAAAGAAACGCGAGCAGCATGAATATGACGAACTTGTAGACACGATGGAGACATACATTGACCGCCTATCTTCCATCATCACTGACCTTTTGGAATTTGCGGAGACATCTGAGCTAGGAGAGGCTGAGGACGTTTCTCTTGATTCAGTAATTAAAACGGTCGTGAATGATCTTGAATCGGTTGCTCAAAATAATATGGTAAACGTGCAGGTTAACACGCAGATTGATACACATTCTGATGCACAATCTGAGGCACAGGCCTTTATCGTTAAAGGAAATACCAATCTGCTATATCGAGCTCTTTACAACTTGGTTGAAAATGCCATTCGTTATAACTATGAAGAAGGTTCAGTTAACATTACTTTAGAAACCAGGGGTCAAGAAGGCGTGATTATAATTGCCGATACAGGAGTCGGCATAGCTCCTGAGCAAAGAGAACTTGTATTTGAGCCGTTTTATAGGGTAAACAAATCTAGGTCTAGAGAGTTTGGCGGCGCAGGTATTGGTCTCTCGCTGGTTAAAACTATCTTGAAGCGGCATGGAGCTTCCATAACAGTCTCTGAAAACAACCCTCAGGGTTCTGTATTTACCATCAGAATTCCACTGGTTGATTCAATAGACTCTGAGTAGTTTCTATATACTGCACTGGTGCTGCCGTTTGGAGATAAGACGAAATAAGACAGAATGCCATGAGTCAATACAGGGTACAATTGTCCTACATGATAATACCTGTTCAAAGGCAGAAATGATGTTTTTAAAAGAACGCCAAGATAAGATTGTGGAGTTCGTTAATGCAAACGGTAGAGCCACAGTAATCGAGCTTTCAGAAAAATTTAGCGTTACTGAAGACTGCATCAGAAAAGATCTTAAGCACCTCGACGGTCAGGGTCTTTTAAAGCGTGTGTATGGTGGCGCTATCAGCACGTCGGTGCAGCCGAATTGGAACATTAGCACGCGCATTAATACTAAGATTCCCGAGAAGCGTATTATTGCGGATAAGGCGTATGAGCTCATTGAGCCAGGTGAGACCGTTTACCTGGACATTTCCACAACTAATATTGCCTTGGCAGAGAAAATTGCTGCTGGTACTAAATACATGACGGTCATTACCAACATGATCGATATTCTTCAGGCGTTGAGCGGAAATCCTGCCATTAAGGTTATTTCGACTGGTGGAACTGTTAATTACGAGCTCAATAGTTTCTACGGATCGGCAGCAATTCAGACGCTCGAGTCATATCACTTTGATAAAGTGTTTATGGGCGCCATTGGTATCAACTTGGATACAGGTGAGCTTCTCACCTATGACATTGATGATGGAGCTGTCAAACGCCAAGTAATTAAGACAGCCTCTCAGGTCATTCTTATGGTTGATCACGAGAAGTTCAGTTCTTCGGGAAGCTATGCCTTTGCGCACTTCGATGACGTTACGACGGTAATCACGGACAAGCTTACTGAGAAGCTGAAAGACCAGCTTGCTGCTTTTGATGTGATTTGCAAGTAGATTAGAATTCACAGCAGGATCTCTAAAGCAAAACCCCGCTTGATAAATTCAAGCGGGGTTTGTGTATTGCATGTAAATTTGCCTGCAGCGCAGGTTGTTACTAGTGTGGCCTAGCTAAGCTCAGACTTAACCTTAGCAACAATTGCAGGAGCTGACTTAATAACAGTTGATGCAGGAAGCTTAATCTTTGGAAGATTAGCAAACCTCTCAACATCCTTGATGGGCATGTCATTGGTAAGAACGACTGCTGTTGCGCCAGCAAGATCCTCAGCGGTAATAGCATTCTCGATACCAATGGAACCCTGAGTCTCAACCTTGCATTCAATCTGCTCTGCTGCACAAGCGTTCTTCAGTGCCTCAGCAGCCATATATGTATGAGCAACACCAGACGGACAAGCGGTTACAGCCAAAATCTTCATGGACGCTCCTTAGAACTCGATAGTAATCTCGACGTCGTCATCTGCTGCAGGCTTAGCGGACTCCTCAGTGATATCCTTCTTGAAAACCGCAACAAGGCCAAGGTAAATTGCAATGCCGAGTGCAAGAGAAACCAGGTAAGTGCCAGCAGAAGTGACAGGAAGAACTACCAGACCACCCCAAGCAGCGTTGCAGTAAACGCCAAGAGCACCAGCAATTGCTCCAGTAATAGCGCTTGAAATGATGTTGATTGGCATCATGTGTGCTGGATCAGCGGTAGTGTAAGAAATTGCGCCCTCGGTAATGCCACACATACCCATAACAATAGAACCAATACCTGCGTCACGCTCAGCCTCGGTGAACTTCTTCCTGAAGACGTAAGAGGCAATACCTGCTGCGATTGGAGGAAGGCAGATAGCAATTGCAATAGGGCCAAAGAACTGTGCATTGTGTCCAGCAAGAACCTCAGTGCCAACAACGGCAACGCCGGTGGAGTATGCAACCTTATTGATTGGACCGCCCAAGTCAAACGCAATCATTGCACCACAGATAGCACCAACAATAACTGCGCTTGTACCGTTCATGCTAGAAAGCCAAACAGTAAGGGTGGTTAGAAGCCATGCGCAAGGAGCACCAACAACGCAAATCATAATTGTTCCAACAATCAAGGAAGTACAGATTGGAACAATCATGATTGAAAGAAGGGATTGCATTGCTTTTGGCAGCTTGACCTTCTTGAGTGCTGCTGCAAGGTAGCCGCAGAGAAGGCCAGCAATAATGCCACCGATGAAGCCGGAGCCAACGTTAACTGCTAGCTGACCGCAAATAAGACCAGGAGCAATACCAGGACGATCTGCAATTGCAAATGCGATAAATGCAGAAAGAACTGGAACCATAAGGCCAAGTCCAACGCCACCAATCTGGCTGAGAACATCGACAACAATGTTTGATGCTTTGACTGCACTTTCAGTTGCAATGGTGTTCATTGAAAGCATTGCAGCTACAGCGTAGAGAACGCCACCCGTAACTACAACAGGAATCATGTACGAAACACCACTCATCAGGTACTGTTGAATTTTTTTAGCCTGACTTGTTGAGTCTTTAGCTTCCATTAGGCTCTCCTTTACTAATGATTCTTTATTGCTTTAGCGTGTATAACGCCGTGACTCCGTATTATTGTGTATTGATTTCATCGAAATAATATAGAAATAGAGTCGAAATGCGTCAATGAATAATTGATATGTAAATAAAGTTTGTCGTGAACGGCCTATAAATAACGCTAGACGGTATTCATTATTATTGTTTTGGTCGGAAAAATAGAAAATCAATACAAAACAATTGAAAATACGGAAGAAACAAAATACAATCAATGGTAATTTCGAACTTTAAGGGGGAGTTAATGTTATCTCAGCGCTCGCAAGCTATTAAGGATTCCTTGTTTGCTCAGCCACGCCAGGTGACCATGGAACGCGCCCGTCTTTATATGGAGAGTTACAAAGAAACGCAGGGTGAGGCACCTGTTATTAGACGTGCAAAGGCTTTTAAGCATCTGCTTGAGAATCATAAGATCGTTCTCGATAGCTATGACCTTCTCGTTGGCAATAGGACAGATACACCTCGAGCGGGCGTTGTCTCTCCAGAAATGTCTCCTTATTGGATTCTGGACGAACTGGACAAGTTTCCAACCAGACGGCAAGACCGTTTTGAAATTTCCGAGGAGGATAAGGCCTACTACAAAGAGGTACTCTATCCTTTCTGGACGAATAAATCGCTGAATGACTGGTACAAGGCACATCTTGCTGAAAACCTAGCTGAAGCGCAGAAGACTCGTATTTTCTCGGTTGCCCAGACTGACAAGGGTCAGGGTCACATCATTTGCGATTTTCCTCTGGTGCTACAGAACGGGTTTGGCGCTCTTCTTGCAGAGGCTGAGCAGAAACTTGCTCAGGATGGCGAGAATGACTTTTATGCAGCGGCTGTTATTGTGCTCAAGGCAACTATTGCCTATGTACAACGTTATGAGGTAGAAGTGCTTCAGGCAAAGAAAAGCGCTTCTTCTGAGACTCGTGCTCAGGAGCTTGAACGTCTTGCAGAGATTCTGCACCACATTGCTACAGAGCCAGCTCGTGATTTCTATGATGCTTTACAGCTTACTTGGATTACTGAGCTTGTGCTTCAGCACGAGAGCAATGCAAGCTCTATTTCCCTTGGACGCATGGATCAGTATCTTGCGCCGTTCTATGAGGCGAGCCTTGATGCAGGCGAGAGTCCAGAGTTCTTGCGTGAGCTTATTCAGTGCTTCTACCTTAAGACGAACACAATTGTTTTCTTGCGCTCAACTGATTCAGCCCAGTTCTTCGCGGGATTCCCAAGTGGCTTTAACCTGGTAGTTGGCGGTGTTGACAGTGAGGGAAATGACTGTACCAACGTGCTTTCTTATCTGCTGCTTGACGTGCAGAAAGATACCCGTCTACCACAGCCTAACCTTTCGCTGAGAATGCACAAGAACACTCCGGAGTCTTTGCTGGAGAAGTCTGGAGAGATTATTCGTTTGGGTGACGGTATTCCTCAGGTCTTTAATGACGAAGTCAATATTGCATCCTTTATGTCTCGTGGTGTTTCTGAAAGAGACGCTCGTGACTATGCAGTCGTAGGTTGTGTTGAGCTCTCTATTCCAGGAAGAATGTACGGTCTGCATGACATTTCTATGTTCAACATGGTCCGCTGCCTTGAGATTACTCTTGAGCGCAACCCAGAGGGCTTCGATTCTTTTGATGACCTCAAGCGTGCCGTCAAAGAGACCATTGCAGAGTACGTTGGCCTAATGGTTGATGGCTGTAACGTTTGTGATCAGGCACATAAAGAGACTTCGCCAACGCCTCTTCTTTCTATACTGGTTCACGACAGTCTTAAAGCTGGTCACGACATCACCGATGGCGGTGCTCGTTATAACCCATCTGGCGTTCAGGGTGTTGGCACGGCAAATCTTGCAGACTCCCTGCTTGTTATCAAGCGTGTTGTTTTTGGTGAGGACGAAAATGGCAACTCCATCGAGGCCGTTATGACCTATCAGCAGCTTATTGAGCTTCTGAAGCGCAACTGGTCAGCGGAGGGTGACGAGAAGATTCGTCAGTCCTTCATCAATAATTATCCAAAGTATGGTAACGACAATGACGAGGTTGACCTTCTTGGTTCTGAGTTCTTAGAGTTCTACGGAAGAGAAGTCGAGAAGTACCAGAACGTTCGTGGCGGATGCTTCCAGCCAGGTAGCTACACCGTTTCTGCCCATGTTCCACTGGGTGCAGCATGCGGTGCAACTCCTGACGGACGCGTTGCAGGTGAGCAACTTGCCGACGGCGGCCTTTCACCAATGGTTGGTCGCGATAAGAACGGTCCAACCGCAAGCCTCCAGTCGGTCAGTAAGCTCAAGAACGAACTGGACACTAACGGCAGTCTGCTCAACGTTAAGTTCTCTCCATCAGTGCTTCAGGGCGAGCTAGGTCTAAAGAAGCTCTCTGCATATCTTCGTAGTTTTTCTCGCCTTGGTCTGCAGCACATTCAGTTCAACGTTGTGGATCGTGCAACGCTTCTTGATGCGCAACAGCATCCTGAAAAGTATCAGAACCTGGTAGTTCGCGTTGCAGGATACAGTGCTATGTTTGTCGAGTTGTCTAAGGCAATCCAGGATGACATCATCAACCGGACGGAACATGTGCTGTAAGAGCGACATAATCACTAACATCCAGAGATATTCTCTCCATGATGGCGGAGGAATACGTACGGTTGCTTTTCTAAAAGGATGTCCTTTTAGATGCCCCTGGTGCTGTAATCCAGAGAATCTTTCCTTTGAACAGGAGATTTCTTTTCATAAGAGTCTATGCATTGGTTGCTCAGTTAGGAAAGATGGTCACCTGGATGCAAATGGATGCCTTTGTGACACTCCTGTTTCTGAGTGCCCAACCGGCGCTAAGAGATTCGAAGGCACTGAACACAACGTAGACACTCTCGTTGACAAGCTATCAAGAGACAAAGTTTTCTTTGACGAGAGTGATGGAGGAATTACACTCTCAGGCGGAGAATGTCTTGCAGGCAGCAAACGACAAGAGTATGTCATGGACGTGTTGCAGGGGTGTAAGAACAGAGGCATTAACACGGCGCTTGAGACAACGCTTGCTGTTCCGCTTGTTGATGTTGAACGGTTAGCTCGCGCTTGCGATGTGTTTCTGGTTGACTTTAAGCTTGCTGATAAAGATCGCAGTATTGAGGTTACTGGCATTGACACAGAAATAAGGGACGAGAATATCCGTGCGCTTGTAAGGCTTGGGGCAACAGTAATTGCGCGTGTTCCGCTTATTCCTGGGTACACCGCGTCAATTGCAAACGCACAAAGCAATGCAGAAGTAATTTGTGCGCATAAGATAAAGCAGGTTGATCTTTTGCCATTTCATAAGTTAGGTGAAGGAAAGTATGAATCATTGGGAATGAGATATGAGTGTGCAGATAGTGAATTAATTACAGAGAAAGAACTTTCCGATATTGAGAACGTGTATAAAAGCTTTGGTTTAAAAGTGGTTCGACACGGTGAATAAGCGTCGAAGGATATAAGGAGTTACACATGGAATTTATTTTGGACACAGCAGATCTTGAGGCAGTTAAACAGCTTGATGAGCTTTTGACCATCGAGGGTGTTACTACTAATCCTTCGATCATTACCAAGAGTGGTAAGACGCCAGAGCAGGTTATCAAGGAGTTTGTTGAGTATTTGCGTCCAGAGCAGAAGTTCTTTGTCCAGGTCGTTTCAACGGACTATGAGCAGATGCTTGAAGAGGCCCGTTATATCTGCAGCCTTCGTCCAAAGAACACCTATGTAAAGATTCCTGTTACCCATAACGGTTATAAGGCAATTAAGCAACTTAAGTCTGAGGGTCTTGGGGTTCTTGCTACCGCTATTTATTCTGCTGACGAGGCATTTCTTGCCGCAATGAATGGCGCAGATTATCTTGCACCTTATGTCAACCGCATGTGCAACTATGGCGATGGTATTGGTCAGGTTCTTGATTTGCTTCAGATGCTTGAGACTCAGGGATTTGAGAACACCAAGGTTATTGCAGCTTCCTTCAAAAATGTTGAGCAAGTTCATACCCTTATTGCCGCTGGTATTCAGTCTGTTACCGTTCCACCAGAGGTTGTGTTTACCATGATTGATCATCCTGGCACAAAGATTGCTGTCGATGAGTTCTCGGTCGCATGGCAAGAGGCTTACGGCAGGGACACACTGCTGGGATAGGTTTGACAACAAATACCTTGGTCTAGAGGAACAAGACCTCGATGAGCAATCATCGAGGTCTTTTTTTATCCAATTAAAAAAATAATTAATACTTTGATATATAAGGAGCTTCCCATTTGCTTCAAAGTGGATGAATCAAATGATATTTGTTCGGTCATGAAACAGCATATAACCTAATTATGAGGTGGAAATAAAATGAAAAGTCGAGTGGAAAATTTATTTAATATATTGTGCCGAGAAGCTGAACAGATTTCTGTTGAGAAATTTGCGGCGCAGCACAATGTAACCTCTCGAACTGTTTATAAAGACCTATCAACTTTAAATTCACTCCTGATTTCTCAAGGCTGCGCTTCAATTCAAAATGTTAGAGGCGTTTTGACGTATGAAGCTCCAGTTGAAATTGAGTTTTCAGAACTGGTGAAAAAAGATGATATTTTTTATCTTGATCCAGAAATGAGAAGACGAGTTATTCTCAATCTTATCGTCTTAAGTGCAAAAGACATATCGATCTCAGAGCTTCAGCAAGATATTGGGGTTTCGAAAAATACAATCCAGAGAGATTTGGATGAAATTAAAAAGAGCTTCATTGGAAGTTATATCTGTTTAGATGCCACTCCTTTTAAAGGCGTGTCAGTCACAGGTGATGAGATCAAGATAAGAGGTCTTTTTGCTGATAACTTAACAAAAGATTGGCCATATCTGTATGCATTTATCAGCGAGCAGGATAGTGAACAAATCAATCAAATAAAAAGTTCAATAGATGAAATATCAAATTGTCTTCAAGTTGAATATTCAGAAAATGCTCAGCAAAAGTTAATTGCTTACATGCTTGTATCCATTGCTAGATTTAAGGGGAATAAGCTTCTCGGTCTTTCCTGCAACATTGATAAAGCGGATTTGCTGGGCAGTCCTGAATACGGTGCAGTAAATAAATGCGTAGATAATTTAAAAGAACTTTATGGTGAAGATATTACAGAGGATGAACTGTATTTTCTTTCAGCAAAATTTAGAGAATCAACTGTTGTTGGGATGAGTGATTACATCTCCGAAAACTGGATCAGGTTGAGAATTTTAGTCTCTGAATTCATCGATAAAATGGATCAGCTGGTTACACCGTCGAATTTTGCCAATGACGAAAAGCTTTTTGAAAGCATACTTAATCACCTAAGACCTGCATATTGGCGTGCTGTAAGTGGAGAAGCAGTATACAATCCACTTTTAGATTATGTAGTAAATGAGTTTGAAGGCTTATATAGAGCGACGGCTGAATCAATTTCTATTTTGGAAAAGGGACTTTCAGTCTCCTTTTCTGATGACGAAATTGCATTTCTTACTATGTTCTTCATGGCTTCCCAGGAGAGAACAAAAAAGCCTGTCGAATTAAGACCTAAGGTTATTGTAGTCTGTCATGCTGGTGTGGCTACATCCGAAATAGTTTCTTCAAGACTAGAGTCCAAATATGAAGTTTCAGTACTGGGAACTTTTGGATCGAATGAAGCACAGAAATGGCTGGAAAATCACAACATTGATTTTGTCGTCAGCACATTTCCTTTTGCGTATAAGAACGTCGATGTTGTTGAAGTTTCCCCTCAGCTTGACTTAAGAGATCAAAGAAAAATTGAAAATATTCTCAGAGTGACCGAAAAAACTATTTCTCCAGATGAAATTTTATCCATCGTTTCACAAACAGTGACTCTTAGTAAATCTGACGAAAAAACCTTACAGAAAAAACTCGAAGAGTATTTAGGTTTTTTGCCTAAGCAGGATAAAGAAGAAAGGTATTGCCCAATGCTAGAAGAAGTTCTTACAGAAGATTTGGTTGAAACGCATTACTTCGCCAAAGATAGCGACGATGCAGTTAGGGAGGCTGGAAGATTATTAGTAAAGAAAGGTGTTGCAAAGGAAGAGTACATTGAGGCAATGATAGAAAATGTCCGAATCAACGGAACTTATATTGTTATTGCCCCAGGTATCGCAATGCCTCATGCAAGACCAGAAGAAGGTGCTCTAGGTATTGGCTTTTCGCTCGTCACTCTTGAGCAGCCAGTAAATTTTGGACACCCAAAGAATGACCCTGTTCAGCTGGTAGTTGCTCTTTGTGCAATAGATCATCAAACGCATTTAAATGCACTTGCAGATTTGGCAGAGCTTCTAAGCGATGAGGAAAACGTTCAGAAGATATTAAAAGCAGACAAAGCTGCTGAAGTAATCGCAATTACAAGTAGGAGGTAGGTAATTATGATTAAAGTTGTAACAGTGTGTGGCGCTGGTGTAGGCAGTAGCATGATGATGAGGCTATTTACCCAGCAGATTTTAGATGCCGAAGGAATTGACGGAACTGTTGACGCGTCAGATATCGGCTCTGTAGACCCATCTGCATACGATTTAGTTATTACTACATCAGATTTTGCTGATGCTCTGAGGGAAACTTCTGTTCCAATAATTCGCATCGACAACATGATGGATAAGGCATATCTAAAAGATCAGCTAATGCAGCACATTAACCAGATGGAAGGATAGTGTCATGGAGATTTTTCTTTACATCGTCAATCATTATCTAAGCCAATCAGTATTTATCATTGGACTAGTCGTTGTAATCGGAATGATTGCAATGAAGAGGCAGTGGAGTCAACTTCTTCCATCTGCGATTAAAGCAATGATTGGCTTTACAATGATCAATGTTGGAGGACAAACGCTTGGAATGGCGCTTTTGCCCTTGGCAACAATGATTGGAAAAGCTTTCGGAAATGGCTCTGTTCCTGCCACCGATATTGGCACTGCTAGTGCTGAATATATGACTGATCTTGGCACAGAGCTCTCTCTTATTTTTGCATTCGGATTTTTGATTAACTTACTTTTGGCAAGATTTACAAAATTCAAGTTTGTTCATCTTTCGGCACATGTAGCATTCTTTTTTGCGGGCCTGATTGCCGCGCTACTTAAGTACAACACACCGCTTGATTTCTGGGGAATTGTTGTTGTCGGCTCAGTACTTCTCGGATGCTATATGACTTTCTCTTGCGCCTATGTTAATCACTGCATTAAGGGTGTTAAGGGCGGAGAAGAGATTACTCTTGCTCATTCAAGCTCTACCGGTCTGCTGATTTCAACATATCTTGCAAAAGCTTTTGGTAACAAAGAGCATGACCTCGAAGAGATTAAAATTCCAAAGCAGTTTGCTTTCCTTCGTGAGATGACTATTGCTCTAACGCTGGTAATGACTTTGCTCTTCCTTTGCGTAAGCATTGTTGCAGACCCTGCATGGGTTATGGAAAACATTTCTGGGGGACAGGACGTCTTGGTCTATTCAATTCTTCAGGGTATTAGCTTTGGTATGTGGATTACCGTTATTATTACTGGCGTTCGAATGATGCTTGCAGAGATTATTCCAGCATTCCACGGTATTGCAGATAAGATTATTCCTGGAGCAAAGCCTGGTCTGGATGTTCCGCTGCTGTTCCCAGGCTATCCAACTTGCGTGATTGTTGGATTCCTTTGCAGTCTTTTATCTGGACTTGTAGGTATGGTAATTCTTGCTGCAGTTGGATATCCAATTATTGTTTTTCCAGCATTAATTCCTACGTTCTTTACCGGTGCAGCAACGGCAATTTTTGGTAATGCACATGGCGGCGCCAGAGGTGCGGTAATTGGATCTCTTGTCAATGGTTTCATTCTTATTTTTGGCCAGGCTTTATTGCTGCCATTTGTTGGATCTTACGAGCCAATCATGCGTATTCTCTCTGAGACTGACTATTGTGTATACGGTCCGCTCCTTGGCTTCATTCTTCACGCTCTCCCATTCTAAGGATCTCTAATGCAAAAGTATTTCAGCGGTAATGGGCATAATGAACTAGCAAGAAAACTAGCGCTGTATTTGCCGCTGGGATATCCGAATTGGGAAATGTTCTACCGTGTCCTTCAAGAAATTGAAGGACACGGTATCGGATGCGTTGAGATTGGCCTCCCAGTAAGTGACCCTTTTATGGATGGGGAGACAATCAAAAAGACGCATGAACTAACATTACCTATGCTAAATGCTGACGTTGTTCGAGAAGAGCTCATTAAAGTTAGGAAGATCTTTTCCTCTCGTATTGTGCTTATGACGTATGCAGAGGGATTGGAAAACTTTAAAGTTAGAGAGCTGCCCTATTGGATTTACGATGCAGTTCTTTGTGTCGATGGCGTTCAATCACGTAATGATTACTCAGGAATTGTAAGAATATTCTCTGAATCCATGTCTGATTTAGAGATGGAACAAGCTATCAATGAATCAACTCATTTTGCATATGTGGTCTCTGCTGCAGGTAAAACAGGAGGAGATTTATCAAGTCAGCACGCTTATATCGAGACAATCAAAAGGTTAAGAAAGCTTTCCGATTTGCCAGCTTTTGTAGGATTTGGAATCAAAGATAATAAAGGTATAAAAGAAGTTCTCTCAAATGGCGCTGATGGAGCGGTGATTGGCTCTGAATTTATTAGGAAGATTGATACGAATAATCTTGAAGCTATAACTAATTTTTTGAATTCTATTTGTTCATGATAAAGTGATTTGCAACAATAATTTTTTAATGTCGTAAGTATTGGAGCTAAATATATTCAAAGTTAGAGAATAGGTAAGGTCTATTTATGCAAGACACTGAACACAGCACCTCAGAGATTTTGAAGATTGTTAGTATAATTTTTACAGGACTGATTTCTGTAGCAGGGTTTTGCTTTTCAATTTATTCTTTTATAGTTAGCAACCAAACACAAGAAAAAATTGCGCAATTGCCTTATCAAAGATATGTAAGCATGGCAATAGGTACGGAGGCCGTTTACTATTCCAACGATAAAATAAGAGTATTTTTAACTATCGAATTAGTTAATACAGGAAATATGAGCATTAGTTTTAAAGAACTACAATTTAGAAAAACATACGGAGAGATGGCTCCGGGCGATAGAATTTCTATTCCAAACACTGCATATAACAGTGAAACAGACAGTTTAGAGCAGATTACAAGTCTAGATCATATAGTGTTAGCTCCAGGTGAAAGGATTAAATACTGGGTTGAATTAGACGAAGAGATGCTAGAAATCTTGCGAACAGGAACAGTTACATTAATAGATTCAATTAATGGTGAACATATGTGGACTATGCCAGTACTCGCTGAAGATGCACGCGAAAGTTCATTAAAAAGAAAGAGCACAATAATCTATGGTCCACCAGGATATGAAACCTTTGAAATAAAAGTTCCACGCCCAGAGTAAAAAATCTACTACAAACTGACTTAGATTATGTATATAAGTCAGACATAGGGGTATAAGCTAAACCGTAAAGCAGAAACACAGTATGTGTTCACGGTTAGCTTGTGCCCCTTTTCAGGTCATCTACCTGTGGGGTTTCTCGCCAAACGGAACACGTACATAGGAAAGGATGATTCACAATGGGTAAGATTCTTGGAATTGACCTGGGTACCACAAACTCAGCTATGGCTGTCCTCGAGGGTGGAGAGCCAACTATTATCGTTAACGCAGAGGGAGACCGCACAACTCCTTCCGTCGTCGGCTTCCGCGCTGACGGTGACCGCATTGTTGGTAAGGCAGCAAAGAACCAGGCTGTCACCAACCCTGTAAACACTGTCTTCTCCATCAAGCGTTTCATGGGCCGCAAGTTTGACGAGGTTCAGTCTGAGATCAAGACAGTCCCTTACAAGGTTAAGGCTGGCACCGACGGTCGTGCAGTCGTCGAGATCGAGGGCGTTGACTACACCCCAGAGCAGATCAGCGCTATGACCCTTGCAAAGATGAAGGCAGATGCCGAGAAGTACCTCGGTGAGCCTGTAACCGACGCTGTTATTACGGTCCCAGCATACTTCAACGATGCACAGCGTCAGGCAACCAAGGACGCAGGTAAGATTGCTGGCCTCAACGTTCAGCGTATTGTTAACGAGCCAACCGCGGCAGCTCTTGCTTACGGTCTGGACAAGAAGGACCAGGACCACAAGGTTCTTGTCTTCGACCTCGGTGGCGGTACCTTCGACGTCTCCCTGCTTGATCTTGCAGACGGCGTTGTTGAGGTTCTTGCAACCAACGGTGACAACCACCTGGGCGGTGACGACTGGGATCAGCGCGTTATCGATTGGCTTGCAGACAAGTTCAACTCCGATAACGGCATTGACCTCCGCAAGGATCCAATGGCACTTCAGCGCCTCAAGGAGGCTGCAGAGAACGCCAAGAAGGAGCTCTCCAGCGCTCAGCAGGCACAGATTAACTTGCCATTCATCACCGCTGACGCATCTGGTCCTAAGCACCTTGACTACACCCTGACTCGCGCAGAGTTCGAGCGCATCACCCGCGATCTTCTCGACCGCTGCAAGGCTCCTGTAACCAAGGCACTCCAGGACGCAGGCCTTCAGCTCTCCGATGTTAGCGAGGTCATTCTGGTTGGCGGCTCCACTCGTATGCCAGCTGTTCAGGACCTGGTCAAGAGCATGACCGGCAAGCAGCCTAACATGTCCGTCAACCCAGACGAGGTTGTTGCAGACGGAGCAGCTGTTCAGGGCGGCGTTCTTACCGGCGATGTCTCCGGCATCCTACTGCTGGACGTAACCCCACTGTCCCTGGGCGTTGAGACCCTTGGCGGCGTTGTTGACAAGGTCATCGACCGCAACACCACCATCCCAACTTCCAGCACAAAGGTTTACTCCACCGCAGCTGACAACCAGACCTCCGTTGAGATTCACGTCCTCCAGGGCGAGCGCGAGATGGCTTCTGACAACAAGAGTCTTGGTAAGTTCAACCTTACTGGCATTCCTGCTGCTCAGCGCGGTATCCCTCAGATTGAGGTTACCTTTGACATCGATGCAAACGGCATCTTGAAGGTCACCGCTAAGGACAAGGCAACCGACAAGTCCCAGGAGATCACCATTTCTGGCTCCACCGCTCTGTCCGACGATGAAGTTGACCGCATGGTCAAGGACGCAGAGTCCCACGCTGAGGAAGACAAGAAGCGCAAGGACGAGATTGAGGTCCGCAACCAGGTAGACTCCCTGGCATACAGCACCGAGCAGACCGTCAAAGACCTTGGCGAGAAGGTCCCAGAGGATCAGAAGAAGGCCGTTGAAGAGGCTGTTGCTGAGGCTAAGACCGCGCTTGATGGCACCGACATTGAGGCAATCAAGAAGGCTGGCGAGAAACTCACTGAGGTTGGTCAGAAGCTCGCAGAGATTGTCTATGCAGATGCTCAGGCTCAGACCGCAGGCAACAACGGCGCAGCAAGCAACCCTTCTGAGCCAGATGTTGTTGATGCAGACTACGAGGTTGTCGACGACGACAAGAACCAGAACTAATCTGAGTTTCTCGGCATATGCACTTGGGTAACTTGGTGTAGTAGCTGGTAGACAATGTGATATGACTCGGAGGCGGCTGGCGGAAACGTTTAGCCGCCTTCTACACATAGGGAGGTGATGGCAGTGACAACAGAGAATCAGAACAAGGTTGACACTACCTTTGATAACGAGAATAACGGTGATGAAACCGTAGGTGCCGTTGGTGTTGTTGGGGATGATTCCGCAAGTCAAACGCTTGATGGCAACAAGTCCGCTACTAACGTCGCAGATGGCGCAACTGGTGCAGGTCGTCCGATGACTGAAGAAGAGATGGTTGCAGAGGCAATTCGTCGCGGAGAAGAGACGGCAGAGGCAGAGATTGCAGCCGATGCAGAGCGTGCAGCTCAGGAGCGTGACCGTCTGCAGAACGAGCTTGACTCGGTCTCCGATCAGATTGAGGCAGCAAAGCAGCAGGCAGCCGAGGCAAATGATCGCTTCTTGCGCCTGCAGGCTGACTGGGATAACTATCGTCGTCGTACCGCTCAGGAGCGTCTTGATGAGCGCCAGCGCGCAACAGAGAAGCTGGTAGTTGACCTGCTTCCTGTCATTGATGACTTGGAGCGCGCAATTGAGCACGCCGACAGCTTGACCGATCCTGCAGCTAAGCAGTTTGTTGAAGGTGTCTCTGCAGTGTGCAATAAGCTTGTGAGCGTCCTTAACAAAGAGGGCGTTGAGGTAGTCAATCCTGTTGGTGAGGCCTTTGATCCTCTCTCTCATCAGGCAGTAAGTCAGATTGAGGACACCGAGGCGTATGATGAGACCGTTGCTCAGGTGTATCAAAAGGGATATCGCATGGGTGGCAAGGATATTCGTAGTGCGATGGTTGTTGTTACCCATGGTGGTCCAAAGCGCCCAGCAGAGCCAGAAGCTGCAGATAACGCTGAAGCTGCAGATGATACATCTGCTGACGGTGCAGCGGCGAACGGTGCAGCGGCGAACGGCGCAGCTGAGTAAACAAGGTAGTTTTAGAGAGGAGGCCGTGCTGAATGGCAGGTAGTAAGACTTTTTATGACGTTCTTGGCGTGAAGCGCGACGCCTCGAAGTCTGATATTCAAAAAGCGTTTAGAAAACTTGCAGCTAAATACCACCCTGATAGGGGCGGCGATGAAGCCAAGTTTAAAGAGATCTCGGAAGCGTACAACACACTCTCTGACGATAAAAAGCGTCAGGAATATGACCAGATGCTTGCATTTGGCGGTATTCCTGGAGGTGGATTTGGTGGTCGTCAGGGTGGTTACACGTATACCACCAACGTAAACGGCGCCAACTTTGCCGATTTCTTTAGCGGATTTGGCGGCGGCGCGGGTGCAGGAGCTGGCGGTTTTGACTTTGCCGATATTTTTGGTGGGCGAGCAAACCGTCCTGTTGCAGGCAGTGACCTGACTATGTCCGTAAACGTATCGTTTGACGAGGCATTTAAGGGAACTTCTCGCAAGGCAACGTATCGCGTGCCTTCAACTGGTGAGGAGCAGTCGCTGACCATCAAGGTACCAGCCGGTGCTTACGATGGCATGAAGCTGCGCTACAAGAAGCACGGCGAGTACGGCGTTAATGGCGGTCCACGAGGCAACCTTGTGGTTACCATCAATGTTGCAGCTCATCCGGTCTTCTCGCGAGATGGCGCTGACGTGCGCATGAAGCTGCCAGTGAGCATCTATGAGGCGGCTTTGGGCACCTCGGTTGACGTGCCAACGCCTGACGGAACTACCGTGCGACTCAAGGTTCCCGCAGGTACACAGAGCGGAAAGACGTTTAGGTTCAAGAGCTTGGGCGCTCCTCGCGTGAAGGATCCTTCAACTCGCGGCGCGCTGTATGTTTCGGTGGACGTTAAGGTCCCAACAAAACTTTCCAAGAAGGAGCGAGACGCTCTTCAGGCGCTGCTTGACGCCGACGAGCGCAGCTACCGAGAGGAGCGGTAATGGCTCGAAAGAAGGACGACGGTCGTAACAAGCCGCTCTACATGATCAGCGTTGCGGCCGAGCTCACGGGCATGCATCCGCAGACACTGCGCGTGTACGAGCAGAAGGGCCTGATTAACCCCGGCCGTTCGAGGGGCAACACGCGCCTGTACTCTCGCGCGGACATTGACCGCCTCAATCTTGTCTCCAAGCTGACGGACGAGGGCATCAACCTTGCCGGCGTTGTGCGTATCTTGGACATGCGTGAACGAGCTCTCGAGAAGGACGATCTTATCGATGAGCTGCGTGAACGCATTCGCGTGCTAGAGGATGAGCTGCACGAGTACCACATGCGCGAGCGCATCACCTCGCTTGTTCGATATAGCGAGACAAGTCCAGAAATGGTGATGCAGCGCCTGCTTGGCGTGACGAGTTCCGCTGCTTCTGACGCTAATGCTGAGGACACCCCGACGCAGCCGAAGGAATCGTAAGACGACGAGGCAGATTGCTACGAGTAAGATGACCAGCTCTCCGCACATATATGCGGGGAGCTGATTTTTTGGAGCGCTTTCACTCACTTGTTCTGAAGGACGGAAAGATCCAGTCAGAAACCGCTTAACTCTTTACTTCTTGACCTAGCTGTAATACGTGAATACAATGATATAACTAGGTTAAGGAGTAGCTATGGACAGCATTGTAACCGCTCGTATTCCTGTTGAAGTTAAAAATCAGGTTACCGAAGTTCTTGAATCGCTTGGGTCAAACACCACCAAACTGATTAATGCAGCTTTTGAATACGTGCTGGTAACAGGCAAACTCCCTGATGCTCATGAAAGCACTACGTTAGCGTCGTCTGCTAAAGGGTCTTCTCGCCAATTGAGCGAGAAGGACAAAGAGGAGCTCTCGGCGCTCTTTGGAAAGATTTCAGTTCCTGCTCCAGCGTCATTTTGGAATGATTTAGGAGACAGCACCTACAAAGAGGCAATCAGTGAGTGGAGGTCAAATGACTATGAAGCTCTTGATTGACACTAATGTTTTGCTGGACGTCTTTTTGTGCAGAGAGCAGTTTATTGCTGATGCAAAAAAGCTTTTCATAATGAAGCAGTTTAGGGACGCTGAGCTGTGGGTAGCAGCTCAGTCATACACAGGTCTCTTCTATGTTGGCGCTAAGGCACACGGCTCTGCTTGCATGCAAGAAATCCTAAAAGAAGCATCTCCGCTGCTTAACGTATGTTCTATTGACGGATCGGACATCTCGCATGCGCTGTCTGAACAGTGGGAAGACTTTGAAGACTGCCTTATTTGGCGTGCAGCAAAAAAGATAAAGGCTGACTATATCGTCACAAGAAATACGGCAGATTTTGCTCGCTCGGATATTCCAGTGCTTACACCTCGTGAGTTTTTCTCGGCAATGGAAGCTGAACAAAATTTAGTCTATGAAGAGGCTGAATTTTAGAAGCAATAAGGTTTGGGACAGAGCTGCGAAAAACTTAGTACTAGTCCACAAAAAAGCTCAGTACTAGGCTTCAAAAAAGCTCAGTACAACGCGATAAGAAAATCTACTACAAACACACTTAGATATGTATTAAAAGTCGTGCTTGGGGGTATATAGAATCTGATGAAGATTCAGTCCCCGGCACGATTTTGTTTGGGGTAGGAGGGTGATTATATGAGACTAGATAAATGGGCCGTAACCGCCCAGGAAGCACTGCAGGCAGCTCTTGGTATTGCTGGCGACGCAGAGGCTTCCGAGGTTACACCAGCACACCTGCTTAAGGCACTGCTTGACAGCAATGAGCGCAACTTGCGTTCTATCTTGGAGAAGATTGGCGCAGATCCTGACTCAATTTCTACGCAGGTAGATCAGGCAATCTCAAAGGCTCCAAAGGTGAGCGGAGCACAGATTGGCATTGGCAACGACCTTCTCAAGGTTATTAACGAGGCCGAGAAACTTGCCACTAAGTTGGGAGATTCCTACGTTACTTCTGAGCACCTGCTTACCGCACTGGCAAATGACAATACCGACGCGGGCAGGATTCTTCGTGACGCCGGCGTTACCGCTAAGCGCGTAGAGGAGGTCTACAACGATCTTCGTGGCGATGAGCGCGTAACCTCTCAGGACGCAAAGCCGCAGTTTGAGGCCTTGGAGCAGTACGGTCGCAACGTGACTGACCTCGCTCGTCAGGGAAAGCTTGATCCAGTAATTGGCCGTGTCGAAGAAATTCGCCGTACCATTCAGGTCCTGAGCCGTCGTACTAAGAATAATCCTGTTCTTATCGGTGAGCCTGGCGTTGGTAAGACCGCAATCGTAGAAGGCCTAGCAGAGCGCATTGTTTCTGGAGACGTTCCAAGTACCCTGCGCGACAAAGAGCTTGTTGAGCTTGATATGTCTGCGCTGGTAGCAGGCGCAAAATATCGTGGTGAGTTTGAGGATCGCTTGAAGAGCGTGGTTAAAGAGGTAGCTAAGTCTAACGGCCAGATTATCCTCTTCATCGACGAGCTCCATACCATCGTAGGCGCCGGTGCTTCAGAGGGCTCCATGGACGCTGGCAACATCTTGAAGCCAGCACTTGCCCGTGGCGAGCTCCGCGCAATTGGAGCTACTACGCTGGACGAATACCGCAAGTACATCGAGAAGGACGCTGCTCTTGCACGTCGTTTCCAGACTGTACTTGTCTCTGAGCCTTCTGTTGAAGACACCATTTCTATCTTGCGTGGTCTTAAGGAGAAGTACGAGCAGCACCACCGCGTTCGTATTACGGACTCTGCTTTGGTTGCAGCAGCGGACCTCTCTAACCGCTACATTTCTGACCGATTCTTGCCAGATAAGGCAATTGACCTGGTAGATGAGGCAGCATCAAGACTTCGCATGGAGCTTGATTCTATGCCAGCAGAAATTGATGCGGTTGATCGTCAGCTCACTCAGATGCAGATTGAAGAGCAGGCTTTGATGAAGGAGGAGGACGCTGCTTCTAAGGAGCGTCTGGAGAACCTTCGTGCAGAGATTGCTACTACGCAAGAGAAGCTGGATGGCATGAAGGCCAACTGGCAGAACGAGCGCGGCGCAATTGACCTGGTACAGGACTTGAAGTCTCAGATTGAGGACGCAAAGACACAGATGGAGCGCGTGACCCGCGAGGGCGATTTGGCGCAGGCATCCGAGCTTCGTTACAGCACTATTCCAGAGCTTGAGTGTAAGTATGATGAGGCAGAAAAAGCCCTTCTCGCCAAGCAGGAAGACGGCGGAATCCTCAAGGAAGAGGTCACCACGGACGAGATTGCCGAGGTAGTTTCTTCGTGGACTGGCGTTCCTGTGTCCAAGATGATGCAGGGCGAGATGGACAAGCTCAAGAACCTTGAGGACCAGCTTCACCTGCGTGTTATTGGTCAGGACGACGCTGTTTCCGCAGTTGCTGCAGCAGTCCGCCGTTCTCGCGCAGGCCTGGCAGATCCAAACAAGCCTCTGGGCAGCTTCTTCTTCCTGGGCCCAACCGGCGTAGGCAAGACCGAGCTGGCAAAGGCGCTGGCAGAGCTGCTGTTTGATGACGAGAGATCACTGATCCGCATTGATATGTCTGAGTACATGGAGAAGTTCTCGGTTCAGCGACTCATCGGCGCACCTCCAGGATACGTGGGTTATGACGAGGGCGGCCAGCTCACCGAGGCAGTTCGCAGGCATCCCTATTCCGTCATTTTGCTGGACGAGATGGAGAAGGCTCATCCTGATGTCTTTAACATCTTGCTGCAAGTGCTGGACGACGGTCGCCTGACTGACGGTCAAGGTAGGGTAGTGAGCTTCAAGAACACCATCATTATCATGACCAGTAACGTTGGCTCTCAGTTTATTGCAGGAGCTGGTGCGGAAGGCTTCAACGAGGAGTCCAGAAAGCAGGTCATGGAGGCGCTGCGCAGTTCCTTCCGTCCTGAGTTCTTGAACCGTATTGATGACGTGGTAATCTTCCAGCCTCTGGGTCTTGAAGACATTGAGCGCATTGTGGACATTCAGCTCAAGGATGTTCGTAGCAGGCTTGCTAACGAGCGCATGACGCTGGAGCTTTCTGATGCTGCTAAGCAGTCACTTGCTCTTGATGGTCTGGATCCTGTTTACGGTGCTCGTCCTCTGAAGCGACTCATTCAGCGTCGCGTTGTTGACCAGGTAGCAAACTTGATTATTGCAGGTGAGCTGCATGAGGGTGATACTGTTCTGGTTGATACTGACGAGAACGGCAACTTGGTTGCTCGCAAGAAGTAAGTGAGGCTGCGCATGTGTGACGAGTCCAAGAGGGCCGAGAAGCCCGAAGCACAGGCTGCCGCGACGGCTGTCTCGCAGGTTGCGGCGCAGGTCAAGCCGCAGGGCGCAACGCAGGTCAAGCCGCAGGGCGCGGCGCAGGTCACGGCGCAGGTCAAGGCGCAGGGCGCGGTGCGCAAGGACGCTGATTCCAAGAAAGCGCAGGCTGTTGACCCGGAGTTCGCTCGCGCGGAAAACGAGGACGATGACGGCTACGACCCGTATTCCGATCGTCGTCCCGTGAGCGAGCCGCTCTTTGAGCGCGATCCCTGGAGCTAGACGGGGTTTCTCGCCACACGCTGAGCTTCACAAACAAAGCCGCTGGTACATGACGTATCAGCGGCTTTTTGCGTGCAGTTCGATGGTTAGCCCATGATTGCGAGCCTGAAAAGTGCGCCATGTCTGAGTAGATTTACTCAGACATGACGAGAAAAACCGGCAAAACACTCAGACTTGGTGCATTTTTCCGGCAAATCGTTCAGACTTGGCGAGAAAATCAGGCTCTATGTGAGTGCTCATGGAAGAGCAATCTCGAGCGCGCTTCAAAGTCCGCCTGAAAAGTACAAAGAATCTGTGTTTGGGACACAGATTCTTTGATGAAATCAGGCAAATCCACAGTTTCTTTTACATTTTTAGGCAAAAGTTACAGATTCTTTTATGAAATCAGGCGCGCACTGGACGGCTCAGCTGTCGGCACATCGCGCGACTTCGTGACTTTGCGGTTACCGCTAGCGAACCGCGCGGCTTTGCAGTTTAGCGAATCGCAACGCCCCAGTTGGTAGACATCCAGGTCCAGAGGAAATAGAAAACTGCGGCAATGATGGCCAAAACGATGATGGCGGCAATCAGCGAACCTGCATTTGAACGGCGCTCTTTCCTGACAAAAATGTCGCGCTGGCCCTTAGGAACCTGCAGGTATTGGCCGTAGTGAACGTCTTTGCGAAGGTGAGCAATCTCGTTCTTTGGCTTGCGCCAACCCTTCTTCGCGTAAGCACCCTTGCTGGATTCAAAGCCAGCAGCTTGGTTCTCTGGAATCTCGAGTTTCTCGCCCGGCATCGTAAAGTCGCTGATAGGCTCCACTGTTTTGTGATGGCGATGCTGGCGAACGTATGGCTGCTTTGCAGCGTCTTCGCCTGCATGCTCAGAAATCTCAGATGACGAGAAGTGCTGTGCACCAGTTGCATAAAGCTCGGCTCCATCAGCTGGCTGGGCTTCCTGCTCAAAAGATTCAGCGTATTCAAACTCCTGCTGAGCGTCAGTACGAGGGTCCTGATCCGCAGGTGAAACGTTATTTTCAAGGTTGTTCGAGGTGTCCACGATGGTCCTTTTGTCGTAGTCTCGCAAAACATTGATATAAAACATGATACCGCAGCGCGCGCAATCCTGCACAGTTTTACTCGGATATTTGAGTGGCTGCAGGTTGAGTGCGTGTTGGCCTGTATGTCAGTCCGCGCGTTGGTCCGCGTGTCGGCCCGCGCATCTACGCGGTACATAACCGCAGGATAATCTTAGTCAATAAGACTTAGAAATTTTATAAAAAGTTGTATAAATTCGCGAAAGCAGGGTACAACAGATGATGAACAACGAAGTGCCAATAACGGCATCTACCAGTAAAGGAGTGGTTACTATGAAGAATGTAGTTCCCTACGATCGTATTGCAAGGAATCTGAGCACGTGGCCATTTGGTTCATTTGATTCTTTCTTTGACGCGCCTTATTCCGCTCTGTCTTCCGTCTCGTCCGATGCATTTGTTATGAACGTTGAGGATGCGGGCCAGTCTTACGTGGTAACGGCTGAGCTCCCTGGCGTTTCTAAGGAGAACATTGACGTCGAGCTCAATGAGGGCAGGCTTTCAATCACCGCTACTCGCAAGGAGTCCGAGGAGGAGAAAGCCAAAAACTACCTGCACAAAGAGTCTTCTGAGTGGCAGGCAACTCGTGGCGTGTATCTGAAGGACGCAGCTCGTGAGGGTCTGACTGCAAAGCTTGATGGCGGCATTCTGACCATTACTGTTCCAAAGCAGGATCAACAGGCTAGCGTCACAAAGATTGCAATCGACTAACACTAGTGTTCTGAGCAGCGGCTTTGACGGTCAGTTAAGCTGCTACTCAGGCAGTAAGGTGCCTGGTAGTTGACCTGCCAGGCACGTATAGCTGCAGCCGAGCGTACGGCTAGACGTGCCTGTTCAACGCCCGATTACAGGCACCTCGCATAGCGAGAAGATCTTGGAGCTCCAAGGTTTTCTCGCTTTTTTGTTGTCTCGAGGTTGGAGACGTGCTGTTGGGGTGCGGAGCCCGGGACGCGCGGCGTGTCAGCGCGCACACGTGCAGCTTACAGCGACATCGGCCAATCTTGGCTTGCTACGTAGATGGCAAGAGAGCCGTCGGGGGTTTGCGCCTCGGTAAACGCATCGTTGAGAGGCTGAGCGCCAACCGCTTTAGCAAGCGTTCTAACTGCGACGCTTGGACGGTTATTCTCGTGAGAAAGATGCATGCCAACTACGCAGCGAGTGTTTGGGCCAACAAGCTGTGGTAACGCTTGCGCAGTGTACTCGTTTGACAGGTGACCAGAGTCTCCATGGACACGTTGCTTGAGCACGTATGGATAGGGTCCCGTGAGCAGCATGTGCTCATCATGATTGGATTCGATAGCAAGAAGGCGCACGTCAGAGAGGCACTCGAGAGCCTTGGGCGTCAAAATACCTGTGTCGGTGCAATAACCCACGGAGTCCACGATGCGCCTATCAGGACCAGCAAGATAATCAAAGCGCATGCCCATAGGCTCGCAGACATCGTGCGAGGTAGGGAAGGTGCTTACCTCAATGTCTGGAGCGGCATCAATATGAACAGAACCTGCCTGGTCAACAAGGGTAAAGGTAACATTTGAACAGGGCTTTCTTGAAAGTACAGCAGCAGTTCCTGTTGTAGCAAACACGGGAACA
Source organism: uncultured Atopobium sp. (assembly GCA_963542025.1). GTDB lineage: Bacteria > Actinomycetota > Coriobacteriia > Coriobacteriales > Atopobiaceae > Lancefieldella. The sequence goes on along the minus strand of CAUTUQ010000009.1, from coordinate 35,245 downwards.
TCAAAAGTTTTACTGACAACCGAAAGACCCGCGACGTGATCGGTGTGCTCATGCGTAATAAAGATGGCCACAAGCTCAGAGAGGTCAACGTTCAGCTCTTTAGACCGACGCAGAATTTCTTTTCTAGAGATTCCGCAATCAATCATAATGAGACCATCAAGCGTTTCTAGCAGGCTGCAGTTGCCCTTTGATCCGCTGGCAAGAATATGTAGGCGAAACGTGGGATTCATGAATTTCTTTCTACTGAGTAACTTTCGGGTATAACTGTAACAAACACACCGGACAGAAATTGGTGCTAAGTGCCATCCGTACACGCATACTTCAATAAAAAGAACGCTTTCGACGCAAAAGACCAGGCAGAAGGCTCGCGCCGAGGTCAGGCGGAAGGCCAGCATCGAGGTCAGGTCGCCACGCCCGTAATTCTTATGGTCTCGGGCGGAGCCGACTCGATGGCGCTGCTTCACATGGCAGCAACGGAGCCACTTGACCTTGGTGACGGCGCAGGACTTGTGCGCGTTGCAAAAGAGCGCCTGCATGTGCTGCACGTAAATCATTTGCTTCGCGGAGCGGACGCGGATGCTGACCAGCACTTTGTTCAAGAGACTTGCGACTCGCTGGGCATTCACTGCACCGTGCTGCGCGTGGACGTGGCAAAGCTCGCGCAGGAACGTGACGGCAACGTGGAAGAAATTGGTCGTCGGGTGCGGTATGACGCTGCGCGAGAACTCGCTCAAAAACTTTGCGTTGAACAGGGAGTTTCTCGCCAGAAGGCAAAGATTTTGACAGCGCACACGGCGGATGACCGCGCGGAGACGTTCATGATGAACGTGATGCGCGGGTCCGGCATGAGCGGTCTGACATCGATTCCTAGGCACCGCGGGCTGATTTATCGTCCGCTGCTTGACTACACGCATGACCAGCTCAAAGACTGGCTGAAGACTCGCACCCTGGAATGGCATGAGGATGCCACCAACACCGACACCCACTATTTACGTGCGTATATGCGCCATAACGTGCTCCCTCTGCTGAAGGCGAGAAACCCGATGTTGGTGCAGACGGTGTGTAAAATTGCGGATTTGATGGCCGACGAAGACGATTATCTTGAGGCGAAGGCTGCTCGCAAGCTCAGGCAGATTACGCTGCGCAAGAGCGAGTCTTCGCTGGTACTTGACGCGTTAAAGCTGAGCTCTACCGACGTAGTGATTGCTCGCCGCGTGGTAAGGATTGTGGCTCGGCAACTAATCCCTGAGGCCTGGCTCGAGTTCAGGCACGTAGATGCCGTGCTCGAAGCGGTTGCTGCGGGAGTTGGCGTGGCTAACTTGCCGCAAAACCTTGAGGCGCGCGTTCGTTTGGGCACCGTGACGTTCTCGTTCACGGGCGCCGCGAGCGCTGCGGGCGGCACGGGCGCTGCGGGCGCGGGCAGCAGCGAACCCGCAGGTACAGCGCCTGCCGCAGCAACGTTTGGCGAGCACCTTGCGGTCCCGGGAACGTTGGAGCTGGCAGACGGCCGAGTGCTCTCGGCTCGCATTCTCCCCGTGGAGCACGGCTTTGACGTCGTGTCCTATGCAACCGCGCATAGCCAGGAGTGGTTGGGCGAGTCGGTTCTTCTCGACGCGCAGGCCTGTGGGGTAGACCCAGTTCACGGCGGTAGCCTGTGGGTCTCGGGACCCGAGGCGGGGGACACCATGCAGCCTCTGGGTATGCACGGGCAGTCAAAAAAGATTTCTGACCTGCTGGGCGAGGCGGGCGTGCCCGTTGAATCCAGGAGTATGATGCCTATTGTGCGCACAAATATTCGTGGACATGTAGTGTGGGTTGCGGGAATTCGTCCCGATGAACGAGTAAAATGTACGCAAGGTACAAAACAGTTGCTAGAATTGAACATCTATTCTGGAAACAAGCCATTTGAGAGGAGCCAGTAATGGCGGAGCTTCACCCTGATATTCAGGAGATTCTGCTTGACGAACAGGACATCAAGGACATCGTCAAAAAGGTGGGTGCAGAAATCACGCGTGACTACGCGGACAAGAACCCCCTGGTCATTGCTGTTCTTCGCGGAGCTGTTGTGTTCATGGCCGATATCATGCGCGCCATTGAGTGCCCGCTCTCCATCGATTTTATGGCTGTTTCCAGCTACGGCGACGGCGTTAAGAGCTCCGGCGTCGTGCGCATCGTAAAGGATCTTGACACTAAGATTGAGGGTCGTCACGTCATTATCGTCGAGGACGTCCTGGACTCTGGCCTGACCCTTTCTTACCTGGTGCGTATGCTCAAGTCTCGTAACCCCGCGTCCATCGAGATTGCCGCCTTCCTGGTCAAGGACATTGAGGGCAAACGCCCTGCTATTGACCCTCGTTATGTGGGCACCCATGTACCTGACAAGTTTGTTGTTGGTTACGGTCTGGACTACGCTGAGCGCTACCGCAACTTGCCATTTGTTGGCGTTCTGAAGCCTTCCGTTTACGAATAGGCTGAGGCCCTGCGGTTAAGCTCGCGGAATCTGCGGTCAAGTCCGCGCGGTCCGCTCCGTGGAGTTAACAGCAAAATCCGTGCAATAGATACAAATTTGTTAAAACTTTTAAAGCTTGGGCGAGAAGATCGATTTTCTCGCCCAATATGCTATCTATCAAAGGTTGCGTGCGGCTAGACGCGTCACGGCAGCATCTACGACCTCAATGCCAACGTTTTACCAGGTAGTTACTGTAGGCTTCGAGAGAATCGAGAAACCATGGTCAACCAGAAAAGTCTTGCGTACGGAGCGGAAAAGTCTTCAATCCGCGAGATTGCAGGCTACGCAGCACAGCGTCGCGCTGAGATTGGCGCTCAGAACGTGTTTGATTTCTCGATCGGTAACCCTTCCGTGCCTGCTCCTGAGGTTGTTCGCACCTCTATCGAGACCGCCATGCAGCTTCCTCCTCAGCAGGTCCACAGCTACACTCCCGCAATCGGTATTCCTCAAGCTAGAGAGGCAATTGCCGTGTCGCTGCGACGCCGCTTTGGAGACCACGCAGCTCAGGCAGATGACCTCATCTTGACTTGTGGAGCCGCAGCCTCCGTTTCTATGGCACTCAATTCCATTGTTTCACCAGGTGAAGAGGTTATTGTTATTGCTCCATACTTCCCTGAGTACCGCGTGTGGATTGACCATACCGAGGCCACATGTGTTGAGGTTTTGGCTGACCAGACAACCTTCCAGATTGACGTTGACGCCGTTTGTGCAGCTATTACGCCTAAGACTCGCGCGGTAATTATCAACTCACCAAACAACCCTGTTGGCGCCGTGTACACCAGAGAAAACCTGGACGCGTTTGCCGATATGCTCCGTAAACGCTCCGCTGAGCTGGGCACAGATATCTACGTCATCTCCGATGAACCTTACCGCGAGATTGTTTTTGGCGATATTGAGGTTCCTTGGGTTCCCGATGTCTACGAGCGCACCATTGTGTGCTATTCCTACTCCAAGTCCCTCTCGCTTCCTGGCGAGCGTATTGGTTGGGTGCTGGTACCTGCGTCTAATCCAGAGCAGAAGGAGATTTACGCAGCTTGTGCAGGCGCTGCTCGTTTGCTGGGCTTTGTATGCGCACCAGCCCTCTTCCAGCGCGTTATTATCGACTGCGTTGATGAGCCGGCAGATGTTGAGGCTTACGCAAAGAATCGAGAAGTTCTGACCGAGGGCCTCACCAAGCTTGGTTACGAGTACATCCAGCCTGACGGTGCATTCTACCTGTGGGTTCGTGCTCCTGGTGGCGACGCTCAGGCGTTCTGCGATGTGGCAAAGCAGTTTGAGCTGCTCCCTGTTCCATCCGACTCGTTCGGTTGCCCAGGCTGGCTGCGCGTGAGTTACTGCGTTGCGTACCAGACCTGCGTGGACTCGCTTGCAGCCTGGGAAAAGGCTCTTGCTGCAATGAAATAAGCGCCGCAAGGGGGGCTTAAGCTCCAACGGCGAGAAACCCAACGGGCGAGAAAATCAATCGACCGCAAACGACAAAGTGAACTGCCTCCTATTTCTTGGATATAAGAAATGGGAGGCAGTTCATATGCAGGTGATTATGATTCTGCAGCGTGTTAGCGTCGGCTTTTAGGCCTGGCCCACAAAATAGCGCAGCTTTGGTAGGTTCTGCCGAAGAATCGACATGTTCTTAATCAAGATAGCCAGGCAGCTAGGGGTCGTACTGCTTGATATGCATCTCTATGCATAAACTTAACCTAATATGCTAGAAAATGAATAGCGTCATATAAAAGATTTAACTATAGGTAAATTCCGCACCTAAGGAACACACTTAAGTCACATATTCTGCTCAATTGCGGGCATTTTACACATCAAATGAAGATAATCTGCACGTTTGAGGTATTTTCAGCGTCATGTATACGTCTTTTTGACAGATTATCTTCATTAGGTGTGTTTTGAACTGCCTCCTATTTCTCATGTCCAAGAAATGGGAGACAGTTCAAAGCCGCGTGAAAACGCGGCTTTTTTCTTGTTATGCAATGTTGTTGAAGCTGCAGATGTTCTAGCTTAATATCCCTGCTTAGAGGCTGGAATCTTAGCGTCAGCGATGGTGTCCAAAAACGTCTGGGCATCGCGACAAGCCATAAGCTCCTCAGGAAAATCAACCTCTTCAAGCAGCTTAATAACGGAGTGTGCATCAGCAATGCGAGTTGCAATGTGAGCATCGGAGCCAAAGGAAATCTTACATCCCAGCTCAGCGCAGGTTTCTGCAATCACACGACAACGCTCAATAGCAACTTCACGCTGGCCCTCATCGTGCGTAGCCTCGTTCATCTCAATGAGCTTGCCGCGATCGCGGCACTCTCTGACCAGTGCCGGAACATCAAAATTTAAACCACTGCGGCCAAGGTGACCAAGAATTAAAACATGTGGATTATCCAGCGCATTTACATACATCTGGGTAATCTGCTTCTGCGAGGCGCCAGCCGCCCACTGCTTACTGTGGATGCTGGCAACCGCATAATCGCAGGTTCCCAGGATGTGCTCGCCAAGAATATGAGGCTGGCGGAGTTTATCGCCATTAATGCCCTGGTTAAACGTAATATCGTAGGCAAACAGATTGCCCTCGAGGTCAACAATGTCCACTTCAGCGCCGTGGAGCAGCCTGACGCCATACCAGGTTTCTGGCCAAATAGCGGTGTTCATAAAGAACTGGAAGTTCTTAATAGTCTGCTGGTCATACAGCATGGACGAGAAGTGGTCGGTGATTCCGAGCAGCTCATAGCCACGCTCAGAAGCCGCGCGAACGTTCTCCTCAATAGTTGAATAGGCGTGCCTTGAGTACAGACTATGAGTATGAACGTCGCAAGTAATGCGCATGACGTGCTCCTTTGAATCTCAATCGACAACTCTAGTTAATCACGGCCGCCATCTTGAGGCAACCCTGGCGAGAAGACCGGTCTTCTCGCTAACTGCACAAACTACAGCTCAATACTCAGCTCGACGGGGCAGTGGTCGCTGCCGTAGACCTCGCTCAAGATGGAAGCGCTTTTGACCTGCTCAGCAATGCGATCAGAGACCAGGAAGTAGTCGATGCGCCAGCCCGCGTTGTTCTTGCGCGCGTTGAAGCGGTAGCTCCACCAGCTGTAAGCGCCGGTCATGTCGGGATGGCGATACCTAAATGTATCGGTAAAGCCTGCGTCCAACAGCTTGGTAAAGCTCTCGCGCTCCTCGTCCGAGAAGCCTGCGTTTTGCCTGTTAGACGAAGGGTTCTTGAGGTCAATCTCGTTGTGTGCAACGTTAAAATCACCGCAGGTAATTACTGGTTTTTTCTCAGACAGTTCAGCCAAAAACTCACGATAGTGCTGATCCCACTCAAGACGCTCGTCCAAGCGTGCAAGCTGGTCTTTTGAGTTGGGCGTGTACACGCACACAAACCAAAACTTCTCAAACTCCAGTGCACAAACGCGACCCTCGTCGTCAGCAACGGGGCATCCAATCTGACGAATTACCTGCAGAGGGGTTTCTCGCGAGAAAACCGCTGTGCCCGAATACCCCTTTCTATCTGCGTAGTTCCAGGTCTGAACGTAGCCGGGGAGGTCTAGCTCAACCTGTCCTTCCTGCAGCTTAGTTTCTTGAAGGGCAAATACATCAGCGTTTATAGTTTCAAAAATTTCCGTGAACGAAGGCTCTTTTTTGAGCACGGCGCGCAGACCGTTGACGTTCCAGGAAATCAGTTTGTACTCTTGAGTATCGCTCATAGCTCCTCTTTCATGCTGCGAACTGGTTGTTTAGGTTGCAGTGGATATATATCACAGCAGCCGCGAGTGACGCACATCTCACGCTCCAGTTACGGCGTCAAGCGGTGCGTTTGCGGTAATAAACTTTCAATAAATCCATGGTATACGACCAGCAGCCGTCAATACCGCTACAATAGAAACATTCATAGCTGGCAAGGAGGATTCATGCTTCGTCAAAGCTACAACACCTGGCAATGTGGAACTCACACTATCTCGTTGGCGCGTCCTAGGATTATGGGCGTTCTCAACGTCACTCCAGACTCGTTCTCTGATGGCGGAAAGAACTTTGATCCAGAGGCTGCAATTGCACGCGGTCTACAGATGCTGGATGAGGGCGCTGACATCATTGACGTTGGGGGAGAGTCTACTCGCCCCCAACGTCACACGCCTGTTCTGCCTATAGAAGAGGCTGAGCGTGTAGTGCCTGTGGTGCGTGCGCTGGTGGCTGCTGGAGCAATTGTCTCCATCGACACGCGCCATGCCGAGGTAGCAAAGATGTGCGTCCGTCTTGGAGCATCCATCATCAACGACGTTTCCGGCTTCACCGATCCAGAGATGGTTGCCGTAGCTGCGGAGTCTGACTGCGGCTGCATTGTGATGCACTGGAATAAGGACGGCCTTGGAGCTCGTGTTGAGCGCAAGCAGGTGCAGCTGGACGACATGCGCCCTTCTCGCCCTACTGGTAGCGCAGCTGCTCGAGCCGCAGCTACAGGAGCTGAGACACGCACGCTGAGCTCGCAGCGTCGTTTTACCCTGCCAGAAGAGGCGCCTATTATGCGCCAGATTATGGGATTTTTGGGCGACCAGGCTCGCGGTCTTATGCGTGCTGGCGTTTCCAAGGATCGCATCTGCATTGACCCAGGTCCGGGTTTTGACAAGTTTGCCGACGAGGACGTTGTTATTCAGCGTGCTACTCGCTCGATGGTTTCTATGGGATATCCGCTGCTCTGCGCCGTGTCCAGAAAGCGCTTTGTCGGCGCTGTTTCTGGCGTAACTGAGGCTACGCAGCGCGATGCAGCTACGCATGCAATTTGCATTGCTGCAATCACCAACGGTGCCCGTATCCTGCGCGTTCACGATGTTGCGGGAACCGCTCAGGCTATCAACGCTTACTGGGCTATGACCGAGCGCGACCCTCGTCAGGGATTTGTGGCGCTTGGCTCCAACGTAGGCGACCGTGTGGGCTATCTGGCCCGCGCAACGCAGCTCATCGATGAGATTCCGCTGACCTGCGTTGTTTCTCTCAGCCACGCCTACGAAACTGAGCCTGCATACGGTATTGCTACACCCGTGGTAAACGCCGTTGCCGAGATTAGAACTGAGCTCCATCCTCTGGTGCTGATGGATAAGCTGCTTGAGGTTGAGAACGCTCTCAACCGCACGCGCAAGAAAGGCGAGGAGGGCCATGGACCTCGCACTATCGACTGCGACCTTCTGTGGGTTGAGGGCGAACAACACGCAGGTAAACACCTCACTTTGCCTCATCCACGCATGGGCGAGCGCGATTACGTGCTTGTGCCTATGGAGGACCTGATGCACGATCCTGTGCGCTTCTTCTCGCATGGCGGCGTGGAGATTGCCCCTCCTGACCAGCGCGTTGGTCACGTAACCGAGGATCTGGGAGCCATTACGTGGGAGTAGCACAAGAAGCTCTAGAGCTGGCACGTGGTGGTGCACAAACGGGAGAGTTTGTGTTCCGCGCCTTTGACATGCAGAAATGCGCTGCCCAGGACCAAGACGAGTGCCTTGAGCTGGCATCCACACCGGCATCCGCATCAGCATCCCCATCATCTGGCGAGAAACCCTTTGAGGTTGCAACTGTTGTGCGTCTTGGCGTCACGATGCCGTATGTACCTGCCGTTCCATACGTTGTAGCGCTGGGACTTTGTCAGTTCTTGCGTGCGCTAGATGAGAACTTTGGTATCCGCTGGCCTTACGATATTTGCTATAAAGACCAGGTAGTTGCCTCAATCAAAGCAACCGCAGGCTATCAAGAGGGCATGTTTGCCGTGGTAAGCATCACAGCAGACCCCAAGGTGCTTTGCTCAGCGTTTGGCGTTGCGGGCAATACAGAACTTCTCGCTAATAAGGTCTCTGAGCTGGTGGTTCATATCGTAAGCGCGTGGGAGCAGCAGGTTAAGCGCGCACGAAGCTTTGCGGGGCCAATCGCGCTGATTCTGAGCGACTACTTTGATATGGTTCCTCTGCTTGGACAGCAGGTCAACAAGGTATATCCCAGCGGTAACGTTGCACTAACCGCTCGATTTGGTGGTATTGACGTGTGGGGTCATGCCATCCTTGTTGATGAGGATGGTAAAGAAATCCTTGTGAGTGAGGAAGAAGCTTCCGTAGTGCCAGCGGTTTAACTGCCGGTTTAATAGCGGATCCAGATGCCGGTTTAGCTGCGGGCCCGATTGCCGAGCTGTCGGCTGTAGCGTGCCTGCAGCGTTACCTACTTGGCAGCTTCGGTCGACTGCTTCCAAATCAGATAAATTCCACGCATGGTGAGCTGCGGATCAACCACGTCAAAGACATCCGTTGCTTCGCTAACGGTGTTTGCCAGGCCACCTGTTGCAATAACAGTTGCACCCTCAATACCAGGCTCCTTGAGTGTTCTGGCAACCAAGCCTTCTGCCTGAGCAGCTGCGCCCACTACAATACCTGCCTGAACAGCGCTTTCTGTAGTGTTGCCCAAGACAGTTTCGGGAGCCTTGATAGGAATGCTAGAAAGCTTAGCTGCACGCGCAAACAGAGCGTTTGCAGAGATCATAATGCCTGGTGAAATTGCACCTCCACGGAATACGCCGTCCTTATCGACAACGTCCAAATTAGTCGCGGTACCAAAATCAACCACAATAACCGGATAACCATAGCGCTCAGTTGCTGCAACGGAATTTGCTACGCGGTCGGCACCAACAAGCTCGGGGTGGGGGATATTGAAGCGAATCTTATCCGTGGAAAGTGCGTTAATGCGGGTCAGAGGCTTGTTAAGAAGCAGCTCAAAGCAGCGCTGCCAAGCACGTGTAATAACAGGAACCACGCACGAAAGTCCACCCGCCTCAACGTCGTCTAGGTTCAGTCCGTCTTTCTGGAAGAACGTGAAGAGGCGGCCGTGCAGAATGTCGGAGGTGTCGCTTTGATCGGTAGGCATTCTCCAGCCGCGCACCATAGTGCCTTCGCTGTCAAATAAACCAATGGCAGTTTGCGTGTTACCCACATCAATCGATAAAAACATTATGCCTCCGAAGGCTGTAGACCAGCTTTTTATGACGTATTGGATTTTAGCTTATTGGGCGTATCTCTAAAGTTGTCGTGAGGAAGAAAAAAGTTGTCGCACGCAAGAATTGTCTGAACAAAATGTGAATTTCTCGCCAACTGCTTCTAGCAACAGAGGTGTTGTTCTGCTATACTTTTTCAGCTTATTGTCTTGATTGAGCACGTGCTCATAAAGACACCCCTGCTCTGGTCGGAAACCAGAGCCGATGTAAGGAGTCCTGCATGAAGCAAGGTATTCATCCAGAGTACGTAGAGTGCACCGTTCGCTGCACCTGCGGAAACACCTGGACCACACACGCAACTGTTCCAGAGATGCGTCTTGACCTCTGCGACAAGTGCCACCCATTCTATACGGGTCAGCAGAAGCTTGTCGACACTGGTGGACGTGTCCAGCGCTTCGCCGACAAGTTCGGTGGCGCAGCAAACGCTGCTCTCGAGGCTGCTAAGGCTGCCAAGGAGGCAAAGGCTGCTAAGGCTGCTGAGCAGGAGGCTGCTCGTAAGGCTGCTGCTGAGGCTAAGGCTGCTGAGAAGGCAAAGCGTGCTGCTGAGTTCGCAAAGAACGCACCAGCTGCAGAGCCAGAGGCTGAGGCTGAGGCTGAGGCACCTGCAACTGAAGAGGCTGCAGAGTAGCAGGTATTTGCTCGCGCAAAGACCGCAGAGTACAGAATCGGGGTGGCTTCGGCCGCCCCGTTTTTGTTTGGCGAGAAACCCTTTCAACTCAGAGGGTATACTTGAAGGTGAAAAATCTGCCGTCGGAGGACGAATGGAATCACTGTATACAAAGTATCGCCCGCAAACGTTTGAGCAGGTAGTTGGCCAGAAGCATGTGGTCGGTACCCTTGAGCGAGCGGTCTTGGAGCAAAAGCTCAGCCACGCATACCTGTTCTGCGGACCTCGCGGCACAGGCAAGACCACTATGGCTCGCTTGCTGGCAAAAGCTATCCTCTGCCACGAGGCTCCTGGTCATCTGCCTGATGGCACTTGCGAGGACTGCCAGTTGATTGCTGCTGGTCAGCACCCAGACGTCTTTGAGATTGACGCCGCTTCTAACACCGGTGTTGATAACGTGCGAGAAGAGATTATTTCTCGCGCCAGCTACGCTCCCGTACGCGGTAAGGGCAAGGTGTACATCATCGATGAGGTGCACATGCTTACCTCAGCGGCATTCAACGCCCTGCTCAAGACACTGGAGGAGCCTCCTTCACACGTGACGTTTATCATGTGTACCACCGATCCTCAGAAAATTCTTGCAACCATTCTGTCCCGCGTGCAGCGCTTTGACTTCCGCTCCATTGCTGCTGACGAAATGGCAGAACATCTGGTTAACGTCTGCAAAAATGAAGGCTTTACCTACGAAGACGCAGCTATTGATCTTATTGTCCGTCATGCGCGCGGCGGAATGCGCGATGCTCTTTCTTCTTTGGAGCAGCTTTCCGTTTATGGTGGCGGCGTCATTTCTGAGCAGACAGTTCGCGACGTTTTGGGCCAGTCTTCCGGCTCTCTTATTAACAACGCCTCAATGGCTTTGGCTCAGCGAGACATTTCTTCGCTTTTTTCCACGGTAAATACGTTGTTTGAAGGCGGCAAAGATCTGCTGCAGTTCACGCGTGAGCTTGCCGTTCACGTAAGAGATCTCTATATTGCCGCAGCTGTGGGCGTTGATTCTCCAGCACTCGCAAATTCCACCGCTTCGACCGAGCAGCTTACCAAAGAGGTTCAAGCATTTGGCTCGGTTGATAGGCTCTCCAGGGTTTTGACTGTTTTGGGCGATGCTGCAAATCAGATGCGTACCGCCGTGAACCAGCGACTTGTTCTAGAGGTTGCGTTCACCAAGCTGGCGCGTCCTAACACGGAGCTTTCATTGGAAGCACTGGCCGATAGGGTAGCAGTTCTTGAGCAGCAGTTAGCAAGCGGTGTTGTTGCGGCTCCAGTTGTCGAGAAACCCGTAGCTCCCGCACCTGTTCCGGTTCCACAGCCGACTCCTGCGACTGTGGCGACTCCGGCACCGCAGCCTGTGCCAGCACCAGCGCCAGTTCCAGCTCCAGCTCCGGCTCCTGCACCAGTCGCTGTGTCTGCGCCTGCTCCAACACCGCAGCCTGCACCAGCTCCCGCAACCGTGTCAGCTCCACAACCTGCACCTGCGCCTGCTCCAAAAGAAATTGACCAAGCAGACGCACTTCTTGTCAGACAGTGGAAAGAAGTCGGAAAGGTTTGCGCGTCTAAGAACGCCGCTCATGCAGCACTGCTGGTCAGCTCAACGCTCGAATCGGACGACGGCTCTGAACTGGTAGTTACACTGCCCAAGGGCTCCTCGTTTGCTATGAGGATGCTCAGCGCGCCGGCAGTTTCCGAGTTTGTAAAAGAGTGCGTTGCCCAGGTCATGGGCCCACGTCGCATCAAATATGTTGAGTCGAGCCTCGCTGCAACGGCAATCTCGCGAGAAAAACGCGCAGCTCAGGTGCCGGCTCCAGCTCCTGCACCCGCTCCAGCTCCTGTTCCCGCGCCTGCAATTTTAGTGGCTCCTGCTGCGCCCGTCGCACCAGCTCCTGAGCCAGTTGTGCAGCCCACTCCTGCCTCTGTTCCCGCTCAGGTACCTGAGCCTGCTCCAGCACCTGCAGCTCCCGTTGCACCAGCGCCAGAGGCATCATATCCGATGCCTTGGGATGAGCCTGCGTCTGGCAGTGCGCCTACTGAGGCTCTCGACTACGATCAGGTACCTTACAGCGATGACGATGTGGCTGCAGTTTTGGACAACTCTGTTGAAGACGCTGTTCCAGCTTCAGTTGCACCTGCGGCTGCGCCTGCACCAGCGGCTCCAGTTGCACCCGCACCAGCGCCTGCACCAGAGGTTTTAGTTGCACCCGCACCAGCGCCTGCACTCGCAGCGCCTGAACCCGAACCAGTTCCGGCTCCAAAGCCTGCTCCAGTACCAGCTTCACCAGAGGATATTGCTGCTCGCTCAGCGCTTCCTCCAGAGCTCAACAGCGTGGCAGACATGCTTGAAAAGGTATTTGGACCAGCGGTTTCTTTGTCGGTAGAGAAGAAGCTGGATGCCGAAACTCCCGTAGACCCTGCAAACAACTAGAACTTCTCGCGATATTCTCGCGATATGCAGCTTTGGTGCATGGGTCCTCATGCGCCAGCGTAAAAAGCGCAACTTGTCTAAAATAGTTACGACGATAGGAGAACATATGGCACGTGGTGGATTTAATATGGGCGGTATGAACCGCAATCAAATGATGGCTCAGGCTCGCAAAATGCAAGAGCAGCTGCTGGAGGCTCAGCAGAAGGCTTCCCTTATGCAGGCAACAGCAAGCGCTGGTGGCGGCGCTGTTAAGGTAACCGCCTCTGGTGACCTTCGTCTGACCAACATAACTATTGATCCTGAGGCAATTGATCCTGAGGATATTGAGATGCTCCAGGATATGATTCTGGCAGCTGTGAACGATGCTCTTGAGTCCGCAGAGTCTCAGGCATCTGCCCAGATGAGCGCAGTAACCGGCGGACTGAATATCCCAGGACTGTTCTAATCCATGGCGTTTGATACCACAAACGATGGTCGTGCGCTGCAGCGCTTGCTTGACGAGCTAGGCCGCCTACCAGGCGTTGGTCCAAAGTCGGCTCAGCGCATTGCCTACCATCTTCTAGAGGTTGATTCCGAGGAGGCTCGCCGTTTGGCGCAGGCTATCTTGGAGCTTAAGCAGCAAGTGCATTTTTGCCCCATCTGCTTCAACTACGCGACGCGTGATGAATGCGATATCTGCCTGGACTCTTCCAGAGATCGCAGCAAAATCTGCGTGGTCTCTGAGCCTAAGGATGTCTCGGCAATTGAGCGCACCGGCGCATTTCACGGCCTCTACCACGTTCTGGGCGGCGTAATCTCGCCCATGGACAAGATTGGTCCTGAGCAGCTCCACGTGCGAGAACTGCTGTCTCGTCTGGCCGATGGCACCGTTACCGAGGTAGTTCTTGCAACTAATCCGGACGTTGAGGGAGAAACAACTGCAACGTACCTCTCCAGAACTATTAATCCGCTTGGAGTAACGGTTACTCGACTGGCAAGCGGACTTCCCGTAGGCGGAGACCTTGAGTACGCAGATGAGGTAACATTGGGACGTGCAATTGAGGCACGTCGGGAGGTTTAAGCATGGCAAACCACATGAGAACAAGTTCATCTGGCGAGAAGACCCCTGAGGCTTCATCGGTTGATCTGAAGAATATTTCAACACTTCGTGCTGGTCAGGGCGCACAAATTCCTCAGAGCCCACGACAGGCCGACAACACACCTGAACCTCCAAATAGAAAATCGGTCATCATCCTGGTGGTCGCGGCTATTGTCGCGCTCACTGCTCTGTTCTTTATTGTTCGCTGTGCTACAAGCACTAAGAGTGAATCTGCAAGTCAGCAGCCAAAGCAGACCCAGTCCGCTTACGCTGACGAGAAGCAACAGGACGAGCAGTCGGTTGACGGCTCGGTTACCTTCCACGGCTTGAAGTATTCCCTGGAGAGGCAGAGCGACGGTAAAACCGCTGTTGTTCGCACTAGTGATTCAGGAACAAAGAGCGTTCTGTTTGAGGTAGAGGGAACTCCTACCAGTCTGATTCTTTTCAACGACACCATTTTGGTTCCAGAGAATCGCGAGTCTGGCTGGGATGTTGTTGCATGTGCCCTGGTAGACGGCTCACTTCCAACACTTATTGCCGATAAGGACGGCAAGGCTGTTGGTGGTAACGGAACTATCACTGCAGCTACGCTTGATGGAACTACGCTTAAGGTAACTGATTCTACGGGAAACACCACCAGCGTTGCCCTTCAGTAGAATCGTCGTAAGGAAGTTGTGGATTTCTAGTGAGCGTTCACGCTTCTGAGCTGCGGTTATTCTCGCCAAGTGGTTATTTTCAAGAAAATTTTCAAATTCGTTGGAAATAACGCTAGACAAGAATAAAAGTTCCCTGTATTATTTCAATTCGCAACAAGGCGTCCGGGGTATTAGCTCAGCTGGTTAGAGCGCCGGCCTGTCACGTCGGAGGTCGCGGGTTCGAGCCCCGCATATCCCGCCATTGCATGTTCAAGCCCTCTTCGGAGGGCTTTTTCATTACCAAAAAAGTCCAGCATAAAAGATTTAAATTACATCTTTAATTTATTGAAACCAAGTCAGAAAATAGAGCATTGTGTGCTATCTTTACATCAGAATGTGTCTAAGTGCTTCTGCTACAGAAACATTTAAAAGCAGAGGTAAAGTGAGGTGGATTGTGCGGGATCAGAATACTTTGGATGCGCTGTCGCAACGCGATAGTGTAAGTTCCATATCCGCAGAATCTTCCAATACGGAACACACTTCAGATTTGATCAAGAAAATTGCTGTTTTTGATTTTGATGGAACCGTCATTTCTGGACAGTCAGGACTCTTGTTCTCTGCGTATTTGCTCCGCCGTCACTTGTCTTCAATTTCTCGTACGTTGAAGCTTTTGTGGTGGGGAACCCGCTACAAGCTGCATCTTCCTCAAAGGCAGGAAGAGGCTCGTGAGCTGGTTGTTGGTGCGCTTACGCAGTATAGCGTTGAGTTTGCAAATGCCGTCATGCACGATTTTCACCGCGAGGTAATTGAGGGTATGTATCGCCCTCAGGCGCTGGAAGAGGTGCGTCGTCGGCAGGCAGAGGGTTGCTGCGTGCTGTTGGTTTCAGCAACGTTTGAACCTATCGCGGAATTGGCCGCCCAGAAGCTGGGAGTGGACGCGTTTCTCGCCACAAAGATGCAGGTGGGAGCAGACGGGCACTACACCAGCAAGGTTGACGGCCCCGTGATCGAGGGCGCTCAGAAGTTGGTCTCGGCAACCGAGTGGTGCAACCAGCACTTTGGCGAGGGCAACTGGGAGATTGCGTACGCGTACGGCGATCACTACTCGGACGCAACGCTTTTATCGGCAGCACAAACACCGTGTGCCGTTTGCCCTGGTCCAACGCTTGCCAGGCTTGCAAACAAGCGCGGCTGGAAAATTTTGAACTGGTAGCAACGATAGAGCAAGAAGCAACGACTGAACTAGCAACTGAACTAGCAATAACTGAACTAGCAACAAAGATTAGCCTGGTCACAAGCCAGATAAGTGAGAAAAGCAGTCCCTCAAGCGGACGCACGAGGGGTACTTGGAGAACCAATGGAAATTTCACGCAAAACTGATTATGCAATCCGCATGCTTTCTTCGCTGGTGAGAAGCCCAAAGAAGCTTCTTTCTGTTCGCGACGCCGCAGACGAAAACGATATTCCATACTCCTTTGCTCGCTCAATCCAGCACGACTTGGTCCTTGCCGGCGTAATTGTCAGCACACGCGGCGCTCACGGTGGCATGATGTTGGCCATTGATCCTACCGAGGTGAGCGTTCTTGACATTGTTGAGGCAGTTCAGGGTCCTGTTTTCATCTCTAGCTGCGAATGGGCCGGTCCTAATAACGAGCCATGCCCTCGTCGCAATTCTTGCTATTTTGGTCCTCTTTGGTGCAGTGCCGAGAAAACCTTGCGTAATTTCTTTGCATCCGTGACCTTGCATCAAGTTGTTGTAGAGGGTCTTATGCCAGAGATGGTAGGCGAGTTCCAGCTAGTCAAGAACGAGAATGCTCAGCGCAACGAGCAGATTATCCAGAATGCTGCCGCCGCTATTGAGGCCGAGATTACTGCTGGCACGTTTGACAACCTGCTTGATGGCGAGGTTATTTCTGCCGAGAAAAAGCCTTACGAGTTTAATATTGGTCGATAAGAAAATCTCACATACAAAGATGAGTGGCGAAGTGGAACCCGCATCAGAACTCACGCCGGAACTGCGCGCATTTGTCGAGTTCGTAGCCAAGAAAGGTCGCGAGTTGTATCGCGATTTACCTTGGCGTCGCACGTATGACCCGTATGCTATTTGGATTTCTGAGGTTATGCTTCAGCAAACGCAGGTCAGCCGCGTAGACGGCCGCTGGCAGAGGTGGCTGGAGCGATTTCCAACGGTTGATGCGCTGGCCGCCGCAGCGCCTTCGGATGTGCTTGAAGAATGGCAGGGCCTGGGCTACAACCGTCGTGCTTTGTCCGTGCATCGAGCTGCTCAGGCAATTTCTGAGGCCGGTGGAGTCTTTCCACAAGATTCAAAGGAGCTGGTAAAGCTTCCGGGCATTGGTCCGGCCACTGCTGCGGGTATTCGTGCGTTTGCGTTTAATCTGCACGGTGTTTACCTGGAGACTAACGTGCGCACGGTCTTCCTGCACGAGCTGTATCCGCAGGCAGAAGGCGTGCCGGACTCTGAGCTTGTCCCGCTGGTAGAACTAACGTGCCCCGCGAGTGTTGCGGTAGCAGCCAACGTTGCGGACGCCGACGGCGCCGCGAACGATGCCACAGCGGAACTCACGCCACGTAGCTGGTACTACGCCCTTCTCGACTATGGCGCGTACCTGAAGAAAACCATTCCCAATCCTTCTCGAAGGTCAAAAAGTCACGTCAAGCAGTCATGCTTTGAGGGATCTCATCGACAGAAGCGAGCCGAGCTCTTGCGTGTTCTTCTCGCCCATAAAGACGAGGGCGGAGCGGAGTTTGATACGCTTCACCAGGAGCTTTGTCAGATTGAGGTTAACGCGGGGCGAGAAACCCTTGATGAGCAGGTTACCCTTGGCTTACTTGAAGAACTTGCGAAGGAAGGCTTTTGTCAGAAAAATGATGAATACTGGATGCCTTAAATGGTTATAATTCATAGTGCTGACGAAGGGGTCAGTATATGAGCATAAATGCTAATGATTATCATTTGCATTTGTTTGCTAAAGGTAACACAGCGCTACCCAGGCGCTTAACATCGCGCTCACAAGCGCTTTGACATGCGTTGACGTGCCACTCGTTAACGCGGGAGAGGAGAAAAAATGGCAGTAGATTTTGAGAATTCTCAGACAAAGAAGAACCTCGAGGCAGCTTTCGCTGGTGAGTCCCAGGCTACCAACAAGTACAGCTACTATGCTTCCCAGGCTGCAAAAGATGGTTACCAGCAGATTTCCAACATCTTCACCGAGACTTCTGGCAACGAGAAAGTTCACGCTAAGCTTTGGTTCAAGTATCTCCACGGTGGCAAGATTCCAGAGACTGCAGAGAACCTCAAGGACGCAGCTGCTGGTGAGAACTACGAGTGGACTACCATGTACGCTGACTTCGCTAAGGTAGCTGAGGAGGAGGGCTTCGCAGAGATCGCTGCTAAGTTCCGTCTTGTCGGTAACATCGAGAAGACTCACGAGGAGCGCTATCAGAAGCTTCTTGAGCGCGTTGAGTCCGGTGAGGTCTTTGAGCGCGAGGGTGTCAAGGTTTGGAAGTGCCTCAAGTGCGGTCACCTGCACGTTGGCGCATCTGCACCAAAGGTTTGCCCAGTCTGCGGTCACCCACAGGCATACTTCGAGGAGCAGTCCCTCAACTACTAAGTTGCAGGTGCTCTGAGCTGCGAAGTCGCAGCCTGAAATTTTAGTGCGTTAAAAATGTGCCCGCCAGCAGGTCATCGGCTTGCTGGTGGGTATTTTGTGCGTGGATGTTGCGGCGAGACGGGTTTCTCGCCATTTGTTCAGTGCGCGCCCGGCACGCGCCTGATTTCTGCAAAGAATCTGTGAACTTTGCCTGAAAACATAAAAGAATCGGTGGATTCTGCCTGATTTCATCAAAGAATCTGTGTCCCAAACACAGATTCTTTGCACTTTTCAGGCAGAGTTTAAAGCGCGTCCGAGTTCGCCCTTTCAAGGAGCCTGATTCTCTTGCCATGTCTGAATGATTTGCCGGAAAAGCGCACCATGTCTGAGCTATTTGCCGGTTTTTCTCGTCATGTCTGAGTAAATTTACTCAGACATCATGCACTTTTCAGGCTTATCGCGGTGCTTGAGTCTGGATTCGCAACTCAGAAGCATCTGGCGAGAAACCCGTGCGCTCGCAGCTCAGCGCCGGGCCAGCGTGCCGGGCCCCGCGCTTACCCCTTGAACCAGCGGTTAGGCTGCTCGTAGGAGGGGCAGATGTCGCTCATGGGGCAGCCGACGCACTTGGGGTTGCGAGCGGTGCAGGTTTCTCGCCCAAAGTGAATCCACTCTTCGTTGACGTCTTTCCAGAGCTCGTGGGGGAGAAGCGCGAGAAGATCTTTCTCGGCAGCCAGCGGCGTGGAAGCCGAGCTCAGGCGCATGCGCTTGGAGATCCTGTACACGTGCGTGTCCACCGCGATGCCATCGACCACGTTAAACATCTTGTTGAGGACAATGTTTGCGGTCTTTCGACCAACGCCGGGGAGTTTGACCAGGTCTTCCATGGTACCCGGAACTTCTCCGCCGTATTCTGTCAGCAGAATCTGGGCAGTTTCTACGCAATGCTTAGCCTTTGCGCGCCAGAAGCCGATGGTCTGGATGACCTCTCCAACCTCGACGGTATTGGCTGCCGCCATGGAAGGCGCGTCCGGCCAGCGGCGGAACAGCTCGGGTGTAACTTTATTTACCGCGGCGTCAGTAGTCTGCGCCGAAAGCATAACGCTGATGAGCAGGGTAAACGCGTCGTGGTAATCCAGTGCGCTCTGGACGCTTGGATAGAGCTCATGCATGCGTCGGCACAGCTCAATACCGCGTTCTACCTTGATTTTCTTTGATTCTCTGGGCATGACCTCTCCTTGGTGTTCTTCTATGTGTACCCAGTATGTAATTACGTTATCACGTGGGGCGAGAATAGCAAAATAGCTGCATAACGACTACAATAACAGCCCAATTGAAAAGTTATCAAACCTGCGCTTGCGCGTTTGGGCGTCGCAGTAAATGTATTGTCGACTGTGCGCCTGCCGCTGACTGCGCGTCAGATGCGCCGCGCGGAGCAAGGTTTGATGTAACCCGCATGCGTTTGTATGTGGGTTTAGCGGCATGGCGGGAGACTGTGTGTTTATCAATAGAGTTGCAGCTCAACTACTGAGCGCGCCCGAGCTAGAGAAGCTGAAACGAGAGCTTACGCGCGGATCAGACGCCACGCTGTCCCTGTCACAAAGCGCTCGTCCGCTGATGCTGGCTGCGCTCTGGGCGCAGAACCCCCGTCCGTGCCTGCTGATTGTTGCGGGAGAGGACGCCGCAGACCGCACGGCACGCTCGCTTGCTGCGTGGCTAGGCAACGATGCCGTGCTGCGCTATCCCAACCGCAAGGACCGTCCTTGGTCAGACACCACGCCAGACGATGCCCTTATTGGTGCCAGGTGTCGCGCCATCGCCAAGCTTTCTGCTGGCGAGAAGGTCATTGTAGTTGCAAGCGCCCACGCGCTGATGCGCAGAGTTCCCCCTGTTGGTTCGGGCTATTTTCTTCCTGCAACGTTTACTGTTGGCGACGATGTTCCCTTTGAAGACGTTGCTTCGCTGCTGGTAGGCATGGGATACGCCGATACGGGTGAGGTAGATGCGCCGGGCACCTTTCACATTCACGGTGACACGGTTGATATCTTCCCAGCTCAATCTACAAGTCCCGTCCGGATCGAGTTCTTCGGAGACGAGATTGACCGTATTAGACGCATGGTGGCGGCTACCAGCCAGACTATTGGTGCCATTGATGAGGTTACTGTTGCCCCAGCTAGAGAACTTGCGTTTACCAAAGAGACTATTCGCCGCGCGGAAGAAGCGCTCTACACGCGTGCGCAAGAAAACTCTGCGCTCGCTGCTGATCTGGAGTTAATTCAGCGTGGAGCCCAGGCTCCTGCACTTGAGCGCTATCTTCCAGTGTTGTACGGAGGCACCGCTAGCCCGCTTGAGCACATCTCTTCGGAGACGTTAGTAGTTCTTGCAGAGCCGCGTTCGCTGTTTGATGATTGTCAGCGCGCTTATGATGAGATTTCTGCATCTGCGGCAGCATCAAAAGTGAAACTAGATGGTCTGTACACAGATCCCAAGGCCATGGACTTTGGCTCTCAGCAGCGCCTGTCCTTCTCGTCACTTTTACGCACAGGAACTGCGGTAACGTCAGAGCTTTCTGTAGTACAACCATCCATTGCAGGCTCGGACACAAAGCTTTTGGGTCGCGTCAGGCAGCTGGTGCAAGATCGCGACGCGGTGGTGTTTGCGGTGCCAGATCGTGCAGCTCGCGAGCACCTCAAGCTGCTTTTCTCGGATGAGTCCATTCCGTTTGAGGAGTCGCTGGGTACAGCGCTTGAAAACGAGCCGGACCAAAACGGAGCCTACGCGCCACTCAAGCGCGGTCGCGTCACGTTTACCGACGCACCCGTTCCTGCAGGAATCATCATCCCAACAGCTAATCTAGCAGTGCTTTCTGTCTCGGACTTGACGGCCAGAAGTGCGCGCAACAAAAAGCGCTCCAAGCGCATTGACCCTACAACGGTCACGTTCCCGTTTAAGCCGGGCGATTACGTTGTCCACGCAACGCACGGTATTGCGCACTTTACGGCTATTGTGCGTCAAGAAGTCGCAGGTAGAGAGCGTGATTACTTCCTGCTTGAGTACGCCAATGACGATAAACTCTATGTACCCCTGGAGCAAGTTGACCGCATCACGCGCTATGTGGGACCCGACGGCAGCAATCCGCGCCTGACCAGGCTTAACACGGCGGATTGGTCGCGCGCTACTAATAAGGCAAGAAAGTCCGCCAAGAAACTGGCGTTTGACCTGGTAGACCTCTATACGCGTCGCGCTTCGGTGCCGGGCTATGCGTTCTCGCTGGACACTCCCGCTCAGGAGGAGATGGAGTCCAGCTTCCCGTATCAGCTGACGCCGGACCAAGAAAGCGCTGTTGCAGACATTAAGCTGGACATGGAAGCGCGCAAGCCAATGGACCGCTTGCTTTGCGGTGATGTGGGCTTTGGCAAGACTGAAGTGGCGCTTAGAGCTGCGTTTAAGGCGTGCCAGGATGCTCGTCAGGTCATGATCTTGTGCCCAACTACCATTTTGGCTCAGCAGCACTACGAGACGTTTTTCTCGCGATTTGCTCCGTTTGATTTGAAGGTAAGCGTGCTTTCGCGTTTTGTTACGCCTGCTCAGCAACGAAAAGCGCTTGAGGGGTTTGCGGACGGAACCGTAGATGTGCTGGTAGGAACCCATAGATTGCTCTCAGCTGACGTCAATCCGCACGACTTAGGCTTGGTTATCATCGATGAGGAACAGCGCTTTGGCGTGCAGCATAAAGAGCAGCTCAAAAACATGCGCGAGCAGGTAGACGTGCTGACGCTCTCGGCAACGCCTATTCCGCGCACCATGCAGATGGCTATGAGCGGCGTGCGCGACATGAGCCTTATCCTGACGCCGCCACCTGGTAGAAAGCCTGTTCAGGTGATGGTGGGCGAGTACAACCCGGACCTTGTTTCCGCAGCTATTAGGAGCGAGCTGGAGCGAGAAGGTCAGGTGTACTACGTGTCCAACCGCGTGACCACTATCGATGAGGCGGTGGCTCGCGTGGAGGAAGCTGCGCCGGAAGCTCGTGTGGGTGTGGCCCACGGCCAGATGAGCGCTCGCGAGGTGGAAAACGTCATGCTTGCCTTCCAGGAGCACGAGATTGACGTGTTGGTGGCCACCACCATTATTGAGTCCGGTATTGACAACTCGCACACTAACACGCTGATTATCGAGGACTCGCAGCGCCTGGGACTTGCTCAGTTGTACCAGCTCAAGGGTCGTGTTGGTCGCGGTAGGCAGCAGGCGTACGCGTACTTTATGTTCCCCGCGGAGCTGCCGTTGACGGAAGAGGCAACCGAGCGTCTGACCGCAATCAACGAGTTCCAGGATCTGGGTAGCGGCATGCGTATTGCCATGCGCGACCTGGAGATTAGAGGCGCGGGTTCCCTTATGGGCGCTGAGCAGCACGGAAACCTTTCCAGCGTTGGCTTTGACCTCTTTACGCAGATGCTGGGCGAGGCAGTTGCGGAGGCTCGCGGCGAGTCCGCAGAGCTGGAGCAGGCTGAAGTTACCATCAATCTACCTGCAGATTTCTATCTTGATGAGGACTATCTGCCAGAGGTTGATCGACGCGTTCTGGTGTATCGTCGCCTTGCCGCAGCTACAGAGCTTTCCGATGTTGATGCGCTTCAGCAAGATACCGAGAATAGCTTTGGTGCCCTGCCGCTTGCGGGAAAGAACTTGTTTGATCGTGCTCGCGTACGCATTCGCGCGCAGCGTTTGGGCGTAACGTCAGTGAGTCTGACAAATGGACGCCTGGTATATCTGGGTGTAGAAATTCCTCGCGAACAAGCCCTTAAGTTGAAGGGTCGCGGTGCTATTGTGTATCCAAAGTCGCATAAACTAGCGTATCCGTTCCACCGAAATGAAGAGCAGTTGATGCCCGCCGCCCTAGGAGTCCTTGAGGAGCTTGGTGGCGATGACGAGGTAGAGGAGTAAGCATGAGCCAAACATCAGATAAAGCGTCACAGAACACTACAAGCGCTGAGCAAGACGCTACGAGCGTCGAGCAGGGCACTGCAAGCGCTACTGACGCAATCTTTACCGCGCCACACCTTAGGTGGGGTGTTATTGGCTGCGGAGTTATTGCAAACCAGATGGCAGAGGCGCTGGCATCTGTTGGCAGAACCATCGACGGCGTCGCTAACAGAACACAGGAAAAGGCTGTTGTGTTTGCTCAAAAACACCACGTCAAGCGTGTGTATGACAGCATCGACGATCTTCTCGCCAGCGACGAGATTGACGCGGTATACCTGACCACACCTCACAATACGCACATCATCTACCTGCGCAAAGCGCTTCAGGCGGGCAAGCACGTTCTGTGTGAGAAGTCCATTACGCTCAACTCCGCCGAGCTGCTCGAGGCCGAAGAACTTGCACGTCAAAACGGTGTACAGCTCATGGACGCCTGCACTATTTTGCACATGCCGCTCTACAAAGAGCTGGTCAGCCGCGTAGAGTCGGGCGAGTTTGGCCCAGTCAACCTGATCCAAGAGAATTTTGGCAGCTACAAAGAGTTTGATATGGAGAATCGCTTCTTCAATCCTAAGCTTGCCGGTGGCGCTCTTCTGGACATTGGCGTGTATTCGCTGACGCTGGCTCGTCTTTTCCTGAAGAGCCAGCCTCATGACGTGCTTTCTATGATGAATCCGGCTCCTACCGGCGTTGATCAGACGGATGGCATTTTGCTCAGAAACGCCGAGGGCCAGATGGTTGTTCTGGCACTGACGCTTCATTCCAAGCAGCCAAAACGCGCCATGATTTCCGCTGATAAAGCCTTCATTGAGATTATGGAGTACCCACGTGCGGACGTTGCCACAATCACGTGGACTGACGACGGCAAGCAGGAGAAAGTCCAGGTGGGACGCACCGCTGATGCTCTGGCATACGTGCTGGCAGATCTGGAGGCTGCTGTTGCAGGAGACGCTTCTGCTCAGGCGCAGCTTGAGGTCTCAAAGGACGTTATGGAGCTCATGACTGGCCTGCGCAACGACTGGAATTTCCTGTATCCCGAGGAGCAATAAACTTCATGACATCTGACGAGAAGATCGCTCAGCTAGCAGCTGCAGTTGATGAAGAAACAAAGGCTCGTCCTGGCGCACCTCAGACGCATCCGGAGTTTGATCGCCTGGTCAGAACTATCTGGCGCCTTCGCCAGGAGGATGGCTGCCCTTGGGACAAGGAGCAGACGCATCAGTCTATCTCAAAGAACATGATTGAGGAGGCCTACGAGGCGGTCGAAGCGATTGCTGAGGGCTCTCCTGAGCACCTTGAAGAAGAGCTTGGCGACGTACTTGAACAGGTAGTTCTTCACTCGCAGATTGAGGCTGACAGCGGTGCCAGTGCGGGCAGCGGGGCGCGCGACCGCGCAGCGGGCTTTGACATCGACGACGTATGTCGAGCGCTCAACCAGATGCTGGTACGCAGGCATCCACACGTATTTGGGCCAGAAGCGGGTTCTACGTCGTCGGCCGCGGCCGTCTTGGACGTGTGGGAGAGCGTCAAGGCTGAGGAGCGCGCCAGTGCAGAAGATACCGTGCACACCGAGGGTCTTCTCGACTCGGTTCCACAGTCTCTACCTGCGCTCATGCAAGCGCAGAAGATCTCAAAGCGTGCCGCAAAGATGGGCTTTGAGTGGGCGTCAGTTAGTGACGTGTGGGACAAGGTTGCCGAGGAGCGCGCGGAGTTTGACGCTGAAGCCCAAGGTACGCAGCAGAAAACGGACGAGTTTGGTGACATTTTGTTTGCGCTGATAAACGTTGCTCGCTGGGAAGGCGTTGATGCGGAAGAAGCGCTGATGAGCGCCTGCAGGAAGTTCCGCGCTCGCTGGTCGTATATGGAGAAAGCTGCTGCTAAGAGAGGCTTCTCGCTTGACGAGAAACCCGAGCTACAAGAAGATTTGTGGCAAGAAGCTAAACGTCATCTTGATGCGTAAACGAGTTGCGTGAATCGCACGAAGATGTGCAACTTACCGCAAAGCTTGCGACTTGCCGTGGAGCGACGACTTCTATTCGGTAAAACGATGAAATTCCAAACTGAGGCAGGGCTATCGTTGCTGCCTCTGCCATAATAAAGATGTTGCAATTTGTTGCGACGCATCACCAAACAAACCAGAAATGAGATCCGTGATGAGTCAAGACACCACTAAAAAGAGTGGTACAAAAAGAAAAACAACGCCCACCAAGCGTTCCGTTGAGCCTCTTAAAGAGACTACCGCGGAGCATACCGCTGGTGCTCTCAAAATATTTTCAACTAAAAAAACCGAGAAACCCCAGGTAACTGAGAAATCTCAATCTGATCAGAAGTCTGCTGTGGCAAAGAAATCCGTGGCGGCTCCAAAAGATACAGCGTCGTCAGAGGGCATGGCGTCATCAAAACAAGTATCTTCCCAGGAGAGTTCCAAGGACACCAAGTCTAAAAGAACTGTTCAAGTTAAGAGGATTGATAGGACTCAGAAGTCCGAGCGCGGACAGAAGTCCGAGCGCGGACAGAAGGCTGAAAGAACCAATAAACCGCAGTTCAGCGTAGCTTCTCTGGTAGAGCTTAAGGACAACGCACTTGATTTTGCGCGCAATCATACCAAGCTTGTCGTTTTTCTCGGCGTTGTAATCTTCCTGCTTGTTGGCCTGTATCCACCAATTCGCGGCTACTACCATGCTGTTCGTGAGCACGATGAGTTGCTGCTAAATCAGCAGAAGCTTGAAGAAGATCAAAAACGTCTTGAGTCCGAGGTTCATGGTCTGCAGACAAAAGAAGGCATCATAGACGAGGCTCATAAGCAGGGCTTGGTTTCTGGCGACGAGGAATCTGCGCGAGTAGAGGGTCTTGATAAAAAGAAGGACGAGAATACCGTTCAGCATCCTGACTATCCGTGGTACATCAAGGTTGGGGATTTTGTTTTTGGATTTACACCAGGCGATTCCGGCAATACTGAGGCTCCTAAGAGCGCAAACTCTGACGATTCTACCTCTGCGCCAGCTCCTGAAGAGTCTCATGAGCAGAAGAACTCCGGAGAAGGTGGATCTTCTGAGGGGTCCGGCGCCGACAATTCAAAGTCTGATAGTGGGAACTCACACTAATGCTTCTAGCTGCAATTGATATTGGAACCGTAACTGCTCGACTTGCGCTTGCGCAGGTAGAGGACGGTCGCGTCATTCGCATGGCCAAGTACACCGAGATTGTCAATTTAGGCGAGGGTGTTGATACGGCAAAGCGCCTGCTACCTGAGGCAATTCATCGTTGCGTTGGCTGCGTTTCTTCCTACGTTGATCACGCGAGAAAAGAGGGCGCTGAGGCGGTTGTGTGCACGCTCACAAGTGCTGCTCGCGATGCAGAAAATGCTCCTGACCTGGGAATGGGTTTAGCTTCGCTGGGACTTGAGCCCATGATTATTCCAGGTGAAATTGAAGGCGCGCTCACATTTCTGGGTGTCTCTCACGATTTTGAGAATCATCGCATTCTTGTTGCCGACAGCGGCGGCGGCTCAACTGAGCTGGTCGTTGGTACGCTGGCGGGCCAAACTGCAGCCCAAGGCGCAGGCCAGCAGCTTGGAGGGCAGCAACTTGACATCAACTTTGTTGAGTCCGTTGATCTTGGTTGCAGACGCCTGACCGAGCGCTTTAACCTGTCGTCAGATCACCCTTCAGCTGAGGACATTGATGGGGCTCACAAAATGGCGGCTCAGATGATGTCTGAGGCCATTGGGCGAGCTCAGCAGCAGTGTGCAGCGCCTGAGCTTTTAGTGGGTGTTGGAGGAACCGCAACCAGCCTCATTGCCATCAGGGACCACCTTGACCCGTACGACCCGTCAAAGGTGCACCTCAACCACATCTCGCTTGACGAGGTGTTGCAGATAGAGGGGCTTCTCGCCAGCAAAACGCTAAAGGAGCGAGAAGACATAACGGGACTTCAGGCAAAGCGCGCACCCGTCATGCTTGCGGGAACTATTTTGCTTGTAGAATTGATGAAGAATTCGGGCTTTAAACACCTGGTAGTAAGCGAGAGTGATCTGCTCTTTGGCCTGGTGATAACTGCTTCTGCCGTTTACCAGGGAAAGCAGTCGCCTGTGATTTGGCAGCCAATTTTGCGCCCGCTGAATTAAAAGTAGTGGCATAATAGCTAGACATATCCGGGGGCGTGGCGGAATTGGCAGACGCAGGGGACTTAAAATCCCTCGACTTCGGTCTTGCGGGTTCGAGTCCCGCCGCCCCTACCACTTTTGTTGCAGAATAAATAGTTTTTTAGCTGCGATTTTTCAGAAAATATTTAAGTATTAGGCGTTTTTGAGCGTGAAGAGTATATAGCTCTTGACCTGGTAAAACTTAACTCGACATTAAGCTCATGGGACAAAAGTGGGACACAAAGTGTGCTGTTGAGTTTTGATAATTCGCTTTACAGAGATCTGTGCAATGTTAAGATTATCGGCAGTGATACGTCTCGTTGACATTCTACGGAACCGAGACCAAAGAGCGGCTGCCATCGTGTAGCTGCTTTTTTATAAGGAGAAGCTATGAATAAGCTTTTTCTTTCTATTGATCAGCAAATAGAGCTTTTAAATTCAAGAGGTGTTATAGCAGATAAAAAGTCAGATAACTCCTATTCTGTTCTCTTTCAGAAACTTGTATACTACTTGTCTTGTATTTAACGTATGCATGACTAATTTCTAACTCACTTCGGAGGACCTATGTCATTTGAGACAGGAGTTTTTCCGGTTTTAGTTTCTGAGGGCTCAGCTGCAGAGGCACTATCTCCACAGGTCAGAGGTGGGCTCAATGCCTCGTCTGCCACACCTCTTCACGTTCAGCTGTCTGATTTGATGCGCGTCAAAATTCTGTCAGAAGACTGGAAGGCGGGAACGTACATTCCGTCTGAGGCCGAATTTATGGCGCAGTATGGCGTCAGCCGAGGAACCATCAGAAAAGCTATTCAATCCCTGGTCAAAGAGGGTTTGCTACTTACTCAAAAGGGTCGAGCAACACAGGTAATCTCTAACACCGTTCGTCATGCGGCAGGAAATACCGTGCTTTCATTTGCAGCCGCGCTCAGAGATGGTGGCTTTGAGTATCGAACCGAAGTCCTATTTAAGCAGGTAGTTCCTGCAGATCAAGCTGTTGCCGAGCACCTGGAGATTCCCATTGGCTCTGATGTACTCTTTTTGCGTCGTGTCAGGAGCGTCTCGGATAGACCTGTGGTGTGCCAGGAATCATGGTCTAACCTGCTTGTTTGTCCGCAGCTTGAGAAGGCGGACTTTGAGAATGAGTCGCTCTTTGATGCGGTTGAAAGAACATCTCAAAAAGAAATTGCACGCTCTCGCATGCGCTATCAGTCGCAAATTGCAGGTAAAGACCATGCCGACTACCTGCAGTGTTCTCCAAATGAGGCTTTGCTTGTACTTGAGCAGGTAATTGAGCTGTCCGACGGTAATTGCATTGAGTGGAGCCAGACTTGGCTTGCCCCGCACCAAAGCGTTGTTGGTGTATCTGAGCAGGTAGATGACTCTATTGGACCCCTGGACATCTCTTCTGTTCGTCAGTCAGAGCACGTGGGCACATCGCTGACCTCTGCAGAAATAGATCCTGATCAGCGCAAACAGCTTGAGCTTGATTTGTGCCACGAGGCGCTGGTAGTGCGTCGAGGCATTATCGAGTTGGCTCATCGTTACAGGTCAACGCCATTTCACATCGGCGGCGCGTGTTCTGTGGCAGACATTGTTTCTGTGCTTTTGAGCAAGGTTATGCAGGTGGGCCACAGGGATTGTAAATGGGAACTCAGAGACCGATTGATTCTCTCTAAGGCTCACACGTCGCTGGCACTATTCCCAGCTCTTTTACGTGCAGGAATGATCTCTCAAGAGGATATTGACCGCGGAGTCTTTGGACCCGATGCCGTCCTCTTTAAGCATCCTCTGCGAGATCCTCAGCGTGGCTTTGAAATCTCCGGTGGCAGCCTTGGTATGGGCTTGGGCTACGCCGCTGGCCTGGGGCTGAGCCTTTGCAGAAAAGATCTTCCTTCTCGCGTTTTTTGTATTTTGGGCGACGGCGAGTGTGACGAGGGCTCCATTTGGGAGAGCGCGGCGTTTATCGGCCACAACCAGCTCTCCAACGTGACGGTCATTGTTGACCAGAATCGCATGCAGCTGGACGGCCCTTGCGCGTCTATTTTGGACACCGGTTCAATTGCAAGAAAGTTTGATGCGTTTGGTTTTGAGTCTGTCGAGGTAGACGGACATGATGTGCTTGCACTGTACGACGCATTAAAGCAGCAAACTTCCAGGCCTCGCGCGATTATTGCGCACACTATCAAGGGTAAGGGACTCTCATTTGCCGAGAATAACGTCTCGTTCCACGACGCGTGCGTGACGGACGACCTCTATGAACAGGCATTGTCTGATCTGAAAGTTGCAGAGGAGGCATGCTCATGCTAGGCACATCTTTGCAGTCAGCGTGCATTTCGGCTGAAGAGTCGCAGATGCTTGCGGGTATGAATACAAAGGAAGTGTTCGGCTGGGTTATGGGTAAGCTTGCCGAGGATGACGAGCTGCTGACTGTTGCCGTTGCCGACTATGGTCGTCGTTTGAACCTAGATCGCTTTCGAGAGCTTCGACCAGACGGCTACATCCAGTGTGGAATTGCAGAGCAGAACCTTATTGAAGTGGCGTCTGCCTGTGCAAATGAAGGTTTCCACGTTTTTGCGCCGTGCTATGCCACGTTTGTGACCTCACGAACGCTCGACCAGATTCGAGTCAACCTTGGCATGATGAAGTCGCCCGTGGTGCTGGTAGGTGTTGCTGCTGGCTGCGAATCCGCAGCTACAGGCCCATCTCACATGGCTGTGGAGGACATTGCGATTACCAGGACCATCCCGGGGCTTTCCGTGCTCAATCCGATCGATAATGCCCAGCTTGCGGCCACGCTCATGGACCTCGCAAAGCATCCCCGACCAGCTTACGTGCGTATGACCTCGTGTGATGGCGTCAATCTGCATCCA
Organism: uncultured Atopobium sp.; assembly: GCA_963542025.1. Taxonomy (GTDB): domain Bacteria; phylum Actinomycetota; class Coriobacteriia; order Coriobacteriales; family Atopobiaceae; genus Lancefieldella. Next base: position 5,326 of record CAUTUQ010000009.1, on the reverse strand, counting down.
GATGGTTACGTTTTTGATGCGTCCGGTGTCGAGAAACTCTTTGAGTCGGCTTGCGCGGCGGACATGGCAAGCGTAGACGGCGTGGCAGTCACCGAAGCTGCAGCTACCGAAGTCACAGCCGTCGGAACCGTATCCACCCCTCTTCCGAAGCGCATAACCGTACTTGCAACGGGTGCGATAACCAGTAGAGTCGTCGAGGCAGCTCAGCGAGCTGCAGAGCAGATTGCCGTTCCCGTTCAGACAAACATCGAAGTCTATGGTGTATCGAGTATCAAACCACTTGACGCATCTTTAACAGAAATCTGTCAGCATTCTGACGTGATTATTACCGTTGAAGAGCACAGTGTTGTGGGTGGGTTTGGTAGCGCGGTTGTTGAGGGGCTCAGTGCTTTAGGTCCATGTCCTCAGGCAATACGCTTAGGCATGCCTGATGCATATCTTGAAGCGGATATTCACCACAACATTCTTGCGCGCGCTGGACTATCGGTTGAGAGTCTGCAAGAGGTTCTTCTCGCCAACTGTTAAATCAACTAATCGAATCCGGGAAGTCTCCCTGTATACTCGCTTGATGATTTAACATTCCAAGAACGGCCGAATAACTTTTGAGAGCTCGACAATTTCAATACAACCGATTCATCAATAATGGACATTGTGTCATTTGGATAATGATGCACATTATCAAAAGATATAAAGACTTGTTTTGTTTGCTCAGAATATAGTCTGATGATTTTAGAGATAGTAGAGTCTTCAATATCGTTGAACATAAATGAGTCATGTGCTATGGCTGGTAAAACAGTAAGATTTAAAAGTGCAACGTCAAAAAGAATTACACTTCGTTGATTTGCTCCCGTTCCACTGTCATGTGGAGTTTCGTATTTATATGATGTGCTGCTATTTATAAATAAGCGTGGTGAGAAATGGTCTAATCCAATAATTTTATTGTTTAACTGAGAGAGTTCGTTATTGAGAGAATCTTGAATGTCTTGAATTATAGACGTATAAAGCGTCTCTTTAGTTTTATTAAGCTCAATCTTAAGATTCTTAGAAGAACGCCATTCTTTCCAAAGATCAATTTTTCTTTGAAGGCTGTCAATCTCTTTTTCAATTTTTATAATTTCGTCTATGAAATCAGTTGCGTAAATGGTTTTTATTGGTAAGTTATCCAACTGCTGATATAGAGTCGATAACTCTTCAGTAAGATTTATCGACTCTTTTTCCACTAAGGTCTTTTCATATTGGAAGTCTTCTTCAAGAAGCGTAAATAATTTTTGGTGAAAAGATTCGATTTGAACCAATAATTTTAGATTCACGCCAGGAAAAAAATTAGCAAACTCCTCAAGTTCGTCTGAGCTAATAAACGTCTCAAGATGGTCTGATGAATCAAGAATTCTTTTTCTTTCATTAATGATTTTAAGCTGTAATTTTGTATTGTTAATTTTATCTTCTAAGAGCTTTTTCTCTTGATAAATCTTGCGATCTTCTGCGTCGGGAATTTTTGATTGATTTGATTCAAGTTGAAAACGCTTAGACTGTAATTGAATAATTCTTTGCTCATTCTGCTCTATCTGCGCACTAGATTGTGGAATTTTTTTAATTTCTTTATATAAATAGTCAAAATAGTTTAGCTTCTTTTTATTTGTCGCCAAGGTATTGTTAACTTCTTCAAGTTTTTTATATCTATCAAATAGCTGAATTAGACTTATTAAATTTTTCTCTTTACTAGATGGAAAAGGAGGCTCTAATGGATCTTTAGTTTTTAAGTTGGACTTTTCAGCTATCCTAAAATGTGAGTTAATAGCTGTTCTAAAAACAGCTTCATTCTCAATAAACTGATACTTAAGGGCAAGAAAATGAACAAACTCAGAACGATCTAGAATCGTTTCGACAGATTGATAAGTATCGTTGTATTTCTTTATCTCATTTGGTTTGTCCGTAGAACGAGAAAAACGAAATACTTCTTCATTAAATTTAAAAGCAAAAAATATCTCATGATTATCAAGATGCTTTACAGCGTCCGATTTGGCATATGAATTTCCGCCATAAACAAAGTCCAATATCAATAATGATGTAGACTTTCCGATAGAATTAGAAGCTCCTTTTTCTCCTAGAATCACGTTAAGTCCTGAGCGAAATTGAATATGTTTTTCGGCCGTGTTAGCCTGTGGAATAGCGGGAGACCATAATTCTAACAGCATAGTTCAACCTCATTATCCTCGTTTAATCTGATTTCTCCTAGTGCATACAGTTCGTCCAATGCTTGTAAGAAAGATACAAGCTCAATTCCTTTTTCTCGATGCAATAAGTAGAAAAGAGTTTTTGGTGAACATGAATTTGATCTTAGGGATTGTTTAATCTGATAAATCCACATCATATCACTCTCACTAAACGAATAGATTTTATTGGGGAGTTTCACTTTAATCACCTTTTGGTATTTCAAATACATCACAGTTTTGGATAAAAAAAGAAACTACTATTCGACAAACAGAGTCACTTTGATTACTTATGTTTTTAAAATAATCAACTAGCTGAATAAAAATTTCTTCTTGGGAGTTACTTTTATCTCTTAGCTGTAAATACTTCAGCCTAACACTGGCTTGAAGTAGCTCATATTTAATATCACCCTTTTCATCTAATTGTTTAATAATATTGCGTACAAATAAGTACGTCCTTTTTACTAAAGCCTCAATCTGAATTTTGTTTCCGTAATCGAGCGAAGAATCAAATTTTTCTGAGGGTTTGACCGGACTTTTAATTTCGTTATTTTCGATATGTAGGCCTATATTGGATATTTGAGTCAACAACTCACTAATTGATTGATCAATGCTTGTCTCCAAGAGGAGATTTTGCATTTCATTTTGTGAGATATGGCTTTGTTTTAATTTTGTGAAATATTCTGTTTGCTCTGATGAAAGATGCCCTTGTAGTCTTTCAAAACAGAGCGGACAGACCGCAATTAAGTTTTCATACCGCCCTGCTTTGGTTTTTGTTTTCATTTTTAAATCAATTACTTGGAAATTATTAATAGTTCTATTTTTATCTATATAAGCTAATAGAGTATTGCAGCCTTTGTTCATACATATGTTATTTGCATCTCTAAGGAGATAAGCTCCAAATTTATCTATGTAATCATTTGACAATTCTAATAAAGGCAATTGATTGTTTCTGATGTTCCTTTGATTATTCGTAGGAATACCTAACAGAAGGAAAAGCAAGCGAATAATTTTCTCTGCAAAATTATTCGCTGAAACATCAGTTAAGCCAAGTTGAGCTGTGCAATCTTTAAAAAATACCGCTTTTGCAGTCCTATTCATCTGTTCAAAGTGTCTTTGCATTGAGTTTTTAAGTTCAATATAAGAAATCCTGGAAGATATTTCGCTCACTATACGCTTCGGGAGGCTCCTGTTAATCCAATTTTTTAGAGTGTAGTCAGGATAGTTGACTATTAAGTCAGTTTCATTGTTGGAACAAGTAGTTATCTGAGTAATAAGTGTACGTAGATAAGCAACCCTTGATCTATCGTCACTAAAATATTTATACATGAATTCAAAGAAGCTTTTCCACGACTGATTCATTTTCTCTAACTCTCCTTAAAAAGTGAACCAAATGAATCTACTTGAATCTTTCTATTTGAATGAGCCTTTTATTCTATAAGCGCTTTCAAAACAGATTCTTAAACATGTTCATCAGCTTTCTTAAAAGGAGGCCATATGTAATAGGATAATAAAAAATGATAAAAGATTTAAGTATCTTTTATCTGATTTCGGTAAATGGTGCATTTCTAGAGTGCTTCATTCGTAGTCAAAATCTCGTTAGGAAGACCATCTGATTTAGCGCGGAGTTATTAACTCCGCGCTATGAGTAGTCTTCCTTATAGCTCAGTGGTCTTCCTCCTTTTGGAGGAAAAATGAAAAGGGATTACTCAGTACTAATTTCAAGTGAAGACAATAATGCTAGTAGCTTTCCAAAGCAGAAAAAGTTAACCATCAGTAAGAAGGAAATGCAGCAATATGCCAATCGACATAATTGCGGCAAAAGCAAACGTGAACTAACTTTGTGTCTATCTATTTTACAGAATGCGCTAAATAGTATTTCAAAAGACGAGCTAAATCAATCCAAGTCCTATTTTCGTCAGGACAGGAAATACTCTTCTATTTGCTCAATTTCAGAAGAGAGTCCTAACCAAAATGAGGCGTTATTTTACAAAGTTATTATACCTTCTGCCGAAGATGAGGTGATTCAACAAGAAAATGAAAAGCAGATAAAAACTTTAGCTCAGAAAATCACAACATCAGCACAAGAATTTCTGACTAAAAAAGAGATAGAAGTGTTTAGACTGCACTTCATCGAACATATCTCTGCAAGTTCGATTGCTGATAAAACCAACAGATCTAGGCCGGCTATTACAAAATTAATAAAATCCATCCAAAGGAAAATGAAAAAAAGATTTGAAGATGCCTGGGAAAAGATCATCGTGGAATAAAAGATACATCTTAATTAGCCCTCATAAAGATAGTTAGTTAGTTGGAACTATCCCTTGCCCATTGAGATGATGAACAAGGGATAGTCCCCATGTTCTTGATTGATTATTTTTTCAACTTCTTGATTTGTAGTAATGCGCCCGATTCCATTATTCCAGGTGACATGCCAGTCACAGTAAAGGACTGATTTTTCAGGTTCTTGCGGAGGTGTATATATCCCACCAATCATTTCTCCCTCGCAAATGGGTGATGGCATTGAATAGAACCACACATTATCTGAATATTCATCAGTAAAAGTTACACATGCAATTTGAGTCTCAGGATTAGGGGTGTCACATTGGACCCATTTAATACTTCGGGGGTTCAAGCTCCCAGTAAAAAGAATATATATAATCAATGCAGACATAGGTATTATCGCAATGGTTTGTAAAACGGTGTGCACAAGTTTTCTACTATAGTTTAAAGACTCAAAAAAGCTGCGAGATGACACGATTAAAAAAATGACTATAGCCGCTAAAATAAAGCATACCATCCAGTGTCTAAAAAACAATACTCCTAAAAAACACACTGGAGTAGGATATGTTATGAACGGAATGAATTCATTTGCATAGAACACCAGAAAGAGAGCTGCTAAATAAATGGCCGCTCTTAGTAAATGAACAAGGCGATTAGTCTTTGAAAGCATCTCATTACCTCATTCTGCAAGTTTGAGAAATAACATCAATGCTATCTCTACACATCATTATAAATAGTTAATTGAAAATAGTCCATCAGTCATCGCTTAGCATAAATCAGTTACGTCTCAAAAAGTGGTGTATGGCTATTTCCTTACTACCTTCTAGCCTACA
>CAUTUQ010000008.1:0-62709 GCA_963542025.1 uncultured Atopobium sp. | reverse complement strand
GCACTTCTTTTAAACACCTGAAATGCTTGCTTACACCACTTTTCGGGACACAACCCATAAATCGATAAGTTTATATAAGTTTTTAGGTTAATTCCCTTCCTTTTTCTGTCCTTAGTTTAGAGACGGATTTGAATTATCAGATTTGACTCAATAAATATGTGATTTGTGTAAGGAGGCAAAAGATGAATCATTAGAGGCTGTGGGATATCGTTCTGGATTTTGTAATGAGACGCATAAACAAGGAGTAGATATGATTGAAAGTGTGAGTAGCAACATTAATCCATTTAGCGTGAATTTTATTAGTACGGAGACACTGTCTGAATTTAGTACTTCTTATTTTCGAGTAGAGCTCAGATTGGGCATTTACGGAGGTAACAGGTGGTGTTGGGTTAGAGTAACTGTTCGTCGGGGTAGTAACATGGAGCCTGGAAGCACTGCTTCAGTATGGACGCCTAAGCGATCTGCGTATGGAGCAAATCATTTGTCTGGAGGAGGCAATTGGTCTCCTGGATCAGTTTATTGTACAGATGCAATCTCTCTAGGTCCAACGGGAAGAGTTGGTGTTACATATTCAGGTGGCGAGCCTGGAAATGTTCAAAAGAAATCCATTACGGTTTATTAATTCTTTAGTAGTGACCTCCCCATTAATATGGGGAGGTCGATTGGAGTATCTTCAATGGATGAAATGGTTTTAGCAACTCAAAAGTGGTTGAATAGAACTTACGTTAACGATAATCGATTTAACCAGGTAGAGGAATCTGGTCATACTGGATGGAACACCATCTTTGGCTTGATTAGGGCACTTCAAATTGAGCTTGGAATTCAGTTTACTGCTGATAATTTTGGAGAAGGCACAAAAGCAAAGTTTTCTGAGATGTTTCCCAACGGAATAAGTCGTCAAACTTTGGGGAAAAAGCCAACATCAAATATTTATGCAATTATACAAGGAGCTCTTTGGTGTAAAGGATATGCGGCACATTATGGATCAATTACAAATGTAATTGATGGTGGGACCATAGAGTCAATTTTAAAGTTAAAGAATGATATGGGTCTTATTAATCATCAAAACAATTTTGTGGTGGATATTGAGATGATGGGTGCGCTCCTTTCAATGAAGCAATTTAGACTTCTTGCAATGTATGGAGGAAAAACGTCAATACGTGAAATTCAGCAAGAAATTAATCGTCGTTATCGTGAATATACTGGAATTGTTCCTACTGATGGTATTTATGGTCGCGAAATGAATGAGGCTATGATTCAAGTTTTGCAAGCAATAGAAGGATTTACGCCAGAAGAGGCTACAGGATATTTTGGAAATGGAACACGTGCCAGATTAAAAACAATTGATTCAGGCTCTTCAGATTGGGTTTGGCTGGCTAGTTCTGCTCTAGTGTGTAATGGAATTAGAAGAAATATCACACGTTCTTGGTCGTTTGAGTTGAGTGAAGATGTACGAAAATTCCAAGAGAGCTATGCCCTTCCAGTTACTTCTGTTATTGATAAAACAACATGGATGAGCTTACTTACCTCAAAGGGAGATCCTGATAGAAAATGCGTTGCATGTGATACGCGATTTGAAATTACTGATGAGTTGGCTTCTTGTTTAAAGGAAGATGGCTATCGGATTGTAGGAAGATATCTTTGTGAGCCAGATCAAGAAATGACGGCAGAGAATGATTTATTTAAAGCACTTCGAACTGGAGAGCTTGACCGAATAGTTAGCTATGGCTTAGAGTACTTTCCCATTTTTCAAATGTATTCAACTAAATTGAATCATTTTTCTTACAGCGAAGGAAAAAGCCATGCACTTGAAGCAGTTAAGCATGCAAAACGCTTAGGAGTGCCAAAAACAGTAATATATTTCACAGTAGATTATGATGCAACTGATCCTGAGATAGACAGTAATATCATTCCATATTTCAAAGCATTAAAGGACAATATACGAGACGGATATTTAGTGGGAATTTACGCTTCTAGAAATATTTGTTCTAGGATTATCCATCATGGACTTGCAGAAGCAGCATTTGTATCTGATATGAGTACAGGATATTCAGGAAACCTAGGTTTCTCAATTCCGGACAAATGGGTATTTGATCAATTCACAGAAATTACTGGGTATAGAGGAAGGTGGGATCTTGATAGAGTTGCCTATTCAGGAAAATTTCCAGCTTGTTCGCTAGTGGTTCATAATGGACAAAGTAAGTTCCAGCATGACGATATTATTAATGCTATATCGCAAATTGAGAAGATAGCTATAAAAAAGTTAAAGGATCCAATTAAAAATCAGCAGCTGTCTAAATTTATCCTTGAGTATTTGAGAAAACCAGAATACTGGGCAAAAGAAAATACTGCTTTGATGTGGCAAGTATATACACCAGAGTCATATGATTCATCTGAAGTAATCTTAAAAGAAGAGGTGAATAGGATATGCAAATCGATCATTCCAGATCCCGGGCAGTTTAAAACTACATATGATTTAGAGCATTTTGCTGCTACAGTTTTAGGAAATATCTGCCATTTCGATTCAGTATCTTATGATTATTTTATGTTTGCGGATTTAGGTGGTTGGATTTTAGACTTACTTCAGATTTGGGGAAATAGTCAAAAAGAGGGAATTCAAAAACAATATTTACAAAATTGGTTATCCGTTTGTCTTGGAAGTAGATCTATAGAGTCAGGGTTTGACTATAAAGACTTAATGAGTGACGTAGATGGTTATCTAGCTGCAATGATGCTTCATGATAAAAACGCTCTTCTTTCGGAGGTTCTTCGATATATATTTTCATTAGCACCGCTAAATCGCAGATCTCTTTTTTGCTTAAATCGATTTAAAGGTGAACGCAAGTGTGTTGAGAGTGTGTTTGATAGTTTGGTTAATGGACTACCAAGAAATGAGATTCCATTTTTTGATGCGATACTCTTACGCGCCTCAGCTTCCAATCGACTTCCTGATGAATCTGAATCTAAATATCTGAGTGATATATTATTTCATGCATTAACGCATGATTTCATAGACGGATAAGATTTGTATGTATGGGGAAAGAATTAAATTCCGTTAGGGTTTCAATGGCATCTGAGTTTGTAGTTGTAATGTGATATTGGTTATTCTCATGAACTAGTAGCCACTCAATATCTTCAGTTGGTATTGAGTGGCGATATAACTTAATAGTTGCTATACTTTCTCCCAAACCGAATGGAAAACGTAAAACATAAAAATGTAAAGTTTCTCTTCCTCCATCAAATTCCTCAAGTAAAACAACTCTGGATAATGAAATTTCTCCAGTATTTACTACAGATTTATAATCATTTTGACAGGAAAAAATGCAAGGAATGAATAAAAATAATGCTGCACAAAAAGCAACAGAGGTATTATAAATAGCAAATAGATAAGTTGCTTTTTTAAAAAAAGTAACCATAGATTTTATTTTAGACAACAGTATTAGTGAAGTTATTAGAATGAAAATAGACATAAGAAATAATGCCTGCGGTATTGTTAACAAAGTGCCAAGAAAGCTCACTGGAGTATTATAATCAAGTGAGAAGAAAGAGAAATTTGAGAAGAAGAAATAAACCACTGACAGGACGCAAATAACAAAATATACGAAGCAAATTACCGTGATAAAAAACCCTTTTGACCTGTCCATCGCGATATCCTATTCTGTAGGCAGATAAAGACATTTCAGTAGAATTTTGCAAACTATTGTATATAAATAAATCAAAAGAGTCTATAGCTAAATACAGGGTCTTCTTCATCAAATTCACTGCCAAAGGTTAATTCTCTAAACATTTCTGTCTTTATTTTAAAGGTTACAGTAATGAGTAAATTAACATAGAAAGGAGGTGCAATGATTGGAAGATGCATTGTATTTTTAATTGCGGATAAATTTAGCCAAGGATTGACTATTTTTATTGCAAACTACGCTTTATTAACATGCGGTTTGATTTATGTATTAGCTCTAAATAGCCTAGTCACCATGTATAGCTATACAAATCGTAAGAAATTAACTTTGAAATTTATTGAAACGGTGATAGCGAAAAAACTCCTTATTGTGGGAGTCGTTATACTTTCGGCGCTTTTTGACCTTCTCGCAAAAATCGGCCCTATTTCCATGGTTCAAATTACAATGACATTTTATATTGTTGAAGAAAGTATGTCTGCAATAAAAGCTTTAAAGAAGCTTGGCATAAAAACACCTGCTAGACTAGTTAAACTAATAAAAGAAAAGCTTAATGACAAATAGCGTATGGTGCCCCCAACGGGAATCGAACCCGTATTGCCGCCTTGAAAGGGCGATGTCCTAACCGTTAGACGATGGGGACGCGAAGAAAAAGTATAGCAAAGTTGCTGCAGATTTCTAGTGCTAAACGAGCTGATTTTGAGCTTACATCTATTCTTCGTTTTCCCACCAGTCCAGCCCAGTCTTAAATGCGTAGTCGCGAGCGCTCTGAGTCACGCCAGGCACCGACTCTGCCCACGAAATAAATTCCGGCACGTCGGCGATAATCGCTTCGGCCTCATGAACTGCGATAACGTTCTCGGCAAACGTATCAGGTGTAAAGTTGATTCTGCACGGAATGTAGAGATCAACAAAAGATGGCCTGAGCAGCGCATACGCCGCTCCCTCGCCTAGGTTGACAAAGCCTTTGAGCGCTCGCTTTGCCGCGGGCATGCGATTCAACTTGAAGAACAGCAGCGTAAACGCCAGACGCATCCAAGCATTGGACTGATATCCGCAGCTCTCGTCCAGCTTATGGAGCCCTTCTTCGTCTTCCAGGCGAGCAAGCACATATGCCAAGGTAAAACGCGCACCCAGCAAATCAGTTGGCGAGAAGAACAAGAGATCTTCGCAGGCTTTTTTGGAGAGCTTGAAGCAAGCGCAATCGGTTGCTACCTGGGCAATCTGTGCGTAGAGGCGCAAAAGTGGTCGTGCCTCAGCGCAGCTCCAGGCATCACCTTGCTCTTGCTTTGCTTGTTCTAGTTTTGGCCTAAAGATAGGGTCGAATTCTTTTTGCAGGTCAAGCAGGTCGTTAAGGATGGCTGCAGGATGATTGTTGGAGATTTGCGCCAGGATTCTCTGTGCTTCAAGATTGATACTTGTGCTGTTAAGAGCTGGGTTTTCAGTAATATTTGTCATCTGATTATGCAAGAAGTTAAGCAGATCCATACGGCTTGAGAAGAAGTCCGCATCAGAATCAATTTCTTTAGTAATTCCAGCCTGATACTTACCAATGACGTTGACGTATTGAGCAAAAGCTTTTTCCTCTTCGTCAGCAATAAAGTCTTCAGGAGAAGCTTCTACCGCAAGTTTCAACTCATAAAGAGCAGCTTCAGAGACGATGTTCTTTTCTTGGGCACACTTTGTGACTAGGCGGTCTACCTGCTCGCTGACCATATCGTTAGCGGAATGCTTAATCACTCTGCATCACCACCTGAGTGTGGATTATTTGGCCCGTCGATATACGGTCCGTGTGGTTGCGGGCCGGCGGGACCTCCGGGGAAGCTGGGGCCGCCAGAGCCAGCGGGGTCAGAGCCGACCGGGTCGTCGGGGAAGTCGGATCCACCAGGGAAAGAATCTGTAGAAGCGAACAAGGCGTTTGCCTGCATTTGCAGCTCTTTTTCTGCAAGTTCAACGGTCTTTGGGTCTCTCGCCCTAACCTGATCTGCAAGCCAACGACCAAGAACACCGCGTCCTATCAGGTCATTTCCTTCTTGCAGCAGCACCGTTGCCTCTGCAATGGCAATGATGAGCTCGTCCTCAGAATAGGGGAGCACGTTAAGGCGCGAGAACTCTCCCTCGGGCAAATCCTTCTGCACAAAACAGCAAAGCGTTGCCTCGGGATAGCGCTCAATCAGCAGGTCAAGATAGTGTTCTGCCTCAACCAGCTCACGCTTTTTGAAGTGAATAGCCAGGCGGGCCAGCAAAATCCACGGGTCATCTGCCCCGCGAGGCGGATCAAGCTTGCGGTACTGGTCCATGAGGTTGTCGAGAGCGTCCTCGTCCTCGAGTTTTGCGTATGCGAGTGCAAGCGTAAAACGAGCATCGGCCGCATCTGCAGCGTCAAGCTCCAGGAGTTTCTCGCCATATGCGATGGCGTCTTTGTTGCGGCCGCAGATAAGCGCGCGAGAAGAAAGCGTTGCCAACCAGCGCTTATAGGGGTTGATGGCCAGCCTCTGGGCAAGTTCTGCCTGCTCAGCGGGGAGCCCCTGTGAGGACTCTTGCGCCTTCTGATAGCATGCGGCTTCTACCTGGGGGAGCTTCTCCACAAGGAACTGGTAGTAGACGTCAAAAAGCCTGCTATTTGAGGCGTGGAGCATGCGCTGGGCGTCAAAACAGTTGGGGTCCAGCTGAATTGCCTGGTTGAGGAGGCGTTTTCCCTGGTCGATAAGGGTCTGCGCCTGAGATTCTTCGACAAAAGGCAGGCGATAATCAACAATTTCGGCCGCCTGAGCAACTAGATTGAATGCGCGGTCTTCGTCGGTTTGGGGGAGGGAATTGCGGTCGTTGGAGAATCGCCAGTTGAAGTCCTTCATCAGCGTGGCAATACTGTCCTCGTCGCCAACTTGCGTGCGAGCAAAGCGGAGGATAAGCCGCTGGTAGTCTTCTTTTACTGGGTCAAACGCCACAAAATTCCTTTCTCTCTTGAGATTCCTTTCTTTCTTAAGAAATGATATCGCAGGTTATTGAGGTGTGCGAGGCAACTCCGCGAGCGTCGTAACAAGATTGTGAACGGCATATAGAAATGTTTGGAGTGGACGGGTTTCTCGCCAGATGAGCGTCAGTTTCTTGTCAGATGACTGTCAGTTTCTTGTCAGGTGACCGCATAAAATTTGAACGATATTGCATAAAATGGCACATTCATTTATGTACAGTTGTCTCAAAAGAGATAGAATAGAAATGTTGAGAAGAAGTAACTGCGAAGAATGGCTTCGCTAGCCGCTTAGGGAAGTGGCAGATAGTTAAGGAGAGGTTTATGGGACGTTTTACAAATCCACGCGATCTGTATTTTGGCGAGGGCGCTCGTCACGAGGTTAAGAACCTCAAGGGTAAGAGGGCAGTTATCGTTTCCGGCGGCAGCTCCATGCGCCGCGGCGGCTTCCTTGATGACATCGAGAACGATCTCAAGTCCGCAGGTTTTGAGGTTGCTCACATTGAGGGCGTCGAGTCCGATCCTTCCGTCGAGACCGTTATGAGCGGCGCTGCAAAGATGTCCGAGTTCCAGCCAGACTGGATTATTGCTATCGGCGGCGGCTCTCCAATCGACGCAGCTAAGGCTATGTGGATTAAGTACGAGTATCCAGAGACCACTTTTGAGGACATGTGCAAGGTCTTTGGTCTTCCTGAGCTCCGCACCAAGGCTCACTTCTGCGCAATTTCTTCTACTTCCGGTACCGCAACTGAGGTAACCGCATTCTCCATCATTACTGATTACCAGAAGGGTGTTAAGTACCCAATCGCTGACTTCCAGATTACCCCTGACGTCGCTATTGTTGACCCTGAGCTTACGTATGGTATGCCTGTTAAGCTTGTTGCTCACACTGGTATGGACGCACTGACCCATGCTATCGAGGCATATGTTTCTACCGTTGCTTCTATGTACACCGACGGCGACGCTCTCCATGCAATCCGCGAGATTGTTGAGTGGCTGCCAAAGTCCTACAAGGGTGACAAAGAGGCTCGTCAGCACATGCATGACGCACAGTGCATCGCTGGTATCGCATTCTCCTCTGGCCTTCTGGGCATTGTTCACTCCATGGCTCACAAGACCGGCGCAGCATTCTCTGGTGGTCACATCATTCACGGTTGCGCAAACGCTATGTACCTGGGCAAGGTCATTCAGTTCAACGCTCGTGACGAGCGCGCAAAGACTCGCTATGCATTCATTGCTAAGGAGATCCTGCACCTCGAGGGCAACACCGAGGACGAGCTGGTAGAGGCTCTCGTCCAGAAGATTCGCGACATCAACGACGCTCTTGACATCCCACAGGGCATCAAGAACTACGGCGAGGGCGGAACCAAGTCCGAGACCTCCATCATCGACGAGAAGGAGTTCTTCGAGAAGGCTCCAGAGGTTGCTCGCCTTGCTATCGAGGACGCTTGCACCCTCTCCAACCCACGCAAGCCTACCCAGGAGGAGATGGAGCAGCTGCTTAAGTGCGTCTACTTCGACCTTCCTGTCGAGTTCTAAGATCTAGCTTAGAGACTTAGCTTCGCTAAAAGCCTGGTAGCGTTCCGCTACCAGGCTTTTTTGTGCGCGGGTGCGCGGATGGGCGCACAGGTGTGGGCGGGTGCGAGCGCGGGCGCAGACGTGCGAGGATAGGCGTGTTCGCAGACGAGGATGGACGCTTCGGTGCCAAAAGCGCTTCGAGTTACGCCAAAGTGGTAAAAAATGCGTTTAGTTGGAAATTTCATTTTTCTGCATATAACGTTTGCCCAGATAAAAGTTTTTGGCGCGGTAAAAAATCGTCTTAGTTGGAGATAAAACAGCTAAATTTCAATTTTCATTTCCAACTAAACGGGTTTTTTACCTTTTTCGGCACATAATTTTGAGCTCGAAAATTATGTATTCATAGAAATGAATTTAATAGTGTAAATATTCAGAATTTTGAAATAGGACAGTGAAATTGCACGGCAAGCCTCCGGGAGGACGCCAGAACAACAAATCTTACACAGATTTCCTATGTGATTTCAAATCGGTCAGATTACTTGAGCTATTTCCGGGTATGGAATTCATACTTTTTCGCGAAGGAGTGCTATGGATTACTGTCTTTCGTACTTTTCAGCGTTTAATTTATTGATGAGTTCCTCTAGGCCATTTGATTCGTCGGCGGCAGCAAATGGTATGGTCAGAGCGCCACTTGTTCCAGAGTCTACACCTGGTGCAGCCATGGAACGAGAGCTTGCCGTCTACTATGGACACCTACCAGAGATACAAGGTGTGCGTCTTCACCAGGAGCCTAATAGCAAGGTTGACCTGCTAATCCGTGATTTGAATTCCGCGTCTACAAGAGAAAATGTTGCGCTTCATATCTGTAATTCAAAGGTTCCGCCATCATCGCTTCTACCTATAGGTGCTGACTTAAAGGGATTTATTACCTCTCCGGAATTCACTTATTTGCAGATTGCTTCAAAGCTTGATTTTATTGGAACAATCCTTGCAGGTAGTGCCCTGTGTTCCGATTATTTTTTGAATCAGGATGGCCATGGTGGAGTTTCGCAACGCCAAAATGGCCCTCTAACAAATCGCGCTGCGATTGCAAAGTTTCTTTCCACGCAAGGAAGAAAGCGCGGCATCATCCCAGCTAAACGAGCACTTCAGCACATCGTAGAGAAAGCTCGGTCGCCCCGAGAAGCTTCGCTTGCGCTGTTATTGTGCCTCCCGTATAACCTTGGTGGATTTAACCTAGGAACTGTCGAACTCAATAGGCCAATCGAGCTGGAAAATCGATATGGCGAGAAAATCACTCGAATTCCTGACTTAACCATTCAGCTCAAGGACAAAAGAAAGAAGCAAGCGACGGTGCTGCTAGATTCTGATCCAGCGGTAACGCACGCTGGCGGCCAAAGAGTCATGCGAGATTTGGATCGAGAAAACGAGCTGGTAACGGGCGTGCAATGTCCACATTTTTCGGTTTCTGGAGAGATGTTAAAAAGTTTCTCAAGTGTTCAAGGTTTGGTTCGTCAGATTCGAGAGTCTACAGGAATAGTCGCACGTGACACAACTATTTCTGATCTTGAAGATCGTCAACAAGCACTGTGGATGCGACTATTCAAAGCCAGGTAACTCGGCAGGTAGTTATACCAGTTAGCTAATCTAAGTATTTCAGCCAGACAGTTATGCTGGATAGCAAAAACCAGGTAGCCGCATCTTTTGCGGTGTGCTTGCCGTACAATAGAGGGCACAAACCACTCATAACGTACAGTCAGAAGGAGAAAATCGTGGAAGTCAACGGCCTTATCGACCATACAAACTTGAAGCAAAACGCAACCGCTGAGGACATCAAGAAACTTTGCGCCGAGGCAAAGCAGTATAAGTTTGCAACCGTCGCTATCAATTCTTGCTGGGTTTCCCTGGCCCACGCCGAGCTCGAGGGCTCCGGAGTTGGCATTACTTCCTGCATCGGTTTCCCTCTGGGCGCTGCTTCAACTGCAGCTAAGGTCGCCGAGGCCAAGCAGAGTGTTGCCGACGGCACCACCGAGATTGACATGGTCATCAACGGCGGCCACCTGGTCGCGGGCGACGACGACTACGTAATCGCTGATATCAAGGCTGTTGTTGAGGCTGCTGGTACCGTGCCCGTTAAGGTAATCCTGGAGTGCTGCCTGCTTGATGACGAGCAGATCGTTCGTGCCTGTAAGGATTGCATGGCTGCCGGAGCTGCGTTTGTCAAGACAAGTACTGGCTTTAGCACCGGCGGCGCAACTGTTCACGATGTCGCTCTGATGAAGCAGACTGTCGGCGACACTTGCAAGGTCAAGGCTGCTGGCGGCATCCACAATAAGGCTGATGCTGAGGCAATGGTCGCAGCGGGCGCCGACCGCCTGGGCTGCTCCAGCGGAATCGCTATCGTCACCGAGTAACTCGCTGAACTGGAGTTTACTGGACCGATAGTCCACTGAACTGGGGTTTTCAGGCCGGTAGTCCACTGAACTGGAGTTTGCCAGCTGGCACCTCATTGATAGATAAAATGAAAACGACCTCGTGGCATGTGCTGCGAGGTCGTTATTTGTTGCAGTGAAAAGGGCACAAAAGCTGGCGAGAAACCCGTGTGAGTCGTGGTCCGCGACGCCGCGGCGACTAGCTGACGACAACCTCGCCAAAGCCCAGGTTGCGAGCCTGCGACTCAATCGCTTGCATGCGCTCGTCGCTTGGAGAAGGAGAGTTCTCCATCGGTCCGCGCACGCCAAAACGCCTGAACTTCATGAGGCGAATGCGCGTGTGACCGACCTTCTCGCCAAGGGTTGCGGCAATGCCGTCAACTGCGGCTTCGGCGTCGTTCCAGCCTTCGGTCACGATGACGCGAACCTCTTCCAGCTTGTTTTGCTCGGCCAAAAATGCAAGATTTTTGCGAACCGTGACGCCATTTTCGCCGGTCAGATGCTCAAACCACTGATCGTCCCAGGCTTTAACGTCAAGCATGACGCCGCTCGAGAGGGCCAGCAGGTCGCGGTACTCGGTGAAGTCGATGGTGCCGTTTGAGTCGATGAGGCAGCTCAGGCCGGCCGCGTTGCAGTAGCTGAAGAGTTCGTAGAGGAAGTCGGGACGGAGCATGCATTCGCCGCCTGACGTGGTGATTCCGCGGATGAACGGCATGTTGGAAATGCAGCGGTCGGCCACCTCGCGCGCGCTGAGCAGCTCAATCTTTGGCGTGGACTTGTGCTGGCACACCTTGATGCAGTTGTCGCAGTTGATGCAGATGGAGTTGTCCCACACAACTTTTCCGTCAGCCACAGACAGGGCGTGAGCTGGGCATGGTTTGACGCACGCCTGGCAGGAGATGCACTCTACCTGGGTCTCGGGGTTGTGGCAGTAGGCACAGCGAATGTTGCAGCCTTGGAGGAAGACGGCGGTTCGGCTTCCTGGGCCATCTACCAGCGAGAAGGGAATGATCTTATTGACAGGAGCAACACACCCGGTAGGATGTGCTGCTCCTGAATTGGTTGCCGCGTCGCTCGTTGCCGCGGTGCTCGCGGTTGTGGGACGCGACGCTTCGGCGCGTGCTGCTCCCAAAGTTGTTTCTGTTGCAGTGAAGGTCACGATTGCGCAGCTCTTCTCGCTAGTCGCTCATGCGAACCTTGCGGTCGGCAAGGTGGTTAGCGGTGAAGTTGCCCAGGCCGTCGTGAGCGGTGTCCTGAAGAACAACGTCTCCGGACTGGAACTTCTTCATCTCGGAACGCTTAGCCAAGAAGCCTGTGATGCGGACCAGGTCACCCTCGGAGCTATAGAACGAGAGGTACTTGTCGTCGATGGAGAATGCGGCCTTGACCACGTCAACGACAGCGTCTGGGTTGCGCTCAGCAGTTGGCTCAGCTGGGAAGATGTCGGAGACGCCGCTGTTGAAGAAGCGGTGCATGCGTGCGCTGTGGCGAATGTGGTCGTAGAGGTTTGCGGGTTCGTCGCCAACCTTGATGCGGACACCAGGGGTAACGCCCTGCTGGTCGGAGAAACCAGCCTGTGCGTGTAGGGTGAAGCGGCCGCCAAAGACCTCGGAGTAGACGGCGTCAAAGCTGTTGACCTGGTCGGCAATCTTGACCATGATCTGGTCGGCTAGCTCGTTAGCCTCGTCATCCTTGCCGTAGGTGCGGCTGCTATCAAGGTGCAGCAGCTCAGCGACGCACTCGCTCATGCCAGCAACACCAAACATGCCGCAGAAACGCTCGCGAGAAATGAGGCCTTCTTTAGCCAGGAAGCTGGTCTCAAAGAAGTTGGAATCCTCAACAATAAAGCGGACGCGCTCATTCATGAAGTTCAGAACCTCGCCGGTTGCGGTTGGCAGCAGGTTGTTCATGAAGTCGTCAACGTTGGTTGCAAGCTTTGCCAGGCCAGGGAGAAGCACGCGGCTCAAAGTGTAAGCGCCGCCGCCCATAGGAAGGACGTTGTAGCAGCTTACGACGGTGTACTCGCCAGGGTAGGTCTCTTTGTGGATGCGGTGGTTAGCAAAAGCAGGGTTGGAGCAGACCATGGTGGTCTTGACTGCCAGGCGCATGAACTCGTCGGAAGTGACCTCTGGGTCGTACTTGAGGGTGAAGTTTGGAACAGCGTTCATGAGCTCGCGGTCAACCTCAAGCAGCAGTCTACCTGCGCGAGTGTCCTCTGGACCAATGTTTGCGTGGCAGTAACCGCTCGCAACGGTGCGGTCGATGTGGTTCAGGAAGCGGCGCAGACGAGGTTTAATCTCTGCGTCAGTCATGCCCTCTAGGAACGGATCAATAATCTTGTCCAGCTGGCCAACGTAGACAGGGCGGCTGGTGACTGAAGGAACGTTGTCGTAAAGAGCGGCGAGGCCCCAGAGCAGGTCATCAAGGGTCTCTGGCTTGTCAAAGCGCAAAAACTCGGAGCCGTTCTGAGCAAATACCTGGTAGTCAGGGCAGATGTAGCGAGGACGGTAAGGAGCGTTGCCCTCACACATGTCGTCAAGTGCGTGAGCTGCAAAAAGACGGTCAAACTCAGCGGTCGTCTTGATAGGATGCTCGGAGTTCTCGGCAGCCTGAGCCAGGTGCAGAACCTTCTGCTTGTACGAGAGGTTGTCGGAAGTGATGATGTCCATGAACTCGCTCATTAGTGCTCCTTACGTTTATCCTGCAAAAACAGGGTTGTGATTACGACGGGTACGTCGGTCGTTCCAGATGCGGCGTGGCGCGAGAAGCGCGTCATGCCAGGTGAGATGCGCAACGCTCGGGGCGAGAAGAACGGTCTTGCCCAAGTGTTGTGCCAGGTACAGAGATTAGTCCAGAAGGTGGGATTCTCCCTCGTGTTTCATTGCGTCGTCGAGACGCTGGAACTGCCTCTCGGTAATGACAATCTTGCCGTGCTGAACAGAAACCATGCCCCTCTCCTTAAGCTCGTCGATGCCGCGGGCAACAGTCTTTGTGCTGGTACCAATCTTGTCTGCCAGCTCTTGCCTGGTCAGACGTACCGTAAACGGCCACTCAACAACGCCGCGATGAATCTGATCGCGCGTCAGCTCGCTAAGCATGTACATCAGGCGCTTGGTTCCGCTCCAGGTCAGCAGGCTGCGCTCGTAGCCGGACTGACGCGTCAGATTTTTGATAATCCAGCGTGAGCGGGTGAGAAGTGCCTCAGGGTCCGAACGAATCCACTGCAGGTAGTCCTCGCGTGGAACCGAAATAAACTCGCAGCCGGAAGTTGCGGTGAGCGATCCCAGGTAAAACGGGCTCTCGCTGATAACTTCCATCTCACCAAAAGCAACGGGCGCACGATACTCGTCAATAACATACGTGCTGCCTGCGGAATTATGCGACGTAGTACGCACGGTACCGCGGCACAGAATGTACACGTTATCAACGCGGTCCAGCATGTGGACAAGAGTCTGCCCGGAATTAAGACGAATCTGCCTACAGTGAGAAAGACGATTAGCAGGAACGCGAGAAGCCCATTTGATGATCTTCTTGCGAACGTCAGAATCAAGACTATCAAGGTAGGTTAGGACGTTCACACGAGACCTCGCTGTTCTTGTTTCGTAAGTCCTCTTTACAGGACAGTTTCGGCTTAAGTTTGAGTAATTGTACCTGCTAGCAAAAATAAAAATAAGGACTTTTGTCCACTTTTTGAGACAATTTTCTTGAACGATTTCGGGCTGCGATCAGGTTGTGATCGGACTGCGGCCAACCAGCGGTCAACTCGCGGTCAAGCTGCCGCAAGATAGAAAAGCCCCCACGTCAAATGAACTGCCTCCCATTTCTTGGACACGAGAAATAGAAAGCAGTTCAAAACACACCTATGACAGATAATCTGTCAAAAAGACGTATACATGACGCCGAAAATAGCTAAAACGTGCAGATTATCTTCATTTGATGTGTAATATGGCCGCAATTGTGCAGATTATCTGACATAGGTGTGTTCCTTAGAAGCGGAATTTACCTATAGTTAGATTTTTTATATTTCGCTATTCATTTTCAAGCATATTAGATGGAGTTTATGCATAGAGATGCATATCAGGTAGTACGACCGCCTAACTGCCTAGCTATCTTGATTAAGAACATGTCGACTCTTCAGCAGAACCTACCAAAGCTGCGCTCTTTTGTGCGCCAGGCCTAAAAGCCTACGCTAACACGCTACAAAATCGCATATGAATTACCTCCCATTTCTTATGTTCAAGAAATAGGAGGCAGTTCAAAACGACGTAGGGGCCAAAAGAAATGCGATGCTTACGCGGCGTTCGCACGTGTACTTACGTGGTGCTTACGCAGCGCGGACGCGCTCTTACTTGCGGTTGCAGACCTCAGCAGCAACCTTTGCGCCAAGAGCAACGTTGTTGAAGACCAGCTGAATGTTGGACTCAAGGGAGTTGTTGCCAGTGATCTCAGCTACCTTTGCAAGCAGGAATGGAGTGGACTCCTTGCCGTGGATGCCGTTTGCCTCTGCCTCTGCAAGGGCCTTCTCGATAGCTGCGTCGATGGTGTCCTTATCCATTGCGTACTGCTCAGGAATTGGGTTGGTAACCAGAAGACCGCTGTTCATACCAATCTGCTGTTGGGTAGTAAAGATCTCTGCCAGCTCAGCAGGGGAGTCAACACGGTAGTCAACGCTAAAGCCGCTCTTACGAGTATAGAATGCAGGAAGCTCCTCGGTCTGATAACCAAGTACAGGAACGCCCTTAGTCTCCAGGTACTCAAGGGTAAGGCCAAGGTCAAGAATGGACTTTGCACCAGCGCAAATGACCATAACGGGAGTCTGTGCAAGCTCCTCAAGGTCAGCGGAGATGTCCATGGTGGTCTCAGCGCCACGGTGAACGCCGCCGATGCCACCGGTTGCAAAGACGTCGATGCCTGCCATGTGAGCAATCATCATGGTAGTAGTGACGGTAGTTGCGCCGTCCTTCTTCTCAGCAATGATAACGGGGAGGTCGCGGCGGCTTACCTTAGCAACCTCGCGGCCCTTTTTGCCCAGGTAGTCAATCTCGTCAGCGGAAAGGCCGGCACGCATCTGGCCGTTAATAATTGCGATAGTTGCAGGAATTGCACCGTTGTCGCGGATAATCTGCTCAACCTTCAGAGCGGTCTCAACGTTCTGTGGGTAAGGCATACCGTGAGAAATGATGGTGGACTCCAGAGCTACAACAGGCTTGTTCTGCTTAAGTGCCTCTTTGACCTCGTCAGATACAACGAGAAAATCCTTCAGGTTAGACATATATACTCCAATCGTAAACGACTAATGGAACCGAAAGTAGTGCCGTGCAGACGTGCCGTGCCGTGCAGACGCGCTGTGCCGTGTAGATGCGCTAAATACCTGCGCGCTTGATAACCTCGTCAACGTTGAGCTCACCGTTGATGGTGTCCTCGCCCTCAATGGCCATGCTGGAAGCAGCCATACCTACCAAACCGGTCTGCTCAAGTGTCATGCCCTGAGTATACGCCCAGGTAACTCCCGCCATCATGGCATCTCCTGCACCAGTCATGTTGACCAGCTTTGCAGGAAGCAGCGGCAAGCGGACGGTCTTCTCGTGATCAGCGCAAAGAAGGCCCTTCTCGCCAAGGGAGATAAACACGCGCTTAAGTCCCGTTGCAAGTAGCTCCTGAGCTGCTGCTTTAAGGGACTCGTCGTCAGTAATCTTGATGCCCGAGAGCACCTCGGCCTCAAGGCGATTTGGCTTAAGTGTGTGAATCCTGCCCAGGACCCTCTTGAGCTTCTGTGCCTTGATGGAAGAAACAGGATCGCAGAAGATGGGGCAGGTCACGTTCTTTGCAATGAACTCGATGGTCTGCTGAGGCAGGTTGGTATCAATCACGCAAGCTGCAGCGTGCTGGATGACGTCCAGGCGCTCCTCGATACGCTCAGGGGTGACATACTCGTAAATCTGCATGTCATTGATGGCTTCCTGCATCTCACCGTGCTCATCCATGATGAAGAGGTAGGTGGAAGTGGAAGCGCCCGGCACGGTAATAGAGGCGTCGATGTCAATGCCGCAGTCCAAGCAACCTTCTTTGAGCTCGCGCGCACGATAGTCCTCGCCAAAGGCGGTGAGCAGACGAACGTCGCTGTCGAGAAGAGCCAGGTTGTGGGCAACATTTCTGCCAACGCCACCAAAGGACATGGTGACCTTGCCAGGGTTTGAATCTCCTGCCACAAGGGAAGTGTCTGGGCGACCAGCAATATCCATGTTAGCAGCGCCAATCACAATAAAGTAGGGACGCTCGCTCAAAATGTAGCGGCGGCCCAAAATTGCGCCCTTTGCGGTAAGGTTGGAGATGTGAACCGAAACAGAAGAACGCGAGATACCAGCGCGCTCTGCAATTTCCTTCTGAGTAATGGAAGGCTGCTCTTTAATCCAGTTGAAAATCATCTGTTCTCGATTGGTGAGCATCAGGCCTCCTAGCAGCAAAAATAGAATCCGACTAAACAGGTGCTTATATAAAACTTCTAAACAGGTGCTTATCTTATTTAAGCTAGTGCTTAAATCTTGCTTTGGACAACGATAAGACAGCAGCTAGAGTCTGTAAAGAATGAATTCATTAAATTTTTCCCTGGTGAGCTCAACGATTTTCTCGCCACATTGGTTTTACCTGCTTAATTTTTCTAAGCATTTGCTGCGTACCGTTTACAGAATTTTAGTATCTGCAAACGGTTGTATCGTGAAAATCTCTCTAAATTGGGCGTCGGTATTATGTAACTGTAATAATATATTTAATGAATAGTAATGACTCGTCCACATAAGTTAGTTTGCGTACGTATCGTGCGTAAATGCTTGTTTCGGGCGTTTTAGGAGGTAGTATGCCTAAACGTGTTTTTGTAGTTGTTCTTGATAGTTTTGGCATTGGCGAAGAGCCTGATGCAGCGGCATACGGAGACGAGGGTAGCAATACCCTTTGTGCCTGTGCAACAAGTGGCGTTCTTACTATCCCAAATATGACAAAGCTGGGCCTTCTTAATATTGATGGCGCGCTTGATACTGTGTATGACGTTGAACTGAAGCCAATTGAGTCTCCTGTGGGTGCATACGCTCGTATGCAGGAGAAATCAGCTGGTAAAGACACCACCGTTGGCCACTGGGAGATGGCAGGCGTCATTTCTCCAAAGAAGTTCCCAACCTATCCTGATGGTTTTCCACAGGAGGTTATTGAGGAGTTTGAGCAGAAGACAGGCCGCAAGGTTTTGTGCAACAAGCCTTACTCCGGAACCGATGTTATTAGAGACTTTGGTAAAGAGCACGTAGAGACTGGTGCTCTGATTGTCTATACCTCAGCAGATTCTGTTTTCCAGATTGCTGCTCATGAGGACGTGGTAAGTCCCGAGAAACTCTATGAGTATTGCCGTATTGCACGCGAGATTCTGCAGGGTGAGCACGGTGTTGCTCGCGTTATTGCCCGTCCTTTTGAGGGGGAGTGGCCATACCAGCGTACTTCTCGCCGTCATGACTTCTCGCTTGAGCCAACGGGTCCAACCATGCTTGATCGCCTCAAAGAGAACGGCTTTGATGTTCTTTCTATTGGCAAGATTTATGACATCTTTGCTCACCGCGGTATGACCGAGTTTGAATTCACCACCTGCAACGCAGACGGAATTCAGAAAACTATTGAGGCTACCAGCAAAGACTTTAACGGTCTGTGCTTCACCAACCTTGTTGATACAGACATGATTTACGGTCACCGCAACGATCCTGTGGGATACTCCAACGCTCTTTCTTACTTTGACGAGCGCATTCCTCAGATTATTGAGGGTCTTCGTGAGGATGACCTGTTCATTATTACCGCAGATCATGGCTGCGATCCTGTAACGCCATCTACTGATCACTCTCGTGAGTACGTGCCACTGCTTATCACAGGTCCAAAGGTCAAGCCAAACACCAACCTTGGTACAACCACCACATTTGCCGACATGGCCGAGACAATCCTTGATTATTTTGGCGTTGAGCAACTTGGTGTTGGAACTTCTCACCTGTCAGAGATTCTTAAGGAGAACTAATGGCTACTACCCCAACTGCCCATAACGCTGCTGTTGAGGGCCAGATTGCTAAGACTGTCCTCATGCCAGGCGATCCTCTGCGCGCAAAGCTTCTTGCAGACACGTACCTGGAGAACGTTGAGCAGTTCAACACCGTACGCAACATGTTTGGCTACACCGGAACCTACAAGGGACAGCCCGTCTCCGTTATGGGTTCTGGTATGGGTATGCCTTCCATTGGTATTTATTCTTACGAGCTCTTTAATTTCTACGGAGTTGATAACATTCTCCGTATTGGTAGTGCTGGCGGCCTTTCTCCTGAGGTAAAGCTCAGAGACATTGTTATTGGCATGTCTTCCAGCACTGATTCTAATTATCCATCACAGTACGGAATGCCTGGAACCATTGCACCTACCGCAGACTTTGGCCTGTTGAGCAAGGCTGTTGCTGGTGCAGAGAAGCTGGGCTATCCCGTTCGCGTTGGTAATATCTTGGCAAGCGACGTGTTTTATACCGTAGACAACTCGCTTCCAAAATGGGCAAGCATGGATGTTCTTGCCGTTGAGATGGAGTCGGCAGCCCTGTATCTCAACGCCATGCACGCTCATAAGCATGCGCTTACGCTGCTAACTATCTCTGACCTGCCTCTTACAGGAGAAGCACTTACTGCTGAGGAGCGTCAGACTAGCTTCACACAGATGATGGAGGTTGCTCTTTCTGTTGTTGCTTAAAGCGTTTGTTGCGCAAGGCATCGCAGATCAGCAGCTTGTCATTGCTGTTTGTTTTGGAACCATGCGGATTTTCCGCTTAAGTTAGGGAAGTTTGGTCAACTTCTCATAAAGATCCAGCATAAAAGCTGGATGTTCCCGCCACATGAGGTAAGGAGAGCACGGAATGAACAAGAACGTTTCTCGTCGTAGTTTTGTGACTGGCGCAACCGGCGCTGGCGCACTTGCAGCACTCGCAGGTCTTGCAGGCTGCAACCAGAAGAAGGACGACGGCGGCCAGAAGGCATCAGGTGACAAGAAAAAGAAGCTCACCATGGTTACCGATACTGGTGGTGTTAACGACCAGTCCTTTAACCAGTCCGCTTGGGAGGGCATGACCGAGCTCAAGGACAAGAACGGCTGGGATGTCAGCTACCTTGAGTCCAAGCAGGATTCCGATTACGCAACCAACCTTGATAAGGCTGTTGACGCTGAGTCCGACCTTGTTTGGGGTGTTGGCTTTGCTATGGCAGACGCAACCCTTAAGGCTGCTAAGGACAATCCAAACACCCAGTTTGCCATTATCGACAACGGCAACGAGTCTCAGGTTGCCAACTTCACCGGCGTTATGTTCCGCGCTCAGGAGCCTTCCTTTGTTGTTGGCTACATTGCTGCTCGCACCACAAAGACTGGCAAGGTTGGCTTTGTTGGCGGCATTTCTTCCGCACTTATCGACCAGTTTGAGTATGGTTACCGCGGCGGCGTTGCTTTTGCAAACAAGGAGAACAACACCAACGTTGAGGTTTCTGCACAGTACGCAGAGTCCTTCTCCGATGCTGCAAAGGGCAAGGCTATTGCTAACTCCATGTACTCCGATGGTTGCGACGTTGTCTTCCACGCTGCAGGCGGCGTAGGAACCGGCGTTATTGAGGCAGCTAAGGACGCAAACAAGCTTGCTATCGGCGTTGACCGTGACCAGGCATATCTTGCTCCAGAGAACGTTCTGACCTCCGCTCTTAAGCGCGTCAACGTTGCTATCGTTGAGATTTCCGAGAAGATCCTGAAGGACGGCCAGAAGGGTGGCACCACCATTTCTCTGGGCGCTTCCGAGGATGCTGTCGGAATTGCTGAGGATCACCACCTCATGGCTGAGGACACCTACAAGGCAGCTATTGGTCTTCTCGACAAGATCAAGGCTGGC
The DNA here is from genome assembly GCA_963542025.1 of uncultured Atopobium sp. Lineage (GTDB taxonomy): Bacteria > Actinomycetota > Coriobacteriia > Coriobacteriales > Atopobiaceae > Lancefieldella. The sequence goes on along the minus strand of CAUTUQ010000008.1, from coordinate 42,180 downwards.
TCCGTTGTTCCTCCTGCAAGCAAGGATGACCTGGACAAGTACGTTAAGTCTTTGAGCTAAGTTCTAACTTAGTTTTTACGCCTTAGGGTTTCTCGCCAGATGGCTTTTGTCCTCTGACGTGCCCAAAGGCCGATGAGTTTGGATTTGCTGGTGAGGGGTGCTCTTTGGCACTCCTCACCTCTAGCAAGTGTGTAAAGGAGGTGGCTCGTGGAAGTCAGTTCGGATTACGCTGTTCAGATGCATGGCATTACCAAAGTTTTTGGATCGTTTAAAGCTCTTGACGCCGTAGACCTTAACGTGCGCAAGCAAACTGTCCACGCCATTTTAGGAGAGAACGGCGCAGGTAAAAGTACGCTTATGAACGTACTGTACGGCCTGTATTCTGCGGATGAGGGAGATGTTTACCTCAACGGAGAGCGCGTATCCATTTCTGGCCCAAACGATGCTATCGCTCACGGCATTGGTATGGTTCACCAGCACTTTATGTTGGTTGAGAACTTTACTGTTACAGAAAATATTGTTTTGGGCAATGAGGTCACCAAGGCTGGTGGCGTCCTTGATCCAAAGCGAGCTCGCGAGAAGGTCCTGGAGATTGTTGAGGAATACGGCTTTGACGTAGATCCTGACGCCAAGATTGAAGACATTTCTGTTGGTATGCAGCAGCGTGTTGAGATCTTAAAGGCCCTGTATCGCGGCGCAGAGATTCTTATTCTTGATGAGCCTACGGCAGTTCTTACGCCACAGGAGATTGAGAAGCTTATCCAGATTATGCATGACCTGGTAAGCAAGGGTAAAACCATCATTGTTATTACCCACAAGCTTAAAGAGATTATGTCTTCCGCTGACGAGTGCACTATTATTCGTCGCGGTAAGTACATGAGCACCGTTGATGTTTCCAAGACATCCGAGACTGAGCTTGCAACACTTATGGTGGGTAGAAACGTTAACCTGCATGTAGAAAAGAAGCCATCAACTCCTGGTGAGGTTGTTCTTTCAATCAAAGACCTCCACGTCAAGGACGAGCGCGGTATTGAGCAGGTAAACGGCTTTAATTTGGATATTCGTGCCGGCGAGATTGTTGGTCTTGCAGGCATTGACGGCAACGGCCAAAAAGAACTTGCCGATGCTATAAACGCACTGGTCAAGCCTGAGTCAGGAACCATCACCGTGAAGGGTGAACAGATTCAGGGCACAACCCCTAAGACAGTTATTGACCATGCAGTTGCAACTATTCCTTCAGACCGTCATCGTTGGGGCCTGGTTTTGCCCTTTACGGTTGCCGAGAACATGGTGCTTGAGCGCCACAACGAGGAGACCTTTGGTAAAGGCATTGCACTTGACCTGGCAAAGATAAAGGAATTCTCTCAGAAGCTGATTGATGAGTTTGATATTCGTCCTGCAGAGTGTGCAGAGCATCAGGCAGTAGGACTTTCCGGCGGCAATCAGCAGAAAGTTATTATTGCCCGTGAGGTTTCTTCCAACCCAGACGTCCTCATTGCCATTCAGCCAACTCGCGGTCTTGATGTTGGTGCTATTGAGTTTGTCCACAAAGCGCTTATTCGCGAGAGGGACCGTGGAGCAGCAATTTTGCTGATTTCCTTTGAGCTGGACGAGATTATGGACGTTGCCGATAAGATGGCAATTATTTACGCCGGCAAGAATGTTGGCGAGTTTGACCAAGGTACTATCACTGAAGAGCAGGCTGGCCTGCTGATGGCAGGAGGTGACGCCGAGTGAGTACGCTTACAAAGATAATGAGGAAGCCCATTACGTCAGCAATTGTTGCTATTTTTGTTGGCCTGTTGGTTGCTTCTATTATTTTGGTTGTTGCAGGATATGACCCTATCAGCTCGTTTGAGGCTCTTATTGGCGGCATGGTAGGTAAGCCAAAATACATTTCTAACGTCATTATTAAGGCAACACCTTTGCTCTTTACAGGTATTGCGGTTGCTTTTGCATTCCGCGTTGGCCTCTTTAACATTGGCGCTGAGGGTCAGTACATTGTAGGTACCATCCTCGCTGTTATTGTTGGCTACAGTCTTGATCTTCCTCCTGTGCTACAGATTCCTGTAGTTGTTTTGGTTGGTACCGCAGGCGGCGCAGGTATTGGTGCCATTATTGGATGGCTTAAGGCTCAGTTTGGCATCAACGAGGTTATTACCAGCATTATGTTTAACTGGATCAGCCTTTACCTCTGCAACTTTGTGGTTTCTCTTCCACAGTTCCACCAGCCAAACTCAACTTCTTCATACTCCATTAACGAGTCTGGCTACACCACACTGTTCTATGGCATGAAGAATTCCGAGGACGGTGCTGAGACAATTCGCAATATTCCTGTTATTGGCGACGCTATTATGCGTACCGATGTAAACATTGGTATTGTTGTTGCTATTATCGCAGCTATCTTTATTGGTTGGCTGCTTATGCGCACCAAGGTTGGTTATGAGATGCGCGCTGTTGGTTTTAACCGTGACGCTGCACAGTTTACCGGCATCAACGTTAAGAAAAACATTACGCTCTGCATGGCTATTTCTGGTGCACTCTGCGGTCTTGCAGGTGCTCTGACCATCACCGGTATTGCTCCTCACAGTATTGCAACGCTGGCAGCATTTGAGAACAACGGCTTTAACGGTCTGTCCGTTGCGTTTATCGCCAACTGCAACCCTGTGGCATGTATTCCTGCATCCTTCCTGTTTGCTGGTCTTCTTTATGGTGGTCAGACGGTTCAGCAGACGGTTGGTGCACCTTCCGAGATTATCAACATTGTTATTGGTACCATCGTGTTCTTTATGGCTCTGGGTGGCGTTATTCCAATGCTTGCCGACCGTCTTGATCACAAGCGTGCCCAGAAGGCTAAGGAAGAAGAGGCAAAGCTTGCTGCTCAAGTGAGTGATGCGTCCGACCCATCTCAGGAGGAGGCAAACAATGCTCACTAACCTGATTCTTCTTGTGTCCGTTACCCTCATGTACTCGACACCTCTTATTTTTGGTGCTCTGGGCGGCGTTGTCTCCGAGCGCTCCGGTGTTGTCAACATTGGTATTGAGGGCATGATGGGCGTTGGTGCCTTTGCAGGTGTTGCGGGCAGCTACCTCACCGGAAACCCTTGGGTTGGCTTCCTTTGCGCAGGTATTGCAGGCGGTCTTATTGCGCTTTTGCACGCCATGGCATCTATTACGTTTAACGCTGACCAGACAGTTTCTGGTGTTGCAATTAACCTGCTGGCACCTGGCATTGCTCTGTTTGCTTGCCGTCTTTTATTTGATGGTGCTGCAATGTCTCCAGCAGTCAATAAGCTGCCAAAGCTCTTTGGTGAGGGTGCCTTTAACGACACACCTTATTCCAGCTTGAACGTAGACATTACCGTGGTGCTTGCACTTTTGACCGCCCTTCTCGTCTGGTTTGTGCTGTATCGTACCAAGTGGGGCCTGCGTATTCGCTCCGTTGGCGAGCATCCACACGCATCCGAGACACTGGGTATTAGCGTTCGTAAGACTCGCTACCTCTGCGTTATTGTTTCTGGTGTGCTTGCAGGATTTGGCGGCGCATCCGTAACGCTGGCAATTATTTCCCAGTTTACTCAGACGGCTATTTCTGGTCAGGGCTTTATTGCACTGGCAGCTGTCATCTTTGGTAAGTGGAAGCCTCTGAACACCTACACAGCTTGCCTGCTCTTTGGCTTTACTCAGGCACTAGCAATTCTGCTTGGCGGCGGCGCAACACCAATTCCAAGTCAGATTATTGCAATGCTTCCTTACTTCATCACCATCATTACGCTGGTCCTCTTTGTTGGTAAGTCCGTTGCTCCTAAGGCCGACGGCGTGCCATACATCAAGGGAAGTCGTGCATAATGGCCGGGGTAGAGGGTTCTTGTCACGTTTCTAACGAGGCTCTTGTTCAGCTTGCTATTGAGGCGCGCAACCACGCCTATGTACCGTACTCTCACTATGCTGTTGGAGCTGCACTATTGTGCTCCGACGGCACGGTGTACGGCGGCGCCAACCTAGAAAACGCTGCGTACACGCCTTCTAACTGTGCTGAGCGCACGGCGTTTTTCCGCGCGGTGTTTGAAGGTCGCCGAGATTTTGTGGCCATTGCGGTTGTTGGTGGTCCTGAGGGAGAAGCCCCAACAGCTTGGTGCACTCCTTGCGGTGTATGTAGGCAGGTTATTCGCGAGTGGTGCGATCCTGCAACATTCCGCATTGTGCTGGGCAAGGCAGATGCTGCTCCTCGCGAGTATCTACTCCAGGACATCTTGCCTATGGGATTTGGTCCCGAGGATCTAGGCGAGTCCAGTCCTGCCGGCGCATCGGGTGACGACGCCGTGAAGGGTGCCGACGGTGGCCACGAGCACGGCGCGGGCGACCACGGTTGCGCTTGCGGGTGCGGCGAGCACGGCAAGAGTAACCAGTAAGCTGCGGTATCAAGTAGTCTGCGCTTTCGGGTGCAGATAACCTGGTAGGTTGCATGAAATTGCGAGCCGGTAGAGTTTCTCGCTACCGGCTCTTTTACTAGAGAGTTAACGCGAACGGCAACGAATGCGCCTGACGGCGCCGCGAACGGCAACGAACGCGAACAGCGAAAAGAGGTTCAACTATGCGCATGTACGACGTGATTGAAAAGAAGCGCGATGGCGGCGAGCTTACCGACGCCGAGATTGATTACTTTGTCTCGGGCTATGTAGCTGGGGATATTCCCGATTATCAGGCTTCCGCTCTGGCGATGGCCATCTTCTACAAGGGTATGACCGCGCATGAGACGGCTCACCTGACCATGGCAATGGCAGAGTCCGGCGACATGATGGACCTCTCGGCAATCCCGGGTATCAAGGTTGATAAGCATTCTACCGGCGGCGTTGGCGATAAGACCACGCTGGTTGTTGGCCCACTTGTTGCGTCTTTAGGCGTAAAGGTTGCCAAGATGAGCGGTCGCGGCCTGGGCCACACGGGCGGTACGCTGGACAAACTTGAGGCAATTCCAGGACTTTCCATTGAGATTTCCGAGCACGACTTCTTCAAGCAGGTCTCCGAGATTGGCGTTGCCGTTGCAGGTCAAACGGGCAATCTTGTTCCAGCTGACAAGAAGCTGTATGCGCTGCGCGACGTTACCGCAACGGTTGATTCGGTACCTCTGATTGCGTCGAGCATCATGAGCAAGAAGATTGCTTCCGGCTCCGATTGTATTTTGCTGGACGTTAAGTGTGGTTCCGGCGCCTTTATGAAGGACGTTGATTCTGCAATTGAGCTGGCAGATGCTATGGTTTCCATTGGCGAACACGTCGGCCGTACCACTGCAGCGCTGATTACTGGTATGGACCGTCCTCTGGGCAAAAACGTAGGCAACTCCCTCGAGGTCATCGAGGCAGTGGCCACGCTTAAGGGTGAGGGTCCTGAGGATCTGACCGATGTCTGCGTTGAACTTGCCGCAAATATGCTTAACCTCGCAGGTAAGGGGAGCGTTGAGGACTGCCGCAAGCTGGCTCGCCAGCAGATTGCAAACGGCGAAGGCCTGGCTAAGCTGGCCCAGATGGTTAAGGCTCAAGGCGGCACCGACGAGGTCATCCTTGACACCACCAAGTTTGAAGCTGCGCCATTCCGTCGCGATATTGTGGCTGAGACCAGCGGATATATCACTTCCATGAACGCCGAGCTGGTGGGTATTTCCTCCGTTGCTCTGGGCGCCGGTCGCGAGAAGAAGGGCGATCCAATTGACCCAGCAGCTGGCATTATCCTTGAGCGCAAGACTGGCGATTATGTCGAGAAGGGCGATGTTATTGCAACGCTTCTGACCGGCGACGAAAGCCGTCTTGACGAGGGCGAGCGCATCTTCCGTGAGGCTCTGGTCTTTGGCGAGAGCGCTCCCGAGCTGGAACCGCTGTTCTTTGCGCGCGTCTCCAAGGACGGAGTCGAGCGTTTCGCGTAAGTGCAGGTGGCGGGTGCGGGCTGGCACGGCAAGCGTGTAGCTGCGGGTGCGAGCGACTGCGGGCTGGAAGCTCCACATAACATGCAGGTCAGACCGGTGTTCACGCAGGTGGACACCGGTTTTTTGTACGGCAACAGCGTCGTGTGCGGACAAACTTGCAGGTTAGACGCGCGAAGCGCCGCTGCGAGTGCACGGGGTTTCTCGCCGGACGCACCATGCGAGCCTAAAAACTGCATCATGTCTGAGCAATACAGCTCAGACATGGTGAGAAAAACCGGCAAACAGCTCAGACATAGTGCACTTTTCCGGCAAATCGTTCAGACATGACGACAAAATCAGGCTCCGCGCGAGCGTTCGTGAAAGGGCTTACGAAACCAACTTCGGACCATTTCATAGTCTGCCTAAAAAGTGCAAAGAATCTGTATTTGAGCCACCGATTTTTTAACAAAATCAGGCAAATCCACAGATTCTTTGATGCTTTTAGGCAAAATCTACAGATTCTTTGCAGAAATCAGGCGCGCTAGCAGGCCAAAATAGAACCCTTGCGGTCAAAGTAAATCTGGCGAGAAAATCGGTCTTCTCGAGGTTGCAGTTATTGCACAGGGTGTGCAATAATACTCAGTATGTGCAATAAGTCAGGTGCTACGGTGTTGTTGCGCTGCCGCGCCACCCGCGCCACCCGCGCCACCCGCGCCGCACGCACGTACCCGTGCACCCAGTACGTACCTGCAACCAGGAGAGGCTTCAGAAACGTATGACGCAAACATTGTCTGCACCTACTGTTTTGTCAGCTTGCAAGCTTGATCGACGCACCGCCAGAACTCGCGCGGCGCTTAGAAAAGCCCTGGCAGAAGAGATAGACGCAACCGGCGACCTTACCTCCGTGACCGTCACAGGCGTGACGGAGCGCGCCGGGCTCACGCGTCGAACCTTTTATTCCCACTACAAAGACATCCCTGACCTGGTGCTTCACATCGAGAAGGAAGCTTTAGCGGAGCTGCGACCTGCTGTTGAGCAGCTTGCTCGCGTCAACCTCGTTGAGCTCAGAGAGGCCATTGACTCCTACAGGCCATGTCCTGGAGCAACTGAGATGATCCGTAGCATTCGCAAACACGGCTTCTACCTGCGTCCCTTGCTGGGCAACGGTGGAGACCCTGCGTTCCAGGATAAGCTAAAGCACCTGGTACACGAGGTTATCGCCCAGCGCGCCCTGCACGATCTTGATCCGCGCGCACTTGGTCCCTTCTTTGACTACTATCTGACCTTCGCGATTTCTGCCGAGGTCGGCGTCCTTATCCGCTGGTTAATCGGCGGCATGCGCGAGAGCGATGAGCAGATGGCGGGCCTTATGACCGGCCTCATGTTTGTTGCACCTGGCGATCTGTACGGCAAGCCAATCAAGCTAGACGTCCCACGATTTGCGCTTGCAACTCTTGTTCTCGGAGAGGAAAACAATGATTAGTCCAAAGTTTGAGCTGGTAGAGAATGGTGCAGAGCTTGCACCAAACGTCCCCCTTGACCTGTCTCAGGCCCACCTTATGCTGGGCATCGACGTTGGTTCCACAACCGTAAAGCTGTCCGTCATCGACGAGGATGGCACGCTGGTTTACGCAAACTACGAGCGCCATCACACCGACGTTCGCGCAACGGCTCGCTCCCTGTTTATTAAAGCTCAGAAGCATATTGGCGAGACACCCATGTACGCCGCAATCACCGGTTCCGGCGGAATGCTCTTGGCGCAATGGCTTGACCTGGAGTTTGTCCAGGAGGTCATCGCTTCTAAGCGCGCCGTTGAGACGCTAATTCCTCAGACCGACGTTGCCATTGAGCTGGGCGGCGAGGATGCAAAGATTATCTACTTTGATAACGGCATTGAGCAGCGCATGAATGGTACCTGCGCAGGTGGTACCGGCGCGTTTATCGACCAGATGGCGTCTCTCCTCAAGACCGACGCAACCGGCCTCAACGAGCTGGCAAAAGACGTCAAGCAGATCTACCCAATTGCATCTCGCTGCGGCGTTTTTGCTAAGTCAGACGTTCAGCCGTTGCTCAACGAGGGTGCCGCTCCTGCCGACATTGCTGCTTCCATCTTCCAGGCCGTTGCAAACCAGACCGTCTCGGGCCTGGCTTGTGGTCACCCTATCCGCGGCTACGTCGCGTTTCTCGGCGGCCCGCTGCAGTACCTCTCTGAGCTGCGCCGTCGCTTCTACATCACGCTTAACCTGGACGACGAGCACATTGTCTTGCCACAAAACGCTCACCTCTTTGTTGCAACGGGCGCTGCTCTGGCGGGCGAGTCCGATCGACCAATCACCTTTACGCAGGTCATGGAGGCGCTGGACAACCTCAAGGATATCCAGGGCTCCGAGGTTGCCCGTCTGGACCCACTCTTTGCTACCCAGCAGGACTTTGACGACTTCAAGGCTCGCCACGACCAGGAGGTAGTCCCTAAGGGCCAGCTTGCCAACTACCACGGTCGCGTATTTATCGGCATCGACGCAGGTTCTACCACCATGAAGGCTGCTGTTGTTGGCGAGAAGGGCGAGCTTCTTTACACCTGGTACGACAATAACAACGGCGATATCCTGGGCACTGCTCGCAAGATCATGGATTCCATCTACGACGAGATGCCTTCCGACTGCATTATTGGCCACGTCACAACCACCGGTTATGGCGAGGGCATTCTGATTGAGGCTCTGCGCGCAGACTCCGGAGAGATTGAGACCGTTGCTCACCTGCGTGGCGCTAAGGCATTTGTCCCAGACGTTGATTTCATTCTTGATATTGGCGGCCAGGACATGAAGTGTCTGCAGGTCAAAGACGGCGTCATTGAGCACATCATGCTCAACGAGGCTTGCTCTGCAGGCTGCGGCTCCTTTATTGCGTCCTTCGCCGACTCCATGAAGATGGACGTCCGAGAGTTTGCAACCGCTGCAACCAAGGCAACACTCCCTGTTGACCTGGGATCCCGCTGTACCGTCTTCATGAACTCCCGCGTCAAGCAGGCGCAGAAGGAGGGCGCAACCATCGGCGACGTTGCTGCTGGCCTTTCGTACTCCGTCATCAAGAACGCCCTGTTCAAGGTCATCAAGCTCCGCGATTTCAGCGAGATTGGCGAGCACTGCATCGTCCAGGGTGGTACCTTCATGTCCGACGCAACGCTTCGCGCCTTTGAGCTGCTCACCGGCAGAGATGTCATCCGTCCCGACATTGCAGGTGTCATGGGTGCCTACGGCGCCGCTCTTCTCGCCCGCGACCGCGCAGGCATTGACGGCGTGTCCACCCTGCTAGACCGCGAGTCCATCGACAACCTGCAGGTCAAGCTTACCAACACACACTGCCGCATTTGCCCTAACAGCTGCATGCTTACTATCAACGACTTTGGCAGCGGCCACAGGTTTATCACCGGTAACCGTTGCGAGAAAGGCGCAGGTAAGAAGCGTGGTGCCAAGAAGAACGAGGCACCAAACCTCTTTGCGTTCAAGAACAAGCTGCTGTTTGACCGCGAGTCGCTTCCTGCTGACGAGGCTCCACGCGGTACCGTTGGTATTCCTCGCTCGCTGAACATGTACGAGAATTATCCGTTCTGGCACACGTTTTTCACCAAGCTGGGCTTCTCGGTCATTTTGTCCGACCAGACCACCGCAAAGACGTACGACGCGGGTATCGAGTCCATGCCTTCCGAGTCCGCCTGCTATCCTGCAAAGCTTTCTCACGGCCACATCATGAATCTGCTGGCCAAGGACCCAGACTTTATTTGGATGCCGTGTATTCGTTGGGAGCGCAAGGAGGACGACTCCGCAACCAACCACTACAACTGCCCAATTGTCATGAGCTACCCTCAGGCGCTGGGCCTCAACGTGGATGAGCTCTCCGATCCGTCCATCCAGTACATGGCTCCGTTCATTCCGTACGACAAGAAGAACGAGCTCAAACGCCGTTTGTACGAGCTCATCAGTGAACAGCGCGAGAAGGACGCCCAGGCTGGTAAGGGTCGCTTCCGCGGCGAGCACATTACGCGCGCCGAAATTGACGCCGCTGTTGAGGCTGCATGGCAGGAAGACATCAACGTCAAGGACCAGATGCACCGCGCAGGTGACGAGGCTCTTGCTTGGATTGAGGAGCACGACGCTCACGGTATTGTTCTTGCAGGTCGCCCTTATCACAACGACCCGGAGATCAACCACGCCATCCCTGAGCTGGTCTCTTCGTTTGGCTTTGCCGTTCTCACCGAGGATTCCGTTGCTCACAAGATGATGCCTGAGCGCCCAATCCGCATTGTTGACCAGTGGATGTACCACTCTCGTCTGTATCGTGCGGCTCGCTTTGTTGCGTCCCGAAACGACCTGGATCTCATCCAGCTCTTCTCATTTGGTTGCGGCCTTGACGCACTGACCACCGACCAGGTCCAGGAGATTCTTGAGGCTTCGGGCAAGATCTACACCATGCTCAAGGTTGACCAGGTCTCTAACTTGGGCGCCGCGCGAATTCGTATCCGCTCCCTGATGGCTGCCCTGAACGAGCAGCAGGCAGAACTCGAGCGACTTTCAGCAGCCGGCCTGGTTACCGAGGCCGTACCACAGGGCGTTCGCATGGCCGATGGCTCTCTGGAAAAGGCCAGGAGCGCAAGTTCTTCTCGCCGTGCACCGGTGTACCGCGAGGCAGAATCCGCAGCTTACGAGAAGGTCCGCTACACCAAGGAGATGCAGGAAGCGGGCTATACCATCCTGGCTCCGCAGATGGCGCCAATCCACTTTGAGCTGGTAGAGGAGCTGCTGAAGGGTGCGGGCTACAACGTTGTGCTGCTGCCTTCGGTTGACCAGGGCGCCGTTGATATGGGCCTTCGCTACGTCAACAACGATATCTGCTACCCATCCATCCTGGTCACGGGCCAGATTATGGAGGCGGTGCTTTCAGGCAAGTACGACCTGACCAAGACCGCGGTTCTGATTTCGCAGACCGGTGGCGGCTGCCGTGCAACCAACTATATCGCGCTGATTCGTAAGGCGCTCAAAGACGCAGGTCATCCAGAGATTCCGGTCATTTCTGTCTCTGCTGCTTCCGGCCTTGACGAGGACAACCCAGGTTTCAAGCTGTTCAAGCCTGACTTGCTGATCAAGGCAGTCTACGCGCTCTTGTACGGCGACCTGATCATGCAGCTGCTGTATCGCGTGCGCCCATACGAGGCCGTTAAGGGCTCCGCAAACGAGCTGTATGACCAGCTCATGGCCGATACGCGCTCCAAGATCAACGGAATTTCTCGCAAGGAATTCTACAAGCAGTGCCAGCGTACCATTGAGCTGTTTGATAGCCTGCCAGTGGTTAACGATCGCCAGAAGCCACGCGTCGGCGTCGTTGGCGAGATTCTGGTTAAGTTCCACCCAACAGCCAACAACGAGCTGGTCAAGGTCATCGAGTCCGAGGGCTGCGAGGCTAACGTTCCGGGCCTAGTCGACTTCTTCCTGTTTGGCCTCTCCAACGCGATCAACACGCACAAGGAGCTGGGTACCACGCTCAAGAGCCGCATGACGCACATCGCGGGCATCAAGATGGTTCAGGGCCTGCGCGCGCCAATCAACAAGATGCTGGAGAAATCCGAGCGCTTTGAGCCATACCCTAACATCAATGAGCTGGCCGAGAAGGCCGAGCAGATCCTTTCGCTCTGCAACACGATGGGCGAGGGCTGGCTGCTGACCGCCGAGATGTGCGACCTCATTGAGACGGGCACGCCAAACATTGTCTGCGCCCAGCCGTTTGCCTGCCTGCCTAACCACGTTGTCGGCAAGGCGGTCATCAAGCGCCTGCGCCAGATGCACCCCGAGTCCAACATTGTTGCTGTCGACTACGACCCAGGCGCGTCCGAGGTTAACCAGCTCAACCGTATTAAGCTGATGATTTCGGTTGCTAAGGAGAATTACAAGAACGGTGTAAACGGCGAGTTCAAGCTGGAAAACGCTGACGACCCCGTTACCAACGACGCGACCATGCCGTATACCGGTCGCGACAAGTTTGGCCTGGATTCCGTTGTCCGCGAGAGCGGTCACTCTTGCTCGTCGCATCACGTGTCTGCGCTGGAAGCAACTGGCGCTAACCTGGGCGATCACGGCCGCACTGCTCCTGACCACGGAAAAGATTACGGTTCCATTAGGCTTTCCGAGGAGCAAATGGCTGCTATCGAGCGCGCCAAGAAGAAGGCCGGCGTCAAGTAGCATCGCGGCGCGGGTGCGCGCGGGTGCGGTGGTCGTGCGACCAGCGCGAACGGGCGCGCGAACGGCTGCGGCGAACGGGCGCGAGTTCTGCAATCGGCCGCGGAAATTGAAATTTGCACGTTAATGAACCCCAAACTTTGGTTTGGGGTTCATTTTTTGACGATTTTGGTCCCAAAAAGGTAAAAAATGCGTTTAGTTGGAGTATTCATTTTAAAAATGAGCTGTTTTGGCGTAACTAGTAAAAGAAATAGTTAAAACTTTTTCGCCTTTCCTGGGCAAACGTAAATATAAAAAGTTAAATCAAATTCCTCGATCTCCAACTAAACGCATTTTTTACCGCCTGAGCTCTCAAAAACGGCAATTTTCCAAGTCGTGTGAAGATTTTGCTTATAAAACGTGTGAAATATGCAATTTCATGCATATTGACGTTATTGACCGCGAAAAAGACATATCGTTACGGTGAGAGCATCGCAAAACGTTGTGTTTCGCGCGTGCTAGAAGGCACTCCGCACCTGTTCGCACCCACAGCACACCATCTACCTGCGGTTCGCCCGCTCGTCTCGCGCGGTTCGTCCATCGCAGCGTGCGGTGCGCCCGCCCGTCTCGCGCCGCCCGCTACAACTGCTTGACGCTCTTGCGCGAAACCACAGTCGTATGGAGTTGTGAAATGCAGGGAGCGTAATGCGCGTCAGTCGTCTGATCAACGAGTCGTTTAACTGCGATTTCTCCCATTTCGTGCTTGGGAACGTGCACGGAGGTTAGCGAAGGCTGAATCAGCTTGCAGATGCGGTCGTCGTCAAAACCCACAACCGAGACATCACCCGGAACATCAATGCCCAGCTCACGTAGGGCGCGGACAACGGTGGCTGCCAGACTATCGCTCTCGCAGAAAAACGCGGTAGGCAGCGAGTCGCGCCTCTGTTCCAGCCAATCAACCAGCTGGTGATAAGCCTCCTCGGGCGCCGAATCAACAAGCACACGGTTGTTCTCATCAAATGGGAATCGCATGTCGTCCAGTACGCGACGCATGCCGTGCTCGCGCAGGGGGTAGTTCTTGCAGCGCTCGACGTGGCCGACGTACCCGATGACCTCGTGGCCGTGCTCAACCAGCAGCGTGCACGCGCGATACGCTGCGGTTTCGTTAGCGGTAACCACGCAGTCAAACGGCAGCTTGTCGCTCCAGCTGTCCAGAATCACCAGCGGCAGGCTAAATTCTTCCAGCAAGGAAAACTGATCGTCCGAGACAATCTCGGTGGCGAGAAGAACGACGCCAGCTCCCTCGTTTTGTTCCAGCTCTGCAATGTTTTTCCTGCTAGTAACGGGTTCGGGGAGGTCCAAGGTCACCATCGCCGACGGCAGCCCAAGTCTGCGAGCAGCTCGTTCGATGCCGGTATAAACACCTGCTTGAAAGGCACTTTCGTCAACGATGTGACCGTTGACGCGCGCAATCGCAAAAATGATGCGAGAAATCTGAGCCGAGCGGCTGTACCCAAGGCGCGCGATGGCCTCCAGGATGATGTGGGTTGCCTTGGCTCCGACGTTGCCTTTTTCGTTGAGGACATTAGAGACGGTTGCAGGAGAGTAGCCTGTTTCAGCAGCTACATCTCGGATGCTTACCCTTGTCATGGCGTCCTCCTCAAACGTCAAATAAACAATTCAACAAATACGTTAAAAACGTTTTACCTGCAAGTACTTCATAAAACTAATATATCCACTATATAAAAGTTGTATAGATAAAACAACGTGGACAATCTTGTTTAATTTGTTTACAATACCAACGTTAAGTGTTTAGAAGCCGAGAAGCCCGGGCAATAAACAGGTAACATCGGCACATCGGTTGATGTCGCCAGCGAAACCGCGAGCACGGCAGTCGTTCGCAGCACGCGACCGCACGGTAGCCGTTCGCAACACGGCAGCTAGCAGCACATCAACCACATATCAGGACGAGAAACCCCGTCCTGTCTCGAAGGAGAAGACATGAAAAAGGTAGTCGTAGCTTGTGGTTCCGGTATCGCAACCTCTACTGCTGTTGAGGCAAAGGTCAAGGATCTTCTCGATTCCAACGGCCTTGCTGGAACTTACAACATTGTTAAGTGCTCCATTGGCGAGGCAGTCAGCCAGTGCGCAGACGCAGATATCCTCATTGCAACTACTGAGGCACCTGCAAGCATTACCTGCCCATATGTCAGCGGCGTTCCTTTCCTCACCACCATTGGTAAGGCAGCTGCTGAGCAGCAGATTCTTGACATCCTCAAGTAAGTAATTCGGTAATTTACACCCGCTCGCCAACGGTTGTCCGCTCGGCCACGAACCAGCGGCTGCCTGCCAACGGCGACGGGTGTTTGTGTTTTTGTTCGAAAGAAGGTAAGTGTGGAAGTAGTAATTTCATTCTTCTCGTTCCTTCAGGGCCTCGGTGTTGCAGTCATGATGCCAATCATCCTGACCATCATCGGTTGCGCTCTGGGAGCAGGCTTTGGTAAGAGCCTCAAGGCTGGCCTTATGGTCGGCGTTGGCTTTATCGGACTTAACCTCGTCATCAACCAGCTGTTTGGTACCGCAATTGGACCTGCAGTTCAGGAGATGATTCACCGCTTTGGTCTGACCCTCAACGTCATCGACGTCGGTTGGCCAGCAGGTGCAGCAATTGCACTCGGCACCACCATTGGTCTGGTAATCATTCCTTTGGCACTCATCGTTAACCTGCTTCTTGTCCTGGTTAACTTCACTCAGACGGTCAACGTCGACATCTGGAACTACTGGCACTACGCATTTGTCGGCTCCCTTGTTGCAAACGTTACCAACAACATCATGCTTGGCTTTGCTGCAGCAATCATCGACGAGGTTATCCTGCTTGTTCTTGCTGACGCAACCGCAAAGGACGTCCAGAAGGCACTCAACATGCCAGGCGTTTCTATCTCCCAGGGCTTCTCGCTTGCTTACGCACCAGTTGCTATGGGTCTGAACTGGCTGATCGATAAGATTCCTGGCGTTCGCGACATCGACATTGACGTCGAGTCCATGCAGAAGCGCTTTGGCGTCTTCGGCGAGCCACTGTTCATCGGCACCGTCATTGGCCTCATCATCGGTTGCGTTGCATACTTCGACGCTGCTGATGTCGCAGGCTCCATCACCAAGATCTTGGCCATCGGCGTCACCCTTGGCTCAGTCCTGATCCTCATCCCTCGTATGGCAGCTCTCCTAATGGAAGGCCTCCTGCCAATCTCTGAGGCAGCTTCTAACTTCATCCAGCAGCGCGTTAAGAACCGCGGCAACATCTGGATCGGCCTCGACTCCGCAGTTGCAGTTGGCCACCCAGTCACCCTGTCCCTGGCTCTGATCTGCATTCCTCTGATGGTTCTGTTTGCACTTCTGCTTCAGCCAGTTGGCAATCAGACTCTGCCATTTGTCGACCTTGCTGCTGGCACCTACATGCTCGCAGTCGCAGTACCTGTCTGCAAGGGTAACGGCTTCCGCGGCCTGATCATCGGTATTGTTTCCGTTATCATCGGTCTGCTGATCTCCACCGCTCTTGCTCCACTCATCACACAGTCTGCAACTCAGGCTGGCTTCGACATTGCAGCTGCAGTTGGTAGCACCGGCGTTGCTGGTTCTTCCCTGATTACCGTCCTTTCCGACGGCGGCAGCCCACTGTCCGGCCTGTTTGTCCTGTTCTCCAGCATCAACCCAATCGTTGGCGTTGTAGTAACCGGCGCAATCGCATGCGCACTTGCTGTGTGGAACCGTAGCCGCATCCTCAAGGAGGCTGCTGCAATGCACGAGGCTCAGGAGGCTTAGTCCCGAGCAGGCCTCGTTGCCTACAGAAAATCGCAAGGAGGCTCGTCCAGGTTCCGCTTGGCGAGCCTCTCTGTTTACCGCTTGACCCAAAAGGCGAGAAACCATGTCCACTCCAAAGTCCTCTTCAACCAGCAAGCGCTTGTCGGCCGACGGCCGCACCGACGCCACAGCTGCGACCAGCGCCGACGCCGCGACCAAGCCGGTCACGTACACGTACGACCGCCGACGCTACGTCATTGACGTGCTGCTGCCCAACTACGTCTCGATAGTCGTGTTTATCGCGGCAGTCGTGCTGTTTGCGCTCGGGTTTATCCGCTGGTTGATGCTCTTTCTTGTTGTGGTTTGCCTGTACTCGATTCTCAACGCGTTTCTCGCCCATGCCTATCCTGAACAGGTTATTCTCGCTCCAGACTCAATCACGTTTGTAACGGGTAAACACAAATCAACCTATAAGTTGTCCCAGATTACGCAGATTCGCGTGAGAGAGGTCCCGCAAGGACTGCGCTCGTACGTGCGAATCAACAAGGCTACGCCGCTGCAAGGTCGATTCTATCTGACCTGCGGCGATATGACCGACGCGCAGGGCAACGACGCCCGAGAGGTCTACAAGCTGCTGCTCGACCTCGAGGCAAAACTAGATCCCAACGGATTGCGCGTGCGAGCGCGCCACCAGCAACAGAAAGGGGAGTAGCAATGGCTACAACCGACGCTGAGCTCCTAAAGCCCGAGCTCGTTTTCTTTGACATTGAGGCCAAGGACGCCTTTGAGCTGTTTGACCAGCTCGAGACCCGCCTGAGCAACCTCGGCTACATCAAGGACACCTGGAAAGAGGCAATTTTAACTCGCGAAAAGAACTATCCAACCGGACTCGCTTTTCCTGCAGGTGAGATTGCAATTCCACACACCGATCCGGTTAACCTTGAGAAGCCTTACATTGCAATCGTAAAGCCATCCAGCCCAATCAACTTTGAGCCAATGGGTGGCGATGGCGATACTGTTCCAGCAAAACTCGTCGTTAACCTGGGTATTATGCGTGACGGCGGTCAGGTGGAGATGCTTCAGAGCCTGATGGGCATCTTCATGGACGAGGCAAAGTCCGCCGACGTCTTTGGCCAGACCACCGCAGAAGGTATGGTCGCCGCGTTCTCCAAGTACCTCTCCGAGTAGCGCGACCAGCGCGGGCAGCGCGCGCAACCGGCTGCGAACGCTGCGAACATTAAGGTTTGCACGTTAATGAGCCCCAAACTTTGGTTTGGGGCTCATTTTTGGCGAATTTGGGCCCAAAAAGGTAAAAAATGCGTTTAGTTGGTGTATTCATTTTGAAAATGAGCTGTTTTGACTTAATTGGTAAAAGAAATAGTTAAAACTTTTTCGTCTTTCCTGGGCAAACATAAAGATAAAAAATTGAACTAAATTCTTCGATCCCCAACTAAACGGATTTTTTACCGCTTTGGCTCTCAAAAACGGCAATTTTCCAAGTTCAGTGAAGATTTTACGTATAAAACGTATGAAATATGCAATTTCATGCATAACGTCGTCAATCCACGACTACAAACAGTGTTCCTTTGGTGTCGGAGCAAGACTACACCAAGCAAATCCACTGAATTACGCGACTAGGCTGTATGCTCGTGATTCAGCAGCAACAAAAGTGCTGCTCAACGTCAGATGCTCGGACGCAGGGAACCATCGCGTCGAGAAAACTACGCGGCCACCGTTCAGGTAAATCTCCACGGTAGAGCCGTCGACAACAATACGCAGGTCAGAGAGCTGCTTTAACTCAATAGAGCGTTGAGTTCTACCTGCAGCGGTGTCCTCGTCAATGAATTGCAAGATAAAAATGCCCTTGGAGTAAGAAAGCACAAGCGCGTCGTTGAGGACAAGAGTTCCATTTCCGGAGATGCCAGAGATCTCAATATCCGCAGATAGTTGATCTATTTCGACGAAGCCGTCAGCGTCGAATTCCGCGTATTCGTGTCGCTTAGCATCAAGCTCTTTAACTGGATGTTGCAAAATAACACCGTTATCAGACAGCGAAAGTTCTCGGGGCAGAGTAAGGTTGTGGCAGAAACCAATGCCCGCAGGATAACTGTGGTAAATCGGATCAATGATGCCCATCCATCCAATCAAGATGGTACGACCAGAATCGTCGACGAACGTTTGAGGTGCGTAGAAGTCAAAACCGTGATCCCAGAGCACAAAGTTATCGGTAGAAACAGTTTCAACATTGATAAGCTTCTGCCCCTCTGGAAGCGGAAAATAACCCGACTGCCAGATGTTTTGCCACTTGTCGAGAGGCTCGCTTGAAGCATTCTCTTGCAAGTTAACGGAATCGCTCAAGCGCGATCCCTTGGACGCATCGGCGCCTGGATTCGTATCGACGCGTGGCTCCGTACCAGCGCTTGGCTCCGTACCAGCGCTTGGCTCCGTACCAGCGCCTTCTCTCAGCCCCTGCGGACATACGGACAGAAACTCTTGGTCATCAAGCTGCACCAAAAAAGGGCATTCCCACATATAGCCAAACGCATCGCGCTGACCCAGGGCATTAGTCCCGCGTATAACCGAGTGGAGCGTCCACGACTCGCCACAATCATTGGAGTCGTAAATCAACACCGCTCCCAAATCATGCCGTTCATCTGCGGTTTTTGTGTTACCAGCCGTAGTGTCCCTCTCGCGAGCGCCTAACAGCATGCGCAGAACCCCGTCTTGCTCCCAAACCTTCGGGTCGCGCACGTGGTTTGTGCAGGTATCGGGGTAGTCGGCCGGCTTCAAAACAACGCGCTTTGGCGAGAAACTCAGTCCATCTTCAGAGGTCACCATGACCTCATAGGCCTCTCGACCGACGTCAATGCCGTCGGCTTCTGGGCGCGTTTCGTCCATAACGTTGCCGGTGTAGAAGAGCCGCATGACCTTGCCGGCCGTCGCACTGCCGTGGGCGCCATCGTTGCCGTTGCCAGCCGCCGCGCCGTCGCCGACGTGACCGCAGTCGTCGCCTGCCGTGTTGCGTGTCTCAATCCAGGCCGAACCCGAAAATGCACCGTCCTTATCGAAAGCTGCGTCTGGAGAAATTGCAATAGGGAGCGTCTCCCAAGAGAGCAAATCCTTGCTCACAGCATGTCCCCAGTAACGCAGCTCGTTGGCAGGCCACTCGGGAGTGTACTGGTAAAACGCGTGGTAGACGGACTTAAACTGACAAAGTCCGTTGGGATCATTCATCCAGCCCTGAGGTGGGAAGAGGTGAAATTGTGGCGTCCAAAAGTCGTTTGTCATAGTGCTCCGTCTTTCGCATTTCTTGCAATTATTATGGCATGTGCGCGCAAAGTTCAAGCAGGTAGGTTTAATTCTTTTTGAGTTGCGGTACAGTAAATGCATACAACATTCAAAGACGACGGTCTTGCGCGCGCCCCGCGTGCCCACGGCCGCCTTGCGTCCGCAACGCTCACAGCAAGGCTGGTTAACGCCTGCTACTGTGCCAGCCTTGCTTGAACCAGAAAGGATACCTATGCCTGAAACTACGCCTAACCAGCTCCCCGATGTCGCCGAGCGCTTCATGCGCTACGTGCAGGTTGACTCCCAGTCCAACCCCGACAACGACACCGTCACGCCGTCCACGCCTGCTCAGCACGAGATGGCTCGCTACCTAGGCGAAGAGCTCAAGGCGCTGGGCTGCACCGACGTCACCGTCGACGAGCACGCCTACGTCACCGGCACCTTCGCCGCATCCAAGGGTGCCGAGTCGGCTCCCGCGCTGATGCTTTGCTCGCACCTGGACTCCGTCATCGACGCGCCTGCCTCGGGCATCAAGCCGCACGTCGTCCACTACGAGGGAGGCGACCTGGTCGCCGGCGTTGTCAACGGCAAGACCATCGCTACCACCCAGGAGCAGGTCTCTGACCTCAAGGATTTCGTGGGCATGGACATCATTTGTTCCGACGGCTCCACGCTGCTTTCCGCTGACGATAAGGCCGGTGTGGCTGAGATCTGTGCGCTGCTCAAGCGCCTGGGCGACAACCCTGAGCTTGCGCACCCTACGCTCAAGATTGCGTTTGTCCCCGACGAGGAGATCGGCCACGGAGCAAGCCTGCTTGACCTGGACAAACTCGGTGCTGCATACGGCTATACCGTCGACGGCGAGGCCCTTGGCGAGTTCAACTACGAGTGCTTCAACGCCGCCCACGCCGACGTCTACTTCAAGGGCGTCATGGTTCATCCCGGCAGCGCCAAGGACGTCATGATCAACGCAATCACTGTGGCATCCGAGTTCCAGCAGATGGTCCCCGCCTTCGAGCGCCCTGAGCACACCGAGGGCTACGAGGGCTTCTACCACCCAATCGCCATCGAGGGCTCCGCGTCCGAAGTCAAGCTCAGCTACATCGTCCGCGACCACGACGCTCAGATTTTTGCCAATCGCCAGCAGGTCCTGCAGGATATCGCTGCGTTCTTGAACAAGCGCTATGGCGAGAATACCGTCCGCGTTGAGATTCACCAGGAGTATCGCAACATGGCCGAGAAGTTCGACGGCTACGAGTTCCTGATTGATTATGCACTTGAGGCAAATCGTGAGGTTGGCATTGAGCCTAAGCCTGTTGCTGCTCGTGGCGGTACCGACGGCGCTCAGCTCACGTTCCGCGGCCTGCCTTGCCCTAACATTGCTACCGGCGGATACAACGCTCACTCCGTGCGCGAGTTTGTCCCTGTGCCAAGCCTTGAGGTCACCGTTGACCTTCTGGAGAAGCTCGTCGCCAAGTTCGCCGCTCGCGGCTAGCACCCGCGCTCGCGATCGTACGCCGCAGCCGCACCTGCACCCGCGCTGCCCGTCGCCCGCGCCCGCCCGCGACCGTTTGACGTGCGACTTTGCCACTCATAGCTTGATTGCTACCGTCTACGCTCCCGTTCATCCTTGTCAAGAAATGGTGGACGGGAGCGTAGCATAATTAAGAGGGGTCATCGTTCTTTTTTTCGTGGGAAAGGGAGGTCGCAATGCTCGCAGTGTTGTTTGGAATAATTGTCGTTGCGGCACCCGTTACAGCTGCGATTTTGGAGCACTCGGGCAACGTTGGAATTTCCGAGCGCCGCCACAGCCACCACGATACCTACGTAACTCCCGCTTCACTCACGCGTTCGCTCATTATCGACATGGCGTTTGTCAGCGCCATCGCAGTTATTCTCGGCTGGCTCTGCTACGTTAACGTGTTCACGCCAAACCCAGACATTGTTATGGCGTTTTTTGCGTCCTTCTCGGTTGTTATGTTTATGGCGTGGTACATCTTGAGCCGCTACAAAGTCTCGCTGTTTGACGATGAGATGGTCATGGTCCCGTTCCTTGGACACGAGATTACCATCAATTACCAGGACATTAAGCGTATGGAGTGGGTTGGCGGCCGTCGAGGTTCTGGATTTAGAGATCTTCTAATTTGGACTTCGGACACGTCAAAGGTGCGTCTCTCGGGTATGATTGGACTAGACCAAGTGTTGCTCAAGATTGATCGCTTTGACGTCTTGGCACATAGTTCAACTAGGTAGAAGTGCAACGCCGCAGTTTGGAGTCGTGCCGGCTCAAGCTGCTTCGGCGTAGAGCTGCGTCCGCTTGGGCTGCGACGCGCGTCGCGTTTGCCCAGCTACGCAGCATGCAGTAACGGGGGACGTTTGTGATTAAGCTTGTTTTATCTGATATGGACAACACGCTGGTACCTTTTGGCAACAGACGCGTGTCGGACTTCACGCGCAAAGCTATTCACACGCTCCTGGAAGAGACGGACATCGCATTTGGCCCCTGTACCGGCCGAGATTACGTTGAGTTGATGCGCCTTTTCAGCCTCGACGAGGCGTGCATGCAAACGGGCGTCATGTCTACAGGCAAGCGCGTGCTGTACAAAGGCAAGACTATCTCGCTTTCTATCTTCGATCACAAAACGTTGCAGGGTGTCGCAGATGCTCTGGCTGACGAGAAGAACATGTTCTTGGTCTGTTATCCAGAGAAGACTAACCTCTTTAACCCGGCATATGTTGTCGGTCCGCTGGACAAAGACATTCTCGCCGATTACGAGCGCAAACTGGTGTTTGTCTCGGGCATTGTTGATCAAGTCCCGGACGACGTCGATTTTGTCGCCGCAACAATTGCGTGCCCAGGCACGGAGGAGGATATGGAGCGCTGTCGCCAGAAGGTAGCCGCAGCTTGTCCAGACGTGTACACCATGTCGGTGGTTCCCCAGTGGTTTGACGTGCTCCCTAAGGGCGTGTCCAAGTTGACTGGCTTTGAGACGCTCCTGGAAAGAACAGGCATTTCTCCAGAAGAGGTGCTTGTTTTTGGAGATGGCGAGAATGACGTTGAGATTTTAAGTAAAGTTCCGCACTCGGTGGCGGTGGCAAACGCAATTCCAGAGGTCAAGCAGGTGGCAAAACATCACGTCGGTGCATCTGCAGATGACGGTGTTGCGCATGCCCTGCTAGAGCTGGTGCGCGCGACAAAAGCAGGGGAGACTCCCCGTTTTATGATGGAGAACTAGCATGATTAAACTCATTGCATCGGACATGGACGGTACGCTGCTGGACCAGAATTCCGAGGTTCCGCCAGAGACATTTGAGCTGATCGAAGAGCTGCACAAGCGCGGCGTTCACTTTGTGGCAAGTTCCGGTCGTCGTTACGATACACTGCGCTGGTTGTTTGAGCCGGTTGCAGACAAGATCGATTACGTAGCTTCTCTTGGCACGCAGGTCTATGTAGAGAACGAGGTCATCGACCGCGAGGTTTTCTCGTCAGCTTCTATTCGTAAGTTGTTTGAGTTGACGTCCGAGTTTGACTGCATTCACCTGGTAGTTTATGACCGCACGCACACGTATTTGCTGGATGATCAGAGCTCGTTTGTGCGCGAGCTGGACAAAGATCTGCCTAACGCTGAGCGCGTGTTTGATCCGCCTTCACCTGACGTCAGCATTATCAAGGCTGCTATTTGCTGCGATTCAAGGGCTCGCTCGATGGACATGGCTATGATTCTTGAGCGCGAGATGGGCGATAGACTTTCGTTCATGCCT
This sequence comes from uncultured Atopobium sp., assembly GCA_963542025.1. Classification (GTDB taxonomy): domain Bacteria; phylum Actinomycetota; class Coriobacteriia; order Coriobacteriales; family Atopobiaceae; genus Lancefieldella. Next base: position 19,227 of record CAUTUQ010000008.1, on the reverse strand, counting down.
TCTGGAGAGACCTGGATTGACGTGGTGCCTCGTGGTGTGAACAAGGCTACAGGACTTGAGCAGATTCGCAGGTACTATGGCATTTCTCGCGATCAGATTGCTGTTTTTGGCGACTCCATGAACGACTACGCTATGCTGCGTTACGCCGGCACTGCGTACGTTATGGACAACGCTCGCTACGCACTCAAGACGATTGCCTCCAAGGTCATTGCGCCTAACACCGAGCAGGGCGTTCAGAAAGAAATGCGTCGAATTCTAGAAGAGCTGGCGTAAAGATTCGGCGCTGTTTTCAAAATTGTTCTGCATGACCATTTGGCGATAATTTCATACCGTTAGTCCCGTTCCTTTCTCAGTTTGATGGACTTATTTCGAGAGTCGAAATAAGGTAGTACAGGCAGAAATGGAGAGGAGGGGACACGTATGTCAATTGTCAGCACTAAAGATATTGCATACTCCAATAAACGCGCTGTTATTCAAGCACTGTGCGAGAAAAACGCTCTGTCTCGTGTTGAATTGGCGCGTGAATTATCTCTTTCTCCTAGTACCGTTACTACTATTGTCCAAGACTTGCTTCAGTCAAAAATGGTTGAAGAAAGTTCAGAACGCGTAGTAACTGCAGGTAGATCAAAGACTCTTCTGCAACTTGCTCCAGAATTTGGTCTCTTGGGACTCGTCAGAGTTTCTCGCCAGAGTCAGGAGCTTATACTCGTGGACATGACTCTTAACGAGCACGCCCGCGTCACGCTATCAGAAGATGCTCCTTCGGGAGAAACCCTTCTTGAGGGGATTGAAGCTGCTCTTACTGAGCTGATTGCTGATGGCGTAATTCTTAAGGGAATTGGAGTTTTGCTTGAAGGTGATGTGCTGGAATCAGAGCTTTCCGTCATGTATTCAACGGGCCATGATTCGGCAACAATTTCTCTGGTACAAGCATTAAAGAGCACCTTCAGGGTAGTGGTGAAGCAGTTTGAGCAGAGTGACTTTGCGCTTTCGCATGTTGAGAGCACGGACAACATTGAGGGCGTTTCTTCGTACTTACATCTTTCATTTGGACCGCGAGTTGTGGCTCAAGTTGTTTGCGATAACGCTCCTCTTCCAATGAAAGAGGGACTAAATGCTGATATTACTCAGCAGCTTGTTACCTCAGATGGTTTGAAGCTTGATGCATTAATGAATCTTATAAGCGCTGTTCAGAGTCTTTTCTCTGTTGATGCTGTAGTTGTATCTGTACCTGAAGAAGATGGTTCTGCCTCTTTGCTTAAGACAGATGCGCTGAATAAGGCGCTGTCTACTCCTGCGCTTTTGGTGCAAAAATTTGCTCAGTTTGAGGAATTTCCAAAACTGATCGTAACAAGAATGACTTCAAGAAACTTACTGAGAGATGCTGTTTCTGCCCTAAGATTTGACTGTCTTTGTCCAGAAACTGTCCAGCTTTGGAAACAAGTACTTGTTTCTGGCTGGCATCCAGTAAGTTCAGTGTAGGTATTTGGTAAGACTTTCGCAGGTCATGTGCAAGAAATCGGCAAGGCTTGCGTAAGAAATCAGCAAGGTACTTGCGGGGAAGTAGTACGCTATGTGCTGCGCTGGAACAAAGGTGTTTCTCGACTTTGTCTGCTCATCAAAGTCGTCAACATGGTGCTTATGCACCTATAGAAGTACGTGTAGGTTGTTTGAAGGAGAGATAGCTGCACTTGCTATCAAACAATGTGTTCCTAAGGAGGAAACATGGTTCAGGGTATTTTGATCCTCTTGGTCTTTGTGGCTGTAGCTGCATTGATGATGACTAAGAAGATCCCAACTCTGCTTGCCCTGCCACTGATGGCCATTTTGATTTGTGTCATCGCAGGCGTTCCAATGTTTGGAAAAGATGGTGACGGAAAAGAAATTGGCTGGCTGACATCAGTATTTGAGGCTGGTACTGTTCGTATGGGCGCCGCAATCATGGCTGTTATTTTTGGTGCATGGTTGGGTCAGCTTATGAACAAAACTGGCGTTACTGAGACAATCATCAAGAAGAGCGCAGAGCTTGGTGGCGATAAGCCCCTGGTAATCACCTTGATTATGTCTATCGCAGTGGCTGTCCTCTTCACGACACTTTCTGGCTTGGGATCCATCATCATGGTTGGCTCAATTGTTCTGCCAATTTTGATTTCTGTTGGCGTCCCTGCAGCTAGTGCAGCATGTATTTTCTTGATGTCCTTTACCACTGGTCTGGCGCTCAATATTGCCAACTGGACAACCTTCGCTAAGCTCTTCAACCTAGACATTGCTCAGGTTCAGGGTTTTGAGGTTTATCTGGCTGTTGCAACTGGTATTGCAACCTTGATCATGATTGTTGTTGAGTTCAAGCGTAATGGCATTAAGTTTGCCTTTAGCGCTCCAGTTGCTGAGCAGAGCAACTCCAAGCAGCTCACCGGCGTTGCTGGTGGTCTTGCAATGCTGACACCTCTGATTCCTATTGTGCTTGTTGCTTTCTTGAAGGTTCCTGTTACCCCAGCATTTACCGTTGGTATTCTGTGGTGCCTGCTGTTCACCTCTAAGAGCTTTAGCAAGGCAATGAACCTTCTTGCAAAGACTTGCTATGACGGTGTAACCGACGCTGGTCCTGCAATTATCCTGATGGTTGGCATTGGTATCCTTTACCTTGCAGTTACCAACCCAACGGTTAAGGCAGTTCTTAACCCATTCCTGCTTGGCATCATGCCACAGAACCTTGTTGCATACATCATCTTCTTTGCGGTCCTCTCGCCATTGGCTCTGTATCGTGGACCTATGAACATGTTTGGTCTTGGTTCTGGTATCGCAGCTCTTATCATTGGCCTGAACACCTTGAATCCTCTTGCTGTCATGGGTGCATTCCTGTCTGCAGAGCGCATCCAGGCTGGTGGCGACCCAACCAACACTCAGAACGTTTGGACTGCAAACTTCTGCGAGGTTGACGTCAACACTGTTACTCGTAAGATGCTTCCTTACCTCTGGGCAGTTTCCATCGTTGGTGTAATTCTGTCTGGTGTTCTGTACTTCTAAGTTCTGACCTTGGGGCGAGAAGACCCTCTTGTTGTGGGCTTCTCGCCTCGTTTTATCTTTGCAGCTGATAGATTGCTGTAAATCGAGGAGGAAACGTGAAAGTTCGTATTGGAATCGACGTTGGCGGAACATTTACTGATGCTGTTGCCATCGACAATGATACGTACGAAATTATCGGCACGGTTAAAACACCTACCACACACACCGCTGAAGCGGGTGTCGCAGCAGGTATTGTGCAGGTGCTTCATGGTGTTATGGAGCAGCACAACATTAAGCCTGAAGATGTTGTCTTTATTGCTCACGGTACTACTCAAGCAACAAACGCCCTGCTTGAGGGTGATGTTGCTCAGGTTGGTATCGTAACGCTTGGCAGCGGCCTTCAGGGAGCTAAGAGTAAAAGTGATACTAACGTTGGCGATATTGAACTTGCTGCCGGTAAATTCCTGCGTACCAAAAATGCTTTTGTAGATACCTCTTCTGATGTTGAAGCTGGTATTAAAAGCGCAATCGAACAGCTTTTCTCGGATGGTTCAACTTCTTATGTTGCTGCAGAAGCATTTAGCGTAGACGATCCAACTAACGAGAACGCTGTTATTGCAGAATGCTCTGAGAGAGAGCTTCCTGCTACAGCCACAAATGACATCTCTAAGCTGTATGGCCTGGCTATCCGTACTCGTACTGCAGTTGTTAACGCGTCCATCATGCCAAAGATGCTTGAAGCCGCAAACATGACTGACAAGAGTATTCGTGAGGCAGGCATTGAGTCACCACTTATGGTTATGCGTTGCGATGGTGGCGTTATGACCGTTGATGAGGTTCGTCATCGTCCAATCCTAACCATTCTTTCTGGTCCTGCAGCTGGTGTAGCTGGCGCTTTGATGTATGAGAAGCTTACCGACGGCCTATTCTTTGAGGTTGGTGGCACTTCTACCGATATTTCTTGCGTTAAAGACGGCAAGGTTATGGTCAAATACGCAGAAGTTGGTGGCCACAAGACGTACCTCTCGTCACTAGATGTGAGAACCGTTGGTATTGGTGGCGGTTCTATGGTGCAGATTTCTGATGGTAAGGCCGTTGACGTGGGACCTCGTTCTGCTCACATTGCTAACTTGGATTACGAGGTATACACCGACGCAGAAAAAATTGTGAATCCACGCCTGGTTGCTGTTCGTCCTATGGATGGAGATCCTGAGTACGCAGCTATTGAGTGCGATGGTGGACTTCGCGTTTGTCTGACCATGGCTGGCGCTGCAAATATTGCAGGCTTTGTTCCTGAGGGAGATTATGCATACGGCTCTGTTGAAGCTGCTCGTGCGGCATGGGCTCCTCTTGCAGAGAATATGGGCATGAGCGTTGAAGAAGCAGCAGCTCAGGTCCTTGCTTTTGCCGCAAAGAAGAACGGTGCTGTAGCAGAACAGCTTATGAAAGACTACGGCATGGACCCTCGCACAACCGTTTACGTTGGCGGTGGCGGTGGCGCCTCTACGGTAGTGCCACACTTGGCAAAGACTATGGGTCACACGTTCCGCATTGCTAAGAACGCACCTGTCATCTCAACTATTGGTGTTGCTCTTGCCATGGTCCGTGACATGGTTGAGCGCAGTGTTACCAACCCAACAGATGATGATATTGTGAGCGTTAGGCGCGAGGCAGAAGCTCGTGCTATCAAGATGGGTGCAGCTCCTGGAACTGTTGAGGTTACCGTTGAGGTGGATACTCAGCGCCACGTTGTTCGCGCAATTGCTGTTGGTGCCACTGAGCTGCGCAGTAAGGATGTTAACGCCACACGCCTGAGTGCAGATGAGCTTAAGAAACTTGTGGTAGAGAATCTTGGCGAGGGTGCAGCAAACGTTTCTGAGGTTGCTCACTCATCTGAGCTGTTTGCTTACATTGCAACCACTACCGAAAAAAAGCTCTTTGGTCTTCTCACCAAAAAGCGTACGGCACTTCGTCTTATTGATTCTGAGGGCGTAGTTAGGTTGCAGCGTCCAAACGCTGAGGTACTTCAAGAGACTATTAGCTCATGGCGCAAGGGTGTAACAGCCCTGGTAGAGGACTTGACCGTATATAACGACGGTGGAGCTAATTTGCCAAACGTCTATGTTGTGGTAGGTAAGCGCATTATCGATCTATCCGGAATGACTTCCCTTGAACAGATTTTGAGCCTTGCCTCAGTTGAGCTGGGCGGTTATCCATCTGACGAGCCCGTTATCATTGCCGCTACACTTCGTTTAGGTGACTAAACTCATATGCAGAACGCAGAACATACTTTGGCGAGAAAATCGGTGAACCTTGAAGCGGAGTCTATTTCTGACTCTGCTTCACGGTTTCCGTTCCCAACTCGCGAGCTTGCACGTAAAGAGCTCTCGTGGGATCGCTTTGCTGCTCGAATTCCTGAAGAGGATAAAGAGCGCGTAATTGATTTGGCTTGGTCAAAGGGTGAACGCGCCGCGCATATGGTGTTTGAAGAATCAAACGGTCAAAGTGATTTCTTTAAAATCTGCAAAGATGCAGGCATGACAATTATCAAAAAAGATATTGATTGTGTGTATGGAAACCAGAGATATTTCAGCGATTATGTTTCTGGTACAAAAGAAATCACACTCTATGAGCAGTCATGTGCGTTGTGGGCAAAGCAAAATCAACTTGAGCCGCATGAAGCTCAAAATCTCATTCTGATGCATGAGTTTTTTCATGTCTTGGAGACGACGCGACTTGGATTAACCAGTAAAGAATACACCGTTCCGCTTATTACTATTGGTCCTTGTAAGCTGGGAAAAACAGGCATTCACGCACTATCTGAAATTGCAGCACATGCGTTTACCAATACTTACTACGAATTGCTACATAACATTTCTGGCACAGGAGGAAACAATGAATCATAAAGAGATTACCTGGAACAACCTACAGATTCCTGTTGTTGGAAGTTTTGATGTGGTCATTATTGGCGGCGGCGTTTCTGGATCTGCCTGTGGAATTCGCTGCGTCAACGAGGGCCTTTCTACACTTATTGTGGACAAGTCAAATCTACTTGGAGGCTCTGCTACACGAGCGCTTGTGTGCCCCATGATGCCGTCATATGTGCGTCATCTACCAGTTCTTTCTGCCATCGAGCAGCAGCTCTTGGCTTCAGGTGACGCTACGCGCGATGATTACACAACCATGATCTGGTTTGCTCCTGAGCGTTTGGGAGAAGTGTATGAGCAGCTCTACACCACTAAAGGTGGACAAATCCTCTATGACACGTCTCTTGTAGCTGCAGTTTTGTCTGATGCAGATGACGAGAAAACCATCACGCACGCTATTCTCGCCTCAACAGAAGGTTTGATTGCAGTAGCTGCTCAAACGTGGATTGACGCATCGGGTGATGCAGTCTTGTCCAGAGCTGCTGGTGTACCAGTTGCAGCTGGTGATGAGGATGGCGTTAACCAGGTTTGTAGCTTGCGTTTTACCATGGGCGGAATTGATGTTGAGCGCTATAGAGATTACGTGCTCTCACTTGATGATCACTTCTCGCCATTGGTCGAAGGATATTTCTTTGAGTCTGCGATGGTTGCAGGTAAGAATTTTAAGCTGGAGCCAAAGTTCCGTGAGGGAATTGAAGCAGGCATTCTTGAAGAAGAGGACCTGCGCTATTACCAGATTTTCTCGCTTCCTGGAAAGCCAGGTTGCATGGCGCTAAACTGTCCGCATATTGCAAGCATGCGTACAAACACCTCGGGAGCCGCGCGTTCTAACGCAACAGTTGAGGCGCACGCTCGCATTCGCCGACTAGTTACGTTTTTACAGCGCATGATGCCTGGATTTGAGCAAAGCTACCTTATGGAGCAGGCTTCATTGTTAGGTGTTCGTGAGAGCTGGCGTGTTGAAGGTCAGACAATGCTTACCGAGGAAGATTACGTCAACCAGGCTCGATTTGACGACGGTCTTGTTCGCGGCGATTGGTACATTGACGTTCACTCCAATAAGGGCGGACTCTTCCACAAAAACACCTACGAGCAGGGTGACTATTACGAGATTCCATTCCGGTCGATGGTCACCAAACACATCAATAACCTGGGAGTTATTGGTCGCTGCATCTCTACGACGTTTTTGATGCAGGCAAGTGTTCGCATTATTCCAACGGTCACTGATATGGGAGATGCTATGGGCACGGCATGTGCTCTGGCAAAACAGACGTCAACACCACTCGCTCAGCTAGATGGCGTGGCGGTCCGCGCTGAAGTTGAACAACTGAAACCTGTGAATTCATAATTGCTGTTTAAGAATTGTGGAAGCTGTGATAAACTTCTACAGTCACGGGCGATTGGCGCAGCGGCTAGCGCAGGTGCTTTACACGCACAAGGCCGGGAGTTCAAATCTCTCATCGCCCACCATGGAACCTCACGCGGCGCCCTCGGGTGTCGCGTTTTTTCTTAGGAGTGCAATGAATAACCAGGTAGAAAGCACGTTTTCTGGCGAGAAACCCGCGCAGACCGACGCTGCCGCACAGGCCGACGCCGCCACGCAGGCCGACGCTGCCGCGCAGACCATCGCCGCCACGGAGCTCGTGCGCTCGTTCGACCGCACGTGGGACCAGATGCGCCCCGTCACCCTCGAGCGCAACGTTATGAAGAACGCTGACGGATCGTGCCTGGTCACGTTTGGTGATACGCGCGTCCTGTGCACCGCTACCGTCGAGGAAGGCGTTCCCGCCTGGCGCCGCAGTTCTCGCGCGGGCTGGGTCACAGCAGAATACGCTATGCTACCCGCGTCAACCAACCGTCGCACCAAGCGAGAGCGCGCCAACCGCAAGGGTCGCTCCATGGAGATTGAGCGCCTCATCGGTCGCTCGTTGCGCTCCGTTGTTGACCTCAACCGCCTGGGCGAGTACACCATCACGCTGGACTGCGACGTGCTTCAGGCAGACGGTGGCACCAGAACCGCCAGCATCACTGGCGCATGGGTGGCACTCCACGATGCTCTCTATTCACTTGTCGAGAAGGACATTCTCCCCAGACTTCCTCTCACAGGTCAGGTAGCTGCGATTTCTATGGGCTATGTGAATGGTAAGCCACTGCTGGACCTTGACTATCCCGAGGATTCTCACGCTGACATTGACATGAACCTTGTCGGAACAGAAACAGGACAGATAATTGAAGTGCAAGGAACAGGCGAGGGCGGTCCGTTTGATCGCGAGCAACTTAACCAGCTGCTCGACCTTGGTCAAGCTGGCATCGCTCACCTTGTTGACCTGCAAAATCAAGTGACTGGATTTAGGGAGTAACCATGAGTCAAAACAGTGAAAATCAGGGTTCTAACGCTGTGAACTTTGATCCAAATACAACCGTGGTAGTTGCAACGGGCAACACTCACAAACTTGTTGAGATTGAGGCTATCCTCTCTAAGGTAATGCCTGGTATAAGCTTTGTAGCGCTTGGTCAGCTGGGCGATTTCCCTGATCCAGAGGAGAACGGCCAGACGTTCCGTGACAACGCTCTGATTAAGGCAATGGCTGCACTTGACGAGATAGATTGCGTGGCAGCTATTGCAGACGACTCCGGCATTTGCGTTGATGCTCTGGACGGAGCTCCTGGAATCTATTCCGCTCGTTATGCTGGCGAGCATGGAAATGATGCTGCAAACAATCAGAAGCTCTTGGCTGAGCTTGCCGACGTTGCTGATGAGGACCGCACTGCTCGCTTCCACTCTACCGTTGCTCTGGTCTATAGAGACGGATCTGTGCTGGTAGGAGAGGGTGACTGCGAGGGCGTTATTGGCCACGAGCCAAAGGGTCACAATGGCTTTGGCTACGACCCACTCTTCTGGCCAGAGGATGCTCCAGGTAAAACCATGGCAGAGCTTGAGCCTGACGAGAAGAACGCTATCTCTCACCGTTTCCACGCTCTGCAGAATCTTTCCAGGCAGATTCAGAGATAGGCGACGTAGACTCTGCGTCAGACTCGTGTCAGATTCCTGACAGATAACTGCCGCTATGTCAGACTCACGTCAGAATCGCGACAGATTCCTGACAGATTCCAGACAGAAAACTACCGCCGCGTCAGATTTGCGTCGGTTTCATGTCAGAAGCGCGACAGATTAGCGACAGAGACACGCCATATAACAGGTCAAAACCGGTCAGCGAGATATTTGTTCTTCTCGCCGACCGGTTACTTTTTTGCTTGCTTCAAATGTTAAACTAAATGTAACTGTGACTTCTGTCTTGGAGGTAGACATGAGGATTGTTCGTACCCGCGATTACGAGGACATGAGCAGAAAAGCCGCAAATGTCATTTCTGCACAAATTATTCTGAAGCCAAATTGCGTCCTTGGCCTGGCAACTGGTTCAACGCCAATTGGTACCTATGCTCAGCTCGCTGATTGGTGCAAGAGGGGAGACCTGGACTTTTCGCAGGTTTCTACGTATAACCTTGACGAGTACCGCAGTCTTTCTCACGATGATCCTCAGAGCTATCACTATTTCATGCGCAAAAACCTCTTTGACCTGGTAAATATTGATCTTGAGAATACCCATGTGCCCGACGGCTCTAATCCTGATGTCGAGGCAGCTTGCGCCGAGTACGATAGGCTTGTTGCTAAGGCTGGCTATCCTGACCTGCAGCTTCTTGGTATTGGTCACAACGGTCACATTGGCTTCAACGAGCCTGACGACCATTTCTCCAAGGGTACGCACTGCGTTGACCTCACCGAAAGCACTATTCAGGCAAATAGCCGACTGTTCGAGCGCATGGAGGACGTCCCTCGTCAGGCTTACACCATGGGTACGCAGACTATCATGTTCGCGCGCAGCATTCTGATTGTCGCTAGCGGCGAGGACAAGGCTAAGGCTGTTTACGACATGTGCTACGGCAACGTTTCGCCTCAGTGCCCAGCCTCTATCCTACAGCTTCATACTAACTGCACCGTTATTGCTGACGAGGCCGCCCTCTCGCTCTGCCCAGCTGAGTAAAGTCTGGTTGACCCAAAGCTTCTTAAAGTCTCCAAAAAGCCTCGAAAAGCATCTGCCGAGAAAAAACAAAACTCCCATTCATGTGAATGGGAGTTTTTTGTAGCAGTTTATCGTGCGTAAGCGCTGTACGTGCACGTTTAGTGATGCTCAGAAAATATTAATAGTCCTTGAAGTAACGACTGAGAGCAAAAAGGACCTGGTAGTTAAGGCCAAGCACATAGTCGCCGTTATTGGTATGAACCGTGCGAAGCGTAAACTCAAGATTGTCACCAATCGTGATTTTATCGCCATCTTTTTTGCCAACACGAGACATATCACCAGTTGAAAGTGGGAAAACTCTACCGGCTGGATTGACCGAAGTAACAAAGAATATAAAAGGCTCGACGGCGTTTTCACCAGGGTTAATGTGCAACTGTTTGAAAATCTGACTGTTTGTTGACACGTAGACTACTTCGTTTTTGTCGAGCAGCTTCTTCAGTTCAGGAAGAGTCGCTGCTACCCAAGGTAGATCATGATGAACAAAGGGATTGTCGCTCGCGAGCGACTGCGCGATAGGCGAGCCGTACTGATAGACATAAACCATCTTGTTGTAGAGCTCGTTGACGTCATTAACAGAGGTCTGAGCTGGTGCGGCTTGGTTAGCCTGGACAAGCTCGATAAGGTTCATGGAATTGAGCTGTTCAGATGAAGCGCCTTTGGACTGTGCTTCAGAAACAGTCAATCCACCAAATGCGAACGACCCTACGCTAAATACCAGGCAAAGCGCTGATAAAGCAACAAGAGCTTTAGATGATTTCTTTTTGGAAAGGAATGCGATTCCGATAGCAAGAGCAACAAAAATAAGCACGATATACCAGGTCTTACTGATGGCATATCCCAGAGTCTCAGTCATTGGGCCTCCTTGTGTTTTGAAGTTAGTTACTAATTTTATCAGAGGACCCCTATTTGTCATAAATTTGTTGGGGTTCTGACGCGCTGTCGTTGCAAGTCCGATGCCAACCTGACGCAAATCTAACGCGAACCTGACACGATCTTCTCGCGATCTTGACGCAAACCTGACCGATCGACTGATGTTGTTCCCGTGACATTTGTCGTAAAACCTTGAGATTTTATTTTCTACCTCGTATAGTGGAGTTTCGGAAATTCTGACTATTGTTTGTCGACCGGTACAAATCTCCGACACTCCACAACGTGTCGCATCGCAAACGTACTGATTGACTTGGAGGATTGATGGAAAACGAGATTCCACCAGTTAATCGTGTAGACGAGATTCACGAGAAGCTCAGCTCACTTCAGGGCCAAAAACTCAAGGTCAAGGCCAACATGGGCCGTTCTCGTATTGTTGAGCGCACAGGTACCCTGGTTATGGCCCATCCATCTCTTTTCATCGTTGAGGTTGGCGAGCGCCGCGGTCGCACTGCCCGTCAGTCCTACCAGTACGTTGACGTCCTGACCGGCACTGTTGAGCTTTTTGATTTTGAGACCGGTGAGCGTTTGTTTGACTTCGAGTTTGAAGAATAGTCCAGAAGCGTAATCTTCTCTGGCTAGGCTTACTCTCATGGCTGCCTCGTTGTCCAATTTTGGACGCCAAATCATTCAGATTCCTTGCAAGGTCAACCTTCACCTGGGCATTCACACTCAGAAAGACCAGCGAGGATACCATAAAGTAGATTCACTCATGGTTCCTGTTGCGCTATACGACACAGTTGTTGTCGATGACGCGCCGGAGCTTACGGTTACGCATGAGCCGCAGCTCTGCGTGTTGCCCGAGCGCACAACAACCTGGAAGGCCGCGGTTCTTCTCGCCAATAAGCTGGGCATTTCCCCAGATGTTTCCATTGACGTACAGGTTCACATTCCCGAGAAGGCCGGTCTGGGTGGATCGTCTGCTGACGCTGCTGCAACATTATATTTGCTTGCCCAGCGTTGGGGTGTTGATCCGCTAGATCCACTGGTAGTTGAGGTAGCCAAGGCTGTGGGCGCTGACGTTGCGTTCTTCTTAGACCCACAGCCATCGCTTATGCTGGGTGCAGGAGATACGCTGGTAGAAACCTATGCGTCCACCGTTGACGCTCCTCTTGCCATTGTTTTACCAGCAGAAACAGGTGTTGTTACCAAAGAGGCATACGACCAGTTTGATGCGTCGCCAATTGCACTGGAGTCCTACGAGAATCTGTCCGCACTTTTGCGTGACGCTGGTCAGGATGTTACCAGCGATCAAGCCACTGCAGATGAGCAACTTATCCAGCAGGTAGCAGGCCTTCTCTTCAACAATCTTGCGCCAGCAGCAAAATCGCTAAAACCACAGGTGGCCGAGGTAGAGGAGTGGCTAAAGGTGCAGCTTGGAGTTCTTGGCGCTCAGGTTTCCGGCTCAGGTAGCAGCTCTTTTGCGCTTTGCGAATCACAGGATGCTGCCGACGCAATTGCAGCCGCCGCTCAAGCAAAAGGTTGGCGAGGCTTCTCCACCACCTGCAAGTTGTAGTGGTAACATAGAGCGGCAAATGTTTGATGGATTTATCCCATCGGACGAGGCAAAACATAACGGGTTGTGGCTCAGCTTGGTAGAGCACTCGGTTCGGGACCGAGAGGTCGCTGGTTCAAATCCAGTCAACCCGACCATTTTTCCTGATAATCAGTGAGCTTTCGTCATTTTGTGTCGTTAAATAGGCGTTTTGGAACCCAAAGTGGTAAAAAATGCGTTTAGTTGGAATATACAAAAACGTATGCATTCTATGCAGGTCATCTACCAGCGTAAACTTTCGGTCAAATTTGATTGAAACTTTTATGGGAAAACTCAACTGGGAAAACGTAAGTGCCAAAACGCCGAACTAGAAAATAAATCTCCAACTAAACGGGTTTTTTACCCAAATCAGACACCACTTTCCGTCATATCAATTTCTTGATTAGTTTCCCTGCATATCCAAGGCTGTTTATACGCTTTTGGTTAGGCGGACACATAATCGCCCGGACCTTGTATCAATCGTTCCTCAAAAATCTACATGACAGCGCCATGAGTACACTTCCTCACTGTTTTGAGCTTCATTTTGCAATCAAATGAACATTGTGAACGTTTAGACCTATAAAAAAATAAATAAATCGACACAAAATAAACACAAGTAGGCTACAATCAGACGAAGAGCACTACGTTTAAGGCAACGCGCGCACCGTCGTACCTACATGCTTGTACACACGTGTTTTGTTGAAAGGGGTTTATATGCCTGTTGTTGAGTTTTTTGTAAACGTGTTATCAACACCAGCCATTCTAGTTGGCCTTGTTGCTTTGCTAGGCTTGGCGCTCCAGGGAAAGCCAATTGAGGACCTCATCAAGGGTACCCTCAAGACTATCGTTGGCTTCCTTGTTCTTTCTGCAGGTGCAGGTTTCTTGCAGACTGGATCCCTCCTTGCCTTTGGCGAGATCTTCAACTTCGCCTTTGACATGCAGGGCGTTGTACCAAACAACGAGGCCGTTGTCTCTCTGGCACTGGGCGAGTTTGGTCAGGCAACTGCAATCATCATGTGCATTGGCATGGTCCTGAACATTGTCCTTGCACGTTTTTCTCGCTTTAACTACATCTTCCTCACTGGCCACCACACCCTCTACATGGCAGCTATGCTCGCCATCATTCTGCACGTTGGCGGCCTGTCAGGCTGGATGCTCTACATCTCCGGATCTTGCTTGCTTGCGCTGATTATGGTTCTGTCTCCTGCATACTGCCAGCCAACTATGCGCAAGGTCACCGGCAGCGATTCCGTTGCACTTGGTCACTTCGGCGGCGCTGGTTATTGGCTTGCAGGTATGGTTGGCAAGCTCTTTGCTTCTGATCGCGAGAATAGCACCGAGAATATCAAGTTCTCCAAGCGCCTTATCTTCCTGCGCGACAACACCGTTTCTATTGGTCTGACCATGATTATCATGTTCCTGGTTATCACCGGCGTTGCTGTTAGCCGCGGCCTTCTAGCCCTGGTACCTGCAGGAACTACCGCTGCAGAGTTTGCTTCTAACCCACAGTACGCTGGCCTCCAGCACCTTGGCGACCTGCTGAACATTGGCACCGAGACCACCACTAACTGGATTGTTTGGGCACTTACCCGCGGCCTTTCCTTCGCTGGTGGTGTTTACATCATTCTGTCCGGTGTCCGTCTGATCATTGGCGAGATTGTTCCTGCATTCAAGGGCATTGCTCAGAAGCTTGTCCCTGGTGCAAAGCCTGCAATCGACTGCCCAATCGCATTCACCTATGCTCCAAATGCCGTTATTATCGGCTTCCTGAGCTCTTTCGTCGGCGGCATCCTGGGCCTGCTTATCCTGGGTGTCATTAACGCACAGGTCGCAGCTATTGCTCTGATTCTCCCAGGCGTTGTTCCTCACTTCTTCTGCGGCGCAACCGCAGGCGTTTTTGGTAACGCAGAGGGCGGCATCAAGGGCTGCATCGCCGGCGCCTTTGTCCACGGCCTGCTCATTACCTTCCTACCTGCACTGTGCATGCCAGTTTTCACCCTCATGGGCTTCACTTCCGCTACCTTCTCCGATGCCGACTTCTCCATCATGGCTCTGATCTTTGGTAACGTTGCTCTGAACGTCCAGGGTGCAGTCCTTACCGGCATCTGCGTTGTCTGCTTCTGCCTCCCAATCCTTTTCAACCTTGTTGCTCCTAAGAAGGTAGAGGAGAAGAAGGCCGAGTAGAAGAAGGCCGAGTAAAAATCCGTTCGCAGATTTGCAGCTAAACATCGAAGAAGCTGCAGACATTGCGAGTAGAATTTAGATATCTAGGTCGGGCTTTGTCCTTGGATGGGGTCCGACTTTTTACCCACGTAAACCCACATATCGTACGTGGCAAATTGAAAGGGGTTCTTATGGCTATCCAGAAGATTCTTTGCTGTTGCGGAAGTGGACTTGGCTCCAGCCTTATGGTTGAGATGCAGATCCAGGACGTCCTAAACGAGCTGGGCGTAAGTGGCGTTGAGGTTGAGCATTCAACCGTTTCCGACGTTACTCCTGGTGCAGCTGACCTCTTCATTGTTGCTCGCGACCTCGAGGATTTTATCGCTGATATTCCAGAGGACGAGAAGATCGTGCTCTCCAATATTCTTGATAAGGACGAGATGAAAGAGAAGCTTACCGAGAAGTTCGGTCTGTAAGCAGCGCGAGCCCGCACGCAGCGCACCGCACGCAGCGCACCCGCGCGCACGCGCGCATCCGCAAACCGCGCGAACTCGCGCCCGCCCGAACGCAGCACATGAAAGGAAATTACATGGACGTCGACCTTAAACAGGTTGCTCGTGAGGTGCGTAAAAGCATTCTCACGCAGGTCTTTACGGCCAAATCCGGCCATCCCGGTGGATCGCTTTCTGCAACAGAAATCCTGACGTATCTCTACTTCAAGGAGATGCACGTAGACCCCACCAAGCCTAACTGCCCCTGCAGGGATCGCTTTGTTCTCTCAAAGGGTCACGTTACCCCAGCGCTTTACGGCGTCTTGGCTGAGCGCGGTTTCTTCCCCAAGGAGGAGCTCAAGACCTTCCGCGCGCTCAACTCGCGCCTTCAGGGTCACCCCAACATGAACGACACACCTGGCGTTGACATGAGTACCGGCTCCCTGGGCCAAGGTGTTTCCACCGCTGTTGGCATGGCGCTGGCCGGTAAGAAGTTCAACAAGGACTATCGCGTCTACGCGCTCCTGGGCGACGGCGAAATCGAAGAGGGTCAGGTTTGGGAGGCTGCCATGTTTGCGGGTAACCACCAGCTTGATAACCTCACGCTTATTGTTGACAACAATAACCTGCAGCTCGATGGCTCGCTTGATCAAATCAACACGCCACAGCCAATTGGCGAGAAGTTCAAGGCGTTCAAATTCCACGTCATAGAGGTGGCAGATGGACACGACTTTGACCAGCTTGCAGCTGCATTTGCTGAAGCTCGCACCGTCAAGGGTCAGCCGACCGTTATCGTTGCCCACACTGTAAAGGGCAAGGGTGTCTCCTTCATGGAGAACCAGGTAGGCTGGCACGGCAAGGCTCCTAACCAGGAACAATACGAGCAGGCTATGAAAGAGCTTGAGGGAGAGGTGGCATAACATGGCAGACGTACAGAAAATTGCCACCAGAGAGGCATACGGAAAAGCCCTGGTAGAGCTTGGTAAAGAGCACGACGATCTTCTCGTCTTTGATGCTGACTTGGCAGAGGCAACTCGTTCCGGCAAGTACGGCGAGGAGTATCCTGAGAGGTTCGTGGACTGCGGAATCGCTGAGGCCAACATGATTGGTATGGCAGCTGGCGTTGCAGCTACGGGTCACAAGGTCTTTGCAACTTCGTTTGCAATGTTCACGTCTGGTCGTGCGTTTGAGCAGATCAGAAACTCGGTGGGTTATCCTCACCTCAACGTCAAGATTGGCGCTACCCACGGAGGCCTCTCGGTAGGAGAGGACGGCGCTACTCACCAGTGCAATGAGGATATTGCAGTTATGCGCACCATTCCTGGCATGACGGTCATCATCCCATCCGACGCTGTTGAGGCTGAGGCTGCTGTTAAGGCCGCTTACGACCATGACGGTCCTGTTTACATGCGCTTCGGCCGCCTCCCTGTTCCTGTTTTCAACACCAACCCTGACTATCATTTTGAGCTGGGCAAAGGCATTGTCCTCAAGGAGGGCACTGACGTTACGCTGGTAGCTTGTGGCCTTATGGTTCCTGTGGCTTTTGAGGTTGCAGAGCAGCTAGCAGCAGAGGGTGTCAACGCTGAGGTTATCAACATTCACACCATCAAGCCTCTGGATACTGAGCTGATTACCGCTTCTGCAGCAAAGACCGGCAAGGTTGTGACTATTGAGGAACACTCCGTTATCGGTGGTCTGGGCAGTGCGGTTTGCCAGGCTCTTGCAGAGAACGCTCCTGTTCCTGTCAAGGTCATTGGCGTTCAGGACACCTATGGTGAGTCCGGACCCGCACTTCAGGTTCTTGCTAAATACGGCCTGGATACCTCAAGCGTCCTCGCATCCGTCAAGGACTTCTTGAAGTAAGCTCTTCGAGCTCCGGAACACTGACTTACTAGCAAAGCCCTTCTCGTCATCTGGCGAGAAGGGCTTTTTGTAGCTGAAAATTTGTAGAGCCACCGGATCGTGTGCTTTCATCCCGCCTGAAAAGTGCATCATGTCTGAGTAAATTTACTCAGACATGGCTAGAAAAACCGGCAAAACCACTCAGACTTGGTGCACTTTTCCGGCAAAACGTTCAGACATGGCGAGAAAATCAGGCTCCACGAAGAGCGCCCATGAAAAGCAACTTTGAGTTCAAAAGGCCCGCCTGAAAAGTGCAAAGAATCTGTATTTGAGTTACCGATTCTTTTGCAAAATCAGGCAAATCCACAGATTCTTTGATGCTTTTAGGCAAAATTTACAGATTCTTTGCAGAAATCAGGCGCCTGCTAGGTGCACGTTCGTTTCCCGCCGAGCTCGCGTCCAGCTCCCGCAGCCTGGCGAGAAACCCCGTCCACTAGCAGCGTTTTCGCACAAAAAACCCGGCATCCACACGAAATGGATGCCGGGTTGAAATCGCTTTCTACCTGTACGCGTCTTACTTGTACTCGTAGAAGCCCTTACCAGCAGCTACGCCAGTCTCGCCCTTGTCGATCTTCTCTTTGAGAAGCGCAACAATGCGACCCTGTACGGACTCTGGGTCTTTAGCCGCAGGATTCATCAGACCAACGTTATATGCGGTGACCAGGCCAATGATGTCCAGGATCTGGAACGGACCCTTTGGCGAGCCGGTGCCAATGCGCCAAGCCCTATCGATGTCCTCGACGTCGCCGACGCCGTTGGCCCAAAGCTGCTCAGCGGAGACCAGAAGAGGTACCAGCATGGAGTTAAGCAGGTAGCCAGGCTGCTCCTTCAGAACCTTGACCGGAATCATGCGAATGCTTGCCGCAAAAGCAACGACCATGTCAAAGTTCTCTTGAGCGGTGCCTGCGTGACCCATGACCTCGCCGATTGGGTTGCGCCAAATCTCGTTAGCAAAGTGGAGAGCCAGGTACTTCTCAGGGCGACCAGTAGCTGCAGCAAACATGCTTGGAATCATGGTTGAGCTGTTGGTTGCAACAATGGTCTTCTCGGGCAGGTGTTTAGCCAGCTCAGTGTAGAATTCAGTCTTCTGCTCTGGATTCTCTGCGACGGACTCGATGACAAAGTCAGCGTCACCAAAAGCCTCGTCCCAATCAGAAGTGAGCTTGAGATTGCTATATGCACGCTCTACCTGCTCTTTAAGCTGATCGAGCTTCTCTGGAGTAATCTCATCCTGAGCAATAAGGCCGTACGCATAAGCCTTTGGATTGGTCTTCATAGCCTCGAGGGTGTTCAGATATACCTCTCTGAGGTGCTCAATCTTTGGACGAGCGCGCTCAATTGAAGCCTCTGACCTCAGCCAAATGGCGGTTTCATAGCCGCGATAAGCGGTCTGAAATGCAATCTGGCTTCCCAAAACGCCGCCGCCAGCAACTACAACTTTCTTAACCTGTGAAATGTCCATAGGACGTTCCTTTCTACAAGCGTGGCGAGAAGTGCCGCGCGATTTATCTACCGTCCCTATACCCCAGAAACTCTCCGTCAAACATTCGTTCGGAAAATTTTCGACTTTTATTTAAATCCTACAAATCATCCCTTGGCAGGAAACCACATCTACTCCTCACATTTCTTGGGTAGAATAGAGGCGTGCAAAGCAGCTGGTTTTAACGCAGCTCAGCGGTCGTCTCCAATGCAATCACCCGACCGAGCTCCAGCAAAACCACCGGCTGCAAACCAACAAAACACCAGGTATAACGTCTGGATAGAATAGAGGCATCATGATTGACGGAACATACAAGATTCAAATGGACTCTCCCGTTGGAGCCAAAGAGGGTACCGCTGTCCTCATTACCTCTGGCGAGAAACTCACTGGCTCTCTGACTGCCATGGGTGTTCAAATTGATATTGAGAACGGCAAGGTTACCGACAACTCGTTTACCTTTGGCGGCAAGCTTGAGTCTTTTGTGGGCCCCGTTATCTTTGCCGTCGGTGGCTCCGTTGAGGGCGACACCATTCAAGGTATCGCCCACATTGCTAACCGCGACTTTGTGTTTACGGGTACAAGAGAGAGTTAAGGTAGCTGCATCATCCCTGTTAAGACTAACAATGAATTTACAGCACCAAAGATAATATTTTTGCTCCCGCTTGGGAACAGCGTAAGCTTGGTGATTATGGACTTGTTCAAATGTGTAGACGAA
>CAUTUQ010000007.1:0-88242 GCA_963542025.1 uncultured Atopobium sp. | reverse complement strand
AAATACCGACCTCCTAATCGTTAGATTTTGGTCTAACTTTTGGGGGTCGGTACATAATGACAGACCTTTTATAAATCTTTTTCTACGCTTCATCATCAGTCACCTCACTTAACTGACTCTTGTCTTAGAACATCGAAAACGCCGCAAAATTACTTGGTTAAATCCAGGATTCGTTCAGGATTTGCCATAAAGTCCAAGTGTTCTTCCCCTAATCGGAAGCTAATAATTTCCGATACATGACTATCTTCTTTTATAATTTCGAAATCTCCGTCAGCTGGACTATAGCGGCCATAATAACCATCTGATTGATAGCTTGGAGGCCATCCATTTGTTCCTGCAACTTCCCAAACCAAGCACGGTAGCTTTTGCTTATTCATTTCTTGCAGCAATCCAGCATTTCTTGTTTGAATCCACAATTCTGATGAAGATCCTGTGTATGCACTTATAGCAAAGACTCCCAAATCTTGCTCAACAGTTCCAATAAGAACTCCATGAGAACTTATTGTCCAATAGAGCGTTATGTTCATTACTACTGGGCCATCTTTGCTAACGCCCAAAAACGGGCCAGCAATCTCTGTATCTTCCAAGTTAATGTTATCAACAGAAGTAAAATCTGACTTTGAACCGTTTTTACAAGCATTATATTGTTGCACAACATACTGAGCTGCCTGCTTTTTTAACTCTGGTAGCCTCATAGTATTCAACTTAAAAAACCGGTTATTTATCAGCAAACCGCAAACAACAAGAACTACCAATAATGACAGACCTTTTATAACTCTTTTTCTACGCTTCATCTGCTGTCACCTCATTAGAACTGCTTTCGCCATTTGGCACTGAAATGATATTTGAGTTTGTTACTTTTCTAGCTATACCTCTTTGGTCAAATTCATACACAACACCATCTAATCTTGCTATTTCTTTATCTTGTAACTAGCTCAACAAAGAAAGACTGTCAAGTTTGTAAGACGTAATTCCGCTATCTGTACGAATATCCTTCAGAAATTAGACCATTTCCTTTGCAATAACTTAACAACTTTATAAGAACTTTATTTGAATCAAAACTCTGAACTCTACATACTGAATTATTACACTCTGATTTATACAGAGATAAGGTTGTCCAATCAAACGTTAAAAAGAAGTCCTTTAGAATGTTCTGGACACCTTCATCGAACTCATTAATGCTCAATATCTCACCTGAGGTCATTGAGATAAATGTGTTTCCATCAGTATAAAAACAATCATCATTTATATCGACATACACACCTTTAGAGAAATATTGTGTCGACATATTTAAAATTTCAACCGAACCTATTGAAGAACAGTAGGCGTATCCATTATTAATCGAATCATAAATGCCAGCAATCTTTGCGACTACAGTTCCATTTGAATACACCGGGAAATAGACTACCGGCCTTTCAATTAGACCATTTGGCGAATATATATATTCAGGTATGTAGTTTCGCAACTCATATTCGTTTGATTCAGTAGAAATATTATTCACGCTTAGAAGCTCTGGAATTATAGTAGCGGTAAGCTCTTCAACCTTCTTTAAAGGAATATCTCTTGCGGAAACCTGGATTGGCGTAAAAAAGACACAAAAGATTAGGAATAGAGCAATAAGGCTAAAGCGCAATTTATTATTCTTCAAAATACCCTCCAAACACTAAAAAGGTATCTATCAACTAATAATAAATAAAAAGAATGTAAGACTCAAAAGTTTTATTCTGTTATCGGGATAAATTTAATGTTAAATGCAAAAAAATACACAACACTAGTAAGTATTTCACATACTAGATATTTGAAAAACAAATAACTCTATTGTTTGATTTGATTTTAGAGATTGTGCTTCTTCATCCTTTGCTCAAAGAGCTCGTTGATAATCTTTGCCATCTCTTCAACTTGTTGAGCACTAGGCTCATCCTCAAATGCAGTGTAAAGCTCTGGGTACTCCCGAGCAATATATTCGCAAGACTTGCTTGTTGCATGACCACGAACAAAGAATGGAATACGCTTCATATACTCAGGATTGACCAGTGCCAAGATCTTCTCGTCTGCTGTTTTACTCATGAATTCCTCCCCTTGCATCTAACTTCTCATGTACAGTCATAGAGGATTCTTCCCAAGCTTTGAGTTCTTCATAAATAGTTTCTGCTAAGTTCACAGAAACACCTTTTACCTGAGAGATACCCTCAACACTTGCAGCCTTTAGGCGCTTAAAAGAACCAAAATGGCGCATGATATCTTTTTTACGTTTAGGCCCCACACCAGGGATTTCATCCAGAATGGAGACGGTCATTGCCTTATCTCTAAGCTCACGATGGAAGGTAATCGCAAAACGGTGAGATTCGTCACGGACTTGCTTGATTAAATACAAAGAAGCCGATCCTGTAGGCAAAACAATTGGTGTGTCGTCCCAAGGCACAAAGACTTCCTCATCAGACTTGGCAAGGCCACAGACAGGAATATCCAAGCCTAGCTCGTTAAGCTGATTGATAGCGGCGGTCAGCTGTGGCTTACCACCATCAACTACCAGCAAATCAGGTCGTGAGCCAAAGCGTTCGTCTGCCATGCGCTCCGGACTATACCTTCTGCCTAGGACCTCTGTCATTGAGACAAAGTCGTTTGCTTCATCAAGCTCAGCACGGATCTTAAAGCGACGATACTGGCTTTTATCAGCCTTTCCGTTAGTAAAGACCACCATCGATGCAACGGTAAAGTTGCCATGAAGCGTAGAGATATCAAAGCACTCGATGCGCAGTGGCGGTGCGTCAAGTGCAAGCGCACTTTCGAGCTGAAGGAGCGCCTGGTTAGTACGGTCGTCAGCATAACCCGTGCGAATCATGTGACGCATTAATGCATGACGAGCGTTAGCAGAAGCCATCTGGAGAAGACGGAACTTCTCGCCACGTTGTGGGTGGTGAAGCACGCAGTTGTGACCTCGTTTTTGCGTCAGCCACTCGGACAAAACCTCTGCGTCGAGAAGATCGATGGGCAGGTTGACTTCTGCAGGAATGTCAGCGGTTTCATCGTAGTAGCGCTTCAAGAAGCCCGAGACCAGCTCTTCCTCAGAAACGTCCAAGCCCTTGTCCAGGATAAACTCAACTGAGCGAATGGTACGGCCTTCTCGCACAACAAACACGCAGGCGGCGGAGATAGTTTCTTCTCGGTAAATGCCAATGAGGTCAATGTTGACCGAGGTAGGAAATGTGACTTGCTGACGGTCATCAAGATCAGAGAGTGAAGTCAGACGGGACTTGAGCCGAGCTGCCTTCTCAAAATCCAGGTCAGCGGCAGCTTCTTGCATCTGGTCTTTGAGCTCAGAAACAATCTCAGAGCGATTTCCGCGGAGGAAGTTCTCTACCTGCCTGACGTTCTTTGCATAGGAAACGGTATCAATGGCGCCCACGCACACACCAGGACCTTTGCCTACGTGGTAGTCAAAACAGGGACGCCCCTTCTTTGCCAGCAGCAGATTAGCAACAGCTGCGCCGTCAGGGTCTTTTTCTAGCAGACGTTTAGCGCGCTTCCACTCTACACACGTAGCGGAGCAGATAGGTACTACTTTTCTGAGTGTCTCAATAGTCTGGCGCGCAGCGTAGGAATCAGTGTAGGGACCAAAATAACGTGTCCCCTTCTTGTGTTTCTCGCGCGTGTATTTAATTGCTGGGAAGGTATCTGACTCGGTAATGGCAATGTAGGGATAGCTCTTATCGTCTTTAAAGTCTACGTTGAAGTACGGGCGATACTGAGCAATAAGATTGCGCTCCAGCACCAAAGCCTCGTGCTCGTTTTCTACTACGATGTAGTCAAAACTGCGTACGACCTGCATCATCAAAGGAATCTTAGCACGGTCATCTTGTAGTGTGACGTACTGCCTCATGCGAGCACGCAGGTTTTTAGCCTTGCCTACATAGATAACCTTGCCGGAACCATCTTTCCAGAGGTAACAACCTGGATTAGTGGGAACCTGATCAACCTGTTCTCTGATGGACACCAGGTCATCTGAGGGCTCAGAAGAAAATGACGGCGCAAGACCTGGTGCCCCCGAAGGCACATAGTTGGGGTCAAGATTGTTCTGAGAGTTATCTTTGCCGCCTCTGGCACCGCTTTTGGCCATGCTATGACCTTACGCGAGAAACCAGTGAACGTAGCATGGCGGACTCTGGTGATTTAAAGAGGATTGCCAAGCCATAGGTAACTAAAACAGCTGGAATACCTGCAAAGATGCAATACAGCACGCCGTAAAGCGCTCGTCCATCTGGTACGCCAATAACGACGCGTAGACCCACCATAATCAGAAGTGCTGCCGCTGATCCTGCAAGGCCAAAACCAACCGAGCGTACAAACGCAAACACCATTGATTTGAGCCCGATCTGACCAAGATGTTTACGCAGGCTAATCAACATAATGGTGTCAATGACCACGTAGAAGATAGCCGAGGTAGTTGCTACAAACATCATGCCAAAGTAAGAAGTACCCACCAGCAGCACCAAAACCTGTACAACAGAACCGAGCGTTGCAGAAACAGCATAGAGTGTCATGCGACGCATGGCAGAACAGACTTTTTGCAGATACATGCCAATACCATACAGAGGCAGGGCTAAAGACTGACCAATCAAGAATTGCTGGGTTAACAGCAGCTGATCTTCAGTGAACTTGCTTGCTCCAATAATAGAAACAAGAGGCATCGAGAAGATCATCAGATACATCATGAACGGTACGGTAAAGAAAAGAATCTGGTTGATACCGTGCTTGAAGTCCTTCTTGAACTGATCCATATTCTCTTTTGCCCAGCTATCAGACAGCTCGGTAAAGAGGGCTGTGGTAATAGGTACCGTCAAAATGGAATATGGCAGCGTATACCAAAGACGAGCGTATGCCGCAATGGAAGCGCCAGATGCGGAAACGCTGAGCTGCGAACTTGTCTGAACCGACATAGTTACAAACGTGGCAACCACAACGATCAAAGCAGGTGCACCAATCTTAAGCGTCTCTTTAAGTGCGGGATCTTTGAGGTTAATTCTCCACGAGAGCTTAATCCCTTTGCGCTTAAGTGACGGAACCTGAATCAGAACCTGAATTAAGACTCCCAGGGGATTTCCCAGTGCAAGAATAAGAAGGCCCAGCTCAGGGTTTGTGTTAACCAAGAAAGCATACGCAAAGAACGATGCCGTAGTCACAAAGTTATTAAAGATAGGAGCTGCGGCTGGCCAGAGGTAGTCTCTTTCTGCATTCAAAACACCAGAGAAAATGGTGGAGAAGCAATACAGCATAACCTCAATGACAAAGAACCTAAAGAAGTACACTGCCAGCGTTGGGTCAAAATCAGCACCTGCCGAGAAGGACTGTGTATACACCACTTCTGCAGCAAAGAAGAAACCTAGAACAGCAACAAGTCCAGTTGCAACAACAACAATGGAAAGCAAGTTGGAAGTGTAGGCATTTGCCTCATCCTGTCCAACTTTTTTCTTAATAGAGAGATATACCGGCAAGAAAGCCGTGGTAAGCATTCCCGCACCAACAAGCTCATAGAGCTGGTCAGGAAGGGTGTTTGCAATGGAATAGCAACTTGCAAGAACGGTTGCACCCATAGCAAATGCCTGAGCCCAGGTTCTTAAAAAGCCCGTAATACGACTAATCAGAACAAGCACGCTCATCATAGAGGTAGAACGACTCAAATCTTTCTGCTTAGAGACATCCTCTTCATCTGAAGAAGCCTCTTCACTATAAGAATTACCTGCGTCGAAGTTGCCGTCGGACACAGAGCTGTTATCTGCCTCAGAGTTATCCTCTTCAGCAGCAGCCTCTTCGAGTTTCTGACTTACAATCTGCTCAAAGGCTTCATCCTCAATTGGCTGATGAAACGTCTCTGGAACAACAATATTGTCAACTACAGGAGGCTCTTCAAAGGTTTGATTAAGAGCCTCGCTAAGAGTTTCTTCAGACAAGGTTCCATCAGAAGACTCTGCTGAAAGTCGCATATGTTTGGGCTGATATGCCACTAGTGCACCTCGCGAACAATATCTGCAAACGTAGCCGATACAAATGAAGCTAAATCCTCTGGAGAAAGCGTCAGACTGAGTCCGCGTTTTCCGCCAGAGATATGAATGAACTCAAAAAGCTGAGCAGTCTCATCAATTATAGTGGGAAACTGCTTCTTCATACCAACGGGAGTACAGCCGCCACGAACATAACCTGTTAAACCCTCAAGCTCTTTAACAGGCAGCATGGAAAGGTTCTTTTGACCGGAGGCAACTGCAGCCTTTTTAAGATCAAGCTCTTGATCCACAGGAATGCAGCACACCACATGCTCTCCACTTGAAGATACGCAGACAAGTGTTTTAAACGCAGCATCTGGATCTTCTCCAAGCATCTCTGCGATATGAGTTCCTAACTCACCGGAAGGAACGTCTTCATCCACCTCATAAGATTGGAACTCGTACGCAATGCCAGCAGCATCAAGCTCCCTCATGGCATTTGTCTTTTGAACCTTTGCTGTTTTTCTCGCCATGTTATGCGCGCTTCTTCTGAGCTTTTTTCTCTGCAGCTAGACGTGCATTATCACGGTCAAGAATCTCTTTGAGGAACTTACCTGTATGGCTTTCTGGAGTTGCGGCTACCTTTTCTGGTGTACCAGAAACAACCACGGTTCCGCCGCCGTCACCACCTTCTGGACCCATGTCAATGATGCGATCGGCCATCTTAATGACATCCAAGTTGTGTTCAATAACAAGAACGGTATTACCCGCATCAACAAGGCGTTCAAGAACAATAATAAGCTGTCTGACATCCTCAAAATGAAGACCAGTTGTAGGCTCATCCAAAATATAAAGAGTTTTACCAGTCTGCTGTCGGTGAAGTTCTTTTGCAAGCTTGACACGCTGCGCCTCACCACCAGAGAGCGTGGTTGCAGGCTGACCAAGGTGAATATAGCCAAGGCCCACATCGTGAAGGGTCTGCAGCTTGTTCTTAATGCGAGGAATGTTTGCAAAAAACGCTAGTGCCTCATGAACCGTCATGTCAAGCACATCAGAGACGGACTTGCCGTGGTAGAGAATCTCTAGTGTCTCGCGGTTATAACGTTTGCCATGGCAAACCTCACAAGGAACGTAGACATCAGGCAAGAAGTTCATCTCAATCTTAATCTGACCGTCGCCCTTACAGGCCTCGCAGCGGCCTCCTTGAACGTTAAACGAGAAACGACCAGCCGAGTAGCCACGTGCGCGGGACTCTGGAACTGAAGCGTACAATGCGCGCAGATCATCCCAAAGGCCAATATAGGTTGCTGGATTAGAACGAGGTGTTCTTCCAATAGGACTCTGATCAATATCAATGACCTTATCGATAAGATCAACGCCTTCAAGCTTTTTATACTCTCCCACCACACGCTTTGAATGCTGAACTGCGTTGGTAAGCGCGGGGGCAAGGGTATCGGTAACCAAAGAAGACTTACCAGAGCCAGAAACACCTGTAACTACTGTCAATGTACCCAGCTCGATAGCGGCGGAAACGTTCTTAAGGTTGTTAGCACTAGCTCCCGTAATCTTAATCTTTCCACGACCAGGCTTACGACGAGCCTCTGGCAGCCTAATCTGCTTCTTTCCCGTGAGATACGCACCTGTGATGGAATCAGGGTTTTTAATGATCTCTTCTGGAGTTCCAGCAGCAACAACATGACCACCAAGCTCACCAGCTCCGGGACCCATATCAATAACGTAGTCAGCCGCACGAATAGTGTCTTCATCGTGCTCAACAACAAGTACGGTATTACCGCGGTCTCTGAGCTGCTTGAGCGTCTCAATAAGACGGTTGTTGTCTCTTTGATGCAGACCAATGGAAGGCTCGTCCAAAATGTAGAGGACGCCCATAAGGCCGGCGCCAATCTGAGTTGCCAAGCGAATACGCTGGGCTTCTCCACCAGAAAGCGATGCTGCTGCGCGAGAAAGCGTGAGGTAGTCCAAACCAACGTTAACCAAGAACTGCAGCCTTGCCACAATCTCTTTAACAATAGGACCTGCAATGACTTTTTGACGGTCAGTAATACTCAGTTGCTTGAAGAACTGGAGTGACTCTTTGCAGGAAAGTTCACAGACTTCCCAGATGTTCTTCTCGCCAACCGTAACGGAAAGAATTTCTGGCTTTAAGCGAGCTCCGTGACAGGTTGTACAAGGCATCTCGCGAATGTACTTCTCAAGATGCGTCTTCATATTCTCTGACGTGGTCTCTTGGTACTTGTCAAAAAGAATCTTTCTAACACCAGAGAACGTGGTAAACCAGTGTGTATTGCGGCCGTCTCGCGTTTTGTAGTCAACGCGAATCTTAGTTGAACCAAGGCCACCGAGAAGGGCGTCTTGCACCTTCTTTGGCAGCTTGTTCCAAGGCGTTGTATCAGACACGTCAAAATGTTTGCAGACTGCAGACAAAATCTGAGGATAGTAGTTTGAATGACCAAAGAGACTTCCAAAAACGCCTTCGGAAACAGACAGCTTTGGATCTGCAATGAGTGCTGCAGCATCGATAATTTTACGAGTTCCTAGACCATCGCAGTCAGGACAGGCACCATAAGGAGCGTTGAAGGAAAAATCGCGAGGCTGCAGATCATCCATGGAGTGACCGTGAATAGGACAAGCAAGCGCCAGTGAATACTGCAGGAGTTCTTCTGGCATAGTCTCTGGATTGGATTTATCAGCCAGAAGCAATATGCCTACCTTGCCCTGGGCAAGCTTAGTTGCCTGCTCAACGCCTTCAACAATACGACCTAAAGAATCAGGACGGATGACAATACGGTCGACAACCACCTCAATATCGTGCTTGAGCGTTTTACCCAGCGTGATTTCTTCATCAAGCTCACGCACAACGCCGTCAACACGAACGCGAGAAAATCCTTCTTTGCGCAAGTCTTCAAAGAGCTTGACGTACTCGCCTTTGCGACCCAAAACAACAGGAGCTAAAACATAAGCTCTGCGTCCCTGACCAGCCTCGAGGATTTTATCGGCAACCTGATCTGTTGTCTGACGCTCAATAACGCGACCGCACTCAGGGCAGTGAGGAGTGCCCATGCGAGCGTACAGAAGACGCAGATAGTCGTAGATTTCTGTAACGGTACCCACGGTAGAGCGAGGATTTCTGGAAGTGGTCTTCTGGTCAATAGATACAGCTGGAGAAAGACCGTCAATAGAGTCAAGGTCTGGCTTATCCATCTGTCCCAAGAACTGACGGGCATAGCTGGACAGGGACTCAACGTAGCGGCGCTGTCCCTCTGCGTAAATGGTGTCAAAGGCAAGACTCGACTTACCCGAACCAGAAAGTCCCGTAATAACTACCAGCTGATCACGAGGGATATCAATATCAATGTCTTGCAGGTTGTGCTCTCGTGCACCACGGATAGCAATTTTGCTTGAAGCCATAGTTCCTCACATAACCAGTTTGACATGCGTATTTCTTGTATGCGCCAACTGCCAAACAACAGAAAACAACATCAGTACACCGATGCAATTTGTGCGTACTGATGTTCTAGTATACCCAAGATAGTGCCGCTAAAACACGGCAAGCGCGCTTCCCTATTTAATGCGAACCTTCATCACAGCTTTTTTGAGCTTTGAGCCAGATTTCTCCAGCGTACAGCCTGGTTTGTGAGCATCAGATGGAGGTGTCACTAGAAAATCACCAGCGTGCAAGGTAACCCATGTCTCTTCTCCAGGATTGGTGTAAGCACCAAAATCAGCATCAAAATTAAATTCACCCTTAAGAACACACTGCTCAAGAGGGGCAACAGCGATGCTTTCGGTGCCAGAAATAACCACATGAATATCAGCGTAAATCTTATGAGCCTCATAGTCCTTCTCGCCAGGAAGAGCAGGCTCAAACTCCATGACGTTCACAAATACGTTATCTCCATCAATTTCTGTTTTGCCCAAAGGCAGCTCATCCAGATTGTGGGTTGATAGAAATTCCGCAGCACAAGCCATATATTTCTGACCAAAGTCATTCTCAGACAAATTCTTAATTGACGAGAAAATCATGTGAACCTCCTACGTTCAGCTAAAGTGCGCCGAAAAGATTATAGCTATCTCGTTTGCCATAAACTTCTATGGGTAGAATTAAGTAGTTACTGTATACAACTGCTACATAAGGAGAGATATGGCAGACGTAGATATTGACCGTGAGGCGCTTCGTAAAGAGATTGACGCTGCACTTCACGGCAAAAAGAAAGAACCACAGCCACCAGCAGGCTTTGAACTTAATCAGCACTCAAGCGTTAAGCACGTTATTGGCGTTGTTTCTGGCAAAGGTGGTGTTGGTAAGTCCTTTGTCACCGGCATTCTTGCTACTAACCTCGCTCGCGCAGGTAAGCGCGTTGGTATTCTTGACGGCGATATTACCGGACCTTCAATTCCTCGCATGTTTGGCATCTCTGATGAGCGCTCTTATGGCGTTGAAGAGCAGCTTATTCCAATCGAGGATGCAAACGGTATCAAGATCATGAGCGCCAACCTAGTGCTTCAGAACGAGACCGATCCTGTTCTCTGGAGAGGTCCTGTTGTTGCTGGTGCTATCCAGCAGTTCTACAGCCAGTGCAACTGGGGCGACCTTGATTATCTGCTGATTGATATGCCTCCAGGAACAGGCGATGTTGCCCTGACAGTATTCCAGTCCCTCCCTGTTGAGGGTGTTGTGATTGTTTCTTCTCCACAAGATCTTGTTCAGATGGTTGTGGGCAAGGCAGTGCGCATGGCGGAAATGATGCATGTACCTGTACTTGGTTTGATTGAGAACATGGCATATATCACCTGCCCTCACTGTGATGAGCGCATTGAGCCTTACGGTCCATCAAAGCTTGCCGAGACCGCAGCAGCATTTAACCTCAAGCCTTTAGGACAGCTTCCTATGGATGCAACCTTTGCGCAGATTGCCGATAAGGGAACCTTTAGCACCGAGCTTCCTGACGGCCTTGTCCCTGACGCTACACAAAGCGTTCTTGACCTGTAAGTTCTAGAAGCCAGCACTTACACAATACAAAAGGTAGTTCTTACTATGGCTCAAACAACGCGCGTTAAAGAACGACAAGCAGCACAAGCTCAACGTATCAAGCAGGCCCAGGCATTTCTGGTGCCAGACCACATTGATGTTGCAATTCTTGGTGGCGGCGCAGCAGGACTCTGCGCTGCCATCACTGCTGCCGAAGCTCTTGGCGCCAACAAGCGCGTTGTTGTCTTTGAAAAAGCTTTGGAGAGCGGCAGGACCATCTTGGCAACAGGTGGCGGTCGCTGTAACTTTACCAATGCTGATCTGAGCTTTGATAATTTTTCTCATCCAGAGTTTGTTCAGGCTGTCTGCAAAGACAAGGACACGTTTCTTGCAGACATCCTGGCTTTCTTTAGGTCCAGCGGTCTTGCTTGGGCAACAGAAGACGAGGGCAGAATGTACCCTCTTACCAGGCAAGCAAGCTCCATCCAATCATTGCTGCTCAAGCGAGCCCAAAAAGTTGGCGTGCAATTTGCCCTGGGACGAGAAGTCACATCGGTAAAGCCCCAGCACATTGGCTTCACCGTTACCTTCCAAGAATGCTTTGCTGGCGAGAAAACCTACAAGGTCCACGCTTCATCAGTAGTTCTAGCTACTGGTGGGCTCACAACCACACAACTTGCTGAAAGTCTTCAGCTACAGACCACCCCACTGCGACCTGGACTCTGTGCACTCACCTGTACTCCTCAGCCTCCAACAAGCCTTGATGGAAAGCGCGTACGAGCACACGCAGCTCTTGTAAGAGACGGCGTTGTACTCAAACAGGAATCTGGCGAGCTGCTTTTTAGGTCATTTGGACTCTCGGGCATCATGATTTTCAACTTGTCTCGCACAGCTCTACCTGGTGACGTGCTTGAGATTGACCTTTTCCCTCAGCTTACGGAAGAGGAAGTTGCAGCAGCTGTAGAAGCTCACACCACTGACGGTCTTCTGGACCCACAGATTGCCGCTTACCTGGGAGTCGATGACTCAGTTGAAACTACGGTTGCCAAAGCTCACAGAGTGGTCTTTACCGTTACGGGTACGTCTTCCAAAGTTGTCTCACAGGTCTGTGTTGGTGGTATTTCCGTTGAACAAGTGAGTACAGACACACTTGAGGTGCGCAGCATTCCAGATCTGTTTATCGCTGGAGAAGCTCTTGACATTGATGCTCAATGTGGAGGATTTAACCTCTCGTGGGCGTGGAAGAGCGGTATGGTTGCCGGTCTGGCCGCCGCAAAAAGCGCTGGTCAGAATTACGAATCTTTGAAAGAGGACAACTAACATGCTGGAAGTATTAAACATTAAAGTTCATGTTGCTCCTCTTTGTAAGCATCCTGCTAAAGAATCAAAGGTGGGGTTTGACGCGCTGCTTCGCACTCTCCGAGTCTCTGCGGATGAGGTTACCTCATATGAGCTGCATAAACGCTCAATTGATGCACGTAAAAGAAACGATATTGTTCTTATCCTTACCTACCACGTAAACCTTAAAGGTGGGCTTGCAGCGGAACAAAAACTCCTTAACAAGATTCAAGGTAAACCTGCGGCAAAGCATATCAAGCTTGCTGAGGCAAATGCTTTTACGCTTCCCAAAGCAAAGCAACCTGCTCCCTCAGAGAATCGTCCCGTTGTTGTAGGAGCGGGATGTGCAGGCTTGTTCTGTGCGCTTACGCTTGCCAAGGCTGGTCTTAATCCCCTGCTTATTGAGCGCGGAGATGATGCAGCACGAAGAACTGCAGCGGTAGAGCATCATAACCAAACGGGTCAGCTAGATATTGAGAGCAACATCCAATTTGGTCTTGGTGGTGCTGGTACATTCTCTGACGGCAAGCTCAACACAGGTACCAAAAGTGCTTCTCACCGCTTTATTCTTGAGACTTTTGTTAAAGCAGGTGCACAGAAAAACATTTTATGGGATGCAAAACCCCATGTAGGAAGTGATGTTCTTCCCGCTGTTGTGACCAACATTGTCACAATGATTGAAGAGGCGGGTGGAACCGTTGCATTTAGAACAAAACTCACCTCCCTAGAGCGAGCCTCAGATGGCTCTCTTTCTGCAATTCAGGTTGAGAAGACCAATCCAGACGGCTCAACTCAAACTGAAACCATAAAGACTCGCACAATGATTCTTGCAACTGGTCACTCCAGCAGAGACACGTATGTAATGCTCAAAGACAAAGGTATTTCTATGGAGAGAAAAACCTTTGCTATGGGCGTGAGAATTGAGCATCTTCAGTCTCATATCAACAAGTCGCTATACGGTCCTGAGGCGGACAATCCCGTACTTGGAGCGGCCCCCTACAAGCTTTCTGTTCATCTTCCCTCTGGTAGGAGTGCTTTCTCATTCTGTATGTGCCCTGGTGGCTATGTTGTATCTGCAGCTAGCGAGAAGGACGGCGTAGTCACAAACGGCATGAGTCTGTCTGACCGCGCGGGCAAAAATGCCAACTCCGGCCTGTTAGCTAACGTCTATCCAGAAGATCTACCAGGAGACGACGTACTTGCTGGCATTGAGCTGCAACGCTCTTGTGAGCAAGCAGCTTTTAAAGCAGGCGGTGGCGCTTATGTTGCTCCTGCTCAGCTGGTTGGTGACTTCCTAAACAAGAACGCTTCTACTGGACCGCGTTCGGTAAAACCAACGTACCCACGTGGCGTTACCTGGACCTCACTTGAAAGCTGTCTGCCTCCCTACATCCTACAAACCTTGCGAGAAACCCTTCCAGTTATGGACAAAAAGCTTCATGGTTTTGCTCATCCCGATGCTGTGCTTACGGGTGTTGAAACAAGATCAAGCTCTCCTGTAAGAATTACCCGTGATGAAACAGGACAAAGCATTAATACACCAGGAATATGGCCTGTAGGTGAAGGCGCTGGCTATGCGGGCGGCATCATGAGTGCTGCTGCAGATGGCATTAGAATGGCTGAGCTTGTAGTAAAGCACTACAACAACGCTTAGTGCTTGCCTCTATAACGTCTGCGAGTTGCGTGAGCACTGCCCTTTCTAGCTCCTGTTTTAAGCCTCTTGATAACATCATCTGATGTAGTGCCTTCAAGCTGGCTTCTAATAGCTACAATCTGATCTCTGAGCTCTGCTGCATGTTCATAATCCATTGACGCAGAAGCTTCTGCCATCTCTGCTTCCATACCAGAAAGCATAGCCTCAACCTCTGAGCGCGGAAGATTTTGAAGCTCTTCAGCAAGCAATTCTGCAGGCATCTCAAGAATTGATTCTTGCTGCTCTTCAAGCGAATCTTCGTCATCAGAGGCAGTATAGAACTCTCCGTTTTTGCGCTTACGCTTATCAACGTTTTCTGAAGCTTCAGCAATAAAGCCTGCAATATCCGTAATGGATTTCTTAACGGTCTTAGGTACAATACCGTGCTCTTTGTTAAACGCTTCCTGAATTTCTCGGCGCCTTTTTGTCTCATCTATAGCAATACGCATAGAATCAGTGATTTTATCGGCATACATAATGACCTGGCCAGAAGCGTTTCTTGCCGCTCTGCCCATAGTCTGAATAAGAGACCTTCTGTTTCTTAAGAAGCCCTCTTTATCTGCATCAAGAATTGCTACGAGAGAAACCTCTGGAATATCAAGTCCTTCTCGCAAAAGATTAATTCCAACCAGCACGTCAATCTTTCCCTGACGCAAATCTCTAATGATTTCTACGCGGTCAAGCGTAGCGGTATCCGAGTGCATATAATTGACTTTAATGCCCTCATCTAGCAGGTGATCTGTAAGATCTTCTGCCATTCTTTTAGTAAGCGTAGTAACAAGAACGCGCTCTTTTTTTGCCACTCTCTCTTTGACCTCTGAAATAAGATCATCAATCTGACCTCTTACTGGTCTGACATCAATCTTTGGATCGAGAAGGCCAGTTGGACGAATAATCTGCTCAACCTGTTGCTGGGCAACCGTCTCTTCGTAGTCTCCAGGAGTTGCAGAGACGTAAATAAACTGTGGAATACGTCCCTCAAATTCGTCAAATCTGAGCGGCCTGTTATCCAAAGCAGAAGGAAGTCTAAATCCGTGATCTACCAGCGTAACCTTACGAGACCTATCGCCCTCATACATACCTCTTATTTGAGGAACGGTAACATGTGACTCATCAATGATGCAAATCATGTCTTTAGGGAAATAATCAATAAGCGTATAGGGAGGCTCACCGGGAGCACGCCCATCTAAATGGCGCGAGTAGTTCTCAATACCATTGCAATAACCCATAGTCTCAAGCATCTCTAGATCATAGTTTGTCCTCTGAGCAAGACGCTGAGCTTCTAGCAATTTATCGTTTTCTTTAAGCTCTTTAACACGAGCTTCCATCTCTTCCGAGATGGTTGTAAGAGCATGGGTAATCTTTGGACGCTCAGTAACGTAGTGAGATGCTGGCCAAATTGGAATAGCATCAAACTCTCTAAGCACTTCTCCCGTTACATTGCTAACCTCTGAAATACTTTCTACTTCATCACCAAAGAACTCAATACGCAGCGGATTTTCTGCATACGGCGGGAACACATCAACAACGTCTCCACGAACCCTAAACATTCCGCGCTGTAGATCGTAATCATTTCTATCGTACTGGACATCAATAAGATCTTTAATAAAATCATCGCGCTCAAGAGGAACGGATTTATCTACATTAGGTGCAAGACCTGCATAATCTTGAGGGCTGCCAATACCATATATACACGATACAGATGCAACTACAATGACATCTCGTCTAGAGAGAAGCGATGAAGTTGCCTGGTGACGGAGCTTCTCTACCTCTTCGTTGATGGAAGCATCTTTTTCTATGTACGTATCAGACTGCGGAACATATGCCTCTGGCTGGTAGTAGTCATAGTACGAGACAAAGTACACAACAGCGTTGTTAGGAAAGAGCTCCTTCATCTCTGAAGCAACCTGTGCAGCTAGTGTTTTATTGGGCTCCATAATAAGCGTGGGGCGATTGAGCTTCTCGATAGTTTTAGCCATAGAGAAGGTCTTACCCGAACCTGTAACACCTAAGAGTGTCTGATACCTAAGCCCGTCTTCAATTCCTTGGGCAAGCTTTTCTATTGCCTGCGGCTGATCACCTGCAGGCTCAAAAGGAGATTCCACCTGAAGCTTCTCTTCTCCTGCTTCACGACCAAATCGGCGCAGTTCAGCACCTATATATTCTTTGTGTTGATCTTCAGCATGAGATGCGTCCATGAGATTCTCCTTTTCTTGTGAAAGTAGTATACCCCACTTCCCAAAACTGAAACACTTGTTCTATACTATTTATAAATTGCAGTATAGTTTCAAAGTGTGACGGGTAATAAATTAATTACCTATATGCGCTAAACTAGCACCTAAATAAACAAGTTACATCAGATAAAGGAGATACCTTGGGCGTCTCAGATCTTTTCTCGCTAAATAAAGCTTCAAAGCAATCTCAGGGTTCTATCCTAGAGAACATTTTGCTGCGCTCAAATAATGTCATCGCCTCTCTTAAAGACCTTGTTGCAAACAATCAGATTACAGAGGCTGGCCTTCAAGAGATGCTTACGCGCTCTAAAAATCTCGAGAATACCAATCTGCCCAAAGGTGATGTCCATAAGCTGGATAGAACAGGCCGCTGGTGGTTCAACGCCAACACACTGGAGTGTGCGCCAGAAGAGTACGACGCATTTATTGCAACTGAGGCAATCCTCAACATTTCACAAGATGTTGAAGCCCTAAAGAATACGCATGCTTCTGAGACAGATCTTCAGCTTGTTCGTACTACCCTCTCGCAGGTAGCAAGCCTCATGCCCAAGTCAGCTTCTCTTTCTGAGCAAGTTGCTCCTTTTAGTGGTAACGCTGACGGCAGCTCAGACTGGATGAAGCGTCTCTGGTTTGCCAACTATGTTGAGAACACACCATTCCCTTTTAGGATGGTGTATAACTTCTCTTACAATCCACAGCTTGATATTTTGGTTTTTGAGTTCTTTGTAGCTCGTCCTCGCTGCTTTAGCTTCTTATCTGCAGAAAAGGCAGAGCAAATTGCAGCGGCGCGTGCTTACGCACTGCGTTCTTCTCTCTGTGTGGCTCGCATGGCACTTCAGAGCTGCAAAATCTCTCGCGTCTGCATCAACGGCAGCTTGCGCGGAGAAGAGCGCATTGTCCTATCTATGGACTTAAACGAGGCTGCACTTGCTCGCCTCTTGCCTACTGCAGCAAACACTCAAATTGACGGCAACAGCTTCCCGCAAGATCCAGCGCTTAGAGTTTCTTTTGACTCTGAAGGTTGGTTTAGTGAAGTTGAACCATTTATGAAGCCAACAGATGAGTGGGTTTCTCCTCGTAGCTTCTTTGAAATGCCAGACCTGTCTGATCGTCCTTGTTCACCAGCAGTTACTGCTGTTTGTGGAGCCCAAAAAGTAAGCGATCTTGGGTACTCTGAGGCATCTCACCGCATTAGACTTTGGAACACCACTCTCAACAACATTCCAAAAGATTCTTCTACTGCAGATGCAGTTGGTAAATTTGAGGAAGCAAAAGCTTCAACTTCTGATATTTACGCCATTGAAGGCTTTGATAGAGTCATCCATGGCTTGGTTGAGGGTACCATCGATTTCTCGGACAGAAGGTCTATGGCTGAGAAATTCCTCTTTGGTTCGCCTTTGCAAAAAACGCTTCAATCCATAAATAACATCATGGATGGAGAGCCAGATGCAGACGCTCTAGAAAAGGTGCTTACAGAGCTTGAGTCTCAGGTTTCACCAACCCTTGATATGGGTCTCTATCTGGATGACTCTGATTCTATCTACAGATATTTTGATTCCCTCTCAGAGCGCGTAGCTTATAACCTTGCATTCCCCAATGAGCCAAGAAAACTGGTGCTTATTCCAGACACCTATTTTATGTCTTTAGCAAGAATGGCTCGCGCCTACAACCTGCTTGAACAGCCAGAAAAAGCAGAACGCTATGCACAAGAAGCCCACAGAATCTCTCCTTTGGGAATTGATGCAACGCTGCTATTGGTAAGAACATTAGAAGACCAGTCAAAAGTCTTTGAGGCTGCAAAGCTGCTCAAAGACCTTATCGCACATATTTTCTCCAGCTCAGATGTTGCTCTGGTGTACTATCGCCTGGCCTATATGGAGTGGAAGCTAGGACGCTCTGACCTTTGTGCAGCTTGCTATCAAATGGCAATGATCATCGGCGGAAGTGTTGCTCAGCCTGCAAAAGAAGAGCTTGAAGACCTTCTCAAGGCAGACGCTTCTGTTAAGAAACTAGATACCCCTCAAGAGGTCTTCTCGTTCCTTAAGCAAAATGGTGTTCCTGTCTTTGACCAGAAGGCTGTGTTTAACAAGGCAGTTGCTATTGGCAGCGCATGTGTTAACGATGGCATTTATTGTGTTGGCCAAAACATGCTCAAGAATTGCCTTGAAATTACCTTTGACGATGCAGCTGCCAAGGTAGAGAGTTCACTGAGGACACCCTTCTAGAGGCCGCGCACGTAAGCTATAACTTATTGCTCTGAATGCTGGTTAAACCGAGCGTTTAACCAAAGCTCTACCTGTGCTTTAAGATCATCAAGGCCTTCAGAGTTTACAAACACCGTATCTGCCTGATTACGCAAATACGTATCGGAAGGCTGATGCGCTATACGCTGCTCAAACTCTTGACGAGAAGATCCTCGCTGTTCAGCGCGTTCTGCTCTCAGTTCCAAAGGCGCTACAACAACGACAACTTCATCAACGAGCTCAAGCAAGTCTTCAACGCGGTCAAGCAGCGGAACCTCTACAAAGCAGAACTGAGCATCTGCAGCAGGAGCCTCTTTTGTAAGGAATTGACGCATATATTCCCTGATAAAAGGCATCTCAAGCTCTTCTAAGAGCTCAGCAGATTCTCTAGTGGCAAAAGCCCTACGACCAAGCTCTCGCCTATTAATCTCATGAGTAACGGGGTCCAACAAATCGTTACCAAAAGCCTCTGCCACACGATACGTACACTCGCATCCAGGTCTCAGAAGTCTACGAGAAACCTCATCAAGGTCAAAGCGCAGACCACCTGCTGCTTCAAACATTTTAGAAACAGTTGATTTACCAGACGCCATTCCGCCGGCGAGAATTACCTTGTACATGTAGTTCACTCCTATAACTGCAGTGCTGTATAAGAGCCTAGCAGTTTTACTTCTTCAGGAGTATGAGTTACCCAAATTACAACTTTTGATTCAATGAACGGTTTGACAGAGGCAATAACCTGCTGCTTAAGCGCTTCGTCTAATCCCTTGAGCGGCTCATCAAAGAGCAAGATGTCTGCATCTGCAAAGAGTGTACGCAAAAGTGCAACGCGTCTCTTTTGACCACCGGAAAGCTCAGAAACAGGCTTGTTTTCTGTTCCTTCAAGTCCTACCTCACAAAGCGCCTCCTTAATACGCTCTCGAGCGCTTTGTTTTTGCTCCTTTGAGTGCAACTGTATAGCAAGCATGATATTTGCCATAACGCTCAAATTTTCTAGCAGTCTATCTTCCTGAAACATCATGACCGTTTTAGCGCTAGGTGATTTAAGCACTGTGCCTGAATCAGCCACTTCAAGACCACAAAGAATACGAAGAAGTGTTGTTTTACCTGCTCCAGAGGGCTCAGAGAGAACGTACACTCCCCTCTCAAACTTGTAGGAAAAATCATTAAGCACAACCGTATTACCAAACGATTTAGTGATGTTTTTTACCTCAAGCGACTGCTCGGTTGCATAGGAACAATTAGTTGTATTCATACTCATGAGCAGCTCTTTTCTAACCTTGCAGCAGCCCATGAAACTAACCGCATCACGATCTTCTCGCCAAGTGCGCTCATCACAATAACCACAAGCGTCCACGCAAAAAGGGCTGGCGTATCCAAATACACTTTAGCGTTATAGAGGTGCTCGCCAATGGAGAATGTGGGAAGGCCAATGACCTCGGCAGCAATTCCCGACTTCCAGCAAAATCCCATGGCAAGTGAGGTAGCTGTCTTAAGCGAGGGCATAAGCTGCGACAAATATATTGCTTTAATGCGATGCCAACCGTGAATTTGATATACATCAGCCATCTCAATAAGCTGCTGGTCAGTGCTGAGGAGTCCTTCAAGTACTGCAATGTAGATGATGGGAAGTGCCATCAAAAATGAAATTGAAATTGAGAGGTAGGGCGTGCGAACCCAGATTAGTAGCAAGATGACAAAGGATGCCACGGGAATTGATTTGATTGTAGAAATAAGCGGCTCAAAAAGAATCTTGATCAGCTTGTACTTAAAACTCAAAAACGCCAGCAAGGAGCCAACGGTAAAAGCAAGCGCTCCACCAGCAAAAATACGTAAAAGAGAAAGACCAATAGAAACCCAAAACTCGCGTAGTTGAGCTAGCGAGAAAAGCGTCTGAATGGTCTGAATAGGTGAAGTTAAAACAATATCCTGGTTGATGACAACCGCAGCTATCTGCCACACGACAAGCCAAAATACCAGTGCGCCTAAACGTGCCCCCCAGCTAGAAGCAACTTTGCGCACAGTCGGCTTACCTTGCACGCGGCCCGCATCTTGGGTCTGACCTGCGCTTTGGGCCTGATCGTTTTTCTCGACAGAAAAATCTACCGAGGCAGCGCCTTTCTCGGCGCCACCTCGGGCAGAAATACTATCTTTTATGTGCGGGTTATGCGCCAAAGTAGAAATCGTCTCCAGGAACCTGTCCGCCTACTGATTGAGGATTAGCCTCAGCCAGAATGCCTAGATAACTTGAAAGCGCGCTCTTCATATCTGCGCCATCAATATACGTAATATTACACTTAGGCAGCGCAACCTTAGCAATAGGCTCTGGAACAATACCGTATTTACCTACAAGCGTAGCGGCATCATCTGGATGATCAACCGCAAATGCAACAGAGTCTTTGTAGTGAGAAAGCAGCGCCGTTACCGCATCTGGAGAATCTGAAATAAGCTTAGAAGAAATAATAGTTACGCCGGCAATCAGCTTGCTCTGAGGATTAACTGCCTCCCACTCAGCGCCAAGATCAAGAGCAACGCGAATCTGGCTGTTCTTGCTTTGTGCCACCGTAACAAAAGGCTGTGGGAGCAGCGCAATTCCCTCTGGATCTTGAGCTAGAGCAGCAACACACTCGGTGTGTTCGCTCTTCCACTCTACCTGGACATCTTCACCAAGTGTCATGCCGTTTTTGCTGAGCAGGTAAGACAGCGTGTACTCTGGGACAGCGCCTTTACCGGAAGCGTAGAGCGTCTTTCCCTTGAGGTCAGCAAGCTTAGAGATGGCGTTACCTGTTTCAACAATGTAGAGAACATTCAGCACGTTGAGGCAAGCTACCTTATAGGCGCCCTTAGTCTTATTGAACAGCGTAGCTGCAAGGTTTACAGGAATAGAAGCAACGTCTACATCGCCCTGAGCAACCTTAGCAACCACCTGATCAGGGGCGTCCAAAATCTCAAACGAGTAGTTGTTATCGGTAATGTTTTGCGCCTCAACCTCGCTCATGAACTTAACCAAGCCCATAGCAGTAGGTCCTTTAAGCGTTGCAACTTTTACCGCAACAGGATCAGATTTCTTAACCTCATCTTTTGTGGCGTCCTGAGACTTCTCTTGGTCTGTTCCCTTGCAGCCAAACAACGCTGCAGCTGGAATAAGACCTGCAAGTTTAAGGAACGAACGTCTATCCATGAATCACTCCTGACTCGAAAAGTTAACTAGGGCTACCTTATCACGTCTACAGCAAAATTCATACGATATACAGCATATCTTGCAAACTCTTTGATACATCCATAAGGCAAGACGTGCCCATGGCGAGAAGAACTAGTTCTTCTCGCCATATCCAAGGACGTAAGCGCGGCACAGATTCTCGGTGCCGATGATTGCATCAATGTGGCAACGCTCGCGACCGTGAGTATTGAGGCATGCTGGACCAAATGCGCCACTCTTCAGATCATTGCCAGAGAAGTACGCAGCGTTTGCGTCAGTTGAGAAGTGGAAGGCAACCTGTTGATTCCACTTTTCTGGCTCAACAACCTCCTGCGCGCAGGCAATAAGCTTGTTGGAAACTTCCCAATCGTAAGGCGAGCGAATATCAGAAACAATGATGCCTACGTGGTGCTCGTTTGAATTGTAGTCGGGGCCAATGAGGGTAATATCCAGCGATACGTACTCATCTACCTCAACAGGCAAGAACGCGCCGCCGTGACCAATCTCCTCGTACATAGGGAATGCAAACAAGGTGTTATAGAGGGGTTTCTCGCCAGACTGTGCAAGCCAGCGGAGCGTGTGAAGCTGTGCTGCAACACAAGCCTTATCATCGATAAAGCGAGAAACCATATAGCCGTTGTCATACATCTCAAAGTGTGGATCAATGGCAACAACTGCGCCCTCGGAGACGCCCAGTGCACGAGCTTCCTCAGCAGAAGAAACATCAGCGATCAGCGAGATGGACATGTTGTCCTCGTTGCGCTCCATGGTTCTAGCGTCTTCAAAAACGTGAACGGAGTGGTGGTTGCAGATTACCTGGCCGTCAACAACGGAGCCATCTCTACAGACAACATGGCAGGTCTCGCCCTCAATGCTGTGATAGTTGATGCCGCCCAGCTGTCGAACGCGTAGCGTACCGTCTGAGTTGAAGCCACGGACAATCAGACCAATGGTATCAAGGTGGGCATTAACACCAACAGTCTTGCTAGTATCCTTGCCTTCTACCAGGACGTATGCAGTAGCCTTATTGTCAATTTGAAGCTCATAGCCTGCCTCAGCAACAAGCTCACGAAGCAGCTCGTGAATGCGCTCATAGTAGCCAACAGGACTATCACACTCAACAAGTTTCTTTGTAGTGTCAATCAAATACTGTGTATCAGTCTCAAAATGAGTCATGAAAATCTCCTAGTTTTGTGGATGGGTGTAGAGCTCTACCAGGTGCTCAAGCATGTCAACCATGCCCTCAAGCTCTGGGACAGGAACAAACTCTCTGACGCCGTGAGCATTGTAGTAGCAGGCAGATAGATTAGCGCATGGGAATCCTCTAAAGGAAAGTTGGGATCCATCAGTGCCACCGCGCATTGGAATGCAGGTCATCTCAACACCGGTCTTCTCGTATGCAGTACGAGCGTTCTCAATTAAGTGTGCATACTCGGGCTTGAGAACAATATCAGCCAAGTTGTGATACTGATCGTGAATCTCAACAGAGAGCACCTCGGAGCCAATCTGCTTGTTTACATACGCTGCAGCGTCAACCATCAACTGCTTGCGACGCTCAACCTTTGCCTGATCGTGGTCACGAATAATGTAATCAGCACGAGCAGACTCGCAATCACCATTGACGCGCTCCAGATAGAAGAAGCCGTCATAGCCCTCGGTGAACTCAGGACGCTCCGCAGGTGGAAGCAGCTCGTGGAAGCGCATGATTGCCTCAGATGCATTGATCATTTGGCCTTTTGCGGTACCTGTGTGAACCGAAAGTCCGTGAGCACGCACAAACACCTCAGCGGCGTTGAACGTCTCGTAGCAGAACTCACCAAAGGGACCGCCGTCAATGGTATAGCCATAAGCTGCGCCAAAGGCATCAAGGTCGAGAAGAGCGGCGCCGTGGCCAATCTCCTCATCAGGAACAAACGCAAGCGCAATACGTGGATGCTTGAGCTCTGGATGCTCCTTGTAGCGAGCAAGTAAGCTGACCAGCA
Organism: uncultured Atopobium sp.; assembly: GCA_963542025.1. Classification (GTDB taxonomy): domain Bacteria; phylum Actinomycetota; class Coriobacteriia; order Coriobacteriales; family Atopobiaceae; genus Lancefieldella. The sequence goes on along the minus strand of CAUTUQ010000007.1, from coordinate 64,585 downwards.
TAGCAATGCCGGCCTTGTCATCGCCGCCAAGCAGCGAAGTGCCATCAGTAATAACAAGCTGCCAGCCAACCATGTGCTCAAGCTGAGGATTAGTCTCTGGGCTAATGTAGACCTCTCTACCCTCGCGATCAGAGCCAACTACCAGCTTGCCGCCCTCATACGTAACAACCTGAGGGTGAACGGGATTGCCCCAAGATTGCCAAGCCGTATCAATATGGCAGCAGAAGCCAAGAGTTGGAAGATTCTCCAGACCCTTACTTGCTGGCCAGTGAGCAACCACATAAGCGTGCTCGTCAACGGTTACATTTTCTGCGCCAAGCTCGCGAAGATCAGCCGCAACAACCTCAGCCATCTGGTACTGAGACTCAGTTGAAGGAACCTTATCTGCGGTCAGCGGATTAGACTGAGAAGAAACCTTGCAATACGCAATAAATCTATCTAGCACGTCACTCATAAAAACTCCCTTACAAAAAACTGCGCTAACCAAATAGTCAACGCAGTTTAGAGTATCAATATATTAACGAGAAGACCGCGAGGCTTGCGAAGCTGTAACAAAGGATTTCCAAAGTTCGCAATCAGCCTTACTGTAATTCCATCCATATTCTGGATGCCACTGTACGCCTATAGCGAACGTCTTCCCCTTAACCTCAGCACCTTCAATAATGCCGTCTGACGCATAGGCAACTACCGTAAGTTCAGAAGACACCTTTCGGAGTGCCTCATCGTGGTATGAATTTGCCTGAATATCCTCCACCTTGCCCAAGGCGTTGTATAGCAAAGAGTCTTTTTGAACATGAACAGCATGAGCTGGATGATACAGATTTGCTGAATGAGTCCAGAAAGTATGATTTTCTGTTGGCTCCATGGTATGCAGATCTTGTACAAGCGTACCGCCCAGCGCAACATTTAAAAGCTGAAGGCCACGGCAAATAGCAAGTAAAGGTTTATCTGCAGCAAGTACCTGCTTTACCAGCTCAAACTCAAGCGCATCTCGTATAGGGCACAAACGATTAAGGTCGCGTGGTTCTTCTCCCCAATTACGAGGGTCAACATCGTGACCTCCCGTAAGGCAGAAGCCGTCACACATCTCAACAAACTGAGCAATAACCTCTGGGTCTTCTGTGAGAGGCATCATGATTGGAATGCCGCCAGCTGCAAGAATGGCGTCAAGCTGAATTTGTGCTACAGAAGCAGAATCAGAAAAATTTTCTTCAGGCATCCAGCGAGGAGTCACACAGATAAGAGGGCGCTCAGAAGCAGGAAGCTTGGGAACATCACTAAATGCATCTTTGACAATATCTGGAATAACCACAAAATCCTCTTAACACTCAGTTCTTCAAACAACATAACAGTAAAGGTTGACCCTTATTGAGTCTTTGACTTTATCGCTTTTGCGCTTTTCGTGCCACTCTAGCAAGCCCTCCTCCACAATGTTTTTTCATTAATGAAACATTTTTCTGTATTGCGTACAATTAATTTGGGTATTAAGAAGCCAGTTTTTACATTTAAAGCTTCGTATTTCGAAGATGCAAACGGAAGGCGCCCTATGAAAGAGCACGTATTTAATAACCTTTCCCGTAAATCATTTTTACGTGGATCTTTGGCGGCTGCCGTTGCCGCCGGTTCTGCTTCACTACTTTCTGCTTGTGGCGGTTCAGCTGGCGGAGACGCAGAGAAAAAGGTGTTGCGCTTTGGTGTAAACAACCCAAAGGTAACCTTTGATACTCAGAAGACTTCTGGTTCTGTTGGTGTATCTGAAGCAGTTGCAGAGTCTTTGCTGGTACTTAACCCAGACACAAAAGAGATTGAGCCAAACCTGGTAACTGGCCTTCCTACTGTCTCTGATGATGGCCTTACCTACTCATATGAGCTTAAGGATGGCGTCAAATTCCACAATGGAGAAACCCTTAAGGCATCTGACGTTAAGTACACCTTCACTCGTATGTTCTTGCCTGCTACCAAGGCAACCTCAATTGACTCCTATGCGTACATTGAGGGCGCTAAAGACATTATTGCTGGTAAAACTGAAGAGCTTTCTGGCATTGTTATTAAGGACGACCGTCACTTTGACATCAAACTGACACAGCCTTATTCAACTTTTAATGCAATCATGGCTCAGTTCTACGCTGTTATCTATCCAGAGAAGGCTTGCAAAGAAGCTGGTGAGGCATGGGGCACTGAGACCAACTTTATTGGTACTGGTGCTTTCAAGCTTGTCTCTAATGACAGCACCACAGAAGTTGTTCTTGAGGGATTTGCTGATTACCATGAGGGCAAGCCTGGCCTGGATGAGCTCAGATTTGTCTACATTGACGACGCTAACACCCGTATTCTTAACTACAAGAACAACGATGTTGACCTGGTCTTTATTTCTCAGTCTCTTATCCAGCAGTACCAAAATGATGAGTCTATCTCCAAAGAGATTGTCAACTACACGCCTGCATCCACGCAGTTTGTAAACTTGAACCTTAAGAGCGAGAATCTCAAAGATGTTCGCGTTCGTCAGGCGCTCTCTATGGCAATTGACAGAGATACCATTTGCAGCACCATTCTTTCTGGTGTTGCCAAACCTGCTAAGTCGTTTATCCCATCTTCTGAGACTGGCTACAATGAGTCCGCTCCAGAGTTTGAGTACAACGTAGACAAGGCAAAGCAGCTTCTTGCACAGGCAGGTGTTTCTAACCTCACTCTTAATGCACAGGTCAGAAGCCAGGACCAGAACCTCATGGTTGCCCTTCAGGATGCTTGGTCCAAGATTGGCGTTACCTGTAACGTAAGTGTTATTGACTCTGGCGTTTGGAGCGACGCACGTACCAACGGAGAACTTGAGGTTACCCTCGTCACATGGTCTACCCTCTCCTTCCAGGGTGTTGAGCACATGGGCTCTTACTTCCGCTCTGACCGCGCTGCAAAGAAGTCTTCCTTCTACAACAGCACCGAGTTTGACAGCCTGGTTGATCAGGCTCGTTCAACCGTTAACGACAACGACAAGGTCCTGGAGCTTACTCGCCAGGCAGACAGTCTTATGACTCACACAGACTATGCTTGCCTGCCTATCGACTGGCCTCAGATGCCTTACGTCTTGAAGCCAGAATTTACTGGCCTCACCGTTTTGGTTAACCCTCACTTTGATAAGGTTAAGAAGAAGTAAGCGTTTCCTTCATACAAAACAAGGGCGAGAAGATCGATTGGTCTTCTCGCCCTTTTGTGTTTGTAAGCCGTTTTAAGACACGACAACAGTAGGCGCTACTCGGAAATCTTCTCCTCAAGGCGCGCTTCTTCTACGGCCTTCTGAGCCGCCTCAATAGCATGTGCAACCTGAGGTGTGCGGTCGGAATCAGAAAGCGACGCGTCGTACAGGTGGCAGGCGCAGAAGTGACCCGGCTCAGCCTCGATGCGCTCAGGAATGCGCTCGGAGCAAACTTTCATTGCCTTAGGGCAGCGCGTGTGGAATACACAACCCGAAGGTGGATTTGCAGGGCTTGGAACATCACCCTGGAGGATGCGCTTCTCCTGGATGCGCTCGTGACGAATACGAGGAATAACGTCCAAAAGTGCCTGAGTATAGGGGTGCAGAGGATGCTCAAAGAGGGCATCTTTAGTAGCAAACTCCATCTGGTGGCCCAGGTACATGACCATAACAGTGTCTGCAATGTGGCGGACAACAGAGAGGTCGTGACTGATAAAGATGTATGCCAGACCGTGCTCTTTCTGCAGCTCTTCAAGCAGGTTGATTACCTTCGCCTGAACAGAAACGTCCAGTGCAGAAACAGGCTCGTCGCAGACAACAATCTCTGGCTCAAGCACAATAGCGCGCGCAATACCAATACGCTGACGCTGACCACCCGAGAACTCATGGGGGTAGCGGTACTTGAACTCGAGGTTAAGGCCAACTTCCTCCATAACCTCTTCAATGCGAGCATCGCGCTCTGCCTTTGTCTTATACGTACCCGCAATATCAATTGGCTCGCCAATGATATCCATAACGGTCATACGAGGGTTCAGCGAGCTATAAGGATCCTGGAAGATAAGCTTCATCTTCTGACGTGCACGCTTGAGGTCTTCTCCCTTAAGAGAGGTAAAGTCTTCCCCATCAAGCTCAACCGTACCAGAGGTTGGCTCGGTGAGGCGCAGTACGCACTTGCCGGTTGTAGACTTTCCGCAGCCAGACTCGCCAACAATAGCCAGAGTTTCTTTGCGCCTAAGGTCAAACGAAACATCCTCAACCGCATGAACTGAAGCGTTAGAACGACCAAAAACACCGTTTTTAATGGGGAATCGCTTAACCAAGTTCTTTACGGACAAGATGGTTTTCTCGCCAGAAAGGTCCTTGACGTCTGTGTTTTTCTCTTCTGCCATGACTACTCACCCCACTCATCAGTGTATTTCCAACAGCTGACAGTATGGCAATTGTCTTCACCAACAGCAGTCAAGCCAGGACGACGATTCTTACAAATGTCCTTAGCAAACGGACAACGTGGATGGAACGGGCAGCCAGAAGGCATGTGAGAAAGCATAGGAACGCTGCCAGGAATTGCATAGAGTTCCTTGGTGTGCTCGTCAAACGATGGAATGGACGCAATCAGGCCCTGAGCGTAGGGGTGCAGAGGGTTAGTAAAGAGCTCTGCAGACTGCGCATACTCAACACGATGACCAGCGTACATGACAAGAACCCAGTCAGCCATCTCGGAAACAACGCCCATGTCGTGCGTAATCAGCATGACGGCGGTACCTAGGTCTTGCTTCATGCGGTCGATGATCTGCAGAATCTGTGCCTGAACCGTTACGTCAAGCGCGGTTGTTGGCTCATCGCAGATAAGCAGCGAAGGCTGGCACGCAAGTGCCATAGCAATCATGACGCGCTGGCGCATACCACCAGAAAGCTCATGAGGATATGACGAGAAGACCTTCTCTGGTGCAGGAATACCCACCAGTTTGATCATATCAAGGGCCTTCTGATCTGCCTCCTGTTTGCTCATGTTGGGATTATGAACAAGGATGCCCTCACGAATCTGAAGACCAGATTTCATAACAGGGTTCAAGGAGGTCATAGGCTCCTGGAAAATCATGCCAATGCGATTACCACGGAAGTCACGCATGCCACCACGAGGAAGCTGAGTTAAATCAGTTCCCTCAAAAATAATTTCTCCGCCGGTAATTTGTGCAGGAGGTGTAGGAAGCAGACCCATAACCGACAGAGCTGTCATGGACTTACCGCAGCCAGACTCTCCTACTACCGCAAGAGTCTCGCCTTTTCGCATGATAAACGAGAGGTCACTTACTGCAGGAAGTGCGCCATCTTCGGTAAAAAGCGTGACGTCAAGATGATTAACGTCGAGAAGAACGTTTTTCTTGCACTGCTCTTCTCGCTCTTTTTGAGCGGTCTCTTGCGCAAGGAGGCGCTCTTCAAGGCTGCAAAATTGCACAGACTGACCGTTAGGACCCTCAATGACGTGCTCACATGACGTGTCTTTGGTCTCTTTTGTCTGATTACTCTCTTGTGCAAGAGCATCTGTTTTTTCTGCCATAAACGTAACCTCCTTTCTAAGAACGCATCTTTGGATCAAGGGCGTCGCGAAGGGCGTCGCCAAGCAAGTTGAAGGACATAACCGTAATGATGATGACAATACCTGGGGCAATACTGTAGAGAGGCTGTGATGCAAGGTATGGCTGAGATGCCGCAATCATTTGGCCCCAACTTGCCTCAGGTGGCTGAACGCCTAATCCCAAGAACGAAAGTGTTGCCTCAGAAAGAATTGCACTTGGGATGCCCAAAGTAGAAACAACAATCAGCGTTGACATACAGTTAGGCAGGAGATGTTTCATGATGATACGGAAGCTATTACCGCCAGACAGAATACAAGACTGAATGTATTCAGAATTCTTCAGGCGCATAACATCGCCGCGAATCAGCCTTGCGGTAGTAGTCCACATCAAAAGACCCAATGCAATATAGAGGTTAATGAGACCTGGGCCCATAACAAACATGATCAAAATTGCAAAGAGCAAGAATGGGAAGCTGGAGAAAACCTGGATGATAAAGGACACAACTGCATCAACCCAGCGACCATAATATCCTGCTGCAACTCCTGCAACAAAGCCGATAAACAGGGCAATTGCCTGCGAAATGATACCAACAGAGAGAGAAATCTGGCAGCCGTAAATAATACGAGAAAGAATATCTCGGCCGTACTCATCGGTGCCAAGTAAGTGCGCAAATGTTGGATTCTGATTCTGAATTGAAAGGTTTTGATCTTTGTAGCCATAGGGAGCAAGAACAGGAGCAAGAATTGCAATGATTACCAGAGCCAAAACAATGCCCAAGCAAAACATGCCCAGTTTATTTTTCTTAAAGATGTTCCAGCTGACCTGCCAATAGCTCTGCGCACGGACCTTTCCCGTGGCAGCCTGTTCTGCTTCTTGAGCCTTGGCGGCATCCTCAAGTACAACTTCAGTCTTTTGGACCTTCTCGCTATTTTTATCGCTCGTAAACAAAGCCATTACTCTGATGCCTCCTCTCCAAGACGAATTCGTGGATCAACTACTGCGTACAAAATATCAACAAGTAAATAAATCACAACGCAGATAATTGCCACGTACATGACACTACCCTGAATCAGCGGCAGGTCACGAGCATTAATTGCATCAATAAGCAACTTACCCATACCGTTCATATTAAAGATCTGCTCAATGATGATGGAACCAGTAAGGATATCTCCCAGCTGAGATCCAGCAATAGTAATAATGGGAATCAGAGCATTTCTGAGCGCATGCTTCAAAACAATAGCAGAGCGCTTTAAGCCCTTAGCTTCAGCAGTTCTGATGTAGTCCTGGTTTAATACATCCAGCATACTGGTCCTGGTAACGCGGGCAATACTTGCTGCATAACGAGAGCCCAATGCAATAACAGGAAGAACGTACGCGGAAGGAGTTTTAACGCCAGAGAGTGGGAACCACTTGAGTGTCAAAGCAAAAATAATCTGCAGTACTAATGCCACCCAAAATGATGGAGCAGAAATACCAAAGATTGCAGCTGACATAAGTGTTCTATCAAGCCATTTGCCATGGTTAACCGCGGCGAGAATACCCATCAAAAGACCAAGTACTATGGCAAAAAGATACGCAAACACTGCTAAGCGTAGCGTAACTCCCAAAGCCTTAGTCAGAAGTGCAATGACAGGTCGCTTCTGAGTGTAAGAAGTTCCAAAATCTCCACCAAGCATTTTTACAAACCAGTTTGCGTACTGCTCTGGAATTGGCTTATCAAGACCCATGGTGTGCCGGACCTGTTGAACCGTAGCCTCATCAGCCATATCGCCCATCATGACTCGTACTGGGTCACCTGGGACAATGTTCAAGACAAAAAACGTTAAAGCAGAAATACAAACTACAACGCTCACTGCTTGAAGGATTCGTTTGATTAGAAACGATCTCACTCCTGAGCTCCTCTCCCCTCAAGAAAATGAAGCGGCATCCAAGAATCTTAGATGCCGCTTTAAAGTTTATAGCAAGTTTGCTACTTAGTCCTCTGGAACGGTGTAATCGGGATTAGATGTATCAATATCAATATCAAAGAAGTGATAAATCAAGTTTCCAACCTTAGCGTTCTTGACGTACTTCTTAGCGACAAAGGAGTTCTTTGGCCAGTACAGAGGAAGTGTTGCGAAGTCTGTACGCGTGAGCAGGTTATCTGCGTCCTTGTAATCCTCTGTTCTCTTGTCCTTGTTAGACTCAGAGCGACCCTCAACAAGAAGCTTGTCAAACTCTGGGTTGTTGTAGAAGGAAGACTTCTTTGCAGCGTTGGTGCTGTAGAAGTAGGTGTAGAGGTGCTGATCACCGTCAGCAAACAGTGGATACCAACCAAGGGTAGTAATCTGAAGGTTACCAGCAGCCCAGTCGGTGTTCCAAACTGCGTTGTCCTCTACCTGGACATCAAGGGTAACGCCAATCTTGCTCCAGTACTCCTGGACAGCAACAAGGAGTTTCTCGTAAGACTTTCTAACCTTTGCAGAAAGCTTAAGACCAGAAACACCAGCCTCAGAGAGAAGAGACTTAGCCTTCTCTGGATCATACGCAAAAGCAGGTGCGCTCTTGTCGTAACCAGGGGTTGCTGGTGCAAGCCAACCGCTTGCAACAGTACCGTTACCGGAAGCAATGTTGTCAACAAGCTCCTGGCGGTTGATTGCCAAGGAGAGTGCCTGACGAACCTTAGGATCAGTAAGCTCAAAGCCCTCTTTGAGGTTGAGGTTGATGAAGTTAACACCAAGGGTCTGATATGCGGTGATAAGGTCCTTGACGTCAGCATCGCTTGAATACTGCTGATACAGAGAAGATGGAAGATCACAGTAGTCGATATCATTGTTCTTGAATGCAAGCAGCTGAGTGTTGGAATCGTCGTAGTAGTGAATACGAATCTCATCCAGAGCAGGCTTGCCATCATGGTAGTCGTCAAAACGCTCAAGAACTACCTCAGTGGTGTCATCGTTGCTCTTAATCTTGTACTTACCAGTACCAATGAGGTTAGTACCAGTACCCCAATCAGCACCAGCAGCCTCACAAGCCTTCTCTGGGAAGATGCAAGCATAGGAAATACCAAGAACGCTTACAAAGACAACGTAAGGCTCAGAAAGCGTAAAGGTGAAGTGAGTATCATCCTGAACAGTCAGACCCTCAAGCTCAGTAGCCTTACCAGCAAGCATCTCTGGAGCGCCCTTGATCTTGTCAAAAAAGCTGGTTGAGAGAGCCTTGGTCTCTGGCTTAAACATACGCTCAAAGGTGTACTTAACGTCCTTAGCGGTCAGAGTAGTACCATCGTGGAACTTGACACCCTCTTTGAGCTCGCACTTAAGGGTGACACCATCAGACTCAAAGGTTGGAATCTCCTTAAGCAGGCAGGTAACAAGCTCGTTATCTTCAGTCCAACGAAGCAAAGACTCGCAAACAGAGTCTGCAACACATGCGGACTGTGAGTTGTTTGCACGCTGCATATCAAGGCCCTGCTTAGAATTTGCGGAGCCGTAGCGAAGAATCTTCTTCTTATCAGAAGCCTGAGGAGTATCAGTGGAGGAAGGATTGCAGCCAGCCAACATCATAGATGCGCCACCACCAGCCGCTACCATACCTGATGCCTTCAAAAAATTACGACGGCTGAGTGAGTTCTCCAGCATGTTAACCCTTCTTTCTTATTAAAACGATTTATAAGACAACCCTGCTGGGGTTAGATAACTATACATAACAATTATCAGCATTTACCTATATATACCTAGGATGAAATAGACATGAAACATTAAATTGCGACTATAACAGCAAAATCTATTTACCTGCACTTTTTGTCAACTCATATAGGATTTACCTATATACAAAGATAAATAATGACTAAGCATTTTTAGACAGTTGTCCACTATGTCCATAAAAATATTGGCAGGAACCAAAGAGATACCTGCCAATACAAATTCATGTAACGAGAATAACGCTCTGTCTTAGTGCTTACGCTTCATAAGACCTGCGGCTGTCAAAGCAGATACACCCATAACCATAAGAGGCATTACCATAAGCTCTTCACCCGTATTTGGAAGCTGCGCTTTCTTCTTCTTTGCCTTCTTCTCTTTTACTGGAGAAGCAGGATTGGAAGGCTCTTCTGGAGCTGGCGTTGGTGTTGGAGCTGGAGTATCAGACTTAACAGTTAGGGTAACTGTCTTTGCCGCCTCATAGTCATTACCTGCAGCTACAGCATTACCGTTAAAGTAATAGTAATACGTAACGGAGTATGCACCAGGAGTCTTAGAAATCTCTTCTGCCTTTTGAGCAACAGTTGCTGCATCCATGGTTGCTGTATCAAGTACAACTGCACCACTCTGATCAACAACCTTAACGCGAGCATCGGCAGAACCAGCAGCAGGGGTAACCTGACCAGCACTGTGATCAACCATAGCATCAAGGTTATCAAGAATGGACCAAGAATCCTGGTTAGCGGTAATAGTGCTGTCGTGTGCCGTAACTACCTGCCTGAGCTCTGTATAAAGAGGAGAAATAACGCCGTTGTTAAGATCAAGCTCGTCAGTTGAGTTCTCAGAAGCATTGATGACAAGGTTGCTGCCGGAGAGAGAAGTGTACGAATACTCCTGATACACATCGTCAGCAAGATCATTATCAACAGCCAGCTGCCAGCCAGGAAGATTCAGGTACAGTCCCCTATTGGAATTTCCGGTGTGAACCGAATAGCCATAGTCCCTCATGGCATTCTTAATGTTGGTCAAATCAATGTAGTAAGCACCACCGGTATACAGTGCATCATTTTCTGTTGCACTGTGGCGATCTTCATACAGGATGTTATCAACGTGAATATCACTTGCAGAAATGTTTGGCATGTAATTCCACTCGTCCTGTGGAATAGCATAGTAGCTGCCATCAGGCCTAATAATGACGCCAAGATATTTCTTGTTGCTGCTCAGAATGGAATTGTTTGTTCCCTCTTCCAGGACCTGCCTTGCAAACCTGACTGAAACACGAGGGTTTCCGTAAGAAGTTCTGTGGTCAAGCAGATACTGGGTAAGGCCTACATAGTTAGTGCCGTACAGATTGAGAGAAGAGCCATTGGTAAGCGTCAGAGGAACGGTAAGCGTAATGGTCTCACCAGCAGCCAGAGTACCAGAGATAGAAACGGAACGCATCTCAGCATTATCCTGGCCAGCAGCCTGATATACAGCATATGCATTTGCTGCAGGCTGAGAACCAGAACCACCGTTCAGTCCATTAATGTTCAGGTTAATTGCAGTTGCTGCATTAGTTGATGAGAAGGCAAATCCAGTTGCACGCAAATCAGGATTAGGGCTTGAGCTGACATAGTAAGTAAGTGGCAGCTGCATAACCTCGTTTACAGAAACTGGAGATGAAGAGATGTTCGTAATCTTTACCACTGCCTGTAGATTCTGATACTTATCAATATCTACAATGGAGCGGTTCATCTGAGTGGTGTCATTATCCTTATAAGCGTAGTTAGATGTCTGGCCAGAAGCATCTGTGAAATAAACAGAACGCTCAATAAGACCATCTGCACTCACAGAAGGAGACACGTTAGTAGTAGTGCCGTTATAAAACGAATTATTACTTGCAGCGTATGCAATATTTGGCATAAAAATTAAAGCTGCCAAAAATGCAAACATAACAGCAAGAAAACTGCGGCCCTGCATCTTTGATGTCATAGGCGTATTCCTCCTCAGAATAAAAACTTAGCGTTATATTTTCGCATTAACACCCTGTTGAAGGAATGGAGATATTTGTTGCTTACATAAAAAGAGACGTCATCTTTCGATGACGTCTCTTGACAAATCTCTAGATGCGCAAAGTGCTCTACTCTGCAGCCTCTTCGGTTGCCTGTGCGTTAGCCTCAGACTCAACAAGGTGAGCCTCAAGATCAGCCTCAGCCTCAGCTGCTGCTGCCTCTGCTGCTGCACGCTCCTCCTCTGGAAGTGGAGTGACCTCAATGTCAATGCCAAGGGTCTCTGCAGCTGCCTTCATAGACAGGGAGATGCGACGACGGTCAAGATCAATCTCCATGACCTTTACCTGTACAACGTCGCCAACCTTGCAGACCTGAGATGGAGCGGTGACGTGCTGCTTAGCCATCTCGGAGATGTGGACAAGGCCCTCAACGCCGTTGCCAAGGTCAACAAATGCACCGAAGGTAACAAGCTTGGTGACAGTGCCCTCGATGATAGCGTCAACTGGGTACTTGGAAACAAGTACACGCCATGGATCCTCGGAAGTCTGCTTAAGACCAAGGGAGATACGCTCACGGTTAAGGTCAACGTCGAGAACCTGAACCTCAACCTCCTGGCCAACCTTAACAACCTCAGATGGGTGGTTAACGTGGTTCCAAGAAAGCTCGGAAATGTGAACCAGGCCGTCAATGCCGCCAAGGTCAACAAATGCACCAAACTCAACGATGGAGGAAACAGTACCCTTGAGCTTCATGCCAACCTGGAGCTTGCCCAGGATGTCCTGACGCTCTGCCTTACGAGCCTCCTCAAGAACAATACGGCGAGAAAGAACAACGTTATTGCGGTTGCGATCCATCTCGATAACACGAGCCTCAATACGAGTGCCCATGAATGCACCAAGATCCTTGACACGACGGAGGTCAACAAGGGATGCAGGCAGGAAGCCACGGAGGCCAATGTCAAGAATCAGGCCGCCCTTAACAACCTCGATAACCTCGCCCTCAACGGTCTCACCAGCGTTGAACTTATCCTCAACTGCCTTCCAAGCACGCTCGTACTCAGCACGCTTCTTGGAGAGAACCAGACGGCCCTCTTTGTCCTCTTTCTGGAGAACAAGAGCCTCGACGTCCTCACCCAGGGAGATGACCTCTGCAGGGTTAACGTCTTTACGAATAGAAAGCTCACGAGCAGGAATAACGCCCTCAGACTTGTAGCCAATGTCTACGAGGACCTCATCGCGCTCAATCTTGACGACGGTGCCGTTGACAAGATCTCCCTCATCAAAGTCGGTGACAGTGCCGTCGATCAGGCTGTTCATTTCCTCATCGGAAATTTCATCCAAAGAGAAGATGGACGAGTTCTGAATCTCACTCAAAGGTGGACCCCTTCCAAAACGGGGCCCCGGTCAACATGGTTGCTGCCAGAGTGCCAATACGTGGGCTTCTCTACTCGGAAACTTACATGCTCTCGGGGGCCAACAGATACAGTGCATAGCTTGACGCCATACGGGCAATAGGATAGCGCTCTTCGGCTGATTAAACAAGCCAAAGAGCGCTACTTTGCACAGCTATTACGCAAGTTTTACAAAATTTCTTCAAAGTTTGTTTCTTGCGAGAAGATCTTGTTGTGCTTACGCAAGAAGGCGATAACCCTCTTTCTCTACGGCAGCTCGGTACGCATCGACATCAATTGGATTTTTGCTGAGGATACGTGCCTGACCACCAGCTAGAGTAACCTGCGCCCATGTTCCCTCAATACTATCGAGAGCTCGAGTCACATGATTGACGCAGTTCTGGCAAGTCATACCACCAATCTCAAATGTTTGAACATAAGGGTAATGAGATTCATCTTTGTCTTCTGGACCATCTGCAGCAGAAACCTGCTCTGTGTTACAGGTAGTAACACCTGTTCCTTCATCAGAGCAGCAGCCTTTTTTACCTGCAGCAATTCCGTAAACACGATAAACCGCAAAACCGCAAAGCGCTACAACAGCAAGAATAACAATGATATTGATTGGTGACATACAAACTTCCCTTCTGTTGCTGTTTTACTACCCACCATTTTCTAGATTATTCAAAAAATGATGTTTTTCTCGCTAAATTTAACAGCAGCAGCAAAAATCGTGATGCAGCTTAAGCAGAAAGCTTTGCGCCAAGACCGCGAAGAGCCTCAAGAGCATCGTCGTCTGGCTCAAGGTTGCAGATAAGAGTCTCAACAACGTTGACGCCCTCTGCCTCAGCGTTCTGCTTCCAAGTCTCCATCCAGTCACCGGTTCCCCAGTCATACGAACCAAAGAGAGCGGTTGGCTTCTGGTCAAGCTTGCCTGCGCAGTCATTGAAGAGCTCCTCAAAATCAGGATCAAGCTCCTCATCACCCATTGCAGGGCAACCAAAAGCAAATGCATCGTACTGATCGCACATATCAGCAGAGAACTCAGAAGACTCAATAGCCTCAGTATCTGCTGCACTTGCAAGCTCTTTAGCCATTGCCTCAGTATTGCCCGTCATGGACCAATACACAACTGCTACTTTACTCATACATTTCCTCCTTCTGTGTCCAGGTTCTCCCTGGAAAACTACACATTACTTTCAATACCTCAACAAGAAATCCACGTGCACCCCTTATGCAACCTGGTATTTCTCGGCATTGCCATACGATGAGAGAATCTGCGCCAAAGATTCCCCTTGATAAAAACGAAGCTTGCAGTGGTCTTCAGCATCTTTAAGCTGCTCCAGGCGCAAGCGAGTTTCTTCTGTGTTGTCATAGACTTTCCAAGCACCAGTAAATAGCTCAGACTGGCCGTTCATAAAGCCTTGAACGTCTGCAAGCGGATAGCCCAGCACAAGACCAATCTCATGCGGGAACGCGGCTTTTCTTGCATGGAAGGCAAATATTTTTGAGCGCATGCTCTTCATCAATGCTTGTACTGACTCGGTGGAATGGCCAAACGTAGCCAAGAACTCACAGTGCTCTGGTTTGGCGAGAATATCCTCAACCAGCTCAGGTCTATAGGCAACAAACGTCACCTTTCCACCAGAAATAGCGGAGGTGGCAAGCAGTGTTACTCCAAACAACGAGAGCTCGTGAGTGGCATTACATAAAAATGATCTCAAAGTTGGGTCAGTACAGACAGGACTTACGCAAGAGCTACAAGACTTGCGAGATGCAAACGAAAAGAGCGCAGCTGGCTTGACGTGAGCAATAACACCAGCGGCACAGCGAACAAACGTTGTCGCAAAATCATGACAAAGCTCGGGAGTATAAACTCTCCCACCCTCATTGAAATCAAGCTTTTTATCAGCAGGATATCCACAGGGAGAAGTAACGTCTAGGAGCAATGAATTCTCAAAAGAAGTAAGACAATCCATACCGCACTTGCTCCCTTCTTAAAAATGCGCCGTCGACTAAAAGGGAGCCGACGGCGCCTGGATTCCGGACCCTTGGAGAGGGGAAAGGTTCCGGGCTGATAAAGCAAAATTGTTGGAACTAGCTCCTGTTATATAAAAACCTTAACAAGTTAACCTCTTCTAACTATTTAAAGTGTAAGCCATAGCTAACTAATTGCAAGTGAAAACTCAAAATATTTTTACTTTTTGACAGAAAAAAGCTCCCGTCTCTTACGAATAAGAAACGGGAGCCTTAACGTGATCTAAATAAGCGCTTTGCTAACGCACAAGTGTGTTCTAAGCAGCCTGTCCTTCAGTTAAAAGCAATTTAACCTCAGAAGGAACATTTGGGTTATGAGCTGCAGTAGTAAGCAGCGACCTTGTGTTTGCAAGCGTGACCATAAGTGTCAAAAGGTTGTGCATATATGCAGCAGCACTTACGGTAATAAGGCCTGCAACACCTGCAGCAATGAAAGAGCTGTTCAGCGCAACAATCGTGCGATAGTCGGCGTGAATCCTCTTCATTACCTGCTGGCCCAAAAGACGCATGATTACCAGCGATTCAAGCGAATCGTTCTTAATCGAAATATCCGCAACAGCGCGAGCAATATCAGTTGCATCAGACAGAGCCAATGAAACATCAGAAACAGCCAAAGCAGGTGAATCGTTAATACCATCGCCTACCATTGCAACGGTGTAGCCCTCCTGCTGGAACTTCTTAACATACTCGCACTTATCCTCTGGGAGAATCTGTGCCACGTAATCGTCAAGACCCAGCTTCTTTGCAACACTTGCTGCAACGTTTTCTGAGTCACCAGTCAGCATAACCATACGCTTAACGCCAAGAGCACGGAGCTGCATAATAGTTGCTGCTGCGTCTTCCCTTACAGGATCGGTAATACAAATTGCTGCAATAAGCTTTGAATCCTCGGACATGAAGATAATGGACGAGGTAGGAGCAATCTGCGCAAGGTCGTCCTGAATTCCCTCGGGCATTGGGGTCTTCTCGTCATCAAAAATGAAGTGAGCAGAACCAATGCAGACCTCTTTGTCGTTAACCTTGGTACGAATACCGTGAGCAACAACATATTTGACCTCTGCGTGGAACTCATCCTTGTGCTTAAGGCCACGTACCTTTGCCTCGTTCACAATTGCGCGAGCCATGCTGTGTGGGAAGTGCTCCTCAATACATGCAGCAAGGCGTAGGAGCTGGTCCTCGGTGCGATCGCAGAAGCTGACAATACACTCAACGTGTGGAACTGCCTTGGTCAGCGTGCCTGTCTTATCAAAGACGATAAGATCTGCTGCAGCGATCTTCTCGAGGTACTTTCCGCCCTTAACCGTCATGCCAAACTTAGCTGCCTCATCCATAGCGCTACCCACAGCAACTGGAGTGGAAAGCTTAATGGCGCAGGAATAGTCAACCATAAGAACGGTCATAGCCTTAGTGATGTTTCGGGTGATGCCCCAAATACCAAAGAAGGCAAGGAAGCTGTAAGGAACCAGCGCGTCAGAAAGACGCTCGGCCTTTGACTGTGCGCCTGCCTTAAGCTCAGCAGACTGCTCAACCATATCAACAATGTTGTCGATACGAGACATTCCTGGAGGAGCGGTGACGCTTACCATGAGGTCACCGTCTTCAAGAGCGGTACCAGCATAAACGGTAGAGCCAGGCTCTTTGGTAACAAGACGGGACTCGCCTGTCATGGCAGCCTCGTTCATCTGGCCAATGCCTTCAACAACTTTGCCGTCAACAGGAAGAACGCCACCAGCGCGCTGGTGCAAAATCATACCCTTCTCAACCTCAGAAAGGGCAATCATAACGTCCTTACCGTCAATACGAGCCCAGACGTTCTCAGAACGAGTAATTAGGCCATCACGAAGTGCAAGACGAGCACGGCTTGCCACGTGGTTCTCCATAGCTGCAGACAGCTCAAGCAAGAACATGACCGTAGATGCATCTGCCCACTCATTTCTTAGAATTGAAGTGGTGATAGCGGTTGCATCCAAAACCTCAACAGTCAGCTCTTTCTTAAACAGGCGCTTGACGCCTTCCACAACAAAAGGAATGGCGCGGAGAATGACATACGCGTAGTTAGCAACTGCAGGTAGTGGCAAAGAGCGCATAATCCAGCGGCGTGCGAATGTGGTCACAACCTCCATCTGGAAACGATTGTTCTCAAGAGCCATCTCAATTGAGCTGCAGAAGTCTTCAAGGCCTGCCTCTTCTTCTCGTGGCAAGTTCAAGACGTCAAAAGCGCCAACAGCTGCAAGTACCTGATCTCTCTTGAGAGGATCAAACCTTAGCAAGAGAGAACCGTTTGCCATGTGAACTTCAGCATGACGAACTCCATCAACACGCATCAGCTCATAGGAAATACCACGGGCTTCAGCCTCATCAATATGACCCAGGTCGCATTTTGCACGAATGCGACCTGAGATTTCATTAGTAATTGTGAAGCGCATGAATTATGCCTGTGCGCCCTCTGCGTCGACCTGCTTGGTAACCTCAGCGCGGATACCCTCCTCGAGCTCAGCAAGGCGAGCGCGAACTGCAGCGTCAATCTTGGACTCACGGCGAGCCTCTGCAACAACGTCGTTAGCCTCGTCAACGACGTTCTGAGTCTCTGCGGAAACACGGTCAGTTACGCGAAGACCGCATGCAGTTGCCTTGACAGCTGCCTTGTGAAGAGTGCCGTTAGAAGCAAGACCAGCAACAACGCCAGCAAGTGCAGCGCCACCGGCTGCAAGACACCAATTGTTCAGTTTCATAAAAATCCCCCATCTGCTATTTGCAAATTAATCGGTTAATGACCTATTGAAGATAAAATTTTTTTACGAAAAAAACAAGTGAAAATCATTACTAATTAGTTATCCTAATGAAACAATTGTACACAAGTAATTTCTTACCTGCGAAAACGTTTCCTATGGTTAGCCATGGTGTACATATAAATTTTGTGAAGAAGCTCCTCTGAGACGTTACTTAAATTATTGATATTCATTCATATGGGTTAACAAATAAATGAAAACATAACAATTCCCCTGTGATATTACTATGAAATTTAAATTGTATGCAATTTATTTGTGTTAAGCTAATTCAAGCGGGGTACACTACCCAATACACAAAGCCATCCAATGCTTCAGACAATCCGTGGCTAGCTGAAAGGAACATCATGGCAAACACCAATATCTATGACCTCTCCGTAGAAGAGCGTGACGGCTCCGTAACTTCCCTCTCCTCTTTTGATGGGAAGGTTCTTTTGATTGTCAACACTGCAACTGGCTGCGGTTTTACCCCACAATATGAAGATCTTGAGCGTATTTATGCTGCTTATAAGGATCAGGGTTTTGAGATTTTAGACTTCCCTTGCAATCAGTTTGCAGACCAAGCCCCAGAGTCCGATGAAGAGATTCACCAGTTCTGTACTATGAAATTTGGTACCAATTTCCCACAGTTCAAGAAGGGCGACGTCAACGGAGAGACCGCAAATCCCCTCTTCGAGCGTCTTGCAACAGCTTTCCCCTTCCAAGGCTTTGGTAAGGGTATCAAAGCGCTTGCACTGGACAAATTTGCAAAGGCAAATAACAAGAAGTTTGGTGACAAGGCCTACATTATGTGGAACTTCACTAAATTCCTTGTAGACCGCCAGGGAAACGTTGTTGCACGCTTTGAGCCAACCACCGATATGGCAGAAGTTGAATCTGCTATTAAAAACCTACTTGCGTAAGGCGAGAGGACCGATTTACTCATGAGTTCTTCTCAAAAAGAAATACAGTCCGTTGCAGCCGCTAGCACTTTTGCTAGCGGCTCTTCTACACTCGACAACTCCCCCGATATCCCCGAGCTTCTCCTCAAAAACCAGCTCTGCTTCCCGCTCTACAGCGCCTCAAAAGAAGTGGTGAGAAGGTATACGCCGCTGCTTAAGCCCTTTAATCTAACGTATACACAATATATTGCCATGATGGCACTCTGGGAAAACAAGTCCTTAGACGTCAAAACTTTAGGCGAGCTGTTATTTCTTGATTCAGGTACCTTAACCCCACTTCTTAAAAAGCTTGAGGAGAAAGGCCTTGTGCTTCGTCAAAAAACAAATAAAGACGGACGTCAACTGATTGTTTCTCTCACGCAAAAAGGCCAAGACCTTAGGCGAGAAATGCAAGTAGTCCCACATCAAATTGGCTCATGCGTTAATCTCTCGCCCGAAGAGGGCGCTGAACTTAAACGATTGCTTTTAAAGGTTCTTTCTAACGTTACAGAAAGCTAGATTTACTATGACCCAATCACAGGTAACTATAACCTCTTCTGAGCGCGAAACCGCCATAGTACGTACCAGCGCTATTGGCATTACAGCCAATGTTGCACTTGCGGCATTCAAAGCAGCTGTGGGCATTGTATCTAACTCAATTGCCGTTACTCTTGATGCGGTGAACAATCTCTCCGATGCAATCTCATCAATCATTACCATTGTGGGAACCAAACTCTCTAACAAAAAAGCTGATCGCGAGCACCCCTTTGGTCACGGACGTATTGAATACATCACTACAACAGTAATTGCTGCAATCATTATGTATGCAGGTATTTCTTCACTTATTAAATCTATCCAAGACATCATGGATCCTGTTACTCCAGACTATAGTCCCCTGTCTTTGGTCATCATTGCAGTAGCTGTGCTAGTAAAGATTATTTTGGGTAACTACGTCCGCTCTATAGGTAATCGCGTAAACTCCGACACCCTTATTGCGTCGGGTTCAGATGCACTTTTTGACGCTACACTCTCCACTTCTGTTTTAGCAGCTGCTCTTATTTTTATCTTTACAGGGATTAGCATTGAGGCATACGTAGGCATTATTATCTCTGTATTTATCATTAAAGCTTCAATTGAGCTGTTACAGGGCTCCATTAAAGAAATTATTGGCATGCGTCCTGATGCAGCTCTTTCAACGCTCATTTATGACATTGTGAAAGAGGATCCAGACGCAGAAGGCGTCTACGACCTTATTATCCACAGCTATGGCCCAGATAAATTTGTTGGCTCATTCCACACTGAGGTTCTTGATACCACTTCAGCTCTTGAGATTGATACGATGACTCGACGTCTGAGTACAGAGATTTACAAGCAGACATCTGGCAAAATAATCATTGCTGCCATTGGTATTTATGCGAGAAACACTACCGATAATCGCATTGTAAAAATGCGTACTAAAGTAACTGAAATGGCTTTAGCTCATGAAGGCGTTCTTCAAGTTCATGGCTTTATTGCCGACATTGAAAACCAATTTATGGCTTTTGATACCGTTATTGAATTTGGTTATGACGGCAAGCAAATCGTTCACGATATTATTCATGAAGTAGAAGCAGCCTACCCTGACATGAACGTCTCGGTTCTTTTGGACCGCGATACAAGCGATCTTTCTGAACATGAAGAAGACAGAGACTTGCACTAAACGCACATTAATACACCTTTAAAAAGGGGCGAGCCGCTGACACCCAGAGTCAGCGGCTCGTGTTCTACGCTCGCAAGAAAGGGAGAGGGTCTTTCTCCGAGCTACGGGAACCTGAATAAAGCAAGCAAGTAAATTGCTTAAAAACATAGTAAGTTAACCGAGGGAAACTTACAAGAATCTTTTTAGTTTTTTTATCTAATTTCGTAAACTCTACAAAAAGTTAGACTAAGTTTACATGTCTATGGATTTTTATCTTATATCAAGAAAGTCCGAGATAAACATAAACAAAAAATCCCCCGCGCCGAATTGGTGCGGGGGATCAGGTCAGCGTACTCAGCTAGTAGTAGCTTATGCCTTTGCAACCTCGGTAAGGTTGGTAAGGATCTTGTCGTCCTTCTTATCCCACTTTGGAGCAGGACGGAAGAGCTGGAAGAGAATTGCTGCCAAGAAGGCAAAAGCAATAACAGTCCAGACACCGAAGGAACCAAGAACGAAGAACTCCCAGAACTGGTTGATGATAAGACCAACAATCCATGCAAATACGCACTGATAGCCAATAGCAAACCAGAACCACTTAGAGTCATTCATCTGACGACGGATGGAACCAACTGCAGCGAAGCAAGGTGCGTCAAGCATATTGAATGCAACAAATGCGCACATTGCACCGACGTGAAGAACGCCGCCAGCATCGGTGAACATACCAGCGAAGCCAGACCACATAGTAACGGACTTCTCGCTTGCATCACCAAGACCGTAGAGAACACCAAAGGTAGAGACAAGGTTCTCTTTTGCGATCAGAGCGGAGATGGAAGCTGCAGTTGCCTGCCAGTTTGCAAATCCAAGAGGAGCAAAGATAACGCCAATGAAGCCACCAACAGCTGCAAGCAAGGAGAAGTCCATGACATTCTCAGGAGCGCCCTCGATGCCTGGAAGGTAACCAAAGACGCCGTTTGCACCCTCCCAGGTTGCCCAACCAAAGTTGGAAAGAACCCAGATACCAATAGCTGCTGCGAAGATGATGGTACCAGCCTTAAGGATGTATGCAGAGATACGCTCCCAAACATGCATTGCCCAAGACTTGATAGAAGGCATGTGGTAATCAGGAAGCTCCATAACAAATGGTGCAGGTTCGCCCTCAAATGCCTTAGTCTTCTTCAGCATGATTGCAGAAATAACAATCATTGCAACGCCAAGGAAGTAGAAAGCAGGAGCAACCCACCAAGCAGAAGTGCCACCAATAAGAACACCCATAACCAAAGCAATGATTGGCTGCTTTGCGGAGCAAGGAATCATGGTGGTGAGCATTGCAGTCATACGGCGGTCCTTCTCGTTCTCAATGGTACGAGTAGAAAGAACGCCAGGAACACCACAGCCAGAAGAAATCAGAAGTGGAATGAAGGACTTGCCGGACAGGCCAAAGCGACGGAACACGCGGTCCATAACAAAGGCAACACGGCTCATGTAACCGCAGTCCTCAAGGAAGCACAGCATGACAAACAGAACAAGCATCTGTGGGATAAAGCCAAGGACAGAGCCAACGCCGCCGATAATACCGTCAACTACAAGGCTAGTGACAACGGGGCTTGCGCCAGCACCTTCAAGAGCACCGCGAGCAAGATCAGGAATACCTGGAACATACATGCCGTATTCGGAAGCCTCTGGCTCAGTAGCAGCACCTTCAACAGCGGTCTTAAAGCCCGCAGCAGTTACACCGCCCAGAGTCTGAAGTTCCTGACCCTCAGCAAGAATTGGGTTGCCGTTAGCGTCAAGCTTAAGAGGATTGCCGTCAGTATCAACGAAGTTGCCGTCCTCGTCATGAACAGGTGCACTCAGGGCAACAACGCTCTTCTTGGCAGTCTCTGCCTCAAAGCTGGTGATAGCGTCAGAATCCCACTGTTTAGCCGCGATTGCAGCACGAACCTCAGTGGTATCAATACCAGCCTCGTCAGCTGCGTTGAGATAAGCGTCGATCTGGTCACCATAGTGATGAGAGTCAAACTCATCTTTTGCCTCATTGTACTCGGCGTCGCCGATACCCATGAAGTGGAAACCCTTGTCAAACAGGTTGTCGTTGACCCAATCAGTAGCTCCCGTACCAACGGTAGAAATGGAGATGAAGTAAACAAGAGCCATGATGATGACGAAGATAGGAAGACCAAGGATACGGTTAGTAACAACACGGTCAATCTTCTCAGAAGTAGTCAGCTGCTTAGGAGCCTTCTTAACGCAAGCTGCCATAACGCCAGCAATCCACTCATAACGATCAGAAGTAATGATGGACTCTGCGTCGTCGTCACGAGACTGCTCAACTGCAGCAATGATCTTCTCAAGCTCAGCGGTCTTCTCGGCAGAAAGGTTAAGAGGAGCAATTGCATTTGCATCGCGCTCAAAGACCTTAATGGAATACCAACGGGACAGAGTTGCAGGGGCAAGGCCCTCGATTGCAGTAGCAATCTTGCCAAGAGCCTCTTCAACCTCTGGGGTAAAGCACTTAACACCCTCAGCAGGAGTTCCCTCCTGGCCGGCCTTAATTGCCGTCTTTACCAGAGTGTCAATGTTCTTGTTGCGAAGTGCGGAGACCTCAACAACCTCAACACCAAGCTGCTTAGAAAGCTCTTTGGTATCAATGACGTCACCGGACTCCTTGAGCAGGTCAACCATGTTAAGACCAAGGACAACTGGACGACCGGCCTCAAGAATCTGAGTAGTCAGATAGAGGTTACGCTCCAAGTTGGTAACATCGAGAAGGTCAATAATGGCGTCTGGGCGCTCATTAATGAGGTAGTCACGAGATACCTGCTCCTCAGGTGAATAAGGAGACAGAGAATAAATACCAGGAAGGTCGACAAAGGTGACGTCCTTATCGGCACGCCAATTTGCCTGCTTCTTCTCAACAGTAACGCCTGGCCAGTTGCCGACGTAGCCGTTTGAGCCCGTAAGCTCATTGAATAGGGTGGTCTTACCGCAGTTTGGGTTACCTGCAAGACCAATAATAGTCTTTTGTGCCATTAGGCTTCCTCTACCTTGTGAACGTCTACTACTTCAATGCTTGCAGCTTCATCCTTGCGGATAGAAAGCTCGTAGCCACGAACTGTGAGCTCAATTGGGTCTCCCAGTGGTGCTACTTTCTTGACGTAAACCTCAGTGCCCTTAGTAAGGCCCATGTCCATGATGCGACGTTTCACGGCGCCTACACCCTTTAGCGCAGCAACCGTGCAACTCTCCCCCACCTTAACTTCTTTCAGAGTTGCCATAACCTTCCTTTCATCGAAACACGTATTAAAAGCCGCGGGTTTTACCAGCAGCGCAATACAACAAAGTGTTTAGAGCGGAGAAACCATGATGTGCGACGACATCTGACGGTTCAGTCCAAGTCGTGCACCCTTAACGCTAACAATAACGTCGCCGTTGACTCGTGAAATAACCTTTACCTCGGCGCCCTCAACAAAACCAAGTGTTGAGAGGTGCTGGCGAAGATCAGAAGCACCCTTAACCGTTACGATCAACGCAGTCTCTCCCTCACCAAGCATGGCAAGAGGAAGAACTGGACCAGAATTCGCAGGACCCTGTGAGGTCTTTTCTGTATCCATGCATCCCCCAAAATAACGTAGGCAAACTAAGTTTGCTCTTTCGAACTTTTACTTCATTAGTATCAACTAAAAGTTAAGGTAATTCAACTTTCATTTAATAATTAAAGTAAAAATAAGGCGAGAAACACTGTCTACCAGTGGTTTCTCGCCTTGTAAATATTGCAACTTTATTTCAGGTAATACTAGGTTTACGTAAACATAAACATTTGTTTGCTCAAGCTTACGGCAAGCGGTGTGACATCAGCCCGTATTCTGCAGACCTGCGGCAACACCAGACACGGTGCACAAAATCAAATACGTAATGTTTGCACGTTCCTCTGGAGTAAGCATGTCATCCCTTATACGAAGCTCAGACAGGGCATGCACCTGCGTAACCGAGAGAATATTAACAAATGGCAGACGCAGGCGGATAACAGGACCAAGCACACGACGGTTCTCCAGTGGCCACTTGTTGCCCGTAATATCCAGCACCCACTTACGTGTGAGAGCCATCTCGGAGAGAACCATCTCTGAAAGCTCAGGGCGATCACCCAGAGCCAGATAAAGCCTTGCGATACGAGCGTCAATTTTGGAGATTGACATCTCAATGTTGTCGATAAACGTAGTGAACAGCGGCCACTCTTTATATGCCTCGCGGAGGCGTTCGATATCCCCTACTGCCTCGCAGGCACTGCCCAGTCCGTACCAAGCAGCCAGGTTGATACGAGCCTGTGACCAGGAGAAAATCCAGGGGATAGCACGCAAGTCATCAAGAGACTTGGCGCCCAGGCCACGTTTTGCAGGTCTTGAACCAATGGGGAGAAGACCAATCTCTGTCAGAGGGGTAACAACCGAGAACCACTCAGCAAAGCCATCGGAGTGAATGAGCTCCAAGAAACGCTGCTTGGACGCTTTATCAAGCTCAGATGCGAGCGAAGCAAACTTCACGTCTGTCTGGGTATTCTTCTGTTCAATAGAAGGTGCCATCTGAAGCAGTGTTGCTCCAGCAACGGACTCTACGTGACGGCGAGCAAGCGTTGGGTCACCATAGCGAGCAAAAATAACTTCTCCCTGCTCAGTAAGTTTAAAGCGACCGTTGACTGAGCCTTTGGGCTGCGAAAGAACAGCACGGTTTGCAGGACCACCGCCACGACCAACTGCACCGCCTCGGCCATGCATCAAGATGAGGTCAATGGAGTTCTTCTCTGCCCACTCTGCCAAAGCAGCCTGAGTCTTATGCAGTACCAACGTTGCCGTAGTTGGTCCCTCGTCCTTCGAGGAATCAGAATAACCCAGCATAACCTCAAGTTTGCGGTCTGTCTGAGCAAGACGTGCCTGTACCTCAGGAAGCTGAATTACCTGGTCAAGTGTGGCAACAGCGTTCTCAAGGTCTTCAATTTGCTCAAAGAGCGGAATAACGTCTAGTACAGGAACGTCTTCTTCATTTGCAAACGCAAGACGTGCAAGCTTATAGACATTCTCAACATCCTGAGCAGACTGTGTGAACGAAATAATATAGCGACGAGCAGCGTTAATGCCATTCTTCTTTTGAATTGATCCAATAGAGCGGAAGGTGTCTAGCACCTCCTGCGTCATAGCATCAAGTTTGGCGGGTTTCTCGGCAGTTGATGGGTGTGTCTCAATATCTGCAAGTGCACGCTTGTGCACCAAAGAGTGCTGACGAAACTCCATCTCTACCAAGTGGAAGCCAAAAGTTTGAGCCTGCCAGATAAGCTTCTGAACAGGACCGTAGGCAATACGGTAAGCCCCTGCTTGAGCCAGTGAATCCTGAATAACGCGCAGATCAGCAATAAACTCTTCAGCGTTTTGATACATCAGGTCAGCATTGCGCTCAATGGTGGCGCTCAGACGACCAGAAATGACACGCATAGCTGCACGATGAAGCTCAGAGCCAGCTTTATCGATAGCGCGAGCAGTAAGTACCTGACTCATCTCTACCTGCTGTGCCCAAAGATTAGCAAGCGCAGGCGAAGCTGGAGTAGAAATACCATCAAGCGTCAGGCCTCGACTGACTTCCTTGGTAGCTCTAGCCAGTGCCTGCAGTACGTGTACACGGTACTTCTCGGCAACTTGGCGAGAAACCAGAGCGGTAACATTAGGGTTACCGTCGCGGTCGGAGCCAATCCAGCTACCTGGACGGAAAAATGGTGGGCAGACAGGCGGCACACAACCAGCGTTTTCTCCCAGCGCCCAATTATCAAAGCGGCGATATACCGAAGGAACCATCTCAAAAAGGGTGGTATCAAAAATGTTGAGGACAGTATCTGCCTCCTCCAAAGGAGTTGGCTTTTTATGACCGATAGGAGACGTACGGAATAGGCCATCAATCTCTTGCAGCATGCGACGCTCGTTTTCCACACGAGCAGGACCACCAAGACGCTGGCGCTCATCCAGGAGCACCGAGATAGTACGGATGCGACGCTCAACGTTTTTACGACGAGCCTCAGTTGGGTGTGCAGTAAAGACGGGGTGGAACTCAAGACGATTAAGACGTGCTTTTGCCTCTTCTTCACCGCACTCGTCAATAAGCTGCCTATAGGCAACGGTTATCTCATTGATAGGGTCTTCTGCAGAAGATGGATCAACAGAAGCCTCACGAGAGCGCAGACTGGTAACGCGATAATTCTCTTCACAAAGATTTGCTAAGTGGAAAAAAGTTACAAATGCGCGCATGAGAAGCACGGAGTCTTCCATGCTTAGGTTGTCAATGGTAGAAGCAAAACGCAGAAAAGCATTAAGCGATTCCTTCTCTGAATCTACTTTGAGTACCGCATTAATTGCCTCAAGCAGCAAAGGTGCGCGAGTTGTAGACAAATCATCTGGTCCAGCTTTAATTGCTTCGACCAGCAATGTGTCAAAACTTGTAAGAAGATCTGGGTTGTACTCAGCAAGCACTTTTCTTACCAGGCGTAAAAAGAAGGTAAGGTTATCACGCAGAGGAGCTGGTGCTTTAAGCGCTTGAATAAGGGTGCGAGCAGCAGCAATCTCATTTCCACGTCGCTCAAGAAGCGACTGAGCTACCTCGGAAGTTGTTGCGCCATCGATGGGTTTCTCGTCAACAGAAGCATTGCTGGACTCTAGATTTGAATCTTGAGGATTGCCTGCCATGCTCATCCTTTCGTCACATGACTCAGAATACGTACTATCTACCATACCCATTTGTAACAATCTTCGCACGATTGTTTGTCAATCTGTTACCTAATGTACATCGTGGACTACAATCGATACAACAAATAAAAATTGATATATCAAAGTTTCTGGCCACGTTAAAGAAGATTTTAGGTTTTACATGCTCAATCCATTTAAGAAAAGTCGTACTGCGTACAACAATTCTTCTGTACATAAGCAGGTAGAGCGTCTTCGCACACCTCGCTATGAGCTTGATGACTCTGGTGCAAACGGGAGTCAACCTGGCATTGTGGTTACGTGGTGGACTAGGCTTCTGTCTGCGGTAGTCTCTGGCGATATTGCCAATCAAGACGAGCAATACCTAGCACATCAAACGTCCCAGGACTATCTTTTTAATGCTCTTGGACAAGGTGCCTGGGGTGCACTTTTCCCACTTCTGACCGTTGTCTGTTCTCAGCTTGTTGGCATTGAGCAGGCAGGTCTTTTCTCTATGGCATTTGTTGTGGCAACACTTTTGTTATTTGTTGCCCAATACGGCGTCCGTACCTATCAGGTTTCTGACATAACTGAACAACGTAGTTTTTCCGATTATCAGATTCAGCGTGCAGCTACCGTTGTTGTCATGGTAATAGCTGGCCTTATTTGGTGTTTCTTTAAAGGCTACGCCGAGCCCATGTTTTCTATCTGCACGGGAGCTTTGCTCTTTAGGGCAGTTGACGGTATGGCCGATGTCTACGAAGGTCGTCTTCAGCAAAAAGACAAGCTCTACCTCGCAGGACTCAGTCAGGCTCTTAGGTGTAGTGCCAGTTTTATTCTCTTTACTGTTGTGTTGTTTGTTACCAGAAATCTTGTATGGGCAAGCTGGAGCATGGGTATTTGTGCCCTTATTACCCTGGTATTTGTTTCTGCTCCCCTAGCTATTCTTGAGACCGATAAAAGCGTGCGCTTCAAGCTTGCAAACATCAAAGATATCTTTGTGCAATGCTGGCCTCTCTTTTTGGCACTTTTCCTCTACAACCTTATCGATTCGCTGCCAAAGTTTGCCATGGAAGGCACGCTTTCTTACAGCAACCAGTTGTACTTCAATGCGCTCTATTTCCCCGCTCACACAATTTTGATGATCTCTACGCTCATCTACAGGCCACAGCTCTTTAAGCTTGCCAGCCTGCTAGAAACTTCTATCCACAATCCTGCTAATAAGAAGCGCTTTGGCGTAATTGTACTTGCAATGTTTGGTGCTATTGCCGTAGTCACCATTGGTACCGCTGCATTTGTCGAGTTCATTGGCATTCCTCTTAATGGCTTCTTATATGGCGTTGATTTTGAGCAGTATCGTGGACTCGCACGCATTATGGTAGCCACGGGTGGCCTTTGTGCTGCAATCGACTTTTTGTACCAGCTCATCACCATCATGCGAGCTCAAAAGGCAGTTACGCGCGCCTACCTTATTTCATTTGTTGTATCCATCCCTATTATCTGGATGATGGTCAGCTTTACTGGTCTTAACGGCGCAGTTATTGGCAGCTTCTCCTCTATCCTCATCCTTTTCTTGCTACTCATTAGCGAATACGCCGTAGCGCGTCTGAAGAGCTAACTGACGCAAACAGGGCTGAAGAGTCATAAACTACCCCGTTTTCTAACTCAAAATCCCTCTGCTCCATATCCTGGAACAGAGGGATTTGTGTACATAAGGCGAGAAAACCTACTGCTTGACGGGTTTCTCGGCAACGATCTTAGAAGGAGCAAGCACCGCCGATAGTGCAAGCAGCTGCAGCGGAACCATCGTCTGAATCATTGTTTGAACCAGAAACGTGGAAGACCTCAGAGAGGTAGTTAATGATGTCGCCGGACTCATACATTGCCTTGCCGTCAATAAACAGACATGGGACCTGACGCTTACCGCCAACCTCAATGAGGCGCTCGCGAGCTGCGTCATCAGCAACGATATCGTGCATAGGAAGCTCAATGTTGTTCTGCTCCATAAAGGACATGACCTTGTGGCAGTATGGGCAGGTTGGCTTATAGAAAAGCTCAAGATTCTGAGTAGCCATAAAAACTCCTTTTGTTAGTAATTACTACTACTTTGTCTATACCCACCACAGCGCAGTTGTTTCACATGGATTTAGATAGGCATAAAAATAGCCGCACAAGGCGGCTACGAGGGAAAACGTGGTGCCAGCAACCAGGATCGAACTGATGACCCCCGCTTTACGAGAGCGGTGCTCTACCAACTGAGCTATGCTGGCGTGCAAAAGCGCGCTATCAACTATACGGGGAAGCCCTGTATTATTCAAGCAGAAATACTAAAGAAGCCCGAGAACACCACGAACAAGGCGCTCAAGATCATCTGCGTACTTCTCGGATGCCTCTTGAACACTCTTATGCGTAGTTCCATGAGCACCAGCTGGATTTGCTGCAAGCGTCAAAGCTAATACGTTCATATCAAGAGCGCGGGCCATAATAACCTCAAGAGCTGTGGAAACACCAACGTATGAGACACCAAAGCTACGAAGCATAGCAACCTCTGCAGGAGTCTCGAAGTTTGGTCCCAAAAGACCAGCAAAAACACCCTCATTGAGCTCAATCTTAAGATCATCTGCCACGCCACGTGCAAGCGTTCTTAGATAAGGCGAGAAAGCGTCATTCATATCAACAAATGGGGTCTCAACATCGCGAAGACCTGCCCACTCTGCAAGCGGATTGGTTCCAGTGAGGTTAATCTGATCAGTAATAACGCCAAGGCCAGTCTTTGCGTTTCCAGAAACAGCACCCGTTGCACCTGCAAAAATAATGTCTTTGCAGCCTAGGTGATGAGCATGCTGAACAAGAGAGGTTACCTCAGCGGCGGAATAGCCCTGATAGAGGTGAACGCGGCCAGGATAGACAACTACAGGCACACCATCGATAGTACCAATGGTTGCCTCAAAGCTGTGACCTGCCATAGGAGAAGCGTCAACAGGGAAACCTGGAATGTCACGATAATCAATACGACGAACTGGCTTTACCAAATCAGCAAGGTGGCCAAGTCCGGTTCCCAAAATAAGAGCAACCGGATGCTCAACAGATGGGCTTACATTCTCAATGGTTTTCTCGGTAACCACGCAAATCCCCTCCTCTAAGAGGTGACGAGTAAGTGTACCCTCGCCAGAAACAAGCTTTCCTGAGTACGTACCATCATAAATCTCATGCACGCCACAAGACGGGCTCTTTGCCTTTAAAACGGCGAGCGTTATGTCAGAAGACGTAACGGCATTAAGAGCAATCTTAGATCCACGTTCAAAATCATCCGTTACATCTGAGCCATCCTTGAGCCAAACACGTCCTTCTCGCTGTTCCGCGGGCGGACGAGGCACAGGAAGACCTGAGGAAGTCTCAGGACAGATCTTTGTGACGTTTACTTTTTCTGCAAGCTTTTGTACTGCAGAAACAGGCTTGGCCCCTCCGTCATATCTGACGGGGAGGCCAAGTAAACAAGCGCTAATAGCAACTTTCATTGCTTTTCAGATCCTAGAGAGCAAGAGAGTAAACAGCAATAGATGCCTTACCAAGAATCTCGTTGATCTTCTGTGACCACTCCTGAGATGCCTTGCTTGCAACAGCAGAGTACTTGCTCATTGCAACCTGATAAGCGGTCTGAGCAGCTGCATAAGAAGCGGAATCGTTGGAGATTGAGTAAGCAGAGAGCTGCTTGTAGTAATCGCCATCCTGGGAAGCCCAAGTGTTGTTTTTAGCGTCCCACTCATCACCAGCAAGACCAATGATGTATTGAGCGTACTCCTGGCTTGTAGTCTCAGAGTTGCCGTCCTCAGGTGCAGTTGGTGCCTGTGGAGCATCTGGAAGGGTTGTAGTCAGAACGCTATCACGATACTTCTTCATGATGACAGCATCATGGATGAGCTTCTTTGCAACGTCTTCAGAGAGCTTGTATGCAGAAGCAACCTGGCTAACATCAGTAGTCTTGAAGTTGGTCTGCATGTAATTGTTGACTTCGTCATCGGTGACGGTAATACCCTTGCTCTGAGCCTCAGCAACAACAAGAGCATTGCGAACATAGCCAATGATCTTATCGGCTGCTGGAACAGCATAGGTGCCGTCAGACTGCTTTGCAGCGTCAAGACCGGAAGTGTTCTCAATAACCTCACGAGCAGTCACTTCTTTGGTCTGACCGTTATAGGTATAAGAAGCAATAGGAGTGTTGAGCTCACCCTCAGAAAGTGTGGTGCGACCATTCAAAGAACCAGTAGCTCCGCCACCACCCAGAAGGAAGCGACCGATGACAATACCAAGAGCAAACAGTACAACTGCGCCTACTCCGATAAAGATCTTTGAGTTCTTTCTTACATCAATAGATGGCATATCCTTGCCTTTCATCGCTTAATGCAACTATACGTACATAATACAAACCTGTAGTTTACTCTTATTAGCATGCATAAAACATACAACCAGTAAACTCCCCCGTTTGTACACAGTCGTTTACAAGCAAATCAAATTACTTGGTAGCTGAAACAATCTCTTCCGAATACTGCTTAATGTATCCAGTGGCATTTTCCGCATCAAACTTCATACGCTGCGACAATGCCTTCTTCACATCCTTGGAAATAGTTCCATGTGCTAAGGCGAGAAGACCCTGGAGCATGTCATGGTACTCAGCATCTCCGTGATAGCACTGAACCGCCTCATCCAGAAGTGGCCATGCCTCATCAGAATGCTTTGCAGAAGTTGCGCCGTACTGGCAGAGGAACAAAAATGCTGCTAGACGCACCGTTGCCGAGTCGTCATCAAACAAAGAAGCCTCAGCGGCATCAAATGCTTTAAAGACCTGGTCACCAAAATGCTCACTCAAATGAGCAAGTGCATCAAGCACTTCCCAACGAGTCTGAGCCTCTGGTCTATACAGTGCATCAATAAGAGAATCGATGTGCTCTTCAAAGGCAAGAGGAGCAACATGAGCAAGCTCTGCAAGCTCATGAGACGCATCTTGACGAGCGCGCCTACTAGCATCAGACAAAGCGATGACCAGTGCATTCACTTTTTTCATCTGTGCCATAGTTGGCTTTTTAGCAGCCTTCTTAGCAGATTGCTTTTCTTGTTTTGGCGCCTTTGTAGAGTCCGCTTTTGCGGTTGCCTTAGTTGAAGCCTTTTTTGGCTTCTGAGCAGTTTCTTTCTTCTCTGCCATGAAACCTAAATCCTCTCTAAAACACCGTTTATTCTCTAAATCCGTCTACGACAACGGTGCCGCTTTTTTGATCCTCATGAATTTTAATAAATCCAAGGCTTGATGCTTCACGTAAAAGAGAAGTAAACGAACGATATCCATAAGTTGCCTCAGCAAACTGTGGACGCTTCCTTCGCATGGTCTCCTTTAAGCGCGATGCATAAATAAACGTTTCGCTTTCGCGTTCCAAAGACTCAATGGTCTCAAATAAAAGCTGATAGCAGTCGTGTTTCTCGACAGGTACCTTCTCTTTGAAGTCTGGAATTCTGCCAGAGCTCAAAATATCCTCGTAGAAGATAAACTCATCACAAACCTCAGCAAGAAGCGAGCTGGTAGATTCCTTCATGCCAACACCAATAACTGTTTTACCAGCCTCTTTAAGCTTTGCCACAAGTGGCGAGAAGTCCGAGTCACCAGAAAGCACGGCGAATGTGTCAATGTGGTCTTTAGTCAGGCACATCTCAACAGCATCTACCGCAAGTCTAATGTCAGCGGAGTTCTTGCCGGTATAAGCCCTATCGGGAATCTCAATGAGCTCAATGCCAAGCTCATGCAGGGGCGTAATTGCATTTGGAAAGCGCTGCCAATCACAATATGCGCGCTTAGCAGTAATACGACCCTTATCAACCAGCCTCTCCATAATGAGCTTCATCTCTGGAAGATGACCTGGTTCTTGGTGGCCGTTTTTCTTTCTTTTGCCTGTTCCTAGTGCCAAATTTTCATAATCGATGAAAACCGCAATAGAGCTCTGAGGAGTAGAAATATCACTCATAACCTGGGTTCCTTTGCGGCTAGCACTTAGTGGCAGCAGTGGCCGTCATGACCGTGCTCGTGACCTTCGTGGTCATGATGATGTCCGTGACCATGGCACTCACACTCGTGCTCGCTATCTTCATGGTCATGACCACAGCAGCACTCATGCTCACCCTCATCTTCCTGGCTCTCGAGGAGCGACCAGTCAAGACCGGCTGCAGTACTGGTTGCCTCGTCAGCATAGAGCAGCGAGATTGCCTGAGTACCCTTACGAGCGCCGCCAATCTGGCACAGCATGTCATAGAGGGTAAACGCAGTTTCTGCACCAGGAAGCGTAATCTCAAGGTCCTCAGACTGAGCAAGTGCAAGCGCAATATCCTTGCGGAAATGCTCGGCCAAAAATCCTGGCTGGAAGTCTCCCTCAAGCGACTTAGGAGCAAGCTCTTTAAGTGCGCGAGAAGAGCCCATGCCGCTGGCAACAACCTCAAGCATCTGCTCAACGTCAAGTCCGCCCTGCTCTGCTAGAGCCATTGCGTCGGCGTAGCCGATCATGCAGGAAGCAAGAGAAACCTGGTTACAAAGCTTTGCAGTCTGTCCCTTGCCAGCGCCACCCATGCAGAAAATCTTTGCCGAGAAGGTCTCGAGAAGTGCGCGTACTGGCTCAACGTCATTCTCGGTTGCACCAATAATCAGGGTAAGAGTACCGTCCTGGGCGCCCTTCTGGCCACCGGTAACAGGACAGTCAAATGCATGCTTTCCCTCAATCTCAGCAGCGTCATGGATGTCACGTGCAAGTTGAGATGAAGAAGTAGTCAAATCAATAAGGTAAGCGCCCTTCTTAGCAACGCGGATAAGACCGTCTGTTGCCAAGTAAACATCTTCAACGTCAGTTGGATAACCAACCATAGTAAAGACAACATCAGCGTCTTTTGCAGCGTCTTTCACACTCTCTGCAGCGTGAGCGCCCAACGAGACAAGCTTTTGCGCCTTCTCTGATGTTCTGTTGTAAACAGTAACGTCATAACCAGCAGAAATAAGGTGCTCTGCGATAGGAGCACCCATAATGCCTGTTCCAATAAAAGCAACCTTTGCATTCTTGCTCAGTGCCATGTATGAGTCCTTTCAGACTGAAATTAATATACAAACTGGGGCCGCTCCAAAGAGCGACCCCATACCTTGTACCCGTTAATTAGATTTACGAACCCTGTTAGCAATTCGGTCAGAAAGCGAAAGCTTCTCGCGGCGGTCAGTGCCCCAGAAGACAATAGCCACCATGCCTGGGCCAACGTGAGCGCCAATAACTGGTCCCACCTGACTGTGAATAATGGTAAGTCCCTCGCAGCCCTTCTCTTTACGAATCTGAGCCTCTAGCCAATTGGCATCTTTCTGTGAGTCTGCAGAAATGATGCCGACAGGAAGTGAGGTGTCATGAGAATAGCTATCTCTGAAGTCCTGAATCAAAGACTTGAGCGCCTTCTTACGACCTCTGCACACCGTCTTGACGGTAAGAGCTCCGGTTGAGTCATACGTAAGCTCTGGCTTAACATCAAGCTTGCCGCCAATGTTAGCTGCAGCAGCAGGAATACGACCACCTGCAGCAAGTGCATCCAAGGTCTCAAGCGTTAAGTAGCCATGAATATAGTTTTTTGCATCTTTTGCCCACTCGGCAATCTCTTTTGCCGAGAGACCCTTGTTGGCTTGGTGAACTGCCTCAAGTCCAAGCAGCTGAGCTGCGGACGAAGGTGCACCATTGTCGACTACGTAAATCTCAAAGTCTGGGTATTTCTCTCTTACCATATCTGCTGCTTGCTCAGCTGAATAGTAGGATGAAGAGAGCGCAGAGGTAAAGCAAAGATATACCGTTGGAGTGCCCTGCTTTGCAGCACGCTCAAAGACCTCGAGGTAATGACCAGGAGTAATTGCAGAGGTGGTGTAGCGGAGCTTTTTGTCTTTGCGCATGCCCTCAAAGAACTCATGTGCACTAATGCTCTTCCAGCCGTCATCATAGTGCTCTCCATCTGGTCCCACATAAGGGAACTGGATAATATCAACACCTAGCTGTTCAGCAATTCCTGGAGCAAAGTCTGCGCAGGAGTCCATGATGATTCGAACGTTACTGGGCTTATGATATGCAGCTGAAAGCTCAGTAGGCTCAAGATCTTCAAAGGCAACCTCGCTGATTTCTTCTTCGGCTTTATCTTTTTTATTGAACATCTTGTTCCTCAATCTTAGGTTTGATAATTCCATAACCGCCATTTTTACGATGGTAAATGACATTAGTCAAACCAGTAGAAGAATTAACAAAGACATAAAAATCATGGCCGAGAAGGTCAGTTTGGACAAGCGCCTCCTCTTCCGTCATGGGCTCAAGATCAATGTACTTCTCGCGAACAAGTTGGTCATCAAGATCTTCAGCTGGAATCTCAATGAGATTGGCAAGATCTTCTTGTGTAAGAGCAACTCCGCGCTCAGACTTTACATGATGACGGCGCTCAACAACTTTTGTCTTGTACTTACGCAGCTGTCTGGAAACTTTTTCTGCTGCTTCATCAATAGCCACATACATATCGTCAGAGCTAGCAGTGACACGAACAACATTGTTACGAACAAATACCGTAACCTCAGCTGTCTTTCTATCTGGATTTGAAAGGTTTTTGTCTACTCTAAGAACTACATCGCAGGACATAGGAGTGATGTCAAATACTTTAAGCGCATCACCGATTTTCTGATCTACGTGTGTGCGCAAAGCCTCAGAAATGCTTACCTTGCGTCCCGAAATCTTGATGTCCACCATGGGAGCCTCCTATCGGATACACGAGACATCTTCTAACTGATGTCTGTATAACAACAATACCCATTTGTCGGTCAATCATTCCATAAAAAGTTGAATTGAGCGGTAAACGGTTAGAGACTATTTCTCTTTATGTGCGATTAATTTTGCTCAGAGGAAGATGTAGCTGAATCAGCGCTGGTAGATTGCGTAGAAACTTCTACAAGACCGGAAATCTTATTGGTAGTTGAGAGGTGTGGCAAGGTGCCAATCCACTTGTTTCTAATAACTCCCTCGACACCGTTAGATTGAATAGCTGAAAGAGCTTGCTGAATTTGTGTAGCGAGAGCTTTGTTACTGGTTGCTACAGAAATACCAATCGTGGATGGAACGTCAACAACACCAACCATAGAAATATCTTTGTTTGCTGCTAAATAAGCACCAGCATATGCATCACAGGCCACATAATCGATAGAACCATTTTCAAGTGCTTCAAAAGCATCATTTAGATTAGAAAAACCCTGAACAGACATGCCCGTGAGTACCTGACCCATTGCGCGCTCAGACAAAGAACCCGTTTGAACGCCAACTGACTTTCCACTCAAACTATCAGCAGTAATGTCTGTCTCTGAACCCTTATGGAAAAGAGCTGTTGCAGACTCAGCATAACCAGAAATGAGCGTACTTGTTGAGTCTTCACCACTTCTGACATCCATGACAATGTCACAGCCTGCTTGTAGGCCATCTACTGGTCCATTAACTGATACAAACTTAACGTCTACGCCTAACTGATCTGCAATTGCAGAAGCTATTTCAACGTCAATTCCCTGCAATGTCCCAGCTTCTGAGGCTACAACCATTGGAGCTGTTACTGACTGAGTACGTAGACCAACAGTCAAAGTGCCAGCTGTGTGCAGTGAGGAATCAGGAATCTTCTGCTGACGGGCTTCTCGCTTCTCTTGGATTGCCTCTTGCACTGACTTGACGTGGAACCATTTATCCAGATCAATGTTGATAGGACCAATGGAGCATCCTGTTAAAACAACAGCAAGTGCTATAAGAAGTAACACCTTAAGAGAGTTTTTACCGCGCGTCATCAGAACTCCTTCTTCTATTCAGGTGTCTTTTCAGCTGACCTGGTATTTGACCCCACACTCGCATACTGGAACGTTTGCTTTGCTACCGCAGCAGCTCCACTAGTAGTTCTCTCGCCTGCGAGACCCTTTGTCTCTTTGATATAACAGGCGGTATGGCTTACTTCTAGGACGAGCCATGATCGTTTACGTGCGCACACGCAAACTTACGTGGATCCCTTTGACCTCGTCTGTCATGGACTAAAAGCTCACAGAGAACTTCGCAACCACAGACCTGAAAAGACGTATCAAGTATAGCCGTTTGCAACCATAGGTAACTCACCATACGCGAGCTAATGCGCCTACGGTTACAGAATGCACGCCTGCGGCACAAAGCACTCTAGTGGCTTCTCTGATTGATGCTCCCGTAGTTACCACATCATCTAAAAGTAAAATATTTGATTGGTTAACTGGTACGGCACAAGCAATACTTCCTTTCAAATTGATTTGTCTTTGAGCAGATGAGAGCGTTCTTTGATCCTTTGCGTGTGGACGTATAAGCACGTCATACAAAGGCAGACCTGTAAGCTGGCAAAACGATTGAGCTACCAGCTCCATATGATCAAAGCCTCTGCGCGCGTATGCTTCTGCAGTTGCCGGAATAAAGCAAACGCCATCAATTTTTGAACTATCAAAACGAGAAGTGCCATCACGAGCACTCCATGCTGAAGCCTCTTCAAGCGCACACAAAATAGCCGCGGCAATTACCGGCGCTAGTCGAAGTTCATGGCCGTCTTTGAGCGTCAAAATCAACCGTGCAGGAGGGCCTTTAAATCCCATGGCACAAATAACTACCCTACTCTCCCACTGAACGGGTCGTTTCTTTTTATCAGCGCACTCTGAACAGACAAGCTTTCCATACGGAGCGCCGCAATTAGGACACGCCCACTGCTGAGAGATCCACGGCAGCTTTTCCCGACACTCATCACAGAGGAGCTGACCGGGTTTCTCGCACACGACACAGCGCGTAGGAGCAAGCAGCTCAAGTGTTGAGTTTGCTGTTGCAGCAAAGATAGATGTAGGTGGCATTTTTACCCCCAGAATCTGGGGGCTGACAGTGGATTAAGTCTAGACCAATGGTTGCAAAATGAAAAATATTTTAGGCAGACGGCAAAAGTTGGTTCATCTAAAACTTCTACCAGTGAGATTGTATTTTGTGAGGATTCGGTCAACGGATGTTTGCCACGGAAGCCAGAGCAAAATCAAGAAAATGAGCGTTGCCACTCCATGCGTAAGATCAAGCGGAACAGAAGCTGCAAACGCAAGAAGTGCAGACTCGAGAGTTAGAGGATGGACAAATCCAATAACAAAGTACACGTTCATGACAAGACCAAAGAAAGGTCCAGAGATAAACGCCCAGGCCATAAGCAAAAATGGTGGGAGTTTGTGGGGTTTCTCGCCCTGTGAAGGTCCTTGCTGACCAGCGGCTGCAGAATAAGCTGGTGTAAAAGTTGCAAAAAGACCACCCAGGTAGCCAACGAGTCCCCACGCATACATCTGCCACGGAGTCCACGAACCTTGTCCAAAGAACACGTTTGAAAGAAGCGCAGATAGTGCGCCTACCAGAAAGCCTGCGTGTCTTCCGAGAAACGCTCCAGCAAAGATAGCAACTGCTGAGACAGGCTTTACGTATGCGAGTGGCGCAAAAGCGATTCTACCCGCGGCTCCCAAGGCACTAAAGACGGCCGTGGGTACCAATTTGGCAACTGAAGGCTTTTGGGTCTCAAAACTTAACATAAATAATGCAACTGAAATGATTGCTAAAATAATGGAAGATACTGCAGTAAAATCGGGAAAATATATCATTTCAACAGCAAGGATAATAGGAGTAGCAAAGAGTGCTACAACCTCTAAAAGAATTGATAACGTGTACCGATTATCCACGAGAACCTCACGCTTACCGTCAAAATAAAAATATCGAGAAGGTCTGTCTTATTTTGGCATAAGATGATTTGAAACTACAACAAGGAGGTCTTCATGATCTATCTGGGAAACTTTAGCTACAATGACGAGCTTGATTCTACTGACAACTACTGTCTTATGCCTTGCATTGTTGAGGCAGATTCCACAGATCATGCGCTTGAGCTTTTCTCGGAGCACCTTATTGAGGTTGCAAAGTCATCTGACCTGCTTGACGGTGCAAAAGAGATTTTCTTGGATTCTATTGTTGAGCTGGGAGAAGTTCCTACCACTCCTCTGATTGCTCAGTGGCAAAAAATTATGCCTGCAGGAGTTGGTCTGTGCAGCATTACCAGCGCTCTTCCTACACTTGAGTTTGATGATGAGACGGCCAACGCCTACGGCTTCAATGAGCATACTCACGATCATGAGGAAGATAAAGAGGAACATGAGCACGAGGAGTTTGGCGACATCAAGAATCTTGACGATGAGCTTCTTGAGGAGCTTGGCCAGGATGAGGAGCCGTTCTTAAGGTTCTAGCCACCTACTCTGCCGACCACACCCATGAGTTCTCAAAGAACTCTGAAGTTGGCTCTGTCAGAGAAATCTGGCCATCAAATACTAAAGAAACGTTATCAACAACGCGCGATATCAACTGCATATCGTGCGTTGCTATTACTATGGTTGCACCTTCTGACTGTGCACGAGAAAGCAAATTGACAACAGCATCTTTGATTGGGGCATCCAAGCCTTTTGTTGGCTCGTCAAGAATAAGCAGACGCGCTTTTGTAAGCAGCACTTTTACGAGGGCTAAGAGTTGTTGCTGTCCACCAGACAAATCGTATGGATGAGAAGACATAAGCTTCTGATATGTTGTTCGCGAAAGAAGTCCCGAAGCTTCCAGAAGCTCCTGAACATCCTGATCAGAATAGGCGCCACTTTGTTGCCACTGAGCAAGCTCCTCGCCCACACTTTGGCAGGTAAAGAGCAGATTGGGATCTTGTGGAATGTATCCTTGAGATTGCTGGAGCTGGTTGTAGATATGTCCGCGCCTTGGACGGAGAACGCCCGCTGCAAGCTTTAGCAGCGTTGACTTACCTGAGCCGTTGCCGCCTACAAGCGCACGAATTTCTCGCCCCGTGACCTCAAGCGAGCACTTGCTAAGCACCAACTGATCACTCTGCGGATACGCAAACGTCACGGCGCTGAACTCGAGCACGGGAGTGCTGTCGGCCGCGGTGGATGCTTGGTTTGGCACGGAGCTACAAGGACAAAGCGCCTGGCGAGAAGAGCTGTCTGCTTGGAGCGCATCGGGTTTCTCGCCGTCGAGGCAGATGCGGGTATCTGCGAGGTGCTCAAACGCGGTGACGTCGTGGGTGGCAACAAGCACGGCAACGTTGAGCTCGCGCGCAACGCGCTCCAGGAGCGCGGTGAAGTTCTTCTGCGCAAACAGATCCAGCTGTGAGGTTGGCTCATCCAGCAAAAGTAGCTTTGGACGCATGACAAGCGCTGCGGCCAGGGCTACTAGCTGCTGTTCTCCCCCGGAAAGCTCGCAGTTGCGTTTATGCAAGAGCGATTCCATGCCAAAGAAACTGACCGTCTCAAAAATACGGCGGCGCATCTCTTTCTCAGAAACACCTCGATTTTCCAGACCAAAAGCAAGTTCTTTAAGAGGCATCTCGCACACCAGTGCGCGCGAGGCAGCTTGTGGCACAAAAGCAATGGTATCCACAGACTGCGCCTGCGTCATTGTAGAAACCTCTTGTCCACAAACGATAATTGAACCCTCTTGTTTACCTTGGGGCGCAATCTCTGGCTTAATGAGGCTCAAGATGGTTGACTTGCCTGAACCAGTTGGTCCAAGCAAAAGGCTAATCTGACCTGCATAAACTTTGCAGGAAAAATCTTCTATGACCTTGCTGTTTGGAGCTAGAGCATATGCAAACGAGAGATTCTGAATAGCAAGAACTACTTCTTCAGCAACTGAAGAAGTAGATAAATTCTGCTGGTAGGAAGGGTACTCGCTCATACAGACTGCTCCCATAAGACAGTATCAATGCTCACAAAAACTACTGGTAAAATGGCAAATAGAGCTACTCCCAAATACCAAAAACTCAGTTGAAACGCTGGCATAGTGGGGTAAAACTGCCAAGCTTGGACAAGCATATACAAAGAAGTTGCTGCTACAGCGCCTAAGAAGGCGAATAACAACAGCGCCAGGGTGTCGTAGGCGTCAAGCACTTGGGTATTCCACCTACTTCTGCGTCCAGCCATCCCCCAGCCTCGAGACACAATGGACTGAAACGTATCTATCGACTTCTCAAGCGCACTCATACATACTGCGTTGATTGTGGTGGCTGTCTGCACAATTGCTTTTCTCACGCTCAAAAAGCGGCGCTGACCTGGAAAACGGCTTTGCAGATGAGACTGCGTTACAAAATCACACGTTTGAGCTGCGGTGTTTGCCGACTGAATTTGTTGCGCCACGGTAAGGTCAGAAAGCAGCTGTGGCATAAGCTGCACAGAAAGGCTCAAGACCAGTTGCAGCCCTGGAAAACGCACGCTTGAGCGCTGTAACAACTCGAGCGGAGACACCACCACAAACAGGCACTCTAGCCAACTCAACGTGCTTACAAGCACCAGGCCTGAAGTAGCTCCGTACACAAAACTCTCTGCGTACAGCTGTGTGTGCCCAAAAGAATACAAAACAGTAGACCCAGATGCCGAGAAAAACGGATTGATAACTGTCATCAATACAATTATGGGGGCATACCAAATAAGCTGTTTAGCAGCATGTTTACTGTCAAATAGCTGAACTATGCACAGCTCAGCGCCTACAAAAGCAATCAACGCGCAAAGAGGCTGAAAAGAAAAAGCAGCAAGCACAACCTCGCATCCAAATAGCACAATCGTAACAAGTGGGTGCAGACGAGAAAAACTTGTGCGTGCAGGATTCATTAGTTCACCGCGTTAACGTATGTCCAAACAACCGAATCGCCGTCGTGCAGAACATATGCGTCTGACGTGTAGTTAGGCTGGACACCGTTAACGGAGTACACCCAGCCGCTCTGAGGACCATGGTCGCGCTCTGCAAGTCCGTTAATCGCTGCAACATACATACCAAACGATGTACTGCGGGCATTTACTCCAGCGCCGCTTGCAAGCAACGCGTCATAAACAGAAGTACCTTCTTGCACCTGAAGAGTCACAGTAAACGAAGGTCCCTTAGCTGCAGATCCATCAACCGTAACGCTTACAGAAAGCGCGCCATTCTCTTTTCGAGGGGCAGCTACCGCGTTTGTTGAGTTACCAGAGTTAGAAGGCTCCGATGTGTTCTGATTAGAAGAATCTTGTGTTTTAGACGCATCAGCATTCGATTGAGCGTCTGAACTAGAACTCCCTTGCGTCTGTGACGTCTGAGAGTCTGTTTGTGTGCCAGAAGCACCTACTACCGTCTGACCTTGTGCGGTAGGAGCTTCTTGAGCAGAAGTACTTGAAGCGGGTGCAAAGAAATACTGAATCAATGTCCATGCAAAGAAGAGCATGAACAAAAGAGACACAATTGATGCTGCCAAATAGAGAATCCGTTTTGATTCTCTTGTGAGCTTAACCACTATCTCACCTGGCTTCGGCCATTGGAAACATGGTGAATTGCAGCGGTTTCTTTCTTAAGCAACGCTACGAACACTGCTAGAACTGCTGCAGAAGCAAAGAAACCAAAGACGCTCAAAAGCGGGATAGTAGGCGCAGAGGACACCTGCTGTGGGGCAGCGGCCTGCTTATTTGAGTATTCAGTAGGTGGAAGCTGCTTCTCGTCAGAGTTAGTGTCTGCAGTCTTGTTCTCAGATGGAGCCTTTGTAACCTCCTCACCAGCACTCGCAGCGGTGGTCGAGGAAGTTTCATGCGCAGCTGGAGATGAAGGATCTTGAGCTGGTACGTTTGTAGCTGTGGAATCTGTCCTGCTAAAAATGTCTCCAGATGGCTGGGTATTCTCGCCAGAAGGTTTCTGATTAATAAGCGAGAAAAGCGTGCCAGAGTCATTGGTGTAATAAAGGTTACCTTCAAAGTCTGCAATGACTGACGATGTGGTGTAGTTCTGGTGATCTTTATCTGGAGTGTAGATCTGAGCTGCTCGGCCGGTGCCCAGCTTGTATGCCCATACGCCACCAGGTAGGCCGTTTACGGTGAAGTAGGCATAGGTACCATTTTGCTGAACGGAAACAAGAGGAGTGCTCTGAGACTTACCCTTGCCAGCACGAGCCTGGTCAGTCACCGTAAAGGTGTCAAGAGAAATCACAGAGATAGTTCCGTAGCCCTCAGCATCGACGCCGTTAACAAAGACGTTAGAACCGCTGATAGTTGGTGTAGAGGTAGATTCTGCTGCAAATTTGACCTGCTTCTCTTCAACAAGAGAAGAACCGTTTCTTCTAATCAGGTGCAGTGTGCCGTCATTTCTGGTTACAGCAAGATAGGTTCCGTTACCGTTTTGATCAACGGAGACAGGAACAATACCTGCACGAATTGGCGAACCAAGGTTAAGCTCAGCCTCAATGGCGCCGGTTGTACCGCTGATAAGTCTGACAGAAGAGGACTCGTCGCCAATCATAAAGTCCGAGCCAGAAGCCGCTGCACCAGACCAGTAATAACCTGAAGGCTGACCAGAGGTTGCTCCAGGAATATTTGCAGGCTGTGCGTTCTGCTTCCAGCGAAGCGCACCAGTTGTAGCGTCAACAGCAACCATGTAGCCACCAGCTGCGTCAAATCCGCTCATCT
The DNA here is from genome assembly GCA_963542025.1 of uncultured Atopobium sp. Classification (GTDB taxonomy): domain Bacteria; phylum Actinomycetota; class Coriobacteriia; order Coriobacteriales; family Atopobiaceae; genus Lancefieldella. The sequence continues at coordinate 21,273 of CAUTUQ010000007.1, read as the reverse complement.
TAGTAAACTCAGCCAAGATGGTGCCGTTATTAACCGTCAGGCTAGAAACAGATTGCAGCGCATTGGTGGTATCCAGCGGCTCTGTCTTCCAGATGCACTCCATAGTTGTTGCCGAGAATGCGGTAAGACATCCATCATCGGTAGCAACAACAATCATGCCATTAACGTACAGAGGACGTGCAAAGTACGAGACCTTGGAGCCAATCTGTGCCTTGGCAATAAGGTTACCTGTTGCAGCGTCAACTGCTTTGAGAGTAGAACCGCTTACGTAATAGACCGTGTCTTTAACAATGACCTGATCAGAAATAAATCCAGGTGTGTTCTGAGTTCCTTCAGTGACACTCCAACGAAGAGCTGCAGAATTAATGGGGGTACTCTGCGTGGTAGTGGAACCGTTTCCGCTACCAAAACCGCTCCAAGATGCCTCGTAATTAGGGTGCTCAGCAAATGGATTGATGACCAACTCATTTTGAGGAGTTGGAATGGAGCTATTCTGACCACCATATGTCCAGGTAATGGTAGTGTTTTTGTCCAAGACAACGTTGTTTGCCATCTTGTCCGAAAGCTGACCGTTTACAAAGAACTGCCACCATTTATAGGCGCCATCTACCTGCGCTGTTGCAAGCGTAAGTCCCTGTGAAGGCGACGTAATAGAAGACAAATAACCGCCCGCTGCATCGTAGGTAAGGCCATTATTCTTCAGGTAGTCATACGTTACCTTGTCAGCAGTGGTACCCTTACGAACCTCAATAGTCTGCGTAGGAGCCCAGTGCTGAGGCTTACCGTCTTTATCAAGACCTACTACAGAAAGAGTGACGGAAACAAGCTGACTTGGATCTGGGTCTTCCTCTACAGGTCGAGCGCCCTTCTCGCCTGCCACAGTAAAGGTGGCAGAGACCTTCTGATTAGTAAGGGCCTGGAACTGCTCGTTATCTGGATACAAACTTGCATAGCGAGAATAGCGTGCACTTGAAAGAAGTGCCGAAACCGTAACAGACGTGTTGTACTCAGGAGTCTGTGCGAGAACAAGATTCTCGTTCTGAATGATTGTTGGCTGAGAAGAGCTGTACGTGCGCGCCTGATCAGCAGGGCCCATGGGGTCGTATGTTGGGAACTCTGAAGGCACAATACCACTTGCGGTCTTATCGGTATTGTTAACATCATAAGACCAGGTCAAAGAGCCGTCAGCAGCACGATAGAATTTGTTTGGCGTGGCCAGAGACTCAGAAACGCTATCCTGCTTATTCTGCTGACCAGATGGAGTGGCAAGCGCATCCCAGAAATGAGCCTTAGACTCATTCATCAAAGCAAGCTCTACATCAATGTCAGCCTGATTAAGCGGGCTTACCGTAACCGTAAGAGTCTTAGAGACTGATACCTCAGGATTTTCTTTATCGGTAACGGTCAGAGTAATGTCTACCTGCTGCGCGGAAGCAGAAGGTAGAGGCTGGTACACCGTTCCTCTATAGCCATTGAACGTAATAGCAGCATTGGAAGAAGTGTATGTAAACTGATAGCGCTTTCCGTCCAAGCCAAAGTTCTTTGGCGTAGGCATCTGCAGGTCATCTGTAACCGCCTGAGCATTAATTGAGTGATTGGTATACACATCTTTAATACTTGATGCCGAGAAACGCCTGTTAATACGCCTCAACAGATTATTCTGTGCATCGGTAATAGCCGAAGGATCTCCGGGAACCGTTATGGTAAAGGTTTTCTGATAGCTTGTCTGAGGAGCGTCTGAGCTGCTCAAAGAAACATTCGCAGTCAGCGTTACCTGCTTATCACGAATGCCGCGGGTAACCGTTGCCTTATAGGGCTCAGTGCCATATCCATCAATGCGAACTACAGAGGTATCTGAGCTAGTCCAAGTGACCTTAGACCATGAAAGTTGGTTTCCATCTGCGGAAACAAGCTTATGTGGAAGGGTAAAGTTTGAAGTTACAGAAGATTCATTCTGTCCTGCCGCATATGATGGCGCAAGGTTTTGAGACACGTCAGCAAGTTGCGCCTGAGATTTTGCCTCATCCCAAGGAATTAAAACATTGCAGGTATATTGGACGGTCTTTCCGTCTTTAGAAAGTTCAAAGGTAACTTTTGCCTGACGGAGGATAAGAGTGCTTCTCTGGTTAGTAAAACCGGCCGCATCCATCCAGAAGTACTCAATAGAACCATTAGTCGCAAAATCAGTAGAAATGCCTGCGTGAGCATATGAGGCTGTCGAAGACATCTGAACAGATGCCACTCTAACGTTAACCTCTCCAGCACCAATACGACGCAGCTCTTCTGCAACCATGGTGTTGAGGTTAGTATCTACCCCATAGCGAGGTTTTGGCTTATAGAAGGAATTAGTCAGAGTTTCTACTGCCTGATCCAGCGTTTTGTGTGGATAGTCAGTCTCATTAGTGGTTGCAGCAACGCCAGGACCTGTTTCTTCAGAGGTTGTGACTGCGCTAGAAGTGGCGGCTACGGTACCAGAAACAGCTTCGGTACCAGAAGCGCTGTCATTAGCAGCAAGAGCAGTCTCCGTTGAGGAGGTTGCAGTAACAGTAGTAGTCAACTCCCCCGCTGCTTCTGCGAATGCAGGAGCTGGTAAGAGCGCAAGCACTAAAAGTATGGAGAAAAGGCTATTGAGCGCCTTTTTAAACATGCTTCTAATTCCTTCCAACTTGTGGTGAGTTGAGCCTTCTTGCCATAACAAGCACCACTATTCCAAGTACAACTAAAGGCAGACTGAGTAACTGTCCCATGGTAATAAAGCTGCCAAAGAGATAGCCAAGCTGCTCGTCAGGAACACGGACAAATTCCACGACAAACCTAAAAATGCCATAGAGCATCAAAAACGTTCCAATGAACGTTCCTTGTGGACGAGGAGGATACTTCCTAGAAAGGACGTACAAAATGACAAACATCACAAGACCCTCGAGAAGTGCTTCGTAGAGCTGAGAAGGGTGACGATAGACCGCTCCTCCCGTCTCAAACATAACTCCCCAAGGCAAATCTGTTGGCTTTCCCCAAAGCTCACCGTTAATGAAGTTTGCGCAGCGTCCAAAGAAAAGACCAAGTGGTGCGCCAATAACTCCCAGGTCACAGATGGTAGGGATAGAAAGACCCGATGCCTTACAGACAATAGAGCCGCCAACAACAGCGCCTACAAGGCCTCCATGGAAACTCATACCACCTTGGCTTAAGGCAAATGCATCAAGTGGATGAGCTACGTAATAGCCTGCACCGTAGAAAATAACGTAGAACAGACGGGCGCCCACAATAACGCCAAACGAGATGCCTACCATCAAATTAAGCACGTCATCAAGGGTAACGTTAAGTTTCCAGCGCTGAGCAGTTCTGTACATAACTACGCCAGCAAGCACAAAGCCCACGAGATATGCCAGACCATACCACCTGATAGATAGCGGACCCAGTGAAAGCGCTACTGGGTTTAATGAATGATAAAAAGCATCAAGCCACACAATACGTCCTACTTACTAAAACTACTTTGAAAGAACATGCGAAGGAGTTGCACCACGCTGGCCCTGATAATGGCTACCAAGATCTTCGCAGCCATAAGGACGCTCAACAGGAGAACTCATGCGCTCAAAGGAAAGCTGACCAATCCTCATGCCAGGGTGCAAAATGATTGGAAGGTTAGCTACGTTAGAAAGCTCCAGTGTGAGTTCTCCGTCCCAGCCTGGATCAACATAGCCTGCAGTTGAGTGAATCATAAGGCCCAGGCGTCCCAGGGTGGACTTTCCCTCAAGCTTGCCGAGGATATCGTCAGGAATAGCAATGCGCTCAAGCGTAGTGCCAAGCGCAAACTGACCAGGATGAAGGACAAAAACCTCTCCCTCAGGAACATCAATTGACTCAGTGAGACCCTCTTGAGCTACAAGTGGATCAATTGAGGTATGCGTAGAATTGCGGAAGATTCTAAAATTTGAGCCAAGACATACGTCAACCGATGCAGGCTGCACGTTTTTCTCGCATAAAGGCTCAATAACGATACGACCAGCTGCAATCTCTGCTTTAATGTCGCGATCAGAAAGAACCACAACGTCCACCTTTCTTACGTCATACAAATGTATGGTCAGAAAACCTAGTTATCCGTTTATATAAAATATCACGCCCTACACAATAATGTGCGGGGCGTGATATATAAAATTTGTAAATATGCAGGTCAGTTATGGTTCACCACAACTTCTCTGCATAAAAAACACGTTTATGCGTATGAAACTACGTACCGAAACGCACCAAATGTTCACTTTTTGGCGCTGAGCGGCACTTTACAGCATTGCAGGCTGAACGCGCTTAACGCCAGGAACATGCTCAATCAGGATGCGCTCAATACCCTCAGACATGTCGTATGCAGACATAGGGCAACCAGCGCAAGAGCCAGTCATCTCAAGCGTAACGGTGCCGTCATCACTTACATCGATAAGCTCAACGTCGCCGCCGTCTGTCTGAAGGCTCTGGCGAATAACATCAAGGGTTGCATTCAAAAGGTCACGATTAATGGCCATGTTTGCTCCTACTCAAATCTACTCAAAGCGCGTCCGCGCTCATAACTTACAACAAGGGTATCCTACCCAAAATTTCAAACTTATTTCTTACCTATCCAATTGGCGAGAAAAGATGTCCAACTGACGCATCTTTCAGACGTGCAGGCAATGATGCACCCGACGCTGTTGCCGCAATCGCAGCAGCTACGCGAGAGGTAGCCTCTTGTGTCTGCTCCGTGCTCAGAAGCGTTGCGTCTACCATAAAGCGCTTCACACCGGCAGAGAGCATCTCGGCCACCTCTGGCACGCCGTCAAAGAGCTTAGGGCTCCAAATCTTAGAGCGACCGTGTCTGTCAGTCCTTACGGGCATGTAATCGTTATCAATACCTCTAAGCGTATGCTCCTCAAGGCGCAGTTTACAAGCATCACAATCGTGGATGCACTTACCTGTAGACATCAAAATACAGTGCTCGGTTGTCATGGTACGAATGCGGCCGCTAACCATATATCCCACAGGAATCGAGGCATTTCTCGCCATATGACAAATCTCTTGAAGGGTTAGCTCGGAGTTAAGCCAAACACCTTTTGCGCCCATATCAGCAAGCGCCTGCAAAGCGTAGTCGTTGTGAACTGGAATACACTCGCGCACCTCAGGGGTGGCTCCGCGCTCAACAGCCAGCGCCAGCTCAGAGATATTGCCCACAGCAACTGGCTTACCTGCAGCAACGTAGGGATCCAGACGATTGTGATCAATCTCGCGACACACCTCATCAAGCCATGGGGTTACCTTGGCGATAAGATCCTCTGGCCACGAAGTCTCTGCGAGCGCACTGGTAGTTGCATACAGACGATTTGCTCCCGCCTTGAGCGCAACACGTGCCTGCTCGGGAGTCTCAACTAGAACACATACCTCTGCCTGCGACGCATTTGATTTTGCAGCCTCCTCATCAAAGGTAAAAAGCTTCTCTTTGTCCTGGGCTTCTCGCTCCATTTGAGAGGCAAGACGAGAAAGCGGAGCAATCTTATGCTCGCGGTCCTGGTATTCTTCCAAAAGCGCAGCCTCGAGCTGCTCACATGCTGCAGCGCGGACCTTGTGAACGGCGCTAAAGCTCATGCCGCACGTATCGCCCATCTGGACGTCAAAGCTTACGGCCTCAAACGGCGAGGTTCCCATGCGACCAACGTGCTCAATAAGCTCGTCAGAAGTTACTGCCTTAGTGCGAGCCTCCTCCACCACAAACCCTTCAGCAGAGGCGCTTGCAACGCCATCTGCCGTTGTAAGCACCACGGTGAAGGGCTGGCCAATGCGGGCAATAATGGCCACGTCAACAGCTCGTTTGCGAGGATATTCCAGTGAAGAGATCTGCTCAGCAGCTACGCGCGCGGCTTCAGAGCGAATGATGCGCACCGTAGAACCAGTCTGCATAACGCGAGAAGTACGAACGGTAACTGTCTGACCAGGCTCAACATCAATAGGACAAAGAGCGGTCAGGAACTTGTCAGGTTCATCGAGCGGCCTAATTTCAAGCAAGTCATTCTTGCCAATAGGCGCGTGTGCAATAAGGTCAACATCTGCCTGCTTGTAGCGGCGCAGCTTAACACGGCCACCATTCAGACCACTCTTGCGCTCAAGAGCATCCTCAAGTGGACGTCCGCCGGTGACCTCACCAACAATCTCACCGCGGTTGTTGGAGCGCTCATAGCTCATCATCTCGTTGCCAGCGGTGCCATGCAGGTACGCGTTGGTCAGACCACGGTTAAACGAGCGTTTAAGCAAGCGGTGGCGGCGTGCCACATCAGCCTGGTTGTCCACGCCCTTCTCGGCAGCGTCAATTGCCTGACGATACGAAGACACTACCGAGTACACGTACTCAGGCGCCTTCATACGGCCTTCAATCTTAAGCGAGCCAACGCCTGCTTCAATCATGTCAGGCACGTCATCAATGGTGCAGTAATCCTTAGGACACAGCAGCCTGTCAATGCCACCCATCGAGACAACTTCATGCTTAGAGTTGAGCAACTCATAGGGCAGGCGACACGGCTGCGCGCAGGCTCCACGGTTAGCAGAGCGGTCTCCACGCATAGATGACATGTGGCAGATGCCCGAATAGCAGAAACACAAGGCGCCGTGACCGAAACACTCCAGCTCAACGCCAAGCTTGGAAATAGTAGAAATCTCTTCTTTCGTAAGCTCTCTAGACAGGGTGACGCGACCCACGCCAAGCTTTTTGCAGGCAGCAACACCGCGCGTATCGTGGATGTTTGCCTGCGTTGATACGTGACATTCAATCTCTGGCCAGGTTTGTCTGACCTGAGCCATAAGACCCCAGTCCTGGATGATAAAAGCATCTGCGCCAAGGATCCACGCGCGGCGAATCAGGCGCAGGACACGCTGCATCTCGTCCCACTTAACAACAACGTTCACGGTAACGTACACGCGAGCGCCAGCTAGATGAGCCTGTCTGCACGCACGCGCAAACGACTCGTCATCAAAGTTGTCCGCACCACGGCGAGCATTGAAGTTGTTGCCCAGGCCGCAGTAAATAGCGTCAGCACCACCAGCAAGAGCTGCGGTAAATGGTGCTGGACCTCCCGCTGGGGCGAGAAGTTCCATCTGGGTTGCACGAGGGAGCGGCGAAGACGAAAGTTCTTTATCAGAAGCTTCCTCTGTCCACTCTGGCTCGTTCATGCGATTAAGCTCGTGAGCTGTGGATTCTCGCTCACGACGATTACGTTCGTTCATACTACCTAACTTGCCTTTAGCGCTTACTACTTCTTAAGTGAAGAAAGTGCTGGATGAATCTTATCTTTGTCGGAAAGAATAACCTTTGCAGGATCTAAGGTTTTCTCGCCAAGAAACGCTGGCCACTCAACGCAAAGCTCTGGATCGTTCCACATAATGCCGCCCTCATCACCTGGGTGATAGATGTCGTCACACTTGTAGCAGAACTCTGCAGTCTCGGAGAGTACCAAGAAACCGTGGGCAAAGCCGCGAGGAACAAAGAACTGTCTGCGATTCTCCGCGGACAAAACAACGCCTTCCCACTGACCCCAGGTTGGGCTTCCCTCTCGCAGGTCAACTGCAACGTCAAAGACAGTGCCGGAGATTACGCGCACAAGCTTTGCCTGTGGATGCTCAATCTGGAAGTGAAGGCCGCGAAGCACGCCCTGCACGGAGTAAGACTGATTGTCCTGCACAAATGAAGCGTCAATGCCGCCAGCAACAAAGTTTTCTTCACGGTAAGTCTCCATAAAGCCACCACGAGCATCACCGTACAGCTTTACGTCCACAACCTTTACACCTTCAATCGAGGTGTCATAAAACGTAAAATTGCCCGACTGAATAGGGTTTTTAAGCTCTTTTGGAAACTCCATAGCGTTCACCTTTCGATTTCTTTAGGTAATCTACTATATACGAGTCAAGATTAATAAGGCTTTTGAGCTATGATATTCATGCAGTTAACGTGTAATTTGCAATTCAAAGGATGCTTGTGAGAATTCTTGCAGTCGTTCCCGCTTACAACGAAGAAGCCTGCATTGCTTCAACTATTACAGAGTTGTGCCAGGTAGCCCCTCAAGTTGATTACATCATAATCAACGACGGCTCCGCTGACCGCACACTGGACATCTGTAAAGAGCGTGGATTTAACTACCTTAATTTACCTGTTAATGGTGGTCTTTCTGCTGGCTTTAGGGCCGGTATGCGCTATGCAAAAGAGCATGGCTACGATGCAGTGGTGCAGTTTGACTCCGATGGCCAGCACAGGCCTGAATACATTGCTCCTATGGCGCAAGCAATGATAAACGAGGGAGCAAACATTGTTATTGCTTCCCGCTTTGTCACTAAGCCACGCGGAAATTCTCCCCGAGAGATTGGCTCCAAGCTTATTTCTTGGCTTATCAAAACAAGCACCGGGCAGACTATCACTGACCCTACGTCAGGCATGCGTATGTACGACCGCGGCCTTATTGAGACGTATGCGCGCTCCTTTGACTTCTCCCCCGAGCCAGACACTATCTCGTTGCTGATGCGCCGCGGTGCAAAGGTTGTCGAGATTGAAACTGAAATGCGTGAGCGTCAAGGCGGCGAGTCCTACTTGAGCTTCTACAACTCAATTATGTACATGGCTCGTACGTGCCTCTCGCTTTTGCTCTTCCAGTGGTTTAGATAAGGTGACACCATGACTTTAGTTCTAAGAATTCTGCTGCTTATTGGCGCCCTTTTTGCCATGGGCATTGTCATCAATAGCGTCCGTAAATCAAAGATTCGCATCTCCGACTCAGTCTATTGGGTTGTTTCTGCAGGAATCCTTGTTTTGTTTGCGCTTATCCCTCAGCTTGCCTATTTCTTCTCAAGTCTGTTTGGCTTTATGAGCCCTGCAAACTTTGTTCTGCTGCTGGTTATTGTGATGATCCTTATCAGGCTCTTCCACCAGTCTTGCGCAATCTCCAAGCTCACCTATAAAGTTGAGCAGCTTTCTAGTGAACTTGCTCTGCGTGACAAAGATGCTCGTGACGAGAAGAACCTTGATTTTGTAACTGATCTAAACCAGCGAACCCGCGTGTAAAAGGCATGCTAGCCCTTTAACGATGCGCTCACCCACATGCAATATACGTAAAAAGTCCGCTTACGCAGCGGACTTTTTCTTTTGATCTTTAAATCCCAAGAAGCAAAAGATGCCAAACACAAGGGCAAGAATTGCAAGTGAGGCATCATAAAGCACACACGCTCCCATAATGCCAAAGTTGCCTACAAACCATCCGCCGGTAAGTGCAGCAAAGCCTGCACCTGCAGCGTAGCTCACAAAGACAGCAACCTGCTTACGCATGGTTACTACGGCATAGTACAAAATGACGGTAAGAGCATTGAGTAGACCGCCAAAGAGCAATAGCAAAAGCTCAAACTTATATGGCTCAAAATCAAGACCATACAAAAGTCCAAGAACTGGAGCTCCCAATGGCCAAGCTAAAGCCATCGAAACAACAGTAGCCAGGGCAACTACCGCAAACCCTTTAAGAATCAGACCCACAAACTGTTTGTCTTGCTGATTATTCCAATATTCGGCCATCTGAGTGAGCAGCGGCTTAAAGACAAAGTTACTTAAAAGATTGATAACCATGGCTGGCATGGCCAATGCCGTAAAGAACGTAAGAAGCGCCTGATCACTCAAAGCACCCAATGCATAGCGAGGAGCACCAACAACGTACGTTAGCAAAAATGAACCAGCAAATAATGGAGCGGTGGTAACCAACAGCTTTGTAATTTGCTTAAAGTCAAAGGTAGGCTTAAGCGTTGCCATCTTCTTGGTAGGAGGAATGACAAGCGCAATCATAACTACCAGTGATGCAACAAAAGAAAGAGCTGCGCCAACAAGCAAGTTCTTTGTAAAAAGCACGCCTACTGCAAAGCCAACAACGGTTGCAAGAACACGATAAAAGAATGCTCTGCCAGCAATATCTAAGCGACCATGCTGCTGGAACATGCCATGGAAAACATCTTCTACAACGTCAAATAAACGAAGTGATGCAATGAGGGCATACAGCACCCCCTCGTAGCTCAATCCCTGGGACTGCAGGGTAAAGATAATGATTCCCGCAATCATCAAACCAGTTGTGATGATTCGTGCCGCAAGATATACGCCAAACGAGAATACTTCTTCTGTATCGGTAACCTGATACGTCCTAATTTCAAAGTGACCAATGACCATAAGCTGCTGAGCAACTGCATACGCAAGCGAGAAAACACCACCGGCAGCAGCTCCCATGGTACGCGTAACCACCATCAACATAAGCACTGTTGAGGCAGCGTTCATCAAGGAACCAAGCGTATTCCAGAAGTAGTTTTTCTTAAGCTGTTCCGCAGAAGTATCAATAGTCATAGTTAGCTTTTCTGACCAAAGTCTTCAAATGCCTGACGGCTTCCTTTGGTAACGTCTACCTCTTTCCATTTGCCAAAATCAAGCGCACCAGGATGATGATTTTTACGATCATTCTCTGGAGGAAGCTGCATGTAATCTCCGTATCCCCTGGTTAAAAGCTTGTCATATTCCTTTGGAAGCGTAGTAGTAATATCCTCAAAAGGAACGCGAACCATTGGGAACACATCCTCTTTGTCCATTGACCAGTTCTCTGGATCAGGTTCAACAAAGCTTGCGTAATGAGTGGTATTCTCGCCCTCTGCAGCACGTGCCGCCTGATCCCATTTACGTTGAATGTACGCAGATGAAAACCTAAAAAGCTTCAAGGCGTGATGAATGACAAAGCATCCTGCAAGAGCAGCTTTCTTTTTCCAGCCAACTAAAGGCACACGAGGTGTTGGAGTAACCAGCAGGAAGTTCAAGCGTCCCCAGAACCATGTTTGGCGCTTAATCTTAGCCAGCTTCTTTGGATCAGCCGGAATTTTATCAAAGGGGAAAATTCCAATTGAGATAGCGTACGTAAAAGGGCAGGTCATAAACTCGTCAGGGACGCAAACTGTTCCCTTTAAAGAGAGGTTTGTATTAACTGCTGGAAAGAAATTGTCTTTTCTTCCGTTTTGGATGCAAAAATCTGGACGAAGAAGCGCAGGTGCCTTCTCCAAAAAAATCTCATAATCCTCGCGGAACATCGAAATATCTACGTCATCATCCCAAGGAATAAAGCCTTTGTGCCTCACAGCGCCAATGGCAGTTCCGCCGTAGGCTTGATATGAAATACCAAGCTCCGTACAGACGCGGTCAAGCTCATCCATCAAAAGCGTAGAAAGAATCTGAATCTTTCTTAGCTCATTGGGGTTCTCGTATGTCTTATATCCGTCAGACTCCACAAAGGCTCCCATTCGCCATCGTCCGATAACATTCTTATAATACTAAACATCGGAGCTAATCGATTGGATGTAGCAATGTATACACCTCAGGATCACACGTTTGCTGTCTGCGCTTATGGCGAGAGCCCCTATCTAGAAGAGTGCATTCTTTCGCTCAAGGAGCAGACTCTGTCTACGAATATTCTTTTGGCTACTTCAACACCAAATGAACTGATTCAGTCTCTTTGCGAGAAGTACAACATTCCTATGCACGTTAATCCTGGTCCCGGAGGTATTGCTGGCGACTGGAACTTTGCCGTGAGCGTTTGTACAACTCCGTTAGTAACCATCGCTCACCAAGATGATCTCTACAAACCAAACTATGCAGAGTACATGCTTGAACGCGTGAACAGCTCTTCTCGCCCACTAATTTACTTCACCAATTACGGAGAGCTGCGCGACGGTGAAGAAGTTCTTGAAAATCGCTTGCTTAAGGTAAAGCGTCGCCTCTTGTACTCGCTCTCCAAGCCAGAAAATGCAGGTAAAGCATGGGCTAAACGTCGTGCGCTTGAGCTGGGCTGTGCTATTTGCTGTCCAAGCACCACGCTGGTTCTCCCCAACCTTGAAGTGCCTGTTTTCAAGGCTGGATTTGGCTCTAACCTAGATTGGGAAGCATGGGAAGCAATCAGTAAGCGTGAGGGTGATTTCTTGTACGACACCCGTGTACTAATGCTCCATCGCATTCATGAAGACTCTGAGACCAGCCACCTTATTCACGACAATCGTCGTGAGAAGGAAGACCTTGAGATGCTCAAAAAGTTCTGGCCAACTCCCGTTGCTAAGCTTATCAACCTGGCTTATAAGGGTGGCCAGAAGAGTAACGGCTAACTCTATCTGTTCTCTACACAAAAAGACCCGTAGCTCAAACGGCTACGGGCCTTTTTAGTTTGTTTGGATAAAGCTAACCTACTCTTTTCTAAAGAGCTCACTCCAGTCTGGAGTAGCCGAAAGAACCGTTCCCACAATAATGACAATGCAGCAAATTACCGTCAGAGGTGATGGAATAGCTTCTGGCATAATTGCCGGCAAAATAATACCTGCAAGCGCGGCAAAAATGACTGACCAGGCAGAATAAGAAATATTCAAGGCCATACCGCGAGAAGCGCCAATAGCGTCAATAGCCTTGTAGTAGAAGAGATAAGAGGCGGTACCTGCAAGCGCTGCGATAAAGACAACACCATTAGCAGGAGTTACTGCAACCTGACTTGCAAACTCTACCGAGCCTGCGAGAGGCAAAATGATAAGACCATAAGCAAACGCAGAGGTAGTTTCCCTAATCTGAAGTGCAGTCTCGTTATCAACAGCGTCGTCTTGCATACCCCAAGCCAAAATAACTGCCTCAGAGCCCCAACCAAAGACGCAGGCAACAACGCCTAAGATACCAACAAGAACGTTTCCGTTACCTTCTCCTGCAGCGGTGGAAACGCCAATAACCATAACGCCAACAAGAGCCACGATAAGAGCAATGACCTGCTTTAAGTTCATCTTTTCTTTGAGCAAAAGCCATGCTAAAACCGAACCAACTGCAGGATAGAAAGCTGAAATAGCAGCGGTGTAACCAGGTCCAATGGTATTAATAGCAGCTAAGTAACCACTCATACCAATTGGTCCACCCAGGAGTGCGCCAAGCATGACTACACGACCACTCTTTGTTTTTGCTGCCTCAAGGGTGTCTTTAAGTCTTCCCTTCTGAGCCATCATGACTAAAAGAACTGCAGCAGCAAAGAAATCGTGCATGAATGCGCTGGCAAATGACGCCTGAGCTGAATCAACATAAGGACTCATACCAAGAGCAACACCAAGAATAACGGTATCAACCGCCCAAAGAATACCGCTTAAAAGACCGTAATACATAATTTTCCCCTTTTGCCCTTAGTTCTGAGCGTCTTCGTACCAAGAAAGAACACGATCAATATTGTTTGCAGCGTAGCGATAGTAAATGAAGAACCACTCGCCTACGTTCTCGCCCTCTGCTTCCTTAACCAGAGACCAGAGATACCAGCACCAACCAGCAAAGACTACATAGCTCCAGAAGTGTCTGCGCTGCTCAAACGTTGCCTCTTTTCCAAAGTAGTAATCAATAGCAGCATTAGCTTCATCATCAGTAAGCTCACAGCAAACTGTGAAGGTACCAAAGTCATTAGCCTCATCTGACATTCCCGCATATTCCCAGTCAATAAGGCTGTAGGTGTCTGACTCGTCAATCAAGAAATTCAGATAGAAGAAATCATTGTGAGAAATAACAACTGGATACTGATCAGCGTCAGCATACTTCTTCAAACGCAGGACCTTCTCGCGAAGCTCATAGTAGCCAGGAATCTCAATAGGACCCTCTTCAAGCAGGAGTTTCTCGTAATTAAGACCCTCGTTGACAAAGTCAAAAGAACGATCAAGTGACGCGCCGCTATGATGCAATTTATAACCCATTTCCATTGCGCGCTTGAGCTGCTCAGGATTATGAGGATCAAGATTCTGAGCGTTTTTCACAAACTTGGAAATCTTCCAACCTTCTTTTTGGTCCTCGTAAATAAAGGTGTTGTCTAGGCCAAGCTCACGAGCAAGTCGAAGACCAGCTTCTTCAGCTGCACGATCAACGAGTTTCTCGGTACCAACACCTGGATGCCTGTAGACATACTCCTGAGCATCATCGCCATATCCCACAATAAAGTGAGCAGATAAATTGGTAAGTCCCTGTTTTAGAGGATAGAAACCGTGGATATCCTTCTTCTGGCAATGAAGCACCGAGACAATGTTGTCAAAAATCTCTGAGTCGATGTTCTCAATAAATGCTGGGTCAAACTGACGAAGCTCATCAAGGGAATCAAACTCGTAAATAACACCGTCAGGATACTTTCTAATGGTCATGGAAAGCTCTTTGATATGACGGACGTAAATCTCTTCCCAGAGCATATCAACGGTTTCTGGCTTGTCGTAGACAGCCTCAAGAATATCTACAAACTTCTTTGAGAATTGCCTGTCAAAATAGACGTGACCAAGCATAATCCAAGAATTTGAACCGCCAATTTCTACGCCAGTAATACGTCCACCACGTCCCTCTTTAAGGCACCACTCATCAGTTTCTCCTGCAACATACGTTGCTGAGTAATAAGCCTCATAGACATAGTGTTCAAATGGATTCTGAGTAAAGTAGTCATCTGACGAACAGATATACGTATTATCAAGCTGATCTTTCACATACCAAAGCGTAGAGTTGTTATTTCTTGTTGCATAATCTGGGTTAACAACAATCTTGACGCCATACTTCTCCTCCAGATAGAAGAAGTACTCCTTCTTATAACCCACAACAACGGTGATGTCAGTAATACCAGCTTCAAGCAACTGATGAATCTGGCGCTCGATCAGAACTTCTCCACGAACCTTCAGGACACCCTTTGGCTTCTCATATGAAATAGGTGCAAAGCGAGAAGACAGACCAGCTGCCATAATAATGGCATTCTTAACCTCATAAGGTTTCAGAGCTTCAAGACCCTTTGGTGTGATGAGTCCCTCTTCAATAAGACCCTGGTCCTCAAGCGTTTTTACTGCTGAATTAACTGATCCCAAAGAAAGCTCAGTTTCTTCTGCAAGCTGTCTCTGATTGAGCTTCTCGTCAGAAAGAGCAATAGTTTTTAATACAGAAAACACGTTATTTGTTAGTGCCACGGTTCCTCCAAATGAAGACCAATTAACTGCGAAATAAACTTCCATACCAATTAATTTCAGTCATAATACTCCTATGTTCAAATTTATACAAGTATGAACATATTTTGAACATATTACCTTCAGAGGATTGTCAAAGACTGCCAATCTAACAAAAAACGGCACCTGAGATGCCGTTTTACCTTTTATGTATTGCTTTACAGGCGAGAAGACCCTAGTAAGGACCAAAATCCAAACGCGCTGGATAGTGGTTTTTACGCTTCTCAACTGGTGGCATTTGCATGTAATCGCCGTAAAGCATCCTAAGGAATTTATCATTTTGATTAGGGAACGCTACTTGAATTCCATCAAAATCAAGCTTATCGACAGGAAAAACCTCATCAACTGGATAGGTATTTACAAACCTATCCGTATCGTGCAGGTAGGCAATTCTTTTTGTCTTAACGTGAGCAAAGCGGTTGCGGGCTTCCTGCTCACGCTCATACATTTTCTGAGTAGAGAGATGCAGCAGTTTGCAAACTCCCCTACCCATAGTAACTGCTGCCTTTAAGAGCTTTCCTTTGATGCCGTCGGCCAAAATAACAGGGCGAGGAACGTCAACGAGGATGCGCATATGTGACCAGAACCACGCATCAAATGCCTGCTTCTGATATTCCTTCTCGTCATCCGAAACATTATCAAAGCAGTAGACATCTAGGAAAATACCAAGGTCAAGAGGAAGTGGCGCAAGTGCTTCTTCGCAGAACTGTGTTCCTTTGAGCATAATGCGCGTGGTTGGGAATGGATAGTTGATGTCCCTCTCAGTATTCATGATTGAATACTTTTCTGACCACTCTTTATCATAGATATCTAAGAGTTTGTTGAAGTCTTCTGCAGGAAGACAAACATCAATATCATCGTCCCAAGGAATAAATCCCTTATGACGAAGGGCGCCAATCGCGGTGCCGCCAAAACCAAAATAGCGGATGTTGTTGGCTTCACACGTGTCTACGAAGTCCTTTAAAATCATCAGCTCAACTTGCTGGAGATGCTTAAGCGTTTCTGTATCGTATGTGCGCATTATCGACCTTCATACATCTTCTTGTAGTAATCCTGATAATCACCGGAAACTACATTCTTAACCCACTCGCGGTTCTCTAAATACCAGTTGATAGTGGTAACAATGCCCTCTTCAAATGGAGTTTCTGGATACCAACCAAGCTCTTCTTTAATCTTATCAGGTGCAATACCATAACGACGATCGTGACCCTTGCGGTCAGTAACGTAAGAGATTAGATCCTCAGTAATCTGAGTGTCCCCAGTGATTCTTGCAACTTCACTGATGATGCGCTTAACAATGTAGAGGTTGTTGCGCTCGTTGTGACCGCCAACGTTATAGACCTCACCAAGGCGTCCACCTTCAAGAACCATAGCAATTGCCTTACAGTGATCATCAACGTACAGCCAATCGCGAACATTAAGTCCGTCGCCATAGACAGGAAGAGACTTGTGTTCCAAGCAATTCTCAATCATCAGAGGAATGAGCTTCTCAGGGAACTGATATGGTCCGTAATTATTAGAGCAACGAGTAATTACTGCTGGGAACCCGTATGTATCATGCCAGGCCTTTACAAACATATCTGCAGAAGCCTTAGATGCAGAGTAAGGGCTATGAGGGCTCAATGGTGTAGTCTCACGGAAGAATGCCTCTGGATCATCAAGCGGAAGTGAACCGTAGACTTCATCAGTAGAAACCTGCAGGTATCTGTGGTCTCCGTAGGAGCCCTGGCCATCATTCCAGAAAGACTCTGCAACGCTCAGAAGAGCGACAGTACCCATAACGTTAGTGTCAGCAAAGGCACCCGGATCTTCAATAGAACGGTCTACGTGACTCTCTGCTGCAAAGTTAACAACGTAATCAGGATGATAGGTCTCAAACAGCTGTGTCAGAGCCTCTTTATCCCTAATGTCAACGTGAGCAAAGGTATAGCGAGAATCTTGATCATATTCCGATAGGTTCTCAAGGTTGCCTGCATAGGTCAGGGCATCCACGTTCAAGATATGAATGTCCTGATTTCTTCTAAGCATATAGTGGATAAAGTTAGATCCAATAAATCCAGCTCCACCAGTTACCAAATAGGTCTTCACACTAACCTCTTTCTACCTTCGAAAGATATGTCGCAAGAGCCTCCTGCCAAGGCCTCATACAATTTCCAATGGTACTCTCAAGATGACCGTTTACCAAAGATGAATACGCAGGGCGAGAAGCGCTTTCTGGGTGCATCTCTTTCCACTGAGCAGAAGTTACTCTGGAAACCTTACAGTCAAGATTGCTGCCAGCCATAATAGCTTCAGCAAAATCAGCCCATGAACATGTTCCTTCATTGGTTGCGTGGTAGATGCCATAGTTCTCAGTGGCTGCAATGCACAAGATTGTGTGAGCTAGGTCATTTGCGCTGGTAGGATTACCTACTTGATCATCAACAACACTAATTTCTGGATACTTTGCGCCAAGAGCGCGCATAGTTGCCACAAAGTTCTTGCCAACATAGCCGTAAAGCCATGCCGTTCTCACTACAAACGTTTGAGGATTTGCCGCAAGCGCAAGTCCCTCTCCCGCCAATTTGGAGCGCCCATACGCAGAAACAGGATAAGGAGCATCTTGTTCTGTACGAGGCGAGCTTTCTTTTCCACTAAAGACATAATCGGTAGATACTTGAACAAGCTTTGTCTGCGTAGCACTGCAAGCTCGTGCAAGATTCATAGGACCAAGGGCATTTACCGCAAAGGCCATCTCAAAATTGCTTTCGCAGCCGTCTACATTTGTTGCGGCCGCACAGTTAATAACAAGGTCATAACGATCATGCTGGTCAAACCATGTATTTACCGCTTCTGAACTAGTAATATCAAGCTCGTCTGCATCGGTATAGTCAACATCTGGATCAACAAACAACTTTGGAATAGGACCAATTTCAGAGATACCAGTCTCAAAAAGACGCTTGAGTTCATTGCCTAACTGACCATGAGAGCCAGTAATAAGAATCCGCATGTTACTCCCCTTTTTCAGAAGGAAGAATACGTCCCTCTGCAACACTCTTGAGGTGCTCACCATACGTAGATTTACCGTAGCGTTCTGCACACTCGATAAGTTTAGAGCTGTCAATCCAACCGTTCTCAAAAGCAATTTCTTCTGGAACACTTACAGGCAGACCTTGCGCAGTCTCAACAGTACGAACAAAGGTAGATGCCTCAAAAAGAGACTCCATAGTTCCTGTATCCAGCCACGCAAAGCCACGACCAAGAGTAACAACATCAAGCGTGCCATCGTCAAGATAGAGTCGATTAAGGTCAGTAATCTCATACTCACCACGAGCGCTTGGCTGAACCTGCTTTACCAGCTCAGTAACACGTTGATCGTAGAAATAAAGTCCGGTTACTGCGTAGTTAGATTTTGGATGAGCTGGCTTCTCCTCAATTGAAATAGCGTTGTAGTTCTTATCAAACTCAACAACGCCAAAACGCTCTGGATCATCAACGTGATAGCCAAAAACTGTGGCACGACCAGCAGTTTGTGCCTGCTGAGCAGCTTTTCTCACAAGTCCTGAAAGGCCATTTCCAAAGAAGATGTTGTCTCCAAGAATCAAAGCTGCAGCGTCATCACCAATAAACTCTTTACCAATAACAAATGCCTGAGCAAGCCCATCGGGAGAAGGCTGCTCGGCATAACTGATGGAGATACCGAAGTCAGAGCCGTCACCCAAGAGTTTCTTAAAATTTGGCAGATCGCGTGGCGTGGAGATAACCAAAATATCTCTAATACCTGCAAGCATAAGCGTTGACAGCGGATAGTAAATCATTGGCTTGTCATAAACAGGTAAAAGCTGTTTAGATGTAACGGTTGTCAGCGGATAAAGCCTGGTACCGCTACCTCCTGCAAGAATAATGCCTTTCAAAATTACTCCCCATCAATCGGGCTTCCCGCTAAACACCGTTTAGGACGATATTGATATGTAATCTTACCAAAGTCTTACTCAACAGCGGTGATTCTATACAGTCTATAAGGTCCTTCTTGAAGAACAATCTCAAATCCAGGAATTTCATCAGTAATCTGTAAACCTGAGAAATAATAGCTTTGATCTCCTAATAAAGCTGGATTTTCTAAATCTAACAACAGGACATATCTTGCACCAGTTTCTCGCACTGCCTGCTGAACCTCTGGATTACTAGCTACCTCATTAAGCCTTGTACGAATAATTACGCTTTGTGGCAGCTCTTCTGTTTCTACCTTCGCACGGTAGAAAATGTTCATGCCATAAAGCGAGTTTAGAACAAGAGAGCCATCGTAAGGATTATTAACTACCAGGTCATTACCAACAATCTGGAGAGCCTTTTTTACAAACTCATCCTCACTTGCCTTATAGGTTGTATGCTCACGAGGCTCAAAGACCTCATTGAGCCATATGATGCCATAGCGGATTTCGCTATGCTCTTTTTTTGGTAAGCTTGCCAAGTTCCACGGACTCAAAAGCACACAGCCCCATAACACCGCTACGATGCCCATAAGAACGCCAGAGTTCTTAATAAACATGCAGGGCTTACAGGTTGATTGACCTCCATTTGCAGAAATGGTACAAGCAGAATTCTCTGAGCTTGTTTTCTCGCCTTTGTTTCCTTTTTCTTTGACCGTCTTAATAACGTATTTAATGAAGTCAAATACAAGCGTGATAGATGTTTCCATACCAATAATTGCAACAGGAACTGCAGCTATTGCTACCATCGCGGCGGTTCTTTCTGGATCGGTGTACCAAAATCCCGAGAAAAACCTCTTAATAGGAATCACATCAGAAAGACTAGCCACATAAATAACGGCAGTCATGAGAAATACCAGAGTGAGCCAGCGACAATTTTTATTCATACAACAGCTCACAAATCCAATCCAGAACGCAACCGCAAAGAGAATCTGTGGCAAATTCAAAAGCAAGCCAAAATTCAATACGGAAAGAACTGACTTAATTGGATCAACATAAATTTCCCAGAGGAAATTGACTGTCGGTGCCATAAAACTTGAATTAAGCACGATATTCCACATACCAATAGCGGAGCCAAGAATTACGCACTCTAAACAAATCAATAGAATGATTTTCTTCGGTTTTGTTAATTCAAATTTCTTACTCAAATACTGAGCAAAACTTGGAAGCAAGTTACAAAGAACAAATGGTAAAACAAAAATAGCCCACAAAAAATCTGCACTAGGATGGACCAATGCTAGTGCAATGATCCCCATAAAACATAAACAAAGTGTATGAATATTTACAGAAAATTTTTGAACGCTATGAGTTGATGAGCATACTTCTTTGCAGGATGTCTTCTCGTTAAAAGACAATATAAAGACTGCTGCAACAGTGGGGACAAGACAAAAGCCAGCTACATTAGGAAAGACTGCATGAACCGTAACCATTCGAATAGGAAAAGCCAATTGTGCAAATGCCGCAAATGCAGTCAGTAAACTAAAAGTTACATTCTTCTTTCCTATCACTTGAAGCAAAGCACAGACGCCCACTGGATATATAACCGCGACAAAAACAAACCAAACCACATTTTCTGTAAGTACCTCATTAAAGCCTGTAATTGCTGCAGTGACAGCTGCTAAAGAATGAAATAAAGTTGGATAAAAGCCCTCGTCAAAGAAGGGGGTCTGAAGCTCTGGTCTTGCTCCTGTATAAAAGGCAGCATGCAGCATAGAATAAATGCCCGACTGAACACTTCTTGTAATGTACGCAAGGTGCGCGTAGTTATCAGCGGACTGCAAGAACCAAGAGGGGTTTCTAATTGCTTTGTGGAAAATAACAAAGAATATTGCAGTAGAGATAGCAGCAGTCACTAAGAGAAAGACTCCGTTTAGAGAGTCCTTCTCGCCAGGATTTGCATCAGATTGATTTTGCTGGGTTGGCCTGACCTTCTGAATAAGATACGAAAGCCCAGCAGCAATCAAGATAAAAAGACCAACGCCTCCCAAAAGCGGCGTTACACCTCTTAAACCCAAAGGATATATTGCAATTCCAGAAAAACCAATAAGGCAGACCGAGATAAGTGGAGCTACCACAAGGGATGTCATTCGTTTAGTGCCAATAGCGCGAGAAAAAAGATATCCCGGTACATAACAAAGAACCAGTACAACTGCTACTGCTAGAGCAAACTGTCTCCACATGTGTAAGCTTCCTTATTTGGTTGCCATTGTCGACTAGATGAGCTGAGCCCAGCGCTTTTTGCCTGCCTGGAGAAGAGCTTTCTCAAGAA
>CAUTUQ010000006.1:0-90748 GCA_963542025.1 uncultured Atopobium sp. | reverse complement strand
CGCGGCGCTGACCTGCAGCGTTGCCGTCGCCGCACTCGCGCCTTACTTGAAGTACTCTACGCCGCCCTCAATGAGGGGCTGGAACTGGTCGCCGGCGGTGAGCTCGGGGATGTTCTTGTAGAGGCCCGCACCGGAGCGCTCCGTGTGGCCCATCTTGCCCAGGACACGACCATCGGGGCTGGTAATGCCCTCGATAGCCAGGACGGAGCCGTTAGGGTTGACGGAGAAGTCCATGCTTGGAGCACCCGTTGCGTCAACGTACTGCGTTGCGATCTGGCCGTTAGCCTTCAGCGTCTCAAGCAGCTCGTCGGAGGCAACAAAGCGACCTTCTCCATGGCTGATTGCGATGGTGTGGATGTCGCCAAGCGTGCACTTGGAGAGCCATGGGGACATCGTGGAGGCAACGCTAGTGCGAACAAGCTGGCTCTGGTGGCGACCGATGGTGTTGAACGTCAGCGTTGGGCAGGTGTCGTCCATAGGGCGAATGTCGCCGTAAGGAACAAGGCCCAGCTTGATGAGTGCCTGGAAGCCGTTGCAGATGCCCAGCATAAGGCCATCGCGCTGCTGCAGAAGCTCGCGAACAGCCTCGGTAACCTGAGGAGCGCGGAAGAGCGCGCAGATAAACTTAGCAGATCCGTCTGGCTCGTCTCCGCCAGAGAAGCCGCCTGGAATCATGACAATCTGGCTCTTCTTGATGGACTCTGCCAGCGCATTTGCGGACTCAACAATGTCCTGAGGCGTCAGGTTGTTAATGACCAGCGTGGTTGGATCAGCGCCTGCACGTTCAAAGGCACGCGCGACGTCGTATTCGCAGTTGTTACCAGGGAATACGGGGATGATGACGCGTGGGCGAGCAGGTGCGATAAGGGTTGGACCAGCATAGGAGTGTCGTGTGGATGCACCGTCGAAGCTGATTTTCTCCACAGCCTCGTCGGAGCCTCCGCGGTAGGGGAAGACCTCCTCAAGTGGACGCTCCCATGCTTCCTGGAGCTCGGAGAGGTCGATCTTCTCGCCACATGCGCTAAAGACGTACTCGGACGTGGTGACGCCCAGAGGAGCCACGCATACGCCGTCGACGTCGTCAACGGATACGCCGTCTGCCAGCTCAACGATGAAGGCACCGTAGGTTGGCGAGAAGAGCGCGTCGGCAGAAATCTCTGGGACCAGCTCAACGCCCAGCTTGTTGCCCAGGCAACTCTTGAAGAGAGCCTCGGCCACGCCGCCGTAACCTGGTGTGGTGATGGCAAGCGCACTCTTGGACTGGACCAGGGTGCTGACCAGCTTGTATGCGGTGAGCAGGGACTCGTTATCGGGGAGAAGGCCGCTCTCGTCGTAGGACGGGACAATGGAGATAAGCCTGTGACCTGCACCCTTGAACTCGTTGGAGACAATCTTGTCTACCTTGGTAAGGCCGGTAGCAAACGAAACCAGCGTTGGTGGAACGTCCAGGTCCTCAAAGGTGCCGGACATGGAGTCCTTGCCGCCGACAGCTGCAAGACCAAGGTTGACCTGTGCCATCAGTGCGCCAAGAAGGGCCGCTGCTGGCTTGCCCCAACGGTTTGGATTCTGACCGAGCTTCTCGAAGTACTCCTGGAAGGTGAGGTAGAGGTCCTGGTACTTAAAGCCGGTAGCAACCAGCTTGGAAACGGACTCAACAACAGAGAGGTAGGCGCCGCGGAATTGGTCGGCTTCCATGAGGTAGGGGTTAAAGCCCCAGGCCATGCCCGAGACCGTATTGGTCTGACCCATAACCGGAAGCTTAGCCACCATAGAAAGGGCGGGGGTCAGCTGGCGAGCGCCACCGAATGGCATGAGGACGGTACCTGCGCCAATGGTAGAGTCAAAGCGCTCGGAGAGGCCCTTGTTGGATGCAACGTTTAGATCGCGTACCAGCGAGTGGAGTTTCTCGCCAAGAGTTGTGCCTGCCCAGGTACGCTGGTAGGCAAGAGGCTTGGCCAGGCGCACGGTGATTGATTTGGGTGCGCCGTTTGAGGCGAGAAATGCGCGGCTAATGTTGACAATCTTCTGACCGCGCCAACGCATGACCAGGCGAGGGTCCTCGGTGACTGTCGCCACAATGGTTGCCTCGAGGTTTTCTTCGCGGGCGTATGCGCAGAACTGATCGACGTCTTTTGCCTCAAGCGCAACGGCCATGCGCTCCTGAGACTCGGAGATTGCCAGCTCAGTGCCATCAAGGCCGTCGTACTTCTTAGGGACAGCGTCCAGGTTGACGTCAAGGCCGTCGGCGAGCTCGCCAATAGCAACAGAGACACCACCTGCACCAAAGTCGTTGCAGCGCTTAATGAGCTTGCAAGCGTCTTCACGGCGGAAGAGGCGCTGAAGTTTGCGCTCAACAGGGGCGTTGCCCTTCTGGACCTCGGCACCGTCGCGCTCAATGGAGCCAGCATCGTGTGCCTTGGAGGAACCGGTTGCGCCGCCAATGCCATCGCGACCAGTGCGGCCGCCGAGAAGAACGATGATGTCGCCATCTTCTGGACGCTCGCGGCGAACGTGACTTTGAGGAGTTGCACCTACAACGGCACCAATCTCCATGCGCTTTGCAACGTAGCCTGGGTGGTAGAGCTCAGAAACCTGGCCGGTAGCAAGGCCAATCTGGTTACCGTAGCTGGAATAACCTGCAGCTGCCGTGCGAACAATGGTGCGCTGGGGAAGCTTTCCAGGAAGTGTCTGTGAAACAGGAACGGTTGGATCTGCAGCGCCTGTGACACGCATTGCCTGGTAGACGTAGCTGCGGCCAGAAAGAGGGTCGCGAATAGCACCGCCGATGCAGGTAGCTGCGCCACCAAAAGGCTCAATTTCGGTTGGGTGGTTGTGAGTCTCGTTCTTAAAGAGGAAGAGCCAGTCTTCATCTGTACCGTCAACGTCTACCTTGACCTTTACGGTACAGGCGTTAATTTCTTCTGACTCATCAAGATTGGTGAGGACGCCCTTCTCGCGAAGGTACTTTGCACCAATAGTTGCCATATCCCAGAGAGACACCGCACGATCTTCTCGCCCAAGCTCTTTGCGCATGGAGAGATACTTCTCAAATGCGGCCTTCACCAGGTCATCATCAATCTGTACACCCGTAATTCCGGTGTTAAAGGTGGTGTGGCGACAGTGGTCTGACCAGTAGGTATCAATGACGCGAATCTCGGTGATGGTAGGATTGCGCTGCTCTTTGATGAAGTACTGCTGACAGAAGGTGAGGTCGGCCAGGTCCATAGCAAGGCCGTGAGAAGCAATAAACTCCTTGAGGCCGTCCTGGTCAAGAGCGTTAAAACCTTCAAGAACCTCTACGTCTGCAGGTTCTGGAATGGAAATCTTGAGGGTCTTAGGCAACTCAAGGGAAGCCTCGCGAGCCTCAACGGGGTTAATCAGGTAATTCTTGATGGCAGTAACATCTGCCTCTGTGAGGTTTCCGGTCAGCACGTAAAGGCGAGCAGAGCGGACAAGAGGACGCTCGCCTTGGCTGATGAGCTGTACGCACTCTGCAGCAGAGTCTGCACGCTGGTCAAACTGGCCAGGTAAAAACTCAACGGCAAACGTATGAACAGCCGCACCTTCAGAAGAAAACTCTGGCATGGTACGGCTGGCAAGATCAGACTGTGGCTCTGAAAAAACGGTGGGGATGCAGGACTCAAAGAGCTCCTCAGAAATTCCCTCAACATCGTAGCGGTTGAGCAGGTCAATGCGTTGTAACTCGGTAATACCAAGAAGGTCTTTCACTTCTTTGAGCAGGGCTTTTGCCTCGCCCTCGAAACCAGATTTTCTTTGGACGTAGACGCGCAGGACCATGGGGCCACCTTTCAATGCAAGCCTTGAACGCTTTTACTGGCTTTATTGTACGTTACTTAGGTGGACAAATTGGCGCTTGTCGAGAAAAGAAAAACGGGTTGTAACAGAGCGTTAAAAATACAGATTTTTGGTTAAAAGTTTTACGCCAGCACAAAGATGAGGGCAATAAAACAGACGGTTACGCCCAAGGCTATTGCCTCACAAGTACCAAAGGTTGGCTGATGCCAGCGCGTGCGAGAAGCCCCTGCTACATAGTGGCGTGCGTCAAGTGCTTTGGAAAGGTTATTGGCGTGCCTGAGAGAGCTTGCCAGCAGTGCTACCACAATGGAGAAGGTTGCGCGAAGTCTTTTAGGAAGTGATCCTGAAGCAACGTCTCCCGCACGTGCAGTTTGGGCCTCGGAAATAGACACAGCGTCGCCTGCAAGTGTTGGAATAAAACGCAGCATAAGCGAGAAAATCATGGCAATTTCTTTGCCAGGAAGACCAATCTTAGAAAGTGGTGAGCAGGCTGTTTCAAAGGCATTGCCAAGATCGGTTTGAGTTGTGGTAAGCAGAAGCAGCGCACCTATCAAAATTGCAGATAAAATGCGTACAGGATAGAGAAAAGCGCTCCATGCTCCTGCAGTGGTGATGGTAAAGATAGACCAAGAAACAAGCACCGTTCCTTCTCGCGTAAGCAGTAGGTTAAAAAGCGAAAGGAAGATGAGCAGCCAGGCAAGCGGAATGATTGATACAAGTACTTGTTTGACGGGAATTTTTGCAAGCGCCACCAGGAAGAGTACGCCTACAACCAGCAACGCAAGCTGTGGTGCATTGCGGATAAAAAATGTTGAAAGCATCAGAAGAAGTGCAGCTAGACACTTAACATTAGGGTTGAGCTTGTGGAGGGGCGAATTTCCGCGATAGTACTGGCCAATAGAAATCTTAAGCGCCATAGCAACCTCCTTGTGTGAGGTCGCTGGGCTGCACGCCGCCCGGCTGTGCGGTGCTGACCTGCGTGGCGCAAGGGGCGGTCGTCACCACATCAACCACCGTGCCTACCAGCTCAGATAGGGTCAGAGGTTCTCCCAGATTTACTCCCGTAGTACGGGACAGACGCTGCGCCCATGCAAGCGTATGTGGAATGCCCAGACCAAACTCCTGGAATTCTGCCTCTGAGAAATGAGTAAATGTTTGATAAGGCGTACCAGAGAACACCAGGTCACCCTCATGAAGCACGACAATCTGGTCAGTTTCTGCCGCATCCTCCATCGAGTGTGTGAGTTCAATAACGGTGCAGCCGTCTTCAAGAACGGCGTTGATAATTTTTCTGAGCTCAGAGCAATAGTAGGGGTCAAGTCCGCTGGTAGGCTCATCGAGCACAAGCACCTTTGGATGCATGGCAATAATGCCTGCAAGTGCGCAAAGTCTCTGCTGACCACCAGAAAGCTCAAAAGGAGATACGTCTGCTTTGTGGGAAAGTCCGACAAGTTCCAGAGCAGCATTTACAGCACTTGTTACATCGCAGGCTGAAAGGCCCAGGTTAGTGGGGCCAAATGCCACGTCTTCGGCAACCGTCTGTGCAAAAAGCTGGCGCTCTGGTCGCTGCATGACGTAGCCAACAATACCGTGAAGTTTTCTGCGGTTTTGCTTCTGTCGAGTATCCAGTCCAGCTACGCAAAGGCTTCCGGAATCAGGTGTGTCAAGTGCGCAAATCAAACGTGCGAGGGTAGACTTACCAGACCCGGTTGAGCCAATAACGGCAACATGAGAGCCTTTTTGCACGTCAACCGAGATGTTTTTGAGTACAGGCTTCTGGTACGAGAACGTCACATCGCGCACAGAAACCGCTGCTGATGACTCGAATACGCTGTCGGCTGTCGCCGCGAAGCCACGACCCGCGACCATCGCGTCGCAGCTCCCAGCCACGTCACCCGCCCTTCTCGCGCCCTGCGCCGCTGTGGCAAGAAGCCCCGTCAGCTCGTTAAGCACACGCTCAGCCGAAGGTGATTTGCACACGAGAACTCCTCGGTTGTTGAGCGCGTGGGCAACCTGATAGGCAAACGGCTCCTCAAGATGCAGACATTCAACCAGTTCATGCTGCTCAAAGAGCGCTTCAGGCGTTCCTTCAAATGCAACGCGACCGTCGTCCAAGGCAATCACGTGGTCAGCGGAAACCACTTCGTCCATGAAATGCGTTACATGAACGATAGTTTTTCCTGCTGCTCGGAGTTTCTCGACAAGGCCCATGACGTTATTTCTATGCACAACGTCAAGAGCTGCGGAAGGTTCGTCAAGAATCAGAATCTGCGGCTTCATGACTAGCGCGCCCGAGATAGCCACGCGCTGCTGCTGACCGCCCGAAAGCATCTGTGGATTTTCTGACGCAAACTCGGTGAGAGTGCCAAGTTCAATCTGCTGGTCTACCAGCGGAGTTATCTGATCACTGGGTACCTGAAGGTTCTCCAGACCAAAGGCAATATCGTCTGCGACCACGCTGCAGATAATCTGATCCTCAGGATTTTGGAAGACCAAGCCTAGCTGCGGACGAATGGTTTTGTAAGCCTCAAAGTCAACCTGACCATCGTTGACAACGGTGGTTCCCAAAAAGGTAACGGTGCCCTCGTCAGGCGCGGTAAGGCCAGAGAGAATTGAGGCCACCGTAGACTTGCCCGATCCGTTCGATCCAACAATACAGGTACGTTTACCTGCAGGAATAGAAAATGAGACGTGGTCTAAGGCAACTACGCCTTTTGCGTGCACAAAGGTCACGTCTAAAAGCGTTGCGGCTACAGGGAGGTCCTGAGTTTGTGCAGCGCTTTCAGACGTGTATGTATTTGGGGAGTTGTCGAGCAGACTACTCACCGTTTTTGATGCTCTCAAAAAGTGAGGTAGCTGAGCGCATAATCACAACAAAGATGATGCTGTTAATGGCAACCTTTACCACGTTGAAGGGGAGAAGAGCAGGGACAATCAGTCCGCTTACTGCCTCCACGCTCATGCCGGTGTAGATTGGGGTAACTACAAGGTTACCCAGAATGCATGCGACAACGCTGACAACACTGCCCACAATCAGGGCAAGTACAAGCTGCTTAATCTTCTCGGAACGGTTATACACAATCAGCGAAACAGGCAAAACGTAGGTAAGCGTTGCCAGGATTGCCATGATGGTGCCGTAAATTCCGGACTCCGTGGTGAGGTGCAGAAGGTAGGGAAGCACCGAGACAATCGCGCCCGCAGCAGGGCCAAAAGCTACGCCTGCAAGCAGGGCAAAGACGCCCGATGGATCGTACTTCAAAAACGTCACGCCTGGGATCAGGGGGAACTGAAGCACCATGGTGCTGATTGCAGCAGCTGCACAAAGCATGGCGAGAATAGCGATTCTCTTGGTAGACCAGCCGTTAGAAAATGCGGTTGTTGCGTGGGTTGAGTGGGATGAAGCCATAAAAGTCTCCGTTTCTGACATCCGGACTGTACCGTTGGTCCTGGACTTTAACCAGGTTAACCGCCTTTTTGCGGGTCGCGGACTTGATGGCTTATTGAACTGGGTTGTTACAAAACCTGAAGCTCGGCCACCTTACCACCAGTAGGTAATTGCAACCATTTCTGAAACATATCGATACGTACTATAGCAGAGTTAACAGCTGATAACACGTAAAATGGGATGGACATTTCTTTGACAGAATTGCAAAAGAAATCGTTTTTTGGTCCTAGTACCGTGATTTTCTCGCCCTGATGCTGTGATTTTCTCACCCCAACGCCACGTTTTTCTCGCTTGCGATAAACTATAAAAAGTAACTTACTAAGGAGCGTGTTACATGTCTGAAAGTGGCTATGACTTACAAAGCCTGGCCGGAAAGCTTTGCTCGATTGTTGGAGAAGAGAACGTCCTGGTAGACGAGCCAATGAGCGAGCACACCACCTTTAAAGTGGGTGGACCTGCGGATCTCTATGTCATCCCTGATGATCCCGATGAGGTTAAAGAGATTCTCCTTGCGGTTAAAGACGCAGAAGCTCCTTATTTTATTCTCGGCTACGGCTCTGACCTGCTTGTTTCTGATGCAGGATATCGCGGCGTGATTATTGCTGTTGCCGATGGACTCACCGGCGTAAGTATCGACGACACTGAGATGACCTGCCAGGCCGGCGTTGGCCTCAAAGAAGCCTCGGAGATGGCCTGTGAGCTGGACCTTTCTGGACTTGAGTTTGCCTGTGGCATCCCAGGTTCTGTGGGCGGCGCATGCTTTATGAACGCAGGCGCTTACGACGGCTGCATCGCTGACGTGCTCAAATCCGTCCGCGTCCTTCTCGCCGATGGCACCTTTGCTACGCTGGACGCTTCCGAGCTTGACCTGGGATATCGACACAGCAGAATCGCCGATGAGGGCATGATTGTGCTTTCTGCCACGTTCAATCTTCATCGTGCGGATGGCGAGAAAATCCGTGAAAAGATGGAAGAATTCACGCGCGCTCGCGAGGAAAAGCAGCCTCTTGAGCTGCCTTCCGCTGGTTCAACTTTCAAGCGTCCTGAGGGTCACTTTGTAGGCAAGCTTGTCACCGACGCTGGTCTTAAGGGCTATCGCTTTGGCGGTGCCGGTGTTTCCGATAAGCATGCTGGTTTTGTGGTCAACTACGACAACGCTACTGCTGCTGAGGTCCACGCAGTTATCGAGCATGTTCAGGCAGAGGTCAAGCGTCAGTTTGATGTCGAGCTCCACCCCGAGGTAAGGTTCCTCGGGGAGTAGCAAGCTGCGCGCCGCACGGCCCATGCCCGTCCGCAACGGCTCACACCCGTCCGCACGGTACTGCCGCGTCCGCAACGAATCCCTATGACAACTCTGCAAGAAAACGAGGGAGTCCGTCGACGGAAATTGGCTCCTCCATGCCCGAGACAAGAGGGCGCAGATATTTCAGAGCAGCGTCGGTAACGTTGAAGCCGTCCTCGGAGATCATTTCTCGAGGTACAAGCTTTACCTTGTTTGCAACGTCGGCAACAGGGGTGGTACGAATCTCCGTAACGTATGGGTCATCAGAAATTCGGTGAACGCCAACCATAACGCCCGTTTTACCTTGGAGAACAGCCTCAACTCCCGCAGCGCCGAGCGCCTCCGCCTCGTCCAAGTCAACTTTACTAGCTGCGTGCGAAGCACAGCGCTGCAGCGTATTGAGCTCAATGCCGCGAGACTTTACGCCTAGCTGATCCTTGGCTAACTGCGACAAGTATTGAGCCGTTCCGGACTGTGCCGCGAGGTGACCAAACGTGTCAATCGCAACGGACTTTGCATCAAAAAGGAAACTACCATCCGCGTGATGGACGCCCTCGCTGACAACTACAATCACATTGTTTTTCTCGAGAAGTCGTTGTTCAACAGCGGAAAGTAGAGCGTGCTCATCAAGCGGAATCTCGGGCAGAAGGACAAAATCTGGGGCAATTCCGCAAATATCTTGCGCCAGTGCACCAGCCGCCGTGAGCCAGCCTGCATCGCGACCCATAGCTTCGATAAACGTGACGTTTTTGCTGTTGTAGACGCCGCCGTCGCGGATGAGCTCGGCGGTTACGGATGCGACGAATCGCGCCGCGCTACCAAAACCGGGGGTGTGATCGGTGCCCTCGAGGTCATTGTCGATGGTTTTTGGCACGCCGACAACACGAACGGGGCTTTCTATCTGGGCAAAGTAGTGAGACAGCTTGTCTGTGGTGTCCATGGAATCGTTGCCACCGATGTATAGCACGGCGTCTACCTGGTATTTCTTGAGCTGCGTATCAATCTGCTGGTAGATAGGGGAGATTTTCGCGGGTTCTGAGCTGGCAGCAAGATCCATCCCAAGATCCGGCAGCTTAAAGCGGCAGCTGCCCAGCCAGCTCGAAGGCGTTTTTCTTAGGAGCTGGAGGTTTTTCTCGCCAGGATTTACTGAGGCTTGCTTGGACTCTTTTGACTCAGATGTCGTGAGCTCAAGCGCCTCTGCCAGGTCAACGACGTTGCCCTCAAGAAACCCCTGGATTCCGTTGCGCATCCCGAGCACGCGAAGTCCCTGGGTATGAGCTGTGCGAACAACGCCCGCAAGTGATGCGTTGATGGCAGCGGTTGGTCCACCCGACTGTCCGACAAGGATTGTGCGAATTGCGTGCTCTGATGTGGTGTTCATGGGCGCCTCGGATTCTCGAGAGTTAACGTATCAAGTATACCCGCGGCAGAAGGCTACTGCGTCAGTGAGACGCCGTGAGAATAAAGTGATTTTCCTTAATAAATCGTAAGAGCTGCGGTGCTGTTATATCGGCTGATAGGGGGTTGGCAAGAATCTGCAGATAAAGTGGAGCTTGATGGATCGGATGCGTTGTGAAATGGCTTAGACAATGTGATTTGAACTCATCTGTGTTTGTTCAATTCATATTTATGCATAAGTGCTGTCTTATATACATAATTATGAATGAAGATATATCAAAGATTTAATTACCCTAAATTTCAGGGTTAAGCAAACACACCTAAGTCAGATAATCTGCAAAATCAAAGGTGAAAAACACATCAAATGAAGATATTCTGCATGAGATGAGCGTTTTAGGCGGAATGTATAGGCATTTTCAGCAGATTATCTGACTTAGGTGTGTTCGAGCGTTTCGAAGCTAGACGCGGATGCACCTACGGAACCCGTGCGCCCGCTAAAAAACCGCCCGCGGCGAGAAACCCGCAGGTCTCGCAGCCGTTCTCAGACCCATGTCGCGCACGCACCCGACGCTCGCACCCGTCGCGTCGCGCTCGTCGCTCACCTCGCGCGCACAAAAAAGCCGCACCTCAAATGAGATGCGGCTTCGTAGCTTCTAGCAGCCCAAACGGTGTTGCAACTCGAATGAACTTGCTACGTTACCGTCACCGGCCGCTCACCGTCTAGCGTGCAACCTGCGGGTTTAGCGAAGGTTGTAGAAAGCATCCATGCCCAGGTACTCAGCGCCGTCAGCGAGGTCATCCTCGATGCGGAGAAGCTGGTTGTATTTAGCAACGCGCTCGGTACGAGCAGGTGCACCAGTCTTAATCTGACCAGCGTTGGTTGCAACAACAAGGTCAGCAATAGTGGTGTCCTCGGTCTCGCCGGAACGGTGGGAGACAACTGCGGTGTAACCTGCGCGCTTAGCCATCTCGATAGCCTCGAGGGACTCGGTCAGGGTACCAATCTGGTTGACCTTGATGAGGATGGAGTTACCAGCGTGAACCTCAATGCCCTTCTTCAGGCGCTGAGTGTTGGTAACAAAGAGGTCGTCGCCGACAAGCTGGATCTTCTTGCCCAGACGCTGGGTAAGGATCTTCCAACCGTCCCAGTCCTCCTCTGCAAGGCCGTCCTCGATGGAGACGATTGGGAACTTCTCGACCATTTCCTCGTAGTAAGCAACCATTTCCTCGGAGGTAAGGGAGCGACCCTCGCCCTTGAGGTCATACTTGCCGGTCTCCTTGTTATAGAACTCAGAAGAAGCTGGGTCCATAGCAAAGCGGAAGTCCTTGCCAAGCTCAAAGCCAGCAGCCTTAACAGCCTCGGAAAGAAGCTCAAGTGGCTCCTCGTTGGACTTAAGGTCTGGAGCAAAGCCGCCCTCGTCACCAACGCCGGTGTTGAGGCCCTGGGACTTCAGAGTGTCCTTGAGGGTGTGGTAAACCTGTGCGCACCAGCGAAGAGCGGTGGTGAAGTCAGGAGCACCAACAGGCATAATCATGAACTCCTGGAAGTCAACGTTGTTGTCAGCGTGGACGCCACCGTTGAGGACGTTCATCATAGGAACAGGAAGAGTGTGAGCATTTGCGCCACCGAGGTAAGCGTAAAGTGGAAGCTCAGCAGAAGCAGCTGCAGCGTGAGCAACAGCAAGGGAAACGCCGAGAATAGCGTTTGCACCAAGGCGACCCTTGTTTGGAGTACCGTCAAGCTTGATCATAGCAAGGTCAAGACCGCGCTGATCCTCTGCGTCCCAACCAATAACGAGGTCGCGGATCTCAGTGTTGACGTGCTCGACTGCCTTCAGAACGCCCTTGCCCAGGTAACGGCTCTTGTCGCCGTCGCGAAGCTCTACAGCCTCAAACTCACCAGTGGAAGCACCGGAAGGAACGATTGCACGACCAAAGGAACCGTCGTCAAGAACAACCTCAACCTCAACGGTTGGATTGCCACGGGAATCGAGGACCTCACGTGCGTGAACATCAAAAATCTGGCTCATAGCTCACCTTTCTTTAGGTTTAACATTTTGCCGATTGCACAGACATAACTAGTATACCCATTCTGTTATGAGGTGTGTATTGTAATTACACATAGCATTTGGCCAGAAAAAATAGCATTTGGCCAGGCAGACGCGCTGTCTACCTGGCCAAATAGAAAATACCTGCAAAATTGTTAGGTAAATATATAAATTATTTCTGCGGATAAACAACAACCAGCAGCATCTTGAACTCTTCTGGAGCCTGAAGTGCATGTGGATGGCCAAGTGGCATCACAATAGACTGGCCAGCTTCAAGGTTGTAGACGTCGTCATCGATGGTGATGTTCGCGCGTCCCTCAAGAATGGTGACAAAAGCGTCGCCACCTGCGCGATGGCTTGCAATCTCTTCGCCCGCGCCAAAACCAAAAAGGGTGACGCTGACGGCATCGTTCTGCGCTAGGGTCTTGCTAATTACCTGGCCAGGAAGGCATGCAACCTGCTCTTTAAGGGTTACTACAGTCTTTGCGTCGATGTTCTTCATAACGCCAGGAATCAATTCTTCGGACATACTAACCTCCAACGGTAAATGTTATCGATGACTAGCATTTACCCGAACCAGCCATCTTCAATCAGTAAATTTCAAAAAAATCGCAGGTAGAAATTGCTTTTTTTAAAGCAATTTGCTGAGCAGCGGAGTCATCTTTCCCTGAGAGACCACAATCACGTGATGCATCGCGCGCGACAGCGCGGTATAGAGCCTACGGCGAGAAATTCCGTCTGCCTTATACACTTCCTCTTGCGCATCGGCAACGATGACCTGATCGAACTCAAGACCCTTTGCCAGTGCAAGGTCGAGAAGAACAACGCCCTTCGCGGGTAGGGAATCGTGGCTGGTGAGCACCTTGACGCCGCCGCACGGCTCGTTTTGCGCAGCACCGTCGGTCTGCGCTGCACCGTCCGCGGCGTTCGCCGCAAAAAGCCCTTCTAGCTGCTTGGCAAGCCAGCGAACACGAGATTTCTCGGTGCACACAATGGCGGTAAGCCCGTCAAACTCTTGCGCCTGCTCAATAAGGGACTTCATCGTCTGCAGGTACTTGGCACGCTCAGCATCTTTATCGTCAGCTACCACCTCAAAGAACTCAGGCTTTTTGCCACCGCGCTGAACAGAGCTTGTCTGGCCACGTTCTTCTTCGCTTAAAAGCGAGGTAAACAGCGCGGTAATCTCGGGAGAGGAACGATAGCTGGTCAGAAGTTTGCAGGTAGAAACGGCGCCCTCGCCATGTGTTGCGGTAAAGATCTTCTCAATCTGCTCAAATGTTGCGGTATCTTCCCAAATTGCCTGGTTGGAGTCACCCAAAAGCAAAAAGTGCGCGCGTGAGAAGTACTTTCCAAGCACCATAAGTTGCGTTTCAGTGTAGTCCTGAACCTCGTCAATCATGACAAACTTGACGTTTTTCTCGCCAGCGCCCGTGATAAGAAGACGTAGGTAAACACATTCTGCGCCGCTTAGCGCGGAGGCATTGAGCATGCGCATGCCAATGCGGTCGATGCGCAGCCAGGAAGCGGACTCGATGACCTCGTGCGCAGAGGCAAAACGCCAGTTGAGGAACTCGCGGGTGCGCGCCAGAACCTCTTCCTCGTCGGAAGGACTGATGGTGCGACCAAAGACCTCAAGCTGCTGCTCAACGTCAAGGGAGAGCATCTCTTCCTGGATTTCGTCGTTGTGGGCCATCTGGCCAAGTCTGCGCTCCAGGCGGGTGTGGAGCTCGTCTTTGGCAAGTGCAATGAGGCGCGGGCCAACAGGGAATTGTGAGAACTTTGCCACAGAACTAGCCACCTGAGCTGGCTTAATAAGCGTGGTTCCCTCAACAGAAATGGCCTTGAAGTCATCCTCGTAGAGTTCAAGTGTGGCAAGCTGCTCTTCAAGTTTCTTCAGAGAATCGGGGTTGTTGTGGGCGCCCGAAGCGTGGTCGGCCAGACCCAAAGCCTTGAGGAAAGAATCCCAGGTGAATACCTGCGGATTGTGCTCGCCCATGCTGGGCAAAACGGTGTTGATGTAGCGACCAAACATCTCGTTAGGGGTAAACAGGTACACCTGATCTGCGGTAAGTGTGGTGCGCTGCTGGTAGAGCAGGTACGCAATACGCTGCAGCAAAACGGACGTTTTGCCCGAGCCTGCAATGCCGTTGACCAGCAGAACGGGCACATCCTCGTGTCTGACAACAACGTTTTGTTCGCGCTGGATAGTTGCGGTGATGGCCTGCAGTTTCTCGGTGTGCTGACGTTTCAGAGCGGCAAGCAGCAGAGAATCTTCGATGGCAACCGTTGTGTCAAAATAAAGGTTCAGCTTGTCGCGCGTGATGTCAAACTGTCGGCGAAGCTCCAGTTCAACCGTTCTTTTCTTGCCGTCTACCTGGTACGACGTGGTACCCATCTCTTGGTTGTAATACGTCTCGGCAACGGGGCTGCGCCAGTCAACAATGAGCGGCGTACGGTCTTTGTCCGTAATGCCTGCCGCACCAATGTATACATCGCGAGAAGGACGTCCAGGTCGCATCTTGAGCGTGACCTTGGCAAAGTAAGGCTGCCTCAAAAGGATTTCGACTCGACCGAGTTTCTCGACAGTAAAATCGTGGTACTGATTGTACGTATCAATAACGCTGTTGAGCGTCTCAATGGCCGCAAGGGTCTCTATGGTCTCGTCCGCTCCGCCAAAGTCTGGACGGATTTCTTCACTCATCTGACGAAGGTCTCTAGCTGCATCTTTTTGCGTGGTGTTGAGCGTTGTGTCCAAATCCTCACGAATCTCAACAAGCTTTTGATAAACGTGGGAGAGGTGCTCTTGCTCTTGCTGGTGGATTGGATCCATGATGCTCCTAGATAGTTGCGTCTTCGATGCGGCGGCGCAACTCGTCAATGCCCAGGCCGGTCTCGGATGAGGTAATAATTGCCTGTTCAGGGGTGATGTGGAATGCCTTGCGCAGGGCGGCCGCGGCTTGATTTTGCTTGCCGCGCGCAATCTTGTCTGCCTTGGTAAACGCAACTACAAAGGGTAACTCAGCCTCTTGGAGAAAGTTGATCATCTGTAGGTCAAGCTTTTGAGCCTCGTGTCTGATATCAACAAGACTAATGACCAGGTTAAAGCTGCGTTCTTGCTCAAAGTAGCCGCCAATGAGGTCTGCCCAGCGCTGTTTTTCTTGGCGAGAAACTCGTGCAAATCCGTATCCAGGCAAGTCTACAAATTTGACGCCATCAACATCAAAGAAGTTGATATTAGCGGTTTTACCTGGGACGCTTGAAACTCGTGCGAGTTGCTTTCGGCCAATAAGTTTATTTAAGAGGGAAGACTTACCCACGTTTGAGCGGCCCACAAAAGCCACCTCTGGAGTCTCTGGAGAAGGAAGTTGTGAAATTGCCCCGTATGATGCCTCATATTGTGCGGTTTCATACTTAAGACCCATGATGCCTCCCATTGCGCTTCAAAAACGTAAGGTATTATTTTAGCGCAAACTGGGAGGCAGCTAACAATCCATTCATTTGCAATGGGAGTGGTGAAACCTGTAGTGGGGGGTGGTGAAACCTGTAGCTGGAGCGCTAAGAGTTGCTACAAAGACACTCGAATTCGTTTTTCTACAGGCAGACGAGAAACAAGCAAATCAAACGTCGTATCAGTAATCGGATTTCTATAGATTTCCTCTCCTGTAAGATTTACTACATAAGGCACATGAAAAACATACGAGGTGTGCGGTTTGATGGCAATTAGCGAAGTGGTTATATTTGGCTGGACAAGCGGCCAAAGGGAGTTTTCATTTCCTAAATCGCAAATGTAATAGGTGTTGTTGGCTTGTGGAATTAAAATCGTGCCGAGAAAATCTATTCCTCCTACAGGCTCAGCCTCTTCTCTATCATTTTTAACTTCTATAGTGACATCTATCACACTTGTTTGATTGCCATGAGCATTGGGTTGTTGTGGTGTAATACCATGTTTTTCCAGGTAACCGTCATACGTGGTTAGGGCAATTTCAGTTATTCGTATTGAATATCCCTTTGTATTCTCGGAGGACGAATAATGAAAATTTCCGTCAAGGGAGACCCATTCTCCCATTTGATAAATCTCTTCGGGGATAGTTAGTGCATGGGTATTTACCCACCAAACTCTGTAGCCAAGAGCACAAACCAGTACAAAGCTTATGGCAATTGCAAATAATGGTAGTTTGCTTTTTAGTTTCATGATGCACGTCTTTGCACGTCGGTTTTCTCGACAATTTTACCGAGTTTCATTTTGTAAATTACATCGCAGACAACCTCTAAGAACTCAGCATCATGACTTGAGATGAGAAGTGTTGCGCCTCTATCTCTTTGTTCAACAATGAGCTCTGTGAGCATATGGACACCGTCTTCATCAAGAGCATTTGTTGGCTCGTCAAGAATAATTAAATCAGGCTGCTCAAAAAACGCCATGGCAATTCCCAAGCGTTGCTTCATGCCAAGGGAGTATTTCCTAACAGGTCTTTTGTCTGTAGGATCAAGTCCTACTTTTTCAATTGCAGCATCAATATCTTGCTCAGACGCAATTTGTTTTATTGATGAGAGAATCTC
This sequence comes from uncultured Atopobium sp., assembly GCA_963542025.1. Lineage (GTDB taxonomy): Bacteria > Actinomycetota > Coriobacteriia > Coriobacteriales > Atopobiaceae > Lancefieldella. The sequence continues at coordinate 74,199 of CAUTUQ010000006.1, read as the reverse complement.
TAGGTTCTTACGACTGCTATATGAGCTGAGAAGTGCTGGTTTTTCTAGGAGCAGGCCAACACTTGGTGGGAAATCAATATCATCCCAGAGCTTTTTGTTTTCAATAGAAACATATCCTTGGGTAGGCTTAATGAGACCACAAATCGCTCGCATAAGCATTGTTTTACCAGAGCCGTTTTGGCCTTCGAGACCAATTATCCCCCTCTTTTCCAGGGATAATGTGACATCCTTGAGAACAGTATCGTTTCCGATTTCTTTTGTTAGATGCTCAACTAAAATGTACGACATGTTTACTCACCGCCAAACTGATCAATGTTCTTAAAGCGTGAAAGAGACAGATAAAGAAAAATACCTAGTGAGCCAATACAAAAAACTAACGTGCAGAATGGATTGACTCCTGCACAGAGGTTACCTTCAACAATCTCCCTGCTAGTCGAATCAATATAGAGAGAACTTCGAGAAAACATCATGTAGTTGCCAATAAGGATGGGATGTAATTTGAAAATTGAGGAAACTATCCAAGAAATTATTAAAAAGAGAGGAGGCCATTCTTTAATAAATAATCCTGCTGAACATTGAAGCGTTATAAGAGATAGTGAAGTAATGAATAGAGATCCCATCAATGGGACAATACTTACCGTATTTGCAGGTAATGTTGAGGCGTCAAAACCTTCGAGAATTTCTAAGTTTAATGTCGTAGTTGATAGAATTTCTCCCCCGTGAAGCAGTGTAAATAAAAGGATTACAACTCCCGCTATTATCCAATAAAGCCCAGTTGCTGTAACACAACTTACTGTTAGAAGAATTGGATAGAAGCTCTTTGAGGAGGACATAACAAGATACATATCTTTTCTTAGTGACCTAGAGACTGCCAGGAAACACATTAGATGGGGAAGTAAAACAAGTATTAACCAGGCAAAAGGAATTTTAATTTTTGGCATAGCAGCATTTGAAGAAATGCTCTGCGATATCTGCGGCATTCCCGCAAATAGGCTTGATGCGTTATCTGCAAATGTTGGATTACTTGTTGCCGAGCGATTGAACACTACAAGAGATGTAGCAACGATAAGTACCATTAAGATGGTACAGATACAAAATGGACCACGTAATGAATAGATAAAAGGACCAAATGGAATTACTTTAGAGTTTCTCATAATGACCACCAAACTCTGTATTTTTAGTTCCAATGAGGCCAAAAATGATTAAGCAAATGATTCCAACAAGAAAATATAAAGTTGTATATACAAGACTATATCCTTCTGGATTAAAAGGAAGAAGTCTCGAAAAAATTATTAATGTAGAGGGAAACGGAAGCTTAGGAAAGAACTCTCCTAAAACTAGTAGTGCTACGCTTAGTAATACAGCTAGTGAATTGTGAGTATAGAGTTTTATTACTTTGTAAAAAGAGCAAAAGAACAAGAGACCAAGATAATAAATGCCGAGAAGGACTAATACTTCTGGGGCTGTGAGCGAAAAATTTGTAGCAACTTGAACGGTATGGTTAATGAAGATATTTACATTTAGTGTAGCAATAGTAAGGCTGTTGCCTGTACAAATAAGTAAAACAACGTATGTCATTATATAGACGGCAATCAAAACGAGACAAGATACGATTATATTTATATAGCTATAAATCCAATATCTAGTTTTCTTTTCGAATCTCATTATGCGTTGAATAGAAAAATGTACATTATTGTCCGAGCTAGAAATGATGATTATGAGGAGAAAAGAGATGCAGAGCGCGGTCCACTCTACAGAGAGCGTGTGAGCAGATCCATAGAATGTTGCGATAATCAAATCACCTAAAGAAAAGGAATATCCTCCTTGTGTAATTAAGCTGAATTGTGCAAAAGAAGAAATAAATGCTGTACAAGATAGCAACATCGCAAAAAGCGCTACTAGAAGATTTTTATGCACATCAAAAAGCTGAGCGAAGTTCCTTGAAATTTGATGTTTCATAGCAGATCACTTCTACAAGTCTTTTTGTAAGAAATGAAGATTACTAGTAATAGCAAAACAAAACAGAAGCAATAAAATCCAAGTTTTGTTGGAGCATATTCGGAACTTATTAATTGAAAGAAATTCAACTTAATGAATGCATTTTGACCTACTTCTCTTAATTGAGCAGAGGAAAGAATCGCTGAAAATTGTGAACCTAAGAACGCTAATAGGTGAAGTAGAAAATAAGAAACAAAAATTGCTTGGAATGTGGTCTTGGTTAAACTTGCAAAAAGAGAAACAACACAGGAAAACAGCCCTCCAAGTATGAAGGCTAATACGGATAGGGTAATGACATAAGCAAGAGGAGAGTTATAAAAGAGTCCTGAGAACAGAGAGCTCATAGGGACTGCGGTATATATCTCATCGTAAATTTTTGGTGTGGACAACGGTAAGAAACAGATTGCACCTAAAAAATTTAGGACAAGAGGCAGAGCAGAGCAAATACCTCCAGAAATAAAGCTTACATATAGTTTTATCCTGATAACACTAGCTTTTCTAATTCTAAGACATTGCTGTTCCAGTACCCCTTCTTTTGAATCGTTACTTAGAATCCAAGCGGCTGGAATGGTTGCCAAGAGCGGCCATAAGAGATAATACAGTCCACTGTAAAAATCTCCAATTCGTGTGGGAATCCAAGCAGTGTAAGCAGAAATGACAGAAAGTAAAGTGTTATAGGAAAGATGATCTCCCTGTTGAAGAGTTGCTTCCAAGGTATTTAATTCAATTTGTATTTCAATCCAAGCGGCAAGTAGTGCGATACAGGCGCCAATTGCAATACATATCCAAAATAATGGGTTATGGGTAAGCTGTCGCTTAAATTCAGACTTGAACAATGAATTCATAGCAAACACCTACTTATCACTTTTTAATGCAGACTGTATATCAACTAACTTTGCGTTTGAATAAATTCCTCCCATATCTGCCAGATGAATAGAAGTAATATCTCTCACCTCTTCTGGAGATAGCGCAAAAGCAAGTTTGACGTCACATTCATCCCCTGCATTAATCCAAAAATACCCTTTTTCTTTTTCCACTTCCGAATTGTCAATTTGGGCATTTTCAGGTGTAATTTGGGACATGAAAATATTATGCCCCTCAGCATTAATTGAGTAACTAGTAAGTAATATATAGTCCGGACCATTTGAGGTGTGTTTTTGAACGGCGTCTATGTTTTTAAAATGAAGCGTATAGACTAGATACAAGCTATCTGCATTTTCTGGTGTTAATGGATTTTTAAGTGCTCCAGAGGTAAAACCTGCCTCGTCTATAGAATGACAAAGGATTACGTCTGTTACCGTTACTTCAATTGTGCCAACCCATGGTAGATCAGCCCCAAAAGAAGTCTCAACTGGATTACCTTCTTCTTGATCAAGTCCAGTTAGTTGTACAACATCGCCAATTTTATAAGTTTCCGAGGCTTCGTTTTGTTTTTGCATAACTTGTTGCGCAAAGAGTTCTTGCTGAGCCTGTTTTTGGACTAGATTATAAAAATAAAGTAGACCAGCAATGACGACACAAACAATCAATAAGGCCAATGCACAAGCTCCTTTTGGGAGCTTGTGCATTTTCAAGTTAAGGTCTTTAAAATCATGAGATAACATTGCTAGTCCTAATTAACTTCGGTAAATCCGCCACGTGAGTCGGGGCTCCACGCTCCTTCTACGACGCCGTTTCCGTCATTGCCCCAAGCTGTCATTCTGGCATAGCGCATACCAGCTTCATAAACATAGTTATGGATATTAAAGTGACCCTTGTGACTAATAGTAGCGTGGTCATTTCTCGTTTTATTTACGTATCCGCTCCATAGACTATAGGAACCGTCAATGTAAAAACGAACGCTACTAGGATCAATGCGATCAACTCTAATATAACTCATCGAGTTAGTATCTTTAGTGCGACCTGGCGTTCCTTGAGTGTTGCTGCCGGAAAAGCGGTATTTGTAAGTTGTATCTCTGTAATCAGTGTTGTTAGCATAAGCAACATTCTGAACTGCTAAAATACAAAGAAAGATAGATAAGACTGTAAATAGCTTTAAAACCTTTGGGCGATTCATAAACGCCTCCTTAGTTTTTAAGTTTGGCCAACCCCCATGATTAGACCTTAACTTGTAATCATCATAAGTCTTGAAATGCAATACAAATTATTGATTCTGTGAACGGTATATTTTTATCGGTTAAAGTAATTTCGTTATTTTTGAGACTTATTTAATAAAAATAGATTTCTATATATTGAGATATTTGACTTGGATATTTTTAATTAAATATGAATAAACTCGTGTTATTGCGTTAAACGCTTATGTGGAATGATAGTGTCTGAAGCTAGGCTCACAAGTGCAACTTAAGTGGCCGTGTTATAGGCAACAAAGAAAAAAACTATCAATCGTGTTTACGCTCTAGACAGTTATGCAATCTCTTCATCTTGTAGCAATTACATCAATTATGTGTGACTTACTTCTTTATAGACCCCTTACACCCACGTAACTGCCTGGCAGCAGCGCTTAAGCGCATCGATGTAGAGCTCACCAAAGGGCGAGAGGCTCTTCTCGTCGTGTGTAACGTAGCCAACTTCCATGTAATCATCAACGGCTAGAGGAATTGCAACAATGTTTGGGCCGTTGAGCTCCTCGTTAATAAGGCCGGTGCTGATGGTGTAACCGTTCAAGCCAATAATCAGGTTGAAGATAGTGGCGCGGTCTCGAACCATGATGTCCTTATCGCGATCAAGCGTTGCCAGAAGTTCCTCGGAGAAATAGAACGCGTTGTGCTCACCCTGCTCGTAAGAAAGACGAGGGTAGGGGGCAAGATCGTTGAGCGTTACCGACGAGCGCTTTGCCAGCGGGTTATCTTTTCCCACAAAGACGCTTGGTTTGCACTTAAACAATGGCGAGAAAACCAGGCCCTGGTCCTGCAGCGTTTTTCTAATAACGCGCTCGTTGAACGAGTTGAGGTAGAGAACGCCTACCTCACTTCTCAGTTTGGAGACGTCTTCAATAATCTCGTAGGTTTGTGTCTCTCTAATACGGAAATCGTACTTTGAACCGCCATGCTCTTTAATCAGGTTGACAAAGGCCTCAACGGCAAAGGAATAGTGCTGGCAAGAAACACAAAAGCGCTGCTTAGCGGGGGCAGTGCCCAGATAGCGCTCTTCGATGAGGTCAGTCTGCATGACAACTTGCCTGGCGTAACTCAAAAACTCCTCGCCATCTGCGGTAGGCTCAACACCCTTGCTGGTCCTGTTAAAAAGGGAGATTCCCAGCTCGGCTTCAAGCTCTTTGACTGCGCTACTTAAGGTAGGTTGCGAGATAAAGAGCTGTTTAGCTGCGGCGTTAATAGTGCCTGCCTTAGCAATTGCAAGAACGTATTTAAGTTGAGTCAGAGTCATAAGTCAGGTTTCTACGCAGAGGTTTTTCTCGCCTTATTTAACGCCATACTGCTGGTAGTAGGCATCAATGGCGCTCTTCAAGGTGTCGTCGATAATAACTTTGCCGTCAACCTCTTTGTTGTAGAGGGCCTCGGTAACCTCATCCATGGAGACAATGGCTGCGGTTGGCATGCTCCAGCGCTCGGAGACTTCCTGGAGTGCTGCGACTTTTCCGCCCTTGCCAACTTCCATGCGGTTGAGTGAGACAATCAGGCCAACTACCTCGATGTTTGCAATAGAGGTAATCAGAGGATAGGTCTCTTCAATAGACTTGCCAGAAGTGGTGACGTCTTCAACCATGACTACTCTCTGGCCGTCTTTGAGCTCTGCTCCTAAAAGCATGCCCGCATCAGCACCGTGATCTTTTGCTTCTTTTCTGTTGGAGCAGTACTGAACCTGTTTGCCATAGAGCTCATTGATTCCCATTGCAGTGATAACGGAAAGGGGAATGCCCTTGTAAGCAGGACCAAAGACTACGTCAAAATCCAGGCCAAAGTTGTCGTGAATGGCGCGAGCATAATAAAGACCCAGCTTGTGGAGCTGCTCACCGGTGACATAGGCGCCTGCGTTCATGAAGAAAGGAGATTTGCGACCACTCTTAAGCGTAAAATCGCCAAATTTAAGTACGTTGCTCTGGACCATAAACTCAATAAATTCGCGCTTGTAGTCTTCCATGGTTTCTCCTTTAGCAGGCCTTTTAACGCGGCGGCACTTTGTAGGCAAGTTCTACTGCACTAGTTTAGCCGAATTGCGGATATGTGTTTTAGGGCGCAGTGTTTTACGGTGCGCTGGCTTGGCTGTGTGAGATTAGCGTAATTACCGCCAGATATATAAAAGTGAGCGCCTGCCATGAGGTTATGCGGTATTCTAAATAAATATTTGTTCGTCTCGCAGGATAGACCTGCAGAGCGCAGGATAAGCCTGCAGAGTGAGTTACAAGGAGGGTATGCCCGTGGAGCGCATCACGATTTCTGCATTGTACGCAGATGCAGAGCAACTTGGTGGCCAAAAAGTTACCGTGGCCGGCTGGGTACGTTCAGTAAGGGATATGAAGAATTTTGGCTTCGTCACACTTAATGACGGTAGCTGCTTCAAAGACCTACAGGTTGTTATGAATCGTGAGAATCTTGGCAATTACGAGGAGGTTGCTTCTTGTGGCGTTGGCGCTGCTCTGATTATTGAGGGCGTCCTTGAGCTTACTCCTGATCGTCCACAGCCTATTGAGCTGCAGGCAGAGACCATTGTGATTGAGGGACCATCCAGCCCAGATTATCCAATGCAGAAGAAGCGCCAGTCTCTTGAGTACCTTCGTACGCAGCAACACCTTCGTCCTCGCACCAACATGTTCCGTGCTGTCTTCCGCATTCGTTCTGTGGCTGCTTTTGCTATCCACCAGTTCTTCCAGAATCGCGGCTTTGTCTACGTGAACACCCCAATCATCACTGCATCTGATGCTGAGGGTGCGGGCGAGATGTTCCGTGTGACCACGCTTGATTTGAACAATGTTCCACGTACCGAGAAGGGCGATGTTGACTACTCAAAGGACTTCTTTGGTCAGTCTTCTCACCTCACCGTTTCTGGTCAGCTTCAGGCAGAGAACTTTGCTATGGCCTTTGGTGACGTGTACACCTTTGGCCCAACGTTCCGCGCAGAGAACTCCAACACTCGTCGCCACGCTGCAGAGTTCTGGATGATTGAGCCAGAGATGGCTTTCTGTGACCTTGCACAGGACATGGACGTTGCAGAAGAGATGCTGCGCTACGTTATTGCATACGTTCTTGAGCACTGCCCAGATGAGCTTGAGATGCTTAACAAGTTTGTGGATAAGGGTCTGCTTGAGCGCTTGAACCATGTTGCAACTTCCCAGTTCTCTCGTGTTTCTTACACCGAGGCAATTGAGATTCTGCAGGAGGCAGTAAAGGCTGGTCAGAAGTTTGAATACCCTGTTGAGTGGGGCATTGACCTTCAGACTGAGCACGAGCGCTACCTCACCGAGCAGCACTTTGGAAAGCCAATCTTTGTTACTGATTATCCAGCAGAAATCAAGGCCTTCTACATGCGCCTTAACGATGATGGCAAGACTGTTGCCGCAGCTGACTGCCTTGTTCCAGGCATTGGTGAGATTATTGGTGGTTCACAGCGAGAAGATCGACTTGAGCTTCTGGAGAAGCGCATTGTTGAGCTTGGCATGAATCCTGACGATTACAAGTATTACTTGGATCTTCGTCGTTATGGCTCTTGCACACATTCTGGCTTTGGTCTTGGCTTTGAGCGCCTTGTTATGTATCTCACCGGTGTGGATAACATTCGTGACGTTATTCCTCACCCTCGTACCGTTGGAAACGCTGACTTCTAAGATTTACAGGTCATAGGTGGTATGGGGGAGTGCAATTGGTGCGCTAATCTAACCGCCAGAATTGCTAAGTCTTTCAAGTTGGATTTTTGCGTGCAGATTATGCATAGCCGTTATGCAAGAACTGCATAGCAGAGATGCGAGATAAAAGTTTTTCTCGCCATATACCGATATATTTGCCCGTTGGCAGTAAAAATAGGACGTTCGTGCAAAATTGCGCGGGCGTCCTATTACGCTATAAGGAGCAGTTTTCTGCAGATGACCAGCGGAGGTAAACATGGTAAAGACTTTGGTTCTTGTTAGACATGGTGTATCTGAACGTGGCTCTGAAGACATGAGTCGAGAGCTTACACGTGCTGGTCAGAGGGCATTATCTGCCAATTATCCTCATATCTTTGGCTTGTTGGGACCAGAGGGTGAAGAGGCTGAGATTTGGACAAGTCCTGCTCTTCGTGCACTTGAAACTGCAGAGATTGTGGCAGAGGCCCTGGATGCAGAGGGTTTAGAGATTCATGACTCCCTTTACGATCAAGACCTTCCTGCACTTCAGGCAGAGCTTGAGCACGCTGATGCAGAAACACTGATTCTTGTTGGTCATGCTCCATTTTTGGGCTATGTTGCAGAGACTTTGCTGGGATTTGAACTTCCGCTGACAAAGGGCGCTGTGTGCGCTATTGACGTATGTGGTTCACTTGGTCATCAGCATGAGTGCGTCTGGAAGCAGCTTGGAGATGTTCGTGAGCCTCACGGTAAGCTTCTCTGGCTGGTCAGCGGCCCTTCCACCCAGCCCTGGGAGACGCTTGACGCTTTGGATGAGGCATGCGCTCATGCAGCAACCAACTTGGAGGACGCATATGCAGAGTTCCGCGCTCATCCAGAAGATCCTGCGGTAATTGCAGCATTTAGGTTTGCGCTCAGGGGAACTCAGCTGCTTACCAAGTTCTTCTCGCCACTTCTTAATGAGGAGGCAGTAGAGATTGCTGAGCCTGTTTATAGGCTGATGCTTGGTGCAACTACGCGTCTTCGTGAGATTGACGGCTTCTCTGATACCGTTGCAGATTTGATGGAGTCCGGAGAGCTTTCTCAAGGCTCCAAGCTGGTCAGCGCCGTAGAAGCAACTCGCGAGAATGAGCGTGATCGCGTCTGTGAGGCTCTGCGCAAGAAGGCAGTTCGTCGTAGTCTGCGTTGTGCCTTGGATGAGCTCTTTGAGCCCGCTTGGTCAGACGCAGTGCTACGAGATGGCATCTCGTTTGAGGATGTCAGCAGCCGCTTTGATTACATGCTTGAGACTATTGATGCGCGCCTGTTTGGCCTGGATATGACCAGCTTCTCTGAGGTACACCATGCAAGGCGAGAAGTTCGTGAAGTTGAGCACATTCTTTTCCACCTCAGTGACATGTTGGGCGAGAAACGCGCAAATTACACCCAGATTATGCAAGATATTGACTCTGAGCTCAGTACTGTTTGCACAGCTCAGCGTAACATTTCTCTGGTCAAAGAGTGGAAAGACTCTATGGACTTCAGAGATGTTACCTCAGACCTCGCAATTGTTTCAGAACATGAAAAAGTTTTGATTGAGCGTGTTATTGAGGGTAGAGAGACTAGTATCCTTAGATAATCACATAGTCCACGTTTGGAGCGCATTGACGTTTGCGCGGCGTGGATGATGATTATGAGGGAGGATGCTATGTCTGAGAGCATCGAGACTCGCTGCGTGCAGGGCGGTTATCAGCCTGGTTGCGGTGAGCCTAGGCAAGTGCCTATCATTCAATCAACCACGTTCAAATATGACGAGTCGATGCAGCTTGGAGAGTTGTTCGACCTCAAAGCTGCTGGCTATTTCTATTCTCGCGTTCAGAATCCAACGCTGGATAATGTAGCTTCAAAGATTTGTGCTCTTGAGGGCGGTACCGCTGCAATGCTGACTTCTTCTGGTCAGGCAGCAAACTTCTTTGCCGTCTTTAACATTGCTGAGGCCGGAGATCACTTTATTGCGCTTTCCACCATTTATGGCGGCACTTTTAACCTGTTTGCTATCACCCTTAAGAAGATGGGCGTGGAGTGCACGTTTATCTCGCCAGATGCAACTGACGAGGAGATTAACGCAGCATTCAGGCCAAATACCAAGTGCGTCTTTGGCGAGACCGTTGCAAATCCCGCACTGGTTGTCCTTGATATTGAGCGCTGGGCAAAGGCTGCTCATGACCATGGCGTGCCACTGATTGTTGACAATACGTTTGCCACGCCTGTGAACTGCCGTCCTCTTGAGTGGGGAGCAGATATTGTGACCCATTCCACCACTAAGTATATGGATGGTCATGGCTCTGCTGTTGGTGGCGCAATTGTTGACGATGGCAACTTTGACTGGGCTGCACACGCAGACAAGTTCCCAGGTCTGACACAGCCTGACCCTTCCTATCACAACCTTGTGTATGCAGATACCTTTGGTAATGGTGGCGCTTTTATTACTAAGGCAACTGTTCAGCTTATGCGTGACTTTGGTTCTATTCAGTCGCCTCAGAGTGCTTTCTATCTTAACCTTGGCCTTGAGTCCCTGCATGTTCGCATGGCTCAGCATTGCAAGAATGGCCAGGCAGTTGCCGAGGCGCTTGTTAACAACCCTAAGGTTGCGCACGTAAGCTACCCTGGTCTTCCAGGCGATAAGTACTACGAGCTGGCTCAGAAGTACCTGCCAAACGGCTCCTGCGGTGTTATCACTGTTGACGTTGCTGGTGGTCGTGAGGCTGCCGAAAAGTTCTTGGGCAACCTCAAGGTCTTCTCCATTGCAACACACGTTGCAGACGCTCGTTCTTGCTGTTTGCATCCAGCTTCTTCAACGCACCGTCAGCTTACTGACGAGGAGCTTGTGGCAGCAGGCATCACCCCAGGTACCGTGCGTCTGAGCTGCGGTATTGAGGGCACCGAGGACCTTATCAACGACGTCGAGCAGGCACTTGCTGCGCTGTAGTCAGACGTTCTATAACCATTCATAGGTATGGCGAGAAGATCTTGGAACTAGAGGATCTTCTCGCCATGTTTTTTGTGAAGAGTACGTTGTTGCACGTCTTGTGACCTGCGCGATGTGAGAAGAACGTAGTTACTGAGGGTGTGAACGGAGTTGAGGAGGATTGTACTACTGAGCTCGGGAGATGGATTCTGGATCTAGGTGATCTTCTGGGCTGGAGAGCTCGGACGCTGCGAGTTCTGCTTCGGTGAACTGAGTGTCTTCATTCTGAGCGGCATCAGATGCATTGTCTATGCTATCAAGACCGTCTGTATTTACACCCTTGAAGTGCTTGCGATAGATGTAGATGAGGCAGCCAACAGAGAGCAGCGCCGAGAGTATGTTGGACACAACTGAGACGTACCAGAGCGCATCCAGACCAAGGGGCCTCAGCAGCATAAGCGAACTGATAGGGAAGATGAGTGCCATAAAGACGCTCAAAAGATTGGAAATCTTTGTCTGCTTGAGGGCAATAGCAAGACTCTCGGTACACATAGTAATCCAGCTAAAAATGAAGACAAATGCATGAATGCGCATGGCAGGAATAGCCATGTTGAGCAGATCTTGCGTTCCTTCGGGCAGGTAGAGCTTGACTAAGAACTCCGAGAAGAAGAACGAGACGTAGAACGCAAAGAGGCCAATGATAATACCTGTAGAGAAGATGTACTTCTCGATAGCAAGTACTCGATCTTTTTTCTTTGCACCCCAGTTATAGCCAATAGCTGGTTGCATGGCGTCGGCCTGTCCATAAATAAGCGGTTGGATGAGGCCACCAGAATAGAGAAGCACGCCATAAGAAGCAATGGCAATATCTCCACCAAGGCTCAGGAGGGCAGCGTTCATTAACAGGGAATAAATCCTGCTTGAGATATTCTGCATAAAGATGGGGAAGCCATTTACAAAAATCTCTCTTATGTGTGTCCAGTTAAAACGCGGCTTTACAAATTTGAGAATCTGCTTGTTGCCAATAAACGGCCAGACGCCATAGAGCGATGAAAACGTAATAGAGATGCAGTAACCCAGCGCTGCGTATTCAACGGAAAGTCCTAAAACACCTAGGAAGTAGTATTCAAGCACGGTTCCCAGAATTGCGGAAATAAAGGCAATGCTGGTAGAACGCCTAATTTTTCCACAGATTTTAAGGAAGTTATCAACGGCGTAGGAGATGCACATAACTGGCAAGAACAGCGTCCATACACGCAGGTAGATGACTCCTTGCTCGGCAATCTTTCCTTGAGCGCCCATAAGTGCCAGAACGTTTGGTGCACAAAAGAAGAAGAAAATGCCACTGATAACGCCAGTGGTAATAAGCATGATAAACGCGATGGTGAAGATATTATTAGCCGTTTGGTGGTTCTTCTTGCCGTGCTCAACCGCAATGACCGCAGAGGCTCCAACGCCAATAAGATCGGCAACGGCAAAGCAGAGAATAACCAAGGGGATGGCAATGGTTACTGCGCCAAAGGACTCTTGACCCAGATAGCGTCCAACAAGGATTCCATCTGCAGTGTCGTAGAGCATCGACGCAAGCATAGCAATAGCGCCCGGAAGGGCTGCTCGTAAAAATAATTTAAATGGTGGTGTTTCCGCAAAAAGCTTATTCGATTCCATACTTCTCCTCGATTAGTGGTGGAACATGTCAGACAAACTCGTGGTGTGGACATGTGACACGCTCACGAGAAGATTAAAAAAGCATCGAACAAGCCTCCTTACATACTTGCAGGTACACGGACAGTTGCAAATAGTAACACAGCGAAGTAACTGATGCTATGATTTATTTGAACATTTTGGACGAGTGCAAGGATTTTTTGTGTCAATGGAACAGAAAAATGACATTGCGGATGAGATTACCAAGTTGGCTGAAAATTCAAAGGTAGATGAGCTCTCTAAAAAGGTCACTGAGGTATCCTCTGAGCTGACAAAAAACGTTTCTGAAGTAACAGAGCGCGCCGAGAAACTCCTTATAGTAGACGAGGATGAACCATTGGACCGTCCTGCGTCTGACCGAGTTAAGGCTACAGTTCCAAGAACTCCTGCTCAACATGTTTTACGCATCGTCTCAATTGTTTTGATTATTTTGGGTGTGGCAGATGTTTTGACTACGTCAGCGTCTCTTTTTGCAACTGTTATGGGCTTGCAGCCTGCGGTTCCTTTGGAGCAACTTGAGTTTAGCGGTGTGTATTTTACGTTCAGCAATAACGTGCTTCTAGGCTATGTGTTTGTATTGCTTATTGGTGTGTTGCAGGTTGTAACCTCGGTACTTGGATTACGCGCGGCTAAAGACTCATCAAAAGTTGAACCATACAGATTTCTTTGCTATCTGATCGGCTTGATTATTTTGGTAGGAATTTTGTGGGCTTGGGGTAGAGGAGACTTGATTATCCTAGATCCATTCATCCAGCTCAATACCATTGTATACGTGGTAATTTGCTCTAATCTTGCGGACAAGGTTAAGAAAGAGCTTGACCAAGGCGTTGTGGGAACTACCTATTGGCGCTCTCGTCACCAGCGAGTTCTTCACTTGTTTGCACTGGTATCCATTACGTTTAGTGGCATTGCTCTTTTTCTGGTACTAATTTTGCTTGGATTGCATGATTTTTCTAGGGTTGTGAATCTGCCTGCTCTGGCAACTGTTAATCAATTTCTTGCACAACAGGGAATCCTTACCATTTTCTTGGTAACGCTCGGTGCGGCATTTTCTCTTGTTGCAGGTCTTTTAGCCCTCAAGGGTTCAAACGATGCCCGATTTATTAGACCGTATATTCTTGCGGTTACCGTTATTGTTCTGTTTGACGTAGCAAGAATTATCTTTACGGCATTAACGCAGGGTATTCCTGCCGTAACCAGCCAAGATATCTTTGAGCTTGTTTACAACGCCTCCGGATTGTACTTGGCTATTCGTATTGAGGCAGGACTTCCCAATAGCTATGGTTTGCGCTTGTGGAAGAAATTTACTTCCTAGGCGCAGCGTAGTGAATAATTGCTTGCAAAAAGCCTCTGTATCTGAACTGCCTCCCATTTCTTGGACACGAGAAATGGGAGGCAGTTCAAAACACACCTAAGTCAGATAATCTGTCAAAAAGACGTATACATGACGTAGAAATTACCTCAATCATGCAGATTATCTTTATTAGGTGTGTAAAATGCCCGCAATTGAGCAGAATATCTGACTTAGGTGTGTTCCGTAGATACAGAATTTATTGATAGTTAAATTTCTTATATAAGTCTATTCATTTTTAAGCATATTAGATGAAGTTTATGCATAGAGATGCATATCAGGTAGTGCAACCGTCTAGCTGCCTGCTATCTTGATTAAGAACATGTCGATTCTTCAGCAGAACACCAGAAAGCTGCGCTATTTTGTGCGCCAGGCCTAAAAGCTGACGCTAACACGCTGCAGAATCATAATCACCTGCATATGAACTACCTCCCATTTCTTATGTCCAAGAAATGGGAGGCAGTCAAATCAAATGGAATACAGAGGCTTTGTTTTAGCGTTTCTGCTGTTCAATTAATTTACAGGTCAAGCTGCATCAGGCGTGCAATACTGACAATGTAAATCTTAAGGGCGCGCTTGAGCCACTCCTCAGAGATTCCCTCGTCAGGACCGTGCTCCATACCAACCCACTCTGGCAGGTCTTTTGCAGCTTTGCTGTCATAAGGACCAAAGGCAACTGCGCGCTTAAAGTGACGTGCATAGGTGCCGCCACCAATAACAAAGGCCTGCTCATCGCTGCCGGTATACTCATGGAAGGTATCAAGAAGGGTAGTAATCTCAGGTGAGCTGGGGTCAATGTAGAAAGGCACAGCATCGGAGAGAACCTCAAAGGTGCAGCCGTGATCCTCGCCAAGCTCAGTCATGCGCTTAGTGATAGCTTCGCCCGTGGTGGAAGTAGGATAGCGAGAGTCAACAGTCTGTACGTAAACATCGCCCTTGGTGCGGATAGTACCAGAGATGCAGGTCAGAGGACCAAACTTGTCGTCAGCACTCTGGATGCCCGTGCCCGTACCATCAGTAGTTGAGCAAAGCTGCTTAGAGAAGGTCAAGAAGCCGCGCTCTTCTTCTCCACAGATGTTGTTATCAAGCAGGTAGGTTACAAGCAGGCCAATTGCATTGACAGTGCCCTCAGGCATAGAAGCGTGTCCACCCTTACCTGTTGCGTTAATGCGAGCAAGCTTGGTGCCATCATCTTCAACGCCTGCGTCCTCAACCTTGATGGAATCAGTGTCAGCCAAGGTAGATGCGTCAGCGCGGACAAGTGCGCTTGCAAGACCTGGAATAGCGTTAGGTACGGTACCACCGTCAAGCTCAACGATCTTCTCGCTGTGTGCACCAGCAATCTTTGGAGAAGTGAACTGAGCGTGGTACACGCCCTTCTCGCCGCAAATAAGTGGGAACTCAGCGTCTGGCGTAAAGCAGAATACTGGCTCTGGATACTTGGAGAGGTAGTAAGGGACGTCGCCCATGCCGGTCTCTTCGTTGTTACCAACAATGGCGCGCAAGGTGTAAGGAAGCTTCTTGCCAGTCTTTTTTACCTGCTCTACAAAGTAGTGTGCTGCCCAGAGTGAGAGTGCCAGAGGACCCTTATCGTCAAGAACACCACGGCCCAGGATGAAGCCCTCACGACGGGTAACATCAAGTGGGTCTACCGTCCAACCCTTGCCCAGAGGGACAATGTCGGAGTGAGCGATGGTTGCAAGGTACTTCTCGGACTCGCCAGGAAGGTCACCAAAGCCCAGGTAGCCGTCTACATCTGTAGTCTCAAGGCCCAGGCGCTCTGCAATCTCAAGACCGCGACGAAGTGCCTCATAAGACTTTGGACCCCAAGGCTTGCCAGGCTCTGCGAGAGACAGATCCTCAACGGACTCTACCTGCACAAGGTAGCGGATATCCTCAATAATCTCTTCCCAATGCTCGTTAACAAACGCCTCGGCGCTTGCTTTGAGTTCTGCATCAGTCATGAAAAACTCCTCTAATTTAAACGTTTGACCTTGAAACATATGGAGAGCAGCGGTTTTAGCCACATCCCGCGTATGAAATAGACAAGGTCGGGAACAAGGTACTAGTTACACTATACTTAATACCCCTTATCAAAGGAGTTAACTATGACGAAAAAGACTTTTATTGGAAACGCATCATTTCTTGGCGTTTTGACAGTTTTGGGAATTGTTTTGATGGTTCTGAGGCAAACGCTGCCCCAAGACTCTTCCACTCCACTGTTCTATTCCTACATTGTTGCGCCAGTCATGCTGTATTTTGGCATTGCTGGCCTGGTAGGCCTGCTTATTGCACGCAATACCGGCTTCATGGTAACTAAGATAGTTGCAGTTGTACTGCGTACACTTGCTGCAATCCTTTTTGTGCTGCCATTCTTTTTCTTCCTGATTGTGGTGCTTCCTTGGGTACTTCTCCGAGGACTTTTTGCAATCCTTATGGTTGTCATGCTCTATGCACCATGGTTCTGGGCGCTCTTTGGCCTGCTCTACGGCTTGAGCTGGGCTCAGCAGAAGGTTATTGAAGACATTACCGTTGATCCATTTGCAGAAGATGCAGCTGCTCAGAAAGCTGCTGGCGAGAAGACCGATGCAGTTGATACAGATGCAGCTGACGGAGATGCAATCAACTAACGGTATAACTCCGTGTTCCAGATGGCCCAAGAAGAAAGAAGTAACCTGTGCTTGAGCTTAAAGGTATTTCAAAGCGTTACAACACTGGTGGATTTGAACAAACCGCAATGGACCATATTTCCGTTGCTTTTAGGGATAACGAGTTTGTAGCAATCCTTGGTCCTTCGGGCTCGGGTAAGACCACTATGCTCAACGTTATTGGTGGCCTTGATCGCTTTGATTCGGGAGATTTGCTGGTAGATGGCATTTCTACCAAGAAGTTCAAAGAGCGCGACTGGGATACGTACAGAAATAACCGCATTGGTTTTGTGTTCCAGAGCTACAACCTTATTCCACACCAAAGTGTAGTCAGCAATGTTGAGCTTGCGCTGACGCTTTCTGGTGTTCCTAAGTCAGAGCGTCATGAACGTGCACTTGAAGCGCTTGATAAGGTTGGTCTCAAAGCGCATGCAAACAAGCGACCAAATCAGCTTTCTGGTGGACAGATGCAGCGCGTGGCTATTGCTCGCGCCCTGGTAAACGATCCAGAGATTTTGCTGGCAGATGAGCCAACAGGTGCTCTTGACTCTTCAACCTCTGTACAAGTTATGGACTTGCTCAAAGAGGTAGCCAAGGACCGCCTGGTCATCATGGTTACGCATAACCCAGAGCTTGCCCACCAGTATGCAACGCGTATTGTTGAGCTGGCGGATGGTCAGGTAACCGCTGATTCAGATCCATTTGATGTTGCAAGCGTTTCTCGCCGAGAAGCTAAGCCTTCTCGCAAGACTTCTATGTCGCTTCTGACTGCACTGGGTCTCTCGTTTAACAACCTCATGACCAAAAAGGGCCGTACGCTTATGACAGCGTTTGCGGGCTCTATTGGCATTATTGGTATTGCAGCAATTCTGGCTCTGGCAAATGGTACAAACGAGTACATCAAGAAGGTTGAGGAGGATACGCTTTCAATGTATCCACTCACCATCTCTGAGCAGTCCGTTAATATTTCTTCCTTTATTTCTGGAAGTGGTAGCAGTTCTGACTCGGCTGATTCTCAAACGCAAGACGCACAAAGCGAGATGACACAGAATCAGAAAAACGCAGAAGCTGCAAAGCTAGAAAATCAGCCCGCTGAGGGCGCTATTCCTACCAATAATAGGTTGGGGATGCAGGCAGAAAGCATCGGGTCCAATGATCTGACCAGCTTGAAGGCGTTTCTCGACAATAATGGTGGCGGCATTAACACGTATGCCAGTGCTATTACCTATGGCTATTCCGTAAGCCCCTTCATCTACCTGCCAGCAGGCGCGGACTCTGGCTCTTCTGACCCTGTTCAGGTGCAGCCAGATGTTACCTTCTCTAAGGTGTCGCCTAAGATTCCGTCATATAGTCCGCTTGCTTCATTTGCAAGTACCACGCTGTTTAGTGAGCTTCCGGGAAATCCTTCCATTTACGAGGACCGCTATACGGTTCGTGCTGGTAGATGGCCTACTGCTTGGAATGAGGCTGTTCTGGTACTGCGTCCAAACGGCACTATGGATGACTTTTTGGAGTATACGCTTGGCCTGCGTGATTACGCTGGCCTGCGCTCTACCGTTGATAAAATTGCAAGTGGAGAATCTGGCACTATCGAAGAGTCTCATAATACATACACCTACGACCAGCTGATGTCTCCAACCTTTAAGCTGGTTATGCCTTATCAGCGCTATGTATGGGACGGAAATCTTGGTGTCTGGACAGACAAATCCGACGATCAGTCATACATGAATGACCTCATTGCTAACGCACCCGACCTGCATATTGTTGGTGTTGTTCAGGCAAAAGACCCAACTACCACAGGAGCGCTTTCTGAGGGCATTTACTACACGCCACAACTGACTCAGAAGATGATTTCTGATGCAGAGGCATCTCCTATTGTTCAGGACCAGATGAATCGTCCGGACGTTGACGTTTTCACTGGTAAAACCTTTGAGGACGAGAAGAACGGTCAAACTTCTGAGGGGCTTTCTATCGGCTCTCTCATTTCCGTTGATCCTAACGTGCTGTCCTCAGCGTTTAACTTCAATCCACAGGCGCTGAACTTCTCGTCAATTAATCTGTCTGGGCTGGATATGTCCTCGCTTGACCTTTCTGACGTGCAGCTACCAGCTTTTGATCCGTCACAGCTGAATCTGTCTGACAGCAATGTACTGTCTTCTGTGACGTCTTCGCTTGATCCAGCTGCGCTGGCAGCGGCTTTCCCAGAGCTCTCTGCAGCAGACATTCAGCAGATTCTTTCTGGCATTACTGTTAACTTCAAACCAGGAGGACAAGCTGCTATTTCTTCGCTCATGGGTAACATTGCTCTTGGATGGAACTCTTGGAGTGCTGCTAATCCTGGCAAGACCATGGCAGACTACCTTGCAACAGATCAGGTACGCACGCAGATTGTGACTACAGTTTCTTCTGCAGTTGATACTGATGACCTGCAGCAACAGCTGGTTAGTGCTCTGGCAAATAAACTGGGAACCAATCCAGACCTTCCAAGTGTCCAGGCTGAGGTTTCTCAGAGGCTTATGAGTGCTTATCAATCACAGATTGCAAGTGCACTTTCCGCAGCTATTACGCGTGCTATGAGTGCGTACGTGCAGTCTGCGCTAACCAGCGTGATGACGCAGGTTGCTTCAAGAATGCAAAGCCAGATTGCAGGTGCTCTCAATACAGCTATGCAGGGCGTTGCGGCAAATATGTCCAATGCTATGCAGATAGATAAGGCAACGCTTGCAAGCGCCTTTAAGCTCAACGCTGATCCATCGCAGCTCGCAGCTATTGCCGCGTCAATGCTAAGGGCAACGCCGGCAACGTATGAGTCCAATCTTTCTAAGATGGGATATGCGGACCTTAATAAGCCCACGTCAATCAATATTTATCCTAAAGACTTTGCGAGCAAAGAGAAGATTGTTGAAATTCTTAATACGTACAACGCTGATGCAAAGGCTGCAGGTGAAGAGTCTAAGGTAGTTACGTATACCGATATTGTTGGTGCACTAATGAGTTCTGTCACGCTAATTGTTGATATGATCTCGGCGATGCTGATTGCGTTTGTATCTATTTCGCTTGTTGTTTCCAGCATTATGATTGGCATCATTACGTTTATCTCGGTACTTGAGCGCAAAAAGGAGATTGGTATCCTGCGCTCCATTGGTGCTTCCAGGCGAGACATTGCCAACGTATTTAATGCAGAGACGTTTATTGAAGGACTTATCTCTGGTGTTATGGGCATTGGCATTACACAACTGCTTATTTTGCCCGCAAATGCTGTTGTCAAAGCCATGTTTAACGTGGACAATTTGGTGATCTTGCCGATAAACGGAGCACTTATTTTGATTTTGATTAGCGTTGTCCTGACGCTTCTTGCAGGTCTTATCCCTGCAGGTAGAGCGGCTAAGTCCGATCCAGTTCAGGCGTTGAGAAGCGAGTAACGCGCTGCCTGCGCGCGTTCTTGGCGAGAAGAACGTCTGGCTTCGTGCATTGCCTCACAAGAAAAGCCCTGTCATGTGTGTACATGACAGGGCTTTTGCGTTTTTGTTTCAGCTACCAGACCTAGTTCTCCTGGCCGCCAAAGAGATCGACAACCTCAAGATCAAGCTTGGAGGCTTCAATGGCCTCCTTAGCGCCAAAGACAACAACCGAGAGGTCGTCATAGCTTTGAGGCATGGTGCTTCCCAGTTCTTTGATGTCCTCAACCTGGGCGTGAAGGATTTTCTCGCGAAGCTTAAGAAGACGCTCTGGATCACGTTGGTTGAAGTACTCGATGTCTTGCCTGCGAGCAAGCATTCGAGCGGGAACAGGGGCGTCAACGCCTGCCACAGAGGCAACTACATAGCCCTCAAACTCGTCAGCGTCTGGAGTCCACTCAGAGAGCCAACTACCTGCGCCAACATAGCGGTCGAGGGTTGCGTCAAGCGCGGGGTCTCGGTAGGAGACAAAGCTTTGCAGGCCAGCGATGGAGTTTCTGAACATAACGCCATAAGCGCCACCCTTGACGCGGACCTCGTTCCAGAGATAGTCAAGACCCAGAACTCTGGTGGCAATGAGCCAGTTACCCTGCTGTTCATTGGTTGCATGGGCAACGTTTGGATAGGAGAGGCCAACGTAGGAAACGTTTGACGGAATGATATACGCCACGCGCTGCAGCTTACCCTCAGGGACAACAAGCGTTGGCGTTGCGTTGTCTACCTGCGATTCATTGCCATTGGTAAGGCCAAGGTCTCCCGCTGCTTGCCAGAATGCCTCGCGGCTCTGAGCGGAGCCAGTAAAGCTAACCGTAACGTTGTCTGCACGGAACATCTTGCGAGTGAGCGTATCCAAGTCTTTTGCAAGTTGAGAAGCGCGCTCATCCCAGTTGGCAAGCAGGTTCTTTAGGTACTCATAGAAGCCAACGCCTGCTAGTGCATCGTTTACACGGCTAGCTGCAGAGTAGGCGGTCAAAGCCTTATTCTGCGCTGCAGTATGACCAGCACCAACAAAGTACTGCTCCTGCGCAATGCGACGCTGAATCAAGATGTTCTTTAAGCGGCTCAAATCATCAAAGCGCGTGCTAGACCAAACCTCGGAAGGAATGCTTGCAAGTCCCTGGGTTTTCTCGGCAAGGGCACTTGCGGCAACAATGAAGGCGGGATGTGCCTGGTCAAGCGTGTCTTGGTCGTAGATATCAGTGAAGAACGAGAGGTGACCAAGGTTGCTCTCAATAAGGATATCCAGCTCAGAGGCGGTGTGTGATGCTGTATCAAGCTTGCCGAGCGCCTCAGCAAGAATGCCCACAAGCGGCAGCTCTTCAAAGGTAACCGCACGGGTCAGATCAAAGTAATGGTAGACGTAGTCAATGCCGTGAGTGTCCAGCTCATGCGCAATGCATGGCAGGGGAGCCTCAACCTCAAAGCCGGCAGGACGCTCTCTACCTGCACCGATATCACTGAGCGAGAGGGACGGCAGCTTGGCTAAGTCTTCTGGAGCGTCAGGTGTTTCTTGCTCCAAGCGGAGTGCCTCAACTTCTGCACGGATCTTCTCGACATCGTCATCGGTGAGCGTAGATCGAAGTTGCTCCAGCTCAGCAGCCTCTTCTTGAGCGTCTCCCTCGTCTGTGGGGACAAGCTCAACCTGAGCTGCGTGTTTGCTGTTGCAAATGAGCTCCAGAAGCAGCTTCTCAAAGCCCTTCTGAGCTGCAAGTTCTTTGACGTAGGCAATGGCGTCCTCGTAGCGGATGTAGTCCAGAGGGCGAGCGTCGTCATAGAGCCAGCTTGAGAGTGAACGCAGCGTGTACTCAATACCGTTTGAGTAAGGCTGGTCATTCTCGCGCAGGTTAAACTCTGCAAGCGCAATGGAAGCGTTGAGCTTCTTTGGATCAATGCCCTCGGCAGCAATCTTCTGGCAGGTGGTCTCTACCAAGTTGCGGAACTTCTGAGCTGCTCCTTCTCTGAGACCCTTGAGCTGCAAGAAGAGCATTGGCTGTGCAAGGTCATCGGAGAGATAGTAGCTAAAGTCATCGCCCAGCTCTGCGTCAAGAATTGCACGCTTGAGCGGGGACTCATTGGAGCCCATGAGGGTGTCAAACAAGATATCTGCTGCCATCATCTTATTGCGCTGGTCAGGCGTTCCAAGCACGTAGCCCAGGCCAATGCTGGAGTTGTCGGCTGTGGTGTTCATACGGACCTGGCAGGGCTTGGGCAACACGGGTGCCTGCAGGTTAAGCGGATTGGGGGCACCTGCATCGCGTTTCTCGGCAGCTGCAAACCTCTGGGCAATAAAGGAGAGCTCACGCTCGCAATCAAGGTCGCCGTAGAGGAAGGTGTAGCTGTTAGAGAGGTTGTAGTGGCGAGCGTGGGTGTCCAGGAAGTTCTCGTAGGTGAGCTCAGGGATTGCGCGAGGCTTGCCGCCAGACTCTTTACCGTAGGCGGTATCAGGGAAGAGGGCCTCGCTGACAGAATCGTAGAGCACGCGATCTGGGTCAGAGAGAGCGCCTTTCATCTCGTTGAAGACAACACCGTTGTAGCTAAGATTGCCCTGCTCGTCAGCTTCTAGGTGCCAGCCTTCCTGCTCAAAGATGCGCTTGCGCTTATAGATTGCAGGATGCAGAACGGCGTCCAGGTACACGCTCATGAGGTTTTCCAAGTCGGCTACGTTAGTGCTTGCCACAGGGTAAACCGTCTTGTCAGGGTAGGTCATTGCGTTCAAGAACGTCTGCATAGAGGTCTTGAGCAGGTTAACAAACGGCTCCTTAACAGGATAGGCATCAGAACCACAGAGAACTGAGTGCTCCAGAATGTGGAAGACGCCCGTGTGGTCTACAGGAGGTGTCTTAAAAGCAATGGCAAACGAGCGGTTATCATCATCGCAGGCAAACCACATAAGGCGGGCACCTGTGGGAATGTGCTTAAAGATGTACGCATAGCCAGAAATCTCGTTAACCCACTCAGCCGAGATTACCTCAAAGCTTTTGTCCTCTGCGTGAAGCGTGCCAACAGAAAATGCACTGTCCATCTGCGAATACTTAGACGTCATAAGCTGCCAATCTATACGAAAACTTACGTGAGCATTAATGCCGTTTTTGAGACCATCTTGCCTTAACGGGGCCGTTTAGAGACCTAAGGCTCTGCGCGGAGCAGGGTAAGGTGGATTTTTGTTATTGTGATACTACCGCGTCAGAGAAAAAGTGACACTTGTATCCGTATTTTGTAATGAAAGATTTATACCCAGATGAATGATTTCATTTCTAATGAGAGCACGGTGGAGTCTTCTAAAGCCACAGACGTTGTAGAGGCCTTTGCGGAAGAGGAAGCACTTGGTAGCGACGACGCAGAAATAACCCCTGATAATAAGAAGAAAATCTATCGAGGAATGCTGTTTGTCTTGATTGGCGGAGCTTCCTGGGGCGCATTTGGAACCGCCGCAAAATACCTGCTAGATACCTATCATGTTGATCCCATGTGGCTGATTGATATTCGCGAGCTTTGTGCCTGCTGGTTATTCTTGGGCACTGCCTTTGCGTTGGATAGAAAAAATCTTACAACTGTCATTAGAAAGCCAAAAGAGTTGGCAAAGATTTTTGTAGTTAGTTTGTTTGCCATCTTATTCTCGCAAGTTGCTTACATTTATGCAGTTAATGCCATTAATTCTGGAACTGCAACCATTATGCAGTCGTTAGGCATGTTGGGCGTTTTGGCCTTTGTGTGCGTGGTTGGTAGGCGCTGGCCTCGCCGTCGCGAGATTCTTGGCATTGTTTTGGCACTTATTGGCACCTATCTTTTGGTAACAGGAGGAAATCCCGGCACGCTTAACCTGCCAACATCAGGTATTTTCTGGGGCGTTATGTGTGCGTTTGCTCAGGCAGCCCTCTCCATTTTGCCCAAGCCTTTGATGGAGAAGTGGGGAAGCTTTACCGTAAACGGCCTTGCGTTTTTGTTCTCTGGCACGCTCATTGCCGTGTTTTATCAACCTTGGAATCACATGCCTCAGCTGGACGCCTTTGGTGTTTTGCTGGTAGTCATTGGCGTGCTGGTGGGAACATTCTTGGCGTACGGCCTTTACCTGCAGGGCGTTAAGGACGCAGGCTCACTTAGGGCGGTTCTTCTGGGTACTATCGAGCCCGTTATGGCAACCATCACCACCGTACTGGTGCTAGGAATTTCCTTTAGCGTTGCCGACCTCATCGGCTTTGCCCTCATCCTCGCCATGGTCGTGCTCACCGCGTAGCCGTCTGCCGCCCACCCGTGCCGCCCGCACGCGCTGCCCGCCATCTGGCGAGAAACCCGTCTACTCCAAGCTCAACTCAACCTGCAAGTACTTCTGCACCCGACAACAAAACCCCGCAGGTAAACTGCGGGGTTTTAACGTTCTTTAAAGGTTGTACGACCAGAAGCTTAGATGAGCTCCATCTGCGTAAGAACTGCCGAGTACCAACCATTTGGATTTGCTGGGTTGTACTTTGCAGCGCCAGAAACAGAAAGCCTTCCGCCGTAGCCAGCGGCAAGACCAGCTGTATGATCCCAGATAGCCTCTTCCCAGCTACCCCAGCTAGCAGAACCCCAACCCCATGCGTTGTAGGGGAGGAAGTTATACCTACCCTTTGTACTCTCAACTGCAGAAATAGCAGGCGAGAGACGCGGATCAACGCCGTAGGCCCATGCAGCCTCAGCAAAGGTTGAGCCGTAGCCAGCAAGAGGGGAGCCAGCAAGATAGGCGTCAATTCGAGCGCCCCAGCTGCTTACAAAGTTGGTCTTATCGCTTGACCAGTCAACATTTTGAGCCGAAGGAGTTGATGGGGTAGTGACCTCAGTGGTATTACCAGAAGCGTTGGTAAAGGTGGTCTCAGTAGAAGCCTCTTTTAGTGCTTCTTCTGCAGCAGCTGCTTCTGCTGCTGCCTGCTGAGCTTGTTCTGCCTGCAATTGCTCTCTTGTTGCAATTGCTGCATTCATAGCATCCTCGGCAGCCTTTTTCTGCTTCTCTGCTTCTGCCATCTGTGCATTTAAAGATGACTGAGTCTCAGAAAGCTCTTTGCTAAGATCAACCAGGTGGTTGATAGCATCAGAATTTTTGTTCTGGATAATCTCAAGATACTGAACAACAGCAATTAAATCATTAAAGTTATCTGCCGATAAAAGCAAATCAATAATTCCCATGGAGCCCTGCTGCATGCGATACATTGCTCTAATAGACTCTGCAGCTTTTAGGCGCTGCTCTGGGAGTTGCTGTTCAATCTCTGCAATACGTGCCTCATTATCTGCAATCTGTTTTTGTAGCTCTGCTACACGCTGATTGGCGGCATCGTAATCAGAATTGGTCTGTTCTACCTTGGCCTGGAGCTCTTCAAGAGTCTCTGCCTGAGCTCTTGAGACGCCAAACAAAAAGGTATTAACAACAAGCACTGCTGCAAGGAGTGCTGTCATAAGGGTAGAGCATGAAGGTAAGCGTCTATGACGCATATATTTGTTCAAATCGACCTCCGCGATTGGGGGCTTCCGATTAGTACGCATGTAGTGCCATCCGCTCATTACTGGCTTCAAGCGCAAGGTCAGATAACACTTGACCTCAAAAATACGCATAATCGCTTCTCTCCGCTCGTGCGAGGTTGTCAATTCTACTTGTTTTTGGCTTCAAATGCCAACTTTGCAGAAAACAAGGCACTTTTAAAGTAGTAAAGTCGTTAGGTAAAGCCGTGAACGGTAGAAAAAGAAAGGGCGAACGGATTGCGTACAATAGGTTCGTAATCAGTCCCCAAGGAGGTTTTAGTGGAGTCGGCAATTTTGTGGATTGAAGCGCTTAAATCAGCGTTATTTGGCGTGGTTGAGGGTATTACCGAGTGGTTACCTATCTCATCAACAGGCCATATGCTGCTGCTCAATCAGTTTTTACCACTCAATGTCTCTGAAGACTTTTGGAATATGTTCCTAGTAGTTATTCAGCTTGGTGCAATTCTTGCAGTATGTGTGGGATTTTTCCACAAGCTCAATCCCTTCTCGCCAAAGAAATCCAAAGACGAGAAGCGCTCTACCTGGAAACTCTGGGCAAAAGTGGTGGTCAGCTGCGTTCCTGCAGCAGCAATTGGTCTGCCGCTCAACGACTTCATCGAAGAGCATCTTGGAAGCCCTTTTGTTATTGCTGCAACCCTTATTTTCTACGGCATCATCTTCATAGTGCTTGAGCTACATCGCGAGAAGGTCGCTGCAACGGTAAAGGTTGAAGCACCTCGCGGTAAACACATGCGTCCAGATGCCGCCGCATCCCTGAAGGCCCCCTCAGCCGACAACCTGGCCCGCGTGCAAGACATTGACAACCTTGACTGGAAGACCGCACTTGGTATTGGTGTGTTCCAGGTTCTTGCAATTGTTCCAGGTACTTCAAGATCTGGTGCAACTATTCTTGGAGGCTTAGCACTTGGTTGTTCAAGGGCTGTAGCTGCTGAGTTTACGTTCTTCCTGGCAATTCCTACTATGGCCGGCGCTTCTGCTTTGAGGCTTGTTCGCTACTTTATGAAGGGCAACACCTTCACTGCTCCCGAGGCAATTATTTTGGGCGTTGGTTGCTTAGTGGCGTTTATTGTGTCGCTTGTTATGGTCCGTGCGCTTATGGGCTATGTCCGCAAGCATGATTTCAAGCCTTTTGGCGTGTACCGCATTATTCTGGGTATTGCAGTTATCGCATACTTCCTGCTTGTTAAGTAATTCTCTGACTGAAAGCGTTACAACATATGCGTTCAAGCGCGGTGAGTTTCTCGCCGCGCTTTTTTATGCCAAAACATGTGGAAAAACCGTGGAAAACCTATGAAAGATATATGTAATCGCTCTGGACTCATTTACTAAGAATTGCCTTGTCCTATATGCTCTTGCAGCTGAATTTTGGCCGTAAGAGTACGTAATTACTTGTAATAGTTCCAGGAGGTTTTATGCGCCACATCAAGACGCTTCAGAGAATTGCGTGTGCACTTGCACTTGCGTTTGTTGCAATTCTTGCAGTTTCTGCACCTAAACTTGCTTTTGCAGATCCTATTGATACATCTACACCAGGTGTAAAGGTTTCTGTTTTCTCGGCTGACGGCAATGCCGATACATCCAGGGTTCTTACAGACAACCCTCAGCGTTCTGGCCACCAGACTCCTGTTCCTGGTCAGTATGGCGAGATTGTTGTTCGCGTTGGTCAGACCATTAGAGACACTGGTGCGTATTCTCATTACACCACCACTCGTCCTGGCTTTGCTCCTTTTGGCGTAACCACTACGCTGGTCACCGCAGGTGCTTATCCTGAGCTCCCTGCTACTGATTATGACTTCACCTATGCTTTCTACGGAAACAGCAATACCGTAACTAACAACGGTGGTCAGTTCTATTTTGAGTTTACCGGTCGTAAGGTAACCCCTGCTAATCAGCCTGTTACGGCATTCTTCCTTGTTACTATGCAGGGAGATTCCTCTGATCCTGCTAACGTTGGCGGCAACACAACCCACCTTATGTGGGTTGGCTATCACATCCACGTTATTCCTGCAGAGACCACCCCAACTCCAACTCCAACACCTACGCCATCCGCAGTTAACCAGCTCATTTACGACGCAAATGGCGGCACCATCTACGGCAACGCAACTTATACAGAGTCCAAGACTCCAAATAACCCTCGTACCTATGGTTTTGCTGAGTACAACATCATTGAAGACCAGCCAGTCCGCGATGGTTACAAGTTTGAGTTCTGGAAGCGTTCTTACGTTGATAACCACTTCCGCTATGTTGGTGCTTCTGCTGTTCCTGCAGATGCAAACAACAACCCAGCTGGCGATAAACGCTATGTTTCTGAGACTACTGTCTTTAACATGAGAAGCCCTTATACTCTGACTGCTGTTTGGAACCAGGAGTATGAGCTCAGCTACGATGCAAACGGCGGTACTGGTGCTCCTGCAGCACAGAACGGTTACTTTGGTATTGATAGCAACACTGCTGACTCTCTCACTGATCCTAAGAACGAGACTGTCTCTGCTACCGTTCCAACTCGCGATGGCTACGTCTTCAAGGGCTGGAAGCTTGATGGCATCACCTATCAGGCAGGAGACCAGGTAACCCTTACCACCACCACTCCTAAGGTTGTTCTTGTTGCAGAGTGGGAGCCAGAGCCAGTTGCTCCTGTAACTCCAGAAAACCCTGCTACTCCAGAAAATCCTGCTACTCCAGAAAACCCTAGCACCCCAAGCACTCCAGGTATCCCTGGTGGTCCTCTTGCCCCAAGCTTCCCAAGCGCTCCAAATCCAGCAGCTATCCCATACTATGGCGGCCCTGCGCTTCCATACACTGGTGATGAGAACCTCACACTTAGCGCCATCGTTATGGCATGTGTTGCAGGTGGTGTGATTGCTCTGGCAGTTGTTGCTCGTGCAAAGAGCCGTCAGGCAAACTCCATGAACTAAGGCAGGCGTTTGGTCTAGAAGATCTTCTCGCCATACGTGTAGAAGTTCACTAGCAGCATTGATGCAGATAAACCGGCTCTCTTTTGGGGGCCGGTTTTTTATTGTGGAGGCAACAGAAACGAGCGCAATTAATGTCCGGTTATCGGGGTACACTTTTACTCTAAGAATGATTGACACAAGGATGGCGTAATGCAGATTGATCTTGAAGGTTTAAATCCTGCCCAGCACCAGGCAGTTATGACAACTCAGGGACCCTTGCTGGTTCTTGCAGGAGCTGGTTCGGGAAAGACGCGTGTTCTGACGTTTAGAATTGCGCACATGATTGCTGACGAGGGCGTTCGTCCTTGGCAGATTCTGGCCATTACGTTTACAAACAAGGCTGCAGCAGAGATGCGTGAGCGTCTTGAGGCGCTGCTGCCTAACAATATTCGCGGTATGTGGGTTTGCACGTTCCACGCTATGTGTGTTCGTCTGCTCAGAGAAGATGGTGAGCGACTTGGTTATGGTCCCAACTTTGCCATCTACGATGATGACGATTCAAAACGCCTGGTAAAGGCCATTCTGTCTGATTTGGATATTGATGTCCGTCAGTTCCCACTCAACTCCATTCGTTCTAAGATTTCTGCTGCTAAAAACGCCCTTTTGTATCCCGATGATGTAGAGGCGCAGGCAGCAAGTCCTATGGATCACGTGGTTGCCCGCGTGTATCGTGCGCTCCAGACTCGTTTGGATAAAGCCAATGCCATGGACTTTGATGACCTTCTGGTTAAGGCGTTTGAGCTGCTCTCTAAGTACCCAGACGTGCTTGCTAAGTACCAGGAGCGTTTCCGCTACATCAACGTTGACGAGTATCAAGATACCAACGGCGTTCAGTATGCAATTACCAAGCTTTTGGCATCCAAGTATCGCAATCTTATGGTTGTTGGCGATGATGACCAGTCCATTTATTCGTGGCGTGGTGCAGACATCAAAAACATCTTGGCGTTCGAGAAAGACTATGAGGAAGCAGTTGTAGTTAAGCTGGAGCAAAACTACCGCTCAACGGGCCATATTTTGGCCGCTGCCAATGCAGTTGTTGCGCACAACTCTCACCGCAAGCCAAAGCGCCTCTTCACGGATGAAGGAGATGGCGAGAAAATCCAGGTGTATCAGGCATCTGATGAGCGTGATGAGGGCGCATGGATTGGCTCTGAGATAGAAAAACTGCACGATAAGGGTACATCGTACGACAATATAGCCGTATTTTATCGCACCAATGCGCAGTCTCGTATTCTCGAAGATATGTTGCTGAGAGCTGGTGTTCCTTACAAGATTGTTGGCGGCACTCGATTCTTTGATCGCGCAGAGATCAGAGATGTTATGGCATATCTCAAGGTAGTTGTGAACCCTGATGATGACATGGCCGCGCTGCGTGTTATTAACACGCCTCGTCGTGGTATTGGTGCAACCAGTATTCAGAAGATTCAGACGTATGCACTGTATAACGGCCTGTCGTTCTTCTCGGCATGTGAAGCATGTGTGATGGAGGAGAGCCTTCTTACCGCAAAGGTGAGAAATGCGCTGGTAGAGTTTACGTCAGCTATTGAGCACGGCCGTCATATTGACGGCGAGCTTGATGAGGTAGTTGAGGCAATTATTGACCGCTCAGGTCTTATTCGTGCACTTGAGGCTGAGCATACCATTGAGGCTGATGGACGTATCGAGAACATTCGAGAGTTCTTTGGCGTTGCGGCAGAGTTTGACGAGTCTCACGACGATGTTGAAGAAACACTTGAGAGCTTGCAACAACTAAGGGAAGCAGGAGCGCTTGACGCACAAGATGCTGCTTCGCTGAGTGAGGCTGGTTTTGATGCTGCTACCGGCACGCTTGCTGGTGTTGCTGCTGAGCCAGACTCTGCACCTCAGGAAGAAGCTCTACATCCACAGGTTGCTGCAGAGAAGCTCCCGGCATTTATGGAATGGTTGGCACTTCGTTCTGACCTTGACAGTTTGGATGGCTCTACCTCTGCGGTAACACTTATGACCATTCACGCTGCAAAGGGTCTGGAGTTCCCAGCAGTATTTGTTGCTGGCATGGAGGAGGGTATCTTCCCTCATGCAAATTACGAGGCAGAGGCAGCTCAGCTAGAAGAAGAGCGCAGGCTGGCCTATGTTGCTATTACGCGTGCGCGTAAACGCTTGTATTTGACGTATGCGTCTACCAGAAGAACCTATGGCTCTGTTCAGGCAAATCCCGTATCGCGTTTTGTGGGGGAGATTCCTCAGGAGCACGTTAAAGCTATTGGGGTTGGTTCCGCGGGCTTTTCTGGTGTTGGCTGGGCAAAGCGCGGAGACCGTCATGGCACCTTTGGCTCTGGTCGCGGCTCTGAGGTCTATGGCGGAAACGTATTTGGTTCTCGTACACGCTCTACTGGTGGCGCCCCAGCCCCACGTCCAGCTCCTATTCAAAAGGACCCAGCCCGCGCTTCTGCAAGCTTTGCTGTGGGAGATCAGGTGTCTCATAAGACCTTTGGTCCAGGTGTTGTTTTAGCAGTTCAGAGCGATACTATTGAGGTCAAGTTTACACGCACTAATAAGACAAAGAAGCTCATGAAGGGCTTTGCTCCGATAGTCAAAATTGAGGGATAGCCATGGTGTTGATGCATGACGGCTTAATTTTGGGCCTCACTCCACAAGATTTTATTTTTAGGGTAGTTACCTTTGTAGTTGTATTCTTCATTGCGTTTTTGATTGAGCATTTTGCAATAAAGCTCTCAAGAAAGGCTTTGGATTCATCTAAACTGCCGTCGGCATCTATCTTTGTCAACATAATCCGAGGAATCATCTGGGCGTTTGCTATTCTCGCGGTATTGCAGCCTGTTTTTGGCATTCAGCCAACGGCGTTTGTGACCGCTTTGGGAGTTACCTCCATCGCCTTGTCTTTTGGTCTCCAGGATACCATTTCTAACCTGGTAGGCGGCTTAGGCCTTATGTTGGTAGGTGTGGTTAAGCCGGGAGATCAGGTAAGCATTGGAAACATTTCTGGCGAGGTCATTGACATGAACTGGCGTTCCACCATTGTGCGTGACCGTGGCGGTAAAGTGGACATCATCCCTAATTCTGTTCTCAACAAAACCGCACTGGTACATCGTACAAGGTGGGACGTAACCGAGGTACCTGTAACTATTGTGCTTAAACCATCAGCAGATTTAGAGGCAGTAACTCAAGAAATCATTGAGACAATCCAAGAAACCGTTTCGTCCCAGCTTGATAGAACATTTCCTATTGAGGTTGAAGCTGCAAGCATAGCTGATGCTGGCATTACTGTTATTATTCACGCACACATTAAAGACGATGCAAATGAGATGAGTGTGCGAGACAAAATTGTACGAGCCCTGGCTGGTTCCAGTTGGCTTGCAGGAGTAGGAGCCTAACATGAAAATTGGAATTATTGGTGCCATGGAGCCCGAGGTTGCGCTGTTAAAAGAGCAGATGACCATTGAGCGTACCTATGAACAGGCTCGTATGCAGTTTGTTGAAGGCCGTTTGGGAGAAGTTCCTGTAGTTGTTGTTCAGTCAGGAATTGGCAAGGTCAATGCCGCATCATGCACACAGATTCTGATTGATACATTTGCGGTAACGCATGTGATTAATACTGGTATTGCAGGACTTCTTAGCCCTGAGCTGCAGGTAGGGGATATTGTTATCTCTTCTGATTTAGTTCAGCACGATATGAACGTGGGTCCTCTCAATTTTGCCGCTGGTCAAATTCCAGGCCTTCCGGTTTTCTCGTTTACAGCAGATAAGGATCTTGTTGAGCATGCTCTTGCATCGGCTAAAGAAGTAGCTCCTGAACTGCAGGTTATTTCTGGACGTGTTGCTTCAGGAGATCAGTTTGTGAGCTCATCAGAGCTTGCGGACCATATTTACACAACATTTGGCGCTGATTGTTGCGAGATGGAGGGCGCTTCAATTGCTCAGGTTGCTTGGCTTAACCACACGCCTTTTGTAGTAATTAGGCTTATGTCCGATAAGCCCGGTACTACTTCAAGTGTTGATTATCTAACGTTTGAGCGTGAGGCTTCTGAGCGTTCTGCTCGTATTACTGCAGCTATTATCAAAAAGCTTGCCTAGTAACCTAAGGAGCCCCTTTGAGGCAACTCTTCTGGGTTAACTGGGTAGCTCTCCTGGGACAACTGGGTAGCTCTCTTGGGCCAGCTTGTATTTTTCATAAGAGAGAAGGCAGGGCGTAAGAAACAACTTGCGCTGATTTAGCTATTCGAATGTTTTTAAACATAATTGAACGATATTTCGATTATCATTGTCCCGTTATGAAAGTGGTTTGAAAGGTACCGAATGATAACACTCGGACACTTTTTTGAGATGATGGTTGCCAATCCGTTTTTAGCCCTCGTCATTGTCCTTGTTTTTGGATGCATCTTTGTTAATGGTGCAACCGATGCGGCTAATGCTATTGCAGAGGCTGTTGGAACTCGTTCAATTAAAGTTAACCATGCAATTATTATGAGTGTTGTATGCAACTTTGTTGGTTTGGTGGCTATGTGCCTCATTTCAACTGCAGTTGCAGACACAATTCTGGGCATGGTTGACTTTGGTAGCAATAACCATGAGGCTCTTGTTGCTCTTGCCGCAGGCTGTGTTGGTATTGTTACTTGGGCAGTAGGAGCCTGGGCTTTAGGTATTCCAACTTCTGAGTCACATGCACTCATTGCAGGTCTCACCGGTGCAGCACTTGCGATTCATGGTGATTTTGGTGCAGTTAACTGGGGCGAGTGGAGCAAGGTTTTAATTGGTCTGCTCTTCTCAACCACACTGGGTTTTGCCGCTGGTTGGATCATTGTTAAAGCAATCAACAAACTTTGCGTAAACGTTGATCGACAGCGCGCTGATGAGATGTTTGGTCATTTGCAGGTTGTTGGCTCAGCATTTGTTGCGGCTATGCATGGTGCACAGGACGGTCAGAAGTTCATGTCCATTGCCATGCTTGCAATTGCACTTTCCGCAGGTCATGGAGCTGCTGGTGCAGATGTGTTCCCGCTCTGGCTGCAGGTACTGTGTGCTGCTCTTATGTCTATCGGTACTGCGATTGGCGGAAGAAAGATTATTAAAAAAGTCGGAATGGAAATGGTAAAGCTTGAGCGTTATCAGGGCTTTGCCGCGTCTTTCTCGGCATCTGCATCTTTGCTACTTTCCACGCTGACTGGTCTTCCTGTTTCAACAACCCATACAAAAATGACTGCCATGATGGGCGCAGGTGCTGCAAAAAATATTCGTTCAGTTAACTGGGGCGTTGCAAAAGAAATGGTTGCGGCATGGGTATTTACGTTCCCTGGCTGCGGACTTATTGGTTTTCTTTTTGCAAAACTGTTCCTGATGATTTTCTAAGTACGTATAACTGTCTTTTACGAGTTCTATTGAACCACTCAACTTTATTGGAGGATTCATGCTAGGTAAGCCAAAAGAGGACGTCTTCTACACCATGTTCCGCGAGTTTGGCGACAAAATTGTAGAAACCGCTGAAGAGTATGCGGTCATTATGGAAGGCTATCCTGAGACTGCCGCGCGTATTCCTCAGATGAAGGTTTACGAGCGCGAGTGTGACGAGAAGGTCCAGCATATTATGAAGGAGCTTTACGCTTCCTTTGTCACTCCATTTGAGCGTGAGGACATCTCTGACTTGGCGCTTCGTCTTGATGACATCGTTGACGGAATGAATTCTGTTGCTGAGCGCCTTGATCTCTTTAACGTTGACGATACTCGTAAAGAGGCTATGCAGCTTGCTGAGCTTACCCTTCGCGCATGCAAGACAGTCCAGGAGATGCTGAGTGTTCTGAGTGATTACAAGAAAGATCCTACCGTAATGGAGAAGGCTATTGCCGTTGGACATGTTGAGGACGAGGGAGACCTTATTTACCACAACGCACTCTCTCGCTTGTTCCGTGATGAAA
Source organism: uncultured Atopobium sp. (assembly GCA_963542025.1). Taxonomy (GTDB): domain Bacteria; phylum Actinomycetota; class Coriobacteriia; order Coriobacteriales; family Atopobiaceae; genus Lancefieldella. The sequence continues at coordinate 39,943 of CAUTUQ010000006.1, read as the reverse complement.
TGCCTGGTCGCCACACCGTTGCTTGGCTTCGTATTTTTGACCGCATGGAGACTGTTCTGGATTACTGTGACGATGCGGCGGGAGTTGTTCGCTCCGTTGTTATGAAGAACGCTTAAGTTTGTTTTCTGCTAACGGTATATACAGACTAAAAACTGCCTTCCGCCGGGAGGCAGTTTTTATATTCTCTTTTTGTCCGGTATTGGAGTTAAACTGTTTATATAAAAGAAAGTGGAGGTGCCATGAGCGGCTTCAAGCGTTTTTGCTACATACTCTATGTTCTTGCAAGTGCTTTTGTGTTTTTAGCCCTTGCTTTAACGTGGTTTGGTCCTTGGACACACCAGGCAACTAATCTCTTGTTTACCAAGCCCTACCTTATTGCTCTTAACGCTTGTGCGGCTATTAGCATCTTTGGTCTTGTTGTGGTGTTGTTTAGAGCTCTATTTATTAGAAAAACAGTAAAGCTCACGGTGGCCACTGTTGAGGGCGGAACAATCTCCGTCACTAAAGATGCCATTTCTTCTCAGGCAGCCCATATTATTGAAGAAGATGGAACTTGCCTTGCACACCGTGTTAACGTGCAGATTTCTAAGAATAATTCTGTAGCCGTACAGATTGATATTCTCCCCAAAGAGCCTGTTGATGTCACTGCAAAGGGCTCTGAGTTCTATAACGCTCTTCAGTCTGGTCTTGCTATCGTATGCGGACCTTGCGTTTCTAGCATTAATCTTTCTTTTATCAAGCCAAGTTCCTTCTCGCCAAAAGATGAAGAAGGTGCGTCTTTGTCTCAGTCAAAAGAGGTTGTGCCAGAACCAGAGATTGTAGGAGAGCAATCTTACGAGCAACCTTCTACTCAAGCCACTGCTCAGCAGGCTGGTAAAGACATTCGATTGAGTATTCCAGAGCCAGATGCAAAGGAGGTCACAGACAATGGATAAAAGCTTCTTTCAGAAGATGCAGGAGAAGTGCAAAAAATACGTCGTTGACCATCCAGGTGCCATTATTGGCGGATTTTTGGGCCTCTTGTTTGCAATTTTTTTGTTTACGTTTGGCCTTTTTAAAATGCTAGTTGTTGCATTGTTTGTGTTGGTTGGAGTTGCCATCGGTCAGATTTTTGACGGAAAGGCAACCATTTTGGCAAAGATTCGTTCCTTATTTACGGACAGAAACTAGATAGGAGAGAGCTGTGGCAGAAGAGCTTACTAATTCGCAAGAGACCACCTCTGAAGAAATTGTTCCTGCAGAAGAAACAACAGATGTTCCTTCCGATGCAGATCTAAAGGATACAGACTCTCTTACCTTCTCTGGCGGAGTTGTCGAGAAGATTGTCTCGTTGGCCTTGCGTGATGTTCCTAACGTGGTGGGCGCTCGCGGAAACTGGCTTAACAGGGTTCAAGACGTTCTTGGCGCATCTGATACAGCTAAAGGTGTCACTGTTGAAGTGCAGCCTGATAGTTCGTTAATTGTTACCGTGTCTGTTCTTATTAAATATGGTTCTTATGCACCTCAGATTTTTGAAGACGTTAAGCGTACGATTGTCGAGAAAATCACCGGTATGACAGGCCTTGAAGTTTCTGGTGTTAACCTGCGAATTGAAGATGTTTTGACCGAAGAAGAATACGATCGCCTAAAACACCGTCCAGAAGAGCCTGAACAGCTAGACAAAGAAGAGTAAAGTTAGATAAAATCTTTACGTTTTCACGCTTTTTTATTACTTGTTTCACTATTGTTTGTTAGTAAATGCTCCCGATACGCAAGGAGTTTTGCCATGAAAAGGCTTTCACGTTGGAGTATGGCGATTGTCGCTACATTTGTGCTAGCGCTTTCGCTTGTTGGAGGACTTGCAAAGCAAGCACTCGCAGACACCACCCCTGTTACCTCAGAGGCTGAGCTGCTGGCTGCTATTGCTGCTGCTCCAGCAGATGGTTCACAGTCTATTGTTCAAGTAAACGCAGACTTTACTATCTCTGCTCCAGTTCAGGTTCCTGCTAATAAGAACATTAGGTTAATGGGTAGTGGAACTATCACAAGTGCCATGACCGGCTCTAATCATTTCTATATGTTCAAGATTGCTTCTGGCGGCGCAGTTACTCTTGATGGTGCCACCATTAATGGCAACAACACTGCATTTGCCGTTGAGAACCGTGGTAGCTTTACCTTGCTTCGTGGCGTTATTAAAAACGGTAAGGCAAAACCTACACCTGGAAATAACGGCGTAGTTCTTACTACTGGCGCTGGTGCAAAATTTGTTATGGCCGGCGGCACCATTCAGGACAGCACGGTCGCTAACGCTCTTGGTGGCGCAGTCACTGTTGCAAATGGTGCAACAGGTGAGCTCCGTGACGGTACCATTCAGAACACTACTCTTACCAATCAGTACTCCGGTAGCGTTTTGGTAAGAAATGCAGATTTCACTATGACTGGCGGAACCATCACTGGGGGCGATGCTTCTTCTACCATTAATTCTTCTGGTGGTCTGATGCTCTATGCCTTGGATCCAAACGGTGAGACAACAACAGCTACCATGAACGGTGGTTATATCACTAACAACAAGGCCAAAGAAGGTGCAGGCGTCTACATTTACGCAGGTAATCCTCAGTTTGGTGATTCTAAGTCAAAGGCAGACTTTACCTTCAACGGTGGCTCTATTACTAATAATGTTGCTTCTGAGTCCGGTGGTGGTATCTACGTAATCTGGAACGGCAACGTTGTTATGAATAACGGCATCATCAAGAACAACACTGCTGGCATTGCTGGCGGTGGCGTTGCTACCTACGATCAGTTTGTTGGTGTTGTTGGTGGTCAGAAGGTTCCTTATTCCAGGGTTGGTGCTCCATGGAATAACTGGCCAAACATTTATCGCGCTGGCTTCACCATGAATGGTGGCTCTATTGACGGAAACAAGGTCACTAGTAATGGCACCAACCAGCTTGGCGATAAGGGCGTTGGTGCTGGTATTTATGTTGCATCTGCTAATGTAACCCTTAATGCTGGCGAAATTATCAATAACACAGCAAATGACCAGGGCGGCGCAGTTTACGTTGCTTCTGTTCCTTATGTCCTTCATATCAATAACGCACTTATTAAAGACAATACTGCAACAGTTATTGGCGGCGGCGCATGGTTCTGCCCAACTGGTGATGCTGAGTTCCATTCTAAGAACGGTGTAGCATTCTTCAACAACACTGCTAACGGCGCTGGTGATGAGATTGCAACTGTTCGTGGTGCAGGCGAGTCTGCTGGCGCAACCATTTCTGATTACATGCTTGGCGGCGCTTCTGCACATTGGACTAAGGATGGCGCTGTTACTATCAACCTTCCTTCCATCCTTGGTGATGCAGATCCAGCTGCTGCACGTCACACCACTGAAGAGGTAAGCAATATCGTTAACAACACCGATATGCTTGCACTTGAATCCAACCCACGTCACGAGTCAATTAATGCTGCACAGAATAAGGCTCGTTTGCTCATTTATGGCAACACTGCACAGCGTGGTGGCGGTATTGGTTCTAACGGTACCGTTATTACCGGTGAAGAGGGCACTCAGGATGTAACTGTTAAGAAGGTTTGGGATACTTCTGCAAATCCAGATGCAGTTATTCCAGAGAAGCTCACTGTTTACCTTGTTGCTGATGGCTACCGCGTTGACTCTGTTGAGCTTTCTGCAGCTAATAACTGGGAGCACACCTTCACTGGACTTCCAGATAACGTTACTCTGACCTTCGAGGAGTCCGCTCCAACTGGTTGGACTGCTCAGACTCCTGAGGTTAACGGCAATGTTACAACTCTCACTAACAAGGCTGACGCTCCTGTAACTCGTGATGTCCCAGTAACCAAGGTTTGGAACGGTACAAAGAAGGATTCCGTCACCGTTCACCTTCTTGCTGATGGCGTTGACACTGGTCAGACCGTTGTTCTTTCTGAGGCAAACAATTGGACCGGTTCATTTGTTGGTGTAAATCTTTACGCAGCAGATAATCACGTCATTGCTTACACCGTTTCTGAGGATGCTATTGAGGGTTACACTTCTGAGATAACTGGTGATATGGTTAATGGCTTTACCATTACCAACACCGAGACTCCAGTTACCCCAACTCCAACTCCAGAGAAGCCTGGTAAGAAGCGTAAGCACCGCACACCTGATACAGGCGATGCAAGTGTTGTAGCTATGGTTGCGTTTGCTACAGTTGGTGCTGGCTTTGTTGGTGTTGGAGCATATGCTCGCACTCGTAAAGAGCAGTAAGTAACATACATTCACCTTGTATGCAGATCCCCCACTTTCATAAAAAGCGGGGGATCTTTGTCAGAAGGACGATTCCTTGTTTTAACTGGAGATGTTTACGTTCGCCGAATTTGCCAACCGTTTAACCAATAAGAGTGTTCTTCTCGCCAGGAGAAGTTAGAGAAGAACGACAATACTACTAGGTGGATAGTGAGTATCTGCATGAGTACCTTATTGGAGGTTGTTATGGAGCTCAAAGCTGATAAAAAGGTAATTGTCGAGCGTAATAACAAAGTTGTGTACGACAACGGAGACACAGTCGTTAAGGTGTTCAGCGGAAGTAAGCCTTCTGCTGATATTCTGAATGAGGCTTTAAACCTCACTCGTGCTGAACAGGCCGGTATTAACGTTCCAGCTCTTGCAGAGATCAGTAAGGTTGGTAATTGCTGGGCTGTTTCAACCAGAAAAGTTGAAGGCAAAACAATTAGGCAGCTGATTGAGGAGCATCCAGAAAAAGAGGATGAGTACCTCAATAAGTTTGTTGATATTGAGCTGGCCATCCACGCTCATAAGGCGCCACTTCTGACTCGCCAAAAAGATAAGTTCACCCGAATGATTAATAGTATTCCAGACATTCTTGATGAGGCTACAAGGTATGAGCTTCTGCTTAAGCTTGACGGTATGAAGCCTCACACTAAGGTCTGCCACGGTGACTTTGTTCCTTCCAACGTTATTCTCACCGAGGATGGCGCTCCAGTAATTCTTGACTGGGCCCACGCAACACAGGGTAATGGCGCTGCAGACTGCGCTACAACGTATCTGCACCTGCTTCTTCATGGTGATGAGGAGCTTGCCGAGAAGTACATCAATCTTTATTGCACCAAGCAGGGCTGCACACGTCAGTATGTAAACGATTGGCTTGGCATTATTGCTGCAGCAGAGCTTGCACGCGGTCGTGTAAAAGAAACAGAGTTCCTGCTTAAGTGGGTAAATGTTTTTGATGCAATGTAGTTGGTTACAAGAACTTTAAACTAGCCGAGAAGAGCCTCGTCAGGGGCTCTTCTTTTATTACACTTCTTGTTGTTAGATAAAGAAGCACAAGGAGTTAGCTATGTACGATATTGATCCAAAGCAGACCACCGCAAATTCAGAAAATAAGAAATCAAAGCTTGAACGCATGAGCGCTGGTGAGTGGTGTGGTGGTGAAGCTGACGCAGAACAAAGCGCAGCTTTTTGGCGCGCTAAGGATCTTGCCTGGGAGTTCAATCAGACCCGCCCAAGTGATAAAGAAAAGTGCCGTCAGATTTTGACTGAACTTCTCGGTGAACTAGGAGAGGGAAGTGCAGCAGTTTCTCCTTTTAATGTTGATTATGGCTTCAATATCAAGATTGGCCCACATAGCTTTATCAACCACGGTGCATATTTGATGGATTGTGCGCCTATCACTTTTGGTGCTCATAGTTTTGTGGGCCCTCAGTTTAAGGCGTACACCGTTCAACACCCTCTAGATGCTGAGGAGAGAAATGCTTGGTATGAGCGAGCATTGCCTATCACGGTGGGAGATAACTGCTGGTTTGGCGGAAATGTGACGGTGCTTCCCGGTGTAACTATCGGAAACAACTGTGTAATTGGGGCTAATAGTCTGGTTACTAAAGACATTCCAGACAATTCTCTTGTTGTTGGTTCTCCCGCAAAGGTCGTACGTCAAATTACCGAGGCAGATAAGCTGGGACTTAAAGACCTTTTGGGCTAGTTCTGTTAGGCTAGGAGCGCGTGGCTTCGGGGCATAGGACTTCAGAGTACTCGGGTTTAGAGCGTACAAAAAATGCGCGATTTAAGAAAACGCTGATAGATCAGGCCTTTTAGGGAGATTGTTTGACTATTTATTTGATATTTGAGTTGTCCGCGCTATAATGACAACAAAGGGGAGCTGGGTAATGGCCCGGCTGAGAGGCAGCACCTTATGCTGCGACCCATAAACCTGATCTGGGTAATGCCAGCGTAGGGAGTCAATGCCGTCCTTACGCACTATAAGAAGGAGGGCATATGAAAAAACTTTCTCAGTTTGCATTGCAAGCCATATCCCTTACTTCTTTTCTTGTGCTTTGGCAGCTTATTATTGTTGCAGGAATTATTCCAAATTACCTTGTTCCAACTCCTGTTCAGGTTGTATTTGCGCTGGTCAAGGATTTTCAGCTTCTTCTGACGCATACAGGGATTACGCTTCTAGAATCCCTTGTTGGCCTAGTTATTGGAGTGCTTATTGGCCTTGCGCTTGCGGTTCTTATGGACTTCTTCAAAACGCTGGACAAGCTGCTCTCTCCACTTGTTACTATCTCGCAGACTATTCCTATTGTGACTATTGCGCCGCTTCTGGTGCTTTGGCTGGGTTATGGCCTTTTGCCAAAGATTGTTCTTGTGGCCATTTCAACGTTTTTCCCTATTACCGTGGCGTTGAACTCGGCATTTAAAGCAATAGATCCTGATATGGTTGACCTGATGACCACCATGGGAGCTAGTCGTGTGCAGATTTTTTGGCACGTCAAGTTGGCTGCTGCTGCACCACAGTTTTTCTCAGGACTCAAAATGAGCGTGACCTACGCCGTAATTGGTGCAGTAATTGCAGAATGGTTGGGAGGCGATGCTGGACTGGGCGTGTATATGACGCGCGTCAGAAAGGCGTTTGCGTACGACAGGATGTTTGCGGCAATCGTGGTGGTGTCTGCGCTGTCGCTGGTATTGATGAAGTTTGTAGAACTTGTACAAAAGCAAGCACTTCCTTGGGACACCTCTCAAGATACCAAGGAATCTGCACAGTAACTCTGACAGATCTCAAAGAAAGAAGTGATTAAACACATGAACGTATCTACTCATAAGAGCGTGACAAGAAAAGGCTTCCTAACTGCAATGGGTTTCTCGGCAGCAGGACTTTGCGCAGGTTGCTCGCTTGAGCAGCCGTCTGCTCCATCCAACGCAAACAAAGGTGCTGGGCAGAATTCCGGCGGTACCACAGAGATTACGTTTGCCCTGGATTACACTCCAAACACCAACCACACCGGCATTTATGTTGCTCAGGAAAAGGGCTACTTTAACGAGGCTGGCCTCAAAGTAACTATTCAGCAACCACCTGCTGACGGTGCTGATGCGCTGATTGGTGCTGGTGGTGCTCAGATGGGCGTTACCTACCAGGACTATATTGCTAACAGTCTCTCGTCATCTAATCCTCTGCCGTATACTGCGGTGGCTGCTATCATCCAGCACAATCTTTCGGGCATTATGAGCCGTGAAGAGGATCACACTGTTCGTCCGCGAGACCTTAATAACCATACCTATGCAACCTGGAACCTTCCAGTTGAGCAAGCTACTATTAGGTCTGTTATGGAGTCTGATGGCGGAGATCCTTCTACGCTTAAGATGGTGCCTTACGAGGTTGATGATGAGGTATCTGGCCTAAAAGCAAAAATGTTTGATGCTGTTTGGGTGTACGAGCAGTGGGCTGTTCAAAATGCCAAAGTTCAGAACTTTGCCTACAACTATTTTGCTTTTGCAAATATTGATCAAAACTTTGACTACTACACTCCGGTTATTGCGGTAAACGATGGATTTGCAAAAGAGAATCCAGATGCTGTTAAGGCCTTCTTGAGTGCTACTAGAAAGGGTTACGAGTTCTGCGTTTCCAATCCTGATGAGGCTGCAGAGATTCTGCTTAAGGCTGTTCCAGAGCTTGATGCTGACTTAGTCAAGGCTTCTCAGAAGTTCTTGGCTGGTAAGTATATTGACGACGCTGAGAAGTGGGGCGTCATTGACTCAACTCGCTGGCAGCGTTTCTACACCTGGCTTAATAATCAGCAGCTGCTAGAGAATAAGATTGACCCATCCGCAGGATTTACTAGTGAGTACCTTGGATAAGAAACTTACTGACATAACAAATAGCGCAGCTGTAGAAGTTCCTGGCGAGAAAAGCTTGGGAGTTGCAGCTGCAGGTGAGTTTGAGCAGCACACACCCGCGCTTGAAGCACGCCACCTTACGCTTGTCTGGGGAAATGGCCAGGTGGTAGCCAAGGATATCTCAATTGAGCTGCAACCAGGTACTATTACTTGTCTGGTTGGTCGCTCGGGCTGCGGCAAGACAACGCTGCTCCATGCGCTTGCAGGACTTCTTCAACCGCAGGAGGGCAAGGTACTGCTGCATGGCTCTGACGTCACGGGACACCCGGGACACATCGGCTACATGCTCCAGAAGGATTTGCTCATCCCAAGCAAGCGCATCATCGACAACGTAGCGCTTCCGCTTGAGCTGAAGGGCGTCTCGCGCTCTGAGGCACGCGCACGGGCCCAGGAGATGCTGGAACGCGGTGGACTTGAGCGCGTGGCACAAAGCTGGCCTCACGAGCTTTCAGGCGGCATGAGACAGCGCGTTGCGTTCCTGCGCACGGCACTCATTGGCTCAGACATCATGCTGCTGGATGAGCCCTTCTCGGCACTCGATGCCCTCACACGGCGAGAAATGCGTGCGTGGCTCATGTCTTCCGTGAAGGAGTTTGGCCTCTCCGTACTGGTGATCACGCACGATGTTGATGAGGCTGTTGCAATGGCTTCTCGCATTTACGTGATGGCGGGAAGTCCCGCGCAGGGTGTGGTAACCAAGATTGTGGGCGTTATTGAGCCACAGGGCTACACAGATGCGGCGGCAGTGGACTTTAGCAAAGACGCTGGTCAAGGTACTGACCTGGCTTCGTTTGACTTAAGCGAAGAGTTTTTGGCTGCCAAGCGAGAAGTGCTTTCATTGCTGGGGTAGTTATCCTTTACGAGCGCTGTGAACTGCCTCCCATTTCTTGGACCTAAGAAATGGGAGGCAGTTCATATGCAGGTGATTATGATTCTGCAGCGTGTTAGCGTCGGCTTTTAGGCCTGGCCCACAAAATAGCGCAGCTTTGGTAGGTTCTGCCGAAGAATCGACATGTTCCTAATCAAGATAGCTAGGCAGTTAGGCGGTCGTACTACCTGATATGCATCCCTATGCATAAACTCCATCTAATATGCTTAAACATGAATAGACTTATATAAGAAATTTAACTATCGATAAATTCTGTATCTACGGAACACACCTAAGTAAGATATTCTGCTCAGATGCGGGCATTTTACACATCTAATAAAGATAATCTGCACGTTTGAGGTATTTTCAGCGTAATGTATACGTCTTTTTGACAGATTATCTGACTTAGGTGTGTTTTGAACTGCCTCCCATTTCTCGTGTCTAAGAAATGGGAGGCAGTTCACTGCGGGCTGGATGGGTTTCTCGCCTTGGATTTGATACAGAAAAAGACGTGAGAGTTTGTCTCTCACGTCTTTCTTGTTAGCTCGATTTGCGTACGCACAATTTTGTTTGTGCAGCTAATTTGTGCAGCTTAATTACTCGCTGAACTCGAGGAATGCGCGGTATCCACGATATGCTTCAAAGATGTCGGCCTTGTTTGCAATCTCCCATGGTGCATGCATGGAGAGAACGGGAACGCCGCAGTCGATGACGTGCATGCCGTATTTTGCCAGCATGTATGCGATAGTTCCGCCGCCACCAGCGTCAACGCGACCAAGCTCAGCGGTCTGGAACTGAACACCGGCGTTGTCCATAATGCGACGAATCAGCGCAACATACTCGGCATCAGCGTCGTTGGAGCCAAATTTGCCGCCACTACCAGTGAACTTGTTGAATGCAAGGCCATGACCCATGATGGCAGCGTTCTTGATTTCAAAGCTGCCGGCAAAGCTAGGATCATAACCAGCAGAAACGTCGCTTGAGAGCATGTAGGAGTTAGCCATGCAGCGACGCAGGGAAAGTGGAGACTCAAAGCCAGCAAGTGCCAGGACTTCTGCCATGATGTTCTCAAAGAAGAGGGAGTTCATGCCAGTAGCGCCAACAGAACCAATCTCTTCCTTGTCGGTCAGGATGGTGACAGAGGTACGTGCAGGAGTGTCGCACTCAAGCTGTGCGATTAGCGAAGGGTAGGAGCAGCTGCGGTCGTCGTGACCATAGCCCAAAATCATGGAGCGATCAAAGCCCATGTCACGAGCAGGACCTGCAGGAACAATCTCAAGCTCAGCGGAGAGAAGATCTGCTTCCTCAATGCCGTAGAGGTCCTTCAGAATATTGATGACGTTAGCCTTAACGGCTTCCTTTGGCTCGTCGCCTTCTGCATCAGCGGGTTTCTCGCCATTCTGTCCCCAAACAAGTGGACGATTGCCAACAATTAGGTCAAGCATCTCGCCCTCAATAACCTTGGAAGCAGTCTTACCAAGCTGCTCAGCGCTCAAGTGGATGAGAAGATCGGAGATGCAGAAAACAGGGTCAGTTGGATCCTCACCAACGCATACGTTTACGACGCTACCGTCTTTAAGTGCAAGAACGCCATGAATTGCCAGAGGAATGGTAACCCACTGGTACTTCTTGACGCCGCCGTAGTAGTGGGTGTCAAAGGTGGCCAGCTCGTTGCGCTCCTCAAGAGGGTTCTGCTTGATGTCCAGGCGAGGGGAGTCAATGTGAGCGCCAAGGATGTTCAGGCCCTCTTCCAGGGATTTTGTTCCAATCTGGACAAAGATGACGGACTTGCCGCGAATGTCTGCGTAGACTTTGTCGCCAGCCTTGAGGGTTTTACCTGCAGCGATGGCGTCGGAAAGCTTGACGTAACCTGCTGCCTCGGCAAGTTTGATGGCGCTTGTGGCGCATTCGCGCTCAGTCTTGTTCTCGGAGATAAAGTTTCTGTAACCCTCGGTAAACGACTGGAGCTTCTCCAGGTCCTCCGAGGTGTACTTTTTCCATGCGTTTGTGGTTTCCATACCCATCCTTTCTGCAGCAAGCTCTGTGTGAGCTGCTGTTTGTTGTTGCTGTTAGTTGCGCCGACTGTGTTGAGATCATGACTTAGTTGCCTCCGTTGGAGCCGCTTGAGCCAGAACCGCTGGATCCGCTGCTAGAACTATTACCAGATCCAGAGTTTTGATTGGAACCAGAATTGCTGTTTGAGCTGCCTGTTCCGGAGTTGTTACTAGAAGAATTACTCTCAGACGAGCTTCTTGAGCTGCTAGAGCTGCTAGAGTCGCTGGTCTTTTCCGAACTAGACGAGCTGTCGGAGCTGGTGCTCTCTGATTTCTTGGAGTCAGTGCTCTCCGAAGAGGAATCCTTGGAATCAGCGGACTTGCTTGACTCGTCGGTCTTCTCGCTAGAAGAGCTGGAATCGTTTTTCTTATCCGTCGAATTGCTGGTATTCGTAGTTTTTTCCGTTACAACTGGGGTTGTGCTGACCTTTGGTCCCAAGCCAGATCCGTCGGTGATATAGCTGAGGAACATTGCATAAAGAATGACGGCAGAAATGGTAAAGATAATTGAAATAATAGTCACGATAGTCAGCGCTCTTACGCGCTTGCGAGACAGTGTTGGCGTGCGATTTACCTGCGAAGACTGCCCTGTACCAGAGTCAGCGCTGGGATAATAATCGCGAGAAGGTGCATATTGTGCTCGAGGCATATATTGTGTGCCTTCAAGTGTTGTTTGGCTGTTGTTTGGATATGCCTGCTGGTTATATTCATCGTTGTCGCCAGCGCGGAATTTATGCGTGGAGCGCCTGATAACGTTCTGGTAAATCTGCGAAGCAAGCGCCGAGGCAGCGGCACCAACGGCCACGCCGATAATCGAGCCTGCAATACCAATCTGATTTGACAGTACAAACGCAGTCACTGCGGCAAGCGATGTTGCCAAAATTTGGGTAATTGAGACGTCCTTAAGAAGGCTGGGCTTCTCGTTTGTTGCCTCATCTGTAGGCTGAGCAGGCGAAGCTAATCGAGTTTTGTCTGCATCAAAGTGCTTATAGCTCACAAGATGCTCCTTTCTTCGAACTGATAGCCTACCTCATTTTTGTGAAGAAGTAATGTTTCGTCGCTAAATCGCAACATCAGCTGCCGAGAAGCCCTGTCTAGTTGTCGCCGATGCGACGGTTCCGTAATGTTTCTGCAGCGCGGGTTTCTCGCCTGAGCACGCATCGGGTTTCTCGGGAAAGGCGCATCGGGTTTCTTGGGGAAGGCGCATCGGGTTTCTCGCGGAAGGTGCATCGGGTTTCTTGGGGAAGGCGCATCGGATTTCTTGGGGTGTTTTGTTAAAAACGACCGTATCAAAGGTGATGAAACAAGGTATCATTTATATGTATCAGTTTTCCGTCAAACGGAGGTTTAGCATGCTTGTAAGCGCAAAAGCCATGCTCCAGAGTGCCGAGAAGGGCCACTATGGCATCGGCGCATTCAACGAGAACAACCTTGAGTGGACCGCAGCAATCCTTGATGCAGCAGAAGAGCTTCAGTCTCCTGTCATCATTCAGTGCACCAGCGGCGCAGCAAAGTGGCAGGTAAGCTACCGCGTTGTTGCAGATATGGTTCGTCGTCTTGTTGAGGACAAGAACATCACTGTTCCTGTTGCTCTCCACCTTGATCACGGTTCATACGAGGATGCATTCAAGTGCATCGAGGCTGGATTTACTTCCATCATGTACGATGGTTCTCACGAGCCTGATTTTGAGACCAACCTTAAGCGCACCGAAGAGGTCGTAAAGGCAGCTCACGCAAAGGGCATTTCTGTTGAGGCTGAGGTCGGCGGTATCGGCGGCACCGAGGACGGCGTTACCGCTAAGGGCGAGCTTGCTGATCCTGAGCAGTGTGCAAAGATTGCTTCTCTTGGTGTTGACTTCCTTGCTTGTGGCATCGGCAACATTCACGGTATCTACCCAGCTAACTGGGAGGGCCTGTCCTTTGACCAGCTCAAGGCTATCAAGGAGCGCGTTGGTGATCTTCCACTTGTTCTTCACGGTGGCACCGGCATTCCTGTAGAGCAGGTTCAGAAGGCTATCTCTATGGGCATCTCCAAGATCAACGTCAACACCGATCTTCAGCTTGTCTTTGCTGAGGCAACTAAGAAGTACGTTGAGGCTGGCCTTGTTGACAACGGTAAGGGCTACGATCCTCGTAAGCTCCTGAAGCCTGGTCGTGAGGCAATTGTCGAGCGCACCAAGGAGCTCATCCGCGAGTTTGGTTCCGACGGTAAGGGCTGGAACTAACCTACGGCATGCGCTGGACGCGTCGAAGCGACGAAGCGTTCTTGCTGCTAGTTAAAGCAACGGACCTGGATTTTCTCCAGGTCCGTTTTTTGTTGGGCGCGGTATGCGCGAAAGACGTGCACCGAGCACGTCCTTCTCGCGAGAGGCGGTTGATGCGTCTGGTGCGAGTTATAATGCGCGCCTGAAAAGTGAAAAGATTCTGTGGATTTTGCCTAAATTCGTCAAAGAGTCTGTGGATTTGCCTGATTTTGTCAAAGATTCTGTGGCCGTTTTACAGATTCTTTTAACTTTTTAGGCAACTTTTATACAAGGAAGATTAGATTTTCGCGCCTCAGTGCATTCTCACAGAAAAATGAAAATTACGAATTTGGCGCAAATTGAATTTGACCGAAATTTGACCGAGAATACGTCGCATGGAAGGTCTAACGCTACTAGCTGGGCATTTAGGAGCAATGATTTTCTGATAGATATCCCTAACCTGCAGTTTTACAACAAATGGCGCTTATCTACAATCAGCGACTTGGGTTGCAAGTTTTTCTTAAGAAAATACTATTGGCTTATGGAATTTTATCTATCACATACAACAGCTTTACAATTATTCCGTGCTATGAGAATTAAGGGTCACGGACTGATTCACCATGACTCGCCAAGTGCCGGAATTCATACAGAGTCTTTAACTTTGGAAATTGATCAAATCAAGAAAGAGGTATTTTCCAATCTAGGAATAATGCTGGCTAATCCAATTGAATTGGTGGTTGACGAGAAGAAAAGGACTTACCGATCGAGTGAAATAAAATTTCATACTTCGTCCCATTTTGCCCAGACATCATGTATGGAACTAACTCTCGGTAAATTAGCAATTAAAGTGGCATCACCTTTTGAACTCATGATTGAATTGGCCCAGGAACAAACGTTACTAGAAACCGTGATGCTAATTTCAGAATTTCAAGGCAGGTTTGCCATCGATCCATCTACCTCTGAATTAAGATCTAATTGGTATGAACCTGTCTTTCAAAAGACAGACTTTGAGCGTTATTTGTCTTCAGTATCTGGATGCCGCGGAATAAGGAATGCTAGATTGGCGTCTTTTTATTCTTTTGAAAATGCCGCTTCTCCGATGGAAGTAAAGCTTGCTCTTCGCGCTTCGCTTCCTATGTCTGCAGGTGGTTATGCAATTCCTAAGGTTGAGCTAAATAAGGAAGTACGGATTCAGCAATTAAAGAGCAGGAAGTCTACGGAGAAAACAAGGGCTATTGATTTATTACTTTCAAAAGGTGACTGCAATGCAGATACAAATAGACAGGCAGCCATTGAATATAATGGCGCTGTACATGAATTAGCAGATGTTTCAATGCGCGACTATCAACGTAATAATGAGCTCGTTTCAGCTGGCATATTGGAGTTCGTTATTGGGAAAGCTGAGTATGACGACATCATTTTTATGGATAACATGTTTAATTCAATTAGAAATCAGCTGGAAATGCCAAGAAGACACACATCACCTGATCGCAGAAAAATGGAAAGAGCAAAAAGAATTAAATTGTGGAGCGAATTAGAAAAGCTTCGTTAAAGTCATGGCAAGTGAGTCTGAGGCCCTTTTAAGTTGCCTAAAAAGTACAAAGAATCTGTAAATCTGACACAGATTCTTTAACGAAATCAGGCAAATCCACAGATTCTTTGATGCTTTTAGGCAAAAGTTACAGATTTTTTGCAGAAATCAGGCGTGCATTCGGAACACATCTGGCGCACTCCTGGCGCGTTCTTCTCGCGAGAAACCCGGTGCACTCCAAGGTCTTCTCGCTGTGCACGCCTCACCGCACACGACAATAAAAGCGCAGCTTAAACGCTTACTCAGCAGCGGGATTGTCGGCGGGGGAGACGTGCATATTGCCTTCGTTGCGGGCAATGTCCGCGAGCGTCTTGCTGTCCAGGAAACTGGAGGTCATGCGGCCAAGGTCGCGCCAGATGTTGATGGTGGTGCAGGACTCCATCTGAGGGCAAAGCGTGGTGTTTGTGCAGTTCAGGCAGCTAGCAGGAGCAAGATTGCCCTCGGCCGCGCGAAGAATCTCACCCAGCGTGTAGTCCTCGGGCTTGCGTGTGAGTCGATAGCCGCCGCCCTTTCCGCGCAGGCTCTCGACGTATCCAGCCTTGTGCATCAGGGCAATAACCTGCTCAAGGTACTTGCGCGAGATGTTCTGGCGCTCGGAAACGTCGCCCAGCGAGACCCATCCCTCGTGAACAGCCAGGTCAGCCATTGCGCGGAGCGCGTACATTCCCTTTGTAGAGAACATTCCGGCCACGGCTACTCGCCGTCCTTGGCGCTCGCGGCGCCATCCTCAGTGGTAGATGCGCCGGCTGCAGAAGAACCGCTGTTGTGAGCCTCAAGCATCTCCTCAAGCGTGTGCCATGCCAGTTCGGCGCACTTAACGCGCGCGGGCATGTGAGCAATGTCGTGCAGAATGTTGGCGTCTTCCAGCTGGTCAAGCACAGCCTCGTCAGTCTCTTCTCCGCGAATCATGCGACCGAAGAGTTTGCAGAGCTCAATAGCCTCTTCTGGAGTGCGGTCAATCATCAGGTCGCTCATGATGTCGGCGGACGCCTGAGAAATTGCGCATCCACTGCCGACAAAAGCAGCCTCGGCAATCTTTCCGTCCTCAATACGCACGGAAAACGTCAGCTCATCGCCACAAGAAGGGTTAACGCCCTCGTGGGAGACGGTTGGGTTGTCCATCTGGTATTTGTAATCGGGGTGAGAAACGTGGTCCATAAACTCAGCGTTATACAGGTCGTTTGCTGCCACTTATTTCAACTCCTTGTTTTATTTGTTGCTGACCGCGCTGCCAAAGATCTTCCATACCTGGTTAAGACCCTCGATGAGCTGGTCAATGTCGTGTTTATCGTTGTAGAACGCAACGGATGCGCGGCAGGTACTGGACTCGTGCAACTCAATCAGAAGCGGCTCAGCGCAGTGATGACCAGCGCGAATGCAAACGTTATTCATGTCTAGGATGCTCGAGACGTCGTGTGGATGAACGCCGCGCACATTAAACGCCACAGCGCCCACATGGTTTTGTCCCAGCTTAGAGCCAACGATGTCAACAAAGTCCAGCGTGCACAGTTGCTGCACCAAGTACCTGGCGAGAAGTTCTTCTCGCTTCTCAATCTTTGCCATGTCCAAGCCGTTGAGGTATTCGACAGCAACGCCGGTAGCATAGATGCCTGCGGCGTCCTGCGTGCCTGCCTCAAACTTCTCGGGAACAGGAGCCCAAACGGCGCTGGTCTCGGTGACGGAATCAATCATCTCGCCGCCGGTAAGGAATGGTGGCATGGCATCAAGCAGCTCAGCGCGACCCCAGAGCACGCCAATGCCCATAGGTCCACACATCTTGTGTGCCGAGAATGCCAACAGGTCGCAGTCAAGATCGTGCACGTCAATAGGGATGTGAGGCGCAGACTGAGCCGCGTCAACTACCATGTAGGCGCCCATAGTGTGAGCGCGTTTGGCAATAGCCTTGATGTCATTGCGAGTGCCCAGCACGTTGGAGACATGTGTGACGGACACAATCTTTGCGCGCTCGGTGATCTTTGATGCAATCTCTTCAGACGTAATCTGGTACTGCGAGTTCATGCGCAGGTACACCAGGTTGGCGCCGGTAGCTTTACAAATCTGCTGCCAAGGGATGATGTTAGAGTGGTGTTCCATGATGGAAATGACCACGTCATCGCCTGGCTTGAGCGCATAGCGACCAAGGCTTGAAGCAACCAGATTAAGCGCCTCAGAAGTGTTGCGCGTAAAGATAATCTGACGTTCTTCTGGCTTGCCGTTTTTATCGACAGCGCCAATGAACTTTGCAATCGAAGCGCGAGCACCCTCGATAGCTGCGGTTGCTTCCACACTCCAACGATACAGTCCGCGTAGAGCGTTTGCGTTCATGGTCTCGTAGAAGCGCGACTGCGCCTCAATGACCTCGCGTGGACGCTGAGAAGTAGCAGCACTGTCCAAGTATGCTACCTCGGGATTTGCTGCCAGCAGTGGAAAATCTGCCTTGTAAGGATTATCGGTAATCTGAGCAACTTCTGCGTCGGTCATTACGCGACACCACCTTTGTTGGAATCGACTTCAGCGGCAGAATCCCTGCCATCGTTGCCGTCGTTGCTGGCAGCATCGTTACTACCTGCAGCTTCGTCATAGTCGTGAGCAATTTCTGCGCCCAGCTCAGCCTCGCAACGCTCGACGGCCACGCGGTGAGAAATCTCCTCAGGCGCGTTGATGATGGCGTCTTCAAAGAGCGCGCGCACAAACAGCTGCTCTGCAGCCTGGCGAGAAAGTCCTCGAGCTGCAAGGTAATCAAGCTGCTCAGGGGAGACGGATCCAATGGTAGCTCCGTGGTTACCAGCAACATTGTCCTCATCGCAGAGAATAACAGGCATGGTCTTGTTGACAACGTCGTCACCAAGAATCATGACCGTTTCAATCTCGTTACCCTGGGCATCCTTTGCGCCACGAACAAGATCGATAGTTGCACGAAGCGTCTTCTTAGCTGCCTCGTTAAGGACGCCAGACTCGGTGAGCTGTGCACGCGTAGAGGTGCCGCGCATGCGTACCAGGTGGTTGATATCAAGCGTCTCTTCGTGAGTAGCGTGATAGCGATTGTTGAGGTCAAGGCGAGCTCGAGCGCCAACTAAGTTAGCGGTGAGTCCAAGACCGATGGTTGATCCACCCAGAGCGTACTGCTTAACATCAACAGCCGCGTCCTGGTGAATCTCAAGTCCGACGCTCTCAAGGTGCTGCTGGCCCTCGTTGACGCCAAGCATCTCAATGAGGTGCAGCTTTGCGCCGGCCTCAACCACAATGCGGGTGAGTGCAGCGCTCGTTGGGAGCGCGTCGTTGCCTGCAGGTGCGTCGCCCGCGTCGCTGTCGCCCGCGTCGCTGTCGCCCGCGTCGCCTGCAAAAGCAGCGATAACTACGGTAGCCTCAGCGCCTTCACGCACAATAACGCCGGTGTTAGCGCACTTGTTTTGAGCTGCAGAAACAGCAACAACAATAGGATCTTCTCGCTTGGTATGAGCGGGAACATTGTAGAAATCAGACTTAAATGCCTGAGACTCTACGTAGTCAGTAACCTCCTGGCCCATTCCGCACTCAATGCGCTCAAAAAGGCGAGGCAGAGGCAGGTACACTTTGCCTGCATCAGCGTGGTCTGGGACAGAAACTGACAGTGAGTTAGCGCGTAGACGGTTCCATGTCTGAGCTGCAGGAACGTTGGCGCGATTAATCAAAACGTTATCCATTAGCCAATCGCTCCTTCCATCTCAAGTTTAATTAGGTTGTTCATCTCAACGGCGTACTCCATAGGGAGCTCCTTTGAGACAGGGTTTGCAAATCCGTTGACTACCATGGTGCGAGCCTCGGCCTCAGAGCAACCGCGGCTCATCAGATACAAAACGGTGTCGTCAGAAATACGGCCAATAGTCGCCTCGTGGCCAATCTGAGCAGTTGCATTGCGGACATCCATCTCTGGGATGGTGTCGGAGCGGCTGATGTTATCCAACATCAGCGACTGGCACGAGAACGCCACGCGAGCGTTTTCTGCCTTGCGTCCAACGGTCACGGCTGAGCGGAAAGTGTTGACGCCGCCATCCTTGGAGATGGACTTAGTGTCAACATTTGCCGAGTTATTGGAGCCGTTGATAATCACCTTGCAGCCTGTATCCAGGTCTTGCGTAGCGCCTGCAAACGTAATACCGGTGAACTCACAGTTAGAAGAATCGCCGTTCATGATCGTAGAAGGATAGAGGTAGGAAACGTGGCTACCAAAAGAGCCCGAGACCCACTCCATCTTTGCATTGCTGCCAATAATGGCGCGCTTGGTGTTGAGGTTGTACATGTTCTTTGACCAGTTTTCGATGGTCGAGTAACGCAGACGAGCGCCGTCTTTAACAAAGAGCTCAACAGCTCCTGCGTGAAGGTTTGCTGCATAGTACTTAGGTGCGGAGCAACCCTCAATAAAGTGCAGGTCAGCGCCTTCCTCAACAATAATAAGTGTGTGCTCAAATTGGCCAGCGCCCTGAGCATTCAACCTAAAGTAGCTCTGAAGTGGATAATCCAGAGTGACATTCTTAGGAACATACACAAAAGAGCCACCAGACCACACGGCATAGTGCAGCGCTGCAAACTTGTGGTCTGAAGGAGGAATCAGCTTACCAAAGTACTCTTTAACAACAGACTCCCACTGTGGATCGTGCAAAGCATCCTCAATGGTGGTGTAAATAACGCCCTGCTCAGCAACTTCCTCACGCATGTTGTGATAAACAATCTCAGAATCGTACTGAGCACCAACACCAGCCAGGCTCTCTGCCTCTGCCTGTGGAATGCCCAGACGATCAAAGGTATCCCTAATATCCTCAGGTACGTCGTCCCAGCTATTTGCCTGCTGAGTCTTTGGCGAGACATACGTGGAGATATGGTTCAAATCCAGACCTGCAATAGAAGGTCCCCAGTTGGTAGCCATCTGGCGCTGGTGATAGGTTTCCAGGGCCGACAACCTCATCTGGAGCATCCACTCGGGCTCTTCTTTTTTCTCGGAAATAGCACGCACAATTTCTGGCGTAAGGCCATCATCGTAGCGCTCGTAACCCTCTTCGGACTTAGTGAAGTCGTAGAGCGAGCGGTCTACGTCAGCGACCTCAGATCGCTTCTTCTCGCTCACTAGTTAGCACCACCCTCATCAGTTTGGTTCTCAAAACGCTCAAAGCCCTCGTGGTCAATCTGATTGATGAGGTCAGCAGGACCGTCTGCTACCAGGTGACCCTTGACCATAACGTGAGTGCGGTCAATCTCAAGGCGCTCAAGAATGCGGGTGTTGTGAGTAATGATGAGCAGCGAGCCGTCACAGGTCTCGCGATAAGCCTGAATGCCCTTTGAAACAACGGAGAGTGCGTCAACGTCCAGGCCGGAGTCGGTCTCGTCGAGAATAGCAAGTTTAGGCTGAAGCAGCAGAAGCTGGAGCATCTCAACCTTTTTCTTCTCGCCACCAGAGAAGCCAACGTTAAGCTCACGCATCAAGAAGCCTTGATCAAGCTCAAGCTGATCAGAAATCTGACCAACACGCTGACGGAACTGACGAGCGGTCATCTTAAGCTCAGGGCGCATCTGTGTAATGGTACGCAGGAATGAATAAAGAGGAACGCCAGGAACCTCAACAGGTGCCTGGTAGGAGAGGAAGATGCCCGCAAGGGAGCGCTTATCTGCAGCAAGCTCAGTTACATCCTCGCCGTTAAAGATAAGGGAACCATCGGTAATCTTATAGGTAGGATCACCCATGATGACGCGGCCAAGTGTTGATTTACCTGCGCCGTTAGGTCCCATCAGAACGTGAGCCTGGCCATCACCAATGCTCAGATCAATTGAATGCAGGATGGATTTCTCCTCGGTACCTGCGGAAATTCCGTTTACACGGAGTAGCTCAGTTGCCATAAATCTCTCTCCAAATATCTCTACGTGCAAGCACGTGATACGTTTGTGACTAGCCAGTTCGGGCAGCTCTGGGGCGAGCAAAACCTTGTGCTGGTGCGGTTTTGTGGCAAAGACAAACGCCAATGTCACCGATGTTTTTGTCATACCCCAAAATCCGCTAATTCATACTAAATGGTAGGAATTAAAAAGCAACCCTCACATGAGCACTTTTTCACGTTTTCTAGAAAATAATCGGATTTTTTCATAGGTTTCAAAAGTTATAAAAGCTTTTCTGTGCCAGAGTTGTCGCTCACGGGTAAACTAGAAGCGTCTATGTTCTAACAAGGAGGATTCATGGGTCAGAGAATTCAAGGTACCGAAGATCTTTACGGCGGCTATATGCGCTCTTGGGAGCATATGCAAGATGTTGCCCGCCATCTGTTTGGTACTTACGGCTTTGACCGCATTGAGACTCCTGCACTTGAGCAGGTAGATACCTTTGTTCACGGCATTGGTGAGTCAACCGACGTCGTACGCAAAGAGATGTTCCGCGTCTTTTCAGGTGCGCTGCTTGAGGACCTGCTGGCTGCTGGTAATGAGTCCGGTCTTAAGCCTCGTCAGCGTATGGCTATGCGTCCTGAGGGAACTGCTGGTGTGGTTCGTGCTGCTGTTGAGCACAACTTTGTGCCACAGGGAGGAACACCCGCAAAGCTTTGGTACGCCGAGGCAATGTTCAGGGGAGAGCGTCCTCAGAAGGGTCGCCTGCGCCAGTTCCACCAGGTAGGTGTTGAGTGGCTTGGAGCCTCAGATCCAGCTGCCGATGCAGAGTCCATCATCATGTTGATGAAGTTTTACGAGCAGATGGGTTTCTCGCCAGCTGATATGAAGCTCATGATTAACTCCATGGGTGATGCGGAGTGCCGTCCTGTATATCGCGAGAAGGTCAAGCAGTTCATTCTTGATCACAAGGATGAGATGTGTGAGGACTGTCTTGAGCGAGCAGAGATTAATCCACTTCGTGCATTTGACTGCAAAAATGAGAGTTGCCATGCAGTCATGAAGGACGCTCCGCTGATTTCTGACAACCTGTGTGATGATTGTCGTGCTCACTATGAGCAGGTCAAGGCATATTTGGATGCTGCGGGTATTTCATACGTTGAGGATCCAACGCTTGTTCGTGGCCTGGATTATTACACACGTACCGTTTTTGAGGTAGAGATTCCAAACGCTGGCGTTGGCGCCATTGGCGGCGGCGGTCGTTATGACGGTCTTGTTAAGCTTGAAGGTGGAAAGCCAACTCCAGGTGTCGGCTTTGCTGTTGGTTTTGAGCGTATTATGCTTGCGCTGGAAGCTCTTGGTGTTGCAGCTGAGCCAGCAGCTCCAAGCTGTGTCTATGTAGCTTGCGCAGGTGCTGAACAGGCTTCTGTTGTATTTGATGCTGTGCTGGCACTGCGTGAGGCTGGCATTAGATGCGAGGCTGATCGCACTGGTCGTTCACTAAAGGCTCAGTTTAAGCAGGCGGATAAGATGGGTGCAACGCTTTGCGTGGTCATTGGCCCAGATGAGGTTGAGGCTGGTGCGGTAACTCTTCGTGACATGGAGTCTCACGAGCAGGTACAGGTGCCTGCTGATCAGCTTGTTGCTGAGGTTAAAGCACGACAGTAACAAATAGGACTGGAAGTTAAATTTAAACCTCTCATGTCTTAAGCATGAGAGGGTTTGTTTTATTAGGCAACTTTTACGGCAGGAAGGCTTGCAGTCGCATCCGTTGTGTCATCGTCCTGCACGCGAGGCCATGAGCAGCTACGAACATCGTCAGAGGTTAGGCCAAGCCAACGAGCACGATGACCGTCAATCTTTGCTGGACGGCGATGGAGCCACAGAGAAATTCCCAGAGTCCAAAGAGGCAGCAAATAGAGGAAGCTTGCAGCCAGAAGGCTCATAGAAGGTGCGCCAATTGCAGAGAGTACCGAGATGTTTGAGATGGACCACGGAACCAGTGGAGCAAGAATTACAGCGCTATTCTCGATATCCAAAGCAAGGGCGCTTGAAGAGTCTTCTGCGTTCTCGCACAGATCGTTTGTCAGCATAATAGCCAAGGTCTGGTTGCAAGAAACCATTGAGGTAAACATGCTGGTAATCAGAACGCCAAAGAAAGGCGTGGAGTTATCGGAGAGGTCAGCTACCAGCTGGCACATACGACGAAGCAAGCCAGTTGTCTGGAAAAGACCAGCGTAGCTTGAGGAAATGGTCACGATTGTCAAGACGTTCATCATGGAGAAGACGCCGCCGCCATTAACCATGTTTGCAACGGTAGCTCCTGGAGCGCGTAAACCAAAGAGCAAGATGACAGGTAGGTCTGTAAGTGGAACGCGCTGGATGGTGACACACAGAACGCAGGCCAGTACCAGGCTAGACGCCATGGTCACAATGACATCAACCTTAAGAAGCGAGAAAACAATTACAAGAAGTGCTGGTGTAAGTGAAATCAATGAAAGCCTAAAGGAACGGCTTAGAAGACCAGTAACATCGGGGATAGTTCCCGTGTTTGCCATGAAGAAGTCCCAGGCCACGTAGATAACACATGCAGCAATAAAAGGCACAACGCTAGTACGAAGCATGCGGTTAATGTTCTTGGATAGATTGGTATCGGTGAGCTGCGAAACAAGGATTGCGCTGGTAGACATAGGGGAGCAACGATCGCCAAAGTAGCTACCTGCAAGAACAGCGCCACCAATAAAGAACTCGCTTGCTCCAATTGCCTTACCAATAGACATGCAGATGATGCCCATGGTTGCAGCGGTGCCAAATGCGGTGCCCAAAAGCATGGACATCATGGTGCAGAGTAAGAATGTAGCCAGAATAAAGACAGAAGGAGAAATAAGAGAAGCAGAAATGCTGACGATCTCTGGAATGGTTCCAGCTGCTCGCCATGCTGCACTCATAGCACCAACAACAGCAAACAGCGCAATAATTGTTTTAACTTCCCAAACAGATTCAAAGGCTGCTAAAAGAAGCTTTTTTGCAGAGATTTTGCGAGAGAGTCCGTAACCAAAAAAGAGGAAGAAACCAATGGTCAAAATAGATGTAAGGGGGAAGGATAGGGCTGTGCCTACGATGAGCATCACCGCAAAGGCACTTAGTACTATTAGCTCTACCATGCATCCACTCCAAACGAATTTCTTATGTAAATAGAGTAGGCAACTAAAAAGTTGAAGTCCAACTGTTTTCAATGGTTATAATTACAATTAATTTTTGTAATACAGTGGGAGCAAAAATGAACTTTCAAACCATGGATTATTTTGTTGCTGTTGCAGAAGAAAAGAGCTTCACCAAGGCGGCTGAACGCCTGAGCGTAACGCAGCAAACGCTCTCGGCAAATATTGCGGCAGCAGAAAAAGAACTTGGCTCTAAGTTGCTAGAACGTACGGTCCCGCTGTCGCTCACGTTTGCGGGAGAAGAGTTCTTGCGCTATGCCCGTAGGTTCCAGGCTCAGCGTCGCGCTATGGATCAAGAGTTTCTTGATATTGCGGGCAACGAGCGAGGTCGCCTGCGTGTTGGCGTCACCGCAACACGAGGTCATATCATCATGCCGCGCTCCATTGCTGCTTTCCAAAAATTGCACCCAAATATCTCCATTGAGCTTGACGAGGGCGAGAATGACGAGCTTGTTGAGTGGCTGTCCGAAGGTCAGCTTGACTTGATTGTTGCAACGGTTAATTCGTCGTCGTATGACTTGGTTGTTAAAAAGCTGTTTGACGAGAAGATCGTTCTGGTTGTCTCTCAAGCGCTTCTTGAGTCTCTGTATGCAGATAAGGTTGACTCGGTCGTCTCGCAAGTCAAAAAGACGGGAAAGCTCACGGCCTTGGAAGCTTGTCCTTTCTTAACGGTAGGTAAGCGAGACATTGCAGGTAGTTTTGCTCGCCATGCGTTTGCCGCATCGGGCATTTCTCCCACTATCAAGGTCATGTCCAGAAACTCCGAGACGCTTTTGGCGCTTGCAATGAGAGGCGTTGGTGCGTGCTTCTTGCCATCTGAGCTAGTGGCCTCTTCTTACTACGACTTTGAAACGTCTGGTCTTCACATCATTGAGCTGGGAAAAGAGATGTCGTACTCGGTTAGTGTTGCCTGGCGACGCACCGACCATGTGTGGAGCACAATCGAGTCATTTGCCCAGGTTCTCTCTGAGCAGCGCTACGTGGTTAAGCGTGGTGAGTAGCTTGGACGCTCTTCAGACTGGCGTCAGCCTTGAGATTTTGTATCAAGATGAGTATCTACTTGCCGTGAATAAACCTGCGGGAATTATCGTTCATGCGGACGGTACCCATGAACCCTCGTTAACTGAGGTAGTTTGCGAGAAACTCCGCGCACTTGAGAGCTCAAGCCAGATAGACCTTTCCCAGGTCCAAGCTCTGAATCGCCTTGATAGAGAGACTACGGGCATTGTGCTCTTCTCGCTCAAAAAAGAAACACAGGCACAGTTTGACCAGCTTATTGCCTCTAAGGAACTTTCCAAAGAGTATCTGGCAGCTGTTAAGGGAGTGTTTGAGCCGAATAAACTGCTGATAGATAAGGCAATTGGAAAAGATCGGCATGACGCTCAGAAGATGAGAATCTCAGCCACAGGCAAGCCTTCTCAAACGGAGGTGCGCCTCATTAAGGTTGCATCGTCAGCACAAGGTCAAACTCAAAGCTTGCTACTAGTTAATTTGCTGACAGGAAGAAAGCATCAAATTAGAGTGCATCTCTCGTCACTTGGATTTCCCCTGGTAGGAGACATGCTGTACGGAGGCGTATCCTCTCTGCAGCGTGCTTCAAAAAAGAAACATAGGCCGCAGCCGTTAATGCTCCATGCATATCGCGTTGGATTTATTCATCCAGTCACGGGTGCAAAAATTGTGATTAAAACGGATATTCCAGAGCGATTTTCTTATTTTGGTGTCACCGAGGTGGACTTATAGTACATACTTTGTGGTAGAGACATACATTCATTTTGTGCGGATACGTTACCCAGACGTGCATAAAGTGAACGAGGAGGGGGAGAAATGCCTGGCACAATGCGAGGTGTCTATACCAACCTGACTGAAATCCGCAGGAAGGTATTTAAAGAAGTTTCAACGCTTGCGTATGAAAAAGCAGATAAGAGCGTTGATGAAATTGCTCACCAGATGGAAGAGCTGCCTTACAAGATTATTCCTGGTGATATTGCTACGTATCGTGAGAGCGTCTTCTTGGAGCGCGCTATTGTTGGCGAGCGCATTCGCATGACTATGGGCATGCCTATGCAGGGCGTGGATCAACCAGAGCTTATTTCTGACGGCTTGGAAGAGGCCTCTCGACCTGAGGTTTATTACCAGCCACCGCTGATTAACATCGTTAAGTTTGCATGCAATGCCTGCGAGGACAATGTGTATCGCGTCACCAATGCGTGCCAAGGCTGCCTTGCACACCCTTGTCGAGAGATTTGTCCTAAAGAAGCAATTAGCTTCGTGGACAAAAAGGCATACATTGACCAGGAGAAGTGCATTCAGTGTGGCATGTGCTTCAAGGTTTGCCCGTACCAGGCAATTCATCACCACGTACGTCCTTGCGCCGCTGCTTGTGGTATGGACGCTATTGGCTCCGATGAGCATGGTCGCGCAGATATTGATTACGAGAAGTGCGTTTCTTGCGGTCAGTGTCTGGTTAACTGCCCCTTTGGCGCAATTGCCGATAAGAGCCAGATTTTCCAGGTAATTCAGGCTATCAATGAGGGTTATACCGTTGTTCCAATTGTGGCTCCTTCGTTTGTTGGCCAGTTTGGTAAGGGCAGCGTCGGTCGTCTTCGTGAAGCCTTCAAGGAGATGGGATTTGCCGAGGTAGAAGAGGTGGCAACTGGTGCTGACCTCTGCACCGTTCAGGAAGCAGAAGACTTTGTCAAAGAAGTCCCAGAGAAGTTGCCATTTATGGGAACAAGTTGCTGTCCTTCCTGGTCTGCAATGGCTAAAAAAGAGCACCCAGAGCATGCTGATGCTATCTCCATGGCACTTACTCCAATGGTTTTGACTGCTCGTCTGGTAAGAAAGCAAAATCCAGAGGCTAAGATTGTCTTTATTGGACCATGCACCGCAAAGAAGCTTGAAGCACTGCGTCGTTCCGTTAAGTCCGAGGTCGATTTTGTTTTGACCTTTGAGGAGCTTGCAGGAATGATGGAGTCTAAGGGCATTGACTACACCAAGCTTGACGATGATAACTCCGACTTTGAAAATGCTTCTCATGATGGTCGCGCTTTTGCAGTAGCCGGTGGCGTTGCAGGTGCCGTAGTAAACGTTATTCACCAGAAGTATCCTGATAAAGAAGTGCCTGTCATGGCTGTTGACGGACTTGCTGAGTGCCGAGCTATGCTCAAGGATGCTGTTAAGGGTAAATATCCAGGCTATCTTCTTGAGGGTATGGCTTGCCCAGGAGGATGTGTTGGTGGCGCTGGTACGCTGAGTGCAGTTAACCGCGCTGCGGCAGCAGTTAAGCGCTACGCAAAGACTGCTTCATCCGAGCTAGCTTCTGCTAATAAGTACAATGATCTTATTCCAGAACTTGCTGGTACCGTCTCTGCTGAGGTTGAGATTGCCGAGGTTCTTGAGGTTCAGAAGCCTGTTGAGTAGACACGTTCTCTTAAATTAAAAGTAAAACGCCGATGCACTGAACTGCCTCCCATTTCTTGTGTCTAAGAAATGGGAGGCAGTTCAAAACACACCTAAGTCAGATAATCTGTTAAAAAGACGTATACATGACGCTGAAAATGCCTCAATCATGCAGATTATCGTCATTAGATGTGTAAAATGCCCGCAATTGAGCAGAATATCCGACTTAGATGTGTTCCATAGAGACGGAATTTATCGATAGTTAAATTTCTTATATAAGTCTATTCATGTTTAAGCATATTTAGTGAAGTTTATGCATATAAATGTATACCAAGTATTGAGGCTCTCTAATTGTCAAACAGTGAGCCCCTAGTTACCTGGTTACCATGATTAGGAATATGTCGGTTCTTCAGCGAGACATATTAAAGCTGCGCTATTTTGTGCGCCAGGCCTAAAAGCCGACGCTAACACGCTGCAGAATCATAACCACCCGCATATGAACTGCCTCCCATTTCTTATGTCCAAGAAATGGGAGGCAGTTCACACTGCATCGGCGTTTTTTATACAAGGGGTAAATAAACAAGGACCTGCATTAACAGGCCCTTGTTTTAGCTGAAAGGTAATCAACAAAATGTTGATTATTTTAATTACTCAGATTTTTCATTCTTCATAGATGCATAGAACGTTGCATGCGCAAAAACATCTTTAATAGTTTTTCCATTAATAAAAGGAAGAGCGAGAAATTCGTCTACCGTAGGAACAAGTTCAGAACAATCTACAAAGTGGTTCTTTGAGTTTCTGATGCTGGTGTCTTGAGCTCTCCATGCTTCAAAATTTACATCAGTGAGGTAATAAACCTGGTGTCCGACTTGCATGTACACAGAGTGATTACTGTGCAGGTACTCTACCAGGTCTTCGTAAGAAATCTGGAGAACCTCAGAACTTTTCTTGCCCATGATGCAATCCTTTCCACGTCGCTTGCGCGCAAATTATGGACGCACTTTTATTGACTATACCGCCCTCCGAATACGCTTATTCAGATGAATTAAGAAGCATAGGCAAGCGGACGTTTTTTCTCGCTCAACGGCAATGAACGGATGGTTGTAATTTTTAGTGCTACTATTTGAGAATTTCTTGCACCATTTCTTTTGCAGTATCACAAAGCGTGGTAGCGCCAGCAGCTAAGAGCGTATCTTTATCTCTAAAACCCCAGGTAACGCTAATGCAAGGCATGCCACTGTTGCGTGCCGTTGCAACATCAACTTCAGAGTCGCCAATATAGACGGCATCTTGAGGGTCAATACCAATTTGAGCAAGGGCATAATGGACAGGTTCTGCATCGGGTTTTCTCTTAAGATCATCTCGCTGACCCAAGGCAAAATCAAATCTACCTGGGAAGAAATTGCTCATCAAATCTGCAATGGCAAAGTTTGGCTTGTTTGATACAACGGCGCATTTAACCCCAGCTGCCCTGAGCGTATCAATCGCATCAAGTATGCCAGGGTAGGGTGCAGTGTTGTCCAAACTGTGATCAGCGTAGTGTTCCTTAAAACATGCAAGTACGCGCTGGTATGTTGCATCATCGGTACCCTTTGGCACTGCGTCTCGGATAAGTTTAGCAACACCATTTCCTACCATCTGACGAACCTCATCAACGGTATAGGTAGGCATGTTGAACTGCTCAAGGGCGTAATTTGTTGCCCAAGCAAGATCAACTATGGTGTTCAGAAGTGTTCCGTCTAAATCAAAAACAGCGGCTTTATAACTCATTTATACTCCTTTTGTTATAGATAAAATTATACTGAGCTTACATTCAGTTTAAAAAATGATTGATTGTAAAGCATTATTTTTTCATTAGCAATGATAGATTATTATTTGCAAGATAGTGTTCAATATAAAACATTGTTAGAAAGTAATGAAGTTGATAAGGATACTAAAGACTATGTCTATAACAAGTTTAGTTTTATTTTGTCTAAAGAAAATGTTGTTTCGCTAGAAGACTGTCTAAGAATACTCAAAGAGTATATAGAGGAGGAAAGATAGAATGAAATCCATTAAATTTGATGATGTATCATATCATTATCATAATTCCGATAAAGGAATTCAGAACTTCTCTTTAGAAATCTCTAAAGGTGAATTTATAGCAGTAATTGGTAAGAATGGCGCAGGTAAATCAACTTTTTTGAATTTGGTTGCTGGACTATTAAAGAAGTATGACGGAAAAATTATTGTTGAAGAAGAGATACCCTTTAGAGATGTTGGAGTTTGTCTACAGAAACAATCAATCGATTGGTATTTAAATGTCTTTGACAATGTGTACCTTGGTGCAAGATTAAGTGGGCAAACATCTAGCGATGCTAAGGAAAGTACTCATAAGATCATAAATTTTCTTGGATTGTCTGAGTTTGAAAAATCTTTACCTGATGGCTTGTCTGGAGGACAACAGCAGCTCCTGCAGGTTGCAAGAGCGTTGGTTCATAAACCAAATTTTCTTATTCTTGATGAGCCAACCTCCGGGCTGGATGTAATCAAAGGGGATAATTTATTTAAATATTTAAGAAAAGAATGTGATAACAGAAACTGTACGGTACTTGTTTCCTCACATGATCTTGGTTTGTTGGAGGAGTATTGTGATCAGGTTTTATTAATAGAAGATGGTAAATTAAAATTTTTCGGTAAAATTTCCGACTTCTTTTTACAGTACTCTTATGAAAAATTAGCGCGAATTACTTTTGATGGATTGTTATCGCTTAACAATCAAAGTGATTTAATGTCTTGTTGCCCTTGTTCGATTGAAGAAAATGAAATAACAATACGTGAAGATTATTTTCTTAAGCTGCCTGTTCTTATCGGTAAGTTACAGGAACTTGTTTCAATAAAAAATATTACTTTTAATAATTTGACACTGAGACAAATAATTTTGGAAGGATCTGATAATGAATTTTAAAAAAGAAAGTTTTGGTCTTTCATCATTTGTCATCGTTGTAGAAACAGAGCTTAATGCACTTAAGTCAAATAAACACATAATATATAGCAGCTTATTGACTCCAATTTTGTATTATGTTTTTTATGCAATAGGAATTCAGTCAACATTTGGAGATATATATTTTCATGGACAGTATATGTCCTTTTTGTCATTTGCATTTGCTGGCATTTTGATTATGTGCTTATTTCAACAAATGGATCAAAGTGTCTATAGGTTGGTTATAGATAAGCGATGGAATATTTTGCCGATTAAACTTGAGAGTGGTATTAATCCTGAGTGTTATGTGTTGGGCATTTCAACACTTCCTTTTGTAGTAACACTACTTCAATTAATAATTCTTTTGGCTATTTCAATGATTACTGGTATGCAGATAAGTCTTTGGCAAGTTATTGGCATGTTTTTGTTGCTGTGTATTTTCATTGTGTTCTGGACATCAATTTTTTCCTGTATTGCATTGCTAATTAATGATTACAAACAGCGAGATTTTATTTTGGGTGTAGTAATGACGCCTTTGATTTTTGCCGCACCACTATTTTATTCTCTTGATAATGCTCCTATGATTCTTCAAGTTATATCAAGATGTAACCCACTGACATATCAACTGGAATTAATAAGAGATTTAATGATTGGATATTTTGACTGGGGATTACTGGTCTTTTTCTTAATAATCAGCATAATTGCATTGCTTTTTTCAGGAAGTGCACTAAAGAGAGTGGATTATACAAATGAAGAACATTAAGTCTCTTTTGCTTTATAGGCTCAGAGCGAAGAGATAATTAATTCAAATGATTAAAGTGCTCTAATTGAATAGGAGTACAATGTTTTATCTATGAGCAAGAACGTGCCGTCTACACGTTTTTGCCGTCTTGAAGGCGCTTTCCGATTTGGCACAGGGAAGCAAAGACGAAAGGATAAAAATGGATTGTTCCTCAGAAACCCCCCAGAATTATTCCGCTCACGCAGCTGTTGATTTGCACAGTATGCATACGCATACCTGCGGAGAGCTTCGTGCAGAGCATATCGGTCAGACCGTTACGCTCACTGGTTGGGTTTGGCGCCGTCGTGACTTTGGTGGTCTGATTTTTGTTGATCTCCGTGACCGTGAGGGTTTAACTCAGATTTTGTTTGATCCAGATGTAGATGCAGAAACATTTGCAACTGCAGAGACTATTCGTCCTGAGTGGCCTGTTCTGATTTCTGGTACGGTTCAGCATCGTTCTGAAGGTCAGACCAATGAGGCTCTTGCTACCGGTGAGGTAGAGGTTCTTGCTTCAAAGATTGAGGTCCTTAACACCAGCGCTGTTCCACCATTCCAGATTGAGAACCACATTGATGTTAACGAGGACCTTCGCTTGAGGTATCGTTACGTTGACCTGCGTCGTCCTCAGATGGCACAGAATCTTCGTATGCGTTCTGATTTTGCATTTGCGCTTCGTGAGGCATTCCATAAGCGTGGCTTTACCGAGGTAGAGACTCCATCACTGTTCAAATCTACTCCTGAGGGTGCTCGTGACTTCCTGGTTCCTTCCAGAATGCAGGGCGGAAACTTCTACGCACTGCCACAGTCTCCACAGCTGCTGAAGCAGTTGCTGATGATTGGCGGTATTGAGCGCTACTACCAGATTACTAAGTGCTTCCGTGATGAGGACCTTCGTGCAGATCGTCAGCCTGAGTTTACACAGGTTGATATGGAGATGGCATTTGTCCGCGAGGAAGATGTCATGGCTGAGCTTGAGGATATTCTGGGCGATGCATTTGCAAAGATGGGCATTGAGTTCCCAGCTCCACTACGCAAGATTCAGTATTGGGACGCAATGGATACCTACGGTTCCGATAAGCCTGATACCCGCATTGGTATGGAGCTCCACGATGTTTCCGAGGTCTTCAAGCAGTCCAGCTTTAAGCTCTTTAGTTCTGCCGCAACAACTGATGGCCAGTACGTCAAGGCAATCAACGTTAAGGGCGCAGGCACATGGCCACGCTCTCAGGTAGATAAGCTTGCTGAGGTAGCCGCTGGCTTTGGTGCCAAGGGACTTGCATGGGTCGCCTTCAAAGAAGACGGCTCCGTGGGAGGCCCTATTACAAAGTTCTTCTCGCCAGAAGAGCTTGAGGTATTGCGTGCAGAGATGTCTGCTGAGGCAGGGGACTTGATCCTCTTTGCTGTGGGTGGTCGTCTAGAGACAGATGAGATTCTTGGTGGCATGCGCCTGCATATGGCAAAGGTCCTGGATGTACCACGAGAAGGTCATGATTTCCTCTGGGTTGTTAACTTCCCACTGTTCCACTGGGATGAGGAGACTCAGTCTTATGCCTCTGAGCACCAGCCCTTCACCCTTCCTCGTGAGGATGAGCTTGACCTTCTGGATACTAATCCTCTGGCTATGGGCTCGTATACCTACGACTTTGTTATGGACGGCTTTGAGGCTGGCGGCGGCGGAATGCGTATCCATAACGCTGAGCTGCAGCTTAAGATTCTGGAGAAACTCGGCTTTACTGAAGAGCGCGCAAAGGCTCAGTTTGGCTTCTTGATGGAGGCTCTGACGTTTGGTGCGCCTCCAATGGGCGGCTTTGCACTTGGTCTTGACCGCGTGTGTATGCTGCTTGCAGGTGCTGATTCCATCCGCGACGTCATGGCTTTCCCAAAGACTACTTCTGGCTCTGATTTGATGTCTAGCGCTCCTTCTCCTGTTTCTAATGAGCAGCTCAAGGAGGTTTCGCTTCAAACGCTTCCAAAAGAGGCATAAGCAAACCAAGCAACGCAAGACAGTAAGGTACATGGTGTTTTAGAAATGAACGATGTTTCTGTAGAAGAAAAAGCTCCATCTGCTCGCGCTGAGTTAAAGGTAATCTTGGACCATTTTGGCGCGTATAAAAAGGACTTTGTTATGTCGGGACTCTGCGTGTTTGCAGAGTCCCTACTCGAATTAGTGATTCCTGTACTCATGGCCCAAATTGTTGACCAGGGCATTTTGCAAGGCAACCTTCAGACTGTTTTTGTAAACGGCACCGTTATGGTTGTCTTTGCTCTTCTCGCCATGTTTGCTGGTATTGGCTATGCACGCTACTCAGCAAAAGCAGCTATGGGACTGGGTGCTCAACTCAGACAAGATGAATATCGCCGTATGGAAGAGTTTGCTTTTGCAAATCTTGATAAATACGATTCATCCTCTCTGGTAACGCGTTTAACCTCCGACGTAACCATTATTCAGAACGCCTTTGCAATGGGTACACGCCCGTTTATGCGTGGACCAATTATGCTGGTCATGGGCTTGGTTATGGCATTTATTATGAGTCCAGAGCTGGCGGTAGTGTATTTTGCTGTGTTGCCTTTCCTAGCTATTGCGCTCTTCTTTATTGTGAAGCGTGTTGGCCCTTTGTACCGCGTTATGCAAGGTGCAATGGATAAGCTTAACGAGGCTCTGCAGGAAGACTTTGCGGCCGTGCGCGCTATTAAGGCATATGTCCGAGAAGGATATGTCTCTGATCGCTTTGAAAAAGTTAATACGCAGTACGCGCAGACTGCTACAAAGACCTTTGGCACTTCCGTTTTAAATCTGCCTATTTTCCAAGCATCAATGTATGTTACTAACGTGGCTATTCTTTGGTTTGGCGGCCAGATGATTATGGCTGGCAGACTGGGCGTTGGCGAGCTCACGGGCTTCATGAGCTACGTACTGCTTATCATGAACTCTCTTATGATGATTTCTGGCGTGTTCTTGCTTACTGCCCGCGCCATTACCAGTGTGCGTCGAATCGGAGAGATTCTTTCCGAGGAGCCTGCTATTGAGTCTCCAGAGCACGGCTTGACTGACGTTAAGAATGGCGCGGTCCGTTTTGAAAACGTATCCTTCAAGTACAGCCAGAGCGCTGAAGAGGACGTCCTTGAAGACATCAACCTCTCGTTTGCGCCAGGCTCTACTGTTGGTATTCTCGGCGGCACCGGCTCTGGAAAAACTACCCTTATCCAGCTGATTGCTCGCTTGTATGATGCAACTGAAGGCGCCGTGTTTGTTGGCGAGAATGACGTCCGCTCCTACAATCTTGTTTCACTTCGTGATGCAGTATCTGTTGTCCTTCAGAAAAATGTGCTGTTCAGCGGTACCGTCCGCGACAACCTGCTTTGGGGAGATCCCAATGCAACTGATGAGGAGCTGCTCCACGCGTGTTCTATTGCATGCGTTGATGAGTTTCTTGACAGGATTGGTGGCTTGGACGGAGACCTTGGTCAGGGCGGCGTTAATGTTTCCGGTGGTCAGAAGCAGCGCCTTTGTATTGCGCGCGCGCTTTTGAAGAAGCCAAAAATTATCATTTTTGATGACTCTACCAGCGCGGTTGATACCGCAACCGACGCAAAGATTCGTGCAGGACTTGCCGAACTTGCTGACATGACAAAAATCATCATTGCCCAGCGTGTGAACTCGGTTATGGACTCAGATCAGATTGTCGTTCTTGATAACGGTAAGGTCCATATGACTGGCACCCACACAGAACTTCTCGCCAAGAGCCCTATCTACAGAGAGCTGTATGAGTCGCAGACTGGCGGTAGTCAGTCAGACATTGACGCTGCTGGTAAGGAGGTGTCACATGGCTAATCGCGTAGGAGGAGCACGTCCTCAAAACATCGGACATACCATCAGAGTGTTTGTCTCGTACTTAGGTCACGCTAAGAAACGCCTTATGTTGGTGGCACTTCTTGTTTCTATCAGTGGTTTAGCTGCGCTTCTGGGCACCTACATGATTAAGCCTGTTGTTGCCGCAGTAGGCAGGGGAGACGTAAGTGCATTCACCAGCCTCATTGTGTTCACGGCGGTTGTGTATGCAATTGGCGCTCTTACCAGTGTTGGTTACACGCAAATAATGGTTCGCGCTGCTCAGAGGATTGTTTTTGATATTAGACGAGACCTTTTTGAGCACATCGAATCGCTGCCGCTGAGGTTCTTTGACCGCCGTACCCGCGGCGATATCATGAGTTTCTTTACCAACGACGTGGATACCATCTCAGAAGCGCTTAATAACAGTTTTGCCAATCTTGTCTTGGCGTTTATCCAGATGGTTGGCACACTTGTGCTGCTGATTGTTCTTAACTGGCAGCTGACGCTCATCACTATTCTCTTTGACGTTTTGATTGTGATTTATGCACGCTATGCAAGTAAACGCTCGGCTAAGCATTATTCGGTGCAGCAGAAGAGTCTTGGTGTTCTTAACGGTTTTGCTGAAGAAACCATCTCTGGCCTCAAGGTGGTTAAAGTATTTAACCACGAGGATGCCAACTTTGCTGACTTCCAAAAGGTCAATGAAGAGCTCAGGCACTCTGGAACAAACGCTCAGGCGTATGCGGCAACTATGGTCCCTATCACGGTTTCATTAACGTACATCAATTATGCTGTGGTCACCGTGGTTGGCGCTCTACTTGCCGTAAACGGACACGCAGACGTTGCAAGTCTTGCGTCCTACCTGGTCTTTGTTCGCCAGGCAGCCATGCCGTTCAATCAGTTCACACAGCTTTCCAACTTCCTGCTCACCGCTCTTGCCGGTGCCGAGCGTATTTTTGCAGTTATGGAGATGGTTCCCGAGGTTGATGAGGGCAAGGTTGATCTGGTGCGCGTTAGTGGCTATGAGTCAGGAGAAGAGTCCTGGGCTTGGGTTAAACCATCTGGCGAGAAAACCCCTCTTGCCGGAGACGTTCGCTTTGATGACGTTACCTTTGGATACGACGATGATCAGACGGTTCTTGCAAACCTCACGCTGTTTGCAAAGCCTGGCCAGAAGATTGCGTTTGTCGGCTCAACTGGTGCTGGTAAAACAACTATTACCAACCTTATTAACCGCTTCTACGATGTTCGCAGTGGAACTATCACCTACGACGGCATTCCTATCAACGACATCAAGAAATCTGCACTAAGGTCTTCTCTTGGCATTGTTCTGCAGGACACTCACCTGTTCACAGGTACCATCGCGGACAATATTCGCTTTGGCAAGCTAGATGCCACTGACGACGAGGTTATTGCTGCGGCAAAGATTGCAAACGCAGATAAATTTATCCGCCGTATGCCCCGTGGTTACAACACCGTGCTTACTTCAGATGGCGCTAACCTTTCCCAAGGTCAGAGACAGCTTCTGGCTATTGCACGTGCTGCAATTGCTGATCCTCCTGTCCTCATTCTGGACGAGGCAACTTCCAGCATTGATACACGTACCGAGGCACTTATCGAGAAGGGCATGGATGCCCTGATGGCAGGCCGTACCGTCTTTGTGATTGCTCACAGGCTGTCTACGGTTCGCAACTCTGATGCCATTATGGTCCTGGAGCATGGTCGCATTATTGAGCGTGGTACTCACGATGAGCTTATTGCCAAGCACGGAGAGTATTACCAGCTGTATACAGGCTCACGCGAGCTGGAGTAGGTGCGTTTATTGTGATTGAAGCTTTAGCAGTTGCTCTTGGTGGGGCACTTGGTAGTTTAGGTCGCTGGCAGCTGGGAGTCCTCTTTAAACAGTGGGTTCCTAACCTGCCGGTTGGTACGTTTGCTGCAAATGTAGTTGCAGGTTTGATTATTGGCTTTGTGACGGGACTTGATCTTGCAAGTCCACTTCAGCCGCAGGTAAAGCTATTCTTAGCCGTGGGCCTTTGCGGGGGACTTTCGACATTCTCGACCTTCTCAAATGAAACGCTTACGTTTATTCAAGCAGGTAACTGGACTGCTGCAGGAGTGAATATTGCGGTCAATGTTATAACGTGCCTAGTTGCTGTGTTTATTGGATTGAAATTATCAGCTGTTGTGTCGTAGCTTGATTATTCGATCGTCTAAATTAAAAGCTAGTTATCCGTTGTTGGATAACTAGCTTTTTAATTTGCTTTCTTTTAAATGCCGTTGCCGCGTCTTTATTTTGTCATTTTAGGTAGCACAAAGAGCACGATTCCCATGGTAACAAGAGGAATACAAGCTACGCATACAAGTACAAAGAGAGCATTTTGAGCTCCTGCAAGGGTGCTCGTAGCCAAGTTTGTAGCTCCAAGCTGAGAAGCCGCTACTACACCAGAAATAACGCTGGTACCCATAGCGCCAAAGAGCTGCTGCATTGTATTGATAACGGCATTTCCATCTGCCTTGCGGTCTTCTGGCAGATGTCCCAAGGCTACCGTAAAATTGTTTCCCATCTGAAGTGCCTGGCCAATGGCAAAAATAGCAAAAATATATGTGATCATTTCTACGGTAAGCACGTGAACAAAGAGCAGTAAAAGGAGCATGCTGGTAAGGCAGCAAAGAATGCCTGTAACAATAGGCTTTTTAGCTCCTAGCTTGTCTAAAATCTGGCCAGAAATTGGTGCCATAACTGCGCCAATAGCACATCCTGGAAGCATCTGAGCTCCTGCTGCGGTAGCGCCTGCACCCAGTACCAGCTGGGAAAAATTAGGCAAAAGATATGACTGACCAAGAATAATAAATTGCAGAGCAACAATAGCAAAGAGCGAGAGCACAAAGCCCTTCTCGCTAAATACCTCAAGGTTAATGATGGGGATCTTTGAAGATTTATCAGAGAGCTCCTGGTACTTAAAGGAGTTTTCGTGACGTACAAAGAGCGTAAGTGAGCCCACAAAAATCACAATTGCGAGCAAAACAGGAATACTAAGCAGGCCAAACGCGCTGGACTCGTCAATTACAAAGATGAGCGCAATAAAACTTACGGTAAGCAGCAGCCAGCCAAAGACATCAAAAGAAATAACTTCAGTCTCATGGCTCTGTTGGATTGAACTAATTCCCAGTACAAATGCCACAATCAAGAAGGGGAGAAGACCAGCAAAAATCATTCGCCAGCCAAGATGTTCTGCAATCCAGCCACCAGCCGAAGGTCCTACTGCAGGCGCAACGGCGGTAACTAGCATGCCAATGCCCATCATGACACCCATGTTTTTAAGTGGGGCCTGTTCGGTAATGATGTTGAACATCAGAGGTAGGGCTAGACCGGTGCCAATACCCTCTAAAATGCGACCAAGCAGCAATAACATAAACGTTGGAGCAGCAAATCCACAGAGAATACCGCTGATGTAGAAGATCATGGCTACGGTAAAGATGCTTTTAGTTTTGAATCGCCTGTTTAAAAACGTTGACATAGGCATGATAATGGCAAGAATCAAAAGATACGAAGTGGTCATCCATTGCACCGTTGAAGTGCCAATGGAGAATTCTTCCATCAACGTTGGAAACGTCACGTTCATGGCAGTTTCTACGACAACTCCCGAGAAGGACATAATTCCTGTTGCAATTACAGAAAGAACAAGTTTTGCGTTGAGCTCTCTTTTATACATTTAATCCCTTCTTTTCTCGGCGGTACATCGTAACACTATTCAATGTGGGTTTTATTACTGCGGGCGTATTCTTCATGGTTCTATAAGTAGGCAAAAAAAAACGGGGCGGTTTTAAACCACCCCGTTCTGCTTAACAATATTGCGTGTTAGCAAGCTGTTTATTTAGCTTTTCCTTGGTTAGCGACAGCGTTAATCTTTGCCTCGATGACAGCTGGATCGCCAATATAGTGCTTGTCTACAATGTTCCAATCCTTGTCAAAGGTGTATGCGCAAGGAATACCAGTTGGGATGTTAACCTCAAGAATCTCTTCTGGAGTGAGGTGCTCAAACTGCATAACAAGAGCGCGAAGGCTGTTGCCGTGTGCAGCAATAAGAACACGCTTACCTGCCTCAAGCTGTGGCTTGATCTCCTGCTCGAAGTAAGGCCATGCACGTGCAATGGTGTCCTTCAGGCACTCGGTGTAAGGAAGATCCTCTGCTGGAACATCGCGGAACATTTCCTGAACGTGAGGATCGCGCTCGTCGCCTGGCTCAAGAGCTGGTGGCTGGACATCAAAGGAACGACGCCAAATCTTTACCTGCTCCTCGCCG
Organism: uncultured Atopobium sp.; assembly: GCA_963542025.1. Classification (GTDB taxonomy): domain Bacteria; phylum Actinomycetota; class Coriobacteriia; order Coriobacteriales; family Atopobiaceae; genus Lancefieldella. The sequence goes on along the minus strand of CAUTUQ010000006.1, from coordinate 668 downwards.
TGCTCAGCAGCTGCATCAGCCTTGTTGAGACCCTGAAGTGCGCCATAGTGACGCTCGTTCAGACGCCAAGTCTTATGAACAGGAAGCCAGTTACGGTCAAGCTCATCAAGAACATGATTCAGAGTGTGAATAGCACGCTTGAGCAGAGAAGTGTAGCAAACATCAAAGTCGTAGCCAGCCTCTTTAAGAGCACGACCGCCAGCTGCTGCCTCCTCGTGACCAGTCTCGGTAAGGTCAACGTCAGTCCAACCAGTGAACAGGTTGAGCTTGTTCCACTCAGACTCACCGTGGCGAACAATAACAAGGTGCATGTACTGATCTTCAGCCATTAGGCTTCCTTTCTACGCGTCAAACTTTGTGCACCATACGTGGTAAACACCAAGTTTTTGGCAATACTTTACATACAGGTGCAAGACAAAACGCTTGCGAATAATATTCTACCGCACACCGAAAAATACGTGCGAATCAATGTCTAAAAGATTTTCATATCGCCTGTGCCAACTTTGAACTGCCTCCCATTTCTTGGACACGAGAAATGGGAGGCAGTTCAAAACACACCTAAGTCAGATAATCTGTCAAAAAGACGTATACATTACGCTGAAAATACCTCAATCATGCAGATTATCTTCATTTGATGTGTAATATGGCCGCAATTGTGCAGAATATCT
>CAUTUQ010000005.1:0-118022 GCA_963542025.1 uncultured Atopobium sp. | reverse complement strand
AGCAGCCATATAAACTGCTACGCTATAAAAGTCTAACTTTTGGGGGTCACATCATTATTGGTAGTTCTTGTTATTTGTGGCTTACTGATTAACAACTGGTTTTTTAAGTTGAATACTATGAGACTGCCAGAGTTAAAAAAGCAGGCAGCTCAGTATGTTGTGCAACAATATGAGAATAAGAGAAATGGTCTTAAGTCTGATTTTGGATCCGCAGAAAATATTGACTTAGAGACCGCTACTATCTCTGGTCCGTTTTTGGGCGTTAGCAAAGCTGGTCCAGTAGTAATGAACATAGGACAATAAGTTCTCATGGAGCTCTTATTGGAACAGTTGAGCAAGATTTAGGACTATTCGCCATTGGGTCTTATTTTGGAACTCCAAAAATGTGGATTCAAACAAGGAACGCTGGGCTGTTACAAGAAATGCATAAGCAAAAACTACCGTGCTTGGTTTGGACAGTTGCAGGAACAAATGGATGGCCTCCAAGCTACCGATCAGATGGTTATTTTGGGCGCTATAGTCCAGATGACGGAGATTTCGAAGTTATAAAAGAAGATGTTCACGTATCGGAAATTATTAGCTTCCGATTAGGGGAAGAATATCTAGATTTTATGGCGAACCCTGAGCGTGTTGTAGATTTAGTTAAGTAATCTTGGTGTGTTTTCGCTGTTCTAAGACAAGAGTCAGTTCATTTTGGACTGACTCTTGTCTAATCTCCACAACATATCCGTAATTTCTAAAGGCAAACGGTAGTAAATCATCGGTAAACGGTAGTTGACAATGATTACTACTTATGTAGTTAGTTAAATATTTTATATATTAAACAAGGTAAAATAATAATAAAGCCCGCTATCTGCGGGCCTTCTTAACTGCTATTAAGATTTATATGCAGTAAATAATACAACAAAACACGTTTTCATATTTTGAGCGGCCAATGGGCGAGAAATTAATACCGTTGGGCGAACTGTGTTCAGAGGAAATATTTTTTCTTCATATAGTTATGTAGATGTAAGCCACACAAGTGGCATTGGTGCCACGTTGTGGCAAGGAGAGTTTTTAGAAAGAGGCAGAAATGAGCGAGTTTATTAACCGTCCACTTTCGCGTCGCAGCTTCCTTGGTGGAGCAACTGTAGCAGCTGGCCTTGGTCTCACCGCATGCGGTGGTCAACAGCAGCAGAAAACTGAGGCTCCATCTGGAAAGGAAGGCGGCGGCACAATTACTGCTGGTACCGCTTATTCAACCCAGAACTATGATCCATCTACTACTTCATCAGCACTTGCCCTTGGTGTTAACTGGCAGGTAGTTGAGGGTCTCTATGGCCTAAACTTCCATGACTATTCCACCTTCAATGAGCTCGCTACTGCTGATCCTAAGAAGGTTGACGATTACACCTTTGAGATTACCCTCCGTGACGGCGCAAAGTTCTCTGATGGTAACGAGGTAAAGGCAGATGACGTTGTTGAGTCCTTTAACCGTTCTGCTGCTAAGGGTAGCGTCTACGTCCCAATGCTTTCTCCAATTGCTTCCGTAGAGAAGAAGGATGACAAGACTGTCACCGTTAAGACTACTATTGCTAACTTCTCCCTCCTCAAGGAGCGTCTGTCCATCGTTCGCGTTGTCCCAGCAAGCAGCTCCCAGGATGAGATGAAGAAGCAGCCAGTCGGTTCTGGTCCATGGATGTACGAGTCCATCTCTGACAACACTCTTGACCTGGTTCCTAACAAAAACTACAACGGCGCAACTCCTGCTAAGGACGATAAGCTCCACTATGACGTCCTTAAGGACCCAACCGCTCGTCTGACTGCACAGCAGGACGGAACCACCCTTGCTATGGAAATGGTTCCTGCAGATGCTGTAGAACAGCTCAAGGGCGCAGGCTGCACTGTTGACGCTGTTCAGGGTTTTGGTGTCCGTTTTGCAATGTTCAACCTTGGCAAGGCTCCTTGGGACAACGTTAAGGTTCGCCAGGCATGCCTCTATGCACTTGATACAGACAAGATGCTTGCAAACGCATTCTCTGGTCAGGCTGAGGTTGCCACCAGCTACCTTCCTTCTTCCTTTGCTAACTATCACAAGGCATCCACTGTCTATGCACACGATGTTGATAAGGCTAAGAAGCTCATTTCTGAGTCTGGTATCACTCCTGGTGATGTCGTTCTTCGCACCACCGATAACGAGCAGGTTAAGTCCATGGCAACTCAGGTCAAGAACGACCTCGACGCACTTGGCTTTAACGTAAGCATCGTTTCCGATACTTCTCCAGCAACCTATGCTGCAATTGACGCAGCTGACGGCTCTTGGGACATCCTGCTTGCCCCTGGCGATCCTTCCTGCTTCGGTGCAGACGTCGACCTGCTGCTCAACTGGTGGTATGGCGATAATGTCTGGATGACCAAGCGTTGCCCATGGAAGGAGTCTGCTGAGTGGAATAAGCTTCACGAGCTCATGAGCAAGGCTCTTGGCCAGTCTGGCGCTGATCAGCAGTCCACTTGGAACGAGTGCTTCGATATCATCGCTGAGAACGTACCTCTGTACCCAGTTCTCTTTGCTAAGACCTTCACCGCTTCCTGGAGCGAGAAGCCAAACAGCAACGGCGTTGCTCTCAAGGGCTTCAAGGGTATCGGAACCACCGGTCTGTCCTTCATTGATGTCAACACAGTTACTGCTAGCTAATTTGTTGCCATCACGCGCTTAGCATCTCATACATTGGGGCCCGAGCGTTTTACCTATAACGCTCGGGCTCTTGTGCGCAAAATTTCGTCCTGAGGTGCACAAAGTCTCTTCAAATTTTATTTGTACGGTTTGTTTTAAAGAGAGAGGGGGAGATAGTGAACAACCTATTACGTCTTATCGGACGCCGTCTTATTGCGCTGCCGATTATGGCTCTAGGCGTCACCTTTCTCGTATTCTTCCTAATGTCTTTCTCGCATGTAGATCCTGCATACAATGCCTTAGGCGAGTCTGCTTCTGAAGAAGCCATCCAGCAGTATCACATTGAGAATGGCCTTGATGATCCATGGCCTGTGAGATATGTACGTTATATCAGTGATGTTGCTCATGGAAACCTGGGTACCTATGGCACTTCTCACTATTCAGTTGCTGCAAGAATTTCAAAGGCTCTACCAGTAACTATGCAGTTGACCTTTATGGGTCTCTTTATTGGTGCAATAGTTTCGTTTACGTTAGGCGTCATTGCAGCTCTCTATAGAGACCAATGGCCCGATCAAATCATCCGCGTATTCTCAATTGCCGGTCTTGCAACGCCATCATTCTGGTTGGCAGTTCTTCTGATTCTGGTCTTTGCGTCTACACTCAAGCTTTTGCCTGCTTCTGGAGCACTGCCAGATCCTACGGTAAATCTTGGCGGCTACCTTGCCCGTATGATTATGCCGGCATTTGCACTTGCGGTTCCAATGTCTGGTCAGATGACTCGTATTGTTCGTACCGCAATGGTCGAGGAGCTGGATAAGGACTATGTCCGCACTGCTCGCGGTGCTGGTATTCCAGAGCGAATCGTCATCGCAAGAAACGTACTGCGCAACGCTCTTATTACCCCTGTAACCACGCTTGGCCTCAAGATTGGTTACCTCATGGGTGGCGCCGTTGTTATCGAGGTTATTTTTAACCTTCCTGGCATGGGTACCGCAATTCTTGAGGGCATCCAGGGTAACGAGGCAATGCTTGTTCAGGGCGTTGTTGTTGTCGTTGCACTGTCCTTCATCATCATCAACATTGTTGTTGATATGTTGTACATCTTGATTAACCCACGCATTAGGACGGTGTAGTGCGATGGTACAAATTAGAAAAAAACAAGTCGAGAAGCTCGAAGAAGCTGCAGCAAAGGGTTCAACCTTTGGTGGCTTTAAGAAGATGAAGACAGCTTCCAAGATTGCTCTTGTCATTCTTGTCTTTGTTGTTCTTGCTTCTGTCTTTGCAAACTTTATTGCTCCACATAACCCACTTGAGATTTTCAACGCTCGTCAGGCTCCAGGTAATGGCTTCATTTTTGGTACTGACGATAAGGGCCGCGATATTCTTTCTCGTATGCTTTATGGTGGTCAGTATTCACTGGTCATTGGCTTTGGCGCTACTGGTATGGCACTGCTGTGTGGCTCAATTATTGGTGCAATTGCAGCTGTTTCTAGAAAGGCTGTCTCTGAGGTCATCATGCGTGTGCTCGACATCATCATGTCGTTCCCAGGCATTGCTCTTGCAGCAGTCTTTGTTTCTATTCTGGGTAACAGCGTTCCTTCAATCATCTTTGCTATTGGCTTTATGTATACGCCACAGATTGCTCGTATTGTTCGCGCAAATATCGTAAGCGAGTACGGCGAAGATTACGTAAGGGCAACCATTGTTTCTGGTGCTCGTGCACCATGGATTCTGTGGAAGCATGTTCTTCGTAACTGCATTGCTCCAATCATGGTCTTTACCGTTACGCTTGTTGCAGACGCAATCATCTTTGAGGCATCCCTGACCTTCATTGGTGCAGGTATTGCAGAGCCAACTCCAACATGGGGTAACATCCTGGCTGATGCTCGTGCCGGCGTTCTTGCTGGTCGCTGGTGGCAGGCATTCTTCCCAGGCCTAGCTATTATGATGACTTGCCTGGCGCTGAACATCCTCTCCGAGGGTCTTACTGATGCTATGGCAGCAGCGCCTGGCGCTCCTGTAGATACAGAGAACTCTGATTCCAGGCGTGCAGATGACATCTTGGCATCTGATCCAGTTCGTGCCTATGCAGAGCAGGCAGAGTCTCTTGAGCGCAGACTTAATGCACTCAAAGAGGTTGAGCTGTCCAGAACTGATAGGCGTAAGCCAGACTTTGATGTTGCGCCATTGCTGAGTGTTAAAGATCTTTGCATTAGCTTTGAGTCTCATGGAGACGTCAAGGTTGTTGACCACGTAAGCTTTGATGTTCGTCCTGGTCAGTGCATGGCACTGGTTGGCGAGTCTGGCTGCGGTAAGTCTATTACCACCAAGGTCATCATGGGTCTGACAGATCCAAAAGAGACCATTACTGGTCAGGTTCTCTACAAAGACCAAGACCTCCTGAAACTCTCCAAAGAAGAGCACCGCAAGCTGCTTGGTCACGAGCTTGCAATGGTCTACCAGGATGCTCTGTCTTCGCTGAACCCTTCCATGCTTATCTCTTCTCAGATGAAGCAACTTACCAGCAGGGGAGGCACTCGTTCTGCTGAGGAGCTTCTGGAGCTTGTTGGTCTGGATCCAAAGCGTACGCTTGAGTCTTATCCACATGAGCTTTCTGGTGGTCAGCGTCAGCGTGTTCTGATTGCTATGGCGCTCACCCGCGATCCTTCACTGGTTATCTGCGACGAGCCAACAACTGCTCTGGATGTTACTGTTCAGAAGCAGGTCATCAAGCTCTTAAATGACCTCCAGCGTCGCCTTGGCTTTGCAATGATCTTTGTTAGCCACGACCTTGCACTTGTTGCAGAGGTTGCTTCTGAGATTACCGTTATGTACGCAGGTCAGGTTATTGAGCAGGCAGCTACTACTGAGCTTCTGACCAATCCTGTTCACGAGTACACCCGCGGTCTTCTCGGCTCCGTTCTTTCCATTGAGGAAGGCGCACAGGACGGTACCAGACTTCACCAGGTACCAGGTTCTGTTCCTTCTCCAGAAGATTTCCCAGCAGGCGATAGGTTTGCTCCTCGTTCAAGCCACCCAGATTTGGGACTTGAGGTTCACCCTGTTATCAAGGAGATTCCTGGTAAGCACCATCGTTTCTCCGAGCTGCCTGATGAGTATCTGAAGGAGCATGGTCTTGTGCCTTACCTTGAGCGTTCTCAAAAGGAGGTGAGGTAAATGGCTACAACAACTGAAGAGCAGCCAATTATCTTCCTCGATGACATTTCGGTTACGTTTAAAACACGTACGGGTTCAATCTTTAAGCCTAATAAGGTTCACGCAGTACAGAATGTTTCTCTCAAGCTTATGCCTGGTGAGACCATTGGTATTGTTGGTGAGTCTGGCTGCGGAAAGTCCACTACCGCAAATGTCATGTGTGGCCTTCAGTCACCAACGTCCGGCCATGTGTACTTCAAGGGAATGGATGTTACCAAGCGTACTCCAGAGCTTAGAAAGCAGATTGGCCGCGTTGTCTCTGTTGTCTTCCAGGACCCAGCAACTGCTCTTAACCCTCGTATGATTGTTAAAGACCAGCTCATGGATCCACTGCTCGTGCATAAGGTAGGAACAGAGGCGGAGCGAGAAGCCCGTATTAATGAGCTTGTCGGTCTTGTTGGACTTCCACACTCAGCGCTTCGCGCTCTTCCTGGTCAGCTCTCTGGTGGTCAGCGTCAGCGTGTTGCAATTGCACGTGCTCTTTCTCTGAATCCATCGGCAATTATTGCTGACGAGCCTACTTCCGCACTGGACGTTTCTGTTCGCGCACAGATCTTGAACCTGCTCACCGACCTCAAGTCTGAGCTGGGTCTCTCGATGATTTTTATTTCGCACGATATTCAGACTGTCCGCTATGTTTCTGACCGCATTATTGTTATGAATCACGGCCAGATTATGGAAGATGGTCCTGCTAAGCAGGTCTTTGAGCATCCAACAGATCCTTACACTAAGACGCTTTTGGGTGCTGCACCATCTTTGCTTCATCCTAAACTGGGTGAGTAGCGCTTACGTTTTTGTTTGACCAGAGCGCAGCTTAGGCTGCGCTCTTTTAGCTTGTTAGGTGGATCAATGCACCAAGAAACGCTTGAGCTTGCAGAATTGAAGGCAGCTCATGCTTTAACGCCCTATCCTTCGGATTTTGAGGCGTTTTGGAAGGCACGCATGGAGGAAGCGGATAACGCTCCTCTAAGCTGGCAAATTGTCCCTTCAACAGAAGTTACGTCAACTGCTTTAGCTCATTTTTTTGACCTGACGTTTGTGGGTATTGATGGGGCAGAAGTCTACGCAAAGTACCTGCGACCGCAGACTGTCTCAGGCGTACAAACTCCGCTTGTTTTACAGTTCCATGGCTATCCAGGATCTTCTCGCAGTTGGTTTGAACAGAGCTCATTTTTAGGCATGGGCTGCTCACTCATTGCGCTTGATAATCCTGGACAGGGTGGCCGTAGTTTGGACGGAAGCTCGTATAAGAGCACTACCGTCTCTGGTCACTTGGTGCTTGGACTGGATGGACCAGTAGAGGACCTTTACTACGTTCACCTGTATCAGAATATTCGTTTGCTCTGCAGGATTGTCCGCGAGCTAGAAGGAATTGATACAGACCGTGTTTTTGTAAATGGTGCCTCCCAGGGTGGCGGAATTGGTCTTGCTGCCTGCGCACTTAATCAGAATCTTATTAATAGGGCAGCAATTCTTTACCCCTTCCTCACTGATTTTAGGTGTGTGTGGGAACTTAATGCTGATGAGGTAGCCTACGAGGGTATTCGCTATTATTCCCGCTGGTTTGACGCAGATGGCTCTCGCGTTGATGAGGTTTTTGCAAAGCTTGCTTACATTGACTCAGTCAATTTTGCACGTATGGTTACTTGTCCTGTGCTTTTTGGCACCGGACTTGACGATCCGGTAGTTCCTCCCGAGGCTCAGTTTGCGGCTTATAATGCCCTGACCTGCCCAAAGAGGCATCTTCTTTACCCCGGATATGCGCATGAAGAGATTGGCGATTTTGACGATAAAATCATCGATTTTTTCTGCTCAGACAAGGGAGAGCAAGCTCTTGAAGCGCTGGACTCATCTTTTCCTGCTCAAGCAGAAGGCGAGGTGAAGGCATGAGAGGCTTAACACAAAGACTTGAAGCCGCTCGCTCTTATCGCGGTGCGTGGCTGAGACCATCAAACTTTGAATCATTTTGGGAGACATCTGTAGCGTTTGCGCAAAACGCACAGGTAGAGAATGTTTTTGAGCTGCCATCTGCTGCGCAGACTGCAGTGTTTAAGCGCATCACATTCACCTCAACTGATCAGACTCAGTTGAGCGCTCGCGTCATTCTTCCAGTAGGTGCGTTGGCAGCAGGGGTTTTATCTGCGACAACAGAAGCGTTGCCTGCCTCAACAGACGTTCCTGCAGTAGTGCTCTTCTCCGATCTTGGCCGGGGAGCGCGCAGCTGGCTGCATCTTCTGCGTTTCACGGCGCTAGGACTACCTGTTGTGGCTTTGGAAGCTCGTCCGTGCGAGCCTCAACTCAAAGATGCCTGGAGGGGAGCGTTTAGCGCAGAGGAGCTTGCTCACGCGCTCATTAACCCAGATGGCGCCGACGTCTCTACGCTCAAGCAGCTCATCGATGACGCGCTGGTAACTACTGCGGTTGCCTCGCGCTTCCTTGGTTGTACCACCGTCACCTGGGGAGAAGGCCTGGGCGGCTCGCAAGCATTGTTCGTAACCGCTCTTCTGCCCAAGGCAGTGAGCGCTACCATGGCGCTGAACCCGCTCTTTGCCGACAACGCAACAACCCTGCGCACGGTTGTCGGGTGCGGAGACACTCCGCAGTCAGATGCAGCTATCGACGTGGTCGGTCTTCTCGACAGCGCGTGCGCAGCAGAGCTAGTGCGTGTGCCGGCGCTTATCGGCACGGCTCTGCTGGACCAGAGCGCTCCAACTGAAGGAACGTTTGCGCTGTATAATCGCTTGCCAGGACAGAAGCAAATGCGCGTGTACCCCAAGTTTGGCCACGAGCGCATCAATCAGTTTGAGAACGAGCAAATCAGCTATCTCTGCGAGGTTATATCGGCTCTCTAACGTAACCGATCGGATTATAATTACGTAGGTTATTTGAATATTCGATTGACCAGGTATTCGGTCAGTTTGTTCAGTACATTGTTGTATGAAACTAGTTGGATTTTCCAACGTGTGAAAGGATAAAGTATGTCCAGTAAAGTACCATTTAGCGGTGTCGTTCCACCAGTTGTAACCCCAGATACCCCAGACCATCAGCTTGATGTTGTGTCGTTTGAGCGCTCCATTAATCGTCTCATTGAGGCTGGCGTAGATGGCTTGTTCTTCCTTGGCTCTTCTGGCGAGGTTGTTTTTGCAACTGATGAGCGTCGCGATCAGATTGTGTTCGAGGCTGTGCGCATTGTTGATCATCGCGTTCCGGTTCTTGTGGGCATCATTGATACCGAGACCGAGCGCGTCCTTGAGCACGGTCGCCGTGCCCTCGCACTGGGTGCAGATGCTCTTGTAGCAACCGCTCCTTTCTACGCACTTGGCGGCCCAGCTGATGTTGAGGAGCATTTCCGCATCCTTCACCAGGAGCTGGATGCACCTCTGTTTGCGTATGACATTCCTGTCTGCGTTCACACTAAACTTCCTTGGAAGATGCTTGCTCGTCTTGGCGCAGAGGGTGTTCTTGCAGGCGTTAAGGACTCTTCTGGCGATGACGTCTCTTTCAGGTATCTTGTTCAGGAGAACGAGAAGAACGGTCACCCTCTGACCCTTCTGACCGGCCATGAGATTGTTGTTGACGGCGCCCTTCTTTCTGGTGCAGACGGTTCTGTCCCTGGCCTTGCTAATGTTGCGCCAGAGGGCTACGTCCGCATGTGGAAGGCAGCTCAGGAAGGCAACTGGGCAGAGGTCAAGCGTGAGCAGGATCGCCTCAACGAGATTTCCCACATCTTTGATGTCACCACGGGCGTTCAGGGCTATGGCGCTGGCGTTGGCGCATTTAAGTGCGCACTTAACCTCATGGGCATTTTTGATTCTGACCAGATGCCTCGCCCTGTTAAGCCACTTGATGGCCAGAACCGTGAGGCAATCAAGCAGGTTCTTATTGCAAACGGCCTTCTCTAAACAAGAGGGGACATCATGGACTCTAAGTTTGTTTCTCCAACACATGTTTGTGCTGTTGATATTGGCGGCACAAAAATTGCCTGCGGCATAGTCACCCTTAACGGCACTGACGCTCCAAACGTCCAGTCCGTAAAGAAGGTCCCAACTAACGCAAAAGAGGGCGGCAAGCAAGTTCTTGCCACCGTTCTCCAGGCAATTAGAGAGGCTCTTGCTCGTGCACAAGAGCTGGACCTTACCATCTCTGGCGTGGGTATTTCTTCTGCTGGTGTTGTTGACCCTCGTACGGGCGACATCACCTACGCAAATGAGCTTATGCCCGGCTGGGGCGGAACCGCTCTTGGCTCTGCAGTTACCAGTGAGTTTGGCCTTCCGTGCAGCGTTCTTAATGACGTTCACGCTCACGCTCTGGGCGAGGCTCGTCACGGTGCTGGCCATGGCAAAGATAGCGTTTTAACCGTAGCAGTTGGCACGGGCATTGGTGGCGCCTTTGTGAACCACGGCATCTTGATGCTGGGCGCTCACGACGAGGCTGGTCACATTGGTCACGTTGCAACTCCAGCAGCTGCAGGCGTTGATTGTCCTTGTGGTGGAACTTCTCACCTTGAGCCTGTTTCTGCAGGTCCTGGCATTATTCGCGAGTACGTCCGCCTTGGCGGCTCCGATACGCTTGAAGATGGCTCCGCTCTTGATGGCGCAGAGATTGACCGCAGGGCTCTTGCTGGCGAGAAGATCGCGCAGGCTGCAGAGGAGCGCTCGGGCCGCGCACTTGGTGAGGTTCTGGGAAGCATGTGCAACATGCTTGACCCTTCTGTCATCATTCTGTCTGGTTCCGTTGCAGAGTGTGGCAAGTACTGGCACGAGGCGCTTGCATCTGCATTTAAACTGCAGGCAATGCCACCTGTTCAGGCAACGCCTCTTGTGAAGGGCACGCTTGGTGGAGAAGCTCCTCTTATTGGAGCTGCAGAAAACCTTGTTCTACCTGGCTATTTAGAGACGCGTCTTTAGGCAAGAAGCGCCAAGTCACTAACTAGCTTGCTGACTTGGCTCGCAGAAAGATGCATATCATAAAAGTTTGTACATTCTGGTAAGGAGAATACCGTGGCATATTCAGAGCTTGTTGAGTCACTTAAAGGAAAACTCATTGTCAGCGTCCAGGCGTATCCTGGTGAGCCTATGAGGCATCCAGAGACCATGGCTCAGATTGCTCGCGCCTGTGAGCTTGGCGGCGCTGCAGCTATTAGGTGCCAGGGTTTGTCTGACATCTCTGCCATTAAAGGCAGAGTTGAAATTCCTGTTATTGGCCTCTGGAAAGAGGGTCATGAGGGTGTCTACATTACTCCTACGCTTCGTCATGCGCGTGCTTGTATTCACGCCGGCGCAGATGTTGTTGCCCTGGATGCAACAGACCGTCCAAGGCCTGATGGTAGAACCTTTGAAGAGACTGTTGCAACTCTGCGTACAGAGTCTGACGTGCTGATTATGGCTGACTGCATGACTATGGATGACATCCGTCGCGCTGTTGCCGCTGGTTGTGACCTTGTTTCAACTACACTTTCTCACAACAAGGCCGCTATTGATACAACGCTTGACGATGGCCCGGACATTGCCCTTCTCCAGCAGGCAACTACTGAATTCCCAGGTATTGCCATTATTTGCGAGGGTCACGTCCACACACCACAAGACGCAAAAGATGCTCTGGATGCAGGCGCTTGGGCAGTTGTTTCAGGTACAGCCATTACACATCCAACTTCAATTACTTCTTGGTTTGCTGCAGCACTTGAGGATTAACGCTTGGAGCGGTAAGGTTTTCTCGTCACGTATTTAAGGAGCGCCTGTGAAGAAAAACGATCCTACATCTTCAGTTATTCCCGACATTGTCATTATTACGGGTATGTCTGGATCGGGTCGTACGCAGGCGCTTCATGTGTTTGAGGACATGGGTTATTTCTGCATTGATAACCTGCCACCAGCTCTTATTTTGCAGCTTTCTAACCTTGTGGGCATTAATACGGGTGTTGGCCGCCACTTGGCCGTTACCTGCGATTTGCGCTCGCAAGGTCTTTTTGATGACATCTCTGAAGCTCTGAAGTCTCTTGCAGATCACGAGCTCACGTACAAGATTGTCTATCTGGACTCTTCAGACGAAGTGCTTATGCGTCGCTATAGCGAGAACCGCCGTCGTCATCCTTTAGCGCAGGAGGGAGAAAATCTCTCATCTGCAATTTCTAGGGAGCGCGCACAGCTTCAGGACATAAAAGCGCTGGCAGATGTGGTCCTAGATACCTCGTCTATGCGTACTAATACGCTCAAGAGCCGTCTTCGTCGCGCATTTTCAGAGCTTGCTGAACAGCAGCTTATGGATGTTAGCGTGTTTTCCTTTGGCTTCAAAAATGGTTTGCCCGTTGAGGCTGATCTTATGATTGACGTGCGATTCCTGCCTAATCCTTACTATGATCCAGAGCTCAGACCACTTACCGGTCTTGATGAGCCAGTAGCTCAGTTTGTCCTTCAGCATGGCACTACTAAGAAATTCCTTAAGTCTTGGTTTGAGCTGCTTGATGTGGTTATGCCTGGCTATGTGCAGGAAGGCAAAAGCTTGCTCTCTATTGCGGTAGGTTGCACGGGCGGCCAGCATAGAAGCGTTGCAATCGCACGTGCTACGGCAGAGCATCTTACCAGCCAGGGCTATCGCGTAACGCTGTTCCATCGCGATCTTGATGCGGCTCAGAAAAAGTCTCAGCAGGCTGAGTAGAAGTTAGTCTGTCATGTCCTATACTGCCTTGGTTAAAAATGAGCTGGTCAGCGTACCAGAAATTCAGACGGACTGTGAATTAGCCCAGCTTTCTGCGCTTATTCGTGTTTCTGGAACGTTGTCGATGCACGGTCCTGGTAAATTTGCCGTTCGCATTGTTACCGAGACAGGCACGGTAGCCCGAACAGTTATTAGTTCTTCTCGTCGTTTGTTTGATCTGGGTACTTCCGTTGAGTACCGCCGCTCTATCATGCATAAAAAACGCAACTATTTACTTGAGATTTCCAATCAGGATTCGCTTGCAGAAGCGCTTTCTGCCCTTGGTATTTACATACCGGGAGAAGGCCTGGTAAGCGGCATTCCAAAGAGTGTTATTCGCACCAAGCAAGCGCAGCGTGCTTTTTTGCGCGGAGCGTTTATGGCGGGCGGATTTTTGGCTGATCCCTTAAAAGATTTTCACCTAGAGATTGCTGTCTCGGGTGAAAGATTTGCCTCTGAGCTGGTAAAACTCATGGGATCTATTGGCGTTAAGGCTCGCCTTAACCACCGTAATCGTCATACCAATGCGCTCATGCGTACCAGAGAAATTTATGCTGTCTACCTTAAGAGCTCTGACGATATCATTAAGTTTTTGCGAGAGATTGGTGCGCCAACTATGGCGCGCGCTATTGCATTTACGCGTGTGCAAAAGCATTATCGCAATAACGTCAACCGAGTTGTCAACGCAGAAATGGCAAATCAAACACGCTCTTCAAATGCAGCGGCAGATCAGTTAGCGCTCATAGAAAAGGCCGAGAAACTCATTGGACTCAGAGCTCTGCCGCCAGCGGTCAGAGATTTTTGTCTTGCGAGAAAAGATAACCCTGAGCTGTCATTATCAGCGCTGGGGGAGTCGTTTGTACCACCCGTATCCAAGTCCGCCATGTATCACCGATTGCTTCGTTTGGAAAAAATCGTTCAGGATTTAGAAAAAGATGCATAAGTTATCGGCGAGTGCGGTAAAATACTCGGTGTACGGTTTAAATGTTAATGAATCCGGAGAATGGCTCTGGGTCACCGAAAGGAGCATTACGTATGGCAGTAAAGGTTGCTATTAACGGTTTTGGCCGCATTGGTCGCCTTGCATTTAGGCAGATGTTTGGTCACGAGGGTTCCGAGATTGTTGCAATCAACGACCTTACTTCTCCAGAGATGCTTGCATATCTTCTGAAGTATGACTCTACTCAGGGCAACTATTCCCGCGATCACAAGGTAGAGGCAACTGACCACTCCATCATCGTTGACGGTCACGAGATTGTTATTTACAAGGAGGCAGACGCTAACAACCTGCCTTGGGGCGATCTCAACGTTGACGTTGTTCTTGAGTGCACCGGTTTCTACACTTCTAAGGACAAGGCACAGGCTCACATCAACGCTGGTGCTAAGAAGGTTGTCATTTCTGCTCCTGCAGGCAATGACCTCCCAACCATTGTCTTCAACGTTAACCACGAGACCCTCACTGCAGATGACAACATCATCTCCGCAGCTTCCTGCACCACCAACTGCCTTGCTCCTATGGCAAAGGGTCTTAACGACTTCGCAACTATCAAGTCCGGTATCATGACCACCATTCACGCATACACTGGTGATCAGATGATCCTCGACGGCCCACAGCGCAAGGGTAACTTCCGTCGTTCCCGTGCTGGTGCAGAGAACATCGTTCCTAACTCCACCGGTGCTGCAAAGGCCATTGGCCTTGTTCTTCCTGAGCTCAACGGCAAGCTCATTGGTGCTGCTCAGCGCGTTCCTACGCCAACTGGCTCCCTCACCAACCTCTATGCTGTTGTTGACAAGAAGGTCACCGTTGACGAGGTCAACGCTGCAATGAAGGCATATGCAGAGACCATCCCAGAGACCTTTGGTTACAACGAGGATGACATCGTTTCCCGCGATATCGTCGGCGAGACCCACGGCTCCATCTTCGACGCAACTCAGACCATGTGCTCTGACCTTGGCGATGGCACCACTCTTGTTCAGGTCACCTCTTGGTACGACAACGAGAACTCCTACACTTCTCAGATGGTCCGCACCATCAAGTACTTCGAGAAGTTCGTTGCTTAAGTTCTAGTTACATAGACGCCTTGGGCGCGGTCGCAGCATCTGCCGCGATCGCGCCTTCTTTTGTTGGAAACGTATTTAAAGGAGTGACATGGCTTTTACAAAGAAGACTGTCCGCGATGCAGATGTTGATGGTAAGCGCGTACTTATGCGCGTTGACTTCAACGTGCCTCTAAAGGACGGCGTTGTTACTGACGACACCCGCGTTCGCGCTGCACTTCCAACCATCCAGTATCTTCTCGACCACAACGCAAAGGTCATCCTGATGAGCCACCTTGGCCGTCCAGATGGCACCGGCTTCCAGCCAGAGCTTTCCCTGCGCCCAGCTGCAGAGAAGCTTGCTGAGCTTCTTGGCCGCGAGGTTAAGTTTGTTGAGGACACCTATGGCGAGAAGGCCCGTGAGGCTGTAGACGCACTCAAGGACGGCGAGGTTCTTGTTCTTGAGAACGTCCGTTTTGACAAGCGTGAGAAGAAGAACGATCCAGAGATTGCAAAGACCCTTGCATCTTATGGTGACATCTTTGTTCTTGATGCATTTGGTACTGCTCACCGTGCACAGGGCTCTGTTGTTGGACCAGCAGCTTACCTTCCTGCCTATGCTGGCTTCCTGCTTGAGAAAGAGGTTGACACTCTTACCTCTATCTTCTCTAACCCAGAGCGCCCACTTGTAGCTATCGTTGGTGGTTCCAAGGTTTCTTCCAAGATTGGTGTTCTTGATCACCTCATTGATTCCGCTGATACCCTCATCATTGGTGGCGGTATGGCATACACCTTCTTCCTGGCTAAGGGTTATACCGTTGGTACTTCTCTTCAGGAGCCAGACTGGATTGAGCGCGCAGGTGAGATGCTCAAGAAGGCAGAGGAGAAGGGCGTTAAGATTCTGCTTCCTGTTGACAACGTTGTTACCGATCACTTTGGTGAGGACGCTGTTGGTGAGGTAGTTCCTTCTGACCAGATCCCTGCAGACCGCATGGGTATGGACATTGGTCCTAAGACCGTTGAGCTTTACTCTGAGGCAATCAAGGGCGCAAAGACCGTCTTCTGGAATGGTCCTATGGGCGTCTTTGAGTTTGACCAGTTTGCAAAGGGCACCGAGGCTATTGCTCGTGCTGTTGCAGATGCTGATTGCACTTCCATCATCGGTGGCGGCGATTCTGTTGCAGCAGTTAACAAGTTCCACCTTGCTGACAAGATGAGCTGGATCTCCACTGGTGGTGGCGCTTCCATGGAGCTCGTTGAGGGTAAGGCACTTCCAGGAGTGGAGGCGCTTCTCGATGCGTAATCGTATGATCGCAGGTAACTGGAAGATGAATGAGACTTTCGCTGAGGGTGTTGAGCTTGCTCAGGGAATTGTTGATCAGCTTGCTTCCGGTACTGGAAACGTTGATGTTGTTATTGCTCCACCTCTTGTAGACCTTAAGGGTGTCTCTGAGGTTCTTACCCAGGCCAACTCTTCTGTTGCTCTCTCTGCACAGAATGTGTACTGGGAGGAGTCTGGTGCATTTACTGGTGAGACCTCTCCAGCAATGCTGACCTCTGTTGGTGCAACTTACTGCATCATTGGTCACTCCGAGCGTCGTGGCTACTTTGGCGAGACCGACGAGGACATTAACCGCAAGGCAAAGGCACTGATGGCTCATGACATCGTTCCTATTTCTTGCTGCGGCGAGTCTCTTGAGGTTCGTAATGCTGGTACTCACGTTCAGTTTGTTGTTGACCAGATTAAGGCAGATACCAAGGGTCTAGAGATTACAGATCCTTCCAAGTACGTTATTGCTTACGAGCCAATCTGGGCAATTGGTACTGGTATGACTGCAACTGCTGATGACGCACAGGAAGTCTGCGGCGCAATCCGTAAGACCCTGGTAGAGATCTTTGGCGCAGAAATTGCAGACGGTATCCGTATTCTTTACGGTGGTTCTGCAAAGCCAGAGAACGTTGGTGGCTTCCTCGAGAAAGAGGACGTCGACGGCGCACTTGTTGGTGGTGCATCTCTCAAGGCTGATTCCTTCGTTGCAATGGTAAAGAGCGCGATGAACTAAACTCTGACAAAGCTCTTTACCACCGGTGAGAAGCTTGTCCCATCTGTTAAGTTCTTGTTTGTTTTGCAACTTGGCACACGTCATTCCCAAAGGGGAGTGGCGTGTGCTATTCTTTTCTGTTGTACGTGAAAATAACTAGGGCTGGATTTTCTCGCCAGCAAGAGGGGGAACCTCGTGGGCGTTCTGAATACAATTCTTTTAGTGCTGTTTGTACTTTCTGGCATTTTGACGGTGCTGCTTGTTTTGGCACACTCCGGAAAGGGCACCGGCGTTTCTGACATGATTGCTGCATCTATGTATAACGCAAGCGCTGGTTCAGGCATTATGGAGAAAAACCTTGATCGCCTCACCATCATCACCACAACCATCTTCTTGGTCTGCGCTATTGTGATGGCTCTCACATTCCCTGTTGGCGCTATTGGCTAAGCAGTCGCTTGCATATTTGAATTACCTGCCGAGAAACCCGAGTTTCTCGGCATTTTTTATCCGTAGCCTGCGGAGCATGTGAAAATTTGCTGATGAAGACACCGGCAAAAAGGCCGGGCGCGACAGATAGTAGTTTTCTTTTACTTCTTAACAGAATTTTCAATAACGTTTCTCATATGTAAACAAATCAAATTTAGCCCTATAAGCTGGATTTAAACAGTCATTATATGTGGATACGTTTTACTAGGACTGGTATGTAACGACGGCTTATCTTAGATATAGGTTCAGTCAAACTACTATTCCATGGTAAAATCATACTTTGCTGTGTATTCACGGCATGTTTGTTGTAGGAATGCTAGGTTGCCATACCGAGAAAACCTCGCTTATCAGACGGATAAGCGCAAGGCGGTGAGGAGAGTCAATGGCACGGTTTGTTTGGTACGTTACAAAGAGGGTTTTGAGCTACATTGTGATGATTTTTGTTGCAACTTCACTCACATTCTTCCTCGCATCATCGTTTATGAACCCACGCTCCAACTTTGAGCAGCGTACTCCACGTCCTCCACAGGAGTCTATTGAGGAAAACCTGTATAGAACTAATCTGAATGATAAGACCCCGGTTATCGAGCGTTATCAGGTCTGGATTACCAATCTGCTTACTAAGTTTGATCTTGGTATGACTCCAACGGGCGATAATGTTAACCGTGAGATGAGCTCTAGGTTCATGGCTTCTATTCTGCTTATGACTCCTGCAACTGTCTTGTCTGTTGTTATTGGCGTTAGCTTGGGTGTTTACACTGCGCAGCGTCAATATCAGTGGCAAGACCGCTTCTTAAGTGGTGTTGCTTCGATTCTGCTGGTTATCCCAACTGTTGTTATGGCAATTTTGATTGTTTTTGCAGCAATCGAGATAAACGCACGTGCCGGTTCTCGTATTTTCTACGTTACCGATCTTTCCAGTGGAGATACCGGAAACTTCTTCACTTGGCTTATTGACTTCCTACAGCATATTATTCTTCCAACCATTGTTCTTACTATCGTAAGTTCCGTTGGTTACCACCTCTCTCAGCGTACGTACCTGCTTGACGAGATGCATGCAGATTATGTTCGTACCGCTCGTGCAAAGGGACTTACTCGCAAGAAGGCAATTCGTAAACATGCTCTTCGCGTCTCTTTGATTCCAACTGCTGTCTCAGTTGCCTTCTCACTTGCAGGTATTTTCACTGGCGCCGTTATGACCGAGAAGGTCTTTGCAATTCACGGTCTTGGTGAGTACTTCATTAACTGTATTAACAACAACAATATTCACGGTGCAGTTGCAGTTGCAGCTTTCTCTGGCGCAATGACTCTTGTTGGCGCTCTTCTGGCTGACCTCTTTGCTGCTGCTCTTGATCCACGAATTAAGATGAGCTAAGGAGGCGGACATGTCTAAAGAAGAGCTTCAGAATAAAGACGAGAAAAACGTCTCCATTGATGCAGGCCTTACTAATGCAGAGCGTGAGCTTCAGGCAGATGCTAAGTCTGACAACAAAGAAGTTAAAAGAATTAGCTATGCTGGTCTGATTGCAAGGCGTTTCTTCCGCCAGCGTTCTGCAGTAATCGGTTTGATTATTCTTGGAATTATGGTTCTTATTGCAGTCTTTGGACCATATGCCACCCCGTTTAATTACACAGATGCTGACTTTACTGCAATTAACATGGCTCCTAATGCAAAGCATTGGTTTGGCACTGATGGTGCTGGTATTGATCTGTATGCCTGTGTTGTCCACGGCCTTGGCCGTTCTTTGACCATTGGTATCAGCTATGCAATCTTGACCACTATCATTTCTGCAATTATTGGTACTGCCATTGCATATGTTCGTGGCGTTCCAGAGAAGATTGGTATGTGGCTTCTTGATATGCTTATGGTCATTCCTAGCTTCTTGCTGGTTGCTATGATTGTTCGAGCATCTGGCGGTGAGTCTGGTTGGCTCATGCTTATCTTTGGTCTAACTGCTTTTGGTTGGATTGGTCGTGCACGTACTATCCGCACCATGGCTCTGTCTTTGCGTGAGAGAGATTACGTCAAGGCCGCTAAGTATATGGGTGTGCCACCATTTACCATCATTATTCGTCACCTTATTCCAAACCTTGGCTCAATTCTTATTATTGATTTGGTCTTGGCTGTTATTGGTGGCATTAACTCTGAGACTGCATTCAGCTTCTTGGGTCTTGGTATCAAGGCACCAGATACCTCTCTTGGTTATCTCTTGAGTGCTGGTTCTTCTGCAATGCTTACTACTCCATGGATGATTCTGATTCCATCGGCATTTCTGATTGTTGTTTGTGTTGGCCTGCAGCTCATCGGCGACGGCCTTCGCGATGCCTTTGACCCTTATTCACGCGCTGCTGGTAGCGTTAAAGATCAGGAAGAGGATTCTTCCAAGGATGACGCTCAGCTCGGTGATCTTGAGGGAAGCATCGTTTCTGAAGAAACTACGGAGCGTGCATAATGTCTGACACTACTACTACTTCAACAAAGCAGGGAAGTGTAGAGATGGACGATGTCCTTCGCTACGAGCTGCTTGAATCAAACGGTCCAAAGGGTGCTCCAACAGGAGAGCCAGTTCTTTCCGTTCGTGATCTCAAGGTATCCTTTAATACTGAGGCTGGTCGTGTAGACGCAGTTCGCGGTGTTAACTTTGACCTCTGGGGTGGCCGTACCCTTGGTATCGTAGGCGAGTCCGGCTCTGGTAAGTCAGTAACCGCCCTGTCTCTTATTGGTCTTCTTGATGACAATGCTCACGTTACAGGCTCTATTAAGCTTGGTAATGAGGAGCTCATTGGTAAGACCGATGAAGAGATGTCAAAGCTTCGTGGCACTAAGATTTCTATGATCTTCCAGGATCCACTGTCTGCTTTAACTCCAATGTTCTCTATTGGAGATCAGCTTGCAGAAGCTCTGCTTACTCATAATCCTCACATGAGCAAGGCAGACGTTCGTAAGCGTTGTATTGAGCTTCTCTCCATTGTTGGTATTACTGATCCAGAGAATCGTCTGGATTCTTTCCCACATGAGTTCTCTGGTGGTATGCGCCAGCGTGTTGTTATTGCAATTGCTATTGCAAACAACCCTGACATCATCATCGCAGACGAGCCAACCACCGCTCTTGACGTAACTATTCAGGCTCAGATTCTTGACGTCTTGAAGGTTGCACAGAAAGAGACTGGCGCAGCAGTTGTCCTGATTACTCACGACCTTGGTGTTGTTGCAGGTACCGCTGATGACATTATGGTTATGTATGCAGGCCGTGGCGTAGAGCGCGCAAGTGTTGATACACTTTTTGCTGAGCCAAGGCATCCTTATACCATGGGTCTTCTGGGCGCTGTTCCAAAACCTCATCTTCAGGCAGAGCACAGGCTTGTTCCTATTAAGGGTAATCCACCATCACTTGCCGCTATTCCAACTGGTTGTCCATTTAACCCACGTTGTCCTATGGCTACTGATGAATGCTCCAAGAAAGAGCCAGTGCTGCTTCCTGCAAATGCTGCCGAGGGTCACTTGGCATCTTGCCACCACCTTCAGGAGATTTGCGAGAAGAACCTCACTTATGCTGAGGTGTATCCAGATTTTGAGCCAATCCTTCCAAAGTGGGTTGATGTTCCTCGTAACGAGCGACCTGTTGTGCTTAAGGTTGAAAACCTTACAAAGACATTCCCTGTTCAGGGCAAGGGCTTTATTAGGCGCAGCAAGGGAACTATGACCGCTGTCGACCGTGCAAGCTTTGAGATCCATGAGGGAGAAACTCTTGCGCTTGTCGGTGAGTCTGGATCTGGTAAGTCAACAACTCTGATGCAGATTATGGATTTGCTGAAACCTGAGGATGGCCGTATTACGGTCCTTGGCAAAGATGTTGCTGAGCTTAAGAACGCAGCACAGCGTAGAGAGCTTCGCAAAGATCTTCAGGTTATCTTCCAGGATCCAATGAGTTCTCTGGACCCACGTATGCCTGTCTATGACGTTTTGGCTGAGCCACTTCAGGCACAGGGTTGGAACAAAGAGGATATTAATACTCGTATTGGCGAGCTTATGCGTCTGGTTGGTATCAACCCAGACTATGTTGACCGCTTCCCATCTCAGTTCTCTGGTGGTCAGCGTCAGCGTATTGCTATTGCTCGTGCTCTTGCAACAAGTCCAAAGATTCTTCTGTTGGATGAGCCAATTGCATCTCTGGACGTTTCCATTCAGGCAGGTATTATTAACCTCCTTGAGGATCTTCAGGTTCAGTTGAAGATTTCTTATCTCTTTGTTGCTCACGATCTTGCTGTTATTCGTCATATTTCTGACACGGTTGCTGTTATGCACCTGGGCAAGATTGTTGAGTACGGTGAGACTGAAGACGTCTTTACTAACCCACAAGATCCTTACACTAAGGCGCTTCTCTCGGCTATTCCAATCCCTGATCCAAAGATTGAGCGTACCCGTGAGCGCATGATTTACCAGGATGGTAAGCTGGTTCCTGCTACTCACATCTCTAACGAGTAACAAAGATTCAATAAATTTTCTGAAAACCCGCACTTAAAACTAGGTGCGGGTTTTCTTTGTTACAAATAGTGAACCAGGTTGTTACGGGAATGTTTCTGCTATGGAGTATTTTCAAGCAATTTCGTATAGTTAAGTGAATATCTGTAGGCCTTTAACGAAATGGGTGATTATATGGCTGACAGTTTTTCCCGTCGTTCGTTCTTTGCTCTGACTGGAATCACCGCCGCAGGCCTTGGCCTTGCTGGTTGTGCTCCATCAAATAATCAGGGCGGCTCTACCACCACAGGTACTGAGCCACAGGACGGCTCTCCTGCAAACACTCCTCTGGATCAGCTTCCACTTCCAGAGAAGGGCAAGACGTACAACAATCCTAAGTCTCGTGATGAGGTTAAGGATGGCGGTACTCTGACTCAGCCAATCAACGAGATTGGTCCACAGTGGAATTACTACCAACTTGCTGGTAATACCTCTTACATGAACATCCTTCACGGTCTTATCAACCCTCGTGACCTGTTCCTTAACAATGCTGATGGTGATAAGTTTGAGCCAAACAAGGATTACATCAAGGACTTCAAGGTAGAGGAGAAGGACGGCAAGCAGGTTGCTACCCTGACCTTCACTGATCAGGCTACCTTTAACGATGGTACCGCTATTGATTGGACCGCAGTTCAGACCGCATTCATTACTATGAGTGGTCAGAATAAAAAGTTTGCAGTTTCTTCAACTGATGGTTATGACAAGTATGAGTCTGTTGAGCAGGGCGATACTGCAAAGACTGCTGTTATTACCATGAAGGAAGCAGTCTATCCAATTGAGAGCATCTTGAGCTATGCTCTGCACCCAAAGCTTCAGGATCCAGACTTCTTCAACAATGGCTACGTCAATCAGCCAAACAATGAGCTTGGCGCTGGCCCATACATTGTTGATTCTTTCGATGATTCTGCTGTAACCTTCAAGCCAAATCCAAAGTGGTGGGGTGACGCTCCTAAGCTTGATACCCTTGTCTACAAGCAGATGGATACCCAGGCTTCCATTAATGCATTCAAGAACGAAGAGACTGACACTACTGGTACTTCCGTATCTGGTTCTGCTGAGCTTCTCTCTAACTTCTCCGGTCTTGGTGATAAGGCTCAGATTCGCCGTGGTCTTGGTATGTCTATTGCTGTTATCGAGATTAACTCTACTCGCGGCGTTCTTCAGGATGTTGCAGTTCGTAAAGCATTCTGCCAGATCGTTGACCCTGCAACTATCGTTTCCATTGTCTTCCAGGGTGTTAACTGGAAAGAGGACGCACCAGGCTCCATGCTTTGGCCTTACTGGGCAGCTGGTTATGACAATAACCTCCCAGACGATATCAAGAATCTCAAGTCTGTTGACGAGCGCAAGGCTGCTGCAAAGAAGACCCTTGAGGACGCAGGCTACAAGCTTAACGGTGATTACTATGAGAAGGATGGCCAGCAGGTAACCTTTGCTTACACTCTGTTTGGTGACGGTACTACTGTTAAGAACCGTGCCGCTGCAATCCAGAAGATGTGCAAGGATGCTGGTATTAACCTTACCCTTGATTCTCACCCATCTTCTGAGTTCTCTGATGTTCTTACCTCTGGCTCTTGGGATGTCTGCCTCTTTGGTTGGGTTGGCTCTTCTACTTCTTACAACAACGGTGGCCAGCTCTATGGTTCTGAGTCTGGATCCAACTTTGGTCAGCAGGGCTCCGCAGAGACCGATGAGATGTTTGCAAAGGTTGTCTCTACCAAGGACTTTGATGAGCGCATGAAGCTCATGAATGAGGCTGAGAAGAAGATGATGCAGACTTACGCATATCTTCCTATCTACACTGGTCCAGACTGCTACGTTGTTAAGACTGGTCTTGCTAACTTTGGTCCTGCACTCTTCCAGAGCGTACCTTCAACCATTGTTGGTTGGCAGAAGTAAGCAAGGGACAAGGCAATCTTCTCGCAAAGTTCTTTTGAGAAAAAGTTTTTAATTTTTCTCACAAATGTTGCCAGAAGATGTGTTAGTATATCCCTCGCTGCAAAGCAAGTCGGAGTGGCGGAATTGGCAGACGCGCTAGCTTGAGGTGCTAGTGACCTACTAACGGTTGTGCGGGTTCAAGTCCCGCCTCCGACACCACGGAATTTCGGCGGATCTCTTCGGAGGTCCGCCTTTTTCGTATACTTAGAGGCAATGTGATTTGTTTTTCCTTGCTGGTAAGGAGTGACTGTGGCAGATAACAAGCTGAGCGTAAGGCGTGTTGAGGGAGTTGTCGACGGGACCGTTGCTGCAACTCTGTCTCAGTTGCTACGGCTGACCAGCGATGCAGTCATTGTTTTTAATATGGAGGGCACGGTTCTTCTCGCCAATGAGGAGGCCGAAAGCCTATTTGCTAAGGAAGACGGCACCATTGCCGGCCTGGATGTTCGCTTTTTGTTTACCCCTGCAAATCAAGAAAACTTGCAGAAGCCGTTCTTTGTAGAGTCGTTGCCGTTTGCGATTGATGGCTCCACTTCCATGGTGGCCGCTCCTGCGCAAGATGGCACGTCGCAGGTTTTGAGTGTGCGTGCAGATTATGTGGGCGCTCCTACACAGGCTATTGTTTTGACTGCCTCTAAGCTTCGTGACATGGCTAGCCCTATGCACGATGATGAACGAATGGTGTTGGACCTTCGCCGAGCCAACAGGAGGCTCTCAGGAGCGCTTCAGATTGTTTTGGACACGCTTGACTCGGAAGATATGGGTCAGCTTATCGAGCGCGTGTTAGAAGAGCTCTCAGAGACTGTCGAGGCTGATGGTGCGCTTATCTATCTTGCTGAGCAAGACGGGTATCACCTTCATGGTGCAACGGAGTCTTTGAGAAGTGCGTCATTGGATAGAATTCCTCGCTACTTTGCATTTAACAGCTCTCTGGAGCGTTTGACGTTTTATTCCGAGCACGCACTTCGCTTGCATACCATGCCTTTGAACTCTAGCGCGCTCAAGCAGGGAAGAGTTAAAAAGCGCAACCTTGTTAACGAAGAAACTCGTGAGGTCATAACCGTTGACGCAAGTCATTTGCCTCCGTTTACCAGCTTTCTTGTGGTTCCTGTGTGGTTTGGTGGCCACATTGTTGCTCTGATTGAGGTGGGCTGGGAGCGTAAGCGTGCGCTTTTGGTTGAAGACGCAAGACTTCTGGACTCCATTGCGAATTACCTCTCGGTACAGCTTGTAGGCGCGTTGTCGGCCATGAGAACGCAGCGTAGAGACACGCTTCGCGAGGCATTAGCTCGCGTGCGCCAAGGATTGCTTCATAGCGCTGCAGAGGGCGAGAAGATCTCTGGTGAGCGATTACAGCAGGTTATGAGATCGGTGGGCACCGATCTGAATGCACAGGTGTTCTCGGTAGATTGCTGTGAGGTCACAGGCAACATTACGCTCCATGCGCTTGGCGCTGAGCAAGCGTTTGGCGACGCTCAGGACGGTGCGCAAGACAGCGCGCAGGCTGCGGCGGAGGCCGGCGGCGCGCAGGCTGCGGCGGAGGCCGGCGGCAACCAGATTGCGCTTCCATCGACGGTTGAGGGACTCAAGACAGGAGAGGGCGAGGCGTCAGTCAAAGAGGTTGAGCTTGAATCTGAGCTGAGTCGCGCGCTTGCTGCACAAGGTTTGCCCTGCAAGGGAGCTGTGCTTTTCTTGGGCAAGTTTGCTGGCGAGCAGCATACCTGGCTTTTCTTGCGAGAAGAAAACGCTGAGCCCTTAAGCGACATTGAGCTTGATTTCTTGGACCGCGTGATGCTTCTGGTTCACTCGTTGGCCGTTGGTGCCGAAGAGAGCCAGCAAAATAAGCATATCTCGCAGGCACTGCAGTCGGGCATGAAAAATGACCTACAGAAGGTAAAAGGAATTTCTGCTGAAGGAATTTATTCATCTGCAACCGCCGACGCGTTTGTTGGTGGCGATTTTTACAGCATGATTAAGCTGCCAGGCCGTCGTGCATGCATCATTATGGGAGACGTTTCTGGCAAGGGTATTGAGGCAGCATCTATCTCATCCGCAGTTAAAACGGCACTTTCTGCCTACGCGTGGGAGGGAAGAACTCCCGCTCGCATGGTGGCAACGCTGAATGAATTTCTGTTGGGCTTCTCGAGAGTAGAAACATTTGCAACGCTCTTTGTTGGCATTGTTGACCTTACAACTTCATCGCTGACCTACTGCTCTGCTGGTCATCCACCTGCGATTTTGGTGTCTGCTCAATCGGGCGAGGCTGAGCTTTTGGACGTTCAGTCGGGTGTTGTGGGCGCGTTTCACGACATGGAGTACAAAAACGGTACGATTCGCTTGCATGAGGGTGATATCCTGCTGCTTTACACCGACGGAACCACAGAGGCTCGCAGTCCCGAAGGCGCGTTCTTTGGCGAGACCGGCCTGCGCGACATGATTATGAACGAGGTTCCTCGTGGCTTTGACGGCCTGCTCAATAGGTTCTTGAGCACGCTTGACCGCTATACCGGCCGAAGGCTTGACGACGACGTTGCCATGGTTGCCCTGCGCTTTGACGAGCTTGGCGGCGTCGATTCTCGCACGCTTGGCGGCACTGGTTCTGGCAAGCTTGGTGGCGCTGACTCTGGCGTGTTTGGCAGCGGCGACTCTGGCGTGTCTGGCGGCGCTGACTCTGGCGTGTCTGGTAGCGCTGACTCTGGCAAGAAGAGCAACTAGACGATTTTCTCGCCAAAAAATGCAGATATCTGAAATTCTTGTTGCTGCGCGGGAACAAGAAACGTATGTATACGCAGCCAAACATAGCAGTTGTTTCAGTCAATACTGACCTTGACGTGAGGGGAGTCCCGCGCGTGAAGGCCCAGATTGAGCAGCTCATTGATAGCGGCTGCAGAAGAATTGTGCTGAACATGGCGGAGGTTTCGTACATCGATTCATGCGGCATGGGCTTTATTGTGTGCGCTGTTCGACGCATGAAGACGCTCGGCGGCCTTATGAGCTTGACCAACGTGCAGCCAACGGCGTTTAAGGCCTTGGTGCGCATGGGTCTTATCGATTTCATGCCTATTAGTACCTGTGCTGCAAAGTCGCGCGTGACTCCGCTTGCGCCGGGCACGCATCCGTCGTTTCAGACAACGTTTAGAGTTGATCCCAATAAAATGTGCGACGCTCGCTCAAGGGCTATCGCGCTGCTGAAGACGCTGCCGTTTACCTCGGACCAAAAGTTTGATATTGAACTTGCAGTTGGCGAGGCTATTGGCAACGCCGTTGATCACGCGTGCGAGAAGGGCGTGCTGACCACGGTTTCTGCGTATCCAGACAGGGTGGTCATTGACGTCTCGGATTGCGGCGGCGGTTTTAGCATCTCCGATGAGGAAGAGCCTCCCGAGACCGGCCAGTTTGCCGAGCGTGGACGCGGCGTTAAGCTGATGCGCCTGCTTATGGATGCCGTATCTATCCAGGAAAAACCTTCCGGCAACGGTACCATTGTTCGCCTGGTTAAGATGATGCGCTAGGTTGCGTGCGAGTACAGGTCAGTAGAGCGCCCAACGACGGCAAACCCGCAGGTCAGCGGCGTGCGGGCGCGAGCGCGGGTCGCAAAGCGATTTCAACCCGGTATCTACTTCGTGTGGATACCGGGTTTCTTGTGCGGAAATGCTGGGAGTGGACGGGTTTCTCGCCAGGCGGATGGCACGAGCCTGACGTGAGCTTGGGTGTGCCTGATTTCTTCAAAGAATCTGTAACTTTTGCCTAAAAGCATTAAAGAATCTGTGGATTTGCCTGATTTTGTTAAAGAATCGGTGACGCAAACACAGATTCTTTGTACTTTTCAGGCGGGCCTTCCGTGGCGTAACTTTTGGATCCAGTGTGGTGTCATGGGCGCTTTCATCGAGCCCGATTTTTTAGCCAAGTCTGAACGATTTGCCGGAAAAGTAAACCAAGTCTGAGTGGTTTTGCCGGTTTTTCTCACCTTGTCTGAGCTGTTTTACTCAGACATGGCGTGTTTTTCAGGCTCAAAATAGGCTCGCAATCCAGAACCTCAGCAAGCACGGTCGCGCGCGACAAAAAGAAACCCCAGCCGAAGCTGGGGTTGTCAATTCACTGGAGGCGAGACCCGGATTCGAACCGGGGATAAAGGCTTTGCAGGCCTCTGCCTTACCACTTGGCCATCTCGCCATATGAAAAAGGCCGAAACGAATCCGGCCGAAAAATCATGGAGCGGGCTACGGGGTTCGAACCCGCGACCTCAACCTTGGCAAGGTTGCGCGCTACCAACTGCGCTAAGCCCGCGAACGCGAGGAATAATATACGCAAGTTCACGGCTGAGCGCAAGTGTAAATTTCAAAATCGTCAAACTTTTTTAGAAAAGTCACGAACCCCGTGGCGCTCAAGAGGTGGATTTTTCTTGCAAAGCTTGTAAATAAGAGCAGGTAGATTGCCAAGTGTGACTGCTTGCCGTATCATAGAACAAGAACTTTTTGAATGAGGTTGTATGTTCTTTATTGTCGCGTCACTTTTAGCTCTTTTGACGCTTGCGTATCTTGTCGCAAGCGGTTTTGTTCGCGTAGTGCGCTATTTTTGGGGCTGGCTTTCATCTGGCGAGAAGATCGATGGGCTTGCAGGCGATGCTGTATCAGCCGCACCCCAGACCACTCCGTTCTCCAAGCCAAAACCAACGCAAGCGGAGCTCTCAGCGTATTTAGACACGATGCATCTTGGCTGGTACCAGGTGGTCATCCTCTTCATAGTGGGCTGTATGGCCGGACTTCTTATTGAAGAAATTTGGATGCTCATTACCGCTGGCCTGACCGAGAGCAGGGTTGGCCTCATCTGGGGACCATTCTCTCCGCTTTACGGAACCGGCGCCGTGTTTCTGACTGTTATTTGTTATCAGTTGCATAAGCACCATGCCAATAACCTGGTCATTTTCCTGGTCTCGGTTGTTGTTGGTGGCACGCTGGAGCAGCTTACCGGCTGGGGAATGCAAGAGATTTTCCACTCGGAATCGTGGACGTACGCTCATCTTCCAGACGCAATCACACAGTGGGTGGCCTGGCGATTCTTGGGATTTTGGGGCATTTTGGGTCTGATTTGGTGTCGGGTTATTATGCCTCGTGCGCTCTACAAGATTGGTGAGCCAACATCAAAAAGGCAAGCAATTTTTGTTACCCTGCTTACGGTGTATCTTTTTGCCGACATTTCAATGACGGTGGCATGCCTAGGTAGAAAGGCTCAGCGAGACGCTGGCATTCCTCCGTCAAATGCGTTTGAGATGTGGGTAGATACTCATTACGACGACAGCTTCGTATCTGCTCGTTTCCAGAACATGACGTTTACACCGCAAGCACGCAACGCCGCACGTCCGTAAGCCCGCAAGACCGCGAGAAACCCAAAGGATTTGTAATGCAAATACCTTCTGCAAAACCAGAACATCCAACAGGCAACGTGTACCTGGACTTTGCCGCAGCTACACCAATGGATCCGCGTGTAGTTGATGCAATGATCCCGTACTTCACGGAGAAGTTCTACAATCCATCGGCTCCGTATGCGTTGTCTCGCCAGGTTCGTGACGAGGTAGAGCGTGCCCGCGCTGTCTTGGCGCATGCCATTGGTGCTCGTCCAGGAAACGTGGTGCTCACAGCGGGTGCTACAGAGGCCAACAACCTGGCGTTTGCAACGGTCTCTGAAGACGCACACGTTATCGTTGACGCCATTGAACATGAGAGCGTCCTTGCGTGTGCAGGGATTTTCTCGCACAAGACACTACGCGTAGAAGCAGACGGTCGTGTGGATCCAGAGCGCGTTGCAAAAGCGCTCAAGCCAGAGACCGAGCTGGTATCCATTGAGCTTGCAAACGGGGAGATTGGCACCATTCAGCCTATCCGAGAGATTTCGCAGGTGCTTGCCAAGGAGCGCTCGCGTAGGCTTGCGGCAGGGGAGACTCGTCCGCTGCATTTGCACGTAGACGCCTCTCAAGCTGCGGCATACCTAAGCGTGAACGTGTCATCGCTGGGTGTGGACATGTTGACGCTTTCTGCAGCAAAGCTTTCCGGTCCAAAGCAGGTGGGCCTTCTGTGGGCCTCCGATGATGTGCGCTTAAGGCCGCTGGTGCTCGGTGGTGGACAAGAAGGCGGTGTCCGCTCGGGTACGGAGAACGTTGCGGGCATTATTGGCTTTGCGTGTGCGTTAGCGCTTGCTGATGAGACTCGCGCTGACGAGGCAAAACGGGTTTCTCGCCTCAGAGATCAGCTACAGGAGCTGCTTTGCACAGAGTTTCCGCAGATGATTGTCTCGGGGCCAAAGAACGCCAAGCTGAGGCTTCCTAATTTGCTACACGTTTCTTTCCCGGGACTTGAAGCTCGCCGTCTGGTTATTTTGCTTGAGCGTCTAGGCGTGTCGGTGGGAACGGGCTCTGCCTGCGCCGCATCAAAGATGCAAATATCTCACGTGCTTGAGGCAATTGGAGCACCGCGAGAAGTAGCTGCGGGAAGCCTCAGGTTATCGCTTGGAAGAACTACCACAGAGGACGACATCTTGTACGCAGCTTGGGCAATTGCCGAGGCCGTCAAGCAGGAGTCTGCTCGTGTAGGAGTGACATGGGAGAATTAGTTTACCTTGGCATGAGCGGCGGCGTTGATTCGGCGCTTTCTGCAGCTCTGCTTCTTGAGGCGGGCTATAACGTCAAGGCTATCTATATGCGCAACTGGTCCAAGGACCTGCCCGGCTTTAAGTGTCCTTGGGCAGATGATTTGGCCGACGCCGAGCGCGTGTGCGTAACGCTGGGCATTGATTTGGACGTGTGGGACTGTGAGGCCGAGTATAAGGCCACAGTTGTTGATTACTTGCTTGATGCCTACGAGCACGGTCGTACGCCTAATCCAGACGTTATGTGCAACCAGACGGTAAAGTTTGGCACCTTTGCAGAACGCGCTTTTGCTGAGGGTGCAGATTTTGTTGCAACAGGTCACTATGCGCAGAATGTCCCTGGCACCAAAAAACTTTTGCGCGCCGCAGACGCTCACAAGGATCAGACGTATTTCCTGTGGCGTGTACCTGGTCATTTGTTTGAGCGAACACTCTTTCCAATTGGACACATTGTCACTAAGGCAGAGGTACGCGCTATGTGTGCAGAGCGAGGTCTGGGCATAGAAACTAAGCCAGATTCCGACGGTATTTGCTTTATTGGCCCTGTTGGTCTGCGTACGTTTTTGCTGGACACCTTCAAGAAAAAGCAGGGCGACGTCATTGAGTGGGAGACAGGCAAGGTTCTTGGCACCCATGACGGAGCATTCCTCTTTACCGTTGGCCAAAGAAAAGGCCTGAACATCGGTGGAGGACCTGCTCGCTATGTTGTGGCAACCGATACGCTTAAGAATGTGGTGTATGTAACCTCTGACCTCAACTGTCCTGCGCTCTGGACTCGTCGCATGGAGCTCTCGGACATGCACTGGATTTCTGGAGAACCTGCAGATAACGGTAGGTATGTGGTCAGAACTCGTCACACAGGCGCGCTGGTTCCCGTAACGTTTTCGCTCACAGATAATCAATGTGGATTTATTGAATTTGACCAGCCAGTAAAAACTGTTGCAGCAGGTCAATCGGCAGTTTTGTACGATGGCCAGGAAGTTTGTGGCGGTGGCATTATTGAGGCCGACAAGAGTATACTTGAGCGGTTCATGTAAAATGAAAAGCAGGTAGGTGGCGGGAAACCCTCTGAGGTTGCATCGTTTACCTGCAAAGAGTGTTGTTTCTGTACACGTATTGTGATCCAGAGTCCAAGGAGGTGCCCATGGATCGCCCAGATGGCGCGTCTGAAACCGAGCACCCCTTATCTACACCGAAGGTAACGGTGAAGATTGGATCTACTACCGTTAAGGGTGTTTCAACCAAAAAGCCTAAGATTAGTGTTGCTCCAACTTCTTCATCTGAGCAGGTAGAAGAGGCAAAAGAGAGCTTTGGTCAAGTTAGAAAGAGCATTCTCTTCCTCTTTGCGGTTGTAATACTGTACGCACTCTATATCGTTTTCTCTGGTCAGTTTGATGAGTTTGTTGTTGCTCTAGCAGACGTAGATACGGGCTGGCTTATTGCTGGTGCTCTTTGCTATTTTGTCTACTATTTCCTGGGTATTCTCGCCTATGTTATCTCGGTCATTACAGATCCTGAGAGTCCCGTTGGTGTCCGTGACCTGATGAGCGTTGAGGCATCAGGCATCTTCTTTATGAACCTTACGCCAAACGGTGCAGGAGCTGCTCCTGCTCAGATCTATCGCCTCACTCGTGCGGGAATTTCCGTTGGCCAGGCGGGAGCTCTGCAGTTCACGCGCTTTGTTATGTACGAGGCGGGCGAGGGCATCTTTGCGGCTCTTATGCTTATCTTTAGGGCCAATTATTTCTACGAGCAATTTGGTGATGTCACCGTCATTGGTATCATTTTATTTGGTGCCAAGATTGTGATGGTTGCTGTCATCTTGGCCATTTGCTTGCTTCCTAAAATGGTCAAGACAGTGGGCAACTGGGGCTTAAGGCTGCTTTCCCGCCTTCGCATTGTAAAACGTTACGACCACTGGCATGACATCATTAACACGCAGGTAGATGAGTTCTCGAACGGCTTTAAGACCGCTGCAAAAAACATCCCGGAAATGTGCGTTGTCCTGCTGGTTACGTTAGTCCAGCTTGGCTGCCTTTATGCGCTTCCATACTTTGTTCTGCGTGCACTCGGCCAGCCCGCAGACCTTCTGACCTGTCTTGCATCTGGTTCAATGCTTGAGCTCTTGACCTCGGCCATTCCACTTCCTGGTGGTACTGGTGGTGCAGAAGGTGGCTTTGCCTTCCTGTTTGGCCATATGTTTGGTGAAGAAATTGCCGCAGGTTTTGTACTTTGGCGCGCTATTGAGTATCTGCTTCCAACTCTGGCAGCAAGCATGCTCTTGGGTCTCAGATCTCACGATCACGAGCCTATCTACCACAAGTGGAATCGTTTCCGTCAGCGTTTCTCCGCCTTTGTAAATGGCGAGAAAGGCGCTGTTGCTTCTACGTCACCTCGTCCTGATACATCGGGCATTCAAATAAAGGTGAAGCGTAAGAAATAGGGAAGAAGTAAGGAAGAAAAGCCAGAATGTGGCTTGATACATGATTTTGTTCTATAGGACAGATGTATTAGCGGCACTTACTAAAGGAAGTACTCTTATGCGCAATACACCAAAACCCATTCTGATTATTCTGGCGCCAATTCTTATTGCTATTGCCGTTGGTCTTGTCTATGATCTGCAGAATTTCTTACAGGCCATTCCAGAAGTGCGTGATAATCCAATGCTCTTAGCAGGCGTGGCTGTGTTTATACCAATGCTTGTAGCTTTGGTTAAGGACACATTTGACGCGCACGGACTCTAGATGAAGGCTATTTTTGTTGTGTTGGCTTTGAGAAAAAGAACAGGTATATTCCAAATCCAAGTTTAATTGCTGCATCAATGTAGGCAGTTATTGTCAGTGGGATATTTTGAAAAATATATCCAGCAGCAATATTGATAGCACAAAGAATGGCCAGGTAGATCATCGATTTTCCGTGCACAAAGTAATAGAGGAAAAAGTGCAGTGCCGTGGCCATTAACGCACCCAACCAAATAAGTCTCCAGTTCTCAGTTGCAAAAAATGGTCCACCTAATAAAAACATCAAAATGAATAAGAAAATTACAGCGTATAGAGACATTTTGTTCTGGAACTTACTTGAGGGACCATCGGAAAACTTATTGAGAACTTTCTTATTTGTATTTATGGATAAGAAGGCTGCAACATATCCAAAGCTAAATACGGACATATTGATAATTTGTTTTCCGCCTACTAAAGTAGCTGCAAAAATGATGAGAGCTACAACAATTAACCAGAGACCGCATGATTTCTTATAATTAAAGCTTAGCTTCTCGTCTTTGTTATATTCCAGAAAGTTCATAAGTTTCTCCCTCAATCGAACGACTTGCCATAATACTTCTGACCGTATGCTTTTACAATCCCGTTGCCTATTTTTTAATAATTGAGGTGCAGAAGACATACAGTTTTAAAAAGCAGTCATTCATTTCAAAAGCTACAGTATTTACGCATCCATCAATATTGCGACGAACCTATCTTTTGCAGATTTCAAAAAAAGTTGCATTTGACAGTTGCAAGAGGGGCGGGTTTCTCGTAATATATCCCTTGCTGCATCCCCAGCAGCAAACATATTCGGGCGTTTAGCTCAGGGGGACGAGCGCTTCCCTGACACGGAAGAGGTCATAAGTTCAAATCTTATAACGCCCACCAACTGTTCACAGGTCATCGGTTATCCGGTGGCCTGTTTTGTTTTGGCCGTGAAGTGCGGCTCTCTGGCGCGGCACTCCCGGATCGGCAGACCCGGAGCGAGAATTTGCGTTTTATGACGATTTCGGCCTTTTAAAAGCAGGCATGAGTCCAAAAATCGGCGTCACTTCTGTCAAAAGCGCGACCCATTTCTCCCATGATAAAGACAACATTTTGTCCAACTGGAAGGTTAACTTAATCGGTTGTTTCTGAATCGACTCCAAAAAGTTCAGACTATCCCAATTTCGTGACTGCACGTTAAATCAGACTTCAGCCTATCCCTATTTTATGTGACTTCTTCTTTGTAGATTTGAGAATTAATTGGTAAAGCTTGTCATGAGACAAGAATAGCGAGAAATAAAAAATTTGACCTGAAACTCTAAAGCAATTGAGAGAGCGGTAAAAATTTATCGTTACATTTTATTTAGTATGTTGGTTTTTGCAGGGGGGGGGATATACTGATACCAACGTAACAACAACGATTGGATGTTATGGTGGAGACATTAAATAAGTTCAACGGGGCTGAGTTACTTATTGCTGCTTTAAAGAAAAACAATGTAGAGAATATTTATGGTGTGGTTGGTATTCCCGTTACTGATTGGGCGCGAATGGCTCAAGAGCAGGGTATTAATTATTTTGGCTTCAGGAGAGAAGACTCTGCTGTTAATGCAGCTGCAGCAGCGGGCTTCTTGAACGGTAGACCAGGTGTTGCCCTCACGGTCTCTGCTCCTGGATTTTTGAATGGACTTGTTGCCTTAGCTGAGGCAACAAAAAATTGCTTCCCTCTAATTATGTTATCGGGATCTTCACAGCGTGCTGTTATCGATTTAGACCGTGGTGATTACGAAGGTCTTGATCAGTACAATATCGCTAAGCCACTGGTAAAGGCATCATACAGAATTGATCGTCCAGAAGATGTGGCCCTAGGAATTGCGCGAGCGGTTCGTTCTGCAGTTTCAGGTAGGCCCGGCGGTGTGTACGTGGACATCCCAGGTGAGATGCTGGGAAATTGCATCCAGAGCAACAACTCTATTGAAGAACTTGTATATGCTCCAGTTGACCCAGTAACAGAAATTATCCCTAATGACGCTTCCATTGCTAGGGCAGCAGAGCTTCTTAAACAAGCAAAGAACCCTTTGGTGATTGTTGGTAAAGGCGCCGCATATGCAAAAGCTGAGGCCGAGGTAAAGGAGTTTGTGGAAGCAACTAGCATTCCATATCTTCCAATGTCTATGGCCAAGGGAGTGTTGCCTGATACCCATGAGCTCTGTGTTTCTGCAGCACGCTCGTTGTCGCTTAGCAATGCCGACGTAGTTGTTCTTCTGGGCGCTCGACTCAACTGGTTGCTTTCAAATGGCGAGAAACCCTTCAGATCAGATGCTCAGTTTGTTCAGATTGATATTGATGCAAACGAGATTGATTCTAATCGCCTGATTCAAGCT
Organism: uncultured Atopobium sp.; assembly: GCA_963542025.1. GTDB lineage: Bacteria > Actinomycetota > Coriobacteriia > Coriobacteriales > Atopobiaceae > Lancefieldella. The sequence continues at coordinate 82,668 of CAUTUQ010000005.1, read as the reverse complement.
CCTGTTGTGGGGGATTTAGTTTCATCTTTGAAGAAGCTGACAGCTGCTGCCCAGCAACTTGGAGTAAAGGCTCCTCAAGGTTGGCTTGACCAGCTTGCTGAGAAGAAGAACGCAAACATTGAAAAAATGTCAGGCGCTATCACTGCAGCACAAGACAACTATCCTATGGGATTTTATGGAGTTCTTGGTCCTATTAAGGAGCTTATTGCACAGAATCCGGACACCTATTTGGTGAGTGAAGGTGCTAACACGCTTGATATCGGCAGAAATGTCATTGATATTCTTAAACCACGTCATAGACTTGATACTGGCACCTGGGGTGTTATGGGAGTTGGTATGGGCTATGCCGCTGGTGTTGCTGCTGAGACGGGATGTCCAGTTATTGCTCTTGAGGGCGATAGTGCTTTCGGGTTTGACGCAATGGATTTTGAGACTATTTGTCGTTACAACCTTCCAGTTGTGGTTGTCGTGGTAAATAACGGAGGCATTTACAAGGGAACCTCGCACAGTACCGTTGTGAAGGTGGATAGGGATGATCCAACTAAACTTGATATCGATGCTCACTATGACATGCTTGCTACTGCTTTTGGTGCAGATGGCTACTTTGTAGAGAAGCCAGAAGAGTATCGAGCAGCGCTCGCTCAGGCGTTTGCATCAGGTAAGCCTTCGATAATCAACGTGAAGATTGATCCTGATATGGGAACTGAATCGGGTCATATTGGCAATTTGAATCCAGATATCAGAGATAAAAGCAATCATTAAGGAGATTCAACAATGGCAAATACACCGACAGCTCCTTTAGCAGGTATAAAGGTTATCGATTGGACGCAGGTTCAGTCTGGCCCTTCATGTACACAGCTCCTTGCATGGTTGGGAGCAGAAGTAATTAAGATTGAGCGCCCTGATACTGGTGATCCAACACGAAACCAGTTACTCGATATTGAGGACTCTTGGGGGCTTTATTATCTTCAACTCAACGCAAATAAAAAGTCTCTTACTCTGAACATCAAAACTGATGAGGGTAAGAAGATTTTGACTGACTTGCTTAAGCAGGCAGATGTATTTGTTGAGAATGTTCGTCCTGGATCTGCCGAGCATGCAGGATTTGGATGGGAGCAAGTTCACAAAATTAATCCACGTCTTATTATGGGCTCCCTTAAAGGATTCAATCAGGGTTCTCGCTTTGAAGACGTAAAGGCATATGAACCCGTTGCTCAGGCAGCAGGTGGCGCTGCTTCTGCGACTGGCTGGAATAAGGGCGAGAATAACGTTCCAACTCAGTCAGCTGCTGCGCTTGGTGATTCAAATTCTGGTATGCATCTTACAATTGGCATTCTAGCTGCATTAATGCAGCGTGAGCGCACCGGGGAAGGAAGCTACGTTTACCAGTCGATGCAAAACGCCGTTATTAATCTGTGCCGCATTAAGCTGAGAGACCAAATTATGCTTGATAATCTTGGTGCTCTTCCTCATTACGCTGTGTATCCTGATTTTGATTGGGGCAAGGCTGTTCCACGAGCTGAAAATACTGAAGGTGGCGAAGTAATCGGCTGGACCTATAAAGCTAAGGGCTGGGAAAAGGATCAAAACGCTTACGTTTATATTGTTATCCAGGACGATAATAAGAGCTGGGAAGCCATTGCGTCGGTAATGAACCATCCCGAGTGGGTGACAGATTCTCGTTTTGTTGATTGGCAGCATAGGCAGCTGCATAAAGAGGAGATTTATCCACTGCTCGAAGAATTTACTAAGCAATACGATAAGTATGAGCTGACAGAAAAGCTAGGCGCTGCAGGTGTTCCTGTTGGTCCTATTCTCGATTGGCACGAACTTGAAAATGATCCAGAGCTTAACGAGAATGGCACCATTGTCACAATTGACCAGGGTGGAAATCGCGGAGAGTTCAAGACCATAGGATTGCCTTTCAGCATATCGTCCTTCTCGCCAGCTTATACTCGAGCACCAGATTTGGGCGAGAATAACAATGAGGTCTTAGAGTCTTTGGGGTACTCGCCAGAAGAGATTCAAAACCTGGTTGCTGACGGCACTATTGCTGAGGTAAGGGGTCCCAAGAATCCACGAAGAGATGTTGTTAAGGGCCGATAATGGCTGATCAGATGAGAGAGCCTGATTACCAGGCGGCTGAAGAGGCCAATCCTTATTTGGACAAGTCAAAACCATATCCTCTTGAAGGAATCTTGGTTGTCGATTTAACACATGTCCTTTCTGGACCCACATCAACCAGAATGCTGGCTGATGCTGGAGCTCGAGTTATTCATGTAGAAAGAAGCGGAAGCGGCGACGATACTCGATCAATGGGACCATACTTAAGCGATGGTTCAAGTGAATACTTTAGGATTGCTAATGCAGGTAAAGAGTCAATTGCATTGGACTTTAAAGACCCTGACGACTTTGCTTTGCTGAAAAGGATTATCGCAAAAGCTGACGTTGTGGTTGAGAATTTCAGGCCAGGTGTAATGGCACGGCTGGGAATTGCCCCAGATGATCTTGTAGCTGAAAATCCTCAGCTTATTGTTGCTTCAGTTTCAGGTTTTGGACAGTATGGGCCTATGAGCAAGCAGGCAGCATACGACACAATTGTGCAAGCTTTATCTGGAATAATGGATGCAACAGGAGCCGAAGATGGACCTGCCACTAGGGTAGGAACTTCAATTTCTGATATCGTTGCTGGAATTATGGCTTATGGTGCCATCACCACTGCTTTGGTTGCTCGTGAACGAACGGGTAAGGGAACTACCATTGACGTCTCAATGTTGGACGCAACTTTTAGCCTTTTAGCACAAGAGTTGATGTCAACCTTAGGTCCCCATGAAGTTCCTCATAAGATTGGTAACAGGCATCCCTATATTTATCCATTTGATACGTTTGAATGTGCTGATCAACCGCTTGCAGTTTGTTGTGGTAATGATCATTTGTGGGGACAACTTTGTGATGCCTTGGGTCACTCAGAGTGGACAGGAGACAGTAACTTTGCAACTAATGACTTGCGTGAGCAAAATTGGAAGTTAGTGAAGGAATCGCTTGAGTCAGTCCTAAAAACTGACGAAGCAGCTCACTGGGAGAAACTATTACAAGAAGCAGGGATTCCTGTGGGTGTTGTTTTGAATGTTGATCAGACAAGACGCTTACCTCAGATAATTGCTCGCGGCATGGTAAAGGCACTTCCAGATGGTAGGGAAGTGATTGGTACGCCTCTCAAGTATGGAACTTGGAATTCTTGGGGAGCAAAGACTGACTCTCCTGATCTGGATGCGGACGGAAATCGAATCCGCGCTGAGTTTGCGGAGTAAGAACAGCATGATGAGCTGCCTCTCATTTCTTGAATGAGAGGCAGTTTCATTTAGATTCGGTACGATTTGAAGTTGGGACGTATGAATTACATGTACTCGGTCCATTTCAAAGTTCAGACTATCCTAAATTCGGCCCACACGTTAAAACGGAGTCCATACTATTCGTGAAAAGTGAGACATCAAGTGCGATGAGAAGAATCTCCACTCCAAAATCTATAAAATAGTAACGATTACCGTTATTGACAAAAAAGTTAAAGATAGTAAACTTCTTAGTAGCACGTTTTATAAGTTGTTTTACTTACAGAAAGGAACTGACTATGTCTCTTATTGGTAAGCAAATTGGTGATTTTAAGGTAAACGCATTCCACAACGGTGACATCACCGAGGTAAGCAAGGAGTCCACACTGGGTAAGTGGAGCTTGTTCTTCTTCTATCCAGCTGACTTTACCTTTGTCTGCCCAACTGAGCTTGAGGATCTTGCTAACAACTATGACAAGTTCCAGGCTGCTGGCGCAGAGGTCTACTCTGTCTCTTGTGATACTGAGTTTGTCCACAAGGCATGGCACGAGGAGTCCGAGCGTATCTCTAAGGTAACCTACCCAATGCTCGCTGACCCAGCTCACGTTCTTGCAAGAAACTTTGAGGTTCTCATTGAGGATGCTGGCCTTGCTGAGCGCGGTGCCTTCATTGTTGACCCAGAGGGTGTTATTCAGGTTGAGCTTGTTACCGCTGGTGGTATCGGCCGTAACGCCGAGGAGCTTCTCCGCCTTCTCCAGGCTGCACAGTTTGTTGCAGAGCACGGCGATCAGGTTTGCCCAGCTAAGTGGCAGCCAGGCGCTGAGACCCTAAAGCCAAGCCTTGACCTTGTTGGTCAGCTCTAAGATTTAGGGAGCTTACAATGACCGACGTCAAAGACCTCTACGACGCGGTGATTATCGGCGGTGGGCCAGCAGGGCTCACCGCCGCCCTCTATCTGGCCCGCGCTCGCTACCGTGTTTTGGTTGTCGAGAAGGACCATTTTGGCGGACAGATCACTATCACTAATGAGGTCGTTAATTACCCGGGAGTTTTTTCAACGAGCGGCTCTGAGCTTTCAGAAACTATGCGCAAGCAGGCAGAAGCCTTTGGCGCAGAGTTTTTGCTGGCAGAAGTCACAAGCCTGGACATGTCCGGAGATGTCAAGGTAGTTCACACTACCAAAGGTGAGCGTCCCTGCCTCTCTGTTCTTCTCGCTACAGGTGCACATCCGCGCCATATTGGCTTTGTGGGAGAAGAAGACTACCAGGGCCATGGTGTTGCCTATTGTGCTACCTGCGATGGCGAGTTCTTCACCGGCAAAGAAGTCTTTGTGATTGGTGGAGGCTTTGCAGCTGCAGAGGAAAGCGTGTTTTTGACCAAGTACGCAAAGCACGTTACCGTTCTTGTGCGCGAGGAGGCATTTACCTGCGCCCCTGCGTCGTCCGAGGCTGCTCGCACCAACCCAAACATTACAGTTCTCTATAACACGCAAGTTGAATCCGTTGCTGGAGATTCTGCGCTCAGGTCTATTACGTACAAGAATCTGAAGACGGGCGAGAAGACCACGTTTGCTCCAGAAGATGGAGATTCCATCGGCGTCTTTGTCTTTGCGGGCTATGCACCAGAAACTGACCTGGTAAAAGAGCTGGCTCAGACTGATGACCACGGCTATCTAATTACTAATGAGCACCAAGAAACAACCTGTGAAGGTCTTTTTGGTGCAGGTGATGTATGTCAGAAGCCATTGCGTCAGGTTGCTACAGCTATTGGCCAGGCAGCAACTACCGCTACCGAGATGGAGCGCTTTATCAAGCGCGCCCAGGAAAAAACAGGACTTGTTCCACAGATGAACGTCACGCGTATCTCGTCTAAGAAGGAGGCTCCTGAGGCTCCAGCGGCTAAGAGTGCCTCTGACTCCGGAGAGATCTTCACCGATGACATGAAAGCACAGCTCAACGCTGTCTTTGAGCGCATGGCACGTCCGCTTGTGCTTCAGTTGGAGCTGGACCAGAGGCCTGTCTCTGAGGAGCTCGTAGCTTACATGGAAGAGCTTTCTTCCATGACTGACAAACTGAGCATTCAAACTGTCTCAGACACGGGCGAGAAGAACCTTCCTGTTGTTCGTGTTTGCGCACAGGATGGCACTCCAACAGGTCTTGCGTTCCATGGTGTTCCTGGCGGTCACGAGTTCACTTCGTTTGTGTTGGGACTCTACAACGCTGCAGGTCCTGGTCAGCCTATTAGTGACGAGGATAAGGCAGCCATCGCTGCTATTGACTCAAAGACACATCTTCAGGTCTTGGTAGGACTGTCTTGCACCATGTGTCCAGATGTTGTTGTGGCTGCTCAGCGCATTGCTGCAGACAATCCTCAGGTCACCTGCGATGTCTACGACATCAATCATTTCAAGGAGCTTAAAGACACCTACGATGTCATGAGCGTTCCATGCTTGGTTATTAACGACGGTCAGAAGGTTGACTTCGGTAAGAAGAACCTTTCTCAGATTTTGTCGCTGATTCCTTAAGATCCATTCGCGTCCAGGAGAGGGTGGCGCTTATGAATATGCCGAGAAGATCAACGGTCTTCTCGGCATTTTTTGTGACGTATGAAGTAAGCGTATGAAGCTTGTAAGAGTCGCAAGGCCATGCCACCTTTTACAGAGCCTTTTGCTGGTAGAGTCCTGCATCGGTAAAGCCTTGCGCGCGATAGTAGGCGCGCGTTCCGATTGAGCTGATGACGTTAAGGTTGGTATAACCCGCCTCAGCTGCGATAGAGGAGGCTTTAGCAAGAAGCTTTTGACCCAAACCCTGATGCTGAGCAGACATTCCTTCCGAGCCCAGCGAAAGCGCCTGTCCGTACACGTGGAGCTCTCTGATCATGGCCTGACCTGGCTGTACCAGCAGTTCATCGGCAGAAACATCACATGCGCCAGAGGTCAGCTTGTCCCAGTGGGGAAGTGAAAGTCTACAGAAACCTGCAATTTTGTTGTTGGTGGTTACCCATTGCAGGAAGTGCTCGTCGCTGACTGCGGTGGTGTAGGTAAAGTCTTGTAGAGTAAGCTCCGCGGCGTGTACCTGCTGCTGATTAATCTCTCTAAAGCGAATCTCCTGCACGCGACGTGCAACGTCTTTGGCGGCAAGCTCTTGCTCCACCATCTGGCGGAGGTTGGTGTGTTTGTTTCCCACCAGAATATCGGTGGCGCTAATGTCTCTAATCATGCGAGAAATGCGCACGTATGGAGGCGTGTTGAGCACGTCTTGAACAAGTACGTCTACCAGCTCGTCTTTGTCATATGGTTGCCACGCGCCTTCACGATACTTCTGCACCAGCTGAGTTCCAGATACCAGCGCACAGGGGTAAAGCTTGATTTCGTCGGGGAGAAAACCTGGATCTGTAACAAACGTCTTGAAGTCCTGTTTATCTGCCTCAGGCGTTGCCCCAAGAAGATTAACCATTAGGTGAGAATGGATTTTAAATCCGTACAAGCGGATGAGCGAGAAAGCTCGCTTAATCTGCGCGGCCGACATCTGACGTTTGTTGGCATCAAGGATTTCTTGACGCGTACTTTGAATGCCAATTTGAATTTTAGTGCACCCAAGCTGTCTAAACATGCGCAGGTTATCTGGTGTGATGGTATCGGGTCTGGTTTCAATTACAAGGCCAACCACACGTGCAGCGGCTGTCTCATTAACGTGCTGCTGTTCTACCAGCTCATCATACGTGCTCTCCATCTGAGACCATGCACTTTGGTGAGGCTGACTGGTGTCGTAGAGCTTATGAAAAGCCTGGTTATACGTGGCAGTATCTTCAAAGACTGCCGCTTGCTGTTCAGCAACAAAGGAGGAGAGAGCATCTTCAGAGTTCTGCAAGCCAAACGAGGTGTACCAATCAAGGCGATCCTGAATGTAGCTAGGAGAGTTGGGCCACTCGTTGAGTGCACGGAAGAGCTCCTTGATAAACCAGTACTGATAGCCCTCTGGATAATCGCTCCAGGTACCACCAAGCACAATAAGCTCCACTTTGTCAGTTGAATGACCCATCTGGTGGAGTGCCTGAAGGCGAGCAGCAACTTGTACGTATGGATCAAAAAACGTAAGCTCAGCGCGCTGACAGGCAGGCTCGTTAGCAAGGTAGCTCTTAGGCATACGCAAATCACATGGACAATAGATGCAATTGCTTGAACAGGTATGAGGCCTCGTGATAACCGTAATGGTTGCTACGCCAGAAGCGGTGCGACGAGGTTTCATCCGCACAGAACGAATAAATCTTTCTTCCAGCTCAGGTGTTGCGTTCCACGATTGCCAGAGCTCATTGTTTTTCTGCTTGACCTGCAAAAAATAGGGGAGAATTGCTCGTTTAGGAATGAGTTTCTCGCGCTCTGTACTGTGGGCGCTAGAGTCAATTCCGCTGTTGTGAGAGTTGATGAGCATCTCAAGCTGATGCGTATCAAGAGCTCCTTGTGAGCTATTTCTGAGCTGCTGCAATATGTCCAAAATGAGTTCATCCATACAAATAGTATAGGCAATATGGCAAGCTTCTGGCCTTTAGGAGTAAGACGGTGACGTAAAATCTCTGTATGGACACTTCTTCTCACACAACGAACACCCAATCTATCAGCGTATCTACCGCTGAGCGGCTAAGTCGCGTGACCTCTGAGTTTTATGCTCAGCAGGCTCAGAGTTTCTCGGCAACGCGTCAGATGCCCTGGCAGGGATGGCAAAAATGTCTAGATGCCATGCCTCAGCTTTTAGCTGGCGAGAAACCCTCTGTACTTGATATTGGTTGCGGAAACCTACGATTTGCTCGTTTTCTTTGCGATGAGGCGGGAATTGTTCCGGCGAAGTATTTTGCTGTAGATAATTGCAAGCCTCTTGTGGAGAGTGGCAACACAGACGCTCATGTCCATGAGCTGTCGTTTATTGAGCTAGATGTGATAAAGAGCCTGCGTGATAACACACTCTCTTCGCGTTTGATTGTTCCGGCCTGTGATTTAGTGGTTGCGTTTGGATTTTTGCATCACGTACCAGGCGAAGAGAAGAGGCTCCAGCTTCTGCGTACGTTGTTAGAGAAAGCCAAACCTGGCGGCTATGTCTGTGTTTCTTTCTGGCAGTTTATGAACAGCCAAAAACTTGCTGCTAAAGCTCAAGAAACTACTGCTCAAGGGCTGCGTGCGCTGGGTGTAGATGCATCAGAGCTTGAGGGGCATGACTATCTGATTGGCTGGCAAGATAAGGAGAACACCTGGCGCTATTGTCATCACTTCTCGCAAGAGGAGCTTGATGAGCTTCTTGCAAGTCTTGGCTCTGACGTACTTGTTTGCGCGCAATTTAGTGCGGACGGTAAAGAAAACAATCTTAATCGCTATGTGGTTTTGCAACGCGTATAGTTGCCGTGACAATATCTTGCTAAAAATGACCTCGTACAAGAAAATCCCCCCGCACAGAAATTGAACTGCCTCCCATTTCTTGGACACGAGAAATTGGAGTCAGTTCAAAACACACCTAAGTCAGATAATCTGTCAAAAAGACGTATACATGACGCTGAAAATAGCTAAAACGTGCAGATTATCTTTATTTGATGTGTAATATGGCCGCAATTGAGCAGAATATCTATCTTAGGTGTGTTCCGTAGATACTAAATTTATCGATAGTTAGATTTTTTATATTTCGCTATTCATTTTCAAGCATATTAGATGAAGTTTATGCATAAAGATGTATATCAGGCAGTGCGACCGCCTAGCTGCCTAGCTATCTTGATTAGGAACATGTCGATTCTTCGGCAGAACCTACCAAAGCTGCGCTATTTTGTGGGCCAGGCCTAAAAGCCGACGCTAACACGCTGCAGAATGCAAATCCCCCGCACAGAAAACGCGCGGGGGATTTGCATTCAGTAGGCAAAGTGGACGTATAAGCCGGGTTCTGTCGCGGACAACCATTTATCTACTACCAGCATTGCTACTGGTCTCTAGCGCGCAACCCGAGCGCAGTGCGGGCCACACCATAGCGCTCCTATTTGCGTTTGCTCCGGATGGGGTTTACCAAGCCACGCTGTTGCCAGCATGCTGGTAGTCTCTTACACTACCGTTTCAGCTTTTCTCTTTACGCGAATGCGCAGGTGAGAGTCTTCTTTTCTGCGGCACTTTCCGTCGGGTCACCCCGCCTGGCCGTTAGCCAGCATCCTGCCCTGTGGAGCCCGGACTTTCCTCATAGCGCCCTTCCACTTAGCTGGACGGGTACTCCGCGGTTGTCTGGTCCACTTTGCATGGGCGATTGTATCACGTTCATAAGCTCAGAAGTCCTGAAGTCAAACAATCTCCAAGTAAATGAGATGTTGCAAGGGCGCGGGTTTCTCGCCATATGTTCAGCAAGGCAAGGAAAAAAGGCGGAGAAGGGCGCAAATTGGCACGCTGTGTTCATGAAAAGCAACGGTGGTCACTTTGAATGCTGCTATGATAAAGAGGCTTAAACACGAAAGGACTAGCATGGGACTCTTTGATCTTTTCAAGAAATCTTCCGAGGCACCTGCGCCAGAGGCTCTTGTTGTTTCTGATTACACTGCTAAAACAATTTATGCACCAGCAAGCGGAAAAGTTGTTGCGCTAGAGAACGTTCCTGATCCTGTTTTTGCAGGTGGCATGCTTGGTCAGGGTCTGGGTATCTGGCCTTCTGAGGGCGTTGTATACGCGCCGGTTTCGGGCACTATTACCGCAACTACTCCAACTGTTCACGCGTTTGGAATTACTGCCGATTCTGGCGAAGAGGTTTTGATTCACGTGGGCGTTGATACCGTTGAGATGAAGGGTGACGGCTTTACAGCCCTTGTTGAGCAGGATCAGCGCGTTGAGGTTGGTCAGCCACTGATGACCTTTGACCTGGATAAGGTTAAGGACGCGGGTCATCCTGAGATAGTTATTCTTGCTATCACTAACTCTAGCGAGTACAGCAACGTAGAGATTTTTGCCGCAGCAGACCAGCCAGTTTCTGCTGGCGAGAAGGTCTGTGTGCTCGCATAAGCTGCGGTTGCATAGTTGCTCCATGTCTGACGCATCCTACAAGACACTCAAGCTGGACTTTGTTGCGGAAGGTCTCTTTGAAGACAGAAAGAGCCGCTTCATAGCCCAGCTTTGTCATGTAGAAACAGAGTCAGAAGCGCAAGAGTTTCTCGCCAGGGTAAGAGCAAAGCACTACAACGCTCGCCATAACGTGCCTGCATGGATCTTGGAGGACGGTACAGAGCGTGCTTCCGACGACGGAGAGCCTTCCAGAACGGCGGGAATGCCTGTGCTGGAGGTATTGCGCGGAGCAGGGCTCAAGAACGTCTGCTGCGTTGTCACGCGCTACTTTGGCGGAACGCTTTTGGGTCCTGGCGGACTTGTTCGTGCGTATACGGCAGCAACTCAAGAGGCTTTGGCTGCTGCTGAGGAAGCCTCTGCTGTTCAGGAAATGCTGCAGGTTGTGAGGGTGGAGTTGTCGGCCCCGTATAACCTGTATGAGCAGATTCAGCGCTTGGTCTCAGATACCGGCGGCAAGGTTATAACGGCAGAGTTTGGAGCGGACGTTTTTCTCGCCATAGACTTTAGGTGCGGAGAAGAAGCAGCGTTTACAGCCGCGTTGACAGAGATCAGTGCTGGAAAGATTACAGCCGAGGTCTTCGCGGCGCGTTTTGATCTGTTCTAGTTGGTAAAAAATAATGAGGCGCAGTTAAGCGCCTCATTATTTTTTACATCAAGTATTACCTCTTATTTTGCTGTACCTTTGCATCGAAATACCAAAAGATGAGAAACAATAGAACCACCGCAACTGTATAGCCGCTATCAGGTAATATTCCTGCACCTCTAAGAAAAATAAATATCAAGAATAGGATGAGTGTAGGAAGACGAGTAATCCAATATTTTTTTGATGCTAGTTTCATTGGAACCTCACATTTGTAATTCCTACTGGATTAAGCCATGAATGCCAAGTTAAAGATCCAATTCCAGCCAATGCATAATTATAATCAAATACGATTCCAGAAGGAGTATTTCCTATTACAATACCAAGGATAGAGGCAGCTTTAGATACAACAGCCTCAGGAATAATAACTCCTGCGATTGAAATAGTTGCTCCCATGGTTCGGACGGTACTTTTAGATAGATAGACTCTGGCTCCCCACCAATAAAAGTCAATTTTATCTACACCTTCAGATGTTACGCTCATTAGAGAGTACGTATTAGTGCTTCTTTCTTCTTGTGGAGCAATAACATTAGCTTGACCCGTAGAAAAGTCAGCTGAATTAATCATTTGATTTGTTTGCTCAATTCGTCTTGATAAAAATTGATAATCTTCTTTCGAAAGAGAAAGCCTTGCTTCAGGAATAATTTCATAATTGTGTGAAGAAGAGTTTAATCTTACAAAAGTAGAGAGATAATCAATTGTAGATTGATTGATAGTTTGATTTATAGATGAACCTGTGTTAGTAGAGTAATTGTTTGAATTAGCTGCTAAAGCTGTAGCTGGAGCACTAATAGCAAGCATTAATGAAATAATACTTACCAAATGAGTCATTTTTTTCATGGTGTAAACCTTTCAGCAGAAGTGTATATAGACTTTGCCGAATTAAAGAAATTTAATCACCACTGATCCAAGTTGATTACATAGCTTAGTAATATATATTAAGAAATTAAACATAATAAAATCACCAAACTTTCTTGCCTGTTATTAATAGTCTAACATAAAAAGTGAGTTGATGCAAATAATAACATCAACTCACCATCTTTAAAGAAATAGTACTTATCTAGTGTGGAGTTGGTTGTGAGGGTGGAGTTGTCGGCTCCGTATAAACTGTATGAGCAGATTCAGCGTTTGGTCTCAGATACCGGCGGCAAGGTTATAACGGCAGAGTTTGGAGCGGACGTTTTTCTCGCCATAGACTTTAGGTGCGGAGAAGAAGCGGCGTTTACAGATGCGCTGACAGAGCTCAGCATCGGAAAGATTACAGCCGAGGCCTGCGTGGCGCGTTTTGATCTGTTCTAGCAGGTTTAATAAATCTAGCTTCGATGAACCAAAAATCAGTAAGGCCGGCACAGAAAATTCTGTACCGGCCATAGGTGCTTTTATGTGCGTGCTTAGTAGGCTGCGGTTGCGCGTACCTTACTTGCGGTTACGGCCACCAAGGGAGTAGCCAAGGTTCTCCCAGAAATCAATCTGGACATCTTCGCCCTCGTCCCAAACCTTGAGCAGATCCTCTGGAACGTACTGACGACGAACATCAGACTCGCCGCCGTAGAGGCGGAACCAGTCTGCGCTCATGATGAGGTAGCCGTCCTTACCGGAGTCCTTACCCCAGCTGTTCTCAATGCGCCACTGCTTAGCCTTGCCGTCCTTATCAAGCTCAACACCCTGGAAGGTCATTGCGTGGGTAAGGGAAGTCTCATAGTTCTCAATCATTGAGGCGCGATCCATGTCAAAATCAACGCCAAAGAGGCCGTTGTAATCCATGGTGTCGGTTGAGAGAACGTAGTTGAAGTCCTCATTGTGGCGAGGGAACTCCTGCATAACGTCGCAGGCCATGCAGACAGGGTTGCCGTTCTTCAAAGAAGCAATGGTGGCTGCCTCAAGAACCTCTGGCTCAACGTTTAAGAAGCGAGTCTTAATGCCGCCTAAAACGGTATCGATGAAGGTTGGGTGATACACCTTGCCGTAAGGATACTTCTTGCTTGGAACAGAAATGAGCTGGACATAGCCACGAGGATCAACGCCACAATAGCGCTCAGCAAACTCAAGAGGAGTAATGCCAAAGTCGCGAAGAATCTGGGTGCCCTCCTCGTCCTTCTCGCCGTCCTTCTTGTCCTTGTTGTCAGAAGCCTTACTTGGCTCAACAAGCGAGAGCTTTGCCTTATCTACCTGTGCGTTTTTGCCAACCTTGCACTCAAAATCAAAGGTCAGAGGTGGCTCACCAAGGCAGACGGAAAGAATCTGGTGGAAGCCCTTGAGCTGATCCTGCTTAAGCGCACGAAGCTCGTCTTGAGACTTGCCAGCTGCGTATGCTGCGCGAAGCTCGCCAGCACTCTTTCTGAACAGACGGTCAATGCGCTCATCCATCTGAGTGGAGTTCTTGGAGCAAGCAGTCTCTGGCATAGCATCCTTAGGAACCAGGCCGTACTTCTCAACCAAGCTCATAGCAAATGAGTAGTAGCCGCCGTCGCCAATGCCTTCGGTCAGAAGTGTGTTGACAACACGAGAATCGGTTGGCTGGTCAGCGGTCTGAATAATGTACTCAAGTGCAGAGTTTGCCTTCTCAAGCTTGTCGTAGAACATGCCATATGCCTGACTGAACTCAAAGGTATCAACGTCAAGCTTCTTGATTGCCTCCTGGCGAAGTACGTTGAAAGAAGAGAACATCCAGCAGCGACCGCTCTGACGCTGGTTGGTGACGTCGCCGGTCTTTGCAACAGCAACACCGTAGGTATCAGCGTAGGTACGCATGGTGGTGATATCGCGAGCAGCTGCGGAAACGCCCATAGAGGTTACGGAGTTGCGAGCAACGCGGTTAGCACGGTCTGCACTAAAAGCAGCAGTTTCCTCGTTTGCCCACTGTGGATTTACGGTCTGATCAGCCATTGAGGCTCCTTTTGTTAGTAGCGTTTAGAAAAACCTGGCGAGAAGATCGGTCTTCTCGCCAGGTAGTTTGTACCTTAGCGAAGTGTTGCAAGAGAGCCCATTGGGTCCCATGGCTCGAGGACGGTTGCTTCCTCGGTCTCAAAGGTCTTGAGCTGCTCAGGAGTGAGGTACTTCTTGTCAACAACAATCTGGTAGACGTACTCGTCAAACCAAGGGTCAGAGATGGTATCAAAGCCATCGCGGCCGTGGTCTTTACCCCAGCTGTTCTCAACCTTCCAAAGGGTAGTGTTGCCCTCGGCGTCAAAGTTAACGCCCTCAAGAACCATTGCGTGGGTCATCAAAGACTCGCCGTAGTCAAGGCGCTCAGCGCGGTCAAGAGCACCCTCAACAGGGAAGCCGAAGAGGCCATCAACGTCAAGTGCACGGGTATCCATGATGCCTTCTTCACGAAGGTAAGACTGGGCAACGTCGCAGCCAAACCAGACAGGCAGGTTGTCCTTGAGCTGAGCTACAGCAAGGCGCTTGAGCTCAGGAATCTCCAGGTTGAGGTAACGAACACCGCCACCCTCAACAACGTTGCCCAAGCGGGAAACGGTGTAGGTGTGGTTAAAAGGCTTATCAGCAGTAGGAGCAGAGATGATTGAGATGTAATCATCAAGATTCATGTCAACAGTCTCAGCGAAGAACTCCTTAGGAGTAAAGGTACCGGAAAGGGCGAGGTTATCGTCCTTATCGCGCAAGCGTGCCTCAAAAGATACAGGAGGCTGACCCAGGCAAGTTACCAGCAGGGTATAGACGTCCTCCATCATCTCTTTCTTCATCTCACGCAGAGACTCAAGAGACTCGCCGGCCTTTGCGGTCTCACGAAGACGCTTTGCAGCACTACGAAGATAACGGGTGAGATATGCGTCCATCTCGTGGGTGTTGCAAGAGTTAGCAGTCTCTGGCATAGCGCTCTTTGGCACAACGCCGTACTTCTTTACAAGGCTCTTAAACATATCCCACTGGCCACCGTCGCCAATTGGGTCGGTAAGCAGGAAGGATACAAGACGACCATTCAGAGGCTCATCAAGGGTATCCAGAATGTTCTCAAGGAACCAGTTGGACTTCTCCATCTTGTCCCAGAACAGTGGGTATGCCTGGGAAAGCTCAAAAGTGGAGAGGTTGTATTTCTTGATGATGCGGTATCTGAAGGTATTGAGTGAAGCAAACATCCAGCAACGACCGGAACGCTTCTGATTGGTACGCTCACCCTGCTTTACCTCAACATCAAAGGTAAGAGGATTAAGGGCAACACCTTCTGGTACACGAGCTGCTTTTCTAACACCAGCGCTGGTAGCAGCATTCTTAGCTACTGTGTGAGCGCGGTCGGACTCAAAGTTCTTCTGAGCCGCTGCAATGTCGTCAAAGGAAATGCTTTTCATCTGATCCATGTGATCTCCTTAACTAGAATAGGTAATACAAAAACTATATTCCCAATTAAGGGGTCCCTAGTCTAAGAGTTACCAGTTTGAAACTTTTATTTTTGAGAAGTTTTTTGGTCAAACGGTTTTTGCAAATTCAGCGAGATTTTGTGACGTCATTAATTTGGCGAGAAAATATTTTATTCCATTTATCAGCAGTAATAGGAGTATTAGCACATAGAACATATGTTTGTATTAGTAGTTATTGTCTGGCGAATCGGCTACACTATACAAAGAAATTAAGAGCCCTTGGTAAAAGAACAAATTTTGAAGCACAAAGAGAAGAGCGTAGAAAAAGATGGCATTTGTTCACCTCCACAACCACTCAGATTTTTCCATTCTTGATGGAGCTAGCCGTGTCCCAGACATGGTTAGTAAAGCTGTAGAGTTTGGCATGCCAGCGCTTGCTTTAACTGATCACGGTTATCTCTTTGGTATTCCAGATTTTGACCTTGCATGCCGTAAGTACAATGAGGCACTTAAAGATTTTGGACAGTGGTGCCATGATGTGGAATGTTTTGAAAAGGGCTGGGATCTAGAAGAGCCTCCTGCAGATGATCCAAATGCTGGTGAGCACGATAAAGTTCATGCTCAATGGGCTTCTGACGTTCAAATTTGGAATCAAACGCATGACATTGAGGCCGTAAAAGCCAACAAACCTTCTCCACTTATCAAGCCAATTTTTGGCTGTGAAGCTTATTTCATTCTTGATGATTGTATTGAGAAGGGTACTAAGCAGGTGCGATATCACCTTATCCTGCTTGCTAAAAATGAGACCGGCTATGTCAATCTGATGAAGATGATGTCAGAGGCTGGCTCAAAAGAGATGTTCTATTACAAGCCACGTACCACGCTTGAGATGCTCAAGCGTTATCACGAGGGCATTATCTGCACTTCAGCTTGTGTTTCTGGCATTATTCCTCGTATGTTGTTTGAAGGCCGTCCAGAAGAAGCGGAGCGTTGGGCAAAAATCTATCAAGACATCTTTGGGGATGATTTCTACCTAGAGATTCAAGACCACGGTTTATCTGATCCAAGCTGGGGCGGATATACCGATAGAACTCTTGCTGAGCGTATTGTAAAGATGGGTCATGACCTTGGTATTAAGGTAGTTGCTACCAACGATAACCACTATCTCACTAAAGAAGACGCAAGCGTTCAAGACATTGCTTCCTGCATTGGCTCGGGTGCTCGTGTTGATGATGAGAACCGCAAACGCATGACAGGCAGTGAGTTCTATCTCAAGAATGAGCAAGAAATGCGCCAGCTTTTCTCGTGGTGTCCTGAAGCTATCGAGAACACCATTGAGGTTGCAAATAAATGCAACTATGAGCTGGACTGGACCCATATGTACCTGCCAAAGTTTCCAGATTTGGCAGAAGGGGAGACCTCAGAGGAGCGCTTTAGAAAAGAGTGCGAGCTTGGTCTTGCAAAACGTTATGGAGATGATTGGCAAAACGTTGTCATCAATGAGATTAACGTTAAAGATCGTTTTGAGTATGAGTACGACATTATCTGCAAAAAGGGCTTTGCTGATTACTTCTTGATTGTTCAGGAATATGTTCGCTGGGCAAAAGAGAATGGCATTGGTGTAGGTCCTGGTCGTGGATCTGCAGCGGGCGCTATCGTTGCATATGCCATGGATATTACCTCGTTTGATCCTCTTGAGAATGGCCTCATGTTTGAGAGATTCTTGTCTCCTCAACGTTCAGAAATGCCAGATATTGATATGGACTTCGACGATGAGCGTCGTCTTGAGGTTGTTGAACATGTCCGTCAGATTTATGGATCTGAGCGTGTTTCTCACGTTATTACGTATTCAACCATCAAGGCTAAACAGGCAATTAACGATGCTTGTCGTGTTCTAGGTTATCCCGTTTATATGGGACAGCGTCTGTCTAAGATGATTCCAGGTGATCCTAACGCTCACCTTAAGTTTGTTCTTCATAAGGCTCAAGAAGGTCAAAAAGGCGCTGATCAGTATTCTGCTGATTTTGAAGATGCGTACGAGAATGACCCTGATGCGAGAAGAATCATTGATGCTGCTCTATCTATTGAGGGCTTGCATCGTGGTGAGGGTGTGCATGCTTGTGCAGTTTTGATTGCTCCTACGCCTGTAAATGACCACGTTCCTACCAAGGTAGATACCAAGGGCGGCGTAGAGATTACGCAGTATGAGGGTCACTCTGTCGCAGACATGGGCCTTCTTAAGATGGACTTCTTGGGACTAAGAACTCTAACGGTTATTTCTCGTGCAATCAAAAACGTGAAGGATAACTACGGTATTGATATCGATGTAGATAACATTCCGTTTACAGACCCAGAGATTTATAGACTTCTGAGAGAAGGACGAACCGCTGGCGTTTTCCAAGTTGAGTCTGCAGGTATGACTGCAACCATTAAGGGCATGAGGCCAACAGAGTATAAGCACATCGTCGCACTTATCGCTCTTTATCGTCCTGGTCCTCTTAACGCGGGTATGGTTACCAGCTATATCAACCGCATGAACGGTAGAGAAGAAGTCAAAGATTACGATCCACGTCTTCACGACATCTTGGAAGAAACCTACGGAACCATGGTCTACCAAGAGCAGGTTATGCAGATTTCTATGAAGATGTCTGGTTTTACCGCAGGCGAGTCTGACAAGGTAAGAAAAGCAGTAGCAAAAAAGAAGATCAAGCTCATGCAGGAGGTTGTCCAGCACTGGGACGACGGTACTGATGAGACCATGGAAGCTCACTGGAAAAACGGTGCAGTTCGTAATGGATTTGATCGCTCAGTTGCAGAAAACATCTGGGATGATGTTCTTGAATTTGCTTCTTACGCATTTAACAAGTCTCACTCTGCTGGTTATGCAATTCTTGTTATGCAGACCGCATGGATTAAAGCGCATTATCCACATGAGTTTATGGCTGCAGTTCTTACCTCATACATGGGCAAGACAGATAAGATTGTCCACTACGTAAGCGCTTGTCGTCATGAGGGAATTAAGATTCTTCCACCAGATATTAACGAGTCTGGTAAAGACTTTACTGCTACTAAAGAGGGTATTCGTTTTGGCTTTGCAGGAATCCGTGGCGTAGGCGCTGGTGTTGGCGAAGCAATCATGCTTGAGCGCCAAAAAGGCGGTCCTTTTGCCAACATTCACGATTTTGTTGATCGTGTTGATGCAAGCCAGGCAAAGCGCAATGTTGTTGAAGCTCTTATCAAGGCAGGAGCCTTTGACTCAACAGGCTATACCCGTATGCAGATGATGAGTTTTGTGGATAAGAACAATCCACAAAACATTATCGATGCTGCTACTAAGCGTCAAAAAGATAAGGCCGTTGGCCAGTTCTCAATGTTTGATATGTTTGCAGAGGTAGAAGGTTCTGGCTTTAGCGATATTGTCCCAGAGCCAGACGGCGTTGAGTGGGATAGGCGATTCAAGCTTACTAAAGAGTACGAAGTCCTGGGTATCTACGTCTCTGACCATCCGCTTCGTCCGTATGAGTACGCCCTTGCCAAGAGTAGAGATTATGCTCTTGCAGAAATTGAAGAGAACGTAGAGGTTCAGCTTCCTAATGGTGCTATGTCTCAGCAGTTCAAGGTTCCAGAAGGTAAACCCATCCGCTTTGCTGGTATGGTTACCAACGTTATGAAGCGCACCACTAAAAACGGAGACCCAATGGCAATTGTTACGCTAGAAGACATGGAGGGTAGCGTCACCATTGTCATGTTCCCCAAGCTCTACAAAAAGGCTGCAAGACTTCTTGCTGGCGATGTTGACCCAGAGACTGGCGAGAGCCAGAGTGACATCTTCATTTCTGTTCTTGGAAAGCTTGAGCGCTCTGATAGAGGAGACCAGGTTATTGCGCAAGAAGTTAATCCTATTGAGCTTAACAGCGTCAATAACACACCAAAGACACTCGTTATCCATATGCCTGCTTCTCAGCTTCAAAGACAGACTATCGAGACACTCGGACAGATTTTCTCGCGCTATCCTGGTATGGACTGCATCGAGATTAGGGTAGAAACAGATATGGGCGATGTCATGCGTATGGAAATTCCCACCAGAATTGATGGACGTAGCATGGTTCTTTTGACGGAGCTCAAAGATTTTATCGGTCAAAGCGGATACGCACAGATTGTTTAGATTGTGTCGAATCTAAATTTGCACGGTACACTTAAATAATAACTGTTACTATTTAAGTAGCACTTGCTAAGAAATTCTGACATCTTCGGATGTCGTGAGAGGAGAAAAAATGATTGACGCAAAGTTTTATCGTAACAAGGAGACAGGCGCTGTTGTTTACGGTGTCGCAGGCAACGTAGAGGCAGCAGACCTTGAGCTTCTCCAGGCTGGCGTTACTGATGGTGCAGCTGAGAAGCACGTTCCATTTGTTACTCGTGAGGGCAACACCGTTACCGTCCGTGTTGGCGAGGTTGCTCACCCAATGCTCGAAGAGCACTACATTGAGTTCATCGCTCTTGTTTCTGAGAACGGCGCTCAGTTCGCACAGCTTGAGCCTGGCCAGGAGCCAGTTGCTACCTTCACCCTTGAGGAGGGCGTTGAGGCTGAGGCTTACGAGTACTGCAACCTTCACGGTCTTTGGAAGGCTTCCCTCTAAGACTGGTTGCGTATTTAACAAAGCTAAGCTTATCTGTGAATCTGAACGGAGCTGCTACCTGCGGCTCCGTTTCTTATTACTACACCTGTTTGTTTTTGGGTAAAAACAAACTAAGCACTTCATGATAGGAATGGTATGCGCATAGCAGTTGCACAAATGAACACTCAGGCTGGTGATTTTGAGTTTACCGCTCAGACCATGCTGGAATATGCTCAGAGAGCCCAACAACAAGGCGCTGAGCTAGTCATTTATCCTGCGCCAACCCTTACGGGACTGCTTAGTGTGCCAGAAGCTGACACAGAAGGTCTTTTTGCAGACCTCTCCGAGATTATCAACTCGCTTTCAGAAAAACTTCCTATTGCGGCTCTTATTCCTGTTGTAACAGAGTTTGATGGAAGCGCAGCTAGCGAGGCTCTTCTCGTCAGAAATGGTGCTGTAACTCCACTTAAACTAACTGCTCAGATTGCGCACATGAGCGCTCTTGCTCGCTCTGCCAGCTCCGCACAAGCATCTGGCGAGAATACCGTTGAGCTTGCAAAGTTTGAAGCAGGTGGCCTTACGTTTGGCGTTGCTTTTACCTACGACGATCTTGACGCGTGGCAAGATGTCGACGACTCGTTAGATGCCGTTATTTACCTGCCCTATTTTGGCTTTGCTGTTGACGATTCTTCATCTGCTATGGGTATGGCGGTGGCAGAAAGCCGCTATCTGGGAGATGTTGAAGAATTTGATAGCTGGCTTATTGCGGCAAATGCTGTTGGCGCCTACGGCAATCAGGTGTTTTGTGGTTCAAGCTTCTTCTTGTCTCCTTCAGGTGATTTGGTCAAACAAGCAGCATCATTCTCAGAAGATATGGTTGTCTGCGATGTTGACCAAGACACCATCGAAAACTTTGATAGAGAAGACACGGCGGGCGTCTACAATAGCGCACTTACTACCTGGGGCGTATTGGCTACAGGTGTGCGTGATTACACAGTAAAATCTGGCTTTGACGGCGTGTTTATTGCGGTGGACGGCTCGCTCAATTCTCTTGTTACTATGGCACTTGCTTCAGACGCCTTAGGTCCTATGCGCGTGCACGTATTGCTGCTTCCAAACAAAGATTCTCGAGCAACAAGTGCCGCAGAGCTTCTTACCGCAAGACTTCGCGTTAATAAGGTTGCCGTGGACAACACGGTTTTCTCGACATTGAACGATGCAAAACTGATAAGTGCATATGGCTATGCATACGCTGACCAGCACAATTATCTAACGCTCGAGACTGCCGATAAAACCATTCTTGCGCTCAAGGGAACAGAGATCTCTAGCGCTCACTCTCTGTGGCCGCTGGGAGATATGTATCACGCAGATATTGTTGACCTTGCAAGAGTAAGAAATACCTTCTCACCAGCTATTGACCATGCATTTCTCGAGAATATCTCTGAGGTTGTAACTGATGGCCTAGAAAATGTTGCACCAACACCTCAAGAACGCATCGAGTTTGTTGATTACGTGCTTACCAGCTATCTTGAGTGGAATAAGAGCATTTCTACCATTGTGGAAGAAATGGGAAAGGTTGACGAGGTCAAAGCAATTATTTCTATGCTCCACGCCCGCCAAAAAGACCGCAGAAATACCACTGAGGTTCTGGAAATGTCTTCAAAGAGTCTTATAAATGCCCAAATTCCACACGCATCAGTCTGGCAAGACAGAATTAGAGATACAAAGGCTTCCGAATCTGAGCTGGTAGAGTCCCTGCGAAATTCTTTGCGAGAAATTCAAGGAGCTTCTATGCATCTGCCTGAGTTGTCAGTTGATCCAGCAGAGGCTCAGGAGGGCTTTAAGGATATGCTGGAGCTTTTAAAAGAGCTTGCACAAGAATCTGACGCACAAATTGGCATGGTTGACCCCAAAATGTGGAGAGGCCCCTTCTCAGAAAATTAGTTGCATCGTTTGCGACACTCTGTGCTAATATAGAACGAACGTTCTATATTAGGAGGTGCAATGGTAATTCTTGGAATAGACCCTGGTCTTGCTCACACTGGATGGGGAATTGTAGAGACAAGGGGCTCTGAATGCCGTGCACGCGCCTATGGATGTATTACTACAACTGCAGATGAACCAATAGATATGCGTTTGGGAAGAATCTACAACCAGATTGTTGAGGTTATAGATAAGTTCTCACCAGAAGCTCTTTCTATCGAGAGCATTTACTTTGGACAAAACGTTAAATCAGCTATTCCTACTGCACATGCTCGCGGTGCCGCTATTGTCGCTTGTTCTAAAGCAGGTCTTACAGTTGGAGAATATACTCCAATGCAGATAAAGCAGGCTGTTGTTGGTACAGGAGCTGCTGATAAACAGCAGGTTATGTATATGGTTCAAAACATATTGTGCTTGGACCATCAACCTCATCCAGATCACGCAGCAGATGCTTTAGCTGCCGCGGTTTGCCACGCTAATCTTGTAAGAACCACCTCGCTTGGAAAGGGAAGAATACAACTATGATTGTCCAGCTTACGGGCACGCTTGTATCCGTTACTCCTTCAGTTGCTGTTCTCGACGTTAACGGCGTTGGGTATGAGCTGGGTATCTCAGCTTCAACAGCTGCTGCGCTTCCACAAGCGGGCGAGGCGGGCGTTACCGTTTTAACTCGTATGGTAGTCAGAGAAGATTCAATGGAACTCTTTGGTTTTGCTTCGCGAGAAGAGCGTGCGCTGTTTGATCGCTTGCGTGCAATTTCTGGAGTTGGCCCTAAACTGGCTCTTTCTGTGCTTTCTACGTTTACCCCACAGCAACTTGCTGTGATAGTGGCCACTAACGATGGCAATCGTCTTAAGAGCGTCTCTGGTCTTGGTAAGAAGAAGGCAGAGCGCTTAGTAATTGAACTTTCCGATGTATTTGCAAAAGATGCAGAGCTCAAACAGCTTGTTGGCCTTACTTCTCCTGCAGACTTTGCTGCCATTCCAAAACCTGCTGTTACTTCAGTAGAATCAGAGGCTATTGAGGCTCTTCTTGGAATGGGCTTTACTTCTCAGGAAGCAACGCTTGCTCTTGAGGGCTATGAAGAGGCTGGTGCTATTACAATTGAAGCTGCTATTGGATATGCATTAAGGCGTTTGGGAAGTGGTAATTAATGTGGGAAGCAGATGCAGATAACTTATTTGAGTCGTCGTCTACTCCAGCTCCATTTCCTGGACACACTTCTCAGCGTGTAGTTTCTAGTGGACTTCAGGCAGAAGACCTGGAGCAAGATAGAAACTTGCGACCAAAAACTCTTGATGAGTATCTTGGTCAAGAGCGCGTTAAATCAAATCTCCGTGTTCTTATTGAGGCTGCAAAAAGTCGTAATGAGCCGCTTGATCACGTTATTTTTTCTGGCCCTCCAGGCCTTGGTAAAACAACGCTTGCAGGTGTTTTAGCAGGAGAAATGGGCTCAAAGCTTCATACAACCTCTGGCCCTGCAATTGAGCGAGCAGGAGATTTAGCGGCTATCCTCACCAATCTTGAAGAGGGAGATATCCTCTTTGTAGATGAGATCCATAGACTTAATCACCAGGTTGAAGAAATTTTGTATCCAGCAATGGAAGATTTCTTCTTAGATATTGTCATTGGTAAAGGTCCTGCAGCTCGGTCAATCAGGCTTGATATTCCACGTTTTACCCTTGTGGCTGCAACAACAAGAACAGGACTTCTAACTGGTCCTTTGCGCGATCGTTTTGGTATTTCTTATCGCCTTGATTACTATACTGTTCCTGAGCTTCAGACTATTGTCATGCGCTCGGCAAACATCCTTGATGTAGAAGTTGATGAGCAGGGAGCTGCTGAAATTGCTTCTCGATCAAGAGGCACACCACGCTTGGCAAATCGTCTGTTAAAACGTGTACGAGATTACGCACAAGTTAAAGCTGAAGGTACTATTACCTGGCAGGTGGCCTCAGAAGCACTTTCATTCTTTGAGATTGACGAGCTTGGTCTAGATGTAATGGACGTGCGTGTTTTACGTGCGCTTTGTGAGACGTTTAGAGGTCGTCCGGTTGGTCTCACAACCATTGCAAGCGCAGTCTCAGAGGATCCATCTACACTTGAAGATGTTTATGAGCCATATCTTTTGCAACAAGGGCTTATTATTAGAACACCTCAAGGTAGACAGGCAACGCATGCTGCATTTGATCACTTACGTATTCCTGTTCCTACTAACTAGTAGATTGGAACAAAATGCTTCAACGAGATTACATTTTGGAAGTAATCGATGACTTTACTTCAACGGTCACAGCAGGCTTTGGAAATGCTTTAGAGACTCAATCTGAAGAGTCACTCGATGGGGTAGAGGCAGCTGTTGCAGAGCTCATTGATTTGAGCCCAGAGACTGCTCTTGCGCTTTCGCCAGACTCTCTTGTAACCATGATGCTGCTTTCAGGTGTAGCTGATTCAGTTGCAGAGTATGTGGTGTATGCCCTCGATAGGCTCTCTCACGTTTATGAGCAACTAGGAGACGGGGATAAGGCTGGTCTCAGAAGACAGCAGGCAGTAGCGGTTGCACAGTCCTTCTCGGTAGATTTAAGTGCCACACCCGAGCAATTTAAGGATTTTGAAGCAAAGCACTTTGCATAAGCATGCACTATAAGAAAACAAATAAACCCCAGCTCAATATGAGTTGGGGTTTATTGCTATAGAGCTTCATGTTTAGTTGGATTACCAAATGACAATCTTGGTTCCATAAGGAATGTTGTCATAAACCCACTTAGCATTTTCTGTTGCAAGACGTACGCAACCGTGGGAACCGTTGTATCCAAGCCTACCATCACGGACGGTATAACCGTCGGAGTTATAGAGAATGGAGTGAATAAGATACTCACCAGAAATGGTCGTGTAATACCAGCATCTAAAGCCAGAGCCAAAGTAGAGACCCTTGTTACCTACGGTAAATTGACCATGAGGGGTCCACATGCCTGGTGCTCCTGTAGTGCACTGCCATTCGTACCAAACAACCCAGTTGCCGTGTGAACCCCTGTATACAGCAAAGCGATTGCCGGTAGTATCAATCTGAATGAGCCAGTTAGTAGCACTGTAATAGTTCTGTGCATAACGATACATATCAGGGTAGTAGCAAGGTTGCTCCTCCATGGCGCCATCAGCCGCTGACCAATACAGTTTTCCACCCCAGGTTACATAACCAGTTTGCATGGAACCATTATTACTGAGATAGTAGTCCTTGCCGTTATCTTTAATCCATCCGGTTTTCATCTTGCCGTCAGAATCAAGGAAGTACCAACTGCCCTTTGAATTAATCCAACCAGTTTGTTTTTCTCCGTTGGAATTAAAATAGTACCAAGTTCCATGAATATTAAGCCATCCATCTGCTGGTGCACCATTAGAAAGATAGTAAAAATCTTTACTATTTTCTTTTATCCATCCCGTCTTAATTTTATGGTCGGAGCCAACGTTTACAGTCAAGCCAGGAAGATGTACCGTTCCTGTTGGCTGTGAACCGTCATCTGTAGAGAAGACTCCTTCGAGAGAAATGAATCCAGTCAGTACTCCGTCTGGACCTGCCCAACGTTTTACGCCATTTGAAAGAGTAACCCATTCATTTTTTGCTAGACCATAGCTTTTATCAAAGTAGTAGTTCTTTCCATCAATTGAATGCTCTCCAACGTATGCGGCATGGTCAATTGAAGATGGATTAAAGTACCATGTTTTATTGCCAGGAGTAGTAAACCATCCAGAGACAAGCGCGCCGCTAGATTGAGCCCAGGACAAATTTCCGTCTGGTAGGGACACCCAATTACTTGAAGTCATACCAGCATTTTCATCAACGTAATATGAACCGCTAGGAAGTTGGAAAAGTCCAGTTTTCATGCGATGAATTGAGTCTTCTGAATCAAAGTAAAACCATTTACCATTTGGGAAATGTTTCCAACCTGAATAGAATGAGCCATAAGAATCTACCCAAGACCATGAACCATCATCATTGTGAATCCAACTATTTCTAAGGATTCCATAGTTTTCATCGAAATGATAATATGTGCCGTCAATTTCAACATTGCCAATAAGCGCTGGATGCTGTGGGACAGATGGATCAAAGTACCAAGTTCTACCATTTGGTGTGTTAAACCAACCAGAGGCAAGAGCGCCATTTTTTTGAGCCCAAGCCCACTCACGAGTTGGTAGTTGAATCCAACTGTTAGAAATCATACCTGCATATTCATCAATGTAATATGAGGTACCAGAAACCTGAATTGTTCCAATTAACATACGATGACGAGGTTCTTCTGGATCAAAATAGAACCACTTGCCGTTAGGCATATGCTTCCATCCAGAATAGTAAGTACCATCTTCAGTTGCCCATGACCAAGAACTTGCTGAACGATATACCCATCCATTTGTTACAAGTCCGTTTGTTGAATCAAAGTAGTAAAACTTACCATCAATTTCAACTTCACCGAAGATTGCCTTATGCTGCGGGTCAGTTGGATCAAAATACCAAGTTTTTCCATTAGGTGTTGTGTACAAACCTTTGACTGCATTACCAGCAGCGTCTACATAGTGCCAACCAGAATCATCTTTGATCCACTGGCTTGTGACAAGTGTTCCATCTTCTTTGTAATAGTGGAATTGGCCGTTTTCTTGTCTCCATCCAGAAGACTGAGGGGTTGGCGAAGTATTCTCTGTTGGAACAGCGGGTGTCTGGTTTGTTGTTGGAGTTGTTGTTGGCGCTGCAGGTGAGGTAGGCTGAGAGTTTTCAGGTGCTGTAGGAGAAGTATTTTCAGATGTTGCAGTAGTTTCAGTTGTTACAGCAGGAGCACTTACTGCGGACGTATCAGCAGTCTCTGCAAAAGCAGGAGCAGCGTGGAGTCCGCAAAGTAGAGCTGTACTCAACGAAGCAACCGCAATAAGTTTTTGTGTAGAAGGTCTGTAGGAAAAACGCATCTTCTTCTCCATTGTTTTAACTCCAATAAATCCAGGTAATAAAGAGCAGTTCAAACTGATTTAGCGCTTGTATTCAGTAAGTACACCGTCTGGTCCAGCCCAGCGTCTTACGCCATCGGAACGGGTAATCCATTGATTGCGAGCAAGACCATATCCAGCATCAAAGTAATAGTCTTTACCATCAATAGTGTGTTCTCCAGTATAAGCAGGATGGCTTGGTTTTGCTGGATCAAAGTACCAAGTCTTGCCATTTGGCGTGGTATACCAACCAGAAGCAAATGCGCCACTTGACTGTGCCCAAGCCCAACCGCCTTCTGGGAGCTGTACCCAATTGTTAGCGGTCATTCCAGCAGACTCATCAATGTAGTAGGTTCCACTAGAAATTTGGACGACACCTACAAGCATACGGTGCTTGGAATCTTTGGTATCAAAGTAGAACCACTTGCCATTAGGCATATGCTTCCAACCTGATTGAAGCGCCCCACTCTCTCCAGCCCAAGACCAAGAACCATCAGCTCTATGAACCCATCCATTTTTCAGAAGACCATAGCCTGAATCAAAATAATATGATTGACCGTTAATTTCAGTCTCACCAATTATTGCAGGATGCTGTGGATCTGATGGATCAAAATACCAAGTTTTGCCATTTGGCGTGGTGTACCAACCAGAAGCAAATGCACCACTTGACTGTGCCCAAGCCCAACCGCCATTAGGGAGCTGCACCCAATCGTTAGCGGTCATTCCATTATTTACGTCAACGTAATAAGTTCCGCTAGAAATAGTGAAGACACCTTTCTTAAGCAAAGGAAATTCTCCATTTTCATCAAAATAGAACCACTTACCATTTGGCATGTGTTTCCAGCCAGAATAAACAGAGCCAACTGTTTCAATCCAAGCCCATTCACCATCATCCTCAATCCAACCATGGGTAACAAGGCCATTACTGTGATCAAAGAAATAATATTTACCATCAATATCTATTCCGCCCATTACTACTGTATTGTAATGTTCTGGGTCGGCATACCAAGTTTTGCCATCTGGAGTTTTAAACCAGCCAGAGATAGCAGCGCCATCTGGACCAGCCCAATACCAAGCTTCTACACCATGGCCCAAATTTACCCAAGAATTTCGTAAAAGTCCTGTCGAAGTATCAAAGAAGTACAGCTTTCCATCGACCGGAACTGATTTAGCAATAACCGGAACACCCGAACCAATTTCACTAGTTAAATACCAGGTTTTACCATTAGGAGCAGTAAACCATCCTTCAGTAAAACGACCATCAGCGCCTGCCCAGCTCCAACCCTTATCTGTTTTAACCCAATTGTTTTTTATCAAGCCGTTATCTTTATCTACGTAGTAGTAAGTGTAGTGATAATTAGGAGTATTTTTATTTTCGAGAATATAAAATAAGCCATATCTAGCGTGCGGTAGCCATGTCTCTGGCTCAAAATACCAGGTTTTGCCATCAGGTGTAGTATAGAAACCAGATGCTGCTGCACCTGTTTCATCTACATAGTATTGATGACTGTCATAAGTAATCCACTGACTTTTTAGAATAGTTCCATCTTCAGTATAAAAATATACCTTTCCATCAACTTTTTTCCACTTTGGATAATAGGATTTAGAAGTTGATTCAGGAGCACTTACTGTGGAAGTATCAGTAGTCTCTGCAAGAGCAGGAGTAGCGTGGAGTCCGCAAAGTAGAGCTGCACTCAACGAAGCAACTGCAATGAGCTTTTGCATTGAAGGCCTGCTGGACAAACATGTCTTCTTTTTCATGGGCATATCCTTTTTTGAAGGGATAACTTTCTATATAAATAATAGTTTGATATGTCTGTTATTGTTCCCGTAAATTAATCCTATACAAATTCTCTATCTTCTATGAAAAAATGCTCAACTAATGAGATAAAAAACGTTTAATAGCAGATATATCCATAAATAAATGCTGGAAAACAGCTTGATTACCTGTGGCTCTTCCGGTAGATGGTGTAAAAACCTCCATGAGCGGTTTCTCGCCACATAAGTTGTTGATTAAGGTTATTATATTTCACGTGGCGAAACGTCACGGTATCGCGCTCCACAGGCGCAGTTTTGCCCTGCGGGGCTAAGAAAGAAAGGCACGAAATGGCTCAGGGTACTGTAAAGTGGTTTAATCCAGACAAGGGTTACGGCTTCATCTCTCGTGAGGATGGCGACGATCTGTTCGTACACTTCTCCGAGATTCAGATGGACGGTTTCAAGACTCTCGATGAGGGTCAGCCTGTCGAGTTTGAGATTACCACCGGCCAGAACGGTAAGCTCCAGGCTTCTAGCGTCCACAAGATCTAGTACTTGCGAACACTACCATCAAAAGGAGACCTTCGGGTCTCCTTTTTTGTTACATCGCTATTTATACAGTTGCAGTAACCAAGAGCTTTAATACCAGTGCTTGATGGTAAGGTCAGCAAGTTCGGAGAGTTTCTCGATATCTTGATGCTCATCATCACAATTAACAGCACAGGTGATAAGGCCAACAGAATTTCCTGTCTGAAGAGCCAGTGGGATGTCTTCAAACAGAATTGTTTTCTCGGTTGGAGCATTAAGGCGTTTAAGGACCTCAAGATATAGATACGGTTCATCTTTTGCAGATCCAACATCTGCTGCAAACACCTGAGTATTAAACAGAGTGGATAGATGTAAACGAGGCTCAAGAAGAGCAAGAAGCTCTGGCTCGTTGACAGTTGCTAATGCAGTAGGGATGCCTTTTTCTTGTAACTTGCCAATAAAATCAACAACACCAGGTCGAAGCTGCACGGAGTTTACAAAGAAGCTTTTACTGAGTTCTTTCCACTCGGCGACAATCTTTTCTGGATCTTCCTTTAGCCCATAGGTGGCAATTGCCCATTCGGCTCCCCTTTCAAATCCAAGAGGGGAGAGAATCTTGCCAATTTCTGGAGTGTAAGGGATTCCTCGCGACTCAAAAAACTCCTGGTCAACAAGCTTCCAAATATGGTGCGTGTGAGCAATAGTGCCATCAAAATCAAAGATTGCTGCTTCAAAATCTGTTGCAAGAATATCTTCTAGTGTCGAGAAAATCACAGAGTTCCAATCAAGTTGCGGTGAGCTTGTGTTTTTTATTGTTGACGTGCCAGTCTAGTGTAAACTTTTAGCAAGTATGAAGAGGAGTAAACCAATACTTTTCGGAGGACCGCATGAAACGCAGCTTATTTAATACTCGCGGTAAATTGCTTGCTGTTTTGTTCTTTGTTGTCGCAGCATTGTTTGCAACAACAGTTCAAAGCGCATATGCAACTACCTACACCACAATGGATGCCCAAGGTAACATTATCCAAAGTGAATCACTAAAAGATGCCGTAGCACTTGCTCGTGCAACTGGCAGACCTATTGCGCTTGACCCAGGTCACAGTGATGGCCTTGAAGGCAGAGATCCAGGTGCTACCTACTTTGGACTCAAAGAGGGAGATCTGGCTTGGGCAACTGCCATGTACGCCAAGAAGTATCTGGAAAAATGGGGTGTACAGGTTGTTGTTGTTCGTGGAGAACACGAGGATCCATCGATCAAGACGCGCGTACAGCGTGCTGTTGACGCAAACGCTTGTGCCATCATCTCGCTTCACTACAATGCCGGCCCTGCATCTGCAACGGGCTCAGAGGTACTTGTTCCTCATAAGGTAAGCTACAACTATGACCTTTATCTCTCCGGTCAAATTTTTGCCGGTAAGGTTAACTATTACCTCAGAAATAAAGTTGGTATTGTTACCCGCGGTGACGGCGCAACAGAACGTGGCTACAACGACCAATACGGAACAGACTATTACGAGAACGGCGATGAGTCTGATTATTACGGTATTGTCCGCTATGCTCGTCAAAAGGGAATTCTTGGCGTAATTATTGAGCATCAATTCATCTCTAATCCAGCACATGCCGCTGAGTTTAAAGACCTTGGTGATAATTCTAAGGTTGACTACATTGGCTGGGCAGATGCATGGGCAATTTGGGAAATGTACAGCTCTGATACCTGGTGGAGCATGAGTGGTGTTTCAGTAGCTCAAAAGGATAGTGACATCACTCTAAAGCCAGTTCTTACTGGTGTAGTTACTGGTGCGACGTTTACGTATAGCTATGTTGGTCCAGACGGAGCAAAGGTAACGGTTGCATCTAATACAACGGCAACTTCGTCTACCTTTACGCTTCCTGCTAGCGGCCGTTACACCCTGTATATCACTGCAAGATCTTCTGATGGTCAAGAAGTAACCCGTCAGACAAACTATGACGCAAAAATTAAAGAATCCTATGGCTGGCGTAGAGCTGCTGAAGGATGGATGTATTCCGACGACAAC
Source organism: uncultured Atopobium sp. (assembly GCA_963542025.1). GTDB lineage: Bacteria > Actinomycetota > Coriobacteriia > Coriobacteriales > Atopobiaceae > Lancefieldella. Next base: position 51,416 of record CAUTUQ010000005.1, on the reverse strand, counting down.
GGCACTGCTTACGTAAGCAGATGGCTTAAAGACGATGACGGATGGCATTATTTTGATGCAAGAGGCATTGCTGTCTCCGGCTGGTTTACTACACCAAATGGTAAAGTTTGGTACTTTGACGCAACTGCACCTCATAACGCTGCCGCTCTTGGCCAGAGGACCATTTCAGGTAAGTCTTATTACTTTGATGAGACTAATGGAATGGCAAAGAATTCCTGGGTCCACCAGGCTGATGATTCTTGGTCTTGGGCGACAGGAGATGGCTCTCTGCACGCAGGTTGGAAGTACATGCCAAATGGCAAGTGGTTCTACTTTGATGCTAACAACAGCTATCACGCTACCTTTGGTCTTATGACTGACGGAAACAAGAAGTACTACATTGATCAGAATCGTGGTCTGATTTACGGCGGTTGGGTCAATCTTGCTAATGGAGATTGGATCTGGCTTAATGACGACGGTACTCTTTACTCTGGCTGGAAGTACATGTCTAACGGCAAGTGGTTCTACTTTGATGAGAATGCTGAATATCCACTGATGAAGACTGGACTTGTTATCACAGCTAGCGGCTCATACTACGTTGATGCCAATAGCGGCATGAAGGCTAATGACTGGGTAGAGATGCCTAATAATGTCTGGGCTTGGGCTCAATCTAATGGTGCTCTTGTTTCTGGTTGGTTTAATACTCCAAATGGCAAGACATGGTACTTTGATCCAAATACAAAAGAGCACGGTGCTCTCTTTGGTCTTCAGGTAATTAACGGATCATACTATTATTTTGACCAGAGTAATGGATTGTTGCGCTCTCAAAATGTCACTCTTCCTGATGGTCGTGTTGCTTACGCAGATGCAAATGGCGTTCTTAACATCAAGTCTGCAGATAACAACAACGGTGGTAATGGCGGAGATAATAGAGACGCTAACAACACTCCAGCTGATGACGGTTCTCCAATTGAGCCAACTCGTGGTAATTTCTCTGATCGCACCAGCGTTCTTGGAGCACCTCTTGTCACGAAAGAGGATCTTCAGCGAGATTTCAACAAGCGCGTAGGCTCTGCTTATCCAGCCGTCTATGCCGAGAAGGGCGCTGCAACAGGAACCGATTTTGTAAACCAGCTATGGCAGGCTGCAATTGACGAGGGAGTTCGTCCAGAGCTCCTCTATGCGCAGGTCATGATTGAGACAGGTAACCTTCGCTTTGGTGGCGATGTCCTTCCTGAGCAGTGCAACTTTGGTGGTCTTGGTGCAACTGGAAACGGTGAGCGCGGACTCTCATTTGATACCGTTCTTAAGGGACTACGTGCACAGGCTTTGCACCTTCGTGCATACGCAGGTTATGAGCCACTGACCGTTGATCCAAGCGAGGCTCAAAAAGTTGACCCTCGCTACGGAGCATGGATTCTTGCTAAGAAAGCTAACATTATTCGTAAGCTTGCTGGAACGTGGGCAATGGATAAGAACTACGCTGTTAAACTTGTCCGCGTAATGAACGAGCTGTAAAAGCCACAGCACATTATGCAAAAGGAGTTCCGAGAAATGTACCGACCCCCAAAAGTTAGACCAAAATCTAACGATTAGGAGGTCGGTATTTTTTATGCCAATTCTATGTGAGTTTGAGTTGAGTTATCTTATCTATCAGGCTCTCCTTCAATGGAGTTGAGCATGTCAAAGTAGACGTCATCTTTAGTCATAATTCCTAGGTTCATCATGAAGTTCTTAGCCACACTAAAAAGCTCTGCATCAAGCGAGGCTCGCGTACCATCCAAGAAAATAGTAGAGACTTCATCTGTCGGAGCAACAGGAATTTGATTTTTTATGAGCGTGGCGTAAATCTCATCATCGTTCATATCTTCGCAGCTAAACTCAGGCTCACTTTGCGCGAGAATTGCTGTCTCGGTGCCAATAATAAATGTAGCTCCTGGTAAGAACTTCAAGGCAAATTGATAGCAAGCTTGAGCAGCCTTAAGATGTCTCAAACGCCACTGGAAGAATGCCATGCGATAGTAGCCAAACCCAATACTCTCTGGGTCGTGTGCAAGCAGCAGGAGCTTCTTGAGCTCATCTGCCGCAGCAGTAATGTCCAGTGACTCTTCAAGACAGTGGGAGAGGTGCAGTCTAGCACTCATGCTAAGAGGTGCAATCTCAACAGCTCTTCTCGCGTGCTGAAGAGCACTTTGAGTTTGCCCCTGGAGCGTCTGAGCAATAGATATCAGAAGATGTGCTTCAAAGTAAGACATAGGAGCTAGACGAGTGTTTTTCTCGGGATTAGAGAGAATTCTGTTGTAGAGCACTCGATCGACGTAGTTCATAAATACGCGCCACTGAGTGGTGGTTGTATCTGTGTAGGTGTTATTGCCATCAACGGAGTCCAGCGCTTCACGTAGGAGCAGTTCTGCGTCTTGATAGTTTTTCTCGCTAATAAGACGCTGGGCCTTGGTGACCGCCAAGGAAAGAACGCCTCCGTCAACAAATTCTTCTGAAATAGCCTCAAAGTCATCTTCTGCAAGCGTGCCCTTAATAAAGCGAGAAACCACGCGTTCTCCCGCTGCTCGCACCGTAGGATCGGTAGAGTTTGCGGTATACGACAAGATAGTGCGGACGTTTTCTTCTGTAGAAGAAGAGAGGTTGCGCAAAATTTTGGTGATAATTTCTTCTCGCGCCTGACCTTCATCAATAGAAAGCCCCGACACTTCATCGGTTCCCAGCGCGTGAGCTGCGACGCTATCAAGGCGTTTTTGAGAAGACTCAACAAAATCGTACCTGCTTGGCGGACAGAAAATCTCATCATCTAAGGTAAAGAGTGGATGAACCGCATGAAGAATGCCATCTGCCTCGTCGATTTGCGCGTTCCAGAGCTGATAGACAGAAAGCGGATTAGTCTCTTCTGTAATGTTTGTATCTTCAAATTGCTTGCGAGTAATGTGGAACGAGAAAAGACAGGCATGCAGCTTGTTTGTATTGCATATGCCAGAGAGCCATACCTCGTTAATCCTCTTCGAGCTTCTAAAAGCACTTGCGGTGATGAGCATACCAAGGTGTAAGTTGTAAGCGGTTGCCGCACGGCTGAGGTCATCAAAGGTTGCTTCTTTGATACTTCCATCTGCGCCAAGAAAGCTTCTTGGGAACTGCTCTGGAAGGGCCAGGTGTACCCTAAAGGCGGCAATTCCCTTGTGTACGTTGGTCCTAAACTCAGTGACAAGACGCTGAGATAGACGCAGGCTTTCAATGTGTAGAGAGATGGCTTTGCGGACAACCCACTCGCCGTCTTCTTGGGTGCTTTGAGTAGTGGCACAACGGGGGCGAGATTGCTTCATCATGGTAGAGACAATCTTTTGCTCAAAAGCAAGTAAGTCAAGTTCAGATGCCATATTTGCATCAAGAAAGTATCGCTCTGCAAAGAGGGCAGTGTTCAGTGCGCTCTCAATAGTAAGGAGCTGAATCTTCTGTTCATAGGAAAGTGTTTTTTGATTAGCGCGCAGATAAAAGAGGCCATTGGTACGCAGGCGCACCACGCGGCAGGGGATAGTAATGTCTTGCGCATCGAGAACACCAGCATCTTTTAGTCTTTGAGCCAGATGTAGTTCAAAGTCACTAGGCGGGATGGCAACAGAACCACCTTTTCGGTGAGAATCTTTTTCTCGCAAAAACGCCGTATTCACAAAATGTTTAAGCACTTCAAGGGGAGTAGCGGACTCCGTAAGCGTAAGAGAAAGTGCTTCAATATTGAGCTTTGTATGCCAACCTGTCTGATCAATAGAACCAACATGTTGATTATTTTGTGCAGCGTCTAGAGACTCATCAGGCAGAACGTCTGTATTGACGAGAGACGGATAGAGTTTTCCAAGCCTGTTTCTTCCAGGTTGCTTGGCTTCTGGATTATTTTCCTGACGAGTCATCATACACCTCCCAGGTTAGGCATACTGATTCATCTATAGTTAACTATATACCTTTGCTGTTGTACGACATTTCAGCTGTCAATAGTTAATTCGGCAGGCGAGAAGAAAATGTCATTGACTGGTTAGTTTTGCGCCATGAACGGTATACTCACATACGTAGATGATTGGATTGACATGGCAATAATGCAAAACGTAACTGATACAAACAAAGCACTGGTAGCTTCTGATGTAGTTTCAGATTTGCAGAATCGCTCGCTTATTATTTTTGACTTTGATGGGACTATGGCAGACACGTTGCCCACCATTGTTTCTACCGCAAAGATGGCAATGACAGACTGCGGCCACACAGACTTTATCGAATCAGATCTTAAAAAGCTTGTAGGACCACCATTTCCTTATGCATTTGAGTTGGTCTTTGGCTTAAGCCATGAGGACGCTGCTGCGGTTACTAAGCGTTACCGAGAGCTCTATGTAACTACAGGAAAATGGCCACTCTTTGAGGGTATGAGAGACCTCATTGATGACCTTCATGCTGCCGGTAAAAAGGTTGCGGTAGCAAGCTCAAAGAATCAGCCCATGCTAGAGATGGGCCTTAGGGATAACAACCTTGTTGGTGTTCTTGATACCTATGCTGGAAGAATAGATGAGGCAGCAACTGATAAAATCACTGCTATCGCTCACGTTATGCACCAGCTTGGCTTTGATGCTTCTGAAAGCGTCATGATTGGCGACCGTCGTTTTGATATGGAAGCAGCATTCCCAAATAAGATTCCGTGTATTGGCGTTCTGTATGGCAAAACTACCAATAAACAGGAGCTTATTGATGCGGGAGCGGTTGCAATTGTAGATACGGTAGAAGATCTACATCACGTTCTTCTCGCCTAAAAATCGTTACATACACAAAAAACGCCTTATCGCTAAGATGTGAACTACCTCCCATTTCTTGGACATAAGAAATGGGAGGCGATTCAAAACACACCTAAGTCAGATAATCTGTTAAAAAGACGTATACATGACGCTGAAAATAGCTAAAACGTGCAGATTATCTTCATTTGATGTGTAATATGGCCGCAATTGTGCAGATTATCTGACATAGGTGTGTTCCTTAGAAGCGGAATTTGCCTATAGTTAAATTTCTTATATATTCCTATTCATTTCCAAGGATATTAAATAAAGTTTATGCATAGAGATGCATATCAGGTAGTGCGACCGCCTAGCTGCCTGGCTATCTTGATTAAGAACATGTCAATTCTTTAGCAGAACCTACTAAAGCTGCGCTATTTTGTGCGCCAGGCCTAAAAACCGACGCTAACACGCTGCAGAATCATAATCACCTGCATGTGAACTGCCTCCCATTTCTTATGTCCAAGAAATAGGAGGCAGTTCGATGACAAGGCGTTTTACATTACATAAGCTCAACCTTTACTCTAGCTCAAAGGCGCCTGTGTAGAGCTGGTAGTACGTTCCTCGCTTGGCGAGAAGTTCGTCGTGTGTACCGCGCTCAATAATGCGACCGTGGTCAAGTACGACAATAACATCTGCGTTTCTAACCGTAGAAAGACGGTGAGCAATAACAAAGGTGGTGCGGTCGTACATCAGAGCGTCCATACCACGTTGGACAATTGCTTCAGTACGTGTGTCAATGCTGGAGGTAGCCTCGTCCAGAATCATGACTGGTGGATCTGCGACTGCTGCGCGTGCAATGGAGATGAGCTGGCGCTGTCCTTGGGAGAGAGCGCTACCGTTGTCCTTGAGCATGGTGTGGTAACCCTCTGGAAGACGTCTAATAAAGTCATCGGCACCAGCAAGTTTTGCGGCCTTCACGCAGTCCTCATCAGTTGCATCAAGACGGCCGTAGCGGATGTTATCCAAGACGGTACCCGTAAAGAGGTTGACGTCTTGCAGAACAATACCGAGAGCACGACGAAGAGCGCTCTTCCTAATTTTGTTAATGTTGATGCCGTCATAGCGAATTTTGCCGTCTTCAATGTCATAGAAGCGGTTGAGCAGGTTAGTAATGGTTGTTTTACCAGCTCCTGTCGCGCCAACAAAGGCAACCTTCTGACCAGGTTTTGCATAAAGAGAAATATCATGCAGTACGGTGTGGCCAGACTCGTAGCCAAAGTCAACATCAAAGAGGCGAACATCTCCCTTAACAGGGGTGTAAGTAACCGTGCCGTCACTGTGTGGATACTTCCAAGCCCAGTAACCGGTGCGGTACTCAGCTTCCTGAACTTTACCGTCAATTGTTTCTGCGTTGACTAAAGTAACGTAGCCTTCTTCAGTCTCTGCTGGTTCATCAAGTAGCTCAAAAACTCGATTAGCACCAGCAATACCCATAACAACAGAGTTAATCTGACTAGAAATTTGGTTGATCTGAGCGGAAAACTGACGTGTCATGTTGAGGAAGGGGACAGCTACAGCAATGGTGAAAGGCAGTCCAGACAAAGAAACGTTTTGAATGTTCAGAGTAATAAACACACCAGAAACTACAGCAACTACAACGTACATAATGTTGCCCAGATTGTTGAGGATAGGCATAAGCGTGTTGGCATAAAGGTTTGCATTTCTTGCAACAACCATCAGCTCATCGTTGATTTTGTCAAATGATTCAATAGTTTCTGCCTCATGACTAAAGACCTTAACGACCTTCTCGCCATTCATCATTTCCTGAATGTGACCCTCAACATCTGCGGTAGTCTTCTGAGTCTTAACAAAGTTCTTTGCGGACTTACCACCAAGGGTTTTAGTAGCAAGGCCCATCAAAGAGAAGCCAAACAGAACAACCATGGCCATAAGTGCGCTGTAGTAAAACATAATGAATATAACTGCGATGATAACCACAGAGGTAAAGAGGAGGTTTGGAAGACTGGTGCCAATCATCTGGCGCATTGCGTCAATATCATTGGTGTAATAGCTCATGATGTCGCCATTGAGGTGCGTATCAAAGTATCTAATAGGCAAGTCCTGCATATGCGAGAACATCTTTGAACGCCATTTTTGCAGAGCTCCCTGGGTGACAATAGCCATACCCTGGGTAGAGATGATATTAGCAAGAAGTCCAATGACGTAGAAGGTGGCGAGAAGAGCCACGTTCTGGAAGACTAAGCCTTCAGCAGAACTCCAGTCACCGCTATCAATAAAGTTAGAGATGATAGAGAGGATTCGCTCTAAGAAGACACTTGGGAGTGACTGCATAATTGCTTGGATAACAGCACCAAGGAGTGCTATAGGGAGAAGGACAGGGTAGAACTCCCAGAGCATTTTAATGGTTCGAGTAAGAATTTTTCCCACGGGAAGCTTTGGTCTTGCACTGTTTGTTTCTGTTGCCCTACTCATGAGAAGTCACCTCACCTTCCTGAGACTGATTTTCATCAACACTTTGCTTGTTCTGTGAGAAGTACACTTCGCGGTAGATTGGGTTATCTTTCAGGAGTTCTTTGTGCGTACCAATTGCGTTAATGCGACCGTTATCCAGAACAATAATCTTGTCAGATTCTTCGATACTGGAAGTACGCTGAGCAATGATGATCTTGGTGGTATCAGGCAAGAAATCTTTAAGACCAGAGCGAATTAAAGAATCTGTCTTTGTATCAACAGCGCTGGTAGAGTCATCAAGAATAAGTACTTTTGGACGTCTAAGCAACGCGCGCGCAATACAGAGTCTCTGCTTCTGACCACCAGAAACGTTACTGCCACCCTGCTCAATATGAGTCTCATATTTATCAGGGAAGGTTTGAACAAAGCTATCAGCCTGAGCAAGACGAGCTGCCTCAAGAATCTCTTCATCGGTAGCGTCAGGGTTACCCCACAGGAGATTTTCTTTGATGGTACCGCTAAAGAGAACATTTTTCTGAAGAACCATGGCAACAGCACCACGAAGAGTATCGATGTCGTAGTCTCTGACGTTGTGCCCGCCAACAGAAACGCTACCAGCGGTTACATCGTATAGGCGAGGAATAAGCTGCACCAGCGTGGACTTTGCAGAACCGGTACCACCGATGATACCGATGACCTCACCAGAGTTGATGTGAAGATCTACACCAGACAGGGCTTCTCGACCCTCTGGACCGGAATAGGAGAATCCAACGTTCTCAAAATCAATGGATCCGTCTGTAACCTCGGTCAGAGGATTTTCTGGGTTGTTAATAGTGGAAGTTGCAAGGAGTACTTCACAGATGCGGCGAGCACCTTCTTCTGCAATGATGATCATGGCAAAGACAAAGGAAAGCATCATGAGTGCCATAAGCATCATAAAGCCATAAGTAATAAGCGAAGAAAGCTGTCCAACGCCAAATGCAGTTCCCTGAGAAGAGACAATGAGGTACGAGCCAAAGTACAGAATGAAGACAAATAGCACGTAAATAGTGAAGTTCATAAATGGAGAGTTCAGAGCCATGAGTCTCTCGGCTGCTGTAAAATCTTCGCGCAGCTCTTCTGAAGCCTTATCAAATTTCTGACGCTCAAAGTTTTCATTTACAAATGACTTAACAACGCGGATACCAGCTAAGTTTTCTTCAGCGGATTCGTTGAGCGCGTCGTATCTCTTAAATACCTTTTTAAAAATAGGAATGACTCTAGAAATAATGAAGTAGAGGCCAATTCCCAGAAGAGGCATGACGGCAACAAAAATAATGGCAAGCCAGCCGCCCATGATAAAGCCAGCAATAAACGCTGCAATAAACATAAATGGAGCACGAACGGCCAGGCGGATGAGCATCATAAATGCCATCTGTACGTTAGAAATATCCGTAGTAAGGCGTGTTACCAGCGATGATGAAGAGAATGCATCAATAGTGGTAAACGAGAAATTTTGGATATTACGGAACATATCACGGCGAAGATTGCGTGCAAAGCCAGTAGATGCTTTTGCAACAGAAATACCGGATAGTGTTCCAAACAGCAGCGACAGCATTGCCATAGAAGCAAGAACAGCTCCAGACTGAATGACAGCGTTTAGTTCTGCCCCCGTGCGAAGCGTATCAACAAGATTGGCTGTTCTAAAAGGAATGAGAATTTCTAAGATGGTCTCAATTAACACAAAGAGAGGAGTGAGGATAGTGTCTCTTTTGAACTCACCGATACTCTTTGAAAGCACTAAAGCAATCTCTTTAATGGAAAGATTGCTGACATCTACAATACCTGTCAGAGCAGAGGGAACCATAGCAGTTTCTGCTTCAGTTGATTCAATTATGTTTTCAAGTTCTTCAGTTGAAGTTACTTCTTCTGACATGCTGTTTCTCCCTTCTCATCCCTGTTAATTGTGTCCCAATGTTCAACTAAACGATCTAGATATGCGCAGAATGTAACTTTTTCTTCATCAGAAAGAATAGACAATGCGCGTGCTTCAAATGACTCAATAGCCTCTTGAGCTTCTTTTGCTTGTTTGCGACCTTCTTTTGTTAAAGAAAGAAGTGTCTGCCTGCGATCTTTGTCTACACGAGCACGTTCAACAAGACCTTTTGCTTCAAGTTTGCTCACCATTTCTGAAAGTGATGCAGATGCATTCTTAGTTTTGGCGAGAAGATCTTTTTGGGTCATTTCTCCATCACGATATAGTGTGGTCAAAATAAACTGCTGACCACCACGACATCCACGCGTGATGTAAAGATAATGGCCTAGGTGACCAAGATTGTGAATGATGCGCATCTCTTGAGTAGGTGAGGTTGATGCCTGATGCATGAGTACCTCCCGTAATAGAAATAATTCTTGCTAGGTATTTTACTCAAAAATTTTTGAGATAGCAAGGTACCTAACAATCAAGTACCGAAGTTTTATTTTCTTGAAATAAAAGCAGGTAAATTGTTTGAAGTTCCAACACTGTTTTTAAAGGTAGGCAAAATTTGCAAAAATTCTTCGCACTACTGCATAAGGAGACACCTTAGGAACATTGTGAGGGCAACCTGGAATAAAGAGGAGTCGTGCGGTTGGAATTGCCTCAGCGATACGACGAGTTTCCTCTGGATAAATCTCGTCGTACTCACCAGCCATGACAACAACAGGAACAGAGATATGTCCCAGGGTTGCAGGATCAATATGTGGATTGTCTACCATGAGCTCAAGATGCTCTGCAATACGAGCGGCTTCTGCAGGTGAAGGAACAGGGTAGCCGTCTTCTAGAACGGCGCCTTCCCAGCCTTCAGCCGCCCAACGTTTATTACCCTGGATGCTTTCATAGAGCCAAGTCATATCACCTAGCGTATCAGGCTCAAGATTTGCGCCAATAGACACGAGAGAGGCAACAATATCTGAATAATCGCGTGCTAAAAGAAGACCTAGGATGGCGCCATCAGAAAAGCCCACAATATGAGCAGATGTAACGCCAAGCTGCTTCAGGACAACGTATGCATCTTCTGCCATCTGCTCGTAGGTAAAGGCAGCTGTTCCTCGGGTACTTTGTCCCTGATCTCTGGAGTCTATACCTATTGCGTTGTAGCCACGTTTGCATACTTCATCAATGATGGTTCCAAAGATACCGTGTTCCTCGCCGTTTCCATGGAGAAAAACAATAGGAGTAGCAACTGTATCGTCGGTAACAGACTTCAAATAAGCCGCAGTTGAAGCAAGGTCTTCACAGGGTTTCTCGCCAGCAGAGGTGTGGGGAGTGTAGACAAACGTTGCAATCTCCGCACCGTCATCAAGCAACACCTGAAGATGGCTCTTCAGGTGTGCTGTTGGCTTGTTATAGGGTTTTGGACGATAGACGGGTGGAAACTCGACCACGTGTGCTCCTAGCTGCGTGTTTTAGTTCTTCTGGCTTGGATGTGCTTTGAAGAAGTCAAAGCGAGGAGGAAGCTCTTCAAGCTGGTGCTCTTCAGCACTCTGACCAAGCTTTGCTGCAAGCTCCTTTGGACCCATAAAGGCGTTCTCCCAGGAGAAGAACTCCTCATGTGGGAAGTTGAGGGCATCTGCGATGCGCTCGCAGCCTTCTGGAACAGCTGGGTGCATGAGCAAAGTGATGGTCTTGAGTGCATAGAATGCGTCAGCAAGCGCCTGGTCGTAAGCCTCGTCACTGCCCTGAGCAGCCTTGGAAGCCTCGCCCCAACGCTTGTTTTCTGCACGAGCGTACTCGTCAACAGCGGCAAGCGCGGAATGCGCGTCAAAACCGTATGCAAGCTGCTCGTACTTAAGCAGCACCTCTTGAGCAGCGTCGATAACCTCCTGGTGAGGCTCGCTGACAGGCAGGTGTCCGCCACAAGCATTGGCTGCGCCATACAGGCAGCTACGAGCCATGCGGTTAAAGATGTTAGTGAGGAACGCGGACTCCTTGAGCGCTGGATCAACAACGCGAGGGTCATCTTTTACCAGAAGATCTGGCTGGCCATCTTTACCCTTCCTGGATACGGAAGTGTCAAAAGCCTTTGGCGAGAAGGACACGGCGCGCTGATCAAGACCAAGCGAGAGCCAGTGAGCGCGGAGCTGTTCTGGAGTGTAGTACTCAAGGAGCTCCTCGGCCATTGGAGGCTTGATAGCACCAGAGCTGGAAGCCTTCTTATTCATAAAGAGAATGTGGTAGTTAGCAACTGGAGTATCGGTGATAAGACCCCAATCAAGTGCATCCCACAATGGGTTCTGAACAATACAGTAGAAGAAGATGTTGTCCTGACCAATGAATTGATAGACAGCCGCATCATCGCTGCACCACCAATCGCGCCACTCGTCAGAAGAGTAGCGAGAGCCACCATTGCTGGCGTCTTCAGAAAGAGCAGCACGGGTGAAGGTGATAGGAGCCCAAAGGGACTCAGTCCAAACCCAGATAGTAAGGTCTTTGAGGTCCTCGATATCAGGGGATTTGAGGCCCCAAGAAATATTGCCCGTCATGCGGTAAGGCAGAAGGGTCTTACTTGTTCTAAAGCGGATTCCTGCCTCTTTGAGTTTCTCGCGAGCTTCATCTCTGTCTTGCCAGTTTTCAAAAACAACAGAGAAAGAAGAAGCGTTACCTTCTGGCTCAATGACATTATGAGCTGGGAGAGAAGAGGCAACGCCGTCAAAGTCTTGGCGGTAGGAATTTTGAATGTAGATAATAGGCTCGGTCAGAGTCTCTTGAACGGTAGAAGTAACAACTGAGCGAATCTGTGGGTTGTTCTTCCACTTCTCTACAAGGTTGTTGAGGAACTCTTTGTATTGTGGCAGGTCAAAGTACCAGCTTGGTGCAGGACGAAGCTCTGGTGTGGTGCCGGTGAGCTGTGAAACAGGAGCAATGAGCTCTTCTGGGTTGAACTGATGGCCCAAGTCGCATTCTTCTGCGTAAGCTTTCTCTGACTTACAACCCTTGATAGGGCAGCGTCCATTGACCTGGCGGCCGTTAAGGAACGTTTGAGCCTCGGTATCATAGAACTGCTTGGTTGAGAGCTTGGAGAGCTTGCCTCGCTCATAGAGGCGGTGCATGATGCTGTCTGCCATCTCTTCGTGAATCTTTGCAGCTGGCTCTAGTGCGGAACCACCGTAGAAATCAAGAGAGATGTTATAGGCGTTAAGGGCGCTTTTCTGCAGGTTGTGGTTCTGATTGACGTAATCGAGGATGGTGCCCTCGTAACCTTCTTCTTCAACTTTTTTGCGATAACCCTCTGCAATAGGAGAACCATAGCAGTCAGTTCCCGAGATAAACAGGACGTTTTTCTGGCCAATGCGATCTCTTAAGAAACGAGCAAAGAAATCTGCTGGGACAAAGACGCCCGCAATATGTCCAAAGTGGAGATTTTTATTACCGTAGGGCATACCACCGGTAATGACAGCGCGCTTAGGAAAATGAGGGCGCATGTTCATGTCGTAGCTTTCGGCCATGGATACCTCGCAGTTGGAATTAGTAGATTACGCAAATTATCTTCTTATTCTAATCTTTTTTGATTCACTACACGAATAGATTCAGAAGTCGATACTATAGTGAGTAGAAATTATGTAAGGAGAGTTTGTGGGAAGAAAAAAGCCAAAGACAAGCCTTGAGTTTGTCCTAAAGGATCCACCAAAGTCTGTGGTGACGCCCTTCCTTGTGGCTGACCTTGCGCTTTTACTCATGTTTGTGTGTCATATTCCGCTGATGGTTATGGGAGAGCTTCCGCCAAACGATATTCTTCCAGCCGTGTTAGGTCTTCTTGGAAGCATGTTGGCAGGCGGCTTAATCCTTGTGTGGATTACCCGCGTCAATAAGCGTGATTTTAGGTCTTTGGGTCTTCGAGTAAGCTCCTGGCCAGGGTTTATGCGTGGAGTTACCTTTGGCTTCTTGATGGTACTGTTTACCTTTGGCTCCATCATGCTTATTGAAGGCTTTGATTTTAACTTCAACGCCTCCTATAACATTTTTGCTGCCCTCTTTTTACTTGTGGCAACACTTATTGAGTCCGCAGCAGAAGAAATCTTGTTTAGAGGCTACCTACAAACTGGCGTTGCAGCTAAGAGCTCTTTTCCTGTAGCGCTTGTGCTTCAGGCAGTGCTCTTTACTGCGACGTATGGACTAACGCCTAATATCTCTGTTGCCGCAGCAATCTCAGTCTTTTTGATGGGTATTCTCTATGGCCTGGTTTTTTGGCTTACCGATAACCTGCTTATGACCATTGCCATGCACTTTATCTGGAACTTTGTGACTGGCCCTCTTTTGGGCATCTCGGTTACCACTACACTTCTTCCTACAACGCTCTTAACGGCGTATCCTGCGGCGTCTGAGTTTATCTCGGGCGGTGCGTATGGTATCGAAGCAAGCGTTGTTACCATTTTTGTCTGTCTTGCTGCCTGCGCTATAGTAGGTTGGAAATGTTATAAGGCACAAGGCGAGAAGAACTAATGGCTTCAAACATGCTTCAGTCAATTGAGACTCTTTCAGTAGAGCCGGGAACACCGCTGCTGCTTCATGCATGCTGTGGTCCGTGCTCGCTTGAACCTTTAAAGCATCTGAGGGAAGAGGGTTTTGAGCCAACCATCTGTTGGACTAACCCTAATATTCAACCTATTGAAGAGCATGACAGACGCCTCCAAACCTTGCTGACGTGGGCTCAAGAAGAAGCTCATGTTGAGGTGATTGTGGCAGCAGATCCGCGAGAGCAGTGGGAGCGCGCTGTTGCCCCTCAAGGATTTGAGCGAGACCGCCGCTGCCGTGCTTGTTACGCAATCCGCCTGGCAGAGAGTTGTCGTGTGGCGGCTGAGCGCGGGTTTGAATACGTTTCTACTACACTGGCTGTCTCGCCCTATCAGCTCTTTGATGCCTGCGAGGATGAGCTGGTGTCCATTGCGCATGCTCATGGGTTAACGCCTGTGTGGAGAGATTTCCGTCCGTATTATCCTGAGGCTACAAAAGAGTCTCGTGAGCTTGGTATGTATCGACAAAATTATTGCGGCTGTAGGTATTCTGCAGCCGAGGCTCAGATAGAGCGTCATGAAGCTCGTGACACAAGAAAGGCAGCACGTCATGCGAACTGACGATTTTGATTACAACCTTCCAGAAGAGCGTATTGCACAAGCACCCGCTGAGCCACGAGACTCTTGCAGGTTGTTGGTGCTACATAGAGAAGATGGCCGCTTAGAGCATAAGCACTTCACCGACATTGTGGAGTATCTTGAGCCAGGTGATTTGGTTGTAGTTAACCAGACGCGCGTTATGCCAGCACGACTTGTAGGCAAAAAGCAAAATACGGGCGGCGTGTCAGAAACACTGCTTCTAAAACGCCGAGAAGACATTGACGCCTTGGGCGGTGTATGGGAGTGTCTGGTAAATCCTGGCAAACGCCTTAAGCCTGGTGCGGTAATTGAGTATCGCGCAGGTGGTCTGCATGCTCCTGATTCAGCTCCTGTTGTGCTCACAGGTACTATTGTGGACTTTGTTGACGACAACAGGGGAGGTCGCCTGGTGCGTTTTGAAGCACAGGGAGATCGCACTCTTGATGAGGCTATTCATGAGGCAGGTCACGTTCCACTGCCGCCGTATATTACGCAGTACGAGGGAGATCCAGAGAAGTACCAGACGGTCTATGCTATGCAGGACGAGCATTCTGCTGCAGCTCCTACCGCGGGTCTTCACTTTACTCCTGAGCTCATTGAAACCATCAAAGCAAAGGGTGTTCAGTGGGCATCTGTTGAGCTAGAGGTGGGTATTGATACCTTCAGGTTGGTAACAGAGGACGATCCTACTAAGCACGTCATTCATACCGAGCGCTACCACGTAGCTCCAGAAGTTGTAGAAGCAGTAAAGGCTACCAAAGCCGCTGGTCATAAGGTTATTGCCATTGGTACTACCAGTGTTCGTTCGCTTGAAAGTGCTTGGGATAATCAGATTCCTGCAGCTGAGCCTCCTGTTGTTGCCCGTCGCTTTGAGGAGGCAGAAGACTCTGCTGCAGTGACTCATAAAGGTGATATGGTTGCCCGAGAAAACGCAACCACCAACCTCTATTTGATGCCAGGCTCTACGTTCCACGTGGTAGACACCATGGTGACCAACTTCCACGTTCCACGTTCAACTTTGATGATGCTGGTTTCTGCGTTTGCAACGCGCGAGCAGATTATGAACGCCTATCAAAGTGCTATTGACGAGAAGTACCGCTTCTTGTCATTTGGTGATGCCATGATTATTATTTAGCGAGTTTGTTTTGGCGAACGTGATTTAGCGAGTATGACTCTCACGTTCAGCTTGAGAGTTTAGCTTTAGAGAAAAAGTGCTCACAGTATTGTGAGCACTTTTTTCATACGGTTTCTTACCTGGAGCAATGGCGGTATTACCAGTTAAAAATCAGCCATACAAAGGATGCAAGAATTGCTATCATGCCAAGAACAACAATGATGAAGCCAATGCGCTGACCACGAGTTGTCTCTCGAAGGATTTTCTCGCCATTAATAAGCTCTTTAAGTGTGAGCTGCTTGGTGTTGATGTTAATTACCTGCTCGTCAACAGACTTTCTGAGCTCCTCAGTAATTTCTGGTGTTGCATGAATTTCTTTAGCGTCATCAATGACTGACTGTGCTTCATCATGTTTATCTGCGGCCTCGTTAAAGAGCTCCTTGGCTGTCTTAATTTTCTCTTCAAGACCCTCTATATCTTTGCTCAGAATCCTCTGACGAGCATTGGCCTCAGCTACTACGGCGTCATATTCTTGCTGTTTCTGCTCATAATCTTTGCGAGCCGCATCAATAGAAGACTCTGAGGACTCCAACGATTTGCCCTGGGTCCAGTAATGCGTTTGTGCCATCTCAAGTGAAGACTGGAAAGAGTTCTGTAGTTCCTCAACTTGCTTTTGAGCTTGCTCTGCACGAGCAAGCTCTGACTTAAGGTCTTCCTCAATGCGAACAATTGCATCGTGGTTAGCAGCAGGGTCTGTCTTAAGACCAGCAAGCTCTTCTCTCAGAGAAAGCTGTCTTGCCTGGGAGTTTTCCAGTGCTTTATTTGCAGACGCTACAGCAGCATCGCGTTTCTCGGTAACTTCTTTGAGCTGAGCCTCGGCGTTTTTAACACCACGCTGTGCCTCAGAAATAGTCTTTGAGATATCATCCAGCCTGCCTTTTGCTGTGGCAGCAACTTCTTTGTAAGGCTTAATCTTTGCTTCGTCGTCAACTTTTTGCTGTTCAAGCTTCTGAATAAGCTGGTTTTTCTTAACCGTGAGAAGATCCACTTGCGTAGATTGATCACTCATGACCTGAGCGGTCTCTGCAAAAATTTTCTCTTGCTCAGCAATTATTTGATCAAACAAACTCTGCACGTAGTCTCTGTGCTCTAAGTCTTGCTTGTCTTGAGCAAGGTGTTCTTGCATCTGCTTAAGCTCTTGCTTTGCAGAGTTTGTCTCTTTGGCAGCGTTGTGGACTTCTTTGGTAGCCTGGAAACCTTCTGCAACAGCGGTTGTGGCGCTCTCAAACGCACTGCTTACGCCCTTTGCTACAACCTGAGTAGTGTCTTTGGCAATCTTTTGAATGTCCTGGGACTTGCTGACTTCAGGTGTGTTCTCAGACTCATTCTGTTCATCAGAAGTTGTTGTTTGAGTATCTATTGTGTCCAAATCCTCGGTTTTAGAGTTTTGGATATCGTTTTCAGCCATGGTGAACCTCCTATAAGAGTTCCGACTTTTTATTTTTACCCTGTTTTTGAGCAAATCATAGTCTAATTTGGTTCTTTCTGGAAATAAGATTGGATATAATACGTTATGTTTTGTTACGATAGTAACGATTAATCGAGAATAACTCTCGAGTAGATTTTTGGTTTCCGGAAGGGGAGTCCACTTATGGTTTCAAAGCAGACTACTATCATCAATGCAACTGGTCTTCACGCTCGTCCAGCATCCGTCTTTGTTTCTGAGGCAAAGAAGTTTGAGAGCAACGTCACCATCAAGAATGTTGACAAGGACTCCGCACCAGTTAACGCTAAGTCCATCATGATGATTCTTGCTGCTGGCCTTGGTACTGGCACCAAGATTGAGATTGCATGCGACGGCGCTGACGAGCAGGCAGCTCTTGACGCTCTTGTTGCTCTTGTTGACAGCGGCTTCGGCGAGTAAGCTAACGGCTTACATACTGTGCATGTTAAGCCCGGCTTTTGCCGGGCTTTTTTCAAAGAGAGGTTAGTATGACATTTGTTGCAACATGGCTTGTAACTACTGTTGCTACGTTGGTGGCCTGCACCTTAATTCCAGGTCTAACTATTGTGGGAGGCTCGTGGGCAGGTCCTATTCTGTTCTCATTAGTACTCGCAGCAGTCAATACGGGCATTAAGCCTGTTGTTAAGCTACTCTCATTGCCTATTAATGTGCTAACCCTAGGTATTTTCTCACTCTTTATTAATGCCTTTATGCTTGAGCTTTCAAGTTTTATTTCTAGGAATTTGCTGCATGCGGGCGTTGCTATTGATTCTTTAGGCACCGCTATCCTGGGATCAATAGTTATCTCAATTGTCTCTTCAATTGTGATTAGCCTTACTGGTCTAAAGAAGGAGAACCTTTCCTAAGTTCCTTTTGGGCTTTATCAAGCTTGGCAAAACTATCCGAGATAGCAGAGGTAATCTGAGAGATCTGCGATGACTCAGTAATGTTTTCAATCAAAGATGTTGCGGATGCATTGACAAGCGAACTAAGGAGGTCAAAGAAGACTTCTTTGGTTTGCTTTTCTGTTTTAGTGAGTGCTGCAACAACAGGCTGTAAGTTTGCGGGCGAGCTAATAATGTCGCTGAAATAGACTGCTCCGCCTGCCGAGAGAGCGTCAAAGAGCTCATTAGTAAAGTGCTCACGATCAGAGAGCGGGAGTTCTTTATACCAGTTGCTAAACGCCTCGTTAATCTTTTTACATTCCAGCTGGAAATCATCAGCAAATTCAAAGGTATTGCGCATGACCTGCCATGAAACACCGTCGTGAGCCATCATACCTGTCTCGGAGCTTTTTACGATGAGCTTTGGAACAGCAGGATCATCAAAAATCATGCCAACTACACTAAACTCAGGCAAAATTCTGATGTATTTATCTCCAAGCACCTTATGGGCTGTGGTGGGAAGAATTTCTGGACACATGTTAGGACCGTCGTTACTCCAGACGCAATCAATTGTGCCAAGCAGCTCGTCAGGGCAGACTGTTGCTGCGTATGCCGCAAGATTGCCACCCTTAGAGTGACCGCCAACCATAACGTTTGCGCAGGTAGTGCTATTGCCTGCTGCAAGGTGTTCTCGAATACGTTTCTCAAGGTATAGTGCTGCTGATTTATCAGCGGAAGTAACCTGGAAGCTGAGGTTGAGGTTTTCTCGCCAGCCAACCAAGGTACCGTCGGTTCCTCTAAACGAGACATACATCTGACCAGTAGGCAGGTACGCGGTAACCGCTGCAAACTGCAGGCTTTTCTCGACATTAATACGATCCACATAGCGACCGAGCTCAATGTTGGCAAAACGAGGAGCGTCAACAAGCGCTTCAAGGAAGGTTCCATCAACACGAGAAAATCCTGTGATAAGAGAAGGATCATCGTTAAGTTTTTTCAGCATTTTGGCACAAGCGTCACCAAGTAGAACGCGTTTCTCGCTACGTTCAGAAGGAACAACCCCGCCAAATCCCAGGTAAGAAAGGATTGAAAGGATCAGGTTATCGACGTTGTTAAAAGGGTCATCCTCAAACGTCAGATCGCCGCGCCAGTGTAGATAGTCAACGACATTTGCCATGATGCCTCTTTCCTGCTGGTACATTTCGTATACTAAGCATAGTGGAAGTTTGATTAATTTGGGGAGAAGCCCGTGGAAAAAGCTACAGTTTCTTCAAAAGCAACCGCAGCAAAGAAGCGCTTTGTTTTTGCAGATGTTCTTACTATTCTGGCAGGTATAGCTGTTGTTATGCTGCATACCTCACTTAACGCTTTTTCACTTGCACACACCAAAACATGGGCCTTCTCTTTATCTTTGCAAGCTGCGTTTATTTACGCGGTACCCATCTTTTTTATGCTGAGCGGTATGAATCTGCTTGGCTATAGAAGCAAATATTCCACTAAAACATTCTTTACGAAACGTGCAAGAAAGACGCTGATGGCGCTTATTTTTGGAAGCGTAACAGTGTATTTGATGTACGTGCTTTTTCCTACAAAGTTTTGGGGTGCAGAGGAATTTGCTGCGAGCGCTGGCATTGCTGATTTTGTGAAGCGCTTTCTAACCAATAACGTTAACAGCACACTTTGGTTTATCTATACCATTTTGTATCTATACCTTTTAACACCTGTGCTTTCTTTGGTTGTGCAGAAAAAAGAAACTCTGCTCTATGTCATGGCGCTCACGCTCTTTGTGAGCTTTGGATTGCCGCTACTTGAGTTCATTGGCGTACATGGTGTTTACTTTGATCAGCTGTTTAGATGGGCTGCGTTTAACAGCGATGGACTTTTCTACTATCTGCTGGGATATTACGTTAAGACGTATTACGACGAGCTTCCAAAATTTACTAAAAACAATCTTGTGCTTGCTGTAATTTTCTTGCTTTCATCTGCGACCATGTTTGGTTGGGGACTTATTGCTAACAACTTTGGAACCCCACTGACGCCAGAAATGACATATCAGAGCTATCCCATTTCCATCAGAAACTTCCTCTGTTTAGTGCAAGCAGCATCTTTGTTCCTGTTTGTGCTGAATCTTGAGCCAAAGTTGCAGGAGTTTTCTGATGCTGTCAAGAAGCGCATCAGCACGGTATCTGCTGGTGTTTTAGGAGTCTATTTGTTCCAGATTCCTGTTATTAACTTTTTGGGGCTTAGGCTTAGCCGATTCCCATACAGCTTGCTTGGAAACGCTTTTGTACGAGGCGTCTTTGTTTTTGTAGTTACACTTGTTGTAGTGATGGTATTTCAGTGGCTGATGAGGCAGGTCAAGCAGAAATTTTCTGCTAAATAGGCGTTCAATTTCATCAGAGAAATTGAGTTGATATTAGATATAATTTTAATATCATATAAAATATAGTTTATATAAACTGAAGGAGTACAGAGATGAGCTCTTTTACGTTTTTTAAACATAAAGATTTTTCTAATAACGCGTCCGAGAATGTAATAAAAACGTCACATCTTAGCACGTTCAATCCCACTAGAATACTGGGCTTTTGTTTGCTTAGTTTAATCTTTGAATTTCCTTTTCCTGTGATTTTAATTTCTAGTGATGATGTTTATTGCAATGTGCCATTGGTGTCGTTTGTGATGTGCATTTTTGTTGCTTGTGTCTTTGATAAGGCTTATCGCATTCTTAATGACGGGACAGTTCAAAGGATAATTAAAAGTCTATGTTTGTGCCTTGTTATTTGGTTGTTCTCGGTTCTATTTATTTACTGTATAGCGTACATAAATTTGGGTTTAGGTGGAAAAATTGTCAATACAGGTATAGGTCTTTTCGTATTTATCTGCCTTAGTCGGATTGTGATTCGTTAATTAATAGACCTGCATAAAAATTTGAACTGCCTCCCATTTCTTATGCCCAAGAAATGGGAGGCAGTTCATATGCGGGTGATTATGATTCTGCAGCATGTTAGCGTCGTCTTTTAGGCTTGGCGTACAAAATAGCGCAGCTTTGGTAGGTTCTGCCGAAGAATCGACATGTTCTTAATCAAGATAGCCAGGCAGCTAGGGGTCGTACTGCTTGATATGCATCTCTATGCATAAACTTAACCTAATATGCTAGAAAATGAATAGCGTCATATAAAAGATTTAACTATAGGTAAATTCCGCACCTAAGGAACACACTTAAGTCACATATTCTGCTTAGATGCGGGCATTTTACACATCTAATGAAGATATTCTGCATGATTGGGGTATTTTCAGCGTAATGTATACGCCTTTTTAACAGATTATCTGACTTAGGTGTGTTTTGAACTGCCTCCTATTTCTCGTGTCTAAGAAATGGGAGGCAGTTCAATTATGTAGGTCTATTTTGAAGGTTTTGGCTTAGTTTTGACTAGCGACCAGTAACAAGCGTGAGCGTTGCTTCTCCAGAAGCTTTTGCCGTGCTTACGTCAACGTCAATGACGCCTGGTAGATTGCTCGCAATTTCTACAATTTGAGACACGCTAACTTCTTTAGAAAGTTTTCCGTTTACGCGTTGCTCAAAGAGGGCGCCTGCAAGTACACCACGCATATGTTTTGCGTTATGCGATACAACACTGCGCTTTCCCGTACCAGGATCTTCTCGCTGTACGACAACTTGCAGCAGCTCGCTAGGGTGCTTTGCCGAAGGCGTCCACATCTTTCTGTATTCACCCGAGCGACAATCTACAACTATCTGATCTTTTAGGGCGGCGTTTAACAGGGGATTAAGCTGCTTTTTCCAGTAAGTTGCAACGGTACCAACGGTGGGAAGCTTGATTGAGGCAGATAGTCTATAGTTGGGGAGAAGATCGTGCGGCCTCACAACACCCCAGAGACCAGAGAAAATCATGATTTCTGAGTTGAGGATATCTGCTGGTAATGTGACTATTTTCTGTGTGTTTTCTAACGTGACGTTTTCAAGTGTCTGGTTGAATTTTGCAGCCTCAAAAAGAACACCAGTATAGAGGTTGAGCGCGGTTGTAGTTGGAGCTTCATAGACGTCCAGGTTATCGGCTATGTCTCCGACGGTGTTCGGACCAATTTTAAGCACCTGAGCTGCGTTTGCATGAGAACAGACCTGTTGTAGATCTTTGATAAGTTCTTCTCGACAGCTGGTAAGCTCGGAGCCAAACAAAAGTGATGAGAGGTCAAGAGAAGGTCCCGAGGTAGGGGCGGTTTTTCCTGACGATGGCGGAAGCAAAATAATCATGAAAATCCTTCTGATACGGGATTTTTAGTTGTTGTTTAGTTTGATTCTAATTTATGTCCGGTGTGCGTGGTAACTTAAGAAGTAAGAATAATCGGAGAGGTGACGTATGGGCTTGCTTCTGTACAAACAACAAACAGGTGTTTTCTTATCGGACTCTGTTCAAGAGCAGCTAAGGGCTTCGCTTGAGAGGTGGGGGTCTGCTCAGCTTATAGTGCCTTCTTCCGATACTGTGTTGTTAGTTAAGAGACAGCTTGGTGCCATCCAAGAACTCTCTGTTGGCGTGAATGTTTCAACTTTTGATGAGTGTATACGTAACCTGTGGAAGTTGTACGGAAGCTCTGATCGTCTGCTTTCGGCTACGCTTCGCAAAGTGTTTTTTCAGCAGATTTTGGACGGGACGTCTGTTGATGAGCTAGGCACTTTGAATGTTGGCAAGGGTACTGTAGAGCTTTTGTCCAAGCTTGCTCCAGAGTATCTTACAGAGCTTGATCAGATTATGAACTCTGGTCAACTTTCAGCTGGTCAGATGAGTGCTTGCAAGGTGCTAGAGCGCTATAAGACGCTGCTTGAAGAAAAGTCGTACGTTGAGGTGTGTCAGTGTCTGGATTACTTACTGCAGTCCATTCCAGTGCAAGGACCTGCACTGGTTTTCTCGCGAGTTGAAGATCTTTCGGAGGCGCGTCTTAAGTTTGTGCGTAAGTTGTCGCAGAAGCGGGATGTGGTGTTTTCTCTTTACGTGCCCGAAGGACCTGCAGGTTATGCGGCAGAGCAGCAGCTGGAGTTGGTCGGCAGCCCGGGATGCGATTGTCGTGTGGATGCGGAGCTTGCGCCAGCCGCAAAAAGTCAGGAGCTCAACGATCTTCTCGCCAGGGTGTTCAGGGCCAGGGAGGGCAATGAGGTTACGCCGAGCGGTGCAGTAATGTTTCTGTCGCCGCTGGGTCAGCTTGCCGAGGCCGAGTCTATTAGCAGGTATATCTCTCAGTGCGTAGAGTCTGGTAGCAAGAGCTTTGTGGTATACACCTCAAATCCGCAAAAGGTTTGGGACGCGCTTTCGCAGAAGCTTGCGGCTAAGGGGATTGCCGCTCACTACAAGCGTTCGGTGCGCATTCAGGACTCGCTTGCAGGACGTGCGTTTGCCAGCTTGATTGACGCATACGCCACGCTCAGTGAACGTGCAGAGCTCGAGAAAAACATTGATTACCAGGCATCTGAGCACCAGATGGGTGATATGTCGTGGTGGCCACCACGTACTCTTACTGACTATTTGATTTCTCCTATTTCAGGCATAAGCGTTGAACGTGCGTGGATGCTGGATAAGAGTTGGCGCGGTAATAGAACGCTGTACGCCACTAGAGTGCTTGAGACGCTTTCTAAGGCGGCTATGAGCTCGCGTTTGTGCGCAGAGACCATCAAGAGCCTTGAGCTTGGCAGAATTGGCTCTGCTGCTCAGCGTATTATTGAATACCTAGCTACAGAAACATCTGATGAGCAGACAGAAGTTGTTCAATTTAAAAAGTTGACGCATCAGTCTCTTCAAAACCAAGAGTCGCTTAAGATAATGAGCAAGATTGTTTCTTCTGCACAGGAGCTTCATGAGGCGGGATTAAAGCTTACTCCTCAGACACTCAAATCGTTTATTGACCTCTGTAAAGATCAGTCGGTCATGATGTCTGTTTCTAATGGTGTTGAGTCTGATATTCAGGTGCTGATAGCTCCTGTGAGCCAAGCTCATTCTTTTGAGCCACATTTTTTTGATGCCGTTATTTTCCAGGGCATGGATACGTTGAATTTTGGCGTCAAAGCATCAGACGGTGCGCTTCAAGAGTTTGTTCGCCATGCGAGTAAAATGCCCAAGGTATCAGAGTTTGCACGTTATCAAAGAGATTTCTATACGGCACTTATAACCGCTTCTACGAGCGTTGCATTTGAGAAGGTTGAACAAAAAGATGTCTTTAATGCAGTAGCTCTCAGTGAGGTTAAAGCATGCTATCCAAAAGAATATGCAAAGAAAACAGGGGTTGCACGTGGAGAAGAAGAGGTGCTGGTAAACCTGTTGCCTCAAGCTTCAGATCCAGAACGGATTGCTGAACTCCCAACAATCGAGTCTGGTGAGATTGACCCTAAACTCAAAAATATTGTGGTACTCCCACGTTATTTGACTAGGGAGACTCTTGAGCAGGAATTACAGGGTCTTATAGAGGTCTCGCGAGAGGGACTACCGCTTCTTTCCGCTTCTCAGATTGAAACGTATCTTGAGTGTCCCTACAAATGGTTCACGCAACGTCGCATTAAAATTTCTCAGGTAGACACTGAGTTTGCTCCAATGCAGATGGGTACCTTTATCCATCGTGTTTTGGAGCTAACACACGCAACACTTTTAGCTGAAGCACTTGGTTGTGATGTGGCTGAAGTTGATTCAGTGGTTGAATCTGCACTTTTGCAAGACATTCCTGGCTCTAGGATTACATCTGATAACCTAGATCATGCAAAACAAGTGTTAGACAGCTGTTTTTCCCAGGTCTGGGATGAGCAGTTCAACAACATTAATCGAGCATCTTCAAATGAGCTTATTCCGCATAGCGTTCAAGAAAGAAAACAGGTTGAGAATATCCAAGAAAATCTCAAGGATCTTCTCGAGTTTGAAGCTTCGCACTTTATTGGCTATCAGCCTAGGTTCTTTGAGCTTCGTTTTGGTAGAGAAGAAAACGTTGTTGAGTATGCAGGAGCTCAATTTACTGGCTCGATTGACCGCGTAGATGTAAACGCTCATGGTCAGGCACTTATTATTGACTATAAACACAAGGCTACAAAAGATTTGAAGGCTTATTCAGCAAAGCTAAGTCTGGATAGTGAGCTTTCAAGAGAGATCCTGCCAAGGCATGTACAGTCTGCAATATATGCTCAGATTATGAGAAAACAGCTCACCAAGTATAAACTTGAGCCGGTTGCTGCAATTTATCTGGGCACCAAAGAGCAAAAAGATAAGCCTTCGTTTGCTCTTGCAGGCATGGCAACAGAAGCGGCAACAGAACATATTTGGAACATACATCCGGAAGATAAAAAGCTTAGGGACCAGGCAGTTATGGTTGTGTCTCAAAACTCAGCGGAGTTTGCAGACTACTTGGACGCTTGGGAGAATTTAATTGCTCAGAAGATTCAAGCCATGCTTTCTGGAGATGTTCGAGCCAATCCTTGCGATAAGGATGCATGTAAGTATTGTCCAGTAAAACTGTGCGACAAGAGGAGGTAAGCTACTATGGCTGACACACGTTATACGCCTGGTCAAGAGAAGACCATCAAGACGCTTGATAAGCCTCTTTTTGTTGCAGCAGGTGCAGGTTCAGGAAAAACTTTTACGCTTACGCAGAGAATTGTGTGGGCTTTAAAAGAAGGTTCGGGAGCTGACGGAAAGTCGTATCTGAATAGCCTTGATCAGGCATTGATTATTACGTTTACCAATGCCGCAGCTACAGAAATTAAAGAGCGCGTTAGAGAAGCTCTAGAAAAAGAAGGTCTTCATAGCGCTGCGTTGCAGGTTGATGATGCGTGGATTAGTACTATCCACGGTATGTGTAGCAGAATCTTAAAGATTCATGCACTTGATTTAGGTCTTGATCCTGAGTTTGAAATCATTGACGACATGACCAGAAATCAGCTGGTCAATATATCTATTGAAGAAGTACTCAGAGAGCTTTCGCAAGATGAAAGCTATGCAGAGTTTCTCTCAACCTATGCAGGGAACAGAGATGCACTGAAGTCTCGTATTGAAACGCTGATTTCGTACGCTCAGTCATCTCCTGTAGGAATGGATGCTATTTCGTTTGTAGGGGATAGCTCTGACCTGGAAGTTCTAAAAGCGGAGCTTGAGAGTCTCTGCGGTGCACTCGAAGCGCTAAGGGCTGCAATTGCTGCCACAAAACCAGATGAAGCAGAACAGCTACAAAATGTTCAATCTGAGCTTTCAAGTAAATTGCAGCAACACTTGGTTCTCTCGCTCACTGATTTTGACCAGGCGTTTTGGGATACGTTGCAAAAAGCACTCAAGATCGGTCGTTCCTCAAAAGAAATAAAAATTGTAAAAGATGAAGCTACGTACCAGCTTAAAGTTTGCAGCTCTTTATTTGGCCTTATTCAGGACACGTTTGAGGGTCAGTGTCTGAAAGATGTTACTGAGCAGGTCTACAAGCTCTTTAAACAGAAGAAACGTGCTGTTGGCGGCCTTGATAACGATGATCTTTTGCATCTAACGGCAAAGGTGTTCGAAGAGTATCCAGAGATTGCAGCTGTTTACACGGATAAATTCAAGCTTGTAATGGTTGACGAGTTCCAAGATACGGACCAGCAACAGGTGCAGATGATTAAGAGTCTCTCAGGTAAAGATGCTCAATATCTCACCACAGTTGGTGATGCGCAGCAGTCAATCTATCGATTCCGCGGTGCCGATGTTGATGTGTTCTTTAGACGTCAAGCAGAGGTTTCAGAAGATTTGCAACCCCGTCTTGTAGATAATTTCCGTAGTCACAACGAAATTTTGCGATTTGTTGCAAAGGTTTGCAGCGCTGATGGCATGATACCTAACTTTATGGATCTGTCCGCTGGGCGAGAAGAACCTGCAACTCCGTTCATTGCGCATTCGCCGCGCGTGTATTTTGAAGTCACAAAATTTGAAAAGTCAGGAAATTCTAAGCCAGGCGATGATGTTTCCAGAAAACAGCTTGTTGCTCATCAGCTTGCAGACAGAATCAACACGCTTATGCAGGATGAGAATATCCAAGCAAAAGATATTGCAATTTTGATGAAATCAGTTAAAGATGCACAGCCTTATATTGAAGCACTTCGTACTTTTGGAATTGAAAGTGTGGTTTCTGGAGCTTCAACGTTTGGCGAGCAGCCCGAGGTTGAACTGATTGGCAGCCTTTTACAAACGCTCGCAAATATGTATGACTCGTACGAGGGACTGTTTCCTGTACTTTCGAGCGAGATATTTAGTCTTGATGCATCTGATTTGCTTCTCCTGGGTACTAATTTTGGTGAAAATGGTCAGAAGATTACCAATAGAGATATTGCAGAGTCAGTGGTAAATGACACATTTAATCCACCTTTTGATATAAGTCCAAAGCTCAAAAATGCTTTTGAGGTGTTGAGTAATGCTCGTAGCTCTCTTTCAAACAAGAGAGTTTCAGACGTTATTAAAAAAGTAGTTCTTGATGCCGGATGGATTTCTCGCCTTCAAAAGATGGGAAATGAGGGTCAGTCAAAGATTGCAAATATCTTTGCAGCTCTCGAGCAGATTGATAGTCTGCAAACAGAGCTAAGCGTTGGCGTTGCTTCTGTTGCAAGAGCATTTAGTCAGTGGTGTAGCACTGCCAAGGAATCTCCAAAAGTGCTTCATTGCAGCACTCAAAATGCAGTTACCTTTATGACTATTCATGCTTCTAAGGGATTGGAATTTCCTGTTGTTGCTGTTGTAGGAGCTGTATCTGGCCCTAAGGCAGGCGCTGGTGGTGAACCATTTCTGCATGTTAGAAAAGACGATTCATATCAGATTGCATTCTCAAGCAGTTCTAAAAAACTTAATGAATTGTATGACGGCAGTCATGAGGTTCCTACAAGCCTTGATGAGTGTAAGAACCTTCTTGAGTGGAGAATGTTCCTAGAAACACAAGAGAATGAGTTTGAAGAGCAGGAACAGAATCGCCGTCTGTATGTTGCTTTGACGCGAGCTCGCGAAGCAGTCATTCTTACTTCAACTATCGACCTTACTAAAGAGGGAATTAGTCCTCGTTATACACGCAAGATAACAGATGCCTTGTTTGAAGAGCCGCCACTTTCTGCTGGAGAGCATCAGTTTGAATATGGTGGAAATCTTGCTGGTTGTATGCGTGTAGTTCAGGGTTCTGGCAAGAAGGATGAGCCGATTCATGTTGAAGGTTTAGAGTTGGTTGAACCTTTTGGTGGTAAGTCTAAACCTTCTGATAGCAATCCAAGTGAAGAGAAAAACCCTCAAGCTGAAGAAACGTTTGACCTCTATGAGAAGGTTGAGCTGAGCATTACGCCAGAAGCTACGTATGACCAGCGAGAAGGTTTCTTTAGTTATTCTTCCGCTCACCAACAAATGGCAGAGAACTTTAAGGGTGAGAATAACAAGGCACTTGAGGAAGAGCACCAGGCACAAAGCCTGGAATATGATGCAAATAACCCTCAACCAGTAACTGAGACTTCTGTGATTTTGGCTGGTTCATTAGCTGATGATGGAGTAGATCCAACCAGCCTTGGTTCAGCCTTCCATGAGCTGGCTCAGATCATGGTTGAGACTCAGTCTAAGGTTGATGACAGCACGATTGATAGATTGTGCCTGAAGAATAGTGTTCCTCAGCGCGTTGTATCTCGAGTTAAACAAGCACTTGAGCTGTGGGGCAACTCTAAGATAAGACAGGAAGCTCTTGCTCATGATGTGGTTATTGCGGAGTCTCCTTTTACGCTGCAGGTTGATTCTGAATATGGGAACTATGTAGAAGGAGCCATCGATCTTCTCGCCTATAATAAGGGAAGTAAAGATGCGCTGGTAGTTGACTATAAAACAGGCGATAAGGGCCTCAGTGCCGCTCAGATTTACGAACATCATCAAATGCAGGCAAATTTCTATGCCTACGTTTTGATGCAACGTGGATTTACCAAGGTTGAGTGTGCGTTTGTTTGTGTTGAGGTTGAAGAAGCTGGTCAGCCACACGTTGCTCGTTACACGTTTGATGTAAACCATCAACCACGGCTTTAAGGAGGCAAAAACGTGCCTTTTGCACATGTTGTTTTAGACATACCAACTCGTGCTCTCTCTGGCACGTTTGACTACGCCATTCCAGAATCTTTGGAAGAGACTGCGGTTGTAGGAACAACGGTCTTGGTGCCGTTTTCTCACAGGCAGGTTGTTGGCTACGTTGTGGGTGTCTCAGACCATGTGTCTTCAGGTTTGGATGTTTCACGCGTCCTCCCAATAACACAAGTTCTAGCAGATTCAGCGTTTGATGAGCAATCTGCACAGGTAGCAGAATGGATGAGCAAAGAGTATGCCTGCAGTTATGCAGACGCCTTACATCCGTTCTTAGCGCCTGGACAAAAAGTTAAAGTCACCAGAAAAGATGCAGATTCTCCTTGGCAACTTGTTTGCGAGAAGTCCGGTCCTGTTGATGAGCGCTGGGTTGAGTTGACAGAAAAGGCGGCAGAATTTACGCCTGCAGCAAATGCAAGCAAGCAACGTTCGGTGCTTGAGGCTCTCGCACAAGGTGCTATGAAGTTATCCGAGCTCTCGGCTACCATTCCAGGAGCTCGTAGTGCGGTTACTGCGCTGCAGAAAAAAGGCATTGTTGAGGTCCGCACTCAGCGACAAATTCGTGGAAGTCAGGAGGGTCTGGGAACCACGCTTTCAAGTGGCGTAGCTCCTCGTCCTCAACAGCTTACTGAGGGCCAAGAGTCTGCCCTTAAAGCAATCGAGGCTGCACAAGCTGCTGCTCAGGGCGATGTTGTGCTTATTGATGGCGTAACGGGCTCAGGTAAAACTGAGGTATATCTCTCTGCTATTGAGAATACTTTAGCGGCGGGCAAGGGTGCTGTAGTACTTGTCCCAGAAATTTCTCTTACGGCACAAACAGTCGGCCGGTTCCGCTCGCGTTTTGGCGAGCAGGTGGCCGTTCTCCACTCAAAGCTTTCCCTCGGTGAGCGTTTTGACCAGTGGGATCTGATTAGGCAGGGTACGGCTCGCGTGGTAGTAGGTGCTCGATCTGCCCTGTTTGCGCCCATCCAAAACCCTGGACTGTACATTATTGACGAGGAACACGAGGCTTCATACAAGCAAGATTCGCTCCCACGCTATCACGCAAGAGAAGTTGCTGCTCAGATGGCTCGTCTGCGCGGAGCCGCGCTGGTGCTTGGCTCTGCAACACCATCGCTCGAGAGCCTTTATAGAACAGCTCAAGGAAGCTGGCGTGGCACTAACTGGACGCGCGTTGCCATGACTCAGAGGCCTGGCGTGGCGGTGCTCCCGCAGGTCCAGGTAGTTGATATGGCTTCCCAGTTCAAAAATGGAGGTAGATCGGTCTTCTCGGCAGCTCTTGCTCTTGCGCTGCAAGAAACAACAGAGCGTGGAGAGAAAAGCGTTCTGCTCCTTAATCGTCGCGGATTTGCAAACTTTTTGATGTGTCGCGAGTGTGGTTGTGTGCCCGAATGTCCGCATTGCTCGACGTCTCTCACGTACCATGAGCGCACGCATTCTTTGGTCTGCCACAGTTGTGGTAGGCAATGGTCCCAGCACGCGTATCCTAACCCTTCCAGCAAATGCCCAAACTGCGGGAGCCGTTACATGGGGGCATATGGCGTGGGAACGCAGCGTGTAGAAGACGAGCTCAAGCTGTTGCTTGGTAGCGATGCGCCAATTATTCGTATGGACGCTGATACCACGGCCAAAAAGGGCGAACACCAGCGACTCCTTGAGCTCTTTGACGCAACTCCAGGAGCGGTGCTCATCGGCACGCAGATGATTGCAAAAGGACTGGATTTTCCAGACGTAACCTTAGTTGGCGTTATTAACGCTGATACCATGCTTAAACTGCCAGATTTTAGAGCAGCTGAGAGAACTTTTGACTTGCTTGAGCAGGTTGCTGGTCGTGCGGGCAGGGGAGAAAAGCCTGGTAAGGTCATCATCCAGTCGTATTGGTCAACACATCCTGCTATTGCTTCTGTTGTGACCCATGACAGGCGTCCGTTTCTTGACGCAGAGCTTAAAGAAAGAAGGGAAGGAGCTTATCCGCCCTTCTCGCGCTTGTCTAACGTGCTTTTCTGGGGCGCTTCAGAAAAAGAAGTTCGCCGCGTAGCAGATCAGATGGCGGAGGCGCTGCATGCAAAGTTAGACTCACAATCTGGATGGGAGATTTTGGGTCCTGCTGATTGTGTAAAAGCAAAGGTAAAAGATAAGTACCGCAGACACATTTTAGTAAAATCTCCCGTAGATGCTCAGGTGGGAGAAATTCTTTCTGAGTGTGCTGCTTCACTTGATAAAAGAGTGGGTATCAACATGACATTAGATGTTGATGCTTACGACATGATGTAAGGATTGTTATGAGTTCTGAAGTTGATGATATGGTGCTTTGGCCAGACCCTCGTCTGAGCCAAAAGTGTGAAGAAATTGACGATATTAACGACGATGTTCGTAAGATGGCCGAGCATATGCTCAAGGTTATGTATGCCACCGACGGCGTAGGTCTTGCTGGCCCTCAGGTTGGCTACATGAAGCGCATGGTAGTCATCGATGTTGATTACCCAAACGGTCAAGAGAACCCTTTTGTGCTCATTAATCCAGAGATTAAAGTTGCAGATGGTGAGCCTCGTGTATATGAAGAGGGTTGCCTTTCGTTCCCGGGCATTACCGTTCCTGTTACGCGCCCAAGCCACGTTGTCGTTCATGCATATAACCTTGATGGCGATCTCATGCGCTACGAAGCAGAAGGAGACCTTCTCGCCGTCTGTCTACAGCATGAGATTGACCACATTAATGGCGTAACCATGCCTGACCATCTGGGACCAGGTGCTCGTATGGAGACATTGCAGGAGTACAAAGAGGCACTGGCTTCTGGCGCTCGCCCTGGTCAAACAGACTATTAGGAGTTGACATGCGCGTAGTCTTTATGGGAACTCCAGACTTTGCTGTTCCGTCGCTCAAAAAACTTGCTCATGATCACCAGGTAGCTCTGGTTATTACAAGGCCAGATGCTGTTCGTGGTCGTGGTAAGGCGCTTGAGCCGTCTCCTGTAAAAGACTGCGCACAAGAGCTTGGCCTGCCCGTTCTTGAGGCAAATCGCATGACTCCAGAAGTAATTTCTGCCATGCGTGAAGCACAACCAGAAGCGCTTTGCGTAGTTGCTTTTGGCTGCATTTTGCCAGATGAGGTTATATCTCTTGCGCCTTACGGTGCTCTGAACGTGCATGCATCACTACTGCCTCGTTGGCGAGGAGCTGCTCCAATTCAGCGCGCAATCCTCGCAGGTGATGCTGTTGCTGGCGTTTCTATCATGAAAATTGCTCATGAGCTTGACGCAGGAGATTGGTGTAAGCAAGCATCGTGTGAGGTTGGCTCCAAAAATACTGAGCAGCTCACTGACGCACTAGCACAGCTAGGTGCTGATGCTCTGTCACAGGCTCTTTTTGAGCTCAAGGATGGTTCTCTTGAGTGGCAGGTACAAGATGAGCGAGAAGTAACGTTTGCTCCTAAAGTTACCAAGCAAGAAATGAAGCTTGCTCCAGAAGATTCCGCTCAGGTAAACGCCCTGAGGGTTCAGGCTTCCTCTGATACCGCTCCAGCTCGTGTATCTGTTGGAGGCAGGTCTCTTCGTGCTTTGTCCGCTCAACTGGCACCAAGTGAAGTTTCTGTTGCTCAAGGTCAGGTTGCAGTTCAAGATCACAGGTTGTTCCTCGGCTGTGCTGAAGGAGCCCTTGAGCTTCTTGAGGTGCGCCCAGATGGTAAGCGCTCTATGGATGCTAAATCATTTGCGGCAGGGCTTCAGAAGTCTCAGATGACCTGGCAGAAGCTGCAATAATGGCTACGCTTACTCCCGCTCGAAGAGTGGCTTATCAGGCATTTTTTGAGTGCAGACGCAATAATTTACGCATTCGCGATTACCTACGAGAGTCAAAGGATTTCTCGGAGCTTTCCGTTCAAGATAAAGCTTTTGCTACTCGTTTGGCACTTGGAGCAACGCTTACCAAAGGTAAGCTTGATGAAGCTCTAAAGAATCATCTTAAGTCGGGTATTCACCTAGAACCAAAGGTACAGGACGCTCTTCGTATAGCTGTATTTGAGGTTTTATATTTAGAGACAAGACGAGATGCCGCCATCAGCCAAGGTGTTGAGCTGGTAAAGTCTATCTCAAAGCGATCTTCTGGCCTTGCAAATGCGGTGCTCAGAAAAATTTCTGAAGATGAAGCTCAGCTGACGCGTGCAAAGAACCCAAAAACACCTTCAGAGCTTTCTTGGGCGTCAGGTATTCCTGAGTGGATTTGCTTGGAGATTATTGAATCACTTGGAGAATCTGCTGCTCAAAAGCTTATTCTTAATTTAAAGAACCCAGCTCCTGTGTATGTTTTACAGAGAAACGTATCAGAACAACAATTGCAGAATAGTTCTTTAGAGCTACAGCAAACAGTTCTTCCAGATGTATATGAGGTAAAAAATCCCGCGCAACTTAACGTTGATGCGTATGTGAAGAAAGTCCAGCTAGTCCCTGCAGATTTAGCTTCTCAACTTGTGGCACTTCTCGCGACATCGTATGTAGACCAAGATATGCTTGAGGTTGGACAGGGTAGAGGAACCAAATCCTTGTTGCTCTCTCACGCATTTGAGGTGCTTGATAAAGAGAATACCCACATTACTGCTGTTGAGCTTGTAAAGGGAAAGTCTCACGTTTCAAAAAGAAGGTTGAAGATCGCCGGACTTTCAGATCAGGTCACTTCACTCACGTTTGACGCCACACAGTTTGTATCACCAGAGGTTCCAGAGGAGCTTAATCAGAGCTTTGACGTGGTGTTTATTGATGCTCCATGCTCTGGTTTGGGTACGCTTCGTCGTCACCCAGAGATTGCATGGAACCTGTCACCAGAAAGCCTGTATGACGGAGGAGAGCTTACCGTCTTACAGACCAAACTTTTGCAAAGCTGCAGTAGTCGTGTAGAGGTGGGCGGCTTTTTAGTCTATGCAACGTGCTCACTCTCAAATTCAGAGAATCAGCAGGTTGTAGATGATTTTCTTGCAAGCTCAGAGGGCTCTCACTTTGAGGTGCAAAATCTTTTTGAGTGCTCCGCGCGTGCATGCTTAACCTCAGAAGCACAAGAGTTTCTCGATACGTGCATTACACCAGAGGGATTTTTGCAGACGGCTTTTGCGTCTGTTGATTGTGATGCTCACTTTATGGCGGTCCTTAAGCGCAAATAAAAGCTCTTGCTGCGTTATCACAACAAGAGCTTCACAAATACGATTTATGAGCGGTCTAGAGAGCCAAAAAAAGCGCGGAATTACTTGCCTTTGCTATCAGTGTTGTAAAAACCGCTGCCCTTAAAGACGATGGTTGAGGTGTTGTACACGCGCTCGGTCTCATGTCCACATTTTGGGCACTGAGGAGCTTCAATCTTCAGGCTCATAGGGCGTTCAATTTCAAAGGTATTGTCGCAGTGTGTGCAGTGATAGCTATAACGTGCCATGCTTCCTCCATGAAAACAATTTATAAACGTGAGATACTTTACCCTACTTAGAGTAGATATTTCACGATTGCAACTAATAAGTTTGTTTACGGAGGCATTATGCAGGTAACCGGTGCAATTTTTGATTGCGATGGAACCCTTGTTGATTCAATGCGCGTTTGGCACAACGTTTTTGGTGCTGTTCTTCCTAAATACGGCAAGACCGTTGACTCAGAATTTTTTGAGCGCGTTGAGGCTGTTTCGCTTATGGATGGCTGCAAAATTTGTGTTGATTATCTAGATTTGCCTGTCACTGCAGAAACTTTGTACGAAGAATTCTGTGCGTATGTAACAGAGCAATATCAGCATCACGTCTCTATTATTTCTGGTGCAAAGGAGTTCTTGCAGGAGCTTTACGATGCGGGTATTCCTATGGCTGTTGCATCGTCAACTCCCGTGCGAGAAGTGCGCGCGGCTCTCGCGGCTCAAGGTATTGAGCACCTTTTTAAAACGGTGGTTTCTACGGAAGATGTAGGGGGAGTGGACAAGGTTGAGCCTGATGTATACCTTGAGGCTCTCCGTCGTCTTGGAACCGATAAAGCAACTACCTGGGTCTTTGAGGACGCTCCATTTGGCGCTCAGACGGCTCAAAATGCAGGCTTTCCTGTGGTGGCACTCTACAACGACCACGACGGCCGAGACCCCGTCTTTATGCGCGAGCACTCAAACATCTTTGCCCACACCTATGGCGAGCTGTCGCTTCTGCGTCTTCGTGACTACGAGCGCCCTCTAGCTGCTGCTCCTTCTGGCGAGAAACCCCTTGAGGTCCTTATTGTGGGCGGATCCCCAGAGGCTATTTCGCACACGACGCTCTCTACCTGCGCCCAGAGCGCTGACTACCTGATAGCAGTTGACCACGGCGCCGATGCGTGTTTTGACGCCGGCGTGGTTCCGCAGCTTGCGCTTGGAGACTTTGACTCAGCTTCTGCCAAAACGCTGTCTTGGCTCAAAGAGCAGCAGGTACCTTGCATGAAGTTTAATGCCGACAAGTACGATACTGACCTTGCTCTTGCCCTGAAGTCTGCTGAGTACGAGGCAATTCGTAAAGACAGCAAGCTCTCGCTTACGGTTGTCTTAACGTCCGGAGGCCACTTGGATCACCAGCTTGTAGTACTCGGTCTTCTCGCCACGTGGGCAAAGACGGGCAGGGCAAACGTTCGAGTTATTGAGAATGACTTTGAGATGCGCTTTTTAGCTGCGGGCCAAGTTGATTCGTGGCAGCTGAGCGCAGCTGATGCGGGTAAAAAGATTTCTCTTGTTGCGCTGTCAGAGGAATGTGAGGTTTCTGAGACTGGCATGAGGTGGAATCTTAATCACGAGAAATTCACACTGCTTGGAGACGATGGTATCTCAAATATTGTTGAAGCCGACGATGCTTGTGTGACGTGTAATAAGGGCTGTCTTTTGGTGCAGCTTTGGAACTAAAGCGTTCATCGAGTCGCGTTGGGGCTGCGTTTGAGTCACAAAGCCCCAACATGTGACGATAAGTCCTAGCGGGCTCTGTTTGGGGTTATCGACAGATAATCGAGCTAAGAAAAAAGGTCGCCGAAGCGACCTTTTTAAGTTTGAGGTAAGACGAGCTAAGTTGCTTAGTTGCGAGCAATCTTGCCGGACTTGAGGCAACGGGAGCAAACATTCATCTTCTTGCGCTGGCCATCGACAACGACAGTAACACGCTGAATGTTTGGCTTAAAGGTGCGGGCCACAGTACGGTGAGAGTGGGAGATGGAGCGACCGGCAACGGCGTGCTTACCGCAGAAATCACAGACCTTCGACATGAGTAAGACCTCCATAGGATAGGCGCCCTCTGCGCCTAAAATTTCCAAATAGCCGAATAAATATAGCACAATATATTGTGTTGTCAAAGCATGAATATAACATTCACAATTAGATAGCTTTTAGACAGCTTTTGAATGTTTTTCATTTATTACACCAAGATTAAATAACAAGAAAAAGATTTGTCAATTGCAAGGTTATCAACTTGTATGTATAAGCCGCTTTAATAATAAATGTGTCCTGCGGTATACTAAATAACAATGACTAACCCTGGTTCTTGCGAGAGGAGTTATGTAATGACTACCGCTGTTCCCGGAACACTAAGAGTTTCTAATGATTGCCTTGCTGACCTGGCGGGCTATGCAGCTATGGAATGTTATGGCGTTGTTGGCATGGCAGAGATTGATGAGGCAGCAGGTGTTGCTCGTCTTCTTCCAACATACCGACTTCGTAAGGGTATTGATGTGACCCCAACTCCTAAGGGAGTTCAGGTTGACCTTCACATTGTTGTTGAGCAGGGCGTTAACATGGCGTCTGTTGTCGACAATCTTGAGAGCTCAGTAAAGTTTTTGCTTAAGCAAATTGCAGAGCTTTCATGTGTTGATGTAACTGTACATATCGAGGCCATGCGTAATTCTCGCTAAGCTTTTTGCTTCAAATGAGTAGGAACTGAGGTCTAACGTGATTTCAAATGTCATTCGTACATGCTTCCCTGTAGCAGCCCTTGCTGTTGCAGACAAAGCAGAAGAGATCAACAAACTCAACGTTTTTCCTGTACCAGATGGAGACACCGGCACAAATATGTCTCTTACCCTGGGCACCGTTGTTCGTGAGGTTCAAGATCTTCCTCAAGATGCAAGCATGCAGGATATTGCAAAGGCAATCACTCACGGTTCTTTGATGGGAGCTCGTGGTAACTCTGGTGTTATTACGTCTCAGATTCTTCGTGGTATTGCCGAGGGTCTTTGTGACGTTAAGAACCCTGAGGCTGTAACTCCAAAGGACATTGCCCACGCATTCCGTCGCGGTAAAGAGGTTGCTTTTAAGGCTGTTAGAAAGCCAGTTGAGGGCACCATTCTTACCGTTTTGAAGGACGTCTCTGCTAAAGCAGACTCCCTTGAGAAGTCTCAGCTCACCCCAGTTGAGGTTTTGGATGCTCTGGTTGTTGAGGCATATGAATCTGTTGCTCGCACTCCTGAGCTTCTTCCTGTCCTCAAAGAGAACGGTGTTGTTGACTCTGGTGCATTTGGTTTTGCAACCTTCCTTGAGGGCTTTGTAAACGCTGTTACCGGCAAGACTGAAACAACTGACTTCCAGACCACTGTTTCTGTTTCTGATGCCAAGGCTGCTACCAGCGCAAAGGTTGAGATTGAACTCAACGATGACTGGGAGGGTTCTGAGTACCGTTACTGCAATGAGTTCCTCTTCAAGGCAGATAGCCCAGACTTTGACGAGGAAGCAGCTCTGAACTTCCTGGCAACTATGGGTGATTGCGAGCTTCTTGTTGGTGCAAATCCAGACTACAAGATTCACGTTCACTCAAATACTCCTAACAAGGTTCTTGAGTACATGCTTCAGTACGGCCAGATTTTTGAGGTCTTCATCCATAACATGGACCTTGAGGCTAAGGAGCGTACCGAGAAGATCGCTGAAGATAAGAAGGCTGCCGCAGCACCTAAAAAGGAGCTTGGCTTTGTTGCCGTAACCGCTGGTTCTGGCGCTGCATCAATCTTGAAGTCCCTTGGTGTGGATGTTGTTGTTTCTGGTGGTCAGACCATGAACCCTTCAACTGCAGACATTCTTGCTGCAATTGAAGAAGCCAATGCAGACCAGGTCATTGTTATGCCAAATAACTCCAACATTCGTATGGCAGCAGAGGCTGCTGCAAGTGCTTGTGAAGACGTTAAGGTTGCTGTCATTCCAACCAAGTCTGTTCTTCAGGCATTTGCTGCAATGTTTGTTGTTGCAGATGGTGTTCCATTTGACGAGCTTGTTGAAGAGATGACTGACGCTATCTCTGGCGTTCGCTACGGTGAGGTAACCACTGCAGTCCGCGATTCTGCCGCAGCTGATGGCACCCCTATTCATGACGGCGATGTCATGGGTATCCAGGGTGGTTCAATTGATGTTGTCGGCTCTGATGTCATGAAGGTCACGCTTGACCTTGTTGCTAAGATGCAAGATGAAGAAGAGGGAGATAACCTCACCATTCTTGCAGGTGAAGACTTCTCTGACGAGCAGCTTGAACTTCTCGCCAGCAAGATCGAGGACGCCTACCCAGACCTTGAGGTTGATGCTCAGCGCGGCGAGCAGCCACTCTATCCAGTCATCTTCTCTATTGAGTAGGAAATGTCTGAGTCCAAGGTAAGCATCGCTCCCGCATCAGAGCGAGTAGCACATACCTGCTCACTTGTTGATAGTGTGACCAGGTTAAGGTATGTCAATGCAAATCGTGCCGAGGCGCTTGAGCGTCTCGGCATTCTGCGTGTTCGAGACCTTTTGCTCAACATCCCTCACCGGTATCTTGATTTTTCGCATCGCGTTCAGATTGCTTTTGCGCAGATAGGTGAGGACGCTACCATCACGGGCCGCGTTGCTTCGGTAAAGACTAAGCGTCCACGTCCTAAAATGGTCATTGTTGAGATTGAGGTTGTGGATGATACGGGCGTGCTCACGGCTTCGTTCTTTAGACAGCCTTGGGTAGCCGAACAAATTCATGTTGACGATGAGGTGGCACTTAGTGGCAAGGTGCTCTTTGCCTATGGCTACCGCCAGATGAAGTCGCCATTCTATGAAGTTCTGAGCGCAGCAAAGACCGACGCAAACGATGAGACACGCTCTAAAGAAGTACCTTCAAAAGCGGCAATTCTTCCTGTTCACCCAGCTACTGAAGGCGTAAGTCCCGCATGGATGCGTCGCATTATGTCGGCAGCTCTGGCGGACACGGGAAGTGTGTGCGACTGGGTGCCCTCAGAGTTAGTCTCTCAGCACCATCTTATGTCGCTCTCCGCGGCACTTCGCGAGGTTCATTTTCCCTCTAGTTTGCATGCAGCTGAACAGGCTCGTCGCCGTCTTGCCTTTGATGAGCTCCTTAGCTTGCAGCTTGCCCTTCTGGCTAGGAGAAACCTTGAGCTTTCAGGTCATAAGCCTTTTGAGCACGTTATAGATGGACCTAATGTTAAGGCTCTGATTGAGGCTTTGCCTTTTGCTCTGACTGATGAGCAAAATCATGCCGCTCAAGAGATTCTTTCAGATATGGCAGCACCACGTATTATGAATCGCTTGCTTTTGGGTGATGTTGGTACTGGTAAAACAGCCGTTGCTGCCGTTGTTTTGGCTGCAGCAGCAGATTCTTCAACTCAGGCAGCTGTGATGGCTCCCACCTCAGTTCTTGCTCAGCAATACGCTCAAAAAATCGGTCCTTTGCTCTCGCTTGCAGGAATCACGTGGGCTCTTATTACCGGCTCTACCTCAGAAGAAGAGAGGCAACAGATTGAACTTTGCCTAGCCGACGGTTCTTTGTCTATTGTCTTTGGAACAACCGCACTGCTTTCTGATCGCGTGGTATTTAACCAGCTTACGCTTGCTGTTGTTGACGAGCAGCATCGTTTTGGTGTTGATCAAAGAACAGCATTGCGCAAAAAAGGACAAGGCGTCGATCTTCTCGCCATGAGCGCAACGCCTATTCCACGTACGCAGGCACTTTCTTTGTACGGAGACGTTGATACGTCTCGCATTACTAAGAGGCCAAAGGCAGGAGCTGGCGTTACCACTAAACTGTGTGTGCCAGAAAACCTTGACCAAGCATACGCCGCTGTCGCCGAAGCTGTTCAGGCAGGTCATCAGGCGTATTTGGTCTGTCCTTTAATTGATCCGAGCGATTCTGAAGAAGAGCTTGAAGATGTACCTGAGGTCGCTCGCACAAACGGTAAGCTCACAAGCGCAACTCGCGTATATGAAGAGCTTTCAAAGACCGTTTTTAAGGACTTTACCTGTGATCTTTTGACCGGTAGATTACCCGAGACACAAAAAGATCAGGTAATGGAAAAGTTCCGCGCAAATAAGACGCAGATTCTGGTCTCCACTACCGTTATTGAAGTTGGCGTTGACGTTCCTAACGCTACGGTCATGATTGTCTTTAATGCGGATCGTTTTGGTTTGGCTACCTTGCACCAGCTCAGAGGCCGTGTTGGTCGAGGAGACTTCCCAGGAACTGTGTACCTTGCCAGCAACGCTAAGCGAGGCTCTACCGCAAGAAAACGCTTGGCCGCCCTTGAGCAAACCTCTGACGGTGCGCGCTTGGCAGAGCTTGACCTGGAGCTTAGACACGAGGGAGAGACCCTGGGATACCGTCAGTCCGGCGGCACAACGCTCAAGATCTCTGACCTCTATGCAGACGCAGATCTTATTGAGGCAGCCCACATGGACGCCCTGGCAATTACTGCTCAAGACCCAAATCTTACGAGCGATGCCTATGCTACCTTGGGAATTGAGGCAAAAGATCGCTTTGGCATCTACTTTGAAGAGCTTGGCTATAAGTAATAACCTGCAGGTAAACTACAGTACAAGATAGGTTTGGTGGCGAGAAACCCATGAGGATTGTTGGCGGAAAATGGAAAGGTCGTGCAATTGAGGCCCCTGATGGCAAGGGGACTACGCGACCAACCACTGATCGTACGCGCGAGGCCATAGCAAGTTCCATCTTGGCTTCTCGCGGTCTTGACCTCAGTGAGTCCAGAGTGCTTGACGCTTTTGCAGGTTCAGGTGCTATGGGTTTTGAGCTTCTTTCTAGAGGAGCGCTATACGCTACTTTTGTTGATAAAGATAGAAAGACGTGTGAGCGCATTAAGCGTACGGCTAAATCTCTTGGTGTAAGCACCTCTGAGATGAGTGTTATCTGTGGTGATACTGCTCGTCTTGCCGAGTCATCTCAGCTATTTGGAGCTCCTTTTGACGTGGTATTTTTGGACCCGCCTTATGCCGTTGAGACTGAAGTAGTATCCAAGCTACTCAGAGATTTAATCCAGCGGGGAAGTCTGACAGAAGATGCTGTGGTAGTGTACGAACATAGCCACAAATCAGATTCAGTTTCTCTTGACAACTTTGAGCTTTCTAAGAGTAAGCGCTATGGTATTGCTCAAGTTGATTTACTTGTTCGTTGTGAGGGATAGGAGATACGTTGAACAGCATCACTCACGTAGTTGTACCAGGTACTTTTGATCCCGTCACAAACGGACACCTTGATGTAATTAGACGAGCTTCTCGCCTTTTTGAAAACGTAACGGTAGCTGTTGCAGCGTCCAAGCGCAAGCACGGCACAGGAACTACCTTTTCTCTTGAAGAGCGCGTACAGATGCTTAAAGATGCTCTTGTAGATGAAGGTCTTGTGGACGTTTCTGTTGAGCCTATGGAAGGTCTTCTCGTTGATTTCTGCAACGCTCGTGGAGCAGGCGGTGTGGTCAAGGGCCTGAGGGCTATGACAGACTTTGAGTATGAGCTTCAGCAGGCAGATCTTAACTCCCATATGGCTCCTGAGCTGGAGAGCATCTTTGTTATGTCCAGTCCTGAGTACGGCTACATTTCTTCTTCAATTGTCAGAGAAATTTCAGCCATGGGCGCAGACGTATCATTTTTGGTACCAAAGAACGTCATTAAAAAGCTTGAAGCTCTGCATAATTGCGGTAATTAAGTATATTTGCCCTGCATTTTCATTATATTCTGCTAACATTCTTAAAAAGGTGTTTTATGCGTCGTGGTCATGTGGGCTATAAGTGCATATAACACAGCTTATGTATTGGACTGAAAGGAGCCCTGGATGCAGCCAGGCGAGGAAATTGAGAGCCTTGTATCTGAGATTGAGCAGATCGTAACTGAGGCTAAGTCACCTTTTATGGATGGCGGTAACAAGAAGATCATTGATGCCCAGGACTTCTACGAGCTGCTTGACGAGATTCGTCGTGTCTTCCCAGAAGAGTTTGCAACCGCTCGTCGCATCATCAAGGAAGAGGATGAGACCCTTGAGCGCGCACGTGCTCAGGCAGAGTCCATCATTGCTGACGCACAGCAGCAGGCTATGATTCTTGCTGGTGACCAGGAGGTTGTCCGCCTTGCTCAGCAGCAGGCAGACGCTATTCGTGACCAGGCAGAGCAGTACGAGCGTGATACTCGCTACAATGCTGAGGAGTACGCAGATACCGTTCTTGCTCACCTTGAGGAGAACCTCAAGAGCCTGACAAATTCTGTCTCTCGTGTTCGTCAGACACTTGATGAGAACTCTGGTCCTCGTAACACCAGCAATAACGTTGCCTGGTAGTTCCAATGCAACCAGTTCTTTATGCGCTAGATGATCGTCTTGCAAATGCAGGCGATACCGTTTCTTATGCGGGCCATCTTAATGAAGACTCGTATGAGTTGGGAGAGCATGAATTTTCTCTCCCCATGGGAATTGATTTTGATCTAGTGCTTACCAACGCGGGTGAGGGCATTTTGGTTACCGGAATGCTTCGTGCTGACGCAGTTGGTACGTGTGACCGCTGTCTTGAGGACGCACATCTCTCTTTAAACGCAGAGGTAGATGAGTATTATCTCTTTGAAGAGCCTGTAATTTCTGCAGACGATGAAGATGAGGCAGATTACGT
Organism: uncultured Atopobium sp.; assembly: GCA_963542025.1. Classification (GTDB taxonomy): domain Bacteria; phylum Actinomycetota; class Coriobacteriia; order Coriobacteriales; family Atopobiaceae; genus Lancefieldella. Next base: position 8,630 of record CAUTUQ010000005.1, on the reverse strand, counting down.
TTTAGTAAATGCCGATAAAACCATCGATCTTGCAGAGGCTCTTTTACCTTCGCTTGTTATGGAGACGCCTTTTGTTGTACTGTGCAAGTCCGACTGCAAGGGACTTTGCCCAGTATGCGGTTGCAATCTGAACGAAGAAGATTGCGGTCACGCAGCTCAGATTGAGCAGAAGCAAGAAGAAGAAAAACTTGCTTCAAACCCGTTTGCGGCTCTTAAAAATCTTATGATTGAGTCGGATTCGGAAGAGTAAAATAAAATTTCTTCTCCTAAATGGTGAAGAAATGCTGTATCTACGTACAAAATGTGTCAGTACGTGGTATAGTATCCAACGCATTATGTGAATGGGTCGCGCCCTCATGTGTTTTAGGGGCGCTAGCAAGAGCAAAAGAGGTTTAAGATGGCAGTACCTAAACAAAAGAAGGGCCGCGGCGCAACCCACACCCGTCGTTCGGCAAACAGCAAGCTTAACGCAGCAGCTCGCTCTGTATGCCCACAGTGCGGCGCTCCAAAGCTTCCTCACCACGTATGCCCTAACTGTGGCTTCTACAAGGACCGTGAGGTTGTTGTTACTGAGTAACACTCATACATCGTATGGCCAAGAAGGCCGGTTCTTTAGGGGCCGGCCTTCTTTTTTATAGCACTAAGGAGTTAACATGCCCGTTATTTGTGTAGACGTTATGGGATCTGACCAAAGTCCTGAGGTTGTTCTTGAGGGAGTTCGTATGGCTCTCGAGAAGGACCAAGAGCTAGAGGTTCTTCTCGCCGGAGCTGATGAGTTTGTTACTCCTTTTGCAAACAAGCACAATCGTGCAAAGGCTTTGGTAACTACTGAAGTTATTGCAATGAGCGAGCATCCTGCTAATGCGGTTAGACAGAAGAAAGACGCCAGTATTGTAAGAGCTGCTCAGGCAGTCAAGGCAGGAGAGGCCGATGGTCTTTTCTCGGCGGGCTCCACAGGAGCAGTGCTTACCGCTGCTACCTTTGGAATTGGTCGCATCAAAGGCGTAAAGCGCCCAGCACTTACCTTGATTCTTCCTGGACTTGGTGGTCACAAAACAGTCTTTTTGGACACTGGCGCCAACGCTGATGTGCGTCCAGATGTTTTGGTGCAATTTGCGCAAATGGGCAAGGCCTTTGCCAACGCTTCACTTGGAATTGAAAATCCAACCGTAGGCCTTCTCTGCAATGGCTCTGAAGAGACCAAGGGTTCTGAGCTTGCTCTCTCATATCATGCCGCTCTTGCAGAGGCGTCTATTAATTTTGGTGGAAACGCTGAAGGAACTGATATTTTAGGCAGTCGTTTTGACGTCATTGTGACAGACGGCTTTACCGGAAATGTAGCTTTAAAATCCATTGAGAGCACGGGCAAATTTATTATGTCTAGCCTCAAGGATGCAATTAATTCTTCCAAGAAGGCTGCGTTTGGCGCACTTCTTTTGAAAGACGCTCTTAAGGCAACGGCAGCAGAGCTTTCAGGAGATTCTGTTGGTGGCGCTTTCTTGCTGGGCGTCTCGGCTCCTGTACTTAAAGGACATGGTGCTACCAGCTCTTCTGCTGTGTGCGCAGGAACACTTTCTGCAGCAAATGCAGTACGTGCCAACCTTATCGAGAAAATTTCCTCGTCAATTCAGCTGTAGTAAAAGCGTCTGTACATAAAAATTTTTATAAGTTATGGTGGAGCCCATGGACAATTCTGTGGGCTTTACTTTTTTTAAGATTGTTTGTTTCAGCTTTAGTAATGTCATCATACAGACGCCCATCACGGGGTAAAATTACTAGCGTCATTGTTGTGTGCAAGGAGGATGTATGGATCGCACAGAAACACTTGAAAAGGTAATTGACGTTGTAAGAGAGACGCTGGATCTTGACGATTCAGTTGAGCTTACTGAGGGTACCTCATTTAAGGACCTTGGTGCAGATTCTTTTGATCTTTTGCAGCTTGTCACAGACCTTGAGCAAGAGTTTGATATGACTTTTGACGCAGAGAACATCGATGAGATTGCTACCGTTGGTGACGCAGTAGACGCTATTCTTGCTGCTTAAGTAGGTTTTATACGTGAAATTGCACGAACGAGTAGCTGCTGCAGAAGCTATTTGCGGTCACACATTTACCAATAAAGAACTAATTGAGGCTGCCCTCACACACCCTTCGGCGGTGGAGGGCAAGCCTGTTTCTGCTTCGTATGAGCGCCTGGAGTTCTTGGGTGACTCAATTCTTGGTGCCATTATTGCAACAGAGCTGTTTGAGCGTTATCCAGATATGGACGAGGGCCAGCTAACTAGGCTAAAAATCTCTCTGGTATCTGGTCATACACTCTCTATTGTCTCTGATGCTCTAGGAATTTCTCCCTTAATTGTTATGGGAATTTCCGAGAAGGGCACGGGAAAGCGTGGTATGAAGTCTGCTTTGGAGAATGTTTACGAGTCCATTGTTGGCGCGCTCTACCTTGATGCGGGCTTTGATCCAACGCACGAGTTTGTTATTCGTACACTTGGACCTCATATTTCTCCAGCGCTGGCAGTTCGCTCGGTAAGTCCTAAATCTCGTTTGCAGGAAGCGGTACAAGCTAAAGGTAAGGCTACCCCAGAGTACAAGCTTATTGGCGAGAGTGGCCCTGCTCATACGCCAACGTTTACCGCTGTGGTATTTGTCGACGGCCTTAAGGTGGGTCGTGGACAGGGACCATCAAAGAAAGCCGCAGAGTCAGAAGCCGCTCAAGACGCGTTGGTACGTCTTGGTGTGGATGATGCTCCGCTTGATGCTGATGCAGAAATGCACCTAAGGTAGAAAGGTACCCTGTACCCGTGTATCTAAAATCGCTGACACTTAAGGGTTTTAAGTCATTCGCTGATAAAACTCAGATGGTTTTTGACCCCGGTCTTACCGTTGTCGTTGGTCCTAACGGCTCGGGTAAGTCCAATGTCTCTGACGCAATTCTCTGGGTATTGGGCGAGCAGAGCGCAAAGATGCTCCGTGGCCAGGCTATGGAAGACGTCATCTTCTCTGGCTCATCAGCAAGGGGAGCGGTGGGTGTTGCCGAGGTAACGCTGGTTCTGGATAACTCCGACCACACCATTCCTATTGATTTCTCTGAAATTGGTATTACCAGGCGCATGTATCGCTCTGGAGAGTCTGAGTACCTGATTAACGGTGCTCCTTCAAGACTCATGGATATCCAGGACATTTTGCATGACTCTGGCCTGGGCAAAGATACTCACTCCATTATTTCCCAGGGCAAGCTTGACTCTATTCTGTCTAGCCGCCCTGAGCAGCGTCGTGAGCTCATTGAAGAGGCAGCAGATATCTCTAAGCATCGCCGCCGCAAAGAGCGTGCGGAACGCAAAATCTCTTCTATGGATGAGAATCTCACGCGAGCCAAAGTGGTTTCTCGCGAGATTACCCGCCAGCTTAAACCGCTTGAGAGGCAGGTAGATAAGGCCTCTCGCGCAAAAGATCTGTCCTCCCAGCTCAAGGATTTAACGGTTCAGCTTGCAGTGGATGACCTTCGTCAGCTGCAGTTTACGCATGGCAAGTTGGAGACTCGCGCTAAAGAGGCTGAGGCTGCTATTGAGCTTGCGCAGTATCGCGCAGGCGAGAAAAACCGTGAGCTTGAAAAACTTCAGTCGCTTCTTGAGCAAAAGGGTCTTTTTGTTGGAGACTTGGGCGAGCAGCGTCGTCGCATGCAAGAGATTCTTGGTCGTATGGGCTCTGACATGCGTCTTTTGGAGGAGAAGGGCAAGAACATGGTTTCTCGCCTTTCTGATACACGTATGCAGCTTTCTGTGATGGATAAGCAGAAGGCAGACGCGGCAAAAGAGAATGAAGAGCTTTCTGGTCAGCTGGCAACAATTCGTGCAAAGGTTGCGGATCTGACTGAGAGTGTGAATGCTCTGCAAGAGGCGGCTAACCAGGCAATTGCCGAGCGTCGTGCTCTGGATGTAAAGATTTCTGATTGTACTGCGTCTGAGCGAAGTGCGCGCAATACCGCTGATAAAGAGACGCTTGCGTATGTAAAGCTTGAAGAGCAGATTGCTCATGCGCAGGTAGAAGACAAGATGTTTGAGTCAAGGTTGTCTCAGATTACCGAGGCGCTTGAGATTGCTCGCGCCGCTCTGGAAGACAGTGGCGCTAAAGAAGCAGAGCTCACGGGCGCTCTTGAGAAAGCTCGTCAGGAGTCCGAAGCATTTGTCGCTGAGATTTCTGAGCGCGCTTCTGCACTTGAGGCGGCTCGTGAGGCAGAGCGCACTGCTCGTCAGGAGCTTTCAAGTAGTGAAGCTACACTTGAGGCGCTTCGTGCGCTTGATGTGGAAGTCCAAAAGGGAAGCCCTCTGGCAGAAAAGCTTGTTTCTGACACGGCAACTGCTTCTCTTGTTTCAGGCAGGCTTGCCGATTATCTTGAGGTCCAGCCAGAGTTTGAGGCTCTTGTTGAGCAGCTTTTGGGAGAAGATCTTTCCGCACTTGTTGTAGACAAGCAGCAAAACGTTCATGCGCTCTTTGAGCGTGTTCAGGCGCTTTCTGAGGATGGCAAGGCTACGCTGGTTGCTCTTTCTGACGCAACTCCAGCTCTTGCTGCTCCAGCCCATACAACGTCTTTGCTTGAGCACGTTTCTGCTCAGAAGGGTGCCGAAGCCCTTGTACAGGCGCTCTTTGGTCACATTTTTGTTGCTCAGAGCCTTGATGATGCCTACGCTGCTCGCAAAGTTGAGCCTCGCGGGCTTTATGTGCTTCCTGACGGTACGCTGCTCTATCCAGATGGTCGTTTGCTCCTGGGACACGCATCTCAGGCTGAGGACGGCTCTCTTGAGCGTAAGCGTCGTATCCGTGAGCTTGAGGGTGCGCTTCCTTCCCTCAAACGCCATCTGGAGGCTGCTCGCTCCGCAGTTACCAACTGCGAGAATGAGCTGGCTTCAGTTCGCGAGAAAAGCGCGCAGTCCAAGGGCGAGGTTGCTCGACTCAATGGTGAGCTTACCTCTATTGCTGCAGAAAGAGGCCGTCTTGAGGGACAAGTTGCTTCTTCTCAGGCTGAGCTGAAGCAGGTTAGCACTTCTCGAGAGCAGGCAAAAGAGCGCGCTCAGGAGGCTCGTGCGCACATTGATGAGCACAGGCGTGCCGCAGAAGAGGCAAAGGCTCGCATGGAGTCGCTAGCCTCGGAGCTCAAAGAGCTGCAGGACCAGCATGAGGATGCCATTCGCGCTCAGGGTAGGGCCAACCGAGAGCTTTCGGATGCAAAGACGGACCTGACTGTTGCAAAAGAGCGCGCAACGAGTATGGCTTCTCGCCAGGCAGAGCTTGAGAGGCGTCTGTCTCAGCTGGATGAGCAGCTTGCTGCAGCTAAGCAGGCAACGCACGCGCTTGAGGTGATTAGGCTGCGCGTTGACCCGCTGTACAAGCGCTACGATGCTCTGCACCAGAAGGCGCTTGAGTGGGCTTCTAGGCTCAAGGATCGTGCGTCGCTAGCGGAGGCTGACTCCGAGACGCTGCGAGAGACCATCTCTGAGGCAAAAGACGCAGCCTCTGAAGCTGCGCTTGCGGTAGAAAAAGAGAAAGACGCTGCTAACCAGATTAGCGTTGAGATTGGCAAGCTTGAGGTCCAGGTTCAAAACGCCATCGAGGCCATTCTTGCCACAGGCGCTTCGCTGGACGAGGCTTTGACGCTTCCTGAGCCAGAAGACAGAGAGCAGGCAGAGCGCCTTGCTGCGTCGCTCAAGAGCCAACTTGAGGCGTTGGGTCCCGTCAACGCTGTTGCCATGGATGAGTACGAGCGTCTCAAAGAGCGCGCTGACTACATTAATGAGCAGGTAGCTGACTTAGAGGCTGCTCGAACTTCTCTGAAGAAGATCATCTCGGCCATTGATCGCAAGATGCGTAGCCGCTTCCTTGTTGTCTTTGACCGCGTAAATCAGAACTTCTCCGAGATCTTCTCGATGCTGTTCCCTGGCGGTCATGCTCACATTGAGCTTACTGACCCAGACCATCTCTCCGAGACAGGCATTGAGATTGTGGCTCAGCCGCGCGGTAAGCGCATTACCAAGATGATGCTCATGTCAGGTGGCGAGAAGAGCCTCACCGCTCTGGCATTGCTCTTTGCTGTGTACAGAACACGTACTGTTCCGTTCTACGTCTTTGATGAGGTTGAGGCTGCGCTCGACGACGCCAACCTCTCCAAGCTGCTTGATGCCATTGAGCAGCTTAAAGAGACAACACAGCTGATTGTCATTTCTCACCAGAGGCGCACTATGGAGCAGGCAGACGTACTGTATGGTGTATCTATGCAGGCAGATGGTGTCAGCCACGTTGTCTCTCAGAGGCTTGATAAGACAACCGGAAAGGTAGTTGATATCTAATGGGCTTTATGGACAATCTTCGCCGCGGTCTTGAGCGTTCTCGTGAGACCTTAAGCGAAATCTTTTATATGGGCGGAGAGGTCACCGAAGACTTTTGGGATGACCTCGAGGACACACTGGTTATGGGAGATATGGGTGCTGAGGTAGCTATGCGCGTCACCGACGACCTGCGTGAGCGTGCAGCGCGAGAAAACCTTATGCGCTCCGACCAGCTTCGACGCGCCCTTGTAGAGCGCCTTACAGCAGAGTTTCCTGTTGCAGAAAGAGACCCCTTTACAGATACGCCTTCCATTGTCTTGTTTGTAGGCATTAATGGCGCTGGTAAAACTACCACTGTTGGAAAGATTGCTGGTCGTGCACATGCCAGTGGCGTCAAGACCTTGATTGGTGGTGCTGATACCTTCCGTGCTGCTGCAATTGAGCAGCTACAGGTTTGGGGAGAGCGCTCTGGTATTGAGGTAGTAACCAGAGAGCGTGGCGCTGACCCTGCAAGTGTTTGCTTTGAGGTTGTTGAGACTGCAGAAAAACAAGGCACTGAGCTGGTACTTATTGATACCGCTGGACGTCTTCACACCTCATCTGATCTGATGCGCGAGCTTGCTAAGGTTGTCTCGGTTACCAGAAAGCGTGCAGGGGATATTCCCGTAAGTGTTGTTCTGGTTATTGATGCAACTACCGGTCAAAATGGTCTTAACCAGGCAAAAGAGTTCAATGATGCACTGTCTTTGGACGGTCTTATTGTTACAAAGCTTGATGGTACCGCAAAGGGAGGAATTGCTCTGGCAATTTCTAACCAGCTTAACCTGCCTATTTATCGTATTGGTGTGGGCGAGTCTATTGATGATCTTCAGACGTTTGATGCTCGTTCGTTCTGTGAAGCACTTGTTGGTGAGGGAGTTCAGTAATGTTTAACAGCCTGCAAGATAGACTGCAAAATACATTTTCCGCTCTGCGTGGAAAGGGCCGTCTCACTGAGGACGATATCAATTCCGCAATGCGAGAAATTCGCATGGCTCTTCTCGAGGCTGACGTTAACTACAAGGTAGTTAAAGAGTTTGTTGGTCGCTGCAAAGAACAGTGCATGACCGCTGACGTCCTGGAGTCTCTGTCCCCAGCTCAAAACGTTGTCCGTATTGTTCTGGATGAGCTCACGGCACTGCTTGGCTCAACCGAGTCCAAGCTTACGCTGGCACAGAACCGCATTCCAAACGTCATCATGCTCGTTGGTCTTCAGGGCTCTGGTAAGACAACCGCAGCTGCAAAGCTTGCTTACCTGCTTAAGTCTCAGGGAAAGAATCCTTTGCTTGCCGCCTGCGACGTTCACCGTCCCGCAGCAGCAGATCAGCTTGAAACACTTGGTTCAGAGATTGGTGTGCCAGTCTATCGTGGCGATGGCAAAGACGCTGTTGCTATTGCATCTCAGGCAATCCAGGAGGCTGTTGACCATCTCAATGACCTGGTAATTGTCGATACCGCCGGTCGTCTTCAAATTGACGAAGAAATGATGGAAGAGGCCGTTGCTATCAAGCGTGCCGTCAAGCCAGATCAGATTCTTATGGTTGTCGACGCCATGACCGGCCAGGATATTGTCAATGTTGTCAGCACTTTCGCCGAGCGCGTAGACTTTGATGGCGTTATCATGTCCAAGCTTGATGGCGATGCTCGTGGCGGCGGCGCACTTTCCGTACGCGAGGTTACCGGCAAGCCTATCAAGTTTGTTTCTATGGGCGAGAAACCCGATTCACTTGAAGTTTTCCACCCAGACCGTATGGCCAAGCGCATTCTTGGCATGGGTGATGTTATCTCTATTGTCGAGAAGGCCCAGCAGGCAGCTGATGAGAAGCAGGTTGAAGATGCTGAGCGCATGTTGCGTGAAGGCTTTACTATGGATGACCTGCTCAATCAGATGAACCAAATTCGCAAGATGGGCGGTCTTGCAAAGCTTATTGGCGCTCTACCTGGTGGTGACCGCATGATGGCCCAGCAGGGTGGTGTGGACGATAGCTCAATGGCGAAGATTGAAGCTATGATTCACTCGATGACTAAGGAAGAACGTGCGCGCCCAAAGATTATTAACGGTCAGCGCCGTCGTCGCATTTCCATGGGTTCTGGTCGTTGCGTTCAGGAAGTTAATCAACTTATTCGTCAGTGGGGAGAGATGAATAAGATGATGGGCAAGATGAAGGCTATGACTCAGGGTGGTAATGCAAAGAAGGGCCGCCGCGCAATGGAATCAATGATGAAGAATATGGGCTTTGGTGGAGGTCAAATGCCTCGCTTCTAGG
>CAUTUQ010000004.1:0-127496 GCA_963542025.1 uncultured Atopobium sp. | reverse complement strand
GGAAGGTTACCCACAGGAACAAACCACCCTCTGGCTTAGTCCAGGTAACGTCTTTAGGGAAGAACTCCGCAAGCGCTGCCAGCATGGCGTCTTTTCTCTCTTTGTAGCGAGACTTAGACACCTCAAGCGCTGCCTGCCAATCAACCTCATTGAAGTAGTGCTCAGCAAGAATCATGTTAAAGGGGCTGGTACACAGGTCAGAGCCAGACTTAGCAAGGTTGATGCGCTCAAGGAAGTGACGAGGTGCAACCATCCATGCAAGACGCAGTCCTGGGGCAAAAATCTTTGACGTGGTTCCCAGATAAATGACATTTGGATCAAGCGTCTTAAGGCGCGTTAGATCTTCTCCCTCAAATCGGATAAGACCATACGGATCATCCTCAACAACAGGGATGTTGTACTGGCGAGCCAGCTCAAGAAGACGGAGGCGCCTTGGCATAGACATGGTGATGCCGGCAGGATTATTAAAGTTAGGAATAACGTAGATGAACTTAGGCTTTCTGCCTTGGTCTGCAAGCTCTTTAAGTTTTGCCTCAAGAAGATCAGTTCTAATGCCTTCTTCGTCCATATCAATGGTGTGAACAGTGGGCTCATACGCAGAAAACGCCTGGAACGCACCAAGGTAACTTGGGCCCTCGCAGATAATATCGTCTCCTGGGTTAAGGAAGACGCGGCCCAAGAAATCAAGCGCCTGCTGAGAACCAGAAGTCAAAATCATCTCGTCGGGGTCAGCTTCGACGCCCTGAGCTGCCAAGATCTTGCAGATAGTCCTTCTGCACTCAATACGACCATCAGAGTTGCCGTATTGAAGAGACCTAAGACCCTCAACAGCAACGCAACGTCGAGCGCACTCCGCAACCTGGTCAAGTGGCAGCGAAGAAATGTCTGGTAAGCCACCAGACAGCGCAATGACACCTGGACGAGACAGTGCTGCAAACAAATCTCGTACTTCGCTTTTTCGCATGGTTTGAACGCGATCTGCGTACAGATCACCCCACTGATCAAACGAGATTCTGCTGTCATCCATAGAACTCTTACTCCTTACAAGCCATCTTGGGGCAAAAATTGTGCCGAAAAGATGTACTTATTGTTTTAGGACGTAGTCTTTTTAGTATCGCTCAAATATCAATAAATAACAGGGTAAAATATGGCGCATACGCTAAACGGTTTCTGTTGACCGGTAAAATAACTGGTCACACCTATTTTTGTAGAGAGGATTTTTATGGACAGCGCAAATAACACTGTTGAATTGAACGCAGCGCTTTCAAATCCCCGCGATGATATCGCTAAACTTGATGAGCTTGAGAAAAAACTCTTTGCTCTTAACTATGCAGCTAATGAGATTGGCTCTTTTGGCCCCTGCATTGATCCAAAAAAGGCTGCTGAAGAGCGTGGAGAAGCCCTGGCAATCCTTGGCGAGCAGGTCCAGGAGACCCTCTGTGATCCCGCTGTTGGCGCACTGCTTGATAGACTTCACGAGAACCGCGCTCTGCTTGATGAAACTCATCGTGCACAGGTTAAAATTCTTCGTCGTGATAGAAGCCAGCTGGTAGATGTCCCAGTTGAGCTTCAGAGTAACTTTGTCCGTCTCACCACAGAGGCTAACGAGGTCTGGGAGCAGGCAAAGAGCAGCGATGACTGGTCACTCTTTGCACCAAAACTGGACGGCCTGATTGAGCTCCGCAAAGAGATGTGCCAGGTCCGCGATGCTTCCAAAGATCCATATGATCTCTTACTCAGCGATTTTGAGCATGGCACCAACAGAGAGTTCTACAACACCTTCTTTAATAACGTTAAAGAAGTGGTAGTTCCCCTAGTTGCTGATTGTATGGCTTCTAAGCGTCAACCAAGCACCAAGCCTCTTGAGGGTAAGTTTGATGTCAACCGTCAGTGGGACCTTGCAAAAGACCTGGTAAAGCTCCAGGGTCTTGACGAGGACGCTTATTGGCTTGGCAAAACTGAGCACCCTTACACCGGTGGCCCTGGTATCGGCTTTGTTATGGTTGCCAGCCACGCTTACGAGAATAACGTGCTCTCCAATGTCTATTCCATGCTGCATGAGAACGGTCACGCCCTCTACGAGCAGGGCATTAACTGGGAGTACCGCTTTACCTCTCTGAGCACCGGCACTTCTATGGGCATGCACGAGTCTCAGTCCAGGTTCTTTGAGAACTACGTTGGCCTTTCTGAAGCATTTGCTGAGCCTCTTATTCAGCTTATGCGCAAGCATTTCCCTGGTCAGCTGAATCGCGTTACTGCCTTCCAGCTCTTCTCGGCAGCTAACAAAGTGCAGCCAAGCCTCATCCGTACCGAGGCAGACGAGCTCACATATCCGCTGCACATCCTCATCCGTTATGAGATGGAGCAGGCACTTTTGTCTGGCGAAATTACCGCAAAGGATGTCCCAGCTCTTTGGGCCGAGAAGTACAAGCAGTACCTGGGCGTTACGGTTCCAAATAACACTGAGGGCGCTCTTCAGGATGTCCACTGGTCATGGGGTGAGTTTGGCTACTTCCCAACCTATGCTCTTGGTAGCGCATATGGCGCTCAGTACAAGCACGCCATGATTGCTGAGGGTATGGACTTTGATGCCGTCTGCGCATCTGGAGACCTTGCTCCTATTAGGGAGTGGCTGGGTAGCCGTATTTGGACCTGGGGTCGTGCAAAGGACTCCAAGGGTCTCATCATGGGCGCATGCGGCGAGCCTTTTGACGTCCACTACTACACAGAGTATCTGACCGACAAATACTCTCGCATCTATGGTCTAACCAGCGCATAAGCGCACACCATAGACGTGAGTGGAAATATCTGTCCTCTACCAATTTAACGAAAGGGACGAAATGAAAAAGTTTTTTGAGGAGTTCAAAGAGTTTATCCAGCAGGGTAATGTTATGGACATGGCTATTGGTATCATCATTGGCGGCGCATTTACCGCTATTGTTACCTCCCTTGTCAATGACATCATTAACCCATTTATTAAGCTCGTCTCTGGTGGCGGCACCGAGGTTTCTGGACTTTCCATTCCAGTTCCTGGTACCCAGAACGGCATTGACTTTGGTGCATTCATCAGCGCAATCATCAACTTTCTGATCATTGCATTTATTGTCTTCTGCATGGTTAAAGCCCTCAACAAGTTCATGAAGGCTTCCAAGCTTAAGAAGGACGAGGAAGAGGCTGTTGAAGAGGTTGCAGCTCCACACTGCCCACACTGCCTTGAAGAGGTTAAGGAAGGCGCAACTCGCTGCCCACACTGCACTGGTGAGATTGAGGGCGGCGCACACGCTGCATAACATCAGCGTTAAGCTGTAAGCACGCTTTTTACGTACCTAGAGTACATACAAGAAAAAAGCAGGCATACGATATGCCTGCTTTTTTGTTAGTAAAAGATGTTAGAAAAGGCTGCGGTTATTTCTTACCAGTACCACCCTTGCCGCCGTTGCCAGAACCAGATGAACTGCCGCCATTGCCAGAACCAGATGAACTGCCGCCATTGCCAGAACCAGAAGAAGTAGGTGTTACCAGCGTAAAGCCGCCCTTACCATCTGGCTGCCAAGGGAACTCAGCCTTTGGTGGATACTCATATTTAGCCCAATTATCCTCGCGGTGATTAATGAGGGCAAATTTAAGAGTATATCCAGGAGTATCAATATTGAGAACCTTTTTATCTTCCGCAGTAGTGTATAGAACAGACTTAGATATCTGTTGGTCTTTTGAAAAACCCTGAGCAAGAATGGGGAAAGAAAGACCATCTGCCGAAGGCTCTTCTGCAACAATCTGAATAGGAGAAACGCTACCGTCTGGATAGAACAGTGCAGCATTTCCGTCCTTATGAGCAGAGAAGGTATACGCTGCACCTGAACCCTTATTCATGGATTCAATCTGTTCACTAGTTAAATCTTCTTTAGAGCCATCTGCATAGTGCAGACCGAAGAGATAGTACGTACCTGGAATGGTGGCGGCAAAATTGACTACCTGACCATCAATATAAGCAATCTGTGAAGTATCATCAGGGTTATCAGAAAGCTTTTTGAAATTAAATGTAATCTCACTTTTGGCATCACTGAGCTTCAGATAGTTGTTATCGTCCTTATCAAAAAGCATTGGCACAACATCGCCATCATCATAAGTGCACTGAATGGCAACAGTTCCTTTTGCTTCCCACTTACCGTCATTCTTCACGCCTTTAAAATTGTGCATGAAGAAGCTACCGTCTTCTTTGAAAGAATAGTAAAGAACGGTTCCATCGTTATAGCCCTGATTAAGCATGCCGCCATGGTCAAAGGTTTTGCCTTCCTTTGATCCACCTTTAGTTCCAACACCATCGTCAACACACCAAACACCAGTAATAATCTTGGAAAGATCTCCGGTTAGTGTTGGGTTATCTGGAGTCTCCTCAAGCTTAACCAGATTTGACTGAGAAGTCGTATCGCCAGTACCGCCCTGACCACCATTCTGAGGATCTTGACCAGCTCCACCAAGAACAGAATCAGGATTCAAAATTGCCTGAAGGGCATCACTATTACAAGCGGCAAGCGTGCTAGCAGCACTACCTGCAGCCAATCCCGCAAAAGCGCGGCGAGTCATCATTTCTTTGTTCATACGTTCCTCCTATAAGCGTATGAAAGGCTCAACTTTTTATATTGTACTTCAAACGTATCAAATGTTATAGGAACTAAAACATTTGACTCGGTGAACTGCCTATCTTTGTTAAGGAAGATGGGACACAATCAAGGTCATAGTACCTACAAAATGAAGGTCTCCGGAAAGCGCAGGAGCAACAAAATGCGAGCCCTTATAAAGCTTATGCTCACATCCCTTACCGCCATCAGCACAAACCGCACCTTCTCCCTCAATAACACTTACGCACATAAAAGGCCATGGCTGAGCGATAGTTTTTGACTCGTGAATCTCATATTTTTCTACCGAGAAGTACTTGCAGCTCATAAGCTCAGTTTTACCATCAATTTCTGGAGCAGTAATTTCTCCAGATGTTGGAGCTTCCTGTTCATAATCGATGACCTCAAGGCTCTGTGCCAAGTGCAAATCACGAGGCTTGCCATCGTCTCCTAAACGATCATAGTCGTACACACGATACGTAACATCTGAACTCTGCTGCGTTTCTAAAATCAACGTGCCTGTTCTAATAGCGTGAACCGTACCAGGATCAATCCTAAAGAAGTCTCCGGCCTTAATGGGCACGTAATTGAGAAGTTGGCTCCACTTGCCCTGCTCAACCATGGTTGCAAATTCCTCTTTTGAGGAAGCGTTCTGGCCAACAACAATATCGCCATTCTCTTTTGCATCAAGAATGTACCAGCATTCGGACTTACCAAGCGAGCCATTCTCGTGCTTTGCAGCATACTCATCATCTGGATGAACCTGAACAGAGAGGTCATCTTTTGCATCAAGAATCTTAATAAGAAGTGGGAAGCGATCTCCCTCTGCATCACCAAAAAGCTCTCGATGAGTTGCCCAAAGTTCAGAAAGAGTTTTTCCAGCATAGGCACCAGAAGCAACTTCACAGTCTCCATTAGGGTGCGCACTAATTGCCCAGCACTCGCCTACTGAGCCATCGGGAATGTCATAGCCATACTCTTCAGCAAGTCTTCTACCGCCCCAAATCTTATTGTGAAAAAGAGGTTTTAAAAAGATAAGGTCGTTATATGACCTGTCTGTGTTTTTATCTAAATATAGCATCGTAGCTCCTTATATACAGTGCATACATGCTTTTCTAATAGCTAACAACTCTATAGTCTAACGGATTCTAATAGCTTAACACTGACGCATTTAACTGCTTTTGACTGGGTTTCTCGCTAACAAAAAAGGCTCAGCCAAAAAGCTGAGCCTTTGCAGTCAACGAACTAAGTAAACCTTAGAACATAACGTTGAAGGAATCCATGCTGTAGTCAGAACCATAAAGAGCAAGGATGGTACCACGAACGGTTGCAGATGCATCCATCTTTACGCCTGCATCAAAGAATGCGAAGCCCTTGGTAGTTGCGTTAGGAGCTGCGTTAACAAACAGGTTCAGCTCATCCTTGCCAACAGCGGTGTCGGTGGTCTGAATGAAGATGTTGGTATCGGTCTTGTTGACAACCTCTACCAGATAGCCGTTAGAGTTCTCAAAGTCAACGCCAATACCGGTAACGGTAACGGTAATCTTATCGGTGTCGATAAGAACCTCGGTCTTATCGCCAGTCTTCTTAACATCATCAACGTACTTCTGAACGTTAGTAATCTGCTCGGAAGTGTTGTGCTTGTCCATCAGAGTGTTATAAAGATCCTTAGAGTCAGAGTCACCAGCACGAGTATCTGAAGGCTTAGTTGCGGTATTTGCATCAGGTGCAGCCTGCTGCTGTTGCTGCTGTTGCTGCTGACCACCAGTTGTAGTACCAGGATCAGCAAGATTTGGAATAAGATTGCAGCCAGCAAGTGCAAAAACTGCGGAAGCGGAGGCTGCTACGAGGCCGAGCTTATTAAACTTCATAAAGGTCTCCTTTGAGTTTTGTTTACCTTTATTGAGAATAGCCGAATTAAGTAGACTTTGTCAATTTTTATGCACAGATGAGCATCTAATGTTCCTCAACTAGAGCTTTAATGCCACCTTGCGTAAACATTACTGCTGAATTTATGTGACCGTCAGCCTCTTCACGAGTCTCATCATTTTTAAGAATGTTGACAATGGTGGTCATTTCAGTTTGAGCAAGCCAGGTAATAATAAACTCATCATAAGGTTTAACCTGTGCAACATTAGGATAAAGAATGGCTCTGATGGTTGCAGAGATAACCTCAGTCAACTCTTCAAAGAAATGAACGACGTGTGGATTTTCCCGGTTATTCACAAGAATCTGCACTACGTACCTATTTCCGTACAGAAGATCTAAGAATTTCTCGAGCGTTTCTTTATTACCCAAAGGAGTGTCTTCAAGATCTCTTTCCTCGGAGAGCAGCAGATGATCTTTGTAGTCTTCAAGAATCTGAATTGCACCTTCAGTAACAGGAATCAAAACATTCTTAAAGAGGTCCTCTTTATTCTCAAAGAAGAAATAGAGAGCGCCTGTGGTAACGCCTACGTGTGCACAAATCTGTCTAAGTGAAGCTTTATCGTATCCCTGTAAAGCAAACTCTTGCTCTGCGGATTTAAGAAGCCTGTGACGCGTGTCACAACTTTCTGTTTGTGGTCGCCTCGACATTGCTGTCGCTCCTTTATAAATGTTTTAAATCCCCTTGTAATAAGGAGATTCCCCCAAATCAATACTACCTTGTTTTGAGGGGAACATATAACAGAAAGTTAACTAATTATGCAGAAATCTATAAGCGTTACATAACAACTTTTGTGATATTTACTTAATTCTTTGATATAGAAAGACGAGAAACACGTCAAAGGCATAATAAAACCCTGCTATGTTACATAACAGGGTTTTTAAGACATACCGTTAACCCAAATTATCCTTGCGCTTAATAAACTCTCCGCAGATATATGACTTCCTCAGATACTCGCGATTAAACGGGTCTTTAACGGGAACAAAATCCTCTGGAGACTTAGCAAAGTGCATGGCAAAAAGCTCATGGATATGTGGATCAGCCAGCAAATAGCCGCGCGAGCAGTACGCCTGATACATCTGGGCGTCCTCGTTAAATTTGAACGAGCTAAAAGCGCAGTCTGAACAGTGTAGTCCAGCCATCTTGCACATCTCCTACTCTTCAGATAGCCCCATGCAATCTGAACAACGCTGAATCATACGCGTATACAGCAAGTATGGCATTGTAAACAATAAAAATAGTCAAAAATACTTATTCGACGCCAAGAATTTCCGGGAGCGTGTAATCTGAGCCGTTCCCCGAGGAAGCAACAGGTTGGAGGTATTCTCTATTGTCATTTCCGTCATGCATAACAGTAGGATTTGGAAGATTGATACCCTCAGCCAAATTCTTCTTCTGCGTCTCTGTAAGCTCTACGCCAGCATCAACAAGATCCTTGAGGTGCTCAACCCAAAGCTGATCAAGACTTAAAGAGAAGAAGTCAGCAATAACCTTTGCTTTATCAAATGAAGGCCACTTACGGCGCTCGGTGCAAATATAAGAGACATACGCACGTGACCAATGTGAGAATTCGCACAGGTCTACCTGGCGCTTGCCACTTTCTTGTAACAACCTTGCTACTGTCCTACCCAAACCTGGGTCGGTCTTTTTGGTAACACCTGCCTTAGCCATCTCACAGCCCCATCTGCTCAAACGATGTCTGAAAAACACGCGTATGTTGTATGCATAGTCCCGTGTTGTTACCGTATGATACTACACTAAAATATCTTCAGATACAATTTGTTATGTTGTTTTACAAGCACAAATTTGAAGAAAATTGCATACCTGTTACGTAAATAAATCATAAGCGACACTGCCGTCTGAGACTGCAGGCTATACGAAGAATATGCAAAAACTTATTGCTCTATGCAAATTAATGTATCAACAATTTTCCCCACTAGCAAAGAACCTACAAATCATCTTGCTTTTGCTTTTAGATGATTTGTATAAGCTGATTTCTAATTCTTATAAAACCGCAGGAAGATAGCATGAAAATAGGAATCTTACTTTTAAAAACTTAAAATAATGGGTATATCAATAACAGAGCAAACAGCTCTAAAGAGATTGCCATGAGGCAGGGCAACATGTGTGCGACCACGTAAAAAGTCGTCCTGCCTCCATGGCATACGTTGCCTCGTATAACGAGAGATCTAGATGGTCGGGGCCACCTAGTAATGAAATTGAGTGTTGGGGGAACTCAATCTCTCAACGCAACGTGTAAACTATTGATAGCAGAAAAAACTTTTTATATATTCGGGAATTGGAAGAATTTTTAAATTCATATAACACCTCACGATTTTAGCGTAAAAATAACGCAAGTGCTACACCAAATCCAAGAAATGGTGCAAAGGGGAATGTATACATAAATACATTATTTGAACTGGTGATTTCTTCTTTATTTCTGTCTTTTCTTTTTAAAAATTTACGCCAAATAAAGAACAGAAGAGAAAACATAACACCTAAAAAATTTGCTGAAAATAAAAAGACAAATGTCTCTTTTATTTCAAGATAAAGGCATGTTGAGAGGATAAGTTTAATATCTCCCCCTCCTAGAGAAGACATATGACCTATAAATTTTGTAACTATACTCATTGTAATAAGCACACTAATAACAAAGATTTCGCTCCAAAGACCACGTATGAGCAACCCGATTTGATCCTTATTTGTTATGAGCCAAATAGGCCATAAAACAGTAAGCAGAAGAGGGATTCTATTTGGAATAGTGCGATTTCTCATATCCGATATTGAAGCACAAATATACATAACAAAAATAACCAACTCTTTCATAGACACCTCCTCATTCAACCCTAGCAACATGAACAAGAATTAACATCCCATGTGGTCGGCGTTATTTAACTTATTGATGTAATAAGTTAGGTATTCAAAGTTCTTCTCGCTGCTCTTGGTTTTAGAGGGTCTTTTTGAATCTTCGGGATATTCTTGCGACAAAAATCGGAAAGCCGTGAATGGTACACTTAGCATTCAGTTTCTAGAAAGGTATCTCATGCCGAGCTCTTCATATAAATCAAAGCAAATGATTGTTATTCGTCGCGATCTTAAGATGCGCAAGGGAAAAATTGCTGCTCAGGCAAGCCATGCATGCGTTGAAGCTACGCTCATGGCACTTGCAAAAGAGCATCGACTTGATCAGGTTCGCGTCACCGACGATCAAAATTGGGTCTATTTGGACCATGCCGATAAAGACACCTCCGCAATCACCAACTGGTTTGATGCCGGTGTTGCAAAGGTATGTGTCTACGTTGATTCTGAAGAAGCGTTGCTTGAGCTTGCCACTGAAGGAAAAGCTCGCGGCTTTGTTGTGGCCCTTATTAGAGATGCAGGCTTTACCGAGTTCCATGGAGAACCCACGTTTACCTGCCTGGCTTTTGAGCCACTTGCTGCAGAAGATATTGATCCGTTGACGGGCGAGTTGCCACTGTACTAGCGATTTGCCGCTGTACGAGCGAGTCGCTCTGAACTAGCGAATTACCTCTGCACTAACACAATACCTACATCAAGAAGGTATGGCTCATAACCTCGTCAAAGATAGTGGTAACTACAAACATACCAATTGAGGCATAAAGGATTGCTGCCTGCCAAGAAAGGTGATTGGTCTCGATTTTTGAAATACGAGGATCAAGCTTTCCTTCTTTAAGGCTGATGGGGTCATCAATATCACGCGTAAAGCCCATCTGACGGTCCTCGTACTCTTTTCCGCTAAAGAGCAGACCAACGCCGCAAGCAATAATTCCCAAAGAAGAAATGACGTACATAACACGGCGCACCCAGTCGATGCCCGTAAACATATCCATACCGCTGGTAAAGTACGCAAATGCAAAGATACCAGCACTCATTCCAGCTGCTGTAAGACAACCATAGCTAAATGCACGCAAAGCACTGAGAGCCAGCTCTTTGAACTTCTCGCCACGAGAAGGTGTTTGTGAAAACTTGCTATCCATACACAACTCCTTGGTTGTTTATTTGTTTTCTGTATAGCTTATAGCGTATAGGAAGTCTTTGCTTGATGATACAATTTCTACAGTAAATCTTGGCAGGAGGACGCATGCGTATCGGCTTTGATAACGAGAAGTACATCACTATGCAGGCGGATCGAATTCACCAGCGTATCAGTGAGTTTGGCGGCAAGCTCTACCTTGAGTTTGGCGGTAAACTGCTCGACGACAACCACGCTTCTCGCATCCTCCCTGGATTTGCTCCAGATGCCAAGGCTCAGATGCTTCAGCAGCTTGCTCACGAGGCAGAGGTTGTCTTTGCCATCAACGCAAATGACATTGAAAACGGTAAGCGCAGAAGCGATATTGGCGTTACCTATGCCGATGACGTACTGAGGCTTATGGATATCTTCCGTGCACGCGGTCTTGCTATTGGCGGTGTTGTCATTACGCAGTACTCTGGTCAGCCAAAGGCAAAGGCCTATCGTGCGCGCCTAGAAAACATGGGCATTGCCGTGTACCGCCACTACCCTATTGAGGGCTACCCCTCCAATATTGACCTGATCGTCTCGGCGGAGGGCTACGGTAAAAACGAGTACGTAAAGACTACGCATCCTCTGGTAGTTGTAACAGCACCTGGTCCTGGCTCAGGCAAGCTTGCTGTCTGCCTCTCGCAGCTCTACAACGAGAACGCCCGTGGAGTCCGCGCAGGTTATGCAAAGTTTGAGACGTTCCCCGTTTGGAACCTTCCGCTCAAGCACCCCGTAAACGTTGCCTACGAGGCAGCCACAGCAGACTTGGGCGATAACAACATCATTGATCCCTATCACCTTGAGGCTCACGGCGAGGTTACCGTTAACTACAACCGTGACGTCGAAGCATTCCCCGTGCTCAAGGCCATGATGGAGAAGATTGCAGGCACAAGCCCCTATCAGTCTCCAACCGATATGGGCGTCAATATGGTGGGTAACTGCATTATTGACGATGCGGTATGCCAGGAAGCTTCAAAGGCAGAGATTGTACGCAGGTGGTTTAGGGCTGCCGAGAAACTCGAGCGTACGGGTATGGGTGAGCGCGAACTCACCAAGATTAATCTCTTGATGAAAGACGTTAACGTTGACCAGAACTTCTCGCCAGCTCATGCTGCTTGTCTACACAAAGCAGAAGAGACAGGAAAGCTTGCGGGCGCCATGGTTATGCCTGACGGCTCCATTATTACCGGCAAGACTTCAGAGCTTTTAGGTGCGCCTGCATCGCTTTTGCTCAACGCCCTCAAATACGTCGTTGGCATTGAGAAGAAGACGTTTATTGTCTCGGATGAGGTCTTAAGGCCCATTTGCGCTCTAAAAGAGAACAACTTTAAACTAGCTCGCACCAGCCTTTGCGCTGACGAGATGCTCATTGCACTTTCTATCAGCTCAATTACCAATCCGTTGGCCGGAAAAGCCGTTGATGCCACGCAATTACTCCATGGCTGCGACGCGTACTTCTCGTCAATTATTCCAAGCGACGACGAATCCATCTATCACAAGCTGGGCATTAACGTATGCTGCGAGCCAATTTTTGAACAAGGACAATTCTTTCACCAGTGATTTTTAACAGCTCACATAAAAGCAAGAAAACGAGAAACTCTACAACTCGTTCTAAAACTAAACACACACCTGCTTCTGCAAACGCTTCAAAACGTAAGCAGCGGGCGATGCATACACTTGAGCAAAATTCCCAGAACAATCCTGTTGTTACATGGGGACTCATTACGCTGGCCATTGTATTTGTGCTGGCATTGTTGCAATCGTGCCAGGGACTTTTCTCACTCTCTTTTAACAACAACCTAATCATCAAAAACGAAGTCCCCTATGAGTGGGAAAACCTCACCTATGATGCAACGGGACGTGCGCATTATGTGGTGGACGGAGAAGAGCTCACACGCACGGGCGTTGACGTCTCTTCTCACCAGGGGTTTATTGACTGGGAGGCCGTTGCTGCCGATAACATTCAGTTTGCCATACTTCGCATTGGCTACCGCGGCTCCACCGAGGGTGGTATTCGCGCAGATGAACTGTTTGAGACCAACCTAAAGGGTGCGCAAAGCGCTGGTCTTGATGTAGGTGTGTACTTCTTCTCACAGGCTATTAACGTGGAAGAAGCTCGCGAGGAGGCTGCTTTTGTTCTGCAGCAGTTAAGAGAGGCAGGAGTTACAAAGCTTGCTCTTCCTGTTGCGTTTGATCTGGAGCCTTCTCCCGATCACAGTGGTCGCGCCGACAACCTTTCCCCCGCAGAAACTAACGCTATTGCACGCGCGTTTTGCACCACTATTCAAGAAGCGGGATATCGCGTCATTGTCTATGGCAACAAAGTTGATTTGAATCGCTTTGATCTTGTCTCGCTTGACGAGCCCATTTGGCTGGCACAATACGTTGATCAGCCAGACGTGAACTTTAACTTTTTGATATGGCAATACACCTCAACAGGACAAGTTGACGGTATTACCGGCTCGGTTGATTTGAATCTGGACTTCTCTGCTGTCTCTACAAGCAATAGTCCAAAGTAGAGCTGCCACGCTGCAGCTGCTAGTCGCGTCCGCAGGAGCTTCCGCAGGCACGTCCGCGGGGTGCATCCGCAGCTCAAGGGGCTATCCAACCTTCACAGAACCAGTCAGTGTAACGGTAGGATCAAGCGCCTGAGCATGCGCAAAAGCGCCTCCTGGACTGCATGAGCTTACCAGCGTAAACACTACCCACAAGATAATAGCTACAAGCAATACCGCCAGCGCCACACGACCCAACCTCATGCGAGAAGAACGACGTCTTCTAGCCGCATACGCTGCCTGAGCTTCGTCTCTTGGGTTGAGCGTTCCGTAATGATTGCCGTAAGCAGTCCTTGCTCGACCACGTGCGCGAGCAGCGTCTGCACGAGCATGGTTAACAGGATTAGTTGGGCGATCTTGCGTCATCCTACGCTGCGCCTGTGCACGGCTTCCAACAGCTGCGTGACGACCTCGTACCGCACGTGGAGAAGTAGAAGACTCCCCATTACGAGAGACAGTAGGTGGAACCTGAGCTGGACGCTTTTTCTTACCAAAACCAAAGAGGCTGTTCTCTGCCATCAACAATCCTTGCTAAAAGATTCGTTTACCGAAAAAAGAATACACCGACTTTGCTTTTCTCGCCTTGAAAAGCATCTATCCCGTTACAATAAAGCGCTATACAGACTGATTTTCTGTAAAGTCTGCACAATTGGAGCTCATGGGGGACGTGTGAAGAAACTTTTACTGATGGCAACAGGAGGCACCATTGCTTCTGTTTCCACTGAATCGGGCTTGGCTCCCTCACTTTCGGGAGAAGAACTTTTAGCCAACGTCCCACTTGTTCATGACCTCTGCGAGTTCGATTTCAAACAGGTTATGAATATCGACAGCACTAATATGCGTCCTCAAAACTGGCTCCAGATTAGAGATGCCATTATTGAGTCGTACGACGCCTACGACGGCTTTATTATCCTTCACGGCACCGATACCATGGCATATACCGCTGCTGCCCTCTCCTACCTTATTCAAAATAGCGAGAAACCCATTGTTCTCACCGGCTCTCAGCAGCCAATGGCAAATCCGTTCACTGACGCCAAACTCAACCTCTACCACTCCGTTCTTTACGCGCTCGACGACAGAAGTGCTGGAGTTGTAGTGGTCTTTGGCAACGAGGTTATTGCCGGTACCCGAGCACACAAGCAGCGCACACTGAGCTTCAATGCATTTACTAGCATGAATTATCCACCGCTTGCTCACATTCGTGGCAACAAGATTATTCGCAGTGCTCCAAATGAAGAGCAGGTAGATGGCGGTCTTATTACCTATGACACACTTAATACACGCGTCATTGTGCTTAAGCTGACCCCTGAACTTAATCCATCTATCTTCTACCTTCTGAAGAATGACTACGACGCTATTGTGCTTGAGACCTTTGGCATTGGCGGCATCCCTTCGTACGACGGCTCTTACGAGGAAGCTATTACCGATTGGATTGCTTCTGGTCGCACGGTTGTTATCACTACACAAGTCCCTGAAGAGGGCCTTGACCTTGGCGTTTATGAAGTTGGTAGGGCTTATCAGGATATGCCTGGCGTTCTCTCTGGAGACGACATGACCACCGAGGCCCTGGTTGCAAAAACTATGTGGATGCTTGGTCAAACTATAAACCAGCGCGAGCAAGAGAAACTGTTCTACCAGGTAATTTGTAACGACAGAATTCCACAGTCCGTGGATACAGAAATTTGCGAGTAGCCGATGAGAGACGCCACGTTTAAACCCACCGTGCTCTACCTAATTGCGCTTATCATCTGCGGTTCTAATGGAATCGTTGCAAGCCTTATCAATCTTCCTAGCTACCAAATTGTCTTCTTCCGCATGCTCTTGGGCACGCTCTTTTTGCTCGTGGTTAAGCTTGTGCAAAAAGAAGCTTTTACCATCCAAAACTACCCTAAGGACTTCCAGGCGCTCATTGGATCAGGCATTGCCCTGGGTCTTCAATGGACCTTCCTTTTTGAGGCATATCACCTGGTAGGAGTTGGTATTGCAACGCTTGAGTACTATTGCGGCCCCGTCATTGTAATGGCACTTTCTCCCCTTTTATTTGGCGAGAAACTCACTGCTAAAAAGATACTTGGCTTCCTCGTGGTTGTTATCGGCGCTGCTTTGATTATTGGCTATGGAGTTGGACTGAACCTCTCGCCTGCTGGTCTTCTTTTAGGTGCTCTTTCTGCTGTTCTTTACGCTGTCATGGTTATTTGTAACAGGCAGCTCAAAGATGTTTCTGGTATTGAAGGCACCAGTATTCAGCTAGGCCTTGGTTGCGCTGTTGTAGCTCTGGTTACTGTTGTGTTCCATGGCATCGAGGTGCCCGCAGATCCTGCGTCGGTAAATTGGCTGGCTGTTCTGACTATTGGTCTCTTTAACACGGGCCTTGGATCATTTTTGTATTTCCCACAGCTCACCAAGATTCCTGTTCAGCGTGTGGCAGTCTTTGGATACCTCGAGCCACTATCTGCAGTTATTTTCTCGGCACTTATCCTTGGCGAGCCCTTTGGTCTTCTCAAAATAATAGGCACCGCCTGCATCATAGGCGGTGCCATCTTTGCTGAGCTATCAGGCGCCTCGTCAAACAAATCAGAGGCTATTGAAACTCCGCTCTAGCGTATAAGCTGCAAACGAGCTGCGCGTACAAGCTGCGCACAAGCTGCGTGCAAACCGCTGCTTACATTGGCATAGTTGGAGCGACAAAGACGCGAGCGGCGTTCTCGCGGTCAAGGTCATACAGGTTCTTTGGATCTCCACCAAAGAGCTCGACTGCCTTGAGAAGATCGGAAGCATTTGCCTCTTCCTCGCCCTGCTCCTTAACGTACCAATCAAGCAGCTGCATAGTGCGGAAATCGTTTGCTTTCTGAGCAACGGCATAGCACTCGTTAATGCTTGCGGTAATGAACTGCTCGTGCTCATATGCTGCCTTGATTGGCTCAACTACCTTGGTAAAGGTAAGGTCAGGCTTTGCAATTGCCTCCATGGTTGGAGTCCAGTCGTTATCAAGCAGGTAACGACGAAGAATACGTGCGTGAGCAAGCTCCTCCTGAGACTGGATGACATACCAGTTTGCAAAGCCCTTAAGGCCCTGCTCCTCGTAGAAGTCTGCAAAGGTCAGATACAGATAAGCGGAATAGAACTCTTTGTTAATCTGCTGGTTAAGAATGTTGCCAACGCTTGAATCAAGTGCCATGTTCTTCTCTTTCCTCATAACATTTCTTTTCCACAAAAAATGAGAAGCCCTTTGACTTCTCATTTTTGATACCCAGTTGTTAGTCTCTTAAACAGGTTGCACAAAATCTTAATGATAAAAATAGTTACTATTTTTATCTTATATTTGCGTGCGCCGCTCTTGCGCCACCTATGCGCTAATCGCGCGTAAGTTTGCGATGGATGCGATGAGGACGAGCAGCCTCCTGACCAAGTCGCTCAATACGATTGGCCTGGTAAGCCTCAAAGTTACCCTCAAACCAGAACCATTTACCTGGGTTCTCGTCGTCACCCTCCCACGCAAGAATGTGCGTAGCAATGCGGTCCAAGAACCAACGGTCGTGGCTGGTTACCACCGAGCATCCCGGGAAGCGCTCAAGCGCATCCTCAAGGCTTTCCAGCGTCTCAATATCGAGGTCGTTGGTAGGCTCGTCCAGAAGCAGGAGGTTTCCACCCTGCTTGAGCGTAAGAGCAAGGTTTAGACGGTTCCTCTCGCCACCAGAAAGAACACCAGCACGCTTCTGCTGGTCAGGTCCCTTGAAGCCAAAGCTAGCCACGTAAGCGCGGCTTGGAATCTCCGTGTCTCCCACCTTGATGAAGTCGTTTCCGTCAGAGACAACCTCCCAGATAGTTTTGTCTGGATCGATTCCCTGCCTGAGCTGGTCAACGTAAGAAATCTGGACTGTCTCGCCAATCTCAAGCGTGCCAGAGGTAAGCTCCTCCTGGCCGACAATAGCCTTGAACAGCGTGGACTTACCAACACCGTTAGGGCCAATCACGCCAACAATGCCGTTTCTTGGCAGGCTAAACGAGAGGTCGTCGATAAGAACGCGGTCGCCGAAGGCCTTGTGGATGTGATCAGCCTCCAGAACCTTCTGGCCCAGACGCGGACCAACAGGAATCTGAATCTCGGTAAAGTCGAGCTTCTTGGACGCACGAGCCTCTGCTTCCATCTGCTCATAGCGGTCAAGACGTGCGCGGTTCTTAGCTTGGCGAGCCTTAGGAGACGAACGAACCCACTCCAGCTCAGCGCGCATTTTCTTTGCACGCTTGGCATCCTGCTGGTTCTGAGCCTCAAGGCGCGCGGCCTTGTTCTCCAGGTAGGTTGAGTAGTTGCCCTCGTAAGGATAAAGCTGTCCGCGGTCAACCTCGCAAATCCACTCGGCAACGTCGTCGAGGAAGTAGCGGTCGTGCGTGACGGCCATGACGGCACCGGGGTAATCGTGCAGGAACTTCTCGAGCCAGAGCACCGACTCAGCGTCAAGGTGGTTGGTGGGCTCGTCAAGAAGCAGCAGGTCAGGTGCCTCGAGAAGCAGGCGACACAGGGCTACACGGCGTTTCTCGCCACCAGAGAGATGGGTGACGGGAGAATCTGGATCCGGGCACTGTAGCGCGTCCATGGCCTGAGAGAGCTGGCTGTCCAGATCCCAGCCGTTGGCTGCGTCGATCTCGGTCTGGAGCTGGCCCATCTCTGCCATGAGCGCGTCAAAATCGGCGTCGGGATTGCCCATCTCAACGCCAATCTCGTTGAAGCGCGCGATCTTGGCAAGCAGGTCACCGAAGGCGAGCTCGATGTTCTCCTTGACCGTTTTGGTCTCATCCAGCGGCGGCTCCTGCTGGAGCAGGCCAACGGTGTAACCTGGGGTAAGCTTTGCCTCGCCGTTAGAGACGTCCTCCATGCCGGCAATAACCTTGAGCAGGGTGGACTTTCCCATGCCGTTTGGACCCACGACGCCGATTTTTGCGCCTGGGTACACGCCGACGGTGACGTCGTCAAGAATGACCTTCTCGCCGACTGCTTTGCGGGCCTTGTACATCTGATAGACAAACTCTGCCATGTGCTCCTCCTTAAGGGGCTGTCAGATGAAATATTCACATATCCATTCTAATGAAATATTGAATGGACTCCACCGCAGAAGGGGCAGGAAAGAAGGTGCGCGGGTGCACTGCGGGGTGCATGAATGCGCGAAAGCACGAGACGCGGATGCAAAGGCATGTCTGCAAAACGCGAAAACACACCTATGTAAGATAATCTGCTCAAAAAGCGTATACATTGCACCCAAAACCTCTATATCTTGCAGATTATTTGACTTTGGTGTGTTTTTCGCCCCGGATTAAGCAGATTATCTGACATAGGTGTGTTGTTGAAGGCTTGAAAATAGTGGTAGTTAAACTATTTATCTATTGTTATTCATCATTACGTATATCGAACCTTATATATACATGAAAATGAATTAAGCCATTAATTGCGATCATGACTTGCGCTAAATTGCCGTCTTCAGACGGTTCGTCGCGAGGATTACCAGATTTCCAAGCCATCTAGCACACTCGAAATGCATATTGCCATTCAACCGCACGTCACAAACGAGCTGGAAGAATGGCAATAAACTGTAGTTGACGTAGCCTTTTGTGGTTTGACGTAGCTTTTATGACGTAGCCTGGCCTTTTATGGTTTAACGTGGCCCTGATTTGCCTTTTCAACAGCGTCTTTGACCATCTGCGCGTACAAGGTGCCACCACGATTAATGGAATCTGAATCAGAGCCAAAGTGAACGTAGTCAGTACCTGCCCAAATGTCAGGATTATCCTGAGCAACCTGAGCCCAATCCGCAATGGTAATGAAGTCGTACTGTTGAGCAAGCTCAAGCTCGTGCGCGCGAATAGCATTTGCACCAGCATTTGGATCAGTGTTTCTGCCGTCGTATGGAGTTACGAAGATCAAACGATGGCCGCGCGGCAGCATGTCTACAATCTTGTCAACTGCGTCGGAGCCGCCAACAGGATTGGTGCCCAAAGCTACAACAACGTCCTGGTAGAGCGTATTGTTGTCGATTGCAGACTGTAGCAAATCTACGCCCATTGCCACGTTTCTACTAACCGAAGCGTCGATTTGAGCATCGGGCAGAGCATCCTGCAGGTAAGAACGGGCACGAAGCGAAACAGAATCGCCGATATACGTGACGCCTTCAACAACGTTGTAATTACTTGCCTGCGAGGTGTCCGCATGCTTGCGAGTCATGGTCATGGTGCTCTGCTCCTGCAACGAAGCGTTGAGCAGCAAATCATTCTGGAAATCGCTGAGTTGTGGAGCGGTCAGTGCGATAAAGGCAACGGCCGCAGCAAAAGGAATAAGCGCAAGACCAGTACCTCGCAAAACCTTCTGACCATCAAGCTTAATGTGCGAGAAGATCTCTGGGGACTTCCCTGCCAACGCTGGCTCGAGCACGTAGAACGAGCAGCTTGCAAACACAAACGAAAGCACCAGGGTTAAGAATGCAGCTAAGACGGGATCGGTCTTCTCGGCAAAAATAATGTACAAAGGCCAGTGGAACAGATACACGCCGTAGCTGGTATCTGCCACAAAAGAAACAATTCCGGGCTCTTGGATGCCCTCGGTTTTTTGGTGCAACATGCGAGCAAAGAAAATCATTGCGGCAGCTGCAAGCGAGGCAAAAAGGAAACCAAAAGTGTACGTAAAGAGGTCCTCGAAGTGCATAAAGACGCTCAAGAAAACAAGAACGCCGCAGCTTGCTACAAGGCCCGCGAGCGTCAGTTGCGTTGAAAGCTTCTGCTCAAGCTGGTCAAAGAGCTCGCCCGTTTGAGCAATTCCTGCAACGCACGCCAACAGTGCACCAATAAAGAAGGGGAACACGTGCGTTTGCGTTGAGAAGTACTGGATAGAAAGATTTGTAGAGGTAGATGCACCTGTGGCCATTGCCAAATAGGTAGCAATCAGCAGCACCAGAGAAGCTCCGGCAATCTTTACCTTATAGCTTCTAATTGTTTTGCTGAGGCACGCAAGCAGCCAAGCGCACAGACCCCAGAGCACATAAAAGTGCATCTCGACGGCAAGACTCCAGGTGTGTAGATACACATGAGGAGCAAATTGGTTCTCGTAGCTGTTGCCCAGAACAATCTCGAAGTAGTTTGTTACAAAGCCAAGAGCTGCGGCAATCTGATACTTAATGCCGGCAATAAACTCGGTTCGCACAAGCAAAAGAAAAGGCGTGCATACGAGCACCATAAACACAAGCGGCGGCACAATTCTGTAGAAACGCCTGCGCAAAAATCCAATGACGTCAATAGATCTAAAGCGAGCAAACTCGTCAATCAAAAGAGCCGTGATGAGATAGCCTGAGAACGTAAAGAATACGTCGACGCCAATGAAGCCACCTGGAAGTGCTTCCTTAAAAAAGTGATATATAAGGACCAGAACAAGTCCTGTTATACGTACAAGCGAAAACCATTTAATTCGCACTTTGATAAATCCCTTGCTTAAAAGTTCCTTCGTACACAATATTGTCTTGCGTAGTGAGCTTTCCTTGGCCGTCTGCCAGGCCTTTTACAAACTGACCTTCGTATGTCCAGCCGTCCTTTGAGGTGTACGTTCCGGTGCCTTGGAAATACCCGTCGACAAATTCTCCCTCGTAGGTATCGCCGTTTTCAAAGGTCATCTTGCCTTGTCCATTCATCTTTCCCTGAATGGTGGTGCCGGTATACGTCACCTGATTGTCGCCAAATACCAGCGTTTTTTGACTTGGTCGGTTAACCAGAACAATAGAGAGCACCGCAAGTACCAAAATTGTAACAACGCTTACCAGCTCGAGCTTTCTTCTTCCCGCACTCACCGGGCGAGAATGACGCTGTTCTGGTTCTGGGTCTACTTGATTGCGAGGACGCTTCTCCACACGAATGTTTTTGCGTGAAGATAGAGGCGTTTTCTGTCGCCTCTTTTTTTCTGGCGCAACTTTAGGCCGCATGTTTTCTGCAAGTTTTTCTGCAGGCTTTTCCGCGGACTGTACTGCAGGCTTTTCCGCGGGCTGCGCAGCAGGCTGTGCAGCAGGTTTTCCCGCGAGCTGCACTGCAGGCTTTTCTGCAGGTTTGCGCTGCGTAAATGACGCAAAAGCAGATGAAAGCTGCTCAGATGCAGTCTGTAGAGGAGCTGCTGGACTTGCAGTAGTATCAACCTTCTCTGCAGGAGCTTGCGGTGCCTCTACGAGTGCAGCTTCCCTTGCCTCAGATGAAGGCTCAGGGGCGTGCGCCACTTTATTCATATGACGAGCGTTTCTTTTTTTAGCAGAAAAACGCGTAGGAGAACTCACTAGGTATTCCAATTCAATCGATTTGTTAACTATTTCATTGTACTAATTTCCTTCAACTTTTGAATTGTCATTTGTCCTATACACATTTACCAGATTCACAGGTACACCCGCTGTTTTTCTGCGATTTTATGTTCTAAGTAAAAACAGAGAGGGGTACACTACAAGGTGGTATTAAAAAAGAAACAAAATGTGCTTACTAAAGTGTGTTCTAATTAGAAAGTTACATCATCGACATTACCAGGGAGGCGAAGATGGCAGAAGCAATTCGTAAAGTAAACATCATTGGCCATTTGAACCCAGATACAGACAGCATTTGTTCTGCAATTTCTTATGCGTATCTTAAAAATCAGATTGACAACCCTATCTATGAAGCTCGTCGCGCTGGCTCACTCAACCGTGAAACTGCGTTTGTCCTCAATCACTTTGGCTTCGAAGAGCCACAGCTTATTACTACGGTTACTCCTCAGATCAAAGATGCAGAAATTCAAGCTCAGCCAAAAGTTGATGCTGGAATGAGCCTCTATGCTGCTTGGCAGCTTATGCAGGACGTCAAGCTTGATACACTCTGCGTTACTGATGAAGAAGAAGAGCTTACCGGCCTGATTGCCGTTAAAGATATTGCAAATGCAAACATGAGCCTTTCCGAGCCAAACCTGCTCTCTAAGGCTAAGACAAGCTATGCAAATATCGTTTCTACGCTTGGTGGCACCATGGTTCTTGGTGATCCTCAGGGCGTTGTTAAGCAGGGCAATATTCGCGTTGGTACAAGCGCTTCCGCTCTTTCAGAGATTGTTGATGCTGGCGATATCATTGTTGTTGCTGGTAACCATGAGAACCAGACTATCGCAGTTGAGCACGGCGCTTCCTGCCTTATTGTCTCTTGCGATGCTCCAATTGCTCAGGACGTCATTGACCTGGCTAAAAAGCGTGATTGCGCTATTATCAGCACTCCTCGCGATACTTTTGAGGTAGCTCGCCTGCTTATCATGTCTATGCCTGTACGTGAGAAGATGCTCACTGACGACATCCTTAAGTTCAGCGTCAACACCGCAATTGATGATGCTCGTAAGGAAATGACCAACTCAAGGCACCGCTTCTTCCCTGTTATCAACGAGAACGGCACTTTTGCTGGTCTTATCAGCGGTCCTGGTCTTTTGAACCCTCGCAAAAAGCATGTCATTCTTGTTGACCACAACGAGCGCACTCAGGCAGTTGATGGTCTTGAGCAGGCTGAGATTATGGAGATTGTTGACCACCACCGCATCGGCTCCATTGAGACTTCTAACCCAATTACCTTTAGAAACGTCCCTGTTGGCTGCACCTGCACCATCATCTATGGCCTCTACCACGAGTACGGCATCGAGATTCCAAAGAATATTGCTGGCCTTATGCTCTCTGCAATTCTTTCCGACACCCTTGCATTCCGCTCCCCTACCTGCACCGAGCGCGATATTGTTGCTGGTAAGAAGCTTGCAGAGATTTGCGGAGAAGACATTGACGCTTACTCTGAGCAAATGTTTGACGCTGGCGCAGACCTCACTGGTCGTACTGCAGAAGAAGTCTTCCACGGTGACTACAAGGTATTCAGCCGCGGCGGCGTAAAGTTTGGCGTTGGCCAGGGCTCCTTCATGACCGAGTCCAGCCGCAAAGCTGCAGAGGAACTTGTTGGACCATTCTTGGAGACTGCTGCTAAGTCCGAAGAGCTTCCAATGGTCTTCTACATGTTCACCGACGTTAAGAGCCAGGTCACCGAGATGCTCTTCTACGGCGCAAACGCTGCCAATGTCATCGAGCGCGCCTTTAACGTAAAGGTTGATGGCAACATTGCTGTTCTTCCAGGTGTTGTCAGCCGTAAGAAGCAGGTTGTTCCATCTCTCATGGCAACGCTTCAGACGCTCGCCGAGGAGGGCAACTAGCCTGCGGGTTTCTTGCGTATGCGGTTTCTTTCGCGTTGCACCTTATGCGAGCTTCCACTGCGCGGGTTTCTCGCACAAGCAGGCTTCTCGCGTACGAGAGTTTCTCGCCATTGATTGAAATGATAACGCCTACCTGCGTTTTTGCGGGTAGGCGTTTTTCTACAGGAGCTGTTCTATGACGGCACCTATTCTGTCTCTGATTACCAGATTGGCGCGACCATCGTACGGCGTGGGTTGGTCGTTAATGATAGCCATTTTGTTGCCCTCGTAGTAGTCGAGAAGACCGGCGGCAGGCTGCACTACCAGCGAACTTCCTGCAACCACAAGGACCTCCGCTTGAGAGATGGCGTTCAAGGCACCATAAACCGTGTCCATATCAAGGCCTTCTCCGTAAAAGACGATATCAGGCCTAATAACTGAGCCGCATTGACAGAGCGGCACTACAGAGGACTGTTCTTCAATCTGATCAAGCGTATAGGTGTGGCCGCACTCGGGACAGTAAAAACGCGTCTCGTTGCCGTGGAGCTCAAACACACGCTTGCTACCAGCAGCTTGGTGCAGTCCGTCGATGTTTTGCGTCACCACCGCGCGCAGCTTTCCCGCAGCTTCCAAGTCTGCCAGCCACTTGTGAGCAATGTTTGGCTGAGCCTCCCCCAAATGATGAGAGTTTCTAAAATACGTGTAATACGCTGCGGGATAATCAAAAAACACATCAAGCGAGAAGATCTCTTCAAGCGTAAAGTCTGGCGCCTTGCTGTAGGCAAAAGACTCCTCGTTGTCGGGGTCAACCGTTACACCATTTCCCAGGTCATAGGCTTCTTTTCCCATGTCATAGCCTTCTTGGCCCAGGCCAATGGTCATGTTTTCTACCTTGATGCCGCCCTGGCGATACAGACCGTTAGTACCCCTAAAATCTGGAATACCGCTTTCTGTTGACACGCCTGCGCCACCAAAGAAAACAATGTTATCTGACGACTGAATCCAGTCTTTAAGCTGTTCAATCTTGGTCATTAGACACCTCTAACCTAAAAAAGGGACCCGGATAAACTGGGTCCCTCGTCTCAAGCGCCGGAGCTCTTGGCGCTGAAAACGCTAGTAATCAAACTCGTCAGGAACATACTCGGTCAAGCATGCATCCAGACCAGCTTCAATTTCTTCATGGTCCATATGACGACCAATGAAGCAAAGCTTAGTTTGACGATCGCCCAGTTCATCATCCCATTCTGCGCGTAGCTCGGGTTTCTCGTCAAGAAGGGTTTCTCGCTCATCCTCTGGCAGCGATGCGTAGAACATGCCATTCTCGTAGAACTGGACCTGCTTGCCGGCCTGCTCAAATACGTAGCTCATCTCGGGGTCTTGCGAAATCCAGATGCTTCCCTTGACGCGGATGATATTTTTTGGCCAGCTAGCCACAAACTGATTAAGTTTGTCCAGGTCAAATGGCTGACGACGGCGATACACAAAGGTAGTAATCTCGTACTCCAAAACCTCTGGGTCTTCGTGTTCCTCAGGGTGCTCCATTGCATCCATCCAGGCAGCGGAGGCGTAGGCTTTGTCAAAGTCAAAACGGCCCGTATTGATAAGCTCGCTCATTGGAATATTGCCGTTGACTGCCTCAACAATAACGGCGTCTTTCTGAAGGCCGCGAACAAGCGCCTTGAGCTCGTGAAGCTGCTCTGGAGTAACCAGGTCAGTCTTGTTGAGCACCAGCGTAGAGCAGAACTCAATCTGCTGAATAAGCAGGTTCTCGATGTCATCCTCTTCAATGTCTGGGTCGAGAAGATCGGCGCCGTTGTGGAACTCCTCAAACATGCGAGCACAGTCAACAACTGCGACGATGTTATCAAGGTTGAGGTGAGAGTGATTAGTTGCATGCTGGCTCTGATTGCAGAATGCAGAAATGTTATAGGTAATGGGGATTGGCTCGCAGATGCCCGAAGCCTCAATAATGATGTAGTCAAACTCCTCGGTATCGGCCAAATCACCCAACTGAAGTGCCAAGTCATTAGAAAGGGTGCAGCAGAGGCAACCGTTAGTGAGAGGAATAACGTCGCCTTCTTTAGCGTAGCCGCCGTCTTTAATAAGACCAGCATCAACGTTAATCTCGCCAATATCATTGACGATAACTGCTGCGTGAATACCTTCAGTGTTAGAGAGAATGTGGTTCAAAATAGTGGTCTTTCCTGCTCCTAAATAGCCGGTAAGCAGCACAATTTTCACCTGCTTTGGTTCAGACATAGTGAGCTCCTTCAAATGTCAAACTTTTATATCAAAGAATAAACTTCTTGTTTGTAAAAGTGGGCCCTGACGCTCAAGTGAGTCAGGGCCCAACCTTCGCGTTACAAATTATCGAGCTGGAAGCTTAGAAGCTACCGCGATCAATAATCTTGCCTTCCTTCATGATGACGTCCATGTTCTCAGGCGTGAGGTCGCGGATGTTGTTAGCAACGTCGCCCTTAACTACGAGGATATCAGCGGAGAGGCCTTCCTTGACAGCACCAAACTCGTTCTCCTTGCCCAGCATCTTTGCGCCGTTGTAGGTAGCAGCTGCAACAGTATCAAGGATGGAGATGCCAACCTTCTCGACAAAGTCATACATCTCATCAATGGTGACATAGCCGTAAGGAGTGACAAAGCTGAAGGAATCGGAGCCGATGGTAATGGTGATGCCCATATCATAAGCCTTACGCAGGTTAGCGTAGGTGCGGGCAAGGCCCTTCTCGACAACAGTCTCGCCTGGGAATGCGTCAAGCTCTGGAGTCCAGTCTGGTGGATAAGTTCCGTACCATGTTGGCAGGAAGCCGATGGTTGGGGTGAAGTATGTTCCCTGCTCAGCCATAAGCTTCATGGTGCGCTCGTCAAGCTCAAAGCCGTGAATGAGCTGCTTGCAACCAAAGCGGACGCAGTCATATGCAGCGTCAAAGTTGTTATAGGAGTGAGCGTACAGAGGAATGCCTACCAGTGCGCACTCGTCAGCAATTGCCTTGATCTCCTCGGTGCAGAAGAGCTGCAGACGGTCGGAGTCCCAGCGCCAAATGCCACCACCGGTTGCCCAGATCTTGATGCCGTCAGGCTCTTCACGGAGACGACGACGGATTGCCTTACGAAGCTCCCATGGACCGTCTACCTGGTCACCCCAAGGGTGTCCGTCCTTGGAGATCTGCAGTGGCAGGTGGTGAGAGTCACCATGACCAGCAACGCGGCAAAGGCCAAGGCCAGTAGCAAAGATGCGAGGACCCTGCATAATGCCCATGTTAACAAGGTCGCGGATAGCAATACCATTGCGGCCAATCTCAACGACAGTGGTGAGGCCGTGGGTAAGAGCGTCATAAGCCTGCTTGACTGCGCATGCCTGCTTCTGAGCAACGGACTCGATAACCCAGTCGTTATCGTTGTCGGTCAGGTTGCCGGAGAAGTGCAGGTGTGTATCAACAAGACCAGGCATTACGGTATGGCCAGATGCGTCACGTACCTCATATCCCTCTGGGACCTCTTTACGAGGACCAGCATAGGTAATCTTGTCGTCATCGATAAGGACAAGGGAGTCCTCAACTGGTGCAGCGCCAGTACCGTCAACGAGCTTGCCGCCTACAAAAGCATACTTACTCATGTTTCCCATCCTTCCTTTGTTGTCCGCTCACTTCTTTTAAACGGACGAGGTTTACTTGCATAGTAAGCCCGGGTTAACTCCTATGGAATAAGTTAGCCATGGTTGCCGGTAAGCGGAGCAAAAATACCCATGAACGGATGTTCAGATATCAATAATTTCATATAAACATCTAAAGTATTTGATTACTTCATATTTGCTATGACTACATTGCATAGTTGTGTCAAAACAGTTTTTGTCCGGTATCCGTGGTAAGGTTGAGAAAACAAATTAAGGAGGGGCAATGTCTCAGAATTCTTCGTCGCAGTCCAGCTTTTTTGCACTTATTTCTCGCATGCGCTACATTGAGCGCTGGTCGCTTATGCGCAATTCTCGATCAGAAAGCCTTGCTGAACACGCCCTTGACGTGGCCGTTATTTCTCACTGCTTAGCAACTATTGCAAATGTGCGCTATCACAGAAATCTTGACGCAGATCGCGCGGCCCTTATTGGTATGTATCACGATGCATCAGAGATTATCACCGGAGACATGCCCACGCCTGTAAAGTATGCTAATTCAGAGATTAGAGATGCGTATCATCAGGTAGAAGCACGTGCCGAGAAAACCATTCTCTCCACACTTCCAGAAGACCTGCAAGATGCGTATGCTCAGGTGCTTACTCACAGCGCTGAGGCTTCAGAGAGTGAAGCTTATCTTAGAAAGCTTATTAAAGCTGCAGATAAGATTGCAGCACTCATTAAGTGTATTGAGGAGGCTCAGTCTGGAAACTCAGAATTTATTACCGCTGAAGCCTCAACTCGTGGAGTTGTTGAAGATTTAGCAGATTCTCTTCCAGAAGTGCGCGATTTTATGACAGAATTCCTACCTTCGTACGGAGAAACGCTTGATCAGCTTCTGTAAAGAAACGCTGATTTTGCCTGCTTGTTGAGGAGTTGCTTTGCGCGCACTACATGCACGTTTGCCTAAAAACTTTGTTCTGGAAGAGCGCTTAGAGGCGTATTCCAGCGTTATTGAGCCTCATCCAGAGACTTTGAGAGGTACGTGGGCTTCTGCGTGTGCGCCAATTACTGCTGAGGGGCATATTCCCTTCTCTGAGGTCCGTGTAGACCTTGGCTGCGGCAAAGGATCTTTTACTGCCGCTCAAGCTAAGGCAAATCCTAATGTGCTTTTTGTAGCCATTGATACAGAACCTATCTGTATTTCATATGCTGCCAAAACAATTTATGAAGCAGGAGTGCCTAACGCCATTGTAGTTCCTGGTACCGGCATGAAGATTGATGAGTACTTCTCGCCAGAAGAAGTCTCTGTTATTTACCTCAACTTCCCTGCACCATTTCCTCGAATTAGGCAGGCAAAGTTGCGCCTCACTGATGCTGAACGTCTTATGCAGTACAGAAATGTTCTAACTAAAGAGGGCGTTGTTCGTCTTAAAACGGATAGCCAGCCACTTTTTGATTTTTCTCTTGAGCAAGTTGAAGTTGCTGGATACAACTTTATTTGGAAAACGCGAGATGCTCAAGACGATTTTCCTCACGATGTTCCTAGTGAGTACGAACAAAAACTTGGCGCCCAGGGCGCTAAAGTTCATGCCTACCTGATTGCTCCGGGTCCTGTACCAGCAGATTTCACACCCACGGAGCCTGTCAGTCTTGTTGACTACCTTCCAGAAGATTTAGAGTCACTAACCTACGTTCCTCATGGCATGGAAAGCACGGTCCGCAATCTTGCAAACCGTGCTCGTAAACTTCGTAAAAAGGCTCGATAATTTGTAGTCGGCTCTGTGTAGAATCAGCCGTTTGTGAAAATAACCTTTGTAGGAGCGCTCCTTTGCGAGCGCTCCTTTGCGAGCGCTCCTTTTTTATGCAAGCAACCTTGGTCTCTTTTACTTGATTGACTTAATATTCAAGGCTCTGGTGGAATTAAGAACTGCAAGCACCATAACGCCCGTGTCTCCAAAGACCGCTAGCCACATGGGAGCTAAACCAAAGGCTGCAAGAATCAAAATAGCAACCTTAACACCAATGGCAAACACAATGTTCTGCTTTGCAATGCCCAGGGTACGGCGAGCAATCTTTACAGCCTTTGAGAGCTTAGAGAGCTTGTCGTCCATAAGAACTACGTCGGCAGCCTCAATAGCAGCATCAGATCCCAAAACGCCCATAGCAACGCCGACATCGGCGCGAGCAAGAACAGGTGCATCATTGATGCCGTCGCCGACAAAGGCAAGGGATTTACCAGCAGTCTTCTGGGCGAGAAGACCTTCGACCGCAGCTACCTTATCCTGTGGAAGCAGCTCAGAGCGAACCTCGGTAATGCCCATCTGAGCTGCAATCTCTTCTGCAACGTCGCGTTTATCGCCCGTGAGCATAACAACCTTAGATACACCAACGTTTTTGAGGGAAGCGATTGCTGCAGGAGCGTCAGATCGTTCGCGGTCAGAAATAACAATGTGGCCCATGTAGGTTCCATCAACAGCCACGTGAATGATGGTTCCGTGGTTTTCGCACGCTTTCCAAGAAGCTCCTACGCTCTCCATAAGTGCGCAGTTACCAACGGCGACGTTCTTACCATTCACGTTAGCGCAGATGCCTTGACCAGCAATTTCTTTGATGTCCGTGATAACACAGCCATCGTCCTTGCTTGGATAGGCGGCACGAAGAGCTGCAGCAATTGGATGCGTGGAGTGCATCTCAACGTGAGAAGCTAAGTGCAAAAGGTCCTTCTCGCCAATGGTTTGAGGGTGAACAGCAAGGACCTCAAAGACACCCTCGGTTAGGGTTCCGGTCTTGTCAAATGCAACGGTATCAAGGGTAGAGAGCGTATCAATGTATGCAGAACCCTTGATCAGGATGCCTTCCTTTGAAGCAGCGCCAATGCCGCCGAAGAAGGACAGTGGCACAGAAACTACCAGCGCGCATGGACAAGACGCAATAAGGAAGGTGAGCGCCCTTACAACCCAGGTAGAAGCGTTAGCTACAAAGTCTCCCGAGAGCAGTGGTGGCAAAAACGCCAGCGCAATAGCACCGTAAACAACAGCTGGAGTATACACGCGAGAAAAACGACGAATAAAGCTCTCGCTCTTGGACTTGTTCTGATTGGAGCTTTCTACCAGCTTAATAATGCGAGATGCAGTAGAGTCTTCAAAGAGATGCGTGACGCGGGCACGCACCACGCCAGAAAGGTTTACACAGCCCGAAATAATGGTATCCCCCACCGTTGCGTCACGAGGCACGCTCTCACCGGTAAGAGCAACGGTATCAAGGCTGGTAGAACCCTCAAC
Organism: uncultured Atopobium sp.; assembly: GCA_963542025.1. Taxonomy (GTDB): domain Bacteria; phylum Actinomycetota; class Coriobacteriia; order Coriobacteriales; family Atopobiaceae; genus Lancefieldella. Next base: position 97,273 of record CAUTUQ010000004.1, on the reverse strand, counting down.
AATCTCCGCGTCAACAGGAACACGATCACCGGGCTTTAACACGATAATCTCTCCCAGCTGAACCTCTTCTGGAGAAATAGTGAGCAGCTGGCCGTTGCGTTCAACCGTTGCGCTATCAGGACGGATATCCATAAGCTTAGCAATAGATTTCTTGCTGTTATCAGAAGCAAGGTGCTCAAACACCTCTCCTACCTGGAAGAATAGCATGACAAAAACAGCCTCGTCAAACATAGGAGAGCCGTTGGGAACAAAACCAATGAGCAGGGCACCAACGGTAGCAATGGTCATGAGCAGGTCTTCGTTGAAGCACTCGCCCTCAGTGATACTCTCCCATGCTTCCAAGACAACGTCGTACCCAGCCACAGCATAGGGTAACAGATAGATCAAGAGCGCCTGCCAAAGCTGCAGGTTAAAGGTGTGTTCAATCACATAAGCTACTACTAGCAGAACAGCAGAACAGACAATGCGAGCAATCTTAACCTTTGTCTTCGAGCTCATAGCTCCTCCTCGGGTAGGTTGTTACGCCTAGTCTACTACATAAATCTATATATGTACATATATTCATACAATAATATTTATGAGCTTTTCACAAGAAACTCCACGGGCGAGAAACCCGTGGAGTCCCAGATAAACCTATAAATTTTGGCCATAGTTTAAGCCAAACGCTCTTCTCGCCATTTGGAGAACTAGCTGATTAGCGATGCTGGGGTTGGAACAAATCCCTCAAAAATGACAGGCGCACCCTCAAGCTCGGATGCAATCATGTCCTCCTCATTTCTGACGGTCCAGGTAATCAGGTGTGCGCCCATGGTATTGCAAGCCAGCTTAACAAAGGGGTTCTTGCGGTCTTCAAACTTGTATGCAATGAAGTCTGGACGACCAACAGAATTACCAAAGAGAGCTGTAGCGCCAGCTCGTGTAGCAATGTTCATGTGCTTGGTTTGACGGTCAACCAGGAAATTCTCTGAAAGCTGTCCACGTAGCATCTCAGGACGGTTCTGACGCAGCCACTGCAAAACGCGAGGATCAAAGCTCTCGATGCATGCACGAACGGGACGAAGATCAAGAGCCTGCATAATCTTTTCTGCCAGCTGCTCAGCGTTATTGTTGCGCGTCTTAGCCTCAATAATCAAAGGTGCAGGTAGCTCACCGGAGCCACTCCATGCATAAACCTCAAGGACTTCCTCAAATGTTGGAATCTGCTCATCGGTAGCAAGAAGCCTCAAACCACGAAGCTCCTCTAGCGTGGACTCCTCAACAATCTTCTGTACGCCACAAAGACGATCAAGCGCGGAATCATGAACAACTACCAGCTTGTTGTCTGCGGTCAGGTGAACATCAACCTCGGAGCCAAAGCCTTTCTCGACAGCTGCACGGAAAGCAAGCAGGGAGTTCTCTGGAATGCCTGCCTCGTTGTTGTAGAGACCACGGTGAGCATAGCGATGACGTGCAATCTCGTGCCAACGCTCCAGGAGCAGGCGGTCATTTTGCTTGCGAGGAGCAATAGAATAAGCACCGTATGCAGCTAAACCAAGAGCAGCACCAGCCACAACGCCACCAGCAATTGCCGCATTTCTAAACGACTTGCGCTTCTTGGTAGAAACTAACAAAGCGTCAGAATCCTGTCCATTTTGAGCAGCAATTTCCTCAGCAATATCTGCAACTGCGATATCTGCGGCAGCATCCTGGTGCTCAGCCAGGGTCTCCCCCATCTCTTCAAGCGACTCTGCAGTGCTTGCAAGCTGCTTTGAAAGCTTGTTCTTTGGGCGAGAAAAACGATTTTCTAGATTAGATTGAAGCTGGGCCTGAGCAGCCAAAACTGAAGTCTGAGCCGAACGAAGCGCAGACTGAGCGCGAGCGACTGACGACTGAATAGCATCGCCGCTTGGCAGTGCTGGCCTAATATGAGCATTAAACCCAGCTGTAAGCTGCTCTTTAGCAATATTGCCTGCTAAGTTAGCAGCTTTAGAAGCCGTTGTAGCAAGCAGCTTTCTTCCAGCCTCGGATTGAAGTGCTGCCTTTGCGGCATACTGAGTAATTGCTAAACCTGCAGCTCTAACTGCAGCTCTTTTAATAAAACGACCAATCATGTGGGCTCCCTTCAATCTAGCTTTATTCTATCAGTCCAGCTCTCGCTTTTTTGCTACGTATTGCGACTTTCTGTGCGTAATCAGTATCTTTGTCTGTTCAAAATCGAGTAGTATGTAGTCCACTAACTACTATCTCAGGAGCATCATGGCTGTTATAAAACAAGAACACGCGCTCTACCTGTATAAACTACTCAAAGCAACCATTGGCGTCTCTAAGCAGACTCCCCTCTCTGCCGTTGAGGGCGTGCTCATTGAAGACGACCTTGCACCGCAGGATTTTGGCTTTGACGACATCCGCGCGCTCATGGAGGCGTGTCCCGATTTCATCAAAATCACTGCGTTCAAAAAAGGCTACGTTTACGCAACGCTTCTGACCTTTGATACCTTTGAGGTCGCCCTTGCTGCTGGCGAGAAAAACGTCGAGGCACAAAACAATGGCAAACCTTGGAAGCGCCGCCGTGGGACAAAGTCCATTCGAGCTCTCAAGCCAAAGCACCTGGTAGTTGAAGTGGAGCCTGAAGTTGAGGAGCTTCCTGCACAGGAAGAGTCGACGGAGCCAGAAGAACTGACTGTCACAGAGGGCTCGGAAGAACCGTCTGTTGCAGCGACGTCTACTGCAGAGGCGCCTGAAGAAGACCTCCAGCAAGAATCTGCCGATGATGCCACGCCAGAACCTGACGAGACCGAAACGCCAGCTCCAGAGCATGAATCTGCCGAGCTAACAGTGCCCGAACCTGTAGTGTCCGAGCCTGTAGTGCCCGAACCTGTAGTGCCCGAGCCTACCATCTCGCTTACCGTTACCTACAATCCCTACGACGGCTCCGATGAAGAAAAGACGCTTGAGGCCGCTCCTTCAGTATTGCAACAGGCGCTGAATGCAACAAGTTCTGTCTCTAGCTCTACAGTTTCTGAATCCCAGGCTTCTACGCAGGCAATCAATCAGAATGAGACTTCCACCTCTACCTCAACATACCCTGCCAATTTTGAGGAAGACGTCCACGTCAACAACGAGCTTCTCGGCATTTTGTATCAGATGGCTCCCGTCGACGCCAACGTTCTCAAGCAGCTAGAAGAAGACTTCAAACTTGCAGAGTCTTCTCGCGCGATCATTTCCAAGGGCGGCACGTTCACATTCAACACGCGTTACAAGAAACCGCAGACTGACGAGGTTATTACCGCTACCATTCGTAAGTCTAAGCGCGGTGCTCTGCGTCCCTGGACGCTCTTGAAGCTCAGCGTTTCTGCAGATGAGCTGCAGGATCAGACAGTTGATGTGCTTCGCGGACTGCCAAAGTCTGCCATTGCATCGTGGGAAAAGCTTCCTGCCACAGCAAAGCAGCTACCTATCAACCCTGTTGACGTGGTTATGAACGAGGCTCCTATTTCCGACTGGAGCGCACTTTCCACCACCTATCTGAGCGACGCGCCTTCGTTACAAGCGGCGCAGGCCTGCCTTTCCGCGGCGTACGTCTACAGAAAGAACGAGCAGCAGCTCATGCACACCGATGCTGACTTCTCGCTACCTGTCTCAACTCACGCTCCTCTTCTCTTTGATCCAGAGCGCGGATTCGATAGCGACTCACCTCTGGTGCAAAACGCCCTGCGAGCAGCCAAACGTGGATGGCGCATAGCCGTTGAGCTCTACAATCCGTCCAAGCACTGCGTCTACCTTGCACTTCCTACCACCGATGGCGAGAAACCCCTTGCGCTTGTATTTGATGTCTCAGCAGAAGGTCCTTATCGCGTTGTTACCACATTAACTGTTGAAGAAGCATATCCCCTTGCACGCATTTTCTCTGATGGTCTACCTGCATGGATTATGCCGTAGCAGCTCCGCCTCACCATTATATTGCCCTTACCGGCCTGTTCATCTTTTGAGACCTGCACGTCTAAGTTCACAAAAAGCCGTGTCACAAAGACACGGCTTTTCTTGTAGTTAAACGTTGCAATTAGACGGGTTTCTCGCCCGGCGGGTTTCTTACTAGGTGCCTAACTTAGTCGTGCCATGGTTCAACAGGCCATTCGTTGCCCGTGAGGCTCCAGTTCTTCATGTCATTGGCGTCACCATTAACGACAAACTCCCTCACAAAGATATCTCGCTTGCCGTTTGAAATGGTCTCGATGTAGTAACGAGGACGTACCTCGCCCTCATAAGACTCATCAAGCGGTGTGGTGTAATTGGACAGCGTCTGCTGATCAACACCCATATCCTTAAGCGTCTGTGCCAAGATGTCGTAGTGCCAGACAGGCGCGTCAGAAATCTGCATAGGCTGAGCCGCTTCTTCAGCGGTCTGACCAGCTGGTTTGTACATAATGACTGGAGCAGAAGGCTTCTGGATATCGCCATCTGTCAAATACCAATCGCCGTGATCGGCGGTGATGATAAAAGACGTATTCTCATACACACCAAGACGCTTAAGCTCAGCAATATAGGCTTCAACAATTCTGTATGCCGCGATGGTTTGCTCGTCAACGTTTTGCTTGCTTGGATCTTCAGTGCGCTCAACGTTGCGATCAAGTGTATATGGTGGATGCGAGCCAAACAGATGAATGAAGCGGAATGAACCGTTCTGACCAGTATTGTCAATCGAGAGTCCATAGTGTTGAAGTTCCTGGTAATACTGGAGGTCATCCTCGGTATATGGCTGAGAAGAAAGGTCCACCTCGTCCATATTGACCTGACGACGCATGCGCATATTAAGGTCCTCAGTGTAATACCAAAAACGAGGCTTAAATACCCAAGGCATGTCCCTGCACAGAGCTGTCTTGTAAAGAATGCGCAGCGCACCTAGCACATCCAGCTGGTTATCTGTACCGCGACCACGAGGCTCGTGGTAGTTAATGGAATACTTCTGTGCGGTATCTCTGTAGTGAGAGTAGTTCAACTGGTCCGTATACAAACCTGCCTGATATCCAGCATTCTGAATATCCTTGAGGTACTGATCACTTTGTGCCCAGTCATAAACAAAATCATTGAAATTCTCACCAGGTTGAGGACGAGTACCAAAAAGCAGCGATGGCACGCCGTATCGGGTTGGAATCATAGAGCCTACAGAGTTTCTATACCACGTAAATCCTGTTAAACCAGCAAATGTCTCTGGATGCTCATCGTAGAGTTTCTGAATAAAGGCAGTGTCGGTGGTATCAAGGACAAACACCACGACGTTCTTCTTGGAGGAAACGCTGTAGAGGCCCTCGCGCGTTGCAATAACCTGCTGGTGCTCAGCATGAGCATCTATCGACGCTGCAATTGCTGGTCCCCACAGACTTGCAACGCCCACTGTCTGGACAATGATAAGCGCGGTTGCGGTTACCAGAAGACCTGTTCTAAGCTGACGTGCTTTAAGGAGCGAGAAGGTCACTGCAGCTGCAATGATTGCCAGCCAGATGACACCGGAGACAATCATTTGAGTTGTGAAGTTGGACCAAATAACCTCATGCCCATCAGCAAGTGGCATACCACCGTTTAAGAATACTGCCTGAACGTACGATGCCACACCGATGGCACCTACAAACGCAACGGCAACGTTAAACACACGCTTACGCAGGAGTGATAGAAGCACCGTAAGAATAAGCGTGATGACGAGGCCTGCAATAATAACGGGACCTGCAACATCATTGAGGTTGAAAGAAAGGTCTCGCGCATTGCTTGCTACCAGCTCAAGTGGGGCTACAACCAAGATAGTAAAGACCGTGAAGAAAGAAACAAGGAATGCGACACCAATGCGACCTTTAGGTTTGAGGGTGCCCTCTTTTTGTTCTTTAAGGCGAATGGCTTCTGCTGCGAGAATCTCTTTCATCTGAGTGTTTGCGTCTTCAGCGCCCTTGGTGTCTACCTTGTGAACTTTGCCTTCAACGATCTTGTTTGCGTTCTCGTCAATCTTGAGAATACGGAAGAGCACCTTGCGAGAGCGCCTGAACGCAACGCCAAGCACAGCAGAAAGAGCAACTACAACCGCTGCCAGTGCCTGGATGGTGTAGGTCATAACCGATGGGTCAACGTACGCCTGAGCCGTTGCAGGCAGCAGTGCCCACCACGCAAAGGTCAAAACTGCAAGGTAGAACACAGCGTGGAGGAATGTTGCGCACCTGTGAGCAGCTGAGCTGTGGGAGTTTCTCTTGGTAGAGGTTATGGCTTTAATCACGAGAAACACCGTCCTCATCAGTTGTTGTTGCGGATTCATCGATAGCGGCGGCGTCGGTCTTCTCGAGATCAGCGTCTGCAGTTCCCTCCTGGTGCGCCAAAACGCGCTCGAGGATGAACTTACCTGCGGCTTCTCCGCCGTGACCCAGGTTGAAAATCATGTTGTTGCGAATCTCTTCAATCTTGTGCGACCAGCTGTCGGTCTCTTCAAGCATCTGCGCAACGGCGTCGCCCAGGCCCGAGAGGTCCTTAGGATCAAAACTGCGGCCAATCTCATTTCTCAGCGTAATGTCGCATGGATCCGAATGAATCTTGCCCCAGTCAGGGTTGTTCTCCTTCATTGCGGTATCAATGAAGACCGACGGCTTGAGCGTGGTAAACGAGAACTCCTCGGCAACACTCGACCAGTCAGTAAACAGCAGGTCAGCCGAGAGAACCGAAGTATTAGAGCTGAAGTCAGTCTCAAAGGAGAGCTCCTCTGGATCCGCGTCAGCATAGCGAGCAAGAATCTCATCCATACGGGCAGGATAACGCTTCAAATACTCTGGGTGTGGGCGAACCACAATACGCCAGCCGCGGCCCATGAGCTGCTCAAGCAAGCCGTCAAGGCAGCTATCCATCAAGTTGTCGTACTGCCACGAAGGACCAATCAACAACAGGGGTTTCTCGCCAGGTTTACGCTGGCCCAGATTCTGCTTCTTATAGTTCTGGATTGACCTGTCGAGAAGATCGTAGCCAATAGCAGGCTTTCTCTTTGATGGCGTGCCGTAGAACTTTTCGACCAGCTCAAGATCGTGCTGCTGATGAGGGCCAACGCAGAGAACGTCGTCGTAGTAGGTGTACTCGTTGCGCGTCGAGGTGACTGTCATGGAGGTCATGTGGTGGCACATGTACATGTACTCAGCATCTTTGCGCACGTAGGAGCGCTTCATGTAAGAGCTCTCCAGGTCACCGAGGGAGGTAACCACAACGTCGGCATCGAGCTTCATGAAAAGCGTGATGAGGCGACGCTGGCCCAAGTAATAAGGAATCAGGCGAGGCTGCTGTTTTGCCAGCTCAAAGACCTGGTCATTAGGGTCAGAGGTGACATAGTGGATGCGGATGTCCGAGTTTGCCAGCAGCCACTCAATAGCGCCCTGGAAGTATTTGTAGAAGCCGCTTGACTCAGAATAGAAAACCAGATGCTTGCCGATGGTGTCAAAGAAGCGCTTGTAGTCCTCTTTTTCGCGGGCAGCATGAGGATCGCGCTGAAACCACTTGTGAGTGGACTTGGTTGCTGCGTCCATTGCCTCAAACTCGTCGCGAGCAGCATTGAGATCGTCATAATCAACCTGTTTACGAGGGTCGATGATAATGTTGCAGACAATTTGGACCAGAATTGAGAGAAGGTTTGAGCAAACCCAGTAGAATGCCATGCCACAAACAACGTAAACCGCAAGTACAAGCGACATTGCAATGGAGAGGCCGTTTGTGGTGTTCTTCTCGGCACGAGACTGCTCGCGCTGAAGTGGATTCAGCTTGTTGGATGCAAGACCAAGAGCAACCGAGGACAGAGCTGCCGCGAGAGGCATAATCCAAGTGATGCCACCGTCAATAATTGGGGTCATGCCCAAAAACTCTGTGCCCGGAGCGCCGGAATCAGTGATGCCATGGATGACGTCTACCAGGCCAAACAGAATGACTACCTGGATAGCCAGAGGGATAAGGCTCAGCAGCGGGTGATAACCTGCCTTTTTGTTGAGCTCGTTGGAGCGTTCCTCGATGGTCTCTCTGTCGCCGAAGTAACGAGTCTTCAGGCGGAAGGTCTCGGGCATAAGGCGCACCATAACAATGGAATTTTGCTGCGTCCAGAGCGCCAGAGGCATCAGGATGATTTTAGTTGCAAGGGTAAAAAGGAAGATTGCCGCCCACCAACTGCCGGTCAAGTCGTATGCGGGCTGAACGATAAGTGAAAAAACGTGTGCAAGCTGCTCCATATACAAACCTTCTACGAGAAAACTCTACAGAAGCCAATAAAACCTAAAACCTAAAACCTGTAAAAACTAATGAATCCATGGCAGGCTAAAAGAAAGCTACGGCATCTAAATGAAGTCTGCAGTATCTAAAGTTAACCTGAAGTATCCATTTGTGCATAACTAATTTATGGTAGCAAAAAACGCTATTTATCGGCAGTTTGAAGCAAATAAACAAAATGGAATATCTTTAATTTACATGGACAAAATTTATACATAAATTGTTCTTTTTAAAATCATTCTTTAAAAGTTACGTAGGCAATTGTCTTTCTCGTTAATCAAAATTTAACCCCTGAAATGGCATTTTATTTAATTTTGGGGTTGCAATCGCAGTTCTGCTGGCTAAAATACTCTCCATGATATTTTTAATATTCGGCGCATTAGAGCGCTTTTGAAATGAGGAGATTCTATGCAGGCAAATCTGCAGGAGCTAAAAGAGACCTATTCGCGGCAGACGTATAGTGTGTTTTCAATCAACCGCCAGCAGAAGATTGCTGACTCCCAAGTTACTTTTTCGCTTGCTCACTCTGTTTTCATCATTCCTGTATTCGGATCAGCTGAGATTACTATTGGCGGAAAAGAATTTATCTGTGAAGGAACCACAGTTGTCCACGCTCCTGCAGGTCAGACCGTAACGTATCGCACGCTCTACGGACGCTCGTTTGACCATGTAAACATCTACTATGATGGTGTTCAAGGAGATACCAGCAGCCCAATCTTCAATGCATACGCATTTGATCCTCAGGGATTCGATCGTATTCTTGATAAGACACTTGACCTGGAAAAACTTAACACTACCCCATCGCTGGACAACCGTGTCGCACAAATTGTCAACGGTACCGAGCTCATTAAATCAATGTTCCTGCTCACCAACAGCCAAAAAGTCCAGGAGAGCATGGCCGAGGCTCGCACGTACATTGAGCTCCACTTTGCAGATCCAATTACCATTCCTGGCCTGGCCAAGCGCTGTGGAATGAGCACTCAGCGGTTCTCCAACAATTTTGTTCAAACATTTGGCGTTCGCCCAATGACGTTCATCATTGCGAAGCGTCTTGATCATGCTCAGCAGCTGCTTCAATCTGGTCTTTCTGTGCGCGAGACCTCCGAGGCGGTTGGTTACAATGATCCGTTCTACTTCAGCAGGCTCTATAAGAAGCACATGGGCGTTACACCTCAGGACGTTCATGACAGCTATGAGGGAAATGTCCTGATTAAGTAGGTATCGTTTACAAAATAGCGAACTGCAGTCTTTTTAGTCACAAAGTTAAAGGTCAGAACGTTTCGTTCTGACCTTTTTTGCATAATCGGATTGTTATATTCAATTCTATGAATACATAATTTTTGAGCTTTAAATTATGTGCCTAAAAAGGTAAAAAACCCGTTTAGTTGGGGATGAAAATTGAAAATTAGCCGATTTATCCCCAGCTAAGACGATTTTTTACCGCACTAAAAACTTTTATCTGGGCAAACGTTGTATGCAGAAAAATGAAATCTCCAACTAAACGGATTTTTTACCACTTGGAGTCTTATTTGAGCGTTTTCCGAAGAGTCTGAGGCATCCGCTGCCTACTTATCAGTCGTTTATCAACCTTCTTTGAGCGTCTCTACAAGAAACCAACGGCACGCAAGGCACAAAAAATCCCAGCACCCTAAGGTGCTGGGATTTTGTACTTGAACTGTAGAACTTGTTAAGCAGCCTCAACAACTTCCTCTGAAGTGTTGTCTTTCTTAGCAAAGTGCTCAGCAACATAACCAGTAATCAAAGGAGTCAGGATTGCAGTAACGATAACTGCAGCTGCTACCTGTGCATTTGCTGTTGCAAGAGCAGCGCCGCCATACAGGGCTGGGTTTGCTTCTGCCATTGCAGCAGGTGTAAGCGCGTTTGCACCTGCGCAGGAAGAAATTGCAACACCTGCAATTCCGGTTCCGCCAGTTGCTTTATCAACAAAGTAGTTGATAAAGCCACCGCAAACAGAGCAGATAACGCCAAGCAGAATACCTGCAGGACCAGCCATAATGAGCGAATCAAACTTCATGGTTGTGCCCATAGCAAAGAAGGTCATGACAATAATTGCTGGCAGAGCGTTTGTGAGCATCTTCTTCATAGATGGGAAGCAGTTGCCAAGTACAATACCAATAATGATTGGGAGAACTGCACCAAGCAAAGACCAGTTAATTGGAGACTGACCAGTTGCGCCAAGAGCAAGCATAGTAACTGGAGGGCCAACTACCAGCGTAGTAATTGCGACTGCACCCTGCTCATACTCGTTACCATAATCTGCCATTAGTCCTGCATACATAGAGTTGTTTGCACCAGAGCAAGCAGCAAGAATGACCATGGAAGAAAGACCAAGCAGGTTATCGTTCAAGAAGAACAGAACTGCAAGACCAAGAGCAACGCAGAACACAACCTTTGAAATGATGATGATTGCGCCGCGAAGAGCAGCCTTTGGTGCGCTCTTGAACGAAATAGTTGCGCCAACACACAGCATGAAAGCGCCAACCAGAGCAGCAGTACCCTTAACGGTCATTGCTGCGGTAAAGCTGCCGAGTGTTGGGAATACCTCTGGGAAAAATGTGTTCATGAAAACACCAAGTAGCAGAGGAATCAGAATGTTTGCACCTGGGATGCGGCCCAGTGCCTTAAATGGGTGCTGAATAGAAATTGGTTCTTTTGTAGCCATCAACAATCACCTAGTCCATTACGATGCCGCCGTCGCAGTCGCCAACCTCACCGTTGACGAAGCTTGCAGCGTCGGAAGCAAAGAACAGTACCATCTGTGCAGGCTCAGATGCCTGTGCAGGACGGCCAAGAGGAATAATGCCTACGACCTTCTTGTACTTCTCCTCATCGTTGGAGAGCGCAGTGGTCATATCTGTAATGGTGAAAGATGGGCAAACTGCGTTACAAGAAATGCCGTACTTGCCGCCCTCTTTAGCGATAGCCTTGGTAAAGCCGTTCATACCAGCCTTGGAAGATGCATAAGCAACGGTACCAAGGAGGCCGCCGCCAATCTTGCCTGCGACGGAAGAAACGTTAACAATGCGAGCGCCGCCACGGTCAATAAAGTGCTGCCAGAGAGCGTGAGTTACGTTGTAAGTACCAGTGAGGTTGGTGTTGATGGTGTTGTTCCACTCTTTGTCGTCAACCTCGGTGAAAGGAACGGAGCTAATGCGACCAGCGCAGTTGATAAGAACGTTGACGTCGCCACACTCCTCAAGAATCTGAGCAACGGTCTTCTTAACGCCCTCTGCGTCTGCAATGTCCATTGTGTAGAAGAAGTTACCCTCGCCAAGCTCCTCGACAAACTTGCGACCAGTGTCCTCGTGACGAGAGCAAACGATTACGTGTCCACCTCCAGCAACAATACCCTTGGAGATCTCAGCGCCAATACCAGCGCTTCCGCCTGTAACCAGAACCAACTTACCTGTAAAATCGAATGCCATGCTCTCTCTCCTTTTTTTCATGAGCACAAACCATTGGAAAACAAATAAATTCTAGTCATATTCACATAATTTTCTATACAAAAAATATTTTTTAACCACAAATCCTATGGTCAATGCGTTAAAAGAAAATAATTTGCTTAAAATGTGACATAAATGACACATTAAATTTCACGTTCAATCTTTTGGACATTTGTCTGCAAACTGAAGTCTTTTTCTTTCCTCAAAAATCTCAAAAGTTAGACATAGCTAACTTTTAGGAATACAATATGGCGAGAAACCCGTTGAGCTCGTAGCTCCAAACTCCTAACTCTTGGCCTCACGCTATCAGTTTCTTGCTTTCAGTCCCGTAGCTACCTGCTCTCATCTCTTTGAAGGAAGTCACTATGAAACATTGCTGCACGCATAACCCGGCAGTCGCAAACCCACACCCGCACGCTACCCGCAATCCTCTCCTAACCCGCAGGTCAGCGCTGACCTTGCTCAGCGCAAGTTCCGCAGCAGCCATCGCTTCTCTCGCCGCGTGTGACCCACGCGATTCTGCTACCAGCTCAAGCACCGCGCAAAACCCAAACTCCTCGGCTCCCCTTGTTTTGACCACTTTTACCGTCATCCAAGACATGGCTTCTCGCGTTGCGGGAGAGTTCTGCCAGGTAGAGTCCATCACCAAGGCCGGCGCCGAGATCCACGACTACGAGCCAACACCCGACGACCTCAAGCGCGCACAGAAAGCCCAGCTCATCCTCAACAACGGCCTGGGTCTTGAGCGCTGGTTTGAGCGCTTCGTCGACGACTCGCCTGCTCAGCGCGCTGACCTCAGCGAAGGCATCACCGCCATTCCCATCGCCGAGGGCGACTACCAGGGCCAAGCCAATCCGCACGCGTGGATGTCGCCCGCAAACGGCAAGATCTACGTCGAGAATATCGTCCGCGCGCTCAGCAATCTTGTCCCTGACCACGCCAAGGACTTCGAGGCCAACGGCGACGCATACAAAAAGGAACTCGACAACATCTCCTCTCACCTGATTGAGGAGCTCAGCTCACTGCCGGAAAACCAGCGCACACTGGTGACCTGCGAGGGAGCGTTCTCGTACCTGTGCCGCGACACCAACATGAAGGAGCTCTACCTCTGGGCCGTTAACGCGGCCGACGAAGGCACTCCGCAGCAGATCGCAAAGGTCGTCGAGACCGTAAAAGCCCAGCAAATTCCTGCGGTGTTCTGCGAGTCTACGGTAAGCCCCAAGGCAATGCAGCAGGTAGCCGACGAGACAGGCGCCACCCTCAAAACTGACGAGAAAAACATCTTGTATGTTGACTCCCTCTCGGAAGCCGATGGTCCCGTTCCCACCTATCTTGACCTGCTACAACACGATGCGGACGCAATCGTATCCGGTCTTATGGGAAGGTAGCGTTCTCAATGAATCTTTGTGTTTCGCAACTTTGCGCCTGGTACGAGAAAAAAGACCGCGAGAAACCCATTATTTATGACGTGAATTTCTCGCTAGCAACAGGAGATCTTTGCGCACTTGTTGGCGTCAATGGCGCCGGTAAATCTACGCTCTTCAAAGCACTGATGGACACCATCGCATGGGAGGGGTCACTTACTTGGGATCAGCAACCTCTTTCACAAGCACGTAAGCAGGGCAAAATCGCGTACGTCCCTCAAACTGAGGCAATTGACGCAACGTTTCCGCTGCTTGTAAAAGACGTTGTTATGCAGGGTAGATACGTCCATCAGGGTTGGATGCGCATACCTTCCGCTCAGGACAAAGAGCTGGTTGCCCAAGCGCTTGAACGCGTCAACCTGGCCGACCTTGCGGATCGTCCACTTGCCCAGCTCTCCGGAGGACAAAGAAAGCGTGTTTTTGTAGCGCGCGGAATTGCACAAGCCGCTGAACTGATGTTTCTTGACGAACCATTTGCGGGAGTAGACGCTCGCTCTGAGGCCATTATCACCGAACAGCTCAATAACCTCAGTAACGAAGGCAAAACATTGCTCGTTTCAATTCACGACATCAATTTGGCCCATCAAAAATTCCCGCTTTGCCTGGTCATCAATAAAACCATCACCGCGCAGGGCCCTTCAAAAGAAATTCTTTCTGGAGACGCTCTCCTGCAGAACCTTGGAATTTCTGAAGACACCCATATTGAGGAGGTGCTCCATGCCTGAGGTAGATATTCTCCAATACGCATTCATGCAGCGAGCCCTTATTACCGGTATTGCAACTGCCATAGTCTGCGGGCTTTTAAGTTGCTGGATTACTCATATGGGATGGTCGCTTATGGGCGACGCCATCTCGCATTCTATTCTCCCAGGCGTGGTCATTGCTCACCTGTTGGGGCTTCCCTATCTGGTGGGAGCGCTGGTGTTTGCCCTTATTACCGTGGTGTTGGTCGGACAAGTCAAGAAAAGCCAAATTGTGCGACCTGATACTGCTATCGGTATCGTATTTACTACGTTTTTTGCACTTGGAACAGTTCTCATCTCAAAAGTTCCAAGCCAGATTAACTTATCGCACATACTTTTTGGCAATCTTTTAGGAGTCACCACTCCCGATATGCTGCAAGTTATTTGCATCAGTCTGCCAATTGCAATTCTGCTTATCCTTAAAAATAAGGATCTGACCTTGCTTTCATTTGATCCAACACAGGTCCAAGCAATCGGCCTTTCTACCAAAACTCTCACTTCATTCTTACTTGTTGCCCTAGCGCTCGCGATTGTCATATCACTCCAGGCAGTTGGCGTAATTTTGTCCGTTTCGCTCCTTATTGTTCCAGGCGCTTGCGCAAGACTTCTTACTAATCAGATGCGCCATATGCTCTGGATTTCTCCTCTCATTGCTACGGCCAGCGTTTTGATAGGAATAACGGGCAGTTATTACCTAGATGCCTCTTCCGGAGGCATGATTGGCCTTACCCTCGGCGTGGTTTTTTGCATCATTTTTATACTAAAGAGTTTGCCTAGGTTTACTTTTGGGCATACACTAGACAAGAACTAAGAAAGGAGGACCAATGCATACACTTAACACCTCAAAAGCCCAGCTTACCCATGCAACTCGTGCGCAAAAGCTCTTGCACAGGCAAGCATCAGCGGCATTAAGAACATCCATTGGTCTTATGGTCGGAGCTCTTCTTATTGCAATTGTCCATTAAGGCTTCATCTCATAAATCACCCAGATTTGGCGAGAAACCCCTCCTATTCAAAGGGTTTCTCGCTAAATTTTTATATAAGTGTTTGAACGAGAATACCCACAGAAACCGACGCAAGATTAGACAAGATTGAAAGTGTCCATGGAGCGTCGCTTACTCTTTTTACCTTGTAAATGAGACCTTCAACAACAATAACGGCCAGCTCAACCGCTATGACGCACGCCCAATACTGAGCGTCGTTAGCAACCACATTAACAAGGACACTTGTGATAAAAACAGCGATTGGATTGGTAAGCACCTGTGCAGCTACAACAATCAGCAGCGCGTGATTGTCTTTAACGCCAAGCGATTTTGCGACAATAAGCTCAACAGTAATAGTCAGAATCAGACAAAACGCAAATATCGGAATAATGGTTATCAAATACGGCAATAAAAATATTTGGTCGTCCATGCTATTAGCCTTCTACTTGTTTGTCTTCATCAACAAGATAGTCTTCAGCCGTGCACTCATCTTCAACCGCAAGCTCATCAACCTGATCAGATAGCTCTGCGATTAGATTATCTTCCTCTACAGCCTCAACAACTTGTGCTGCCTGGAACATACGCTCGTGACCAAATGGTCCTGTGGCCACGGTGTCTTTGACCAAAGTCAGACTTACACCCAAAGCAAGTGCCGAGACCAAACTGATACCAGAGAGCATTACAGGATGTTCAATACGGAATCCTACGAGCGCAGGTAACGCACCTACGGCTAGTGAGAAACTGGCCAGTCCAAACGCAGTGCCTTTTGCGTTAGGCAAGATGTTTGCTAGAGATGCCAACGTAATGGACATAGTAAAGTTGAAGAAAAATACACCCAGAAGACCCATAACCGGTATCTCCCATGAGGGCGCAAACAAGGTGGCTGCAACAATGAGCGAAAAGGTAGCTGTAGTCCTAAAGCCAATACGATCAGCAACCATTCCACCAAGCGCTTTACCTGCAAATACGCCAAGGATACTTAATACCAGTAAGAGCATCTCACTCTTCCAAGGAAATGCCATAACCATGCCGACATAGCTTCTCAGCGCCACCACAAGGCTCAGCAGTGCAATCGCAAGCAATGTATTGAATGAAAGCTCCGAAATATCAAACGAAACGTTATGCACGTTCCAGTACTTCTTGTTAACCTTTTGTACTACAAGCGTGATAAGCGCGCATAAGAACAACAGCACAAGCAGGGAAAATGCAATCTGAAGTCTTTCCATTTGAGCACTTTGTGTACCTAAAAAGACTCCAATTGCACCAGTTGCAATAAAGATTCCCGAAGGTCCTGCATGTTTTTGCGAGATATTAAGGACGCTCAGTCCACCTGCACTATGGAAGAGCGCGTTTCCAATCGCAAGCAAAAGAATCGCAGGCCACTCGAGAAGGGCTATAGGGACCAGAGAAAGAATAACTCCAGCGCCCACTAAAGCATACGAAAGTAAGGCGGCATAGGAGTTCTTATCCAGCTGATCCAGTGCAATGCCTATAGGGAGCTGCAGGGTAAAGGCAACTATGTCATACAGTAAAATACTTAGCGCAACAACTTCCATCGAACCCTGGCTAGACTCGCCCAACACTCGGCTTACGGCACAGAGCATCGAAGAAACACAAGCAAAGTCAACTACAAAGTGACAAAGTGCATACGCAAATGTAGTGACTTCTTTTTTGGGGAGAAGTTCCTGTGTTGTAGGCAAATTATTACCTGTTACGCCTTCTAATCATGATAAATCCGACTACAGCCACAAGAACAATGACTGCAATCAAACTTACATAAGAAGTACTTACATGAGAAGTAGCTGGACCAACTCTTGGCGCGTCAATAACATCAGCTTTTGCTATAACAGGAATCACGGTTGCCATTACAAAAGTGCTGATAGCAAGCACAATTTTATGGGCTGATCCTAAACTAGCACGTAGATGACGATACAGTGACATAGTACCTCCTTCATCAACTTTTTAATATTTTACCAGCACACACGCCGCGTTCCAAATGTACTCCCGTAAACGGCATAAAAAAGCGCCTGACGAATGTGAACTGCCTCCCATTTCTTGGACATAAGAAATGGGAGGCAGTTCATATGCGAGTGATTATGATTCTGTAGCGTGTTAGTGTCGGCTTTTAGGCCTGGCGCACAAAATAGCGCAGCTTTGGTAGGTTTTGCTGAAGAATTGACATGTTCCTAATCAAGATAGCCAGGCAGCTAGGCGGTCGCACTACCCGATATGCATCTTTATGCATAAACTTCATCTAATATGCTTGAAAATGAATAGAGAAATATAAAAAATCTAACTATAGGTAAATTCCGCTTCTAAGGAACACACCTATGACAGATATTCTGCACAATTGCGGGCATATTACACATCAAATGAAGATAATCTGCACGTTTGAGGTATTTTCAGCGTCATGTATACGTCTTTTTGACAGATTATCTGTCATAGGTGTGTTTTGCACTGCCTCTCATTTCTCGTGTCTAAGAAATGGGAGGCAGTTCACGAATGTCAGGCGCTGTGTAGTTAATTGAGGTTTTTCGCAACACGCTAGGTTTAACGCTGCAGTTATCGCGGCTTGTAACCTAGCTCGGATTAGTTTTCAGCCTTCTTGATCTTCTCGCCAAGTTTCTTATCAATGACGACGTAGAGGTAACCCAAGGCAACAAAGATAACAATCAAAATCACAATGGTCAAAGCAACCGTTGGGACTCCCAGCTTGTCAAAGTCCATAAATCCATAAGGCCAGCGAGACTTCTCTTTAATCTGCACGCCAAAGCCCAGAACCAGAACAATAATGTACGCAAAATACGTGAGCGGGTACAAAGGCCAGATCAGAGGCTCTTTAAAGCTCATGGTTGGTTTCTCGTCAAAGAGCAGCCAGTCCAAAACGGCGCAGATTGGAGTCACATCGTGCAGGATAAAATTGTTGAACTTAAAGACGCCGTTTACAAAAACCTCGCCGTGGTCAAGCAGGAAGTAAGCTACCAGGCCAGTTACCGTAATGCCCAGCATAAGCGTGTGCTTAACCGTTGGCATCCATGGTTTCTGAGCGGTCTCGGGATGCTTGTAAGCCTGGAACAGCGCGCCCCAGAAATAGGCAACAAGCAGCACGTTAGAGATGTTGGTAAAGTAATACAAGAAAGAAACGCGGAAGTTCATTCGGAAGACGCCCGCCGAATCACACAGCACAAAGGTGCCAATCACAGCAATAAATAGCTTAAAAATAAATGACGCTTTCTTTGATTTAATCAACGCAGTACCTCCTTCTGTAAAGCGAGAGGTCACTGTAAACCTAGCGCGCCGCGACAAGAATACGTAATTCTCAGAGTTAACAGTTATGTTTCAAATGAAAAAGATTCAAAAAAATGCGGTCTTCTCACTTTTGGCGAGAAGACCGTGAAATAGCGAGAAAATCGCAGATGTCGAAGGTGTACAAGGCCAACCAGGACTGCGTTACTGAAGTGCGTGCTTAACCACAAGAATTGGATGGTGCAAAAGCAATCGAGGGCCTGTGGTTTTCATAACTTCTTTGACGCGAGCGCGCATCTCTTTGTTGTAGCAATGCGATATGCATTTTGAGCAAAACGTCTTTGTCTCAATATGAGGACAGCGATCTACACGCGTATGTGCGTATTTCTCTAGCTCAGCGCACTCTTCGCACAGAGGCTCATGAGCTTTGGTGTGGTGGTGCTTCTCGCAATAGAAGCGAATCATAAGCGAGAAGAGATCTTTTTCTTTTTGGCGCTTCCGTTCAATTTCTTCAGGCGTCATTAGCTCACACGTCCCCCATCAACGGTGTAAACAACATCTGCAATTCCCATGGTAGAAGCTCTGTGAGAGACGAGAACCACGGATTTATGCTCGGTCTCTTTATCAAGCGAGCGCAAGATAATTGCCTCGTTTAGGCTGTCTAAGTTACTGGTTGGCTCATCAAGCAGCATGAGTGGCGCATCATGCAAGAATGCGCGAGCAAGGCCAATGCGCTGGCGCTCTCCGCCAGAAAGTGAGTCGCCAAGCTCTGCAACAGGCGTATCGTACCCCTGGGGCAGCGTGGAAATGTACTCGTGAATTGAAGCCTTTTTGCACGCCTCAACAATCTCTTCATCCGTTGCATCAAGCTTTGCAATGCGGAGATTGTTCTTAATGGAATCGTGATACAGATGCGTATCTTGCGTCATAAAACTCTCAAGATCGCGCAGGTTAGAGGTATTAACCCGCTCCAAAGGGGTTCCAGAAATTTCAATGGCACCAGGTGTTGCTGGCCAGAAACGCATCAAAAGTTTTAGCAGCGTAGACTTGCCCGAGCCACTCTTACCTACAATTCCCACAATCTTATCGGTAGGAATATCCACAGAAATGTTGTCCAGAATCTGCTCGTTATCATATGCAAATGAAAGCTCAGATACACGCACGCCCTCATATGAGATGTCTTTTTGGTCCACTACATCTTCAACCAGGGGTTTCTCGTCCAGAATATCCAAAACACGATTACCCGCAGCAAACGTACTGGTCAGGGTTGTACCAAGTGCTGCCAAAGCCACAACAGGCCCAAACGAACTCATCAATGCAATGGTAGCAATGAAAGCTTCATTCATAAGAATCTGCTGGTGATAGGCCAGGTAGAACGAACTAAAGAACATGACTAGTGTTGCGACAAGAATGACCGTTGAGGTGACCGCATCGTTGACACCAAATGCCTTCTTAACTGCCTGCTGTCTGTCGCTTAACTGATCAGCTAACTGACTTGTTTCCTCAATCATCTGTGCACCGGTGCTGTATTGCAGAATCTCGTCAAGACCGCGCAGGTTATCAAGGGTAACCGTAGAAAGCTTACCAGCAAGATCTCTTGCCTCAGCAGAGTCCTGCTCGGAGCGCTTAGACATAGCAAGCGGAATTGCCACGCCGACTACCAGGTAAGAAACAAGTGCAATAACACCCAAAATCCAGTTGGTGCTGTTAACAATAAACCACACCATAGCAATGCAGAACACAACCGCAATACAGATAGGCGAGATAGTGTGTGCGTAAAAAACCTCAAGCAGCTCAATGTCTGAGGTAATGACGCTCATCAGGTTGCCCTTATTTTTGACCTCAAGCTTTGCAGGAGCAAGCTTTCTAAGTGCCGTAAACACACGGTCTCTAATAAGCGCAAGCAGTTTAAACGCAATAAAGTGGTTGCATTCTTGCTCGGCATAGCGCAGCAGACCGCGGACCAGGGCAAACAAAAGCATGCCACCAAAAAACAACATCATAGGAGAAGATGAAGCAAAGCCCATAGCGCTGAGCAGCGCATACGCTCCAAAAATGCTGATGAACGTGGCGGCAAGATTGCCCAAAACTCCCATCAAAATTGCAAGTATCATAAAGCCAGCCAGCGGACGAACCAGCCCCACCAGTCTCAGCATAATAGTGAGCGCACTACGGCGAGAAGTACGTGCAGTTGTGGCGCTGTTCTTAACTTCTGTCTTCATTACGCCTCAACTCCTTTCACATAATTCTCAAGCTCGGTCTGGGCCTGCGTCATTCGTTTGTACTCGTCATTTGTTGCAAGCAACTCTTGGTGCGTTCCACTTCCAACAACGCGACCATGCTGCATAACAACAATCTGATCAGCATTTTTAACGTTTACTAAGCGGTGAGAAATTACCAGCACCATCTTTGTCTGAGCAAGCTGGTGAACCTGCTGCATAATAACGTCTTCACTCTCAACATCAATATTTGAAGTAGCTTCATCAAAGATGTACATTTGGCTATTGTGAAGCAGGGCTCTGGCCAGTGCTAATCTCTGACGCTGACCACCAGACAAGTTGGAGCCCTTCTCGGCAACTGGCGCGTCAAGTCCACCCAAAGACTTTACAAACTCAGCAAGATTGACCTGTTCAAGGGCATGCCAGAGCTGTTCTTCAGTAGCCTCTGGATTACCCATGGCAAGATTAGAGCGAACGCTTCCCATAAAGAGATGTGCCTGATGACCAATATACGTAACGTTTTGAAGCAAATTATGGTCAGAAATGTCAGACAAACTGGTATTTCCAAACAGAACATCGCCAGAATACGAGCGGAGTTTTCCGGTCAGAAGTGCTGCAATTGTTGATTTACCGCAGCCTGACTCTCCTACTAGCGCATTCAGGGAGTTAGCGCGCATTCCAAAAGAAACATTCACCAAGACGGGTTTCTCGCCATCATAGGAGAAAGAAACGTTGCGCAAAGCGACATCACTAGAAGCTGGAACGGTCTTGGTACCCTGCTCTCGAACAGGCATATCAAGCAGGTCAAAAATCTTGTCCGACGCTGCCATACCGTTCATGGCAATGTGAAAATAACTACCCAAAAGACGCATGGGCAGGAAGAACTCAGCCGAAATCAAAATGACAAAGACGCCTTCCCACATAACGAGGATCTGGTCATTTACCTGCTGAATTGCAAGAATTGTACCAAGCGCGCTTCCACCAAATGCAACCACATCCATCACGGTGATGGAGTTGAGCTGCATGGTTAGAACCTTCATGGTAATACGTCTAAAGTGCTCGGCTTCCTCGTTCATCTGCTTGTGTTTAAAACCATCAGCCTTGTAAATCTTTGCCGTGGTCAGACCCTGCAGATTCTCCAAAAACGTATCGCCAAGCTGCGTATACTGGCCCCAATACTTAGACAAAAGCTTCTTTGCAAACTTCTGGATAAGAACGATGGTCATTGGAATGAGCGGTACAAATACCAGCAAAACAATGCCAACTACCGGACTAATAAGGAGCAAAACAAGAAAAAGTGTGAGCGGAGCCAAAACAGCATAGAAAAACTGAGGCAGATACTGCGCAAAATAGGTTTCTAGCTGATCTACTCCTTCAACTGCCAGCTGAACAATCTCGCTGGTCGCATACGAATTTTTATACGAGGGACCAAACTCTAAAAGCTTCTGATATATTTTCTCGCGAAGGGTCTTTTTAACCCTTTTTGCTGCATAAAAGCTTGTCTTGTGCTGAGCAAGTTTGCAGAAATACCTAATCACAATAGCAATAAGGCAGAGTGCAATAAATACCAACTGCTCTTCGAGGACAAAATAATCCATGAATAGGGCTTGTATCATTCTTGCCAGAGAATACATAAATACAATATTGGCGAGAAGTGCAATCCACTGGTAAAGCACGGTCAAGCCAATGTATTTTTTACTCTCCTCAATAAGCGCAATGAGGCGTTTGTTAATCATCATATAAAACTTCTCTCGCTCTTCTTACAAGCAGAATCTTTAGTCCACTAACTGTTTCATTTACTTTACATGTAGTTTTGTCGTTGCATATATGAGTTTGCCCTATGCAACATTTTAAAATCAACACACAAAATAACGAGAACAACTGCTATTTTTGAACACGTTCCCAGTCCTCTTTTGTGAGTACTGAGATACCAAACTGCTCTTCTTTGCCTGTATATTTATTCAAGTCTGTAAAGATTTCTGCTTCTGTGAAGCCACACTTTTGAGCCACTGAAGCAGACCTCTTATTACGCTCAAGATATCTAATAATCACCTGGTCAACGCCATGCTCTTCAAATGCATAGGTAGTAAGAGCTTGAGCGCCTTCAGGCGCGAACCCTTGTCCCCAATAAGGACGACCAATCCAATAGCCAATTTCTGCCTGATGCAACTGCTTTGAGGAATCTTTTGGATCAGGAATTTCTTTAAAGTCCAATGACATCGAGCCAATTACATGACCAGTCTTCATATCCTTTACGGCATAACAGAACTTCTCGGACAATACATTTGCAAGAACCTGCTTGGAATCTTCCAGAGTCTTGTGCGGTTCCCAGCCACAAAGTGGTCCGATCTCTGGATCTTTTGCCAGTTCATAGAGCTCTTCAGCATCAGATGCATGCCATGGAATAAGAAACGATCTCTTAGTGGTAATCATGCAAACTCCCTTTGAAACTCATTTTCTCTTACTGCTTTGTCTTACAGCTATTTTTACTGTCCAATCTGTTGGACACTCATTCTTTAACGAATCCGTATTCTGTTCTCAACATCTTCTAAGGAGGCTCTTATGTACAGTCCTACAAAGCTTGTTGATTCCTTCGTTATTTCCGGTCTTCCCTACTACGACGCTCCTCTTATCTTTGATCAGCTTAAACTTGGCTCAGATCTGACCATTGTTCCTGAACGTGATAACCCTTACGACCCAGAGGCTCTTGCTCTGTACTCTAATGACTACAAGCTTGGCTTTGTTCCTAGAGAAAGCAATTCTCTCTGGAGTACTTTGCTCTTCTACGGACATCAAAACATTGTTACTTGCAAGATTACGCAGCTCAGTGATCACCATGGTCATCTTCTTGTCAAAGCAGGTCTTTACGTCATTGATGCTCGTTAATTAGCGCGAGAAAGACTACTTGGTTTGACCTGATTTAGCTAGTCCTCTTTCTCTGATTGGTAGCTCTGAAGAATTCCACTCAAGTACTCTTGATATTTCTGTCTGGTCTTCTTTGGAGCTACCAACTCGATATCTGTTCCAAAGGTTGCAAGCCAGCCATAAAACGTTGGAGCTTCCATGACGGAAACGTGCACGTCAGCTGTAGTACCATCAGGACTTGGGTTATTCAAAATGATGTTCTTGCCAAAGCGGTCATACACCGAGCACATGACGCGCTCATTGACACGAAGCGTGACCTCAACAACTTCGCCCGAGTACATGCCAAAGACGCGCTCTTGATATTTGTCTATATCAAACTGCTTGATCTGCTCGTTAACCGTGGCGTCAGCATCAGCAACCTCAAGCCTAAACATACGATCCACACGATAATTGACAAAATTTTGATGCTTATCGTTCCACACAATAAGGTAGTAGAAATCGTCAATATAGGTAAGCTGAACAGGCGTTTCTTCTCTTACAGGAAGCTCTTCAATAACCTTGTCCTTGAAGCCCTTCTTGCGATACTTAAACGAGACCTTTTTCTTCTGTAAAAGCGCCGTCTGGATAGCATTGAGTGCATAAAACACGGACTCATTTTGCGACTTAATACGACCTTCAACATGAATGCGCTTCTTGAGCGTATCGGAGGTAGACTTCCCGCCCAACTCTCCAATAAGGTTCACCAGATTGTTTGCCTTACGCTCCGTCAAAAACTTTGATGACTGTACGGCATCTGCCATCAACATAAGCTCCTCGGCCTGAAACTTCCTGGTAGCCAGGCCGTATTCAACAGGATGGCGCTGATAAGACTGGATGTCGTAACCAAAATTCTGCAACGATTTAATATCGTCATACAGCGTCTTACGCTCCACACTAAGCCCGCGTTCAGCAAGTCTTTCGATAAGCTGAGGGGTACTCAGACCGTGATCATCATCGGTTTCCTCTTCAAAAATCTGAATGAGATGCAAGCAGCGGGTCTTCTCGCTTGGCATACTGCCTCCGAAGTCTAGCTCCAATAAAAAACTCCTGTCCATTTTAGTGGACAGGAGCCGAGAAGAACGTATGGTCAGAAACTCTTCGGTAAACGGCAAGTGAGTCGCAGACAGGCCGTAAACCAACCAATGTTTAACCCCAAACCTCTTCTGCAATTTCTTTAACAAGCGCAATCTTTGCCCACTGCTCATCTTCGGTGAGCTTGTTACCAATCTCGCAGCTTGCAAAGCCGCACTGAGGAGAAAGGCAGAGGTTCTCCAGAGGTACATATTGAGCCGCCTCATGAATACGCTCGATAACCTTGGCTTTCTCTTCCAGCTGGGCGTGCTTGGTGGTGATCAGACCAAGCACAACCTTTTTACCAGCTGGAACAGAAGCCAGGGGCTCAAAGCCACCGGAGCGATGATCATCAAATTCTAAGAAGAAAGCGTTTACGTGCTCTTGAGCAAGAAGGGCATCAGCCACATCGTCGTAGCCGCCCTCGCAAGCCCAAGTGCTGTGGAAGTTACCACGGCAAACGTGCGTGTTAATAGTCAGATCAGCTGGAGCAGCATCAAGGACGCGGTTGTTAATCTCCAAGAGCAGTGACTTAATCTTCTTGAGACCTTCCTGGTCAGCACCAAAGAAGAGCTCCGCACGAGGGTCAACCAACACACCCCATGAGCAGTCATCAAGCTGAAGATTACGACAACCTGCAGCATATGCCTGCTCAATGAACACTCCATAGCCAGCAACAATATCTTCAAGAAGCTCCTGGTCATTAGCATAGTACTTATCGGTCTGCTCACGATTCATAGGCATGATGAACTGCTCAATAAACTGTGCAGGAGCAGGAATAGTAAGCTTGGCAACAGTTGTCTCGTCCTCAAACTGCTGGACAAAACGGAAGTGCTCAATAAATGGATGCTCTTTGGTAAGCTCCACTTTTCCTACAAGGAATGTGTCGTCAATCTTTGCAGTCTCATCATGGAAAGGAAGGCCGGTATTAGTTGGCGCGTGGCCAATACCTTCAAACGCCCACATAAAATCAAGGTGCCATGTTGCACGCCTAAACTCGCCGTCAGTAATAACCTTGAGACCAGCCTGCTTCTCCTTTTGGATAAGCTCTGTAATAGCTTTGTCCTCTACTTGCTTTAGTTCTTGCGCATCAATCTGACCTTTTTCAAACTGAATACGAGCTTGCTTGAGATTCTCTGGACGAAGAAAGCTGCCAACAACATCAAAGCGATGTGGAGTAGTTTTATCATTTTTGATTGCCATCATGACCCCTTAGAACTGCTTACGAGAAACCAGTATGACAATCCGTGCTTTACTTGTGAAATACAAATACTTGACTAATTCATATAGCTAAAAACTATATCTTAGCGTTCACCGTTCCACTCATCTAAGAACTGATCAACATACTCCCGCATGTACTTCTCGCGAGCTTTTCCTAGCTCTTTGCCACTGCGCGTATTCATCATATCTGCCAGCAAAAAGAGTTTCTCGTAAAAGTGATTGAGCGATGTTGATTTGTGTGAGTGATACTCCTCGCCGCTCATGTTAAGGGTTGGTGGCTCATCTGGGTCATACATACTGCGACCATGGCTTCCGCCATAAGCAAAGGCGCGTGCGATGCCAACAGCACCAAGCGCGTCCAGGCGATCTGCATCTTGAACGCACATACCTTCAAGCGTTGAAGGAACTACCGAGTCTGTTCCCGAGAAAGAAACCTCATCAATTGCGGTACAAATTGCCTGGATAGTGGCCTCGTCGACAGTATGCTGACGCAGAAAACCAACGGCCCTATCCTTATGTTCATGCGTCTCTGGAGAAAGCTTGATGTCATCAACATCGTGCAAAAGCGCAGCAAGAGCAACAATCTCTTGATTTGCCCCCTCCTCTTGCGCAATTCTTACAGCCATTTTGTACACACGCAACGTGTGGAAGTAATCGTGACCACTAAAATCTGTGGAGAAGACCTCTTTTACAAAGTCCAAAGCGTCATCAATAATTTTTGAGTTCATAGTCCCCTACTCAGTACATTCAAAAAGTTGTCTCCTACGTTTTTTACGCGGAGCAATCTCTCTTGATTCCCTCTTACTTAGTGTACAGAGCTTCTCTTGCCAACAAATTTTGAACTCCAAATTTCATGAATTTGTTAACTATCTGCTTCCACTATCTGGTTTCCGCATAACTCACATTTGTCTTAAAATTTAATACATTTCTTTTACAATTTTTATCCGTTGCACGTTTATGACAAATGTCGAGAAAATCGTCAAAAATAGAGCAATTTAAATGCCATTTTTAAATGCCTCAAATATTTTGATTAAATTATTTATATAACATGAGATAAAGGCATTTTTTGAAATGTGTTCAAACTATAAAAATCGCTGGTTGAGACAATAATTTTTGTCAAAATAATGGATAATTATCTATACGAAAAATGCTCTAAATTTGTACCGTTTAGTTCTATTGTGCTTCTCGTGATTCGTCACTTTTTGCACAAGATTTAATTGCAAATTTTGTTGGGGTATTCACTATTTGTTAGGGGTAGGTATGGAAAGAAAAGACAAGAATTTTGCAAGCAAAGGCGCTAAGACAGCTATGTCTTTGGTGCTTGCACTCTCGCTGGTTCCTTCTTCAGCATTAGCAGAGATTGCTAGCACTCAAGAGGTAACTCAGACGCAAGAAGTTGCAGCAGCTCAAACAAGCGATGCAACTGCTTCTACTTCAGAAGCAACAGCAGAAACCTCAACTGAAACTACCACTAACGCAGAAGCCACTTCCAACCAGCAAACTTCCGAGCAAGCTACCGCTCCTACAGAAAGATCTTCTCGCCGTGTTACCAGAAGCCTTTCTTACATCACAAATGAGCTCTGGGTAGACGGAACAAGCGGCAACGATACTAACGAGGGTTCCAGCTCAGATCCTCTTAAATCTCTCCAGAAAGCACTGGAACTATGGGGAGAAACTTCTTCAATTAACACCATTCACCTCAAGGGCAACCTTGATTTGACCTCTACAGTTACTATTCCTTCTGGTCTTACACTCAAAATTGAATCTGAGGGTGCAACGCTTACTGGCACTGGAAACAGCATTGACGGTCTGGTTCTATCACCTGGCTCAACGCTAACTGGCACAGGTACCCTTACCATGTCTGGCTTCAAGACAGCACTAACCGCACAGGATGGGTCTACCATCACTGATGGTACTTATGTCTTCAGGAACAACGCAGGTGCAAGCGGCTCGCGCGGTATTTCTCTTGGTGGAACCGTTAGCGGCAGCACCAACAAGAACAGCGTTACCATCACCGCAGACGATAAGAGCAATACCAACTTCTTTGAGTCTGGTGTCACCTTTGAAAACGCTACTATCAAAGTAACTTCACAGGCTCGTACCTGGAATGACGCTCGCAACCTCAACCTTAAGAACACAGATCTTACCGTTGAAGGCTTTGGTCAGACTTTCTACGTCAACCAGCTCAACATGAATGACTCCACCCTTACCATTAACCCTTCATGGTACGGCGCTACGGGCATGACCATCCAGGGAACTTCCAATATTGTTAACTCCACCATTAATGCTAATGCTGGCTCAACATCTGGCATTTCTGTTGGTGTAGCTGGTGGAACAGTAAACGTTACTAACTCAACCCTTAACTTCACTAACGGTGGAACTGGCGGCCTTAACGTCAACACTGGTGACGTCATCATTAACAACTCCACGATTAAGGGAGACGGTCGTAACTCTGGCGCCCTGTTTGGAGCCCAGACTAACGGCTCCATCCAATTCACCGGAAACAGCCTGGTAGAAACCCCTGCTACCAAGAACTCCGATAACGGTGCTGGCCAGACTCGTCAGAACTACAACGTTGTTGGCGGCTCTTACCTGCTCAAATACGCACCAAGCTACAACAGTGGCTTTGGTAGCACTATCCCTACAAACGGTGCAGCTAACGGCAACGAGGTTCTCTCGCTCTTTACCCTTGCTGACCCATCAACTAACTCTCTGAGCCTCATTAATGCTAACGGAGCAACCTATACCTACCCAGTTGCTAACGCTTCAAGCGATGGTCAGAAGCACGTTTGGGCACCTGCTGCAACCGTTACCTTTGACCTCAACACCCCAGGCGTTACCGGCATCAACCCAACATTTGCTGACGGCACTACTGCTAACAAGACTGCTCTTGCTATGCGCGGCAACTCTCTTGCAACCGCTTCTTCTGTAGCAGAAGGCTCCACTACCCTACCTACAGATCCTTATGCGAGTGGTCAGGAGTTTGACGGCTGGTACTACACCGACGCTGCTGGTACCGAGCACCAGTTCACCGCTGATACCCAGGTCACCTCTGACATGACAGTCTATCCACATTGGAAGGCCAACACCTCATGGCTTTACGTTAGGTATCACAATGGTAATGGCGTCTCTGTCATTGACCGCGTTGCTACCAACGCTAGCCGTACCGTAACGGTCCGTTCTGACGCTGAGGTCAACAACCTCGACAATAACTTCAATATCGCTGGAAAGACCTTCAAGCGTTGGACCACCCAGGCAAACGGCGCTGGTGACGAGGTTGCAGCTAATTCCAACCTGGCTGTTCCTGCAGGTACTGATACCGTTGATTTGTACGCAGACTGGGAGGAGCAGCACCTTACCGTGTCCTTCTCGGCAAATGGTGGAACCTTCTCTGCGAACAGCGTCTTTAAGCAGAATCCAAACGTCTTTGACATCACCACCGATGCAAACGGCGGAGAAGTTGCAACTATCAAGACTCACCCAACTGTTGCTGAGCAAACTACCATTAATGCTCTACTGCAGAATCTCAGCGGCAATACTCTGACCACGTCTACTGATGGAATTGCAAGTCCTACCAGCTCTAACACCAATACTGCCTACACAAATATTGCAACTTTTGAGAACCACATTCTGGACAACGCGGATGATCCAATGACCTTCTTTGGCATTGTTATTGGTCACAACTACCACTACTGGTTCACCGACGCTGCAGGTAACTCCCCTGCAACCATCAACGGTGGCACAACGCTTACCAACGACGTCACTTACTACCTCAAGTGGAAGGAAGATCCTTCCATCCAGAGAGTAGAGCTTACTAGCGATCTTCCTGCTGATATGTGGAGTGACTCTCAGAGCAACACCACTCAGATCAAGGAAGTTTCTAACGATAAGAGCTTCAGTCTTACAGGCGCTATTGACGCTACTTCCGTCATTAATCAGATGAGCGCTTTTGAGAATGGCATTGCTGGCGGCCTCGACGACCTAACCAAGATTACGCTTTCTGGCACAACTTCTACCTTTACTGCAAAGCTCACGCTTCCTGCTGGCGTTGTTGTCCCAGCTAATCCAACAGTAACCACCTCTGGCCTTGGTGATCTCTTTGAGGTTACAAACGTTTCCGTCAACGGTCAGGAAGTTACCGTTACCCTGAAGCTCAAGGGCACTTACACCAACTACAAGCAGCTCAAAGACGCTGTCGAGACAGTTGGCAAAGACGATGCAGCTACCGCAGAAATTGCAAGACCTCTTACCGTAACTATTGATGGTCTCACACTTGACTCAACTCAGGTAACCAATGGTCAGGAGCTCACCGCTACAGGTACTCTTACTGGCACCTTTGAATCTTTTGCAAAGAACACCGTCACCAACGTCACCAAGAAGTTCGAACTTTCTTGGAACGGCGTTCAGATTGCTGCGAGCAGAGACCCTCGTGGTACCGGCATTCAGCAGACTCTGATTGTGAACAACCCAATTGAGATGAACCTTCCTGCTGATATGCTTGCTGACGAGAATACCGAGCATGACCAGGTCATCACTATGAAGGCAGGTTCTACCTTTAACCTCACTGGTTCAATTCTTGCTTCCTCTATCCAGGAGCAGATGAACAACATTGAGCGTGCCTACCCTAATACCAACCATGACACCATTACGCTGAGCAACCTGAAGTTCAAGTTCACAGCAACTCTGACTGTTCCTGAGGGAATGACACTTCCAAGCAACCTTGATGCCAACACCATCCAGGCTTCCAACTTTGGCAGCGGCTTTAAGGTCAGCGATGTCCAGGTCAACGGTCGTACGGTTACCGTCACCTTTGAGCTCAGCGATCCTTCCTCCATTAGAACGTACTCTGACCTCGAGCGCATTGTTGATGAGGCAAGTGCAAACGATGGCTGGATGAAGCTCACCATTCCTGGCGTCACCATTGACTCCAATGTTGCTGCAGGCACCCAGCTCACCGCTGTCGGCACCGTTACCGGCTCCTTCAGCGCTATTGCTGATTCCGCAGCTGGCAACCGCAAGGTCTTCTCGTTCACCTGGAATGGTGTCCAGTGGCCAGATGGTAAGGACGCCGTTGCAACTGATAACGACACAATCCAGCTAACCATTACTGTTGCAGAGGATGAGACTCCAGAGACTCCTTCTACTCCAACTAAGCCATCTAAGAAAAAGAAGCAGAAGACCCCATACACCGGAGATGCTTCTGCTGCAGCACCTCTTGCTGCACTTCTCGCTGGTATGACCGCTGTAATGACTTCACTTGGCATTACTAAGCGTCGTAAGAATAAATAAGAAAGAAAGTGATTGGTTCTGTATTGCTCTAGTTAGGATGTGCTATGAAAAGTAAGGCAAGGATTGTAGCGGGATTGCTTTTAGCTGCCGTTGCATTCGTCGCAGCATTGCTGCCCAACCTTAGCGTGGCTTACGCAGAAGACACCACAGGTCTTCAAATCAATGCTCTGAGCATTGAAGATGCGTCGACTCACGCCCAAGTTGCTGACCTTCTTGCAGGTCAAACTCCTGCTCTTAAGGCGGGAGTCACCTACGCCTTGAATGTTGGCTACACAATCCCTGCATCGTTGCAGTTCTCCCCAACGTACCTCAACGTAAGGTTTGGAGACGGACTCTATGTCACAGGTCTTCCAGGTGCAACGTTTACCGTTGGTGGCATCTCAAATACCAGCTTCTCTAACCTGGTTACTACACCTACGGGAACGGGAACCCTTCCTTACGGCTATCCTGGCGCAAGTTCCGAGAAGAACCGCAGTGGTGATTTGGTCTACATGACCAACAATGGCCTTACCCAGGTATCTTCCAGGGGAGAAATTCAGTTCAAGCTTGATGATGCTGTTGAGAACCAAAGCGCAAGCCAGGTTATTGCAAACGCAATCCGCGTCAGCTTGAGCACCGCGGCAACACAAAACATTGATCCACATACTTCAGCTGTTACTGCAGCCGACCCAATGACCTATGGCTTCTGGGCTGATCAGTCTACCGAGGTCCTCTCTAAGGGCGGCACCACCTCCACCCTGCAGGTTTCTGCCACAGGCTCTAAGGTACTCACCGAGGCAAACAGCAAGACTACGGTTCAGGTTGTCTATCCAAGTGATATGGAGCTTGTTGGTGTCAACGAGACCAGCCTCTACAACACCGCAGGTACCATTGTCTCTACTACCGATGACGGTACTAACAAGACCGCAACAGTTGAGTGGAACGAGCCAGGCTCTTATGCAGGTACCCCAACCTTTAAGCCACAGATTAAGGTTCCTGCATCAAGCACCAGACCTAACAACTCAACTTTTAACGTCACCATTAAGAACCTCACTATGAGCGTTTGGAATGACACTCCAAACGTTAACCGTACATCCGGAAACACTACTTCTACGCTTACAGTTACCGTAATTGACGGCCTTAACCCAGAGCGTCTTACCACACATGCTCTTGTCGACACAGCTCCTAACTGGGCATACAAGAAGAACGATACCTACAACGTTCGTCTTGGCACCTATCTCATCAAGAACGAACTCTCCTCAGACACCGCTCCAAAGACGCTCGAGATGACCATCGATCAGAACCAGACCGCTATCATCCGTGGCGTCACCATCCCTTACAAGGCTGGTATGACCTATGGTCCAATCCACTGGACTGCATCAGACGGCACGAGCGGAACTGCTGACCCAAGCATTCTGCGTACCTCTGGTGTCTCCGCACTTATCACCAACACTGCCCTTGGTCTTGATATCAATACCTCTATCACTTCCATCAAGGTTGACCTTGGTCCAATTCTTGGCGGATACGATGGCATTAGGCCAATGAGCGATCTTCTCGACACATGGAATCCAAACAACAAGCATGTCACTGACGAGTACTACGGCTGGAGCTACATCTCCAACGGCGTTTACGGCTCTTGGAAGAAGGGCACTAACGCCGACGTTGTCACTAACGTCAAGCTCTACGACACTGGTACCACTCCAGATGCAGGCGTTACGCTGACCGCTAAGTCCGGCGCACCTAAGGTTCTTAACGGCGTTGGTAGCATCGATAAGACCCAGATTAATGGCGGCGAGACCTTCAAGATTTCTGGTCGCATCGACGACGCTAACTGGGACTGGAATCCTCTTCAGGAGCCAGTGCTCTACGTCATCATGCCTGAGGGCTTTACCTACAGCAACCTTACCGTTTCCAACGGCACACTCAGCGCTCCTGAGTTTGTAGGAACATACGATAAGGACGGCGTAGCTGTTAAGGTTTGGAAGTACACCATTGATGTTGGCGACGAGACTCGCGGCCAGTATCAGCCAGACTTTACCAGCAAGAACATGACTCTGAGCATGGATGTCCACACCACCGATCTTGCAGGCAAGGGCATCTACCACATCAACGACTTTGTTGGCATTACCACCAAAGACTTCAAGGAGATTGGTGCTCAAATTAAGTCTGAGCACTGGGATCGCAGCAACTGGAACACTTCCCAGTACACCAGCCTGTTTGGCAACAGCGTCAACTCTGGCGAGACCATGGTTTCTCTCTCCGAGCGCCCTGGTATCAACATTGCTCAGGCATCTGCTATTGCCGCTGCATCTACCCTTTCTGTAAAAGATGCCGTCTCTGGAACCGTAACTGATTACACGTACGACTCCGCTAATCCAGGCGCAACTACCCCTGTTATGCAACGCGGAGACACCGCAACTGTTCATATTGCAGTCCGCAATAACACCGGCAACACCGCAAATACCACTCAACTGTTTGTTCCATTGCTGTCTAAGTCGGTAAATCGCGGCGCTGGCATCACCCCAGAGGGTGCAACTCAGCTTCCTCTGACACTTGAGGGCGTAAACTCTTCTTCCAATTTCTCTTACCAGTACATCAAGCTGAACCCTGGTGTTACCTACACTGCAAACCATGCTCCACAGCCTGGCGAGTACACTGTAGTCACCAATCCTGCTGAGGCCGACATGGTGCTGTTTACTTCAACGCACGCACTTGCTGCAAATAGCGGCGGCTTTGTTGACGTCACTTATAAGGTTGCCGACAACGTTGACGCTTCCTACGACGGTAAGCGCAGTGTATTCAGCAGCGTTCTTGACTACGACATTGCTGGTAACCACTCCACTCGTACCCTCTCCACTCACGCTCTGAGCTATGCAGGCATTGACCTCAAGATCAATAAGGTCTGGGACGATAACAACAATGCAGCTGGTAAGCGCCCATCCACAACTGACTTTGGTGCCAACAATCTGGTTCTCTCTAACGATAAGAACCTTGATACCAGCACCATTGCGCCTGAGGTTTCCGATAATAGCAAT
Source organism: uncultured Atopobium sp. (assembly GCA_963542025.1). Taxonomy (GTDB): domain Bacteria; phylum Actinomycetota; class Coriobacteriia; order Coriobacteriales; family Atopobiaceae; genus Lancefieldella. The sequence goes on along the minus strand of CAUTUQ010000004.1, from coordinate 63,448 downwards.
AACACCTACACCATCGTCTACAAGGGTCTTCGTAAGTACGTAGACAATACTGCTGCTGATACTGTTTCGTACACCATCACCGAGAACGTTCCTAATTCCTACGTTTCAACTAGAAGTAGCATTTCTCGCGTTGAGCAGTACACCACCACTCAGTCGCTGGTAAATGTCTACAATGTCAGGCCTGTTATTGTGACGCCATCCGTTACCAAGATTGTCGAGGGCGATTACCCAGATGTTCCTACACCTGGACAGCCTTCACCTGCGTCTCTGGTTAATTCTTACCTGAACACAAGTAACGTTAGCGCAGCAGGCGCCACAAGCACTGCAAGCGCAACAAGCGCCGACGACACTGCAAGCGGCAGCTTTGCCGAGAGCCTAATCAATAACTTCCTGGCAAATGGCTCTGAAGACGAGGGCGACGCTCCTAACGTCTTTATCTTTGAGATGACACGCCTTGATCCATCCAGTCCAATGCCTGAGGGATCTACCGGCAATACCGCTCGTACACGCAGACTTCTCGGTGGCGACGCTGTATTCCGCAACATTACGTTCACTCAGCCTGGCACCTACGTGTACACCATCAAAGAGGTTACCGGCACCCAGAACATCCAGTACGATCAGAGCGTCTACACCGTTACCTATAACGTTGCTGACGACGGTACCGGCCAGCTTGAGGCAACACGTACTATGACCAAGACTGACGAGAACGGAAACGTTACTACCGTTGACCTTGGCGAGCATAACGATGCGCCAGGCGCTGTCTTTACTAATGTCTATCCTGATCCACTGCCAGTCAGGGACTATCCAGTTGTCCAGAAGGTTGTTACTGGTAACGCACCAGATGCTCCAACCGATTATCCATCAGTTCTCCCTGATGATAACGGCGGCAACCCACGTACTGCAACAACTCAGGATATTTTCAAGTTCACGCTCACCCGCAACGATCCTTCCTACCCAATGCCAAACAACGCAACAACAGATAGCGTTGAGACTTCTGTTGCAGTTTCTGGCGATAATAACTTCGGTGAGCTAGTCTTTACGCAGCCTGGCACCTATGTTTACACCATCAAAGAGGTTACCGGCACTAACCAGAGGGTTACTTACGACAAGTCCGTCTACACCCTCACCTATACCGTCTTTAAGAATGATGATGGTGAGCTTGATTTAACCTATCACATTACTAAGACCGCTGAAGATGGAACCGTAACAGAGGTTAATCAGTGCGAGTGCAGCAGCACGCCTCCTCTGGTCTTCACTAACGACTATCCAGAGCCTGAGCCTCAGCCAACACCAGAACCTGAGCCAACTCCCAGCTCTGATCCACACAAGCCTTCTAAGACCAAGAAGAAGCGTGTTTTGCCAGACACTGGCGATGTCGCTGAGATTGTAATTACTTCTGTTGGCATGGTTGCTTCTGGCATCACCGCTCTCGGCTTTGCACTAAGGGCCCGCAAGCAGAAGTAAGATCCAACTGCTAGAGCGATCTTCTCGCACACAAAAACAGCCGCCTTTGACTAAGAAGGCGGCTGTTTTCTTGAACAAGACGATTTTCTCGCTAGGAATTACTCTCCTAGCATGGTTTGAAGATCATAGCCAAAGGACTTAACAAACTCGTAAGCGTCCTTCTGCCAATTCTCTTTGAAGACGCCAGGAGCGGTTTCGAAGAAGCTAGAGTCCAAATAACGAATAATAATGAAGTTGCTGTTTGGCTGGTCGAATCCATTGCCCCTGCTGAAATCAATACCGTGACCAGTATTTCTTCTCATTGCTGCTTCAAGAATAGGAACTGTGAGCTCGTTGACGGGAACTACGATATCTGCCCTATCAAAGAAGCCACCTTTCTCTTTAGTGAAGACAAAGAGATTGTTGAGTGCGCCACCTGCAACGCACTGAACTCGGCGAATATCAGAAAGCTTGACCTGATGCTTTGCACCGGAAATCACGCCGTTTGCGATACTAATCTTTTTCTCCTTGAGGCTGAACCCAAGCTTAGTGTTTAACGTCTCGAGGTTATTGGGGAACTCAGTAGTAAGTTTATTGGCTGCAAAAGCGAGGATGATAGTCTTTGTATCTAGGACGTTGTGTCCAAATTCACGAAGCTTAAGGTCTGTGTCAATGCTAACGAGATTATGGCCGTCGTTATCCTTAAAGGTAATCTCGTAAGGACCGTTTGAGCTGCAATAATTCAGTAAGAAGGTTGAACCGACCTCTGAAAACAAAACCTTGACCTCTGGCTTTCCATTACCTGGAACATAAGCCAGACCATCTTTTGTAACGGTATAAGAATACTTATCGTCGCACTTAATTGATACCTGTCGATCCTCAAAAATGCTTCTCATATACCTTTTACCTCCACGTTTTGCAGTACATGAAATAACTAGGAACTACCTAAAATTATATCGTGTTGCTGGATAATTCTTTGCTGCACGCTAAGTTTTCGGCGGATGAAGATAACTTGACGTTGGCAGAGCCGTCAAAATCGTTAGAGTAATTTGATTCCTGCATAATGGAGTTTGTTTATTCATAATCGTGAATACCGCAATTTTAGGGTACTGATTTTAGTACCCAAAAAGGTAAAAAAGCCGTTTAGTTGGGGATGAAAATTGAAATTTCGTTATTTGAAGCCCAACTAAACGCATTTTTTACCATAGTTAAAAGTTTTTCCTGGGTAAACGCGTATGCAGAAAAATGCAACCCCCAACTAAACGGATTTTTTACCACTTGGCGCAGAGGTGGAAACAAGAGCCAGACAAAACTCCAGGAAAGCGGTGTGGCTGCATGGTTCTACGCTCCAGATACGGCGGCCTTGGCTTCTTGGTTGCCTTGCCGAGCTACACAAAAACAGGCTCCTGGTTTACCAGGAGCCTGTTTTAATCGCGATCAGTGGATTTGGAACTCTAGCTATTAGCTGTTCTTCCTTCTAAGAGCAATACCAAGACCACTCAGGGACAGAGCTGTAGCTCCAACGATTGAAGCAATACCTGAAGCGTCGCCAGTATAAGGAAGACCTGGCTTCTTAGGCTCTGGAGTAGTAGGCGGCGTGGTTGGAGGAACAACAGGAGCAGTGTTGGTCACTGTGAAACCGTCGTCCTGATTACCTGTGATCTGGGTTGTGTAGCCAGAAATAGGAGTCTCGGAGATGGTGTATGCGTACTCGTGACCATCAGTCTTGTCGTAGAACTCAAGGTTGCTGAAGGTGTGCTTCCAGTCGTCAGCCTTGGTGATGGTTACCCTATCAACTTCGACACCATCACGATACAGAACAATCTCAGCGGAATCGCCTTCCTGGTTCTCCCAAACCTTGGTGACCGGAATATCGCGAGTCTTCATGTTGGTGTTGGTTACCACATAGTTGGCAGCGTCGCCAGTAATCTGGGTGGTGTAGCCGTCAACTGCATCCTCAGTAATGGTGTAGTTGATCAGCGCGCCATTGTTGTACTGGTTAAGGTTGCTGAACGTATGCTGCCAGTTGTCTGCAGCGGTCAGAGTTGCGCTCTGAACCTCAACACCGTCAGCGAGCAGGTGAATAGTTACGCTATCAGCAGGTGCACCAATCCACTTCTTTGTTACTGGAACAGAAACCTTACCTTCAATGGTGTTGGTAACTGTAAGCTCAGTAGCTGAAGAGCCGGAATAGGAAGATGTGTAGTGAGCAATTGGGTCTTCCTTGACGGTGTACTCAATCTCGTGACCAGCAGTGTAACGTGGCAGGCCGTTGAAGATGTGAGACCAGTTGTTACCTGCGTTCAGATCAAACTCGCCCACCTGGGTGCCGTCTGCATAAAGCCTGACGTGAACACTAGTAGGACGCAGGCCCTGAGCATTATTATCGTCAACCCAGACCTTCTTAACTGGGATACTCAAAGCCTCAGGAGCATGCTGGTTTGTAATTTCAAAGCCGTTGATGCTTGTGGTGTAGTCAGGTACAGCATCCTCAGAAACGGTGTAGGTAATCTCTGCATTGCCATTGAACTTAGGCAGGTCAGAGAAGGTATACTCCCAGTTATCTGCAGCGGTAACAGTCTTGTGCTGAACCTCAACACCATCTGCAAGAAGCCTGACAACAATGGAAGCTGGGCGCTTACCGTCGTTGTCGTTGGAGTCGTCCCAGAGCTTCTTGCCAGAGACGGAGACCTTCTCCTGCTGCAGCTGGTTGGTAACACTCAGTGCAACGGAATCGTTTGGTGAATTCTCGTCAGCCTGACCAGAAGTGGCAGTTACCTTGTACTTCTTGCCATTGTAAGTGACCATACCATTGGCGTCTGTACCAACCTCTTCAAGAGTGTAAACAATAGGAGTCTTTGTGACGGTACCGTCGTTGTCAGTCTCAACGGTGTACTTACGAAGGTGCGTAAACGAAGCAGTCCAGTTATTAGCTGCCGTCAGATCAAGCGTCTTACCAGTATCAACACCGTCAGCAAGAAGCTTTACGGTAATGGAGGTAGCGTCTGGCTGAGCAATTGCATTGCCGTCAGCATCAAGCCACTTCTTCTCTACCTTGACGTCCATGATGTCAACAAGCTGGTTTGCGACCTTCTCGGTACGACGCATAGCAGCTTCGTTGTTGTAGATAACGCTCATGTCATTGTATGCAAAAGCCTCGGAGAGGTTTGGATCATACAGAGGAGCCTTCATGGTCAGGACTGCAGAGAGAACGGTGTATGGAGGCAGGATGGTGCCATCCTTACCAACAATCTTAATTGCCGTTACCTTAGTGTAGTCAGCTGGAGTCTTAGTCCACTCTGGGCTGTTAATCTCGTTGATATCGTTCTGAGCTGGGTGCTCATCGGTGCGATAGTAAATATCATATTGGGAGCTGACGTCAGTTGAACCAATCTTCAGGTCGATAGGACCTTGAAGTGTATTGCTGAAAGCAGAGTTTCTGCCGTCGCCCACATATGGCAACACGTCATACATAAGAATCTTATTCATTGGCGTGTTGTAGTAGTTACGAATACTCAGACGATACTGGAAGAGTCCGCTGGTATCAGTGACGCCAGCAAAGTCAGTCATGATAGTAGCCGAGGTAAATGCCCTACCGTAAAATGCGCCGCCGCCAGCAATGTTTGGCTCAAGGCTGCGGATGTGCTTATCGGACTGGATACTCTCAACGTTGTTACCAAGAACCTTAGCGGTTGCCTTCAGAATAGTCTCGTCAGTGACACCATTCATATTGATGTCGAGGTCATCCTTAACAAAGTTGCTAGCGTTGTACATACCAGAGAAGTCATCTGGAGTACCGTGAGTCCAGTTTGTGGCGTAGAAGTAAACGTCGTTATTGTTGTTCAGAACGTCATTCTCGGCCTTAGAAGGAATGATATCGTCGTTGATTACCAGGTTTCTAATCTCATAACCCATGCTTCCATACTGATACACGTATCCAGATGGAAGGGTAATCTTGATTGCGTTACGACCGGTCTCGTTGTAGTTCCTGATGTACTCAACCTTCTCAGGCTGCAGTGAGTCAGCAATCACTGAAACCGTGGTGTTCGCGTCATAAGAAACGCCTGCAGGGAGAAGATCAACGAAGGTTGGATTCTTCAGGTAGCGAGCAGGTGAAAGCTCTGTCAAAGCGAAGCCTACGCGAGCACTGAAGCGCTCGCCAGGCATACCAACGCGCTGGTACCAAGAGGACTTGGACAGCCAGACCTTCTCGCTAAATGGAGTAAAGCGAGTATCCCAATTTGCGGAGAAGTTCATTGGAGTCTTGGAGCCGTCGGTATTAACTTTGTTGGCATTGACCTTGATGATGTTGGTGATTGGTCTATCGCTGTAGACCTCGCCAAATGGATTCATGAACATCATCTGGATGTTGAAGTCAATGTTGCTGGTTGGCTGCAGGGTTACGTTCTTGAAGTAAATACCAATCTTCCTGTACTGAGGAGACACAGCGGAAGCATTGGATGGATCAAGCGTGCCCTGGTTGATCTGATCCAGGTAAGACTGCAGCTGCTGCTGACTTGCCGAGTTCATGTCAGCGCGGTAGAGCCAGTTTGCACCGTTAGCCCTGGTAGGAATGATGTCGTAACTGCCATCAGCCTTGTAACCGCGGACCTCAATCTGATCCATGCTAAGTCCAACTCGCTGACCAACTGCAACAAGGTTGCCAGTCAGCGCAGTCATGAAGAGGCGGTTGTCAGTGTTGGCAACATCCTCGATGAACTCGATGTCAGTGAGTGGTGTGTCCAGCTTATTGACCAGCTTGATGGTGTAGTCAAGCTTCCTAACAGCAAGGCCGTTCTTGTCATACTGAATGGTAACAGGACCGCGCTTGCTGAGCATACCGTTGCCGCTGAAGTCATTACCAGCAAGGCGGAACTGCTTGGTATCGTCGTCAAAGTTGTGCTCGTTGCCAGGTACCTGACCGACGGTCTCTTCTGCTGCACTTGGATTATAGGGAATGCCCTGAAGAGTAGCAGTGTTGTTGAAGATTACGCGATTAGTTCCGTTGAGATAGCGAGCGCCTGGGAAGGAAAGCTTGAGCTGTGAATATGCAGGAAGGTTATCTCTGATGTAGTCGTTGAGAATGGTGGTTCCTGCAGGAATATCAAATTTAAGAGTTACGGTACGTCCGTCTGGGCTGAGCGTCCAGTTAGGGTTCTTAGCTGGGTCAAAGTGAGCGGTAACGGTCTGACCTGCTGCGTTTACGTATGTAGGAAGGGTGTCAGTGATGATGATAGAGCGATAAGCACGATAGTACTGGTAAAGCCTAAAGTTGAAGATAACGTCTGCAGTCTTATCGTTGGAAAGAGCGGACGAATCACCTGGGGCATTAATACCACCATACAGGAGCTGATCGTTTGTCTCTTCACCTGCGACCTGTTTCATGAGCCAAGGCTTGTCGTAGGTGATGGAGTAGGTCTGGTCTGGCATGTTAGCAAGCTCGGTGCCGTCTGCATTGTACACACGAACAACTGGCTTGAGCTGGAAATCTGCTGGGGTAACCATGTCTCTGAAGCTCATAACGTAAGGGAGCTCCAGCTTAACGGTGGTATCGATAGTATTGAGGTACAGGCGCTTAATGGTCTTGCCATCAGGGGTAACGATGGTCTCCTCGCGCTTGATAATTGGCTGAGTAGCTGCTGCTGGAGTAGCAAAGTTATCAAGATAAGTATTAGGAGTAATGTTGTTGGTATTGTTAATGTCCGTTGCGGACTGCTTGGTATTTACCTCAATCTCCAGGTAAAGACCGTCGATTGGCTTGTGTAGACCAGTTGCGTCAATCTCGATACCTGTGGAGATGTTTGCATTGCCCTTAACGGTTGTAGGAGAAGTGGGCTTAAGGTTTACAGTAAGTTGTCCGTCAGCGCCAAAATCAATATTCTGCGTCAACGGATATGTCACTGCTTTTGCAACAGTGCTTGTACCTAAAATAATGATACCGGTGAGCATCATTATTGCTGCAAACATAGTTGCAAACGACTTCTTAAAGTTGCTCATATCAACCCCATCTTTCCTATCGAACGTACCCCTGGAGATATACATAGCTCCATTAAACATACTAATGGTTTTTGACCTAATTTCTAAAGAAATATTGTGTTCAAATAAATTTTTTTATTTGAATCTTGGACAAAGACTTTGAAATCAGACTCTATTGCACACAATTAATGCTACTAAGTGCGTAGATTTAACTTCATTTCTGCTAGCGAGAAAAATCAAAAATATCCCGCCATCTTATTTTCCATTTCCTTTATACTCCTTCAAAAAAATTGGCTGGCGTATACGCGTCAGCCAAGAATCAATCATCGGTCAGTACTTTCTGCAAAAAATGATACTGGAATAAGTACATATCAACAATAAACAGACATCCCTATGCATAAATAATCAAATTAACTCCACAGTTTTCTTCACGTTTGGAGCTGAGAGCGGGCTTTAGCGAGCAACCAAAGCTGTAGAGTTTCTCGTCAAAATGTTGTCGATACAACAAATGACCGTAACAAACAAACGTAAAATAGAGTTACAGCCAAGCAATCTGCAGGTAAAATTGAACAAACTGCTGTTGGACACTATGGGAGAGTCGTGCCAGAACGAGCCTACATTTCCAGATCAACTCACCTGATGGGCGCGACTATCACCATCTCTTTATTGCCACCTCCCAATGATGCGCAGGCAGAACACACCGCAGAGCAGCTTCTTGATGACGTCTTTGGGCTCCTTAACATCTACAACCAGCGGTTTAGCGCAAACGACGCCAATTCCGAGCTTATGCAGGTCAATCAAGCGGCAGGCAAACATCCTGTCTCCGTTGACCCCGAGTTGTTTGAGCTCATTCAAATTGGCAAGGAGCAAAGCCTCCTACCAGAGAGTCATTTAAACATTGCCATTGGTCCCTTGGTACAAACCTGGAGAATCGGTTTTGCTGACGCTCGCATTCCAAATAACGACGAGGTCGCGCACGCGTTGTCGCTTACCGATCCACAGCTCATTGCATTAGACCCTCTGAACTGCACCGTGTTTCTCGCCAAAGAGGGTATGAAGCTGGACTTGGGGTGCCTGGCAAAAGGTTACATCGCCGACAGAATTGCAGATTATCTGAAAAGTCAGCACGTCACTTCTGCACTTATCAACCTTGGCGGTAACATTAAGACAATTGGCGACAATGTGCTCGCGGGTAGGCCGTGGCAGATTGGCATCCAGGATCCGCGACAACCACGAGGCACCAACCTTGCTGTGCTGCCTATTTGCAACCAGTCCGTGGTGACCTCCGGCACTTACGAAAGGAAACTGCAGATAAACGGGCACACCTATCACCACATTCTTGACCGCGAGACCGGCTATCCAGTTGACACGCAACTTGCGAGCATCACGATTATCTCGGACAACTCGCTTGACGGAGAAATTTGGACCACGCGCCTTTATGGCGAGAAACCCCGTCAGCTCCTTGCCCGTGTAGAACAAGAAAAAGACATCGAAGCGCTCATAGTAACCACTGATAATCGCGTATATTATTCGTCGGGGATCTCTCCTGAGCTCCTTGCGTAATTTAGAAAGGAAGTTTGATGCTTAACTTTGTTGGCCTCATTGGCACCAATTCAAAAGAGTCAAATAACCGAAGACTCCTGCAGTTTATGCAGAAGCATTTTGCCGACAAGGCCACCATTGAGCTGGTGGAGATCGACAACATCCCCCTGTTCAACAAGCCTGCAAAGATGAAGGTCCCCGAGGTTGTCTCAGAGCTTGCAAAGAAAATCGAGGCTGCTGACGGCGTCATCATTGCAACTCCAGAGTACGACCACTCCATTCCAGCCGTCCTGCAAAATGCGCTTGCTTGGCTGTCCTACGGCATCTTCCCTATGGTCAACAAGCCAGTCATGATTGTCGGCGCATCCCTGGGCACGCTCGGATCTTCTCGCGCGCAGCTTCAGCTCCGCCAAATTCTGGACGCTCCCGAGCTCAAAGCAGCAATCATGCCAGGTTCTGAGTTCCTTCTTGGTCGCGCCGCACAGGCCTTTGACGAGAAGGGCAGCTTAAAGGACAAGGCTACCGTTAAGAAGCTTGACCTGCTTTTTGACGATTTCCGTCTGTTTGTGAAACTCAACGAAAAAATGGCCGCATCGCGCGAACTTCTCCGCAAAGAGGCCGAGAACTTTGACTGGGAAAACCTGTAGGCCTGGAAGGAACTACTACTATGAAATTTGTCGGAATCGTCGGTTCAAATGCGGAGATTTCCTATAACCGAAAGCTTCTGCACTTCATCAAAAAGCACTTTGCCAAGCAGTTTGAGCTTGAGATCCTTGAGATTGATAACATTCCTCTATTCAACCAGGACCTCAAGTGGGACGAGAACTTCCAGCTCCGCCTGCTGTACAACAAGATTACCCGTGCTGACGGCGTCATTATTTCTTCGCCTGAGCACAACCACACCATCTCACCTGCGCTGAAGAGCGTTATCGAGTGGCTCTCCTACGACGTGCATCCATTTGAGAACAAGCCTGTCATGATTGTCGGCGCTTCTTACTACGACCAGGGAACTTCTCGCGCGCAGGTACATCTGCGCAAGATTTTGGATGCTCCGGGCGTAAACGCATACGTTTTGCCTGGTAACGAGTTCCTTCTTGGAAAGGCCAAGCAGGCCTTTGACGAGGACGGCAACATTATCGACGAGCGCACCGTCGGCTTCCTGGGCCTTTGCCTGGATAACTTTGTCAAATACGTAGAGGTGGTCTCCAAGTTGAAGAAGCCAAAGCCAATCGCGCCAGAGGATCTGGACGTAACCAACTCAATTTCCACCACTATCCAGGGCATTGATCCCGACGATCCTGATTGGGTCGAGAAGGCCGCCGAGCTTGTGGGCGCGGTCTCGGGCGACACATACGTTAAGCTTGATCACGGCATTTTGACGGTCAACCAGATTGACATGTTCCTGAAGGCAATGCCATTTGAGCTGACTTACGCAGACGACAACAACCAATTCCTTTATTACAACAACGCTCATGACAACCCAGATACTATGCTGGCAAAACGCGTTCCTGAGCAGTCGGGAAATCGTCTTTCCACAGTTCACAGCTCTCTTCCCGAAGGCCGCATGAAAAACGTTGAGTTTGTCATTGGCGTGCTTCGCAACGGCGACAAAGAGTATGTGCGCACTATTGTCCCAGGTACACCAGCCGATATCATCAACACCCACAACTACCAGGCAATGTACTATCCCGACGGCTCGTATGCAGGCATTAATGAGATTGTCTTCAACTTTAAGCCATGGTTGGATTGGTACCTACAAACTACAGGTCAGCGTCTTGTAGGCGCTAACGGCGCAGTTGTTCCACCAGCTGGCACTCCCGCTCCTGCTGCCGGCGCTCCCGCACCAAGTGCTGGTGTTGATGCGACCTCCGGAGCAAGCGCTTAACGTGCAGCTACGCGCATCGCGACGCGCGACACGCGATACGTGACTACGACCGTGCAGTTGACACGCCTACCTGCGCCTATGTGCACCTACGTGCGACCAAGTGCAATGATGCACAACTGAAGTAATACACTACCCTCGCCTTCCAGAAATAGATCTCTGGAAGGCGAGTTTTTGTATTAAGTTACAAAATTTCTATTCTTGCTAGAGATGTATTCATTTATGTGAATATCTATACTCGAATATTCAATTTTACGTATCAATCAATTTTCGAGCTCAAAATTTAGGGGCTAAAACGGTAAAAAACCCATTTAGTTGGGGATCAAATCTTTAAAAAGTGATTTTTATCCCCAACTAAGACGATTTTTTACCACCGTTGCAATTTTTTATCTGCGAAAACACGATATACAGAAAAATGAAACCCCAACTAAACGCATTTTTTACCACTTTGGCAAAAATCAGCGTTCGGTATTACTGGACACCACTCAATCAACTGGGCATCTTTCACTCAACTGTTCATCGCTTGACTAACGGACACCATCGAGCACTACCGAGGCCATCTAACGTTGTCCAACGACATCCCACATCATTCGGCAGCTACTACCCTTCAAACTTGTTGATCTTTCGATCGTAAGTGAGCAGGCCGTTTACCTCTTCCTCAACGTCAGATACCTGGGTATAAACGTATCCTGCAAGACCTTCGACCTGCAGCGATTCCGCCTCTGAGAGCAGCTTTTGGACAGCTCCTCGCCAATCCTCAACTGTGACAAAATCCCCATATCCATACGAATGGTCAAGTGACGTATGACCTGGTGTCATCTGCGCGAGGCCACCAAACTCAGAGATTATCACAGCTCGATTCTCCCGTTGCTTCCCGCTCCAACCTGCGCGAAGTGGTCGGAAGTAATTGTGAATGCTCAGAAAATCGCCACAGCCCTGATCATACCAGCCGCTTGTCGCATCAATTGGACGTGTTGCATCCAAGGCGCGAACAGCCTCAGTAGCTGCGCAAGCATCAAACTGTCCCCAACCCTCGTTAAAGAGCGTCCAAAATCCAATCGAATGATGCCCATCCAGGAGCCTGACCATTTCCTGACAAGTTTCTGTCCACTCCTTGCGATAGCCTTCGTCACCTGCGGATAAAGCCTCGTGATGCCTTGGAGTTGTGTCGTCAAATCGTCCCCAGGTAAAGCTGAACAGCGTCGGCTTCTGACTCGTGTGCCAGGGGCTATATGCACTACCTCCTGAAACACAATCCTGCCAAACCAGCATGCCAATACGATCGCAGTGGTAATACCAGCGTTCACTTTCAATCTTGATATGCTTTCGCAGCGTATTGAAACCAGCCGACTTCATAGCCTCTACATCATATACCAGCGCATCGTCGGACGGAGCCGTCAGCAATCCGTCAGGCCAATAGCCCTGATCCAGCACGCCACGAACAAAATACGGCGCACCATTCAAATGCACCCTTGGCACGCCCGCCACGTCTTTCTTTACCTCAACAGTACGAAACGCGCAATAGCTCCGAACAAAATCGACCGCAGCACCATCCCGCAAAAGCTTAGCCTCCACGAAATAGAGGTGCGGTCTCTCCGGAGACCACAACTGTGGTTCATCTACCTGCATCTTCGCGCAAATTTCTCCTGCTTCACCCGCCGGAAGTCTGGCGAGAAGAACGTCTTGCCCAAACTCGTCTTTAAGCGAAAGCTCCAGCTCAAACACGCCTGCCTGCGCACCGGCCGACTCGCTTGCCTGCCCGCTTACCTGTACGTTCGTCTTAACTTCAAGCACGCCGTACATGTCGCCCTTCAACGTTAGCGACTCAAGATGAGCTGCAGAAACAACTTCATACCAAACGCTCTGCCAAATGCCACTTTGAGCGGTGTACCAAATGTCGCCACGAGAAAGTCGCTGTTTGCCTCGCAGTTGAGAGCCAGCGTCACTTGGATCCCAAACACAAAGCACAAGCTCAACGGTGGCGCCACTCTCTGCTATGACCGAGCTCTCAACCTCGCCCACACTTTCCCCAGCCGCGGCCGGCCCAAGCAGATTCGTAATCTCAAAGGAAAACGGTAAATAACCGCCAGTATGTGTACCAGCAAGCTTGCCATTCACAAAGCATGCGCACATCCAGTCAACCGCTTCAAAATGCAGAATAAGTCGCTGGTCATCGGCCAGTTTAGGTAGTTCAATTTTGCGCTTATACCACAAAAGTTCGCTCGGCTGCACTGTACGACCAACACCAGAGAGCGGAGCTTCTGGCGAGAACGGCACCACAATCTGTCCGTCCCAACGGGAAGGAATCGCCTGTTGCGCGAGGGTCTCTACACCAATCCTGCCATCTACCGATACAATCGCGTAATCCCACACGCCGTTTAACATCTCGTAATTGTCACGTCGCATACGAGGACGCGGATACTCAGGCAACACATTCGACGGGTCAAGCGCCTCTCCCCAAACAGTCGTCAGAGAATTCAGCGTCTCCTCCGTATGCTTTTTGGGCGCACTTGCCAAAACGCGACGAATATCCAGCATGGTATCTCTCGTTTCTCCTGAAGCAGCAGGTACAAGCACATGACAAGCAAGCGTGACGTATGTATATCATAACCACTTCGTAAAAGAATTTATATAGCGAGAAAACCAAATAAGCCCCAGCTCAACTATGAGACTGAGGCTCGGATAAAAGCAAATGTTCACATTAAACGCTAGTGCCTGGGAAACCACGGAATGCAGCGATTAACTCGCTTGCAGTATTCTCTGTACTCATCGCCAAACTGCTCGAGAAGCCACTTCTCCTCCGTGGCTTGCATCATCACAGTTAAAAGCGCCCAGAACACAAGCGGCAGTGGCAACAGATAAAGGTTACTTGAAAGCAAAGCTGCTCCCGACATGACAAACGCAAATGCGGAGTAGATAGGGTTTCTGACCAGTGCATAAACACCAGTGGTTACCAACTGATTTGCGATGATTTTCTCGCGAAGTTTTTCTTTGATAGCGGCGGAAACCCAAAGCCAAATACCCACAATCAGAAAAGCCGTGCCCACAGCGTGCATCACGCCGACCGTGGCTCGAATGCGAAGGTATGGAAGAAATCCCAGCTTAGATAGGGCAATGCACGCGATCGTTAGCACCGTGATGGCAACCACGTAAGCGGGGCCGACACCAAGTACTGGAAGGTGATCCTTCTTCTCGTTCTGAGCAGGCATTTGTTAAGCTCCGTTCGGTTAGTGCTTTGTTAGCTCAAGTTAACTATGCCATAAAGTTTACACCTATATCTACACTTTGACGTGCGGATTTTATCTAAAACTACTTATTGCCACTTCCTATCTGAGTGTCCATTACACTGGACACTCAAAATCTTTTTTGAACCTATGATTATTCAACGATGAGAAATAAATTACCTGTTCAAACGGCTGATTTTTTCTCTAACATCTCTGAAAGGAATGCGCTATGGAACGAACAATTGACGTATCTACAAACATGAGCATGCAAGTTCCGCCTGATACCATAAACGTTGACATCACTATTCAGGGAACTTCAAAGACCCGTGAAGAATGTACTGTCAGATATAACGCGCTACTTCAAACAATGAAAGACGCGCTTGAGCAAAACGCACTATCCGCTTCCATTCTGAAAAATAACAAGTACTCGATTTCAGCTCACGAGATTAAGCAGTATCAAAAAGAAAAGTGGGAGCGTTATTATGTTGCTCATACAATTGTTGAAGGATTTGATTTTCGTGCAGAATTGTCTATTAAAGAACAACTTGAGACAAACCTTGTAGAAAAAATCTGGAAAGCGCTCAGCTCGTGTGGAGATGAAGTGACTTTCTCAGTTGAATTCACAATAGAAGATGAAAAACCTATTAAAAACAAGCTTTCTACAGACGCTATTATTACATGCCGTCAGCAAGCTAACCTTCTTGCCAAGGCAGCCAACGCAAAGGTTGTTGGACTACAAAATGCAACTTATGACATTAAGGAAAAAGACTTTGTCTACACAGCCTGCGCGTGTAGCGCGTATGACGATTTCGAAAGTAAAAATCAAGTGCCCGCATTTGATCCGTCAGATATAGACGTTAACTGCTATGTAAAAACTACATGGGAAATCGAGCTGCTACCACCGGATGATCTGCTGTAGCCACACAATCCAACGCATCTCAAAGGGTTTCTCGCCAGGCGAGAAACCCTACTAGTAGCAGGCATTCACTGAACGCACGCAGGTCGTTTACTGGTAGCGGAGCGATTCCACAGGATTAAGCTTTGAGGCTCGACGAGCAGGCCAGTAGCCAAAGATCAAGCCGATACCAATGCAGATTCCCGAGGTAATCATCACAATATTTGGAGTGATGATGGGCGTGATACCAGTTTCAAGCTGTATCATGCTGCCAAACGAGCCGGCCAGTCCCCACGCTCCAGCGTAACCCAGGGCAATACCAATCACGCCGCCCATAATGCAAATCAAAATGGACTCGCACAGAAACTGCTTGGTGATGTCGGACGCGCGAGCGCCCAGAGCTTTACGCAGGCCAATCTCCCTAATACGCTCCGTCACGTTAGTGAGCATCATGTTCATGATGCCAATGCCGCCAACCAGAAGCGAGATGCTTGCCGTAGCGGTAACCAGAACCTGGAACGACATAAGCGTGGCATTCATCTGCTCAATGATGGACGAGAGCGTCATAACCGTCACGCGATCTTCTGCCTGCGCAGAAGGAATGTTAAACCAGTCCAGCAACCAGGACTTTGTTTCATCCGCAAGCATCTTCATGTCAACGTTTTCGCGAGCATAGCCAAAAACCTGGCTGATAGTTTTGGTGCCCGTGAGTCTCGCAGAATACGTGGAGTACGGAATATAGGCCAACAGCGTTTCGCCTTGTCCGCCCGCATTTGCGCCACTATCTACCACACCAACAATGGTGTAGCTATCGTTATTGATGCGGACAACCTGTCCGATGGAGGCATCTGCACTACCAAAGAGTTTCTCGGCAGACATTTTGTCGAGAAGAACGTTTCTAGACGTATCATCTACGTCGGACTTTGTGAAGAGCGAGCCCGCGGATGCCTTAAGGCCCATGACGGTAAAGTAGTCGGGTGTGCAGCCGATGATTCGCGCGTCAAACTGCTTTTCGGCCGAGTTAATGCGTGCCATGGTGGAATCAATGCCAGTGACAAGCTCGTAACCAGGTACGCTGAGCTGCAGCATCTCCAGATCCTGCTGCGTAACCTCGCGATCTGGCCACGCGTAGATCATAACCATACGCGACTGGTTAAGACCCAGCGAGCTGACCAGCGAATATTTGATGCCGTCGATAAGCGCCGTCATGGCAATTACTGCGCTGATGCCAATAACAATACCCAGCACCGTCAACAGACTGCGGCCGCGGTTAGCGTTGAGCGCAGACAGGGTTTCTCGCAGCAGATCCATCAACCTCATAGCGCGGCACCTCCTGTTGCGGCACGTACGCCTGTAGCGGCATGCACACTCGGCGCAGCTTGTGCACCCGTCGCGGTCTGTGCGGCATGATGCTTCACAAACTCTTTTTCCTGCTCGTCAGTGAGCAGGCGGCCGTCACGAATATGCACCACGCGGTCAGCCCACAGAGCGGTCTCAGGATCGTGCGTAATCAACACGATTGTCTTGCCGCGTTCCTGCATGGACTTGAACGTGTTAAGGACCATCTCACTGGTAGCTGAGTCTAGGTTACCCGTTGGCTCATCGGCAAAAATAACCGCTGGATCGTTGACAAGCGCGCGGGCAATGGCGACGCGTTGCACCTGACCACCGGAAAGCTCGTTTGACTTGTGCTCGTAGTACTCCTCGGGCAGGCCAACAGAACGCAGCGCCTTCCATGCACGCAACTCTCGCTCTTTTGCAGGAATGTCCGAGTAGATGAGCGGCAGCATAACGTTTCGCAGCACTGTAGTGCGCGGCAGCAGGTTAAATGACTGAAAGACAAAGCCTAAACGTGTTGCACGAATCTCCGCCAGATCGTCATCAGAAAGATCCGCTACTTCAAGTCCTTCTAGCTTGTACGAGCCAGCAGTAGGTGTATCCAGACAGCCCAAGATATTCATCAGGGTTGATTTGCCCGAGCCGGACGGACCCATGATGCAGAGAAACTCGCCTTTCTCCACAGTCAAAGAAACACCTCGTAGGGCGTGCGTCAAACCTGCAGCCGTCTCGTAAATGCGATGCAGCTTATGTACCTCAATTACCTTGGACATACGCGTCGCCTACTTGGAATCTTTGGAGCCTGTCGCACCGGACGTTGCGTCATTCGCCGAGCCAGACGTTGCGCCTGCTGAAGCGTCCATAGCCGCTCCCTGAGATGGACCGCCAGCGCCGCCACCAATCATCACTTCAGTACCGTCGTCAATACCAGCGCCTTCAATGACGGCCGTCGTGGAACTTTGCGCTTTCACAGTTACCGGTACGCGCTCTACCTGTGGATAGCCCTTCTCGTCACGAGAAGTAACCACGTTAACATAAGGGCCATCGCCATCGTCCATGACAGCAACAAGAGGCACGGTCAGCACGTTATCCATGTGCTGGATCATGATGTCCACATTGGCAGTCATACCCGGCTTGATGGAGGCATCGGGACTGCTAATGAGCAGGTCAACGGTGTAAGAAACAATGGAGCGACCAGGACTATCGTAACTTGCTCCCGCCTCTGCCCCGTTGGAGGACACAGCGGAAACATGGGTGACAACCGCGTCACAATACAGGTCTCTCAAAGCTGTAAAGCTGACCTGTGCCTTCTGATCAACAGCGATGCGAGAGATGTCTACCTCGTTGATCTGGACGTTTACTTTCATCTGAGAAAGGTCCGCGATAGTAATCAGAGGACCGGCGTTAGCAGAGCCCGGCGCAGAAGACCCAACAGAGGCGCCGTTCACCGCATTCATCACGATGACCGTGCCGTCGCAAGGGGCGGTGACTACACGCTTATCTGCCTGAGCAAGTGCGTCGTTGTAAGCGGAACGGGCCTCCTCTAGCGCAATCTGAGCGCTCTCCAGATTTGCCTCTGCTGCATCCACAGCAGCAGCAATGGACGCAGCGTTTGCCTCTTGTCCGTCCTCTCCTGCCTCAGAGACGCCATTACGCGCGGACACCAGAGCTGAGCGAGCCTTACTGACCTCGTTCTCGGCAGCCTTTACCTGCTGGGCGGCCTTACGAACGGCCTTGTCTAGCTCATCATTCTTGATAGTAAAGAGCTTGTCGCCCTTATGAACGTATGTACCTTCGGAAACCTGAACATCCTGAATAATGCCATCTACCTCGGGAGTTACCACGGTGGACGTCACAGGCTTGATGGATCCGGACGCGGAAACGGAATCGCTGAACTCGCCGCGCGTGACAAACGCAGTGCTTGGCATAACGGTAGTGTTCTGGTTCTGACCGCCCTGGCACATAGGCAAAATAAACAATATGACGAGAAGAACAAAGACTCCAGCGGTTATTCCCGCCTTAATAAACTTCTTTTTACGACGAGCTTTGCGGTGACGTGCAAGACTCTCGTACGCCTCACGAGCCTCAGCGTCTTCTTCGCTTTCACCTGGTGAAATGACGCCAATCTGGGAGCCTAAGTTAGCCGTCTGATCAGCAACCGTTGGAAGCGTGGACGCAAAGGCTGCCTGCCGATATCCCTCGGGAGGTGTGGGAGTACTGGGAGCCGGAGCTCCTGCAGCGCCCGCACCGCCAGCGTCCGCACCTGCAGCGCTCGCGCTCGCATGTCCCTCGTTGGCTTCTTGCTTTGAACCGTGGTTGAAGTGAAGCATAGGCCCCTCCGAAATCCATGCTTAAACACACAAGCAATCCCAGAAGAAATCGATTTGACCCTTTAGTTTATATAAAATTTTTCAGCAGAAGTTAGCTTACTAGAACAACTACGGCGAGCGGTATAAAAGCAGCGGTCTGTGTCGGTGGGCTACGCAAACGCACAACCCCCGTAACTGTCTAACGTGTTTCTCGCCCTATTGCACCACAAGTCTAAAATTGCCGTTTGATTGTCGAATGCACCATTTAATCGATGTAGCAGAATCAATCAGCGATAAGTCATGTGAGACCAACAATAAAGCCCCTGGATATTCAGATAGTAAACGTTCAAGCGCTACTGTTGAGCCAAGGTCCAAATAGTTAGTTGGCTCATCCATTACGATAAGCTCTGGTAATTCGAGCATTCCCTGCGCAAGCATAAGCTTTCTCATTTCACCTGGGCTAGTAGACTCACCTGTAAGAACACAATCAGGATCTGAGTTGAGCTGCGCCACAATAGATAACACTCTTCCGCGTTGAGAGTTTGATAACCCTTTGATTTTTCTTAATGTCTCTTTTGTCTGCAGTTCAGTTGGCTCCTGAGGAATATATAACATCCGTACATCATCAGAAATACTTGAAATAATTTTCTTTATCAGCGTTGTTTTACCACAGCCATTATCGCCAACAACGCCAATATGATCCGTATTACCAATAAATAGCGGTGGTGTTTGTAGATGGCAATCTCCTATGAGAATGCTGTTGGGCTCCATCCTCAATAAAACTTTTCTCTTACTTGCCTCACTATCCAACCAGATATTGGAATCGTATTGTTTCTCAACCCTAATACCTGTGTCTTTACCCGTTGCCTTCTCAAGTCTATCCAACATGCGTACAGCCAATTTTCCCGCTTTACCATCTTGGCCTGAAACTATATAGCCCCGCTTTTTTGCACGCGCATCACTGTCATGCTTGTCAATAGTTCTTCCACTTTTGCGCGCCTGAACTCTAGAAGCCTCTTCTCTACGTCGCTGAGTTTCTCGCTCAAGGCGAGTCTTCTCTTTTTGCGCCGCTTCCTTTGCGTGTAATGTGCTAGAACGTTCAAGCTCTACCTGTGATGATGCCTGAGAATAATTACCAGATTTCATGTTTGCCGTGCCGTTAGCTACAAACAAACATTGAGTGCAGAGTTTGTCCAACAGCTCTCTATCATGTGAAATTAGCACCCCGATACCCTTGAACTGCGACAAGGCCACAAAAAGAGCATGTTTTGTTGATACATCCACATGATTAGTGGGCTCGTCTACCACAAGAACATCAGGTGAAGCCCATAAAGCACACGCTACCTGGAGTCGCTTCTGCTGGCCACACGAAAGCGTTTCAAAACGCCAAGGCCAATCATCCTCTAACAAAAGCTCTCGCCTCAGCTTAATTGCCGCATCATCATAGGCAACCGCAAAATCAAAAAGATTAGCTGGTGCCTCCGTTGCATTTTGTGCACAATATACCGAGAAAAACGATGGGCTTATAACTCCCCTGTCAGGTTGCAAGAGACCACATACGATACGTGCGAGGGTTGTTTTACCAGATCCGTTATTACCAACAAAGCCGGTCCATCTCTGTGGGAGTGTAATAGTCACATCATGTAAAGTGGGCTCAACCGCTGATGGATAGGTATATTCAATATTTGAAAGATTAAGCTGCATGATACCTCGGTTCTGCCGAAGACCACGCGGAGTAGCATGCAACTATGCACAGGTAAATGGCTATAAATTAAGACATGATTAAGCAATACTACACCCGCGGTAGTGTCGTCGGCGACGTTACGTGAATTCGGGTTTTATGAGTATCGCTAGTTCTTCATGCACCTAATCCCTTCTCGCACCAGCACTTGCCAAAGGCCCTGGTGAATCAATTGAAACCATAATAGCTTTGAGAACACACTAGTACAAGAAGAGATTACTGAGGCAAAAAATAGTTTTATCCTAAATCTTCAGCTCAAACTTTTCTTTATCCAACATTTTGATTACCTTTGCTGGACTTTCAGCCACAACTATTCGACCGTTACTGACTTTGCAAGGTTTCTTGGCTTATCAACGTCACAACCACGTGCGAGAGCCACGGAGCGCGCAAAAAGTTGGAGAGGTACCGAAGCAATGATTGGCGAGAAGGCATCTCTGACTTTAGGCACGTAGATGATATAGTCGGCATGCTTTTTGATTTCCTGATCACCTTCGGTCGCCACGGCAATAATCATGGCGCCGCGTGCTCGAGATTCTTGGATATTGGAGATCATCTTGTCGTATACCGGAGAGTTAGTTGCCACGGCAATGACAGGATAGCCTTTGGACAGAAGTGCAATGGGGCCATGCTTCATTTCTCCTGCAGCATATGCCTCAGCATGAAGATAGCTAATTTCCTTGAGTTTAAGGGCACCTTCGTAGCAAATAGCGGCTCCCATGCCACGACCAATGAACAAAGCATTATTGGCATCTTTGCAGGCCTGCGCGGCAATGTCGATAGCTTTTGTATCGCTGAGGACTTCTTCGACCTGCTCGGCGGTATCGGCAAGTTCTTTAAAGAGCAAGCGTATCTGAGCAATTGAGAGCTTTCCTTTTGCCTGCGCAAGAACCATAGCAAGAAGCGTTAGGCTCACAATTTGGCCAAGGAAAGATTTGGTTGAGGCAACGGCAATCTCCTTGTTAGCCTTAGTGTAGATAACACCGTCAGACTCACGGGCCACGGGACTGCCAATGACGTTAGTGATGCCAAAAACCTTGGCGCCTTTGATGCGGGCGTCGCGGATGGCAGCAAGAGTATCAGCGGTCTCACCGGACTGAGAAACAGCAACTACCAGCGTTGACGGAGTAATAATGGGGTTGCGATAACGAAATTCACTCGCAGCTTCAACTTCGACAGGTATGCGTGCCCAGCCTTCGATAAGCTGACGGGCGATAAGACCAGCATGATAGCTAGTTCCGCAGGCAATGATATAAACGCGATCAATTAAACGGAGCTGTTCCAAGGACATGCCCAGTTCATCAATGGAAAGTACGCCGTTGGTCAGACGTCCTGCAAGGGTATCGCGGATAACACGTGGCTGCTCATGGATTTCTTTGAGCATGAAATCGGGGTAGCCGCCCTTCTCGACAACATCAACATCCCAATCAACATGCATGACTTTAGGTTGAATGGGATTTCCATCAGCATCGGTATAGCTGATACCATCGGGCTCCATAACAGCAAACTCGTTGTCGCCAAGAACAGTGACATCTCGGGAGGCTTCGATAACCGCAATGATGTCAGATGCAACGTAGCTGCCCTTCTCGCCATGTGCAAGGACAATGGGAGAATCTTTGCGAGTAACTACAATGCGACCGGGTTCCTGAGAGCATATAACAGCAAGGCCATAGGTTCCTACAATTTGCGAGCATGCCTTGGCAACAGCATCGCGAAGGTTGCCTCTGTAGGCTTCTTCAATAAGGTGAGAAACGACTTCAGTATCGGTATCGCTGCGGAATTTGTGCCCCCGAGCCTCAAGCTGCTCACGGAGTTCGGCAAAGTTCTCGATGATGCCGTTGTGTACGACGGCAATTTGATTGTCACAAGAGGTATGTGGGTGGGCGTTGCGCTCACTTGGAGCGCCGTGCGTTGCCCAACGGGTATGTCCGATGCCACAGGGGTTTGCATTATTGAGGTACTCCACCGCTTCAGCTAATCCCGCAACTTTTCCTACGCGATGTACGACCGTAAGTTCTTCGTTGGTTGTGTTTTGCAAAGCAATACCGGCAGAATCATACCCACGGTATTCGAGACGTTTAAGACCTTCAATGAGGACATCTTTTGCACTTTGGTGTCCGGTAAAACCAACGATGCCGCACATATATAAACTCCAATCGTGTGCTTCTGGGAGTGTCACAGAAACGATTAGTTTTAATCAACCCACTCTATATTTTAGCGAGTTATATAGGCGAACTTGTATGGTATTAAAAATGAAGACCAGATTATGCAAAATGATGTAAAAATGCTATTTGAGGGTAGCACTTTTGAAAATATAATAAATATGCTACTCATAACTTAATAATAACGAGAAGATCTAAAGTTCTCAAAATATAATTTTTATCACTACACCCCGAGAGCTCTTATTGGTACCACCATCACTCCATCTTCACGACAATAGCTAAAGTCACCTAACCCAACAAGCACCATAAGAAATGCAGGTGAACTCATACGTTTCTGATCAATCTTTTCCATGATTTTCTTAAGCGTCTGCGCACCTTGCTCGATTGCAGACTCACCGCCTAATTTAATTTCCACAAAACCATAAGATCCGTTCCTTAAATGAACAACAGCATCAACCTCTAGACCAGATTTGTCACGGTAATGTGCTACTGAGCCACCTAAAGCAGACGAGTAAATTCTCAAATCACGGACACACATGCTTTCAAACAAAAGACCAAACGTATTCAAATCAGCAATTAAATTAGCAGGTGATGCTCCCAGTGCCGCAGCCGCAATTGAAGGGTCAACAAAATGTCGTGTCGGTGAAGTGCGTATTGCAGTTCTGGAGCGCAAATTTGGACTCCAAGCTTCAAGGTCATCGATTACAAACAACCTTCTTAAGGCCTCTATATAACCTGAAAAAGCACTTTCTCCCAACGTAGCAAAGGAATCCATATCTTTTCGAATAGATTCGAGCGTCCCTTGAGAGGAACTAAACCTTGCATAGGAACGAAGCAGCGCGTGAGCAGACGCTTCATTCCTGTCAACTCCATCAACACGGCTTATATCAACGCTGGTAAGAGCATCTACATAATCGATAGCTTGTTGTAAGGATACATCTTGTTTCTGTCCAATTGCTTTTGGCCAACCTCCTCGGCATACCAAAAAAGCTAGGTCATCGATAGTACCTGACTGTGCTTGAGCTATCGGCTGTTTGCCCGCAAACATATCCTTAAGCGAAACTGAACCCGAGGAATCTTGCGACTCTAGTAATGACATTGGACGCATACGCATCCTGGCAATTCTTCCAGTTCCAGAATGAGCCGTTTTACGGACGTCTACTGGCACACTTGAACCAGTCAAGATAAATTGGCCGAACTCATCGCGACGATCAACCTCAAAACGAATTGCATCCCACAAAGAAGGCGCGTCCTGCCACTCATCAATAAGTCGTGGTGTATCACCATCAAGAAGCAACTGAGGGCTGAGTTCCGCCATACGCATATTCTGCTCGCGCAAATCAGGAGCCTGCATATATAAGATACTGTGTGCTTGCTGAACACATGAGGTTGTTTTACCGCACCATTTTGGCCCCTCAACAAGCACAGCACCTTTTGAACGCAAATGAAAAGCGAGAAGATCATCGCATACTCGAGGAAGATACTTTTTCATGAAGCCATCTACTTTCTTTTCATTAGCTTAAGGATAGCGGTTGTTTATATCATACCACGGCAGTTGGCTAATATTTACCACGGCAGTTGGCTAATATTTACCACGGCAGTTGGCTAATATTTACCACGGCAGTTGGCTAATATTTACCACGTATATTAGCCAGTGGGTCGTGTCCTAAAAAGTGGCGTAAGCAAGCATTTTAGGTGTTTAAAAGAAGTGCGGTTATTTCCTAAAATATAGTCACCACAACCAATTCAGAAAGGAAATAACCGCAATGCAAACTCTACACGAAACTGAGCTCTCCTACACCCAAGATCACAAATTAGATCTTAATGGTATGGCACGAACACTACTTGAAGACTTAGTGAATAAATAATTATTAGCTCCTACTTCTACATTTATTTTATTAATCCGAGACCCTCAAAGTAGTCATAAAGTTCAGCTTTATACTTTTTAACAATTTCGTTCGCTCTCTTATTCCATGAATCATAAATTATCGTGCGATTCAAACGGGACATAATGATACAAATGGGCTATTGACTGAGTTTCTGTGTGTCTATCCTTTATAAGTTAGATAGAGCTAACCGAAAGGAGACGCATTATGTCTGAAACACCCTCAGTCAAGAAAAAAGGGCTGCAACCGAAGGACCTTATAAACATCGGTATCTTCACCGCTCTCTACTTCATAATCATCATGGCTGTGGCAATGCTGGGCTACGTTCCTATATTCATTCCATTGCTCTCCGTCATCTGTCCGCTTATCGGAGGCATTCCGTACATGCTCTATATCACAAAAGTAAGGCATTTCGGAATGGTTTTCATCATGGGAACCATCCTCGGCCTCCTTATGGGTCTCGGTGGCATGGGCGTATATGCCTTTATTACGGGGCCAGTATGTGGTCTTCTCGCCGACCTTGTCCTCAGAAGCGGTAACTATAACAGCGCAGGGCGCGCCATAATTTCACACGGAGTCCTGAGCGTATGGTTGATAGGCAACTATATTCCCATCGTCATGAATCGCGCGAGCTACTTCGCAGGTATCGCCTCTGGCTACGGACAGGAATATGCCAACGCCCTCTCCAGCTACATTCCTGACTGGAGCCTTCTACCTCTTGCTCTTGCTGCATTTGTCGCAGGGTGTATCGGAGCCGTCATCGGCAAGAAACTCCTCCACAAGCACTTTGAGCGAGCCGGCATCGCATAATGAAAAAGGGGCTGTTCCTCTCAACTGCCAATAACCGAGGGCTCGTGCTTGATCCCCGTACTAAAGTGCTCGCCACACTCGTCGTCTCAACAATTATGCTTGGGTCTTATAACGTGGGGCCTCTCCTTGTGGTTAAGCCGCTACTTATTGCAACACCTTTCATCATGCTAGCCCTCTCTCACCATTTCCGCTCAGCAATCACCTACCTCACGCTATACGGGGCTGCAAGCGCTGTGGCGGCAATCGCGGAATCATGCCTCACTGGAGTTGCTCTCTTTGCCACGCTCGGTATCTCGGGAATCGTAAGGCAGTTTGCCCCTGGTATTGCCATGGGAACCTGGCTAGTCACAACCACGTCAGTGAGTGAGTTCATGGCAGCATGCGACCGTATGCACATGCCTCAGGCAGTAGAAATTCCCTTTGTCGTAATGCTTCGATACTTCCCAGCGATAGCCGACGACTACCGACAAATAGCTGCTGCTATACGCATGCGCAGCAGCAAGACGTTCAGAAACCCTATCTCCGCCATCGAGAATTGCCTGGTACCGCTGCTTGTCTCAGCAGTGCGAGGCGGTGAAGACCTCTCTGCTTCGGCGCTTGTGCGAGGGCTCGGTGGACCAACAGCTCGCACAAACATAAACGAAGCACGCATGCGTGTACGAGACTGGATAGTAATCGCCTTTCTCGCCATAGCCACTATCTGCGCGGTGGTCACGCCATTGCTCTACTACTAGGATCGAAATGATCGAGATAAAAAATGCATGCTACTGCTATCAGGCAAGCGAGAAAAACAGCCTCTCCGAGGTCAACCTTAACGTAGCCCCTGGTGAAGTAGTCTGTCTGACGGGTGCCTCAGGATCTGGAAAGACAACCCTCACAAGGCTCGTCAATGGCCTCATCCCCCATTATTATGAGGGGAAACTCTCGGGGAAGATTGAGGTCTGTGGTCTTACACCTTCCAACCACGAGCTTTGGGAACTGGCGCCAAAGGTCGGATCAGTCTTCCAGAATCCTAAGACCCAATTTTTCTGTTTGGATACAACCGGTGAACTTGCATTTGCATGTGAGAACCAAGGAATAACACCTGACAAGATACGCACGCGCTTAAAGGACGTCGCCAACGCGCTTGAGCTCACAGATCTTATCGACCGCAGCTGCCTCTCACTTTCTGGTGGAGAAAAACAACGTGTTGCCTGTGGCTCGGCCACTATGCTTGACCCGGATGTTCTCGTCCTTGACGAACCGTCCTCCAACCTTGACTTCGCTTCCATAGGACTTCTCCGAAAGATTGTTGCAAAATGGAAAGCTGAGGGCCGCACTGTGCTCATCTCCGAGCATCGACTCCATTGGTTGGAGGGCATCGCCGATCGCATTATTGTGATGCGCTCAGGCAGCGTGGAACGCGAGATTGACTCCAAGCAATTCTATGCATCCACTGCTGCCGAGGCGCGAGCGCTTGGTTTGCGCTCACCAACTTTTGCGGCCATTGCAGCTGAACAGTGCTGCGCACGGAGCGAGAAGAACGAGTTTGTTGAAATACGGGATATGAACTACCACTACCCTCAATCGAGCCGCGGCATCAACGTTTCTCGCATCGCCTTCAGGCGAGGAGGTGTCACAGCCATCATCGGAAGCAATGGTGCTGGAAAGTCTACCTTCGCACGCTGCATCTGCGGTCTTGTGAGCGGTTGCAAAGGGACCAAAGATGTTGGAGAAGGTCCTAGCCCATTCTCAAGCAGACCAAGGAACGGCTCCTTGGTTATGCAGGACGTGAGCCATCAACTTTTCCGAGAGAGCGTATTTGATGAGGTACTCGACTCCACAAGACGTGCCGACGAACACCTCACCCGTACTATACTTGCATCGTTGGACTTAACTGAACTGGCACAACGCCATCCGCTGTCGCTTTCAGGAGGCCAAATGCAACGCGTTGCCCTCGCTACGGCACTTGCATCGGGTCGTGACTTACTCGTGCTTGACGAACCTACCAGTGGACTTGACCTTGCCCATATGGAACAGGTTGCTGCAAGCGTTACCGCAGCAGCGGCGGAAGGACGAGCTGTCGTGGTTGTAACACACGATCCTGAGTTCATCAGAGCATGTTGCACCGACTTTGCCCGCATGGAAGATGGATTGTTTGTAGACCAAGGCGCGCTCGACGATGCGGGCTGGTCAAAGGTACTGTCATTTTTTGAGAACACTCTTCAGAGAAACGAAGAGGATTGGAGACACGATGGACATTGCTAACTATGCTGACATGGGTGGCAACGTTCGTCGCGTGACACACGATACAGATCATTCTGTATGGAGGGCGGAAGGTACTGACGGACAGGGCATCATGACGATGCACGATGTCATGCCTGGAATTACCCTCATGTTCAATGACTTCACAAGCGTATGGAACCTTGAATCGGGCTTTAAGCTTACCCCCGGATCACGCATGCTTTGCCTGAACTATTGTCGAGAAGGAAGAATTGAGTGGGAGTCCGGGACTGACTCATGCCTGTACCTTGACGTAGGTGATCTTGGCATTGACGATCACGCAAGACATGAAAGTCTCTTTAGGTTTCCGTTTGGACACTACCGTGGTGTCACCGTCTGTCTTGATCCCGACATAGCAGATAAATCGCTGCAATCAATGTTTCCCGAGGGCTTTCCTGTAAGTGTTAAGCAACTCTACGAGAGGTTCTGTTCAGGCGATGAACCAAGTGTGCTCCGTAGCGGACCGTCAGTCGAGCATATTTTCTGCGAGATATACAACGCTCATGACCGCTTTAGAGATGCTTACCTAAAGCTCAAGATTATGGAGCTTCTCTTGTTTCTCGGCAGTAATATTCCTGAAGGCGGACGCATTGGACAGTACGGTCTCACACGCGCACAGGTTGATAAGGTAAAGGAAATAGAACGAGCTATAACCTCTGATCTTTCTTCCCATAAGACACTCAAAGAGCTCTCACAAGAGTTCGAGTTTCCCTATGCCAGCATGCAGCGGTGGTTCAAAGAGGTTTATGGCGCTAGTGTGCACGCATACCTCACACGCTATCGCATGGCACAAGCTGCAACCCTCCTCCGAACAACCTCCAAGCCAATTGGTGAGGTGGCATTTGAAGTCGGATATACCAATGCCTCAAAATTTGCTTCCACATTCCGTAATGTCGTTGGCATGGCACCTGGTGATTACCGTGAAAGCGCTGGGCAAGAAAGATAATCCACCCGCATAGATACACTTGGAGCTAGCCGCGACAATCGGGCTTTTCTCATTCAACGAGCTATGAATACAATTTGCTCATACTCGTCGTTTGGGAGGACCCATGGACCCTAGCAAAAAGAAAAAGAGCAGTTGGATACAGCGGCTTGCTTCATTTACACGCGGACAGCGTCTAAAACTTGGAGCCTCGCTGTTATGTGCTGTGGTAGGTGTTGTGGGAGGCATTGTTCCCTTTTTTGCCGCCTACAAGTTGATTGCGCTCTCAATATCAGACACCCTTGCCATCAGTGAAGTTGGACACTGGGCGCTCATTGCCCTTCTCGGAGTGGCAGTTCAGACAATAGGCTATCTAGCCTCAACATCAACATCACACAGCGTTGCCTACCATACGCTTGAAAACTTGCGAAACGCCGCTTGCAAACATCTTGCTGCATGCTCCCTCGGCGATGTTCAATCAGCGCCCTCTGGAGCACTTAAGAAAATAATCATTGACGATATTGAGCAAATGGAGCTGCCCATTGCCCACGTTATCCCGGAATTTACCAGCAATGTGCTTCTTCTCATCCTGTGTTTTGCAATCGTGTGCTCAATTGATATCCGGCTTGCTCTCTCTATGCTCATCGCACCAGCCTTGTCAATTGTGCCCCTTTCGCTCCTTTTTAAAAACTTTGAACGAGACTATGCAGCGTACTGGAAAGCAAGTGAGCGCGTTAACTCAACACTCGTCGAATACATCGATGGCATCGAGGTCATCAAGACTTTCAACCAAGCCGACTCCTCGTATGCCCGCTTTCGTAACGACATCTCTGAATTTGAGAAACTAACACTTGCCTGGTATAGGTCTGCTCGTGTCCCCATGAACGCCATGTTTGCAATACTGCCAACGCTTCTTCTGGGTGTTGTACCAGTTGGATGCATTCTTGTAGCTTCGGGCAGTATCGACGTAGCTCAGATGGCTCTTGCATGTATGTTGTCAATCGGTGTCATTGGTCCTCTCACTAAAATTACGCAGTACACCAATATGTTCAAGGAAATCGAGAAGGTAATGGACAGCGTTAGTAAGCTGTTAGAGATGAAACCCTTGCCCGAAGTCTCCTCTCCCGCACTCATCACGTCCCACGATATCTCATTCGATAACGTCAGATTCTCATATTCCAACGAAGAAGTGCTCCACGGAATCTCTCTTGAAGTGCCTGAAGGTACCTCGTGTGCTCTGGTGGGACCAAGCGGTTCTGGAAAGTCAACAATGGCTAAGCTCATTGCTCGATTCTGGGACGCGGGATCAGGAGCAATCCGCATCGGGGAAACTGACGTGCGCGATATACCACTTGATCAGCTAGCTGGTCTTGTAAGCTTTGTGACTCAAGACAATTTCCTCTTTGATCGAACAATTTTTGAGAACGTAAGGCTCGGACGTGAGGGCGCAACTGACGCCGAGGTAGAGCGCGCGCTTGCCGCTGCGC
Source organism: uncultured Atopobium sp. (assembly GCA_963542025.1). Lineage (GTDB taxonomy): Bacteria > Actinomycetota > Coriobacteriia > Coriobacteriales > Atopobiaceae > Lancefieldella. The sequence continues at coordinate 33,572 of CAUTUQ010000004.1, read as the reverse complement.
ACTGTGAAGAGTTGGCAGATAAGCTTGCAAATGGATTTGAGACCCTTTCCGGAGAAGCCGGAGGAGCTCTTTCGGGTGGAGAACGCCAGCGTATCTCTATCGCACGCGCCTATCTGAAAAATGCACCGATTCTTGTGCTCGATGAGGCAACTGCGTTCATAGACCCCGAGAGTGAGGAGCTCATTCAGCAGGCACTTTCAGAACTTGCACGTGGAAAGACGCTGATAGTAATCGCGCACAGAATCTCGACGGTACGTAATTTTGACAAGATAGTAGTCATGGATTCCGGAAACATTGTCGCCGAGGGAACGCATACGGACCTCCTTGGCTCAAGTGATCTCTATCACCGCATGTGGGAAGCACATATCTCCAATGGAACTCATGAAGTGAGAAAGGGGTAGCGTAATGTTTAGTGCGCTTATAAAAGTGGTGCGTTGGACGGGCAACAAGAAAACGCGAATCCTCTGTGGCTTTGCATACTCTTTTCTTATCTCACTTGTTTCTGCAGCACCCATTGCTATTGCCGCCTGGGCCATGTGCGGGTTTCTCGGCTTATCAAATGGCGAGAAACCCGATCTTAAAATTGCACTTACGGCTGGACTGGCCATTCTTGCCTCGATTGCGTTACGCGCAGCACTTATGTGGTTAAGAGCACGGGCCGAGGAAACCGTAGCTGCAGAACGTTCCAACGAGGTGCGTATACGTATCGGAGAAGCGCTGAAACGTGTCCCTCTTGGTTACTTTGACAATCACCCATCAGGAGAAATTCTCTCGGCACTCACAACCGAGCTGTCATTTGTGGAAATCCACGGTATGCGCATGGTAGATATGCTTGGCAACGGATACATAACCGCAGCTGCAATGGTGGCGTTTCTCGCCTTCATGGATCTGCAGGCCTGCATCCTTGCATTGGCTGCGATTGCGGTAGCAACGGTGGTACTGGAGCTGATGTTCAAAAATTCCGCGCGTTTGTCGCCCGCACAAAATGACGCACGCGAGGATATGGCTCAAGCAACGTTGGAATACATCCACGGTATGCCCGTTGTTAAGAGTTACCGGCAGGTAGATGCTGCTGTTTCAGCAGTACGCTCCGCATACGCACGTTCTAGAAATGTAAATCTCAAAACCGAGCTTGCTTTCCAACCCTTCAACGCCTTGCTTCTCTTTGTGACACGCAGTGCTTCGATTGGCGTCATTGTTATCGTATGTATCTCTTTCCTGAACGGCACGATATCTCTTCTTAACTTCTGCACACTGGTGATGTTCTCCTTTATGCTGTTCCAATCAATCGAGGCTTGTGGCGATGCTGCCTACGTAATTGGACACATCGGAGAAGTTATCGACCGTCTTGACGCTATCGAATCCGCACCCGCAATCGATGACAATTGCAAAGCTGTGAAACTTGAGCATCACAACCTTGAGATGCATGACGTCTCATTCGCTTACGGAGATGGACCTCTTGTACTCAACGGAATGTCTCTGACTATTCCCGAGGGAACAACTGCAGCCCTTGTTGGAGGAAGTGGTTCAGGTAAGACAACTGTTGCCAAGCTGTTTGCGCGTTTCTACGATGCAACAGGCGGCTCCGTACGCATAGGAGGCCACGATGTACGAGAGCTTTCTTGCGACAGTATTCTTGCGGACTTCTCCATGGTTTTCCAAGACGTCTATCTTATGGATGACACGATTGAGCGTAATATTGCCCTCAGTAGGCCAGATGCACAGTTTGAAGAGATTGTAGAAGCGGCAAAGGCCGCACGCTGCGATGAGTTCATAAAAGCTCTGCCCGAGGGCTATAAGACAAAAGTTGGAGAAGGTGGAGCGCGACTATCTGGAGGCGAGAGACAACGTATCTCAATTTCTCGCGCAATTTTGAAAGATGCGCCTATTGTTGTTCTTGATGAGGCAACAGCAAGTGTTGACCCAGAAAACGAAGCAGAGATTCAAGCAGCCCTTGCCCAACTCTGTAAGGGAAAAACGGTGCTTGAAATTGCGCATCGTCTCACAACAATTGAGGAAGCTGACCAGATTTTCTTCCTTAGAGATGGACGTGTTGCAGAACAGGGCACCCATGAGGAGCTTATCTCGCACAATGGTCCCTACCATGACTTTGTTGAAGCTCGCTCACGTATTGAAGGCTGGCAGATTTCTAAGTAATAGGCATGCTATATGCGAAGTTTTGGGAAATAAGCACAGATGAATGAACAATTAGAGTCACCTGCTCTGCGGGTGACTCTATGTTTTTCTCGAGAACGCTCTCAACAGGTTGAAGTCTATTGATCATACTGTCTAATGTGATGGACAGTATTTGAGGATGTATATTTGTAGCCCCTAGCACACAGGATTGCCATACTCACGCAACATAGCGTCACGGTTAACAATCCACTGCTTACCATACTTACGAGCATTCACTCTTGGAACTATTTTGATCAACCGCAACATCTCTGAACAATGATTCATCTTTTAGAAGCTTTTTATAAGCAAAATTGTAGACGGCTGACATCTATCGTGATATTTTGTAAAAAAATATGTTACTGACAAAAAAATAAGTAGCGATAATTTGGATTAGGAGTCTAAGTATGAGACATTTTAAGAATATTATTATTGGCTTTGGCAAAGCTGGTAAGACTTTGGCAGGGAGCCTGACAAGTCATGGCGAAGAAGTGCTTTTGATTGAAAAAGATCCAATGATGTACGGCGGAACGTGTATCAACATCGCATGTTTGCCAACTAAGAACTTGGTGATTAACTCTCAAAGAGGAGTTAAGTATGAAGAAGCTTTCGAAACTAAGGAAGCTATGACAGCAAAACTACGCAACAAGAACTACCACAAGATAGCAGACCAAGACTTGGCAACTGTGCTTGATGCAAGTGCTGAATTTATTGATGATAAGACAATCAAGGTAACTGATGAATCAGGTACAGAAGAATTAACATTCGACCGTCTTTTCATTAATACTGGTGCCGAAAGTAATGTACCAAATATTGATGGCCTAAAGATTGACGATAAGATATTTACTTCAACTGAAATGCTTGCTAAAAAAGAACTTGCTAAGAATCTGGTTATTTTAGGTGGTGGACCAATCGGACTTGAATTTGCTTCAATGTACGCTGGCTTTGGCAGTAAAGTAACTGTAATTGAACCAATGCCAAGTATCTTGGGCCGGTTTGAACCAGAAATTGCTCAGGCAGCTAAGGCTGATATGGAAGCAGATGGCGTTACCTTCATGCTTAAGTCTTCTTTGACCAAGGTTGAAGAAACTGAAGCTGGTCTTAACTTAACTGTTGAAACCGAAGATGGTGTTAAGGACTTGCAAGCAGACGTGATGCTTGTGTCAGTTGGCCGCCACCCAGCCACTGCCGCCCTTCACCTAGAAAAAACCAGTCTTGAAGTTGGCCAAAGAGGCGAAATTGTCGTTAACGATAAGCTTGAAACCAGTGTTCCTAATATCTACGCTATGGGTGATGTTGCCGGTAGCTTGCAATTTACCTACATTTCGCTTGATGACTGGCGGATTATGGACAATCAACTCTTTGGTGACAAGACTAGAACTAAGAAGAATCGTCCAGTTTTTGCTAACTCAATCTTCATTAAGCCAGCAATTTCTTCAGCTGGACTAACTGAAAGCGAGTTAAAGGCCCAAGGTAAAGCTTACAAGGTCTTAACAATGCCTGCAGCTGGTGTGCCAAAGGCCCAAGTCATCGGCAACCCAAGAGGCTCATACAAGGCTTTGATTGACCCAGAAACTCACGAAATCTTAGGTGCTACTATTTACGCTGAAGAAGCTTACGAAACTATCAATGTCATTACTTTAGCAATGCAGCACCACTTAAAGGCTGAAGACTTGCGTGACCAAATTTACGCTCACCCAACTATGACTGAAGCTCTTAATGACTTATTCAAATTCTAAAAACTAAAAAAACTGACTTATCTCATAACTTGAGTAAGTCAGTTTTTTGTATGGGCCTAGAATAAAAAGTGTACAAGTTAAATAGAGACTCTGATTTAGTATAATTAAGAAAGTAGTTACTGAGACTGGGGAGTTTGGCCGTGGCTCTGGTAATTTTGCCAGCGATAAGGACAAGAAGATTGCACGACTAAAGCGTCAACTTCGTGACGCTGAAGGAGCGATCGAAGTATTAAAAAAATCAATCGGAATTCTGAGCAAGTAACTACCGAAAAGGTATACCAAGAAATGGACGTTCAGCACGCTTTGGAATCCCACCCTTCCATCAATGGTATGTGTGATTATGTTGGAATCTCAAGAAGTGGTTACTATCAACGAGAAAAGCGTCATAATCACCAATCACCGCGAAAGCTTCGGAAGAAGTTTATTCAAGGTGAAATTAAAGCGATTTGGATCAAAAGCCTTTGTATTTACGGTGCCGGCAAAATCACCCAAGAACTTCGCTCAAAAGGATATAAGATCGCTGAACGAACTGTTGGTAAGTATATGCGTGAACTTGGCATTCACGCCGTTTACCTAACCCCTTGGACGACTACCACTACGCAAAAGACGCGGTGACCCCCCCTCCCCTGAGGAAGTGGTGCAACGATTCACGAGGGTCTTTCTTTATCCAAAAGGAGCTCATCGACTGCATGTGCAACAAGCTGACGTCTATTGATCAAAAACAGCAATATAACCTCAAAGCGAGAAAAGATCAGTTAAACCTACTTATCGCCGTACGGAATTCGGAAGTAATCCAACGTTGCTTTGAATCTATCCTGAGCCGTAAGGCACGTATCAAGAAGATAGCCATTCTCCTTATCCCACTTAGAGAGCCCACGATAGTAGAAAGACTTCATTTCGTCAGTAATTACGAACGGGACAACGTCATGAGCAAGACATTCTTTAAGCATAATCAACCTACCAACACGTCCGTTGCCATCTTGGAACGGATGAATGCGCTCAAAGCGAACGTGGTAATCAACAATATTTTCAAAAGAATGGGAGCTGTTTGAGTTATAAGCCTTTAACAGCGATTTCATCTCTTTAGCAACTTTTTCTGGAGGAGTGGTTTCTCGCCCACCTACCTCATTTGGTGAGCGTTTGTAATCTCCAACAGCAAACCAATCTTTTACAGAATCTGTAGTTCCCGTTTTTAGAATGCGGTGGAGTTCTTTGATGATGATCTCTGTAAGAGGGTCTTTTGCGTGGTCAATCACGTAATCGATAGCGCGGAAGTGGTTCTGAGTTTCTACAATGTCATCAATATGAACAGGATTTTCTTCAACGCCGATAGTAGCCGTTTCAAATATCATGCGTGTCTGATCGAGGGAGAGCTTGCTTCCCTCAATGTGATTAGAGTTATAGGTAAGCTCGACCTGGAGCTTATGGTAAATACCGCCCTTTATTTTTGAGGTCTTTTCTTCAATCAAGCGCGAAAGCAGCGGACTTGTTGACGATGTTTTGGCATTTTTTCGAGAAGGTTTTACTGCATCGGCTGGAATGTTCCAAGTTTTTCCCACGAGAAAAGCGCCTGGCACGCGGCCATTAGCGCAGTAATTGCGCACACTTCTCTCGGATATGCCCCAGAGCTCAGCAATCTCTGCCGCAGAAAGAAATCCCATTAAGCTTCACCTCCCTATCGGCAAAAACTGGTGAGATTATTATAGCAAAGGAGACTGTTTATTGCCGATATCGGCAAAATTCAAAATCACAGCTAGTTCCAATCATACTTGCAATCATTGCAATGAAACTTAGGGTCATCTACACATACAACGCAGCCTCCTAAAATGACACGACCTTCTTCAATATCACGCTCTAATTGATCGTCCAGCAGTCGTAAACCCCAAAGATATTTAGCAACATTTGTGCTGTTACATTTAGGACATACGGGGTTATCTGAACTCTGCTTTTCCATTGGTACTCCCATCTCACGATGCCTACTAAAAGACCACGCGTTTATAGAAATACCAGTCTACGTAAACATATAAAAAAATACTGTCCACTGAAATGGACAGTATTTGAGGTTGAATATTTATAGTCCCTAACACACGGGATTGCCATACTCGCGCAACATAGCATCACGGTTAATAATCCATTGCTTACCATACTTGCGAGCATCCACGCCTGGAACTATCTTGCCGTACGCAACAGCCTTACGCAGAGTGGACTCGCTTAAACCCCAAAGCTCGCTAGCATCTGAAAACGAAATGAGTCCATCAAAGGGCGTCACGACCTCGATTCCGTTCTCCCACAACTCGTCACAAGAGAGATCAAGATCATCGTTCCAGATAATACCGTAACCTCCCTGATCAACCCCTACGTCTCTGAACAGCGACTCGTCTTTCAGAAGCTTAAAAGCCGAAAAACGCCTCATGAGCGGAGCTACATCGTAGATTTTTGTGGTGCCGTTAGTAAACTGAATGCTCAACTTTAAGCCAGTCAAGGCAGAGACATCTTTTACCTGATGAAATTTCATAATCTACCTCCTTTAGACGAGCGGATTGATTTTCTTAAATTCTTATTCCTTCCCTATTTTCTCTCACGAAATATAAGATATCACGATATCGTGATATTCTCATAATTCATTATTAAAAAACTCCTCGCATCGTGAGCGAGGAGTTAATAAATAATTTGGCTGAATAATAAAGATATGTTCTACCTGTCTCTATTCTCACTCTTTTACGTTCATTTGCTGTTGTGCCATTCCAGTCAACTCCAATTGGGTCGTCGGCTTTATCTTTGACTACCGGAACAGCTTTCACTTGCAATCTACCAAGGGCACGTCCTTGGTAGATTGTCTGCTTGCTATCAGTCCTGTCACCACCAAGGGACGCGCGTTGAATCGATGCAGTAGGCTCATAAAAGCAAATGAAGGCTAAAGCGCCCATTCAAAATCAGCCTCATACAGGCGAGTATCGAAAGGAGGCATTGCCCTCCTAGAATGCCCTTCCTTCCTGCATAAATTCAGGAATGTTAGCATGAATGATGCCATCCCTTTGTTGGATAACATCGCCTCGCGTCAACAGGTACTTGGGATAGTTGTCCATTATCTGGGCGAAGGGGCGATACTCGCGCTCCTCGGTGGCCCGGTCGGCCATGATGGTCATTGCGACCTGAACGTACGCGTAGCCCATCTCGGGGTTTCTGAGGATGAAGTCACATTCCAGCTTTCCAATGCGACCGACACTGACCTTGCAACCCTGCGAGAGAGCGTAGCGATAAACGATGTTCTCAAGGACGGGTCCGTAGTTGATGCGGTTATCGGTGTTGAGGGCAAAGTAGAAGCTCAGGTCCGCCAGGTAGTACTTTTGCTCGCCCCGCAGTGATTTTCGGGACTTCAGGTCGAAGCGGGAGCACTTGCTGATGATCTTCGCATCTTCGAGAATCTGGAGGTATCTCGCTAGCGTTTCGCGCTTGACCTTCACACCCTGTTTGCTCTCGAGGTCGGATTGGATGTTCGCAAGCGACATGGTGGCGCCGAAGTTGTTGATGACGTAGTCGCGCACATGGTTGAACACGGAGACGTTCTTGATTTTCACACGCCTGCGGATGTCCTTCTCGAAGATTTCCTGGATTACCGCAGCAACGTAGGCGCGCTTGTCGGCGAGCCGAGGGTAATCCATCGCTTTCGGGAAGCCGCCCTCGAGGATATACGCATCGAACTCCGCGACCGGATTCGGGTTCACGGGTAGTCCCAAGAAACGCTTCATCTGGCAATACTCGCCAAAGTCCAGCGTCTGCATCTCGAATTCGATGTAGCGGCCGGTTAGTTTCGTGGCCAGCTCTCCTGAAAGCAGATAGGAGTTCGATCCGGTGATGAAGATGGAGAAGCCACCCTCAGTGCGAAACCCATTGAGCACGTCTTCGAAACCATCGACGTTCTGTACCTCGTCGATGAAAAGGTACTTCGTCCCCGAGATAGCGAGCAAGGGTCTGATGAGGTCCTCAAGCTGCTCTGGAGCCTTGACAGACCGGTACCCGTATCGGTCTAGGTCGAGAAAAACGATGTGCTCGTCATCGACGCCTTCGGCCCTCAGCTCTTCGGCGATGCACTGCATGAGGCAGGACTTGCCGCAGCGGCGTACGCCGGTGATTACCTTGATCATCCCGGCGTCATGGTAGAAGCCGCGAATCTTTTTTAGGTAGTTTTCTCTAGGAAACAAACGCATACTGGCTCCAATCTTCATTGGAGCCAGTATATCAAATTACAGGTTTATTGGGGTATATTTTATCGAAAATATGATTTGTACCCCTATAACTAAAGAATTTCCTTATTCCCACTCGGTGGTTATAGTTTTGCCGTCTCGTCACTCCAGTTGCACCCAGTTTTCGGCGGCATCTCGAAGTGAGTGCCGCTGAATGACGCGACGTCGCGTTTCATCGGCTTCGGGGACAAAAGCTGGGACAACTTCAAAAACCATTTTCAAACTCAGAGTATTGAGTTTTTATTTTTGTCCCAAGGGGCACGGAGAGCCGCCTTTGGAGGCTCGATATCGCCGAAAAACGCCCGTTTTGAAACTCAACCGCCTTTGAGCCTGCAAACCACCAGCTTCAACAGTAAGTGAGTCGACGCGGGTGGCTTACGAGCCGTTCACAAAACCGCAGGCCACAGGTCTTTGTCAACGATAAGCAAAGTGAATAGTCTCAGGTGGCTTGCCCATGAGTTGGCGTAAGCCTGTTTAGCAAAAGGCTAATCGGACACGACAGGCCGCCCGCATGGCGACGGCGTTTCCCGTGCGGGCACAAACAGCCCTGCGTGCCCTGTCGCGCGATATCCCAATGCGACGTTCAGAACCCTACCCGCCAAGCAGCCACCTCGCGAAATTCAGCACGAGCACGCCCTCCCGGGTATGGGGCTCATGCCTCGTGCGAGTGATGAGAATCTTCGGGAATGCATCCCCGATGGATAGAATCGGCGCAATCTCCCTCTCGAGCGTCGAATCGGCGCCGATATCGTCGCTCACATACACTTTCCTTCCCGGTTTCGAAACTTGGAAGGCAGTATGCGCAAGGATGCGTCGAGGTGCGATCCCAGTCGTACCATGCCAGCAGAGATGTCGAGGCACATTCGTTCATGCTGCAATGCGGGCATCGGAGATGAAAAACAGCCCGTCGGGTAGTCATGGGCGTGCGGGAGCCCGCATCAGTAACCTGCCTCCTCGGTTGTCCCTTCTTTGCATGGTCGTCTACATAAAGGAAGAACCAGCCATGCAGATCAGCATGCTTGCCCTTCTTGGGTCACGGACCGGGGAGGCGAGGGCCTCCGTCGGGACCGCCCCGAGCAACCGGCATATCCAAGGAATGACAAGGCTCGATCGCTGTGCTGGTCAGGATGCCGAAGCGGGCCGTCCGCCAATCGGAATGCGGGTCAGGATGCTGCAACGTGATTCCAGCTGCAGGATACGGCTCCTTTGCGGTTGCCGCAAAACCTGCTGGCAACATTCTTACTATCCGAATGATGTACGCATCCCTTGGGATCGTTTCGCCTGACCAGGGCCATCTTCAGCGCCTCATCGGCCAGCTCGGCAGGCGCCTCTTCCACGCGTAATAGCCCTGGCGGGTCACCTATGCAACCAAAGATACAAAAGGAATCGAATGGCCAGAGAGGATTGCCCTTACCGATGCTCGATTCTTGACAGGCAAACTCAAGCCTCGTTAATATTACATGGTTTGCCAGACCGAATTAACAAAGGAGGGGTGTCGTGGTTGGTCTTTTCCGCACGTGGATGAGCGCCTAGAAAGCGGCGCTGTTGTGGCGTCGCGCTGTTTTTCTGCACGCCATTTCACGATTGGACATAACCATGATATTTGAAACCTCTCGGGGCAGGTCTGTTCTGCTGTGCCATTCATGGCAATTCAAGCTTTGTTTCGTATGGGGCGGGGAGCTCGTTTCGACATTGACGAGTTCGATTCTCCAAATGGGTCTTATTTGGCATCTCGCCCTCACGACAGGGTCGTCTTCTCTCCTCTCCTTAGCATCGCTGGCAGGCTTTCTGCCGATTGCTTTGTTCGGAATCCTTGCGGGCGCCGTTGTCGACAGACTGCCTTTGAAACGTGTCCTCATCGGCGCCGACCTCTTCATTGCCGCGGTGGGTGCCGCCTTGGCGATTGCCTCGTTGGCCGGCAGCTTACCTGCATGGCTAATTCTCATCGCCCTGTTTCTCCGTGCAGTTGGTACTTCGTTCTACACGCCAGCCTCCCAATCTCTCACGCCCCATCTCGCCCCGCCAGAGCATCTCGTTCGCCTATCGGGGGTGACTCAGGCGATTCAGTCCGGCGGATACATTCTTGGCGCCGCGCTTGCAGCAGTGATTTATCCCGTGGCGGGCATTACCGCTATGATTGTCCTCGACGTGCTGGGAGCGCTTTTCGCTTCTTTAGCCGTCCTCGCCGCACAGATAGACGCAGGGGGCCTCGATGAAGCCGACCGCAGCTTGTCCTTTTCCAATAAGGTTCGAGAGCTCTTCTCTGAGATTTCGGACGGCTACAAGCTGATTAGGGAGTACAGGGGGCTGTTCGCCCTTCTTTGGTGCGGGTTCGTCTTCGCTTTCGCGTTCTCTCCGCTCGCGGCATTGTTCCCAATAATGACCTTGGGGCATTTTGGCGGTAGCACGGGGGATGCCGCTTTGGTGGAAATCCTTTTTTCTGCAGGCATGCTGGCTGGGTCCGGCATTTTGGCGGCCACGGGAGGGTTCCGCAATAGGTCGTTCACCATGGTCGCCGCGATTGCCGGCTTCGGCATTGCCGCAATCGTATCCGGATCGCTCGGCCCGTCATTGTTCGCTGCTTTCCTGCCGGTGAGCTTTCTTATGGGCGCATGCTCCCCGTTGTACGCGGGAACCCAGACTGCCCTTATGCAGGAGCAGATACCTCCTGAGTACCTAGGCCGCGTTTTCGGCCTCTACGGAACCATCATGGCGTGGGCCATGCCCATGGGCCTCGCAGCCCCCTCCGTTTTTGCGGATCTGCTTGGAGCTCCGTTATGGTTCGTCGGCTCTGGAGCGACCATGGTACTGCTTGCGATGGCTATGCTGCTTGCTCCGAGCGTCCGAAACGCGGGGAAAAGAGATACCGGGCAGATTCAATAGCCCAAGTATTCGAAAAAAAGAGGCAGCAGCCATCGGTTCAAGCGTCAGCCTTCAAGCCCTTGCGACGACGAGGTATTGCACCGACATTCCGCATCGCGCTCCTTATTCGTCGCCAACTATCATTTTCGGATTTGCCGGCTTGCGCAAGGTCAAAACGCTCGCGCCGGCAATTGGGCAAAGGCGAAAAATCGACGTGAGCAATCTTTTTTGGCATGGCTGCGCTTCCAGTAAAACGCTAATACACAAAAGGCGGTTCAACCTATGGAACTCATAGTCAAAGCTAAAGACATCTTTTTGGAATATGCCGGCCGCGATATCCTAGATATCGAAGAGTTGGAAATCTACTCCTACGATCGCATCGGCTTGGTGGGAGACAATGGCGCAGGCAAAACCAGCCTGCTTAAAATTCTGAGCGGCAATCTTACCATTGCGGACGCCGACGTCAGGCGCTTCGGCAGCATTGCCCTCATCGGCCAACTCGATGAACTCGACCTTGATGCGGCTCAGGACAGTGGTGAGATGCTCTCCCGTCTCAACGTCGCCGGAGTGGCGCAGGAGACGATGAGCGGCGGGGAGGAAACACGCGCCAAGATTGCCTCTGCACTCTCCCAGCATGCAAGCGCGATCTTCGCCGACGAGCCTACGAGCCACCTCGACCAAGACGGCATCCGCCTTCTCGTCGGACAACTCAAGGCATTTGATGGGGCTCTGCTCATCGTGAGCCATGACCGTCATTTTCTCGACCAGGTGGTAGACAAGATCTGGGAGCTCAAAGACGGCGGTATTTCCGAATTCTGGGGTGACTACTCCGACTATCTGCGACAGAAAGAAGAAGAGCGCAAAGCTCAGGCGACTCGATACGAAGAGGCGATGCGCGAGCGCGATCGCCTCGAAGCCGCCATCGAAAAACAACGGAAAAAAGCACGGCAGGTCGACGCCAAGCGGAAGGCTGCGAAAAAAAGCAACGAGTATGCAGGTCGATTGGGGCATCAGAAAGCAACCGGCACCAAACAGAAGAGGATGTACCAGGCGGCTAAGGACATGGAGAAGCGCCTCGAAGCGCTCGAAGGGATTGAGGCCCCAGATAGCATTCGCGCCGTGCGGTTCCGCCAGAGCAAGGCCCTGGAACTGCATAGTAAATTTCCCATCTCGGCAGACGATTTCAGCTTGAGCTTCGGCAACTGCATGCTCTATGACCACGCGAAATTCGAGATACCGCTCGGTGCCAAAGTGGCCATCACCGGTGGCAACGGTACAGGAAAGACCAGCCTGCTGAAGGCAATCGCTCGACGCGCCGACGGTATCAACATCTCTCCCAAGGCAGAGATCGGTTACTTCGAGCAAACAGGCTACAAGTTCGACGCCCGTCAGTCTGCGATCTCGTTCATGCAGGATGGTTGCGAGTACAGCATGACCGAAATTCGAGGCATCCTCGCCTCTATGGGAATCGGACCGCGCGACCTGACAAAGGACGTTGGCGTTCTCTCGGGAGGCGAAGTCATCAAGCTGCTACTCGCGAAGATGCTGCTGGGCAGATACAACATCTTGCTCATGGACGAGCCTGGAAATTACCTGGACATCAAGAGCGCCGAAGCCCTCGAGCAGATGATGAGCGCCTATGCCGGAACGATAGTGTTCGTCTCCCACGATAAGAGGCTGGTCGAGAACGTCGCAGACATTGTCTACGAAATAAAGGACACCAAGCTAGTCAAAATCTTTCAGCGCGAATAGCCCTAAATGAGCAAGAAATAATCCCCGAACGGAGACAAGGGAGTAAAACGGCAAAGAAAGAGCCTCCGTCCCAACGCAGGGAACGGAGGCTCTTTAATCGCTTTTACTCATCTCCGTCGCTGGTGGCTTTGTCATGACTCTCGTACGAAACGAAACTCAGCGGCACAGTGCGGCACTCAAAATCGCAGGTCAGAACCCTGTCGTCCTATTCCCACTCAATGGTCGCAGGTGGCTTTGGAGTGATGTCGTAGGCTACGCGATTAACACCAGCAACCTCGCTAACGATGCGAGAAGAAATGCGGGTTAGCAGCTCGTATGGGAGCTTTGCCCAGTCAGCGGTCATGGCGTCGCTCGACTCAACGGCACGCAAAATAACTGGACGAGCATACGTGCGCTCGTCACCCATAACACCAACGGACTTAATGTCGGGTAGCACGGCAAAGTACTGCCAAACGCTGTGCTCGGAGTTACGATCGCCTGTCTCGTCAAAGAGCTGAGCGTTGTAAGCGTCAATCTCTTCACGGACAATAGCGTCGGCATTGCGGAGAATCTCCAGCTTTTCTGGGGTAACGTCGCCAATGATACGGATAGCAAGGCCAGGACCTGGGAATGGCTGCCTGTAGACAAGATTCTCTGGCAGGCCAAGAGAGACGCCTAGCGCGCGGACCTCGTCCTTGAAGAAGTGATCCAGAGGCTCAATCAGGTCAAAGTGAACACCCTCGGGGAATGGAATCAGGTTGTGGTGGCTCTTGATGGTTGCCGCCTTGCCGCCGGTCTTACGAGCGCCAGACTCAATAATGTCAGGGTAGATGGTGCCCTGTGCCAGGAACTGAACGCCGTCCAGCTTCTGAGCCTCGTCAAAGAAGACCTTCCAGAACTCGGTACCAATCAGGCGACGCTTCATCTCTGGCTCGGTAACGCCAGCTAGAAGCTCTGCATAGCGCTCCTCTGCGTGAACGTGAATCAGAGGCACGTTGAACTGCTTGCGGAAAACCTGCTCAACCATCTCTGGCTCGCCCTTGCGGAGCATGCCGTGGTTAACAAACACGCAGGTAAGCTGATCGCTGATAGCACGGTGAACAAGAGCTGCAACAACAGAAGAGTCTACGCCGCCGGAAAGCGCCAAAATAACGCGACCGTCACCAACCTTCTGGCGAATCTCCTCCACCTTCTGCTCAATGATGTTGTCCATGGTCCACGTCTTCTCAAAACCACAGATATTGAATAGGAAGTTAGAAAGCATCTGGGAACCGCACTCGGTATGGTTGACCTCTGGGTGGAACTGAGTGGAATACAGGTTCTTAGCAGCGTTTTCCATAGCTGCAATAGGGCAAACGTCGGTAGAAGCGGTAACGGTAAAGCCCTCTGGGACCTCGGACACGGCATCTCGGTGGCTCATCCAAACGGTCTGCTGCTCAGCGGTGCCATCAAAAATGCGGCTCTCCCCTGCGCGAGTCAGATGAGCTGGACCATACTCGCCCTTCTCGGTATGTCCAACGGTGCCGCCCAGGGTAACCGCCATAATCTGCTGTCCATAGCAGAAACCAAAGACAGGAAGGCCAAGCTCAAGAATCTCTGGGTCAATCTTTGGCGCATCCTCAGCGTAAACAGAAGCAGGGCCGCCGGACAAAATAAGCGCAGATGGATTGAGCTCACGAAGCTCATCTGCGGAAATATCACAAGGAACAATCTCGGAGTAGACGTTAAGATCACGCACGCGACGTGCAATTAACTGGCCGTACTGGGCACCAAAGTCTAGAACTGCAACAAACTGCTTGGGCCTGGACTCGCTCATGCATGACTCCGCTTCTCCGGTTTCCCGGTCACTCTTAGATTCTGCGCCAACGCAATACCGCACGTATGGGCACATATCTCTACCACGAATTTATTGCTTTTAATAATACCTTCAACCAGCCGATAACACCACGAGAGATTGCATGCGCCAAAAAGTCTTCTTATTCTTTGTTAACAAAAGACGGCAAATTTCTATAATCTGACGAGAAATGCTACTAATTTCTAACAATTTACAAACCCAGAATATGGCGAGAAGAGCAGGTCAAAAGTACGGTAATTTGAAATGTAATTGTTTTGTGACGACAAAAACTGGTAACAGTTTTTTAAGTACCTATCTGCAATAATTTTCTCACGCACGTAAGACGAATTGGAGTTTGGTTTATGAAAAAAGTACTGGTCAGACTAGGTGCATTTCTTGTGCCATTTATGATTGTTGTTACTTTTGTGACAACATTCGCTTCTGCTGCAACTGTTTCACCGGTTCAAATTACCAGCATGTCTGTGGCTGATGATACCTATACACCAGTAAATGAGATTACCACTGATAATCTGTACCATATTACAATTAACTGGGAATCTACCGCATCTACCGTGGCAGAAGGTGACTATTTTGATATTACTCTGCCCGATAAAGTCCAGTTCACTGCCACACAAAACACAACTCCAATTGAAGTTAAAGATCCTAACGGTGCAACCGTAGCGTGGGCTTATCCAACTCCAGCAGCAGGTAGCATCTACGGCGGTACTCTGCATGTTGTTTATACAGACTATGCAAACACCCACACCCAGATTAGGGGTACTTTCTCGCTGTCCGCTCTCTACGACCGCGACGCCATCAACGCTGGCGATAATACCCATATTGATTTTGGCGTTAACGGCACCGCTGTTCCTCTCAACATGATTGTTCGTCCAAAGAACACCATTGGCCAAGAGTGGCTCAACAAGTGGGGCGGCCCTGTTACCGGTACCGAGTCCGAGGTACTTTGGTATGTTCGTCTTAACTACTCCGCTGCTAACATGACTGGTGTTGAGTTCTCTGACTCCCTCTCTGATAGAAACGGTGGAGATCTTCCTGCATCTGTAACCTACATTGCCAACTCTTTCCACCTCTATCGTGCAGACTTTGATGGAACGGGTAACTTCAGCAACCTTCAGGAGGTCACCATTCCTAATGGTGCACTTTCTATTGCAGCTGACGGCCACTCCTACCACCTTAACCTGAGCGGCGTTGACTTCTCCCAGGGTCAGCGTTACCTCCTGCAGTACCGCACCACCTTTATCCCAGGTATGGCTCTGCATAACTATGGTGTGCTTACCAACGCTGGCGGTGCTCCAAGAAGCGAGATTGGCTTTACCTACTACTCTCCAAGCAACTCCGGCGGCGCAATCGGCAATCTTGTCGGCCGCATCCGCATCATCAAGGTTGACGCTGACAACGCAACTACCCAGCTTCCAGGTGCAACTTTTAAGGTAACAAGCGTTGCCAACCCAGCTGATTCTTGGACTCTTACTACAGGCGCCGACGGAACTGCAACCTCCGAGAGGCTCACTACCGGCTCCTACACCATCGAAGAGCTTACCGCTCCAGATGGCTATGTGCGTGACGCTACTGTCTACACCGTAAACGTTGACAATCAGTCCGGCACTATCAAGATTATTGAGAACAAGAAAAACGCTCACGCAGACATTCCTGTACAGAAAGTCTGGAATGGCGCAGAGGGCGGAGCAGTAACTGTTCACCTGCTTGCAAACGGCGTTGACACTGGTAAGACCCTTACCTTGAGCTCTGACAACAACTGGCAGGATTCCTTCACAGGTCTTGAGGCTTATGCTGCTGACGGCTCCGAGATTACCTACACCATCTCTGAGGACGAGGTAGCCGGCTACACTAGCCAGATTACTGGCGACGCAACTCAGGGCTTTGTAGTCACTAACACCCAGGTTCCTCCAACTCCAGAGAAACCTACTAAGACTCGCAAGAAGTCCAACCTCCCCTACACCGGAGATACCTCTTCTGTTGCAGGCGTCCTCTTTGGATCTTTGGCAGCACTGGGCAGCGCAGTTGCACTTAAGCGTCGCAAGTAAGTCTGGCGCAAAGTCGTAGCTGCACAGACGTGCAGCTACGCGCAACGTTACAAGAACGTCTTGTCCTCGTGGCAAGGCGTTCTTTTTTGGCGAGAAAACCGTCTCTTTTGCAAGGCTCCACAGAACTTCTCGCCTCCTTAATTGCATATAGAAAAATGACCTATTCGGAATCACGTATAAAAAGTGACTAATGTCCAGCATTTGAATTTACTAGAGGTAATATTTATCCATTTTTATTACGTTAAGCTGCACATAGTATGGAATGTTCGTTGTGAACAATTGTGAAGAACCTGTGAATTTAACTGTACTTCATTTGAAAGGTATTAGAAAAAGAAACCACAAATTCCTTGTACCTGCATAAATAATTGAACTTTTAAAAAGCAGTATAGATATATGCAGATTCTCAAATAAATTCTCTTTGAAATAGGTGAGAATAGACGTATCTATTGCAAAGGAGTCCTGATGAACAAACGACTGTTTAAGCTGTTAAGTTTTGTCTTCTTGCTGGCCCTTGCGCTTCCACTTGCTGCAAAATCGGCTTTTGCTGAGACCGCAAGTACTGAAGCTGCTACGGGCACCCCTAAAGCGGTTGTCGCAACCATTACAGACTTTAGGGTTGAAGATCGTTTTGGCAACCCAACTACCGTTGTTAACAAGGCAAACGTGTATGCCATTGCAATGACGTGGGACGCCTCTGCAAATGCAAACGTAGAGCCAGGTGACTACTTTGACGTCACTCTGCCTAACGAGATGAGGTTTACTGCAGCTCATCCTGCGTCTACCTTTAACATCACCGATGCCGCAACCGGCGAGGTCATGGCAGTAGCTCACGTCACTCCTGGTACCGATGGTTTTGGTGGAAACATGCGCGTGGTCTTTACCAACTACGTCAACAACCACACTGACCTGCGTGGTACTGCTCGACTTGGCTTTACCATTGATTCACAGCGTGTTCAGACAGGTACTGGTAAGTCTTTTGTCTTTAGTGTCTCCGGCAGCCCTGTTCCGGTAACGTTTGACGTTACCGCTCCTGGCACCATTGGTACTGAGTACCTCTCAAAGTGGGGCAAGATTATTGAGGGCAACGCAAACGAGATTCAGTGGACCGGCCGCATCAACTACTCTGGTGGTAACTTCCACAACGTCCGTCTACACGACCAGCTATCCGACCAGGGCGGCGGCGACCTTCCTTCCGAGATTACCTATGTTCCAGGCACCTTTGAGCTCTGGAGCGCTCGCTTTGATGAGTACGGCTCAACCATTCCTGGAACCGCTACGCGCATCCCTATTACCCCAGGTATGCTCACTATTTCTCCTGATGGACAGTCGTTTGATCTTGACCTTTCTGGCTTAGACCTCAGCAACGGTCAGAGCTTTAAGTTCACGTATCGCACCACCTATGTACCTGGTGTTGCCCTGCGTAACCTCATTACCATGTACTCTGACAACCCTGAGTACCGCTCCGATTGGGTATATCGCAACGCAACTTCCGGCGGAGAAGGTACTTCTACCATCATCGCTCGTATCCGCATCATTAAGGTTGATAAGAACGACCACAACACCAAGCTTGCGGGTGCAGTCTTTAAGGTGACCAGCACCACTGATCCATCCAAGACCTGGACTATTACCACTGGTGAAGATGGTACTGCTACCACCGAGAAGCTCCCTGCTGGCACCTACAACGTTCAGGAGATTACCGCTCCTGCTGGCTACCAGCTCAATACCGATACGTATAACCTCACCGTTTCTGCAACCACCGGCGTTATTAAGACCGTTGAAGACGAGAAGACCCCAACAGTTGACGTACAGGTCAACAAGACATGGGTGGGAACTGTCGGTGGTCCTGTTACCGTCAGGCTGTACAAAGACGGCGTTGCTAGCACCGAGACAATCACTCTTGACCAGACCAATAACTGGACTGCAACATTTAGCGGTCTTCTCCGCAACGATGCAACAGACGGTCACGTTATTGCTTACACCGTAGTAGAAGAGAACGTTCCTACTGGATATACCAGCGCAGTCTCGGGCAACCAGACTGATGGCTTCACGGTTACCAACACCGAGATTCCACCAAACACTCCTCCTACCACGCCTCCAAATACGCCACCAAATACACCACCAAACACCCCACCATCAACTCCTCCATCAGAGACTCCAAAGAAGCCAAAGAAGAAGCAGCCAAAGCTTCCAGAGACTGGCGACTTCTCCGAGATTGCTCTTGTTGCAGTAGCTACCGTAGGCAGCGTTATTACGACGCTTGGCTATGCTCTGAAGGATCGTCGCAAGTAAGGCAGCGTTGCGCAGTAAGTAACGCCATGAGCAAAAGTTGCTCGTACTTCTCGCGCCAAGCTCCTCGAACTTCTTGCACACGTCCCCGCTTCACACGTTGAAGCGGGGATTTTTTGTGGCAGGTTTGTTTCCTTACAGCACGAAATCGCAAAATTGCGTATAGTAGATGTTTGACAAAACGCATTGGGCAAAACACAGATTAAACACAAAGGAGCCCCAATGGCCAGAAGGTCACATTCATCTCAGAATCGTGGTCGCAACAGCCGCGACAGACGCGAAGATGCCTTTGAGTACGATACAGAGGACTTTGCGCAGGACGATTATGACGCTTATGATCAGGGTGCGTATCAGCCTCGTACGTTGGGCAGTGTTCGCAACGCAGGCGCTAGTTCTGCGCGCAACAATCACGAATCTCACGGCTCCAGGTTTACGCGCGAGCCTTTGATTGGTCAGACCAACGTTGGCGACGAATGGCCCGAAGAAGCCCCTGCTCAGCAGCAAAAACACACGCACTTTGCTGCACATCGAGCGGGTGCGGTAAGCCACGCTCCTTCTCGCGCAGAAGGCGTCAGCGCATACTCCAAGAAGCGCCAAGGATCTTCTCGCGGTCGCGGTCTTAAGATTTTTGCGGGCATCCTGGGAACGTTGCTGCTGGTAGCAGGTGTAGCGTTTGCTTGGTGGATGCTGGATACCAACTCAAAACTTCGCCAGGGTCTGGACGCAAACCTGCAGGCAACGCTGGTTCAGGTTGCTCCATCCGACCCGTTCTACATGCTGCTTCTGGGCGTGGATAAGGACGAGGGTCGTGCAGAGAACTGGGGCGATTCCGACGCAAACTTCCGAGCCGACACTATTATTCTGGCTCGCGTAGACCCTAAGAACAAGAAGATTACCCTGATTTCCATCCCCCGAGATACTATGGTTGACCTGGGAGAACATGGAAAGCAGAAGATCAACTCCGCGTACAGCTATGGCGGCGCATCCGGAATGGTCGAGGCCGTTTCCAAGCTGGCAAACGTCAACATCTCGCACTATGCCGAGGTAGACTTTGAGTCCTTCACCAAGATTGTGGACTCCATCGGCGGCATTACGGTCAACCTGCCTGTTGCCGTTTCTGACATGCAATACTCGGGCATCGACTTGCCCGCTGGTGAGCAGCAGCTCAATGGCCAGCAAGCGCTCGGCCTTTCTCGTAGTCGTCACGCATACGACAACTACGGTGCAGGCGACTTCTACCGCGCGGCTAACCAGCGCATGATTTTGACGGCCATTGCCAAGAAAGTCCTGCAGCTGGACCCCGTTTCTATGTCGGGCGCCGTGTCTACCATGGCCGAGAGCGTAACCACCGACTTAAACGTTACTGATATCGTGGGCCTGGCCATGTCGTTTAGAGGCATGGACACCTCCAAGGATATGTATTCTGCGCGCACGCCGACAACGTCCGAGCTCATCGACGATGTTTGGTACGAAATTGTCGATAAGAGCGCGTGGAAGACCATGATGGACCGCGTGAACCAGGCGCTGCCTCCTCTGGAGGATGCAAGCACCGACGAAACCACAGGTATCGTTGGTACTGTTGCGGGTGACACTTCCGCGGCCGACAGCATCAAGCCTGACTATACCGGTGAAGTTGCCGTGCTTAACGGCACCGACGTTCAAGGGCTTGCAGCTCAGAAGGCTGGCATCCTCAAGACAAAGGGCTACACCGCTTACGCCGACAGCTCTCTGGAGCATCCAACCGACTCGATTATCATCTACGACGGCACGCGTACGGGCCTGGCAAAGGCCGTTGGCGTTGCAAAAGCGCTGGACATCCCTACCGCCAACATCAAGGCAAACGACGGCAACTACCCCACCGACGTGGACATTACCGTGGTCCTGGGCACCGATCAGGCTCCTAAGCGCTAACGACTCGCGACACCACCCCACCCCACACAAAAAACGGGCGAGAAGACCGGTCTTCTCGCCCGTTTTACGTTTACCGTAAGCGGTTTTGTGGCTTAGACGTTAAAGCGGAAGTGCATGACGTCGCCGTCCTCGACCACGTATTCCTTACCCTCGATGCGTAGCTTGCCCGCAGTCTTGCAGCCGACCTCGCCGCCCAGCTCAACGTAATCGTTGTAGCTGGCAACCTCGGCCTTGATGAAACCGCGCTCAAAGTCAGAGTGAATGACGCCCGCAGCCTCGGGAGCCTTTGCGCCAATGCGGACGGTCCACGCCCTGACCTCCATAGGGCCAGCGGTGAAGTAGCTCTGCAGGCCAAGCAGCTTGTATGCTGCCTGAGCAAGCGTCTCCAGACCGGAGTGCTCAAGTCCCAGGGACTCCAGATACTCTGCAGCCTCCTCTGGGTCAAGGTCAGCAAGCTCAGCCTCGACACCTGCGCAAACAGGGATGGACTGAACGCCGTTAATAACAGGAGCAGGCTCGGTAAGCATGTCCTCGTCAACGTTTGCGACGTACAGGATTGGCTTCATGGTAAGCAGGAAGAGATCGCGAGCAGCCAGGCGCTCCTCGTCGGTCATCTCCATGTCAGCGGCGCGATTACCCTCGTTCAGCCACTCCTGAAGACGCTTTGCCACGTTGAGTTTGGGCTGGAGATCCTTATCGCGCTTGGCCTCTTTCTCCAGCTTAGGCAGGGCGCGCTCAATGGTGCCCAGGTCAGCGAGGATGAGCTCCGTCTGGATGATGTCCACGTCCTCGTCAGGATTGACGCGACCCTCAACGTGAATGACGTCGGGATCTTTGAAGTAACGAACAACCTCGCAGATAGCGTCAGTGTTGCGGATGTTTGCCAGGAACTGGTTGCCCAGGCCCTCGCCCTCATTTGCGCCTTTGACCAGGCCAGCAATGTCCACAAACTCAACGGTTGCAGGCATGATACGACCAGGATTGACAATCTCGGCCAGCTTCTGGAGCCTTGCGTCGGGCACGTCAACAATGCCCACGTTAGGGTCGATGGTGGCAAACGGGTAATTTGCAGCCAGGCCACCCTTGCGGGTCAACGCGGTGAACAGCGTAGATTTACCAACGTTTGGCAGGCCAACGATACCAATTGAAAGCGACATGTGAGTCCTCTTGTTTTCGGTGGACGGTTACGGTTACTTGCGTTTCTGGCGAGAAGAACGTAGAGCTAGAAGCGTTGTGCTATGCGTTAGCAGCCGCTTGCTAGTCTCCATTATCCTCTTTTGGAAGCTGTTGTGCAGGGGCGGCGGAGTCTACGGCGGAGTCTGTGGCGGCACTCGCATCCGAGTCCTTGGCAGCGCCCGCATCCGGATCCTTGGCGGAACCCGCGTCCGAGTCCTCGATGAACTCAGCGGCTAGGTGCTTGAGCTGCTCCTTGCCAGTGTCAAACACGAAACGTGCTTTACGACGAGCCAAAGCCTCAAGGCGCTCGGTCTCCTCGGCCTTGCGGTCACGAACGACCAGCTCAGAGGTGTTCATAGGCACCATCGTAAGCGCGCCTGGTTCTGGGCAAACAATTTCGCAGGCGCCGCAGTTGACGCAGAACGGCATCTTGATAGTTAGCTTGCCGCGCTCGTCGATGTCGATTGCATGCGTTGTGCAGGTGTTTTTGCAGTCGCCGCAAACCGTGCATTTGCTGGAATCCCAAATAGGAGCCTCGAGCTTCACGTAAGGAGCCAGGTCTGGGTCGTGCTGGAGAGCGCCCATGACCAGACGGCGATCCTGCGTGAGCATGGACTGCCTCATATCGGTGGTACGCAGGCCCATCACGTCATCAAGCTGCGTCTGAAGCTTATCCAGAGAGCGAGCGTGCGAGTTGATGCGGTCAGCGATTGCTTTAGCGCCCGCAAGAACAGGCGTCGACGCAGATACCAGGCGTTCTGCACCGTTCATCGCGTTGGAGATGAACTGAGAACGGATGTAAGCACGCGTGAAGTTGTGGTTGAGGTTGTTGCCGTCAATCTCGAGGCCAACCGTAGCGCCTGTCCACTCTTCAGCAGTAGCGATTGCCTGGGTATATGCCTCCTCGCCAGTGGTGGTGCGACAACGGTCGCAAACGCCCAACGGCAGGTAAACGCTTACGTTGTCAAAGTCCGTAAGGATCGAGAACCAAATGTCGGCCGAGAGCATGCCCACGCAGGGAAGGCAAATCTCATTGCCCTCAGGTTTTCTCGCCAGCGCACGCGTGCAGGTAATGTAGCACTGCTCATACGCGGAAGCCGCGCGAGCTACCTGGTCATACAAGACGCGTGAGGTATGGCGGCGCGTGTTGAACGCCTCAGTTGGACATGCGGCAACGCAGAGTCCGCACTGAAGGCACGCTTCGTCGTCGATGCGCACGGATTGGTTATGGATATCAATACAATCAACTGGGCAAACGTCAAGACAGCGAGAACAAGCCTCGGCTTTTCCTGAGGCGCACCTCAGGCAGCGATTAGCATTTGACCAGGGGATTTCCTTGTAGTCCATTGGCTCAAACGGTTTGTCCGAATTTGGGTCAATAGACAGGCTTCCCATCAGCGCGTCGAGCGGGTTAGAAAGCACCTGCAGGGAGTCCTGGATATCAATGAGGTCGTCGAGAAAATCTCGCTCCTCGTTATGATTCTGGTTCTGAGCCATGGTGCCTCCTCTCCTTTGGCGCGTGGCGGATGGTTCAAATATGCGAGCTAGTCGCATGGACCGAGCGTAGTCGCAAATAAATATTCTAACCTGTAGCGACCAATAATTCCGCTCAAATGACGTCACATTCATACGATTTCGATTAATGGACGCTGATCGGATAAACGGTGCAGCCGTGACAAGACGGGTTTCTCGCCTGCGACAAGACGGGTTTCTCGCCTGCAACAAGACGGGATTCTCGCCAAGTTGTCGTGGCGGTAGAAAAAATCGGGCCCAGCGAGATGCTGGACCCGATTGAAGTTCCTTGGAAGTGCGGATTAGTACATGCCGCCCTGGCCACCCTGAGCAGCTGCGCGAGTGATGGACTCCTCGATAGTGGTGTCCTTTGGCATCTCGGAAACAGTTGCCTCGGTGATGAGGATGAGGGATGCAACGGAAGCTGCATTCTGGAGTGTGGTACGGGTGACCTTAACTGGGTCAAGAACGCCCATCTCAATCATGTCGCCATACTGGCCGGAAGCGGAGTCAAGACCCTGGCCGGTTGGGAGTGCCTTGATCTTCTCGACAACTACGCTGCCCTCGAAGCCAGCGTTGTTAGCGATGGTGCGGACTGGAGCCTCAAGTGCCTTGCGGATGATCTCAACGCCGATCTTCTCGTCTGCGTCAGAGGTCTGAACGCTGTCGAGGACAGAGGAAGCAGCCAGGAAGGAGACGCCGCCACCTGCGACGATGCCCTCCTCGACAGCTGCGCGAGTTGCCTGAAGTGCGTCCTCGATGCGGTGCTTGATCTCCTTGAGCTCAACCTCGGTAGCTGCGCCAACCTTGATGACTGCAACGCCGCCGGCGAGCTTAGCAAGACGCTCCTGGAGCTTCTCGCGGTCAAAGTCAGAGGTGGTGTTCTCAATCTCAGCCTTGATCTGGGTGATACGGTCATCGATTGCGTCCTTGGAACCAGCGCCACCAACGATGGTTGTGGTCTCCTTGGTAACCTTGACGGACTTAGCGCGACCGAGCATCTCTGCGCTAATCTCGTTAAGGTTAACGCCGAGCTCCTTGATGACTGCCTGGCCGCCGGTGAGAACAGCGATGTCCTCGAGCATGCGCTTACGACGGTCGCCGTATGCAGGAGCCTTGATTGCGCAGACGTTTAGAACGCCGCGGAGCTTGTTGAGAATGAGGGTGGTCAGAGCCTCGCCGTCGACGTCCTCAGCCATGATGAGCAGAGGTGCGCCCTGCTTCTGGACGGCCTCAAGGATAGGCAGGATATCCTGAATGGAGGAAATCTTGTTGTCGGTCATGAGAATGTAAGGATTGTCCAGCTCAGCGGTGAGAGTCTCGTTGTTGGTTGCGAAGTAAGGGGAAACGTAACCCTT
The DNA here is from genome assembly GCA_963542025.1 of uncultured Atopobium sp. Classification (GTDB taxonomy): domain Bacteria; phylum Actinomycetota; class Coriobacteriia; order Coriobacteriales; family Atopobiaceae; genus Lancefieldella. The sequence goes on along the minus strand of CAUTUQ010000004.1, from coordinate 8,681 downwards.
GTCAAACTGCATACCCTCAACGGTGTCGATGTCGATGCCGAAGGTCTGGGACTCCTCAACGGTGATGACGCCGTCCTTGCCGACAACGTCCATTGCGTCGGAAATCTTGCCACCGATGACTGGGTCACCTGCGGAAATGGTACCGACAGAAGCAATCTGCTGCTTGGTTGAGACCTCTTTTGCGATGCCCCTCATCTGAGCGACAACAGCCTCAACAGCCTTGTCGATACCGCGACGGATTGCGATTGGGTTTGCACCAGCAGCAACGTTGCGGAGGCCCTCGTTAACGATGACCTGTGCAAGCAGAGTTGCGGTGGTGGTACCGTCGCCGACGGTGTCGTTAGTCTTAGTTGCTACCTCTTTGACCAGCTGAGCACCCATGTTCTCTACTGGGTCCTTGAGCTCAATCTCACGAGCAACGGAGACGCCGTCGTTAGTAATAGTTGGTGCGCCGTAAGAACGCTGCAGTGCAACGTAACGACCCTTAGGTCCAAGGGTAGTGGTTACGGCATCTGCCAGGGTGTTTACACCCTTAGCAAGCTTGGCACGAGCGTCGGTGCCAAAATCGATATCTTTAGCCATGGTATTCCTCCAAAATAGCTGAACTTACACGTTAAAAGCGGACGAGCAGCAAGCGAGCTGCGAGCGAACGGGCTCCGAGCGATTAGTCCTCGAGGACTGCAAGGATGTCGTCAGCACGAAGAAGCAGGAGCTCCTCGCCGTCTACCTTGACCTCGGTGCCGCCGAACTTGCCGTAAAATACCTGGTCGCCGACTTTTACATCAAGAGCAATGCGATTGCCATTCTGATCAAGCTTGCCAGTTCCAACTGCGAGGACCTCACCGCGCTGAGGGAGCTCCTGAGCTGCGGATGCAATGTAGAGACCAGAGGATGTCTTCTCCTCTTTTGGAGCAGGCTTTACCAGAACACGATCTCCAAGTGGCTTCAAATTCATAATGAAAACCTCCCTTTCGGGCTAAGCCCGATATTGGCGCCAAGCGCCCTTTTCCAACGCTATTAGTTATTCCACACGGGAAAACAATTTATACGAAATATCGCGAAAATCTTACAAAACCGACTTAGATTTTCTGTAGGCGTGCAGTATAAGCCGTCAACGGTTATGCGCTGGCTGGTGGATGCAGGCGGCGTGCGGGCGGTGTGCGGGTGAAACGCGGACAGGATGCGGGCTGCGAACAGGTACGCGACGTCGCTGAGCTGCTGGAAAGCACAGCTTGCGGTCGGCGGGTGCGCACTCCGAGTGGTATCGACCTGCGTGTTCTTGCCATTAGCATAATTTTTGGCGTAAATTTTTGCTGTGTGCATAATGTACGGGTAATATTCGTGATTTTGCATAGGAAAAATGAGCGCCTCTTTGGCAGGGGTCAATTTGGGTAAAAAATGCGTTTAGTTGGGGATGAAATAGAGTATTCAGAAAAATTTCACCTACGTTTTACCTGGTAACAAATTCTATCCAGATTTCTGATTATTTGTCCGAAACAAAACAGCAGGTAGATTTGATGCATAGAATCACACTATTTCTGTAATCCCCAACTAAACGCATTTTTTACCACTTGAGGGTCATTTTGGAGACAAAATCGCCTCTTCCCCACTCGTAGCAACAATTGACCTGCATAAAAGTACCCGGCTATTCATTTTCATGAATAGCCGGGTACTGAGTCTAGAAACTAGACGCTTACGCGTCCAAGCCCTCCAACTCAGAGAGCCAAAGCGAGCTAGAAGCGTCGGATGGCATGCGCAGGTCGCCGCGCGGAGAAAGCGAGACCGAACCAACCTTTGGTCCATCAGGCATCGCCGAGCGCTTGAACTGCTGCGAGAAGAAGCGGCGGTAGAACACCTTCAGCCAGCGAACGATGGTCTCGTGGTCGTAAACCTCCTGGTCAGTGCCCGTGCCAAATGCACGCTCGGCAAGACGCAGAACCTTGAGCGGGCCACTTCCGTGACGAAGCACGTGGAACAGGAAGAAATCGTGCAGCTCGTAAGGGCCAACCAGGTCCTCCGTCTTTTGTTCAATGGAACCGTCCGCCGCAGTTGGCAGCAGCTCAGGCGAAACCGGCGTGTCTAGAACGTCACGAAGAACGTGAGCAATCTCGTCCTCACCCTGCTCCTCATACGAGTCAGCGCAGTAATCAACAAGGTATCTGACCAGTGTTTTTGGCACCGAGGCATTCACGCCGTACATAGACATCTGGTCGCCGTTGTACGTCGCCCAACCAAGCGCCAGCTCAGAGAGGTCGCCCGTACCAATGACCATGCCGCCCACCTGGTTGGCAACATCCATCAAGATCTGTGTGCGCTCGCGAGCCTGAGAGTTTTCGTACACAACATCGTGAACGTCCTGGTCATGGCCGATATCAGCAAAATGCTGCAGCACAGAATCCACAATGGAAATCTCGCGCAGGTCGGCGCCAAGCGACTGCACCAGCTCAATCGCGTTGGTGTACGTACGGTCCGTGGTGCCAAATCCCGGCATCGTCACAGCTACAATGCCCGAGCGGTCATATCCCAGCTGGTCAAAGGCTCGCACCGTGACGAGAAGAGCCAGCGTAGAGTCAAGTCCACCCGAAATGCCAATAACCGCATGGTCAGAGCCAGTGTGCGCCAGCCTCGAAGCCAAACCGTGAGCCTGAATCGACAGAATCTCCTCGCAACGCGCCGCGCGAGCGTCGTCCATCGCGGGTACAAACGGATGCGGGTCAACGTACCTGGTCAGCGGCGTGCGGATCGCAAGTTCGACGCCCTCGACGCCATCGCTGCCCTCGCCATCGTGGCTGCGACCTGCGACGTCGTGCTCGTGGCTGCGACCTGCGGCGGCGTGTGCGGCTGCAGCGTCGCGCGCATCTTCGCCCTCGCCGTCAAACTCCAGCGAGAAATACGTGGTCAGGTGCTTGTAATCCTCCGGCGTCGGAGCAACCTCAAACGTCGACGTGCGCCTGCGGTCAGCCGCCAGCGACAGCACGTCAATCTCGGACACCGCAATACCCTCGCCAAACACGCCAGAGTCGGCGAGCACACGGCCATTCTCGACAACAAGATCATGGCCCGAGAAAACCAAATCGGTCGTAGACTCGCCCTCACCTGCACTTGCATAAACGTAACCGCAGATCAGACGTGCGCTCTGCTGTGCAACCAGCTGACGACGATACGCGGACTTGCCGGCCAGCGCGGGCGACGCGGACAAGTTGCAGATCAGCGTAGCACCGGCAACGGCGTGCGCGTTTGAAGGCGGCATGGGAACCCAGAGGTCTTCGCAGATCTCTGCGCCCACGACCAGCTCAGGGATGGTATCGCACGCAAACAGCTGGTTGGTACCAAACGGAACCTCGCCCAGCAGGCCAAAGTCCACACTGGTGACCGTCTTGGGGCCAGAAACAAAGTGTCGGCCCTCGTAAAACTCGTTGTACATGGGCACGTAGCGCTTGGGCACCAGGCCTAAAAGCTCTCCCCTAAAGAGAACAGCGGCGCAGTTGTAGAGCTTGCCGGCCACGCGAACAGGCAGTCCTAGCAGCAGCAACGCGTCAACGTCGGCCGTGCGGGCGGCAATGGAAACCAGGCCGCGCTCGGCTGCGTCCAGGAGCGCATCCTGCCAGAACAGGTCCTCGCAGGTGTAGCCCGTAATGCAGAGCTCGGGCAGCACAACCACCTTGGCACCGCGATTACCTGCAGCTTCTTCAATGGCGGCCAGGCAGCTCTCCACGTTAAACGCCACGTCAGCCACGCGGACGCGCGGCGTGATACTTGCAACTTTGATGAATCCGTCTTGCACAATGGCCTCCTTACATGCCGCTTGGGACAACGGGCGCCGCATCCGACGACCACGATCCCAGCTGCGCGTTGGGGTTTGCATCCAAGGTCAACGGCGAGAAACCCTGTGTACGGTAGCTACGAAGTGCGCCCACGGCAATCATTGCGGCGTTGTCGCCACAAACCGACATCGGAGGCACCGTTACTCGAACGCCCATACGACCAAAGGTTTCCTTATATGCAGCTCTAAGTGCGGGGTTTGCAGCTACGCCGCCTCCCACGCAGAAATCGGAGACGCCCGTCTCCTCAACAGCAGTTTTAGCCTTTGCAACCTGCACGTCAATAACTGCCTGCTCAAACGAAGCAGCCAAATCGGGCAGATTGATTGCTCTACCTGCGCGATTCTCGCCCTCAATGTAGGTAATAACGGCGGTCTTTAGGCCAGAAAGACTAAAGGAATAGTCGCCGCTGTGCATCATCGCGCGCGGGAAATGAATGGCCTTAGGATTGCCCTGAGCTGCAAGTTTGCTGATTACGGGACCACCTGGATAGCCCAGGCCAAGCGCCTTGGCAACCTTGTCAAAAGCCTCGCCCACGGCGTCGTCAATGGTGGAGCCCAGAACCACGTAATCTCCCCAGGCACGCACATGTACCAGCATAGTATTGCCGCCCGAGACCAGGCTAGCCACAAACGGTGGTTCCAGATCGGGAGTCTCAAACAGGTTGGCCAGCAGATGGCCTTCCAGGTGATGCACGGGAATAAGCGGCAGGTCAGTGGCCACGCAGAAGCCCTTGGCAAACGCCACGCCTACAACAAGCGCGCCGACAAGGCCTGGACCTGCAGTAACACCAACGGCGGCCAGGTCAGACGACACCAGCGTGTCGCAACCAAAGTGCGCGCCCGCGCGGGCCATGGTCTCCTCGAAAAGACCCACAATGGCCTCGGTATGCTTGCGAGAAGCAATCTCGGGCACGACGCCGCCAAAGCGAGCGTGGAAGTCAATTTGAGTTGCAACGACGTTTGCGCAGACCACGCCGTGTGAATCCATAATGCACATGGCAGTTTCGTCGCACGAGGACTCCAGGCTGAGAATCAAATCCCCTGCCTCGCGCAGTGCCGCAAGCGTCTCTTCAGAGCGCTCACCTGCAACAATAGGCCACGGACGCACTGATGCGTGAGGTTCAGGGTTTCTCGCCTCAAAGCCAGCGCCAACCGCCAAAGGCAGCTGCGCTGTCATCAAAAGCGCCGCACAATCTGGACCGTAATATCCCGGGCGACGACCAACCTCGGCAAATCCCAGCTTGCTATAGGCGCCCTGAGCTGGAGCGTTGTCCTCCTCCACCTCAAGGGTAATCGCGGATGCGCCCAGCATCTGAGCATCGTATGCCACGCGTTCTACCAGCTTGGATGCAATTCCCTGGCGGCGACGCTCAGGCGTGACCACCACTTCTTCCACCTCAAACTGCGCTCCTGCCAGGCGACCGCCCGCAAAGCCAATAACCGTTCCGCGATCGTGAGCCAGCCACCAGCTACGTCCAACGCCCGAGAGCTCATCGTAGAACACCTGCTTTGACCAGGCCGAATGCGCGGCATCAGCATACGTTGCCGCCTCAAGCTCCGCCACCTGATCCAGATCGTTTACCGTCATCGGACGAAGCTGCAGGTGAATATCGGCCAGCGCATCATCCACGCCGGTCAGGGCCACCGTTGCCGGCTCCTTGAGACCCAAACGCTTGCGCTCCGACTCCTCCGCGTCCGAAAGTCGCGTGTAAATGGGCAGCACCAACGCCGGATCGCCCGCGCCCGCCTGCTGATACTCGGGCATGCACACCGCGCATACCAGGCCTTCTCCTGTTGGGAACCACGTTGCTTCATCGGTATATGTCGAGAAACCCGCGCACTCAAAACGCTCACGGTACTTCACTAAACCATTGCCTGTAAGCGTGAGCTGGGCCTTATCAGTCCTGCTCGACCACTCCTCCACACAGGCGTCTGCCTTGAGGACGGTTTCCACCGGAAACGTTCTATGTGCTCCAACGTCATCCAGCAGGTAGATGCCCGGATAGACCTCGCCGCGCATGGCGTCTGCAACAACACCAACGGTACCGCGCACGCCCGCCTTCCACGCGCTGAACGCCATGGCGTCAAGAGCACTTGCGCCATAAAGTGGCAGGCCAGAGCCGCAAGCAATGCCCTTTGCGGTAGCCACGCCAATGCGAACGCCCGTAAACGAACCAGGTCCTCTACCTGCGATAACCGCGTCAACGTCGGCCATAGTTAAGCCAGCAGCGTCAAGCGCTTCCTGAACCGATCCTACAAGCTCCACGTTTGCCTGGCGACGGCACAGGTGATCCGTTGACGCCAGCACCTCAACGTCGAACCCGCCGTCCGCTGCGCCCGCGCCGGCGCCCTCCGCGACCATATCGCACCTGGTCAGACGCGCGACCGTGCACGCCAGCATGTCCGTTGACGTATCAACCGCAAGCACCACGTTTGTTTCATTTTTTATAGCAAGCATAAACACTCTTCTCGGAGTTAAAACGCCTTGTATCACGCCAATATTTCTTCTTGTAACTCTATAACTATACGCCAAGCCACGCCCGCAAACCGCGCGAGTCCCAACCCCGCAAAACTTTTACGTAACGACTGATCTACCGGCGCGTTTATACGTCACACCTTAATCAAATCTTGGCTAGCGAGAAACGCTCTGATGCCCACATCATATACATAAACCTGCATAAATAGCTTGAAGAGATTGCTATAGAGAATTTACAATTTCAACCCTATTACTCTAGACAATCTTGCTATTTAGTTTATAGTTAATTCATCAGCGCCCACCCAAGGCTACGCAATGCGTCCTGAAATGCGGTGGGCCTTTTCATAGCATTGGGATTCACATGGAAAATAAACCTTTTAAAAGCATCGATGAGATGTGTTGTTTATTAATTCAAGACCGTGGACTTATCTGCCCAGATGATAATGAACTGAGGAAATTTTTAAGTAGGACAAATTACTATCGTTTCTCTGGATATGCTCGTGATTTTCAAGAAGATCCGGAGAAAGGTAAGAACTCGTTTGTCGGCAATACTTCTTTTCAAGATATTAATAAACTTATTAACCTAGATGCTAAATTACGAATTCTGCTGACAGAGCAATTAAGTGTCATCGAAATCGCAATTAGAGCAAAGCTTGCCCACGAATTTGGTAATGAGTACGGTTCAAATGCTTACTATCTTGATTGCAAAACCTATGCGGATCACAATTTTGCAAAAAAATTTATAATTCCGGGAATTCTTTCAGATCTTGATCATGACAAAAGTCGAATCATTCAGCATTATTCAAAAAAGAACTTCAACACACCTTATGAAAAATATCATGATGTACCAATCTGGGTTGCTGTAGAGGTCCTCTCCTTTGGAAGAATTTCTAATATGATTAGCTATTCAGATAATATTGAAGTAACCAAAAGAGTAGCTAAATCTCTCGGTGTCCAATGGAAACCTTTTTCAAGTGTTGTTCATTCTTTACATGTACTAAGAAATTTGTGTGCACATCATCGTCAACTATGGAATAGACCCATGCGCATCCAATGTCCAGTTCAGAAAAAACTTCGCCCAAAAGACATTAGCTTTGACCCCAAGAGCGTTTACGCTCACATACTAATGGCCAACTACTACAGAAAAGCCATCGATGGGGATACTTCGGTTGCCAGAAGAATACAAGAACTTCTCGATAAGAACGTTGTTTTTGCAGAAGGTATTTATTTACCTCATCCAAAATAGCCACATCTAAAAAAGCCTGTATACTTACATCAACATGACCGGTTCCGCTAGAGCTTTTTGCCTAGTCCAGGGCCGGTCCTATTTTTCTATTCCAAACTGGTCTTCCGCAATCCGGTCAAGCTGTGCCGAAATGAATGAGAACTCCTTATTCAAATCAAGCGTCTGCACAGAAATCTTATTGCCGCTTATGCGGTACATGTCATCAGGGGCAAGCAGCTCATTTGTTCGCGCGTACAAAAGCATGCCTGAAACCTTTCGGTCGGAGCCTTTTACCTGGGCTTCTTTGTTCTTCACATACGTATAGATTTGATACAAATTACCCGAATGCACCTTGTGCACACCAAAATTCTCCTGGAGCGAATGCTGGTAATACTTTGCATCAATAATCAAAATCTGGTCACCATACGAAAGCGTAATATCCGTCTGCATGTCCGGCAAAAGCCCAACGTAGCCATCATCCAAATCCCACGGAATTTGCGACGCTCTGGCAGAAAAACCCTTCACATGCTGGGCAAACTCCTGCGCGTAATATTCAAGAATGAACTTCTCGTATAACCTATGCATTTTCTGCTCGTCGATAAAGCTCGCCAGGTGATACTCGCCATCTTCCGTGGTCATAAGCATGCCTTCAACAACCAGCTGACAAATTGAAAGCAGTAGCTGATACGTGCGGTTATTGCGCTGAAAACGAATATCCGCCCAGCGAACCTGCTTTACATCAACCTCATCAATGTCCGCAAAGAAAAGCAATTCTCGCTTGAGAGCAACCTTATACTGCATCGAAACATCCTTCTGCTTGAGCAGCAACAGGGCTACGGACTTTAGGATCTGATTGAACAAGTTGTTTTGTGAGAGCTCGTCAAAATTGCAGGTAACCTGCGCACGATGAGCAAGACGATTCCTGATTGTTCCCGACATATCAATCTTGCCTCGAATAACCGCCAGATCCTCCACACAATTTATGTACTCGCGATACAAGCCCTGCTTGAGCTGCAAACCAATTCCCTTGGACAAGATGGCCGCAAACAGGTTATAAATCGAGTCAAACGTCTCCTTCTGCACGTCCTCATACACGGATTCCCGCAGCGTAGTGAAGGCGTACGACAGCATATAGTAAATATTTTTTATGAAGATAT
>CAUTUQ010000003.1:0-161464 GCA_963542025.1 uncultured Atopobium sp. | reverse complement strand
GCACTTCTTTTAAACACCTGAAATGCTTGCTTACACCACTTTTCGGGACACAACCAAAACGTTGTATGCAGAAACGTGTATTTTCCAACTAAACGCATTTTTTACCACTTCAGGGTCACTTCGGGGGCAATTTGTAGTCACTTCGAGGTTACTTCAAGGTCACTTCAGGGTCACTTCGAGGTCATTTGCATCATTCTTCCCCGCTTGTCCATTCTGCTCCCTTAACAGCAAAAGACCCCACATTCAGCATGAATGTGAGGGTCTTGCTCAATATACCGCTAGATTAGAGCTGCTTGCCAGCCTCGACAAGGTCCTTGACCTGTGCGCGAACGGCATCCAGGTCCTCGTCGGAAGGAAGCCAGCCGATAGCATGAACTGGAAGTGGCATGGTGAACTCTGCTGCCTCAAGCTCGGACTGGACCATCTTTGGTCCAAGTGGAGCCCAACCGTAAGAACCAAATGCAAAGCCAATACGGTGGTCATTCTTTGGAGACAGGCCGCTCATATAGGTCAGGAACGAAGAAACGGTAGGCAAGAACTTAGAGTTCAGCGTAGGCGAACCAACGCAGACATACTTGGAATCCAGGAAGTGGTACATGACGTTGGAGATGTGAGTCTCTTTGAGGTCGATGAGCTGGGCAGGAATGCCTTCAGCCAGGAAACCGTCGAGAAGAGCATGAGCCATCTTGTCAGTTGAACCCCACATGGAGTCGTACACAACCAGGGCCTTCTCCTCAAGTTTGCCGGTAGTCCACTCCTCGTACTTGGAGATGATGTCGGCGATGTGGGAGCGCCATGCAACGCCGTGAGCTGGGGCGATAATATCGATGTTCTCCAGACCAATGCCCTTAACTGCGGTAACAGCAGAGTCAGCCTGACGACCGTAAGGGAGAACGATGTTTGCATAGTACTTACGAGCCTGCTTCATAACCTCGCAGTAGTCAGACTCGTCCTCAAAGCGGGTGCTTGAAGCGTAGTGCTGACCAAATGCGTCATTGGAGAAGAGGATCTTATCGTAGTCGGAATACGTAACCATGTTGTCTGGCCAGTGAACCATTGGAGTCTGCACAAAGGTCAGGGTGCGCTTACCAATGTTGAGCGTATCGCCCGTCTTTACGCCGTTGACGTTGATATTCTCGCCATAGAAAGCCTTGAGCTCCTTGACGCCCTGAGGTGCGCTTGCGTAGACTTCGGCGTTTGGCGCGAGCTCCAGAATGCGAGGAACGCTGCCGGAGTGGTCCATCTCAATGTGGTTGCAGATCAGAACGTCAATCTTTGCTGGATCGATGATGCTCTTGATGCGCTCGACCAGTTCCTCGGAGAATGGGCGCTTGACGGTGTCAATGAGCGTGACCTTCTCGTCCAGGATAAGGTATGCGTTGTAGGTAATGCCCTGCTCAGTGGTGTAGCCGTGGAACTCACGAGCGTTCCAGTCAAGGGCGCCTACAAAGTAGACATCGGGTTTGATTTCGACAGAACTAAGCATGTGTCCTCCAAAGACCACAGTGCGAAAATTTGACACTACAAGGATATCATTTGCCGGCTCGTGAGTGTATGTTCACGTAAACTTTCCAGATAACTTTAACCCAATAAATTACAAGAAGTTGAGGTTATGACTATCTATATTTCCTGTAATGAATACTAAAGATAAGGGCTATCACCACAAGAGTAATGCAGCCTAAACCAACATAAGTTGTTCCAAATCCTGAAAGGTCTAAGGCGACTCCAATTAACGGATCTGAAACCACTGATGCGATTTCTTCAATCTGATTTGATACGGAGAGTAATGTTGCGCGATTATTCTCTTCAGCGATTAAATTCATTTGATTGTTTATCAAAATACTTAAAGTGGCTGAAAATAAATTAATCGCTACATAAGTAAAAATACATACATATATACTTGGAACTAGCCCGGCACACAGCATTAAGATCGCAATTACGGAAAGTACGCCTAAGATAACGAGAAATTCTACGTTTCCTGAAAACGCGATACTATCTTCAGCAGATTTCTTATGAGAATCTTTAAATGTTCTTACTATCTTTGCCGTAAGCCTTGATCCAAAAAACTCGCCTAAACTTGCAGCAGCGGTAACGATCCCTAGGAACTTTATATCAAATCCCATACTGGTTAAATTTGGGGCAATAAACTGGCTGTAATTACTAACTAAAATCAATGAAACTGCTGAGACTATACAAAGGGAAATAAAAGTATTAGTTTTCACAATCTTTATAAGTTCCTGAAAAAACGTCTGTACAGACTCTTTCAGATTCAATTTACTAGTTCTAGTCCCTATAAATCCATCTTCTTCTGGCAGGCAATTACTTCCTCTATTAGGGCTTACATCATTTTCTTTAAATTCCAAAGTTACTAATAGCCCAAGAAAATATACAAAGATTGAAATAACAAAAGGAATCAAAGGATTGATGCTAAAAAGAACAGGAGCTATTAAACGAACTGTAATTCTAATAATTGACTGTGTCCCTGTCATTTTTGAAAGAATTAGAGCATATGCGCCATTCTTCCTATCCATCCCAGAATTTGCATTCGTTGCCTCAAAAAGAAAAGCACTTCCAGCTCCTGACTGAGACGCGCTTGCTAAAGAAAAGAACAATTCAGAAGCAACCATTAATAAAAAACCATTTGCAAAGGTTAAGGTCACTATTGCCACAAGTCTAGAAAAAGAAGCGATTTTCAGAACAATATGATGTCCGTGACGATCAGATATCCAACCCGTTGGAATCTCAAGTACTGCTGTAGCTATTGCGCCAACACTCTGGACTAGCGCAATATCAAAATAACTTAAACCACGCCAAAGATAATAGAGAGTTAAGATGGTCCAAATCAGAACACTTGAATTAATATAATTTGACCATTTGTAGAACAGAATGTTTTTTTCTGCTGTTTCTACCTTTCCTTCAAACATTCATTTCCTCTTTAGATCATCCCTATCCCCTATTTTTATTTCTCCATATTATAAGTTTTCTAAATAGAATTATTTCCAACTGTCTTGCTGCTTTAGTGAGCAAAACCAGAAAATATTGCTCCCACAGAAATATTTTCCTTGCTGTTATGTTCTTTTGACAGTGCTACCATAAATTACATAGGTCTAAAACGTATCCGGAGAGGGGAACCTATGAAAATGCTACGCGCAATGCGTGAGCCACTGAAGTATGTTCAGGGCAAAAATGCTTGTCTCGAGTTCGAAAAAGAGATGGGCTACATGGGAAAGCGCTTCCTGTTTGTTTGCTCTAACAGCGGCTACAAAGCAACCCACGACATGATCGAGCAGAGCTTCGAGGGCAAGGGCGACTATTACCGTCGCTACGAGGTCTTCGGTGGCATCTCTTCCAACGGCGAGATTAACCGCATGAAGGCTATCGTCGAGGAGGACAACATCGACGTAGTCGTCGCTATCGGCGGCGGCAGCGCTGTTGACACCGCAAAGGCAACCGCATATTACGCTGGTAAGCGCATCGTTATTCTTCCTACCGTTGCAGCTACCGACGCTCCATGCACCGGCCTCTCCGTTATTTACAACGATGACGGTTCCTTTGACAAGTACCTCTTCTACCCACAGAACCCAGATGCAGTTATGGTCGACACCCAGATCATCGCTAACGCACCTGTTTCCTTCCTGGTAGCAGGCATGGGCGACGCACTGGGCACCTACTTTGAGGGCCGCGCATCCATCCGCACCGAGTCTCCTTCCCTCGAGGGAACCGGCATTACCCGCGTTGGTATGGCAATTGCTAAGGAGTGCTACCTCACTCTTCGCGATTACGGTTCACAGGCAATTAAGGCTTGCGAGAACAACGTTGTAACCCCAGCTCTTGAGGCTATCTGCGAGGCAACCGTCTACATGAGTGGTGTCGGCGCTGACAACGTTAACTGCGCAGCAGCTCACTCCTTCTACAACGGCCTCACCTCTCTTGGTGGCCACAGCGCACCTCACGGCAACTGCGTTGCTTTTGGTACCCTGGTCCAGCTTGTTCTTGAGGGTGTTCCTCAGGAGGAGTTCGACGAGGTCCAGGACTTCTGCCTTGAGGTTGGTCTTCCAACTACCCTCGAGGAGGTTGGCATCACCACTGACGAGCAGATCAAGAAGATTGCTGAGGCTGCTTGCGTTCCTGGCGAGACCATCCACAACCTTGCTGGCGACGTCACTCCTGACGAGCTCTATGCAGCTATCGTTCAGGCTGACGCTATGGGCCGCGCTCTTAAGGCTTAAGGTTTTAGCTGCAGGTTGCGACGCAACAGCGCATTCACTTGATACAGAAGAGGGACCGCAGATGCGGTCCCTCTTTTTTGTTGCAGTTTTGATGTGACGCGAGAAGTGCAACGCCGTAGCAACGACGGCGACGCAGCGCCTACAAGCCCAGAACCTGCTTGACGTCTGCGGCAATAAGCTCAGGCTCCAGATGACTTTCTCGCATAAGGTCCGCGATGTTAACGCGGTCGTAGAAAGCCTTCTTGACACCGTAGTTCAGCACGCGCGCAGAAGAAGTACCCAGGTAGCTAGCGATATTCTGTCCCCAACCGCCTTCGATAATGCCGTCTTCAATGGTCACGATGACGTCGTGGTCTTTTACCAGGTTGTCGAGCAGATTCTGATCAACACCAGAGGCAAAGTATGGCTTGACCAGCGTAGCTTCAATTCCCAGGGTGGAGCTAAGGGCCTCAACGGTTTTCTCGCCAAGGTCGTAGAAATCACCCAGGGCAAGAACGGCCACCTTGGAGCCCTGGCGCATGACCTCGTAGGTGTTGAGGTCGTCGAAGTTTGTGCGGACGGGACCCTCGGCGTGGACCACAGGACCGGAAGGAATTGCGATGTAGACAGGGTGTTTATCCTGGTCAAGCGCCCAATCGAGCATGGCGATGTACTCCTCGGCGTTGGACGGCGCGAGGTACACCATGTAAGGGATGTTTGCGATCATGGAAATGCTGCTGAGGCCCTGGTGGGTGGCGGCCATCAAGCCCCTAATGGAGCCGGAACCCACGATAACCGCAGGATTCTGGTTGAGCGCCAGATCCTGGGTCAGCTGGTCGTAGGTGCGCTGGATAAAGGTTGCGCTTGAGCCCCAAACTACGTGCGCGCCCGCGTGAGCCGCGCCGGAAGCCATTGCAACTGCGGTTTCCTCGGCAATGCCCACGTCAAGGTAGTGCTTTCCCAGCTCTTCTCGACGCTCCTGCGAAAGGCCGAGCAGGCCGGGTACAGCCGACATGAGCACCAGAAACTTCGGGTCAGTCTTTGCGCGCTTGAGCGCATACTCTGCGAAAATGCTGGCATATGACTCGGAGGAACCGGACGCAGGGCTCTGACCAGTCTGGATGTCAAACGGCATGTGCCAGTGCCACTTCTCCTTGTTTGCCTCCGCGGGAGCGTACCCCTTACCCTTGAGCGTATTGATGTGGACCACGACCGGATGAGTCGAGTCTTTTACCTGCTCAAACGCGGCGATAAGAGCCTCGATGTCGTTGCCGTCGTTGACATACAGGTAGTCCAGACCCATCGATTTGAAGAGGTTATTCTCGGCAGCTCCGTTAGTGCGGCGCAGCTCAGCGAACTGGTCGTACATGCCGCCGTGGTTCTCGGCGATGGACATCTGGTTGTCGTTGAAGACGATGATGAAGTTGCTGTTCAGCTCGCCAGCAACGTTCAAACCCTCAAGCGCCTCGCCGCCGGACATGGAGCCGTCGCCGATAACTGCGACGATGTTCTCCTTGCCGCCCATGATGTCGCGAGCTTTTGCCAGGCCAAGTGCCAAGCTGATGGACGTGGAAGTGTGGCCGATCTTGAAGAGGTCATGCGGGGTCTCGGCGGGGTCGGTGTAAGGAGACACCGAGTCGTAGAGCGCGGGATCCATGTATGCCTGCTTGCGGCCGGTGAGCATCTTGTGCGGATATGTCTGGTGCGAGACGTCGTAAACGATATGGTCAACGGGCGAATTGAACACCGTATGGAGCGCGATTGTTGCCTCGACGATGCCAAAGTTTGGACCAAAGTGGCCGCCGTGCTTTGACTCCATGACCAGCAGATTGTCGCGAATCTCCTGCGCAAGCGCCGCGCGAGCCTCCGCGTCCAGCTTCTTTACGTCTTCCGGTCCATTGATATGCTCTAGGTACATGTGCGGCCTTTCTTGGATTTAAACTACTGTCACGAATAACATCGCCATCTCAACGCTGTTTGTCTGAAATACGTACCCAGATAGCCGCCACGCAATACCGACAGGCAAGAAAATAAGCCACATGAGTAAGTAAGTTCTAGAAGCTTCCGCCCACGATCAACCATACCGTACGGGCAACATCATTAGTTGCTTGTACTGTTTTGCTGATGGCAAAACACACCTAAGTCGGATAATCTGTCAAAAAGACGTATACATTACGCTGAAAATAGCTAAAACGTGCAGATTATCTTCATTAGGTGTGTAATATGCCCTCAATTGTGCAGAATATCTGTCATAGGTGTGTTCCTTAGAGGTGAAATTTACCTATAGTTAGATTTTTTATATTTCTCTATTCATTTTTCAGCATATTAGATGAAGTTTATGCATAGAAATGTATATCAGGCATCGGTACTCTTTAATTGTCACACAATAAGCCCCAGTCGTCCGATTATCTTGACTAGAAACATGACAGTTCTTCAGCGAGGCGCGGCTAAGCTGCACCATTTTGTACGCCAAGCTTAAGAAGTCGGCGCTCAACTGCATTGCAGGAACGTAAAAGAACCCTCGCACTTGAAAGATGCGAGGGTTCTTGCTTGAAGCGCTTCATCTACCTGTGGTTTCGCGTTCGCGGCGCCTGCCGTACTCGCAGAGTACGTCTACCTGCGGTTTAGCGCTCGCCGGCGGCGCGACGCTCAGCGTAGTCGGCAGCAAGACGAGCCTGGATGTCGTGCGGTACCTGCTCGTATCCTGCTAGCTCAACGGTATACTCACCCGTTCCGCGCGAGAGGGACCTCAGCCTTGTAGCGTAATCAGTAACCTCAGCGTATGGAATCGTTGCCTTAATGGTAGTTTCACCAGCGGAAACGCCGGTGCCGGAAGACATTCCCTCAACGCGACCGCGAGAAGCGGAGACGTCGCCCATGACGGAACCTGCGTAGCTGTCTGGAACGGTAATCTCCAGGTGAGCCATAGGCTCCAAGAGAACGGGTTCTGCCTGGTCAACAGCCTTCTGGAAACCAATACGAGCAGCGGTCTTGAATGCCATCTCGTTGGAGTCAACGGGGTGGTAAGAGCCCTCGTAAACAGCAACTTTAACATCAATCATAGGATATCCAGCCAAAACGCCTTCACGCATGGTCTCCTGGACACCCTTATCAATAGCAGGGATGAAGCCGCGTGGAATGTGGCCGCCTACGATTTCGTCGACAAACTCGTAGCCTGCGTCTGGGTTTGGCTCAATGCGCAGCCAGCAGTCGCCGTACTGGCCGGAGCCGCCGGTCTGCTTCTTGTGTCTACCCTGAGCGCTTGCAACTCGACGGATCGTCTCGCGATATGGAATGCGAAGCGCAACTTTATGTGCGGAAACGCCAGCTCGCTGCTCAAGACGCTCGAGAAGAACGGCTACTTGTGCCTCGCCGATTGCAGAAACAATGGTCTGGCCGGTGTCCTCATCACGCTCAACCTTAAGGGTTGGATCGGCGTCGGCGGCCTTCTCCAGGAACGCGAAGAGCTTGCCCTCGGTACCGCGCTCATCAGGCTCAATAGCCGTACGATACAGGGAGTTGGGGAACCTAAACGCGGCAGCCTCAACCTTGCCGGTAACGGAGAGCGTGTCGCCCGTCATGGCCTCGAGCTTTGGAACTACTACGATATCGCCGGCTGCGGCGGTGCTAACGTCAGCCGTCTCTTTGCCGCACATACGATACAGGTGAGAAAGGCGCTCAGGCTTGCGCGTGCGAGCGTTAATAAGCTCGGCACCTGCAGAAACGGTACCCGCAAGCACCTTTACAAACGTAAGCTTGCCGTTCTGTGGATCCTGCAGCGACTTAAAGGCAAACGCAACAGGACGCTCATCATCAGGTGAAATATCAAGCTGCTCGCCATTGACCAGCGGAATGCGTCCAAAATCTGACATAGTTGGGAACCAACCGTCAATAGCGTCCAGCAGGGAGATGACACCCTCTTCGCGGACACAAGAGCCGGAAAAGACAGGAACAAAAATGCGCTCCATAAGAGCTTTGCCCAGCAGGCCCTCAAGCTCTTCCTGCGTGATCTCTCCGCCCTCAAGGTAGCGCATCATCAGCTCATCGTCTGCTTCAACAACCAGCTCGGTTAGGGCAGCGCGAGCAGCCTGAGCCTCTGCTTGGAACTCGGCAGGAATATCGGTGACCTCAGGCTTACCGTCTACCAGCTTACGAGCTTTCTGATGGACAACATCGATGATGCCAGAGAATGCCTCTCCGGAACCCATTGGGATGGTCACTGCTCCAAGCGAGGAGCCAAAACGATCCTGGAGCATGGCCATTGCGGTCTCATAGTCTGCATCAGGACGGTCAAGGCGGTTGATGAACAGCGCACGGGACAGAGAAAGATCCTCAGCAGCAAACCAAAGCCTGGTGGTAATAGTGCCAGGTCCACTAGCTGCATCGACGACAAACAGCGCGGTCTCAACGGCGCTCATTGCCGCATAGGCGTCGCCTACAAAGTCAGGATAGCACGGTGCGTCAAGCACGTTAATACGTGTATTTTCCCAGGTAATTGGTGCAATAGTGGTAGAGATAGAGAATCCGCGCTCTGACTCTTGTGAATCGTAATCAAGCGTGGGCTTTGTGCCTGCGTGGCCGCCTAAACGAGTGGTTGCACCTGTCAGATGCAGCATTGCCTCGGCAAGCATGGTTTTGCCCACGCCACCTTGGCCCACCAGGACCACATTCTTTACCTTAGATACATTCTTTTCGGCCATGATGCCTCCTCTGACTGCGGCAAGCAGCCGAGAAGGTCAGCCGATAGGTCACGCCCGAGTCTAGCGCGATATGCTTCGGCCCTTCCTGCTACTTACCGAACAAGAAAACCTCTAGCCCCCCTACCGTACCGCAAAGCACAAAAAGAGACACCCACCATTCGCTAAACGACATGTGGTGGGCGCCTCGAAGTTTCTTCTCGCCAGGAGAATTTTTACTGTTATCGCAGGTAAATGACATAGAATTTCTCAGCACTACCCTTGCGCATCACAAAAGTTAAATTCTGACTCCTCGGTGAACGGTGTTGTTAAAGATCAGGTAGCCGATAAATGCGTTCACCAGTGACAGTGTGACAAAGATAATGTTTGGAAGCGTCTCGTTAATCACGCCTGTTGACGAGCTAAATGACTCGATAACCGGCAGAATCATCACCATGAACGTTGCGCCAATGACAAACATCGAGCCCAGCGTACCTACAAGAGAAGACACGGTGACTGAAAGGCTTCTCTTGGTGATATCGACAACGGAAGTCCAATCAAAGTTTGGTCGGCGAATATCAATGGCCAGGCCCACGTTAGACACCAGGAACACAATGCAGAGTGGCAGAATGACGTTTCTCAGCGCCGTTTCAATGGTGATGTGACCAGGAATCAGGAAGAAAATCTGGGTCAACACGCTGAAGATAAGCACGTAAAGCATGTTAACAGCAATCTTTGCACCAAAAATCTGCTTTGGGGATACAGGCATAGTTGCCATCAGCCAGTTTGAACGGCCTTCCAGCGAGTATGAAATAGCGGCGGAGTTGGCTGCACAGAACATTGAGGTTCCAAACCAAGTGGTTACCATACCAAAGACGGTTCTTGCCAGAGGTAGATAACGTGGAACCTCGGACGCAGGCACAAAGTTTTCCACAATGGCCGCCGTATTAAAGAACATAGAAATAAAGGCGAGAACAACCATCAACAGGCAACCAAAAAGCATGTTTATAAAGACTGCTGGATAACCCGTGATGGTTTGAATCTCTTTTCTAATCAGAGCAATAAATGGCGTCGCAGACTTAGTGGAAATCTGTTTGGTGGTGAACTTCTTCTGGACCTTATCCTCGCTTACCAGCGCATTAATTCGGTCATTAAAGCGAGAAATAACTGCCACGATTGCTGCTGGAGCTCCAACGGAGACCAGGACAAACAACAAGAGACTGACAAGAGAGCCTGACCTAAAGAAATCAGCTATCCACAGCGAAGGAAGATAAACCACTCCAACAGAACTTGCTAAGCTAAATACCGTGTTGTAGATGTCGCCGGACACACCGGTGGCAATCTTGTCTGCATTGAAAGACATGGCGAAGATAAAGTACAGGTAGCCAACCATAAACAGAAGGCCAAAAACGCCGCCGATGACCACTCCGAGAGACTTGAAGTGCAGTTTTGCAGCAAGGGCCGAAACGGCAAAAGCCAAAAGAATTGAAACAGAAACTGCAAGATTAGGTCCAAGAATTAGTGCAAACAGAGCGCCAATCAAACGTGGAAGCGTGACCGCTTCAAAGCTAAAGTAGGCCAAAAAGATTGGCAGCATAATGGTGAGAGACCAAATGCCCTCAGCAGCATACAGGGCAGCTACACGAGAATAGATAATGGTGCTCTTTTTAATAGGAAGCGACATGATAAAGTCGTAATCCTTGTATGCAAACAGTACGCCATTAGCTTTTACAAATGTCAAAATAACACCAGGTAGTGCGCCAGCAAGAATTCCTGCTAAAGGAAGCAGTCTTGTAAAGCCGGCATAGGCAACAGTTGTAGCAATGCCGTAAATGTAAACCATCATGAAAAGCGCGCCGACAACTGCAAAAATGCCGCCGACAATAGGCAGGGCATTGGCACCAACCTTTTTCTCAAAATTCTTTCGAGCACCCACAACCTGCGTAGTCCAAATCATGGTGATCTGAACTTTAAGCAGCATCCAGAAAACCTTAAGATCAGAAGGCAATTTGAGCTCAGAGCGATTAAGAACAGGAATCTGACCAGCGCTTACTTGCGCTGGAATAAAAACATCTCCCGAAAGTGGCAGATTCTGCTCAGGCACATCGGGGCGCTGAGGAGCCTGTGGAACGTTGTTTGCCATGACTAGTTCTCCTTAGGGAAGGAAGGAGGAACTGGAGCACCTGGAGGTACTGGTGCGCCAGGCACGGATGGAGCAGCAGGCGCTGCTGGTGCTGCTGGGGCCGCAGGCGCTGCAGGAGCTGCGGGCGCTGGCGCGGCTGGCGCTGCAACTACGGGTGCGCCAGGAATGACTGACTGAACAGGCGCGCCTTCATTTGTAGTAATCATGTCCTGAGTAATATCAGCAGAAACGCCAGGAGCGCCAGCCTCAAGACCAAGGAATACTTCCTCAAGAGAAGCGTTGCCACGAATCTCGTCCGTTTTACCTGCGGCAAGAAGCTTGCCCTGACGAATAATTGCAATTTTATTACAGAGTTTCTCGACAACTTCAAGAACATGTGACGAGAAGAACACGGCAGATCCGCGGTCAGCAAGCTCGTGCAGCATCTTCTTTAGCTCAAAGCTTGCTGCTGGATCCAAGCCGACAAATGGCTCGTCCAAAATGATGAGCTTTGGCTCGTGAAGCAGAGCTGAAATCAAAACCAGCTTTTGCTTCATACCGTGAGAGTAGCTACCGATAGCGTTTGCCAAAGAGTCCGTGATTCCCAGGCGGTTGGCCAGCGTTGTAATGCGTTCGACACGATTCTCCGCAGGAACGCCAAAAATGTCACTGACGTAATTGAGGTACTTGATGCCGCTCATGAACTCGTAAATGTCTGGATTATCTGGAACGTAAGCGATAACCTGCTTTGTTCCCACAGGGTCAACCAGCACGTTCTTGGAGTCCACAAAAATGACACCGCCCTCAAATGGCTGAGCACCAACGATGGACTTGATAAGCGTGGTTTTACCTGCGCCGTTGTGGCCGATAAAACCGTAGATGTCGCCAGGCATAACGTCGAGCGAAAGATCAGAAACGGCCACCTTGGAGCCATACTTCTTGGTGAAGTGCTGAACGCTCAGCACGGGAACAACCTCGCCAGGAGCTGCTGGAACTGGGGCTGGTGCCGGTGTAGCGGCAGCTACAGGTGCAGCAGAAGCTGCAGGCGCAGCTGGTACGGGAGCCGCAGGGGCTGCTGGTGAAGCTGGGGCCGCAGGAGCAGCTGAAGCAGCAGGGGGAACGGGAGCGTTAGGAACGGGCGGCTGTGGAATGTTGTCGGCCATGTTAGTTTCCTTCTTCCAATGTATCTATCTTGTTCGCACGATTGTCTTGAACTTTTGGAGAGCGTTTTGCTCTTCTCAGCGCATCGCGAAGAATCCATTCTACCTGAGCATTGGTTGAACGCATATCATCTTGCGCCCAGCGTTCAACCGCCTCCCAGACTTCTGGAGCTACACGAAGTGGATATTGTTTGCGAGGTGCCATGGGTTTCTCGCCATGCTTTACTGCTGCAAGGAACCGGTGTTAAGCACAGGCTGAGCCTCGGACTCGCCGCAGAGGACAACCATGAGGTTGGATGCCATGACAGCCTTGCGATCCTCGTCGAACTCCACAACGCCATTCTCGGAAAGCTGAGTGAGGGCCATATCAACCATGGAAACGGCGCCCTCGACGATCTTTTTACGTGCAGCGATGATTGCCTCTGCCTGCTGGCGGCGGAGCATTGCCTGCGCGATTTCAGGAGCGTAGGAGAGATGCGTGAGGCGAGCGTCGTCAACAGTAATACCAGCGACGGAAAGGTTGCGACTCAGCTCAGACTGAAGCGCCTCGGAGACCTCCTCAATGTTGGAACGAAGAGTAATTGCGGTGTTGGACTCGGACTCGTCCTCCATGTGGTCGTAGCTGTAGATGCTAGCGACGTGCCTGAGCGCGGTCTCTGCCTGCATAGCAACGTAGCTGTCGTAGTCGTCGACGTCAAAGAGAGCCTTTGCGGTATCGCTGACGCGCCAAACAACAACCTCGGCGATTTCGATTGGATTACCCATACGGTCGTTGACCTTGAGAACGTCACCGTTTAGTGTGCGAGCACGGGTGGAAATGATGGAGGTGTGCACTTTTACACTGGGAGTAACGCCTGCAGCGAGAGAAGAAAGGTCACCCAGGTTGGTAGAAAGAGTCTTGGCGTAGTATGGATTTGCCCAGCGGAGACCCTCATCCTTGACGGTGCCAATATACTTACCAAACAGCACACATACCCTTGCCTGACCAGGCTGAAGGCTGAATAGTCCGCTCGAAACAAACAAACCTGCAAAGAAGAATACCAGCGCGCCAATAATGCTTGGGAGTGATGGATCTAGGCGAGGATTTCTGTCTGCAGCTATAGCGCTAAGTACAAAATTGGCCAAAAACAGGGCTGCGACTGCAAAAAGAGCAATGGTAATCAGCAGGAACAGCCAACCACTCTTGGATTTGATGATTTTCTCGGTGCTCATAAGATCTCCTTTGTGACAATGAGCCTTCTGTTGGCATCATTGTGATATCACATTGATTGCAAGTCAAGAGAAATTTTATTTAAATATTGTTCAAAAATCGCAGGTGAAACGAGGGTTTTGTGGTGCACGTGAGGCGCGGTTGCGCGCAACGTGCGAGATGTGAGCGGGCGTGGCGAGAAGAACGCTGCACGTGGCGAGAAGATCGTCTCTTCGAGAAAAGCAACCGACCTGTACGGCTTGGATTAAGCGCGCCTAATTTCTGCAAAGAATCTGTAACTTTTGCCTAAAAGCATCAAAGAATCGGTGGATTTGCCTGATTTTGTTAAAGAATCTGTGCCTCAAATACAGATTCTTTGCACTTTTCAGGCGGGCCTTTTGTGACGTGACTTTTGGATCCAGAATTGGTTTTCACGGTCGTTCCCATAGAGCCTGATTTTCTCGCCAAGTCTGAACGATTTGCCGGAAAAGTGTACCAAGTCTGAGTGTTTTGCCGGTTTTTCTCGCCATGTCTGAGCAAATTTACTCAGACATGATGTACTTTTCAGGCTCGCAACCAGAGGGTAATCAAAAGATGACAGGAAGACGCTCAATCGACAAAAAACACACCTCGGGAGAAGCCCCAAGGTGTGTTCGGTGTGCACTATTGCCTGCTCGCAGGCTATGCTCGCAGCCGACGCTGCTCGCGCCCGTCGCAGCTCGCAGCCGGTGCGGAACCCGCGGCGTGCTAGTCGATACGAGCATCTACCTCGAGCCAACCGAGCTGGTCGATGTTGCCCTTAACGTGCTCGCAAGACTTGCGCCATGCCTCAATCTCGGAGTCGGAGAGCTCGGGCACAAAGACCTTCTCGACACCATTAGCGCCGATAACCGCAGGAAGTGAAGAGTAGAAGCCAGAAACGCCATACACGTCGTTGAGCAGCGTAGAGACTGGCGTGATCAGCTTGGTGTCGTGGACAATGGCCTTGATGACCTCGACAGCTCCGTTTGCAATGGAGTACTCGGTGCACTGCTTGCCGCTGTAAGTGACATAACCGCCCATGCGACCAGCCTGCTCAAGCTCTGGGAGGTCAAAGGTCTTGCCCGTCTGAGCTGCAACTTCGTCGAGGGTGAGGCAGCCTATGGAAACGTGCGACCAGCAAGCAAACATGCCGTTGCCGTGCTCGCCGAGCATCCAAGCGTTGATGCAAGATGCTGGATAGCCGGTAGCGCCGGAAAGCGCATGGCGGAGTCGAGCGGAGTCCAGCGTGGTACCGGAGCCGATAACCTTATTTGGATCGGCGCCAGTCAGATACTGGAGCTCGGTGGTAACAACGTCGCATGGGTTTGCGATGTTGACCCAAACGCCGTCGAAGCCAGCATCTGCAATGCGCTTTGCAAACTTCTTGGCCTCATCAGTAGTAACAAAAAGCTCACCGTCGCGGTTTCCTGCAGCAGCAGCTACGTGACCTGCAGCGTTAACGATAATGTCGCAGCCAGCAAGCTCCTCATAGCGGTCATCAAGCTCATAGACGCGAGCAGGGTGTGGATAAAATGGCATTGCATCCAGCAAGTCGTTTACCTGAGCTTTGCACAGAACTTCGTTTGTATCACTAATAAAGAGCTCCGTAACAAGTCCCTGGTAAAGCAGGGCATTTGCAACATGAGCGCCGACGTGATTAGCACCAATGATGCCAATCTTGCTGATGAGAGCCATAATCCACCCCTTTGTCTCGCCAAAATACTGTGCCTGATAGCCTAACGGTTTTTTTACATAAACGGGAAACGATACAAAAAATGAAACATATTAGACACAACAATCCCCTCAACGTGCCATTTAAGCCCGCAAACGGTATAGTAGTAACCCAAGATTTGGAGAGGACCTATGGGATACAAGACACCAACATGCTCTATTGCGCGTAGCTGCGGAGGCTGTGAATGGCTTTCGGTCCCCTATCCTATCCAACTTAAGCGCAAGCAGGCGCAGGTAGAAGAACTTCTCGCCCCACTAGCAAGCATCAATAACGTAACTATCGAGCCCATCCGTGGAATGGACGAGCCCCTGGCGTATCGCCACAAGGCAGCAACGCCGTTTGCGCCGGGTAAGGGCCGCACGGTTCGCTCCGGTTTTTACGCAAGTGGAACGCACAAGATTATTGCTTCAAAGGAATGCCTGGTAGAGGACGGTCGAGCTCGCGCTATCCTCAACGACGTGGCGTATCTTGCCGGTCAGTTCAACATCCACGCCTACCAGGAAGATCGCGGCAAAGGAGCGCTTCGCCACGGCGTGGTGCGCTGCGGATATGCCACCGATGACGTCATGCTGGTACTAGTGGTCAACGGTCGGCACCTGCCCCACGAGCAGGAGTTTATTGCTGCGCTTCGCAAGGCGCACCCCGAGCTGACCAGCATCTTCTTGAACGTCAATCAGAAGCGCACCAACGCAATCTTAGGGCGAGAAACCCGTCTGCTTTGGGGCTCAACATCCATGAGCGACAAACTTTTGGGCTGCACGTTTGAGATTGGCCCAACCAGTTTCTACCAGACCAACCCTCAGCAAACTGAGGTGCTCTATCAGATGGCTATCGACGGCGCGCTAGCTGGCTCCAAGCTTGCTGGCGCCGAGCCCGCCGATACTGCGCAGGCGGGCGCCGCGTTGACCGGCGCTGCGCAGACCAGCGCTGCGCAGGCCAACTCCGCAGCACAAGCAACCGCTTCCGCGCAAGCCAGCAACCTGCGAGTTCTTGACGCCTACTGCGGCACGGGAACCATTGGACTTTGCTTGGCACACGCCGCTGAAGCTCAAGGCATCAGCCTCTTGCTCACTGGCGTTGACCAGGTTGAAAACAACATTCAGATGGCTCGCAGAAACGCTCGAAACAATAAGCTTAAAGCTGAGTTTATCTGCGATGATGCCACTCGCTACATGCAAGCTCTGGCAAAAGACGGTCAAAACTTTGATGTCATTATTCTTGATCCACCTCGTGCAGGTTCAACGCCCGCCTTCCTTAAGGCAACAGCTCAGCTAGCTCAGAAGAAAATCGTGTACGTGAGCTGCAACGTTGTGACGCAGGCTAGGGACCTCAAGGTTCTTCTCGACAGTGGATTTGCCATTGAGCGCGTTACGCCTGTGGACATGTTCCCTCACACCAAGCACGTTGAGTGTGTTGTGATCTTGTCTCGCAAGATGCTAGAAAGTTCTATCACCGCAACGAAGCAGTCTGTCGCGGAATAGATGATCTCTAGATTTAGCAGTGGAAAAGTAATCAAATTTGATAATCCTCGCCGGAAAATAACCCTTATAGCACTCTTCGTTTATAAGTTAAATCTCAATCTACGTTATGCCGTAATAAGTTGTTCAGCGTTCCACATATCAGAATATTTACCATTCAGCGACAAAAGCTGATTATGAGTTCCAGACTCCACAACTTTCCCATCAGCCACCACAAGAATCTGATTAGCATTTTTTGTAGTAGACAGTGTGTGAGCAATCATTACAACGGTTTTATTATTTTGTAGAAGATTTGAAATTGCCTGTTTTACAGCTAATTCGTTTTCAATATCCAAAGAGGATGTTGCTTCATCAAGAAGTAAAATTGGGCTGTCTTTTAATATGGCGCGAGCGATCGAAAGTCGCTGGCGTTCACCACCGGAAAGTAGATTTCCATTCTCGCCAACAGGGGTGTCATAGCCTTTTTCCATTTTACAAATGAACGTATCACAGTTAGCTTTTTTACAAGCATCTTCTATCTCTTCATCTGTAGCAGAGGGTTTTGCATAGCGTATGTTTTCCCTTACCGTGTCATTAAACAAGAAGGTGTCCTGATCAACCATTGAAATCAGGCTTAGAACATCTTCTGAACTGACGTGATTAATCGACTGCTCCCCTATTTTAATTTCTCCACTTTCCGAATCGTAATACTTTGCAATCAAATTCAGAATTGTTGATTTACCAGATCCAGAATCTCCCACGATTGCAGTTAATCCATGCTGTGGGATGAAAAATCTCATTTCTTTCAAAACAGGATTTTTAGATACATAGGAAAACGACACATCGTGAAATGAGATGTCATACTTCTTTGGGAGAAAAACATCAGCACTTTTCATTTCTTCTTTTTCTTCCAACACATTTAGAATGTTTGTCTTTGATATCAGAAGGTTCCTGTAACTAAACATATCAACTGAAATTGCGGTAACAAGCTTGGCTAAAATCATTGGCAGCATACACAGAAACAAAAAACTGATTGATTGAATATCCCCCGATTGCCATGCGAGAAAACCAACCCACATGACCAATGGAACAGTAAGCCAATTTACTATGTTAAAAGCAAAATTAACCGGTATACCATGCGCCTCATATTGATAACTGACCGTGCTAAATTTTCGCATAACGTCTATTGTGTTTCTATTTTTAGTGCCTCCCATTCCATAGGATCGAAAAACCTGAATTCCGTCAATGTACTCGACTATTTGTCCTATGGCTTCTGCAGTAACTAAGTTTTTCTCCACGCCGTACTTATTTACAATTTGAAATGACAGCAACATTTCTGGAATCAACAAAAGAAGAGAACTGGCCAGGATGACCGCGGCTGGAAAATAGAGTACATACGTGAAGGCGATAACTATTAATGTCAAAATTCCATTCTTTACAAGGCTGGCGAGCTTATGCGTCAGAATCTGCTCATAGCTGCTTACATCTGCCGTCATAATATTGATATATTGTCCTTCATGTTTTGAAGTAAATCTGGACAGTGGAATCCTTTTCAACTTATCGCCAAGACCGAGTCGAATATTTTTAGACACCTCAGCGCCGCCTATCTGAGTATGTGTATAACCAATGCTGTAAATTACAAGTCGTAATACAAAGATTGCCCCAACAAAACAAGATATGCTGAAAATCTTACTCATATCAGCGACTTGGTCATACAACATCTTAAGCACCATATAAATGACAATATAATTACTTCCAGAAAGAAGCCCTTCACAGACAGTCAATATTAAACCGCTATAAAACTGGCTATTTTTATGGAAAAGATTTTTTCTCATCTTCCTAACTCTCCTTTTCCATAGGTAATATTCCTTGTTAGTTCATAGTCATCCCAAATTTTTTTATAGTACTTATTACGTAAAAGCAGCTCGTTGTGAGTACCAAAATCTGAAATCGTGCGATTCTTCACCACTGCAACTTTATTGCACATTCCAACCACACTAAGTCTATGCGCAATAATGATGACTGTTTTTCCTATACATAGATTTCTAATTGCCTTGTCAATTTCCATCTGATTTTCTGGATCAGCAGCACTCGTCGCTTCATCCAAAATAAGAATTGGAGCATTTTTTAAGATTGCCCTTGCGATGGCAATTCGCTGCTTTTCTCCGCCTGAGAAGCGAGAACCGTAACTTCCAACTTTTGTATCATATCCATTAGGAAGCGACATAATAAAATCATCAATTTGTGCACCTCTCGCTGCTTCCCGCACCTGCTCCAAAGAAGCGTTCATCCCCATGCGAATGTTGTCAAAAACAGAGTCCTGTGTCAGAAAAGTTTTTTGAAAAACAAGAGAAATATGTTCAAGGAGCGCTTCATATTGGATGCTTTTGACATTCTTTCCTCCAATCAAAACCTCTCCTCTATCCACGTCATAAAAACGTGCAATCAATGCTGCAACTGTACTTTTACCTGCTCCAGAAGCGCCTACAACAGCAATCTTTTCGCCGTCTTGGATATGTAAGCTGCAATTTTCAAGCACGTTTAGTTTTCCATCATATGAAAAGCTCACGTCTCTTAGCTCTATATCATGGGTTTTAGGACAAGGATCTCCACCTTCGAAAGTTGGAAACGCCAGTAATTCTTTTACTTTTGTAACGCCACTAAATGCCTGAGCAAAATTACTAGACAGTTGCTGAAGTGGAAGCAATTCCGTTAAATACAATGAGCCAATATAAGCAAACAAGAGAAACACGCTTGCTGTGATTGATCCCCGTAGGAAAAACTTTCCACCCAGTGGGACAATCAATAAAAGTCCAGACTCAAGTAATAGAATGAATACTGCATATAAAGGTGCGGTTTTTTTCGAAATCTTGTTCCATGCTCTATTTCCATCGAGAATAGCTTCTCTAAATTTTTTAAATGATTTACTGCCCATTCGGTATGCCTTAATTAAACGCATGCCTCGAACGTACTCAACCATGACAGAATTAAAGTTAGCAAGAGATGTATTAGCCTCTGGCAATACCTCAGACATCTTTTTAAACACACTCATCATTATCGGAATGTCTAAAAGTAAAGGGACCAGAGAAATAAGTGCCAGCGGGATATTCACGGTCACGAGATAAGCAAAAATGACTACAGGGCCAGTAAAGTAGCTGACAAATTCCGGAATATTATGCGCAAGGCAAAGCTCTAACTTCTCAATGTCCTCATTCAAAACAGTTTTAATTTCGCCCGTACTCCGCTCATTGACATATCCAAGTGGAACTTTAGCAAGATGTTCTATAATCATGCAGCGCACCTTAAACAAAGCGTTATAGGCGCCTTTATGCGAGAGTGTGCCTGACAGACCAAGCAACACCATGCGAAGAATTGTCGTTGCGGTTACCAAGACAATACAGTCTATCAATACTTTCTTCGTTAGCGTTCCAAGTAGAATGGTGTCCATTAACTGATAAATGCCAACATACGGTCCAATTACAAATAACCCACTCAAGAATGCGCATAATACAGACATAAATAAGTACCACTTATCACTTCCTGCCCATTCTAGAAGTAATTTAACTGGATTTTCTCGAACTTTATTCAAACAAATCACCTCTTTTTTCACCTACGGCGGAAAAGAACTTTTGCTTTATCTGTTCTTTGTTGTCTTCACAACACTTTAAATCGCAGCTAATCTCACTATCTGAAAACACAAGCATGCGATTACATGTTTTACAAAAAAATTCAAAGTCATGCGTAACAACAAATATAATTTTTCCCTGTTCAGAAAGATTTTGGACGATTCTCACCACTCTGGACATGTTTTCATAATCTAGTCCGCTGGTAGGTTCATCAAAGACGATTATTTCTTTTTTGCAGACTTGCCCCACGGCAACGGCTACCCTTTGCTTTTGTCCACCAGAAAGCGTACCTGGATGTTGTTTGGCAAGAGATAACAGATCGAGCGTATCCATCGTTTCTGTAATAACTCGTGAATCTGGTCTATTTATTCCGAAAGAACATTCCGCCTCTACGCTCTCTGCAAAAAGCTCATAGTTCACATCCTGCATAACCATATAAGAGATTTTCTGTCGCTTCCTCCTTGAGACTACCTTTTCATCCCAGAAATAATCTCCTTTTATTTCTCTATGTAGTCCGCAAAGAGCCCGGGAAAACGTTGTCTTTCCGGCGCCGTTTTTTCCTACAATCGCAATAACTTCACCTTGTGAAAACTTTGCATTGATATCACTTATCACAGCTTTATTTTTATAGAAAAAAGAGACGTTTTTCAGCTCTAGTTTTACATCACTCGCTTCTCCGTTGATTACTTCGGGAAGTTCTTTTTGCAAGTTAGTAGTTCGAAGACCCATGCCCTGGCGTTCTTCATCGGTCAAAGTTTGAAACTCTTTGGCAGAAAAAATCTTTTTTATTTGCCCCTCATCAATTACGACAATTCGATCGACTATTCCCATCAGATAATAGAGTCGGTGTTCAGCGATTAAAATAGTTTTCCCTTGAGATTTAAGCCTTTTGATATGGGCTCTTAAAGCAGCTATCGTTTCAATGTCTAGATTGGATGATGGCTCATCCAACAAAAAAACGGATGGGCTCATAGCATATACAGAGGCAAAGGCAATCTTCTGCTTTTCTCCTCCTGAAAGAGAAAAAATATTTCGTTTAAGTAGACTTTCAATCTCCAAATCTTTTGCTGTGGACGCTACTTTTTCTTCAATCAGTTTTCTTGGTAATGCAAGATTCTCCATACCAAAAGCAATTTCGCTATCTGTATCCACGTTGAAAAACTGCGTTCTTGGATTCTGGAAGACTGACCCAACATGAGATGCAACTTCGTATATTGGCATTTCTGGAATGTTGCACCCATCAAGCAGAATCTCTCCAGTCAACTTACCTGTATAGAAGTTTGGAACAAGCCCATTCACAAGGCGAGTTATTGTAGTTTTACCACATCCGCTTTTTCCACAGAGGAGGACACATTCTCCATCGTTCACTTTTAAATTGATATCGTGCAAACTATCCTTCTTGCGAATATCTTCTTGCTCCCCGTGCAAGTCATACGAAAAGGATACGTGCCTGAATTCGATCATGCGTTATAAACCCCTCCAAACACAACCCAAAACAAGTACGTAAACTGCAAAAGCGATAGCAATCCAGTCCCTTTTCCGGAACTTAATTTGAAGGTGGCAAGTGCGTAGTTTTGGATTCTCTATCCCACGTGTAACCGCAGCAGCTGAAAGCTCATCAGCCGTATTGGAGGCCGTCATTAACAACGGGACATAAAGGCATTCCACCATCATGGCTGGGTTTTTAAAAAATCCAAATAAAGAGGGACTCACATCTCTAAGTCGCATGGCGTCTTTTATATGGTTCCAGTCTTCACAAACTGACGGTATATATCGAAGCATAACTGCTAAAGGAATAACAATCTTATTAGGGATGCGCGCTTTGTTCATCGCGGTCAGAAATTCATTAACTTTAGTTGTAGAAAGAATAATACTTGCCAAGAATGCACAAGGATAGACTGTATAAAACAAGCCCAGCCAAGCTGTAAAGACGGTATAAAGTATTCCTTTTTCGAGCGACATAATAAATAACGTCACCATATAAAAAATGGCATAAAAAACTGCATAAAGAAGTGACCTACGAACTTTTCCGTTTACACACCCAAATACAACAACCGCAAAAACAAGCACGCTCTCATATTGAAGCGATGTTGCAATCGTTGAAGAAATCACGCATAGAACAAGTAGGATGAATTTAGTGCGTGGATCAAATCGTGATTCAGAATGTTTTATTGTATACGCGCTCCAAATCATGACGTTATCCCAGCTTTTTCAAATTGCT
Source organism: uncultured Atopobium sp. (assembly GCA_963542025.1). Taxonomy (GTDB): domain Bacteria; phylum Actinomycetota; class Coriobacteriia; order Coriobacteriales; family Atopobiaceae; genus Lancefieldella. The sequence continues at coordinate 139,052 of CAUTUQ010000003.1, read as the reverse complement.
TCTTGAGTAGCTTACTGCCGATAAAACCACTAATAAGAGCAACTAAAATCGTGCCTGCTACCATAGTCACTAAAACCCACTGGTTAACAGATGCTGTCATCGTATCTACATATTCAAGGGGCGTGCCTTTCTCCAACATTCGACTTATCCAAGCCTGCGGATTAAGGAAATAGGCAATATATGACCCAGTTCCGCCAAGACAGAAAACAACGTAAGACAAAATATTAATTTTTATACTTTTATAACGTCTGGACCATGCAACAAGCTCCGCAAGCATACTGCCGATTAGATATCCAATGGTCATACCAATATGCATTCCTGTTACATAACAAAAAGTTGCCATTAATAGTCCCGCTATAAAAATTGGTCCTGTTTTTGGAACTTTTGCTACTAATAGAAGATATACAGGTCCAGCAAGAAGTGCAGCGCCCACTGGATAATAAAAAGTTAAAGCAGGGAACATTGCAAACGGACCCCCACTAAACGCGATACATAGAAAAATGAGCGCCGAAAAAATGCCGACCGTAATGAGTTCCTTAACTGTAAGGCTCTGTTTCTTGATATTCATTTTGTTTGTCATGATTAATGACCTCCATTTGCATTCATATTGAAATCCAAAAGACGCTATAACAATATGAAGTTAGTTGCATCTAACCTTAAAAACAGCATAAAATATCAGGGAAATCGAAATAGCTCTACTAATTGTTATTCGTCCGATTAGTATGTAATTTTGTCCGATTTGTATGATTCTGAGGTGCTTGCATGGGAATCAGTGAATTTTATGAGGATTGGCTTACTCGCAGTGGATTTGTTGAAATAGAGTCGTCACCAAACTTCAGCCCTGCTGGAAAATTGTATCTTGCTCCAGAAGAAGTAGCCTGTGGATATTACTGGGTTTATGGAGAAAAGAATCTGTTTGATATCAAAATCCACGATTTTTATTTCTTTGAAGATAGCTTTGTCTCTCTAAACACACCAGAATGTTTAAGCATCACCTATTACGATTCAGTATCTGGTGAAGAGCTAACTCCTTACCGTCGTCTAACTGCAGGATGTGTAAAATCCTTTTACGGAGGACATGAAACCTATAAGGCTATTTTTCATAAGAACATTCCAGTTCGGTCCGTGGGCATAGAAGTATTTCCTGCATATTATGAAAAATATCTACGTGAAAGATATCCTGATGACTACATTCCGCCACATGAGGCTTTCAGTCGAATAGGGCAAACGTTTAACTTTCCGGAGATGTCACATCTTTTACAGCAAGTTTGGGATTATAAAGGTAAAGGCATACCAGCAAAGTTGTTCTATGAATCTAAGGTTGCAGAAGCCGTTTCTCTTGTTTATGAACATGGGAAAAAGAGCAAAAATGATCTTTGTACAAGGATATCTCAACAGGACGTAGATGCCTTGAGCAATGTTACCTCCTATATCAATGACCATTACAACACCGAGCTTCCACTCGCTATGCTTGCTCGAATTGCGTGCATGGGTACAACAAAATTGAAAACCTCCTTTAAATGCATATATCACTGCACTATTTCTGAATACATCCAGCAGCGACGCATGAGTCATGCGGAAATGCTCCTGACCTCTACAGACTTTGCAATAGAGCAGATTGCTTCAGCTGTTGGATATTCCAATGCAGGAAGATTTGCTGCAAATTTTAAAAACAATACGGGATTATTTCCTGCAGAATACAGAAAGATATCTCGCAGAAAATTCAAGCTAAGTGACTGATTCGAGCAGCCATGAAAACAATAGAGTTTGGAAAACAAAATAACGACGTAATCATGCTGCTTCATGGTGGCGGTTTATCTTGGTGGAATTATAAAGCCGAGGCTGAACTGCTAAAGAATCGGTATCACGTTGTGCTGCCAATCCTTGACGGACATGCAGGTAGTGACAATGATTTTATAAGCATCGAGAAAAACGCAAGTCGGCTCATTTCTTTTATTGATAAAGAATTTGGAGGCTCGGTTCTCCTTATTGGAGGCCTGTCCCTTGGCGCGCAGATTTTAGTAGAAATGCTGACGCAACGAAACTCAATTTGTCAAAACGCTGTCATTGAAAGTGCATCTGTCATTCCGTCCAAGCTGACAAAAGCCCTGATTAAACCAATGTTTTCTCTAAGTTATGGCTTAGTGAAAAAGAAGTGCTTTGCTCAAATGCAATTTGACTATCTTCATATTCGTAAAGATTTATTTAAAGACTATTATCGGGACACGTCACAAATCTCAAAAGAGAACATGATTGCATTCTTGGAAGCAAATACATCCTATGAGGTAAAACCCAACCTTCAAGATGTCCACGCCAACATCCATATACTTGTCGGCGAAAAAGAACAGAAAAAGATGATCCGTTCAGCAGAACAATTGCATAAGGCACTGCCTGGTAGCGTTCTTGAAATAAAGAAAGACTTATATCATGGCGAGTATTCCATCAATTACCCAGAAGAGTACACAAAAGAACTCCTAGACATGATTTGCTACATATCTTTAAACAGCTCATCTGTGGTGTTGTAGGATGTTGCTTGAATTTTACCTGACATGATATCGCGTGCTTCTTCCATGGCAGCCAGTGTTTCAGCATTAAACTTTGGGATTTCCACTTTAAAAGGAAGGCCTCCGTGCAAAACGCACTGGCGTAAGAAGATGTTTACGGCACTTGACATATCAATGCCGAGCTTTTTAAACAGTTCATTTGCTTCTGTTTTAACATTACTATCGATGCGAATTTGAGTAGGACTTGTTGCCATAGTATCAGCTCCTTTTAAGCTGATTTTGATACAAATGGTATACGTTGTCAATCAATAAACAGATTGGTTTTTAATTTGTTTTGTTTATCCGACGCTATTTTTTCCCTTGAATTCTCAAAGCAAGTGCAACGTTTAATGATGGTAGACTTCTCAAAGACACTTCCAACTCAGGAGCTCCCGTGATTATAAAAAACGAAATACCGCTTTTAGAATATGACAATGTCTCCCCAGAGATTATTACGGCAGATCACGAATGGACCGCAGGTCAACTACCAGAAAAGTGCCTCTTTGCATTTCTCGGAGACGTTGTCCATGATTACGCCAACCAACACGGAGCAGAAGTTGTAGAAACAATCGTGACCGTTTCTCGAGACATCAAAGTCTACGTCTTAACTTCACATGGCGAGAAAATCTGTTTAGTTCAATCCCCTACTGGATCTGCTTCATCCACACAGATAATGGACATACTGGTTACCTGTGGATGTAAGAAAGTAATTGCAGTCGGCTCATGCGGCGTTCTAAAAGAGATGCAAGAAAATGCTTTTCTCGTCCCAACTAAAGCTCTTAGAGCAGAAGGAACGTCCTATCACTATCTTCCAGCATCAAGATATATAGAGCTCGACGAAGAGCCAATCTCTGTCATAGAAGAGACCTTCAAAAAAGACGGCCTCCCTTTTGAAACGTGTACTACCTGGACTACTGATGGCTTCTTCCGTGAGACAAAAGATATGGTTGAGTATCGCCTGCAAGAAGGATGCTCAGTTGTAGAGATGGAGTGCTCAGCCCTCGCTGCTTGCTGCAGAAAACGAGGGGCGCAGTTTGGACAGTTCCTCTTTACAGCAGACTCTTTGGCAAACGTCCACGAATATGACGAGAGAGACTTTGGCAAAGATTCGCATGAAAAGGCACTACTCCTTGGCCTGGAAATACTAAAAAACTTTACCTAAAACCATCGCTGGACATCTACGCTTGCTGTGTTCCATAAAATTTAAGCGTACAATTGTTAGTACGTTCTACTTTGCTTTTCAACAGGGCATTTCTTACAAATTGTGAGGCTCATATGAAAGTTCAGCAGCTCATTAAAGATACGTGCGCAATAGCCGCCGAGGAGATCGGCACGGCAAAAGCAGATCAGATTACACAGGCGGCACAAAAGCGATACGAAGCGCTCTGCGCAGAAAACTCATCAGATTCCAAGGAGCTTCGCGCTCATTCTTACAAGCGCATTTACCCTGGTATTGCTGTATATGAAGCTCTACGTGCAGAGGGCATCCCACAAGAAAAGGCCGTCTGGTATATTCGCGAGTATTTCCAGCGATTTGCTGCCAAACGAGTCCCGCTCTTCCAATGGGTCATCAAAACGTTTGGTCTTGCACGCAGGTTTCCACGTCTTTTTAAATCAGGTATCGAGAAAAGCTGCACAGCAAGTGCTGGATTTGCCTTTGAGTATCCGGAAAGCCATGGCAACGAAGCTCGCCTCAATATTGTGAGCTGCCCCTACTACGAGATAACCAAAAGATATGGCTGCCCCGAAATAACCGCTGCATACTGTGATAGTGACGATGCGGGATATGGCAACTTACACCCACAGCTTGTCTGGGGTCGTACAAAAACCATAGGCCACGGTGGCGATTGTTGCGATTTTCTCTTAGAGTATAAAGAGAACTAATTACCGGCAGGCACTGTCTGCCGCTATCATCGATGAAATTTCGCCATCTACATGATGTGCTTTGAGCACCTCTGCCAGGAGTTTTTATGCAAGAAAATCGCATGTTTTCCGACGTCAAGCTGGCAAAGAGACTAACTCCAGCTTGGCTTAGTCCCTTTTTAGCCGTTTTCTTGTTGGTCGTTGGGCAAATTATTGGCGCTATTGTAATGGCCATCTCAGCAGCTCTTATTATTGCCCCTTACTACATAACGCACCCAGAACTTCCAAATCGCCTTTCCGATTCCCTCAATCTGAGAGAGATTTTTGGAGACTACTATCTTCTGGTAACGCTTCTTTCCTTTGTCTTTATTGCAGGTCTCTTTTTCCTGTGGGTAAAACTCTTTGAAAAACGTCCGATTGTTACCCTAGGATTTTACAAAGACAACTGGAAGAAAGAGCTGCTCAAAGGCTTTGGTCTAGGAATTCTTCTTTTCTCTGTTGTGATGCTGATTCTCATTTTGACCGGATCTTATCAATTAGTTGGCACTACTTTTACGCCCTATGCCCTTGGTTTTGTTATTCTTACCATTCCGTTTTGGATAATTCAGGGCGGAACAGAAGAACTTATCACTAGGGGCTGGCTTCTTCCTGTCATGGCAGAGAAGTCCAACAAAATTATTGCAATCGTGGTTTCGAGCAGTCTATTTGGTCTTCTCCATATGTTTAACAGCGGCTTTACTATGCAATCCCTGATCGACCTAATTCTTTTTGGCATCTTAGAGACGTTCTATATCATCAAAACTGACAATCTCTGGGGAGCCGCTGGCATTCACGGAGCCTGGAACTTTGCCCAAGGCAATATCTTTGGCGTTCTGGTAAGCGGTAGCACTACAGGCAGTTCTTTGCTGCAGTTTGCTCCTGGCAGTGGCCCGGATTGGCTTACCGGCGGTAGCTTTGGCGCAGAAGGTTCCATCGTTTGCACGCTTGTTATGCTGGTAACCATCATGATTCTTGCCTATCAGCTCAAGAAATCCGGCAAGCTCTTTGCAAAGAAACCTGCCGAGAAACCCGCTGAAGCCGCAGGTACCGATCTGTAAATTTCATACTACGCTGAATTTCAATATCTACCATCTAAAGGAAGAGCTAAAGAATGTGCCTGATTTGCGACAGAATCCAGATGATCAAAGAAGGTAATAATCCTTATTTTGTCAAAGAATTGGAAACAGGATATGTTGTCTTAGGTGATAATCAGCACTTTAAGGGATATACAATTTTTCTATGTAAGCAACATGCAATAGAACTTCACGAGCTAGATACAGAGTTTAAACTAAAGTTTCTTGAAGAGATGTCCCTTGTTGGAGAAGCGGTATCACGCGCGTTTCCTTGCGAGAAAATGAACTACGAGCTGCTAGGTAACGGAGATTCTCATCTCCATTGGCATTTATTCCCTAGGGTTTCAGGTGACCTGGGCGAATACGGTCATAACGGCAAAGGTCCTGTTTGGTGGTATCCCATGGAAAAGATGTATGACAGCTCAACCTGTCCTTCTCCAGAGGAATTAGAGACACTGAAGTCAAAGCTCTTACTTGAACTTACTAAGGTGCTGTCATCTACAGAAGATAATCAAGGTAACTAGATACAATAAGATTTTCGCTAAACTATCGCAAAGGAAGCTGAGACTGATGGCATTTGATTTCAAAAAGGAATTTAAAGAGCTCTATGCGCCAAAAAATAAGCCAGGCATAGTAACTGTTCCGTCTATTAATTATCTTGCAGTAAGAGGGTCTGGAGATCCCAACGTAGAAGATGGTGAATACAAACAGTCAATAGGACTGCTTTACGGTGTTGCTTATACCATCAAAATGAGTAAAAAGAGTTCACATCAAATTGAAGGGTATTTTGATTTTGTTGTTCCTCCATTAGAGGGTTTCTGGTGGCAAGAGGATACTCATGGTGTTGATTACGCTCATAAAGAAAACTTCAAGTGGATTTCAGTTATTCGCCTACCCGACTTTGTTACAAAAGAAGATTTTGATTGGGCCATTGCTGAAGCAACTAAGAAAAAGAAGTTAGATTTTTCTAAGGTAGAATTCTTTACCTATGAAGAAGGCCTCTGTGTACAATGCTTGCATATTGGACCTTATAATAGTGAACCCGAAACCGTTTCCCTTATGCATGAATACATAGAGAGCCAGGGATACGTTTTAGACATCACTGCTGAGCGTATGCATCATGAAGTTTATCTGAGCGATGTACGTAAAATAGCTCCAGAGAAGCTAAAAACTGTCATTAGACATCCAATCAGAAAGGCCTAATAACCTCACTACTCCGAGTATAAATTTGTGAATCAATCTACCACAGAGTCTCGTGCAGCATAACAACAGATGTATTTGAAACATTGATTGGGCTGACCGAAAAACTCATCAAAGTTAAAAAAGCATCTACTTCTCCTACAACTTAAGGAGAAGTGGATTGTGTATATACGGTCAATTTGCGGCTTGAACAGCAAATCCTTCTCGCCATTTATTATGATTTACCTATCTTGTTGCTGTTTGAGGAGAAATAATGCGCGCTAAGAAAGTTTTGAGCATTTTATTTGCTCTTGCTCTTGTTTTGAGCAGTCTGCCTGCATCTGCAATTGCTGAATCTATTGAAGACGCAGGTAAATACTCTGTTGTAGTCTCGTACGTTAACGTATTAAACGACGAAGAGATTCACGCTCCTTCTAAACAAGTTGTAAATGAAGGAGAATCTTGGTCTGTTACCGCTCCAACAATTACTGGCTATGACTTGGAAGATCCTGCTCAGGCAACCGTTACTGGCGTTGCTTCTGGCTCAGATTACTACATTAAACAGACCGTCTATTACGTGCCTGGCTATGTTACCTACACCGTTAAGCGCATGAAGGAGATGACTACCGGCAATTATGTTGAGGCATCCTCCGAAGAAAATTACGGTGTGCCCGATTCGATTGTTACTGCTTCCGATGTCACCTATCCAGGTTTTGTACGCACAACTACAGACCTTTCGCTCAAGGTTACCGCAGATGGCAAGGCTGTTAAGTACATTTACTATGATCGCAATCCTCGCAGCGCAATCTACTTCTCAACTTCTGGTAGTGAGCTGTCTCCTGTAATTGGAAATCCAGGAGATCCTGTTCCTGCCGTCCCTAATCCAACACGAACTGGCTATACCTTTGCTGGTTGGGACCTTAATGACGATGGTATTGCAGATTCTTTGCCTGCCACCATGCCTCAAGAGCCTATTACTGCAAAGGCACTTTGGACTCCAGCAACAGCAACGTATCACTACGCCTATTTTATTCAGGACCCGAACAACCCTTCTAACTACAACTACGTCACCACCACCGCAGCTTCTGGAACCGTCGGAACAATGACTGCGACTGCTCCTGTCCAGCCAAATACGGGTGTTTTCCGCTTTGAAACGTACAGTCACGAAAGTGATCCGACTCCTATTGCAGCAGATGGCTCTACCACTATTAACGTTTACTACAACCTTGCAACTATCACCGTTAATGTACGTCCAAAGAGAAATGGCTCCATTCTTGCAACGCTTACGCTTCGTTATGGTGACTCGTTTAATCCTTACGCCATTAACCCCAATACGGGAAATAAATACAGCGATGACATGCTTGCTGCAATGCGCGCAGACGATCCTTCTGGAACCTACTATTGGTTCGGCATAATCCCTGGTGTTGGCGGTACTGCAACCACTTTCCAAGCAAAAACAACTGACCCAGGAACCAAGATTACCGCAGATAATGTGCTTGAAATTTACGGCCGATATACCAATTCCACTGCTCTTGGTCCGCGTTACCGCTTCTACTACTATCAAAATCTTGATGGTACCTACGATATGGGCGGAGACCACACGCTTTCTCGACCTGGCATGATTACAGAGATTGCAAGAAACGGTGGCGATGGCTATCTTGAGAGCGAGAATAGACATCCTGGTTTCTCGTATGATGGCTACCGCATGAGTATTGGCCATTTTGATGGAACCAATTACGATGCACTTGGTTGGACCAGTTGGCAGCCATACAACTACGACTATCTCATCACTGATTACAATTCCAACTTGATTGAACACCGCTATAAGCGCAATACCTATACCGTTACCTACGTAAGCTCTGGCACAACTGTTGCTACGCACTCTCACCTCTTCGAAGAGCCCTTTAATGCCAGTACCGATGTTCCTGGCACCTCTTTGACTTCTCCACGTCCTGGCTATGTCTTTAAGGGCTGGTATGACAACTCAGAGACTGTAGGCACTCCTATTACCGACACCACTATGCCAGCAACTAATACGGTGTTGTACGCCAAGTGGGCGCCTCTTACTGCAACCGTTACCTTTGACTCTGAGGGTGGTTCGCCAGTCAACTCGCAGGAGCTTACCTACGGAGACGCTGCTACAAAGCCTGCCGATCCCGTTCGCGAAGGCTATACCTTTGCAGGCTGGATTCTCTACACCAACGGAAACCCTTCCGTATACAGCTTCTCTGCAGCAGTTACAGGTGACATTACCCTCCACGCGCTCTGGAAGAAGAACGACTCCTCCGTCTCCTACACAGTTATTCACCAGACAGACGATGGACAGATTCTCTCAACGACAACTGAGACCGCTCCAATTGGCTCCCTCGTCAGTAAGTGGGCTCTCGACGCAGCTGATCGCGGAGACTATGCCTATGTAGATGTTTCTTCTCGCTCTATGGTTCTTGACGAGAATGCCCAGAATAACGTCTTGACCTTTACGTATAGCAAGGAAGCTCGCTACAGCTATACCGTCCATTACATTGACGCACAGACCGGCGAGCAAATTCATTCCGACGATGTTATTGGTAGCCAGACGCTCAACCTGCAGAATGTTTCTGCTCGAGAGATTGACGGTTACACACTTCAGGGAGATAGCACCGGATATGTTTCTGCTGACCAGCTTGAATACACGTTCTACTACACAAAGAACCCTGAAGCACCTGCGGCACCTCAGACTCCAGCAAAGCGTAAGAGCGCTCTGCCCGAGACTGGCGACGCTTCAAGCACAATGCTTTTTGGCACAACTCTTGCGTCTGCGGCTTTCTTGGGAACTTCTCTTGTTTTGCGTCGTAGGAAGCGTGACCAAGAGTAAGAGGAAGTAATAATGCAAATATAGCATCAAAAATTAATCTTGTATGACATTAAACATAACGAAGGAGGAGGTGTTTATGTCAAAGAAACAAATCAATCTATTCGTAGGATCTGTCGGAGCTTTTATTGGAGTATTTGTTTTTATCGCTTATATTCCACAAATTATTGCAAATCTACAGGGAGAAAAGGCTCAACCTTTTCAACCGCTATTTGCAGCAGTTTCTTGTCTAATTTGGGTCATCTATGGTTTGACTAAAGAGCCCAAAAAGGACTGGATTCTTATTATTCCAAATACTGCTGGTGTAATTTTAGGTGGATTAACATTCCTCACCGCTTTATAGTGATTAAGCAGCAAGTTTAATTTAGAAATCCGACAGCATCTAATGGTGATGTCGGATTTTAATTAACACGCATCTCACCTCTGTAGCCATTCTTGACACTTTTTTCGTTCTACATCATAAACAAACTCAACAAACTAATTCTTAGACGTCCATTCCCGGAAAGCCAATCTGTCGCAGCGCCTCATACAGCACAATGGCGGCAGCATTTGAAACGTTTAGCGCACTGACCGAGAACTCGTTAGGATCGATAAAGTTTCCGCAGATATCCTGCTGCAAAAGCGCTGGGTGAGCATACTGGTCATCGCCATCAAGCGCATCGTGCTTTTGGCTCCAGTCCTCGCGATTGACCAGGCTGGCAGAATCTTGCAGCATTGGGATTCTCTCGCACTCGTCAGCATGCTGGGCCAGGAGTTCCTCGGATAATCCCAAGCTTTCTTTGCCAAAGATAAGGTAATCCCCATCGCGATACGTTGCCTGAGTATAGGTCTTCTTAGCTTTCTTAGTCAGAAAATGTAGTGGAGATCTACTGGCCGTAAAAACACCGTTGGAAGCGGTGCCTGCAGCGGCAACAGCGTCGTGTGCAGCGTCCCCAGCAGGTGCACCAGATGCTTGGGAAAGACCGTTCTTCTCCAGAAATTGATCCCAGTTATCGTAGACAGAAACGTTAAGACTTTGCCAATAGGCCATACCAGCTCGTTTGAGGCTTTTGTCATCAAGCGAGAAGCCCAATGGACCCACTAAGTGCAAGTGGGTTCCACTAACTACGCAGGTACGACCAATGTTTCCCGTGTTTGCGGGAATCTCGGGCTCTACCAGTACAACGTTGAGCATAGGTTATGCCAGAACAAAGCTGGTCAAAAATGCAATAAGTCCACCGAGCGCCATGGTGGCTGGCAGCGTCACAAACCAAGCGGCAATAATCTTGCGCGCAACACCCCAGCGCACGGAGCTGCGACGACGAGCAGATCCTGCGCCCATGATGGATGTGGTGATGACCTGCGTAGTGGAAACTGGTGCTCCAAGTGCAGTCATGATCTCAATTGCAACGGTAGAACTTGTTTCGGCGACAAAGCCAATAACTGGCGTGAGCTTAGTAACACCATCGCCAACGGTGCGCATGATGCGGCCGCCGCCAATGGAAGTTCCTAGCGCCATAGTTGTAGCGCAGAGAAGTTTGACCCACAGAGGAATGCCCATGGAAGGGTCGTGAAGACCGGCGGTTACCAGGGCCAACGTGATGATTCCCATGGTCTTCTGAGCGTCATTATTACCGTGGCTGTATGCCATAAACGCAGCTGAGAGCACCTGAAGACGATGGAAGAGACCGTTTGCTTTTTTAGGTGGCCAATCAGCAAAGATCTCAAATACCAGCTTCATAATAAAGTAGCCCAGGGCCATACCAATAAGAGGCGAAGTAAACAGAGGAATAACAACCTTCTCTAGGACACCCGCCCAAAGAATGTGACCTGTGCTGCCGGTAAAGACGATGGTTGCACCGATAAGGCTGCCGATAAGCGCATGTGAAGACGAACTTGGAATTGAGAACCACCAGGTAAAGAGATCCCAAATAATAGCACCCATCAATGCAGCAAAAATAACGTAGAGCTGAAGCTGAATATCAACCAGACCAGACGCAATGGTCATGGCAACCTTCTCGCTCATAAGCGCGCCGATAAAGTTCATGATAGCCGACATGATAATTGCTGTGCGTAGAGGCAAAGCCTTGGTATACACCGTGGTTGCAATAGCGTTTGCGGTGTCGTGGAAACCGTTGATGAACTCAAATATCAGAGCGGAAACAAGTACCGCAATAAGCAAGATGCTAGCCATTTTTCACAATGACATTCTGAACAGCGTTTGCAACATGCTTGCAAGCGTCAAGAGTTGACTCAAGTCTATCCAGAAGGCTCTTCCACTTAAGAACCTCAATTGGATCATCGACGTTTCTAAAGATAGAGCTCAGAGCGTTACGATACACAACATCGCCCTGATCCTCGTATTCATTTGCAGAGCGTGTGTGACGAATGACCGAGTCATCCTTGTGATAATCAGGGAGACGATCAAAAGCCTTCTGCAGCTCCTCTGAAGCAAACAGGATTAGATGAGCTACCTGAACAGCCTCTGGACGCATCTCTTTGATGTCATACATGCTGAGATGAGCAGAAACGCTCTCAATGCCGTCTGCAATCTCGTCCATAAGCAGGGCAAGACGCGAGATGTCCTCGCGATCAAATGGCGTGATAAAAGACGTGTTAAGGGTGGAAATAATCTTTCCTACCTGGTCATCACAAAGCGTCTCATAGTTCTTAATCTGGACTTCATAATCTTCTGAGCTCGGAAATGACTCCATGTAGGAGACAAACAGTTTTGCTGTAGAAACAATCAGTGCAGAAAACTCAGAGAACATGCTATAGAACTCATCTTCTCTACGAGAAACACGACTCATATGACGCCCTTCACTTGGACTTTTTATTACATACACAGACACATTTAGTATAGCTGTTTAAGGCGTATATACTGAGGATAATAGCAATTTCTGACTCACTATAAAGGACATCTTGTACGTAATAAAATATGGGACAGGGAGGCAAGATTATGCGAGAAAAGCTGTTTGATTACGTTGCAAATCAGTACGGTATAAACCCCGACTATCCCTTCTCGACAGCTCCAACGTATGCTGTTTTACGCCACCCGCACAATAATAAGTGGTTTGCGCTTGTTGCTGATGTTCCTGGTAAAAAGCTAGGCTTGAAAGAATTCAAACACTACGATCTGGTTAATGTAAAAATAGACGATCCATTTCTTCTGGAAATGCTTCTACATCAAGATGGTTATTTGCCTGCGTACCACATGAATAAAGAGCATTGGATTTCCATACTTTTGGATGGCTCCATTGACTTTGATGAGCTCTGCCAATGGATTGATGCGAGTTATTCGGCAACAAACTAACGAATATCTTCTAAGTGATTGGGTAAGAATCAGCAACCCGTTAATTAATCATTGGAGGTTACTTTACATGACAGAGAAGCGCGCTATTACGTTTGACGAGAACTTCTTCAACAGGATGGGACAGATCGGCAGCGTACTATCAGTCATGATGTATGTTTCTTATATCCCTCAGATTACCAATAACCTTGCTGGAAATAAGGGTAGTTTTATCCAGCCGCTGGTTGCTATGATTAACTGCATCGTTTGGTTTGTTTACGGCGCTTTCAAGAAAGAGCGCGATGTTCCTATTATGATCGCTAATGCCCCAGGCATTGTCTTTGGACTTGTAACTGCAATAACCGCGCTACTATAAGCTGAAAAACACGCAACAAGCTAACTCAGCAAATAAGGCGGTCATATGGCACTTATGGATGTCTATAAGGTTATCTGTATTCCTATGGCTGCCTTTTACTTTTTTACAGTGTATCTGCTCCTTGGAAAGAGGAACTTGAGCAAAGTTTTTAAGCACACAAACTTTGACCTGCTCCGTTTTGGAATGCTCATGCTCTTCTATATCTTTGTGGGCATCGCATTTTTTATCGCCCTAATGTTTCTTACTACCGAAGCCTCACTGAAGCAGCAATTCCTTGTCCCAGCCTTTATGGGCATTGGCGTCCTTATTATTGTCTGTGGCATCTTCACGCAAATAGCCAAACACTCTTCTCACGAGACCCTGCAGACTATTAGGGACATAGCTGTGCCTCTTATCTGGGGCGTTGCATCGTTTGCGTATATGCAAACTGCATTCTATTTAGTGGGCCTGGCAAAATAACTTTTATTCTCGGCACTTGCCTTTAAGCACCCGACTGCTCTTCGGAAGGTTTCTGTCCTTTGGAAGACTTCTGTTTTTCAAGAACCTTCTGACGATGCTTTTTGAGGTATCTTCCAAGCGGTGCAGTAACAACAAAATGATTCACAAACGCTCCGCAAGTTGCTAGCAAGGCTGCGAACAGTGCATTTGCATAAGGATGCCATGCTGGGAAGTACTGGACCAACGCTTGCTGAATAGGAAAAGCCCAAAGGTAAATGCCATAGGACAGCTCAAATTTAGTACCAAACGTACTAAAATGGTTGCCCATTCCATACGCAAGGCAGAAGCAAGCAATAGGAAAAACTGTCAGCATTGCCAGATTGTCGATGCCACTAAAGACCATAACAAACCACAGAACAATCGACGCAAGGCCTAAAACAGGTGAGATAGTGACGTGATCTCTAAATACCCAGATTAAAACGCCCAGATAAAATAGAAGAACCGCACGCACAACGCTCAGCTGAAGCGGAGAAAACTTCACGTAATACACTGCTGCCAACACAAAAACAGGTACCGAGAGCAGCAAAAACTTCTTTTTATCAAACTTGGTTAGTTTGTAGCTGATAAAACACAGAATGTAGCAGATAAACTCAACAGGAAGCGTCCACAACGCAGCATTTACCACGTCACCCGAAGGGTTGTTGGTAAACACTCCTGGCAACTGATGCACCATGATTAAGACGCCATTGAGCAGGTACTTATACGTCTGTGGATTTGTGAAATATTCTGCAGGTGAAAGCGTTGAGAGTATTGGACCAAGCACAAAAGCAGTCAAAATCACAACAAACAAAAGCTCAGGAAAAAGCCTCAAAACGCGTGCCGAGAAGAACTTCTTTGGTTCAGGATAATGCTCGCAACTACGAGCAATCAAAAACCCGCCAAATAAGAAGAAGACGCCAACGGAAACACCGCCGGGACTCAAACGATCCCCCGTTAGCTTTAGCAAATAGCTGCCAGCATCGCCGCCCAAGACCACTGAGTAGCAGTGAGAAACAATGACCATCAGCGCAGCAATAAACCTCATAAAGTTCAGGTTATTGACACGCGACGTTGCTACGTCGCTCAGTTTGATCTGGGCACTTCTCGCCATTTACTTGCCTACCTCTATGCGAACCTTTTGGCCCTCAACGTGGACCCTGTCCTGTGCAAAAAGCTGCAACACCTCAGGATACAGCTGATGTTCTACCTGGTGAATTGCCTCTTCAAGCTGGTCAACAGTCCAGCCCTCCTCAACCACAACAGGTCGCTGGGCAATAATAGGGCCGCGGTCGTAATCAGCGTTTGCCAGATGAACGGTAACGCCTGTCACCTTGACTCCATACTCATACGCATCCTGAATAGCATGTGCGCCGCGGAAGCTTGGCAACAGTGCCGGGTGCAGGTTGAGAACGCGATTAGGGAAGGTGTTCAGAATAGGAACACCAACTTTACGCATGTAACCAGCCATAACAACGTAATCAACGTTATAGCGCTTAAGCTCGGTAGCAATCACCATGTCCGCAACAAACGGATCTTCGTACGTCTCTTTTGAGAGCGTCAGCGTTTGCAGGCCGGCTGCCTCTGCCCTTTTCAAGCCGTATGCACTAGGGCGAGAAGAAACAACCAGTTCAATAGTTGCATCCAGCGTGCCAGCCTGGATGGCGTCGATAATAGCCTGAAGGTTGGTGCCTGAACCAGAAAGAAGAACACCAAGCTTAATTGACATCGTTGTAGACCACCTTTCCGGTGCCTGGGATAATCTGGCCCATGACAAATGGCTCAAATCCCTGGTCAGAGAGGGCTTCTGCTACATCGTCAACGTCGTCCATGTCTACGATAAGAGCCATACCAACGCCCATGTTGAACGTGCGATACTGCTCATCAAGAGACAGGTTTGCAGCGTTAGAAACGTAAGAAATAACAGGTGGAATATCCCATGCAGGACCAGCCTCTCCACCACGGTCAACCTCTGCATCAAGGTGAGATGGAAGCGCACGGTTAAGGTTCTCGGTGATGCCACCACCGGTGATGTGTGCCATAGCCTTGATAGGTGCGCCTGCACGAAGAGCGGCAAGCAATCCACCTGTATAAATGGTGGTTGGACGCAAAACGGCATCTGCAAGAGACTCGCCGCCAAGCTCCTCCAGAGGCTGGTTGAGCTCCTCGACCGTCTTGCCCTCAATGACCACCTTGCGAACCAGCGAATATCCGTTGGAGTGAATGCCAGAGGAAGGAAGTCCCAGGATGATATCACCCTCACTGACCTTCTCGGGACCTAAGATCTTTGGTTTGTCCACAACGCCTACAACAAAGCCAGCCAGATCGTAGTCGTCTGGGTTCATAACACCTGGATGCTCGGCCATCTCGCCACCAACCAGTGCACAACCACTCTTGCGGCAACCCTCTGCAATACCGCCGACAACCTCGGCAACAGCCTCAGCTTTAAGCTTGCCCACGGCTACGTAATCCAGGAAGAACAGAGGCTCAGCGCCCATAGGGACAATGTCATCAACGCACATTGCAACTAGGTCCTCGCCCACCGTGTTGTGGCGGTTGAGCAGCTGAGCAATGGCAAGCTTGGTGCCAACGCCGTCGGTGCCGCTGACCAGCACGGGCTCTTCCATGTCCTTCAAAGCCGCAGCCGAGAAGCAGGAGCCAAAGCCGCCCAGGCCGCCGATGACCTCGGGGCGAGTAGTTGTAGCAACAGCAGCTTTGATGGCGTCAACCGCGCGAGCGCCTTCATCAACGTCAACGCCTGCGTCGGCGTAGGTAATCTGCTTAGCTGGATCAGCGGAAGTGGTCATTGTTTCTCCCCTTACTGCTCTGAGGGCATAAGGCCCTCATCAATTAACTGCTGTTCTACCTGGTCAAACTTTAGTGCATACGATGGATGCAAGTTGTCTGGTTTATTCTCTGGCAGGAACCTCTGGTGGAAGTCCTCTGGAATTGCCACGGGATATCTGCCGCTAAAGCAGGACTCGCAATAACCGCGAGAAGGTACACACGAAAGCAAGCCTTCCAAGCTCAAGAAGCCAAGGGAGTCTGCGCCAATATACTCGCAAATTTCTTCTGTACTCATTTTTGCCGCAACCAACTGATGCTGGTCAGCGGTGTCAATCCCGTAGAAGCAGGGCCAGGCGACCTTTGGAGACGCACTTCTGACATGCACCTCAACGGCGCCAGCATCCCTAAGCAGCTGAACAATCTGCTTTGAGGTAGTGCCGCGAACAACGGAATCGTCCACCATTACAATGCGCTTACCTGCTACAACGTCAGAAAGTGCGTTGAGCTTTAGGCGAACTCCCAGCTCACGAAGCTGCTGTGTAGGCTGAATGAACGTACGAGCAACGTAGCGATTCTTAATCAGGCCGGTACCAAACGGAACATCCAGCTCTTGCGCAAAGCCCTCAGCTGCAGGAACGCCAGAATCTGGCACACCAATTACCAGGTCAACATCGGCCGGCGTCTCTTTTGCTAGTTGGCGACCCATCTGATGACGGACAGAATACACCGAGCGACCGCTAATAATAGAGTCAGGACGCGAGAAATACACCTGTTCAAAGATGCAATCTGCCTGCTGACGAGGAGAAAGTCCCATCTCAGAAGAAAGCCCATTGTCCGAGATGCGGATAATCTCACCGGGTGCAACCTCTCGCACATACGTGGCGCCCACGATATCCAGCGCGCACGTCTCGGATGCAACCACCCAGTTATTCTCGTCTTTCTCGCCAATATGGCCAAGTACCAGCGGACGAATACCGTTTGGATCCCTAAACGCATACAGCGCGTTCTCGCGGATGAGCACCATAGCGTAGCCGCCCTCGATGAGGTTCATAGTTGCGGCGATGCCGGTACGCAGTCGGTGCGTCTGACGCGTGAAGTAGCCAATAAGCTGGGCTGCTACCTCGGAATCTGTGTTGGATCTAAAGGAAATTTGGCGAGAAGACAGTTCTTCTCGCAAAGAGTCAAAGTTGACGAGGGTGCCGTTGTGCGCCAGGGCGATGAGGGTCTCGTCGATGGACGACATGTGAGGCTGAGCAGACTCCCAACCCTTGGCGCCCGCAGTGCCGTAGCGGCAGTGACCAATAGCCACTTTACCTGGCATTGCGTTGAGATCATCGTTGTTAAAAACTTCAGTTACAAGGCCCGTATCTTTTCTGATAAGCACGGTCTGGCCGTCGCCGACAGCTATACCTGCGGAATCTTGTCCGCGGTGCTGCAGGGCGTGCAGCGCAAAATAAGTGAGTCGAGCAACGTCACGGTCAGGCGCCCATACTCCAAAGACGCCACATTCCTCGTGAAGTTCCATTGGATCCCCTCCGGATGCCTCGGCCTGAGTCACCCTTGATCAAACGCCTCTCACGTCTGGCAACAATACATACAGTGTACCTGGAAATTTGCAAGAAAAAGCGCTCCAAACAAATATGTTTGGAGCGTGTAACAATTTTTTAAGAAAGTGGCATTTACAGCCTCTGTGAGCCGCCCTTTTTTAGCTACTGAGCCTTTGGCTGAGCCTCGGTTTTTGGAACACAGATGAGCATAGTCCTGCCGTATTGGTCAGTGTAATTGCAGGTAAAGAGCGTAAGAACGTGATCAGCGCGAGAAATAACATCTGCCGCATCAGAACGAGAACTTACTGCCCTAGAAAGTCTATCTTTTAGGTAAGACCTGAACTCATCGACAGAGCCAAAGTTAAACTGTCGGACTTCCTCGTCATCTTCGTCGGTGTGATAGGTAAATACTGGCTCAAGCTCGTACGTCTGAGTAGGCGTGACATACCAGATTGTCTCGACCTTATCAAAGGTAGCCTGGTCATTCATTGCTCCGATGTACTGGAACATTGAGCCGTTTCTCATATGGTGACCATAGAGAATAGTCTGCTGGTCAGTGAGGCCATTTGGATTGTTCTGGTAATCCATGAAAATCTGACCGCCGATTGACCACTCGCCTTTTGCGTTTGTGTGCAGGTAGTGGTCGTTATCTGTGGTTTGATACACAGGGTAGTTGACCTGTGTATCTGGAATCTGAATCCAGCCGACTACCTGGTTATTTACTGCCTGAAGACCAGCCCAATCAATAACTGGAGCCTCATCTTTTTTCTCGGAAACTGTTGCGTATGTTGCAAGCTCTTCGTTGATGACATCCTGCTCATGATACTCAAGCTGCGTTTTGCCAAACATAACGCCAGCAACAACCAAGAGGCCAATGCCAACTACCAGCAAGATTGTGGAAAGGATGTAGGCAAAACCCTTCTTTTTAGCGGGTTTCTCGCCAGACTTTTTTGGAGAGGTTTTCTTGTTGTCGTCTTTTTTTGAAGAAGCGGAGCTTTTCATAGAAGCCATCCCGACGGAGGTTTTTGAGGTGTGAGTATTTCCAGCCGACTGATCAGCAGCGGCGAATGAAGCAAAATGCTTGCCGTTTTTTGATTCCATGCACTTCCCTTCTGAAGGTACTCGTTTGTCATACCTTTGTCATACTCTTGTGATACCCCTTAAAAGTTTAGCTATGCACGAAACAAAAATCTCTGTGCATCTTATGAAGTCATCGCATAATCACATTTTGCGGTACGCAAAATACGCAAAACCCGCGCCTTAGGTCTCCTGAAGCGCGGGTCTTGTGTGTGAGCGCGCGGGTATGCGCGGGTGCTTGCGCGCAGGTATGCGCAGGTGCGGTTCTATTCCGGGCTGTGAGTCAGCTTATGCGTCAGCCATTTCAGCTTTGAGCTGGACGATCTTCTCGCGATACTCTGGAAGGGATGCGCCAAGAATTTGAGTAGCGTAAATAGCTGCGTTTTTAGCGCCGTTGATGGCAACGCAGGCAACTGGCACGCCGGATGGCATCTGAACCATGGAAAGCAGGGAGTCCATGCCGCCGAGGTCAGAAGTCTTCATTGGAACGCCAACGACAGGCAGTGGAGTAAATGCGGCAACAACTCCGCCCAGGTGAGCGGCCTTTCCTGCAGCTGCGATGATTACCTTGAGGCCACGGTCAGCGGCGGTCTCGGCCCACTGGTGAACCTTGTCTGGAGTGCGGTGTGCAGACGCGATGACCAGCTCGTATGGAACGCCAAGGCGCTCGAGCTCGGCGGTGCATCCCTCCATAGTTGCAAGGTCGCTCTTAGACCCCATGATGATACCGACAACAGGCTGATCTGCCATCTCTGCTCCTTTGTTACGTCTCTTAAAATAGGTGGATACGTCAAATATCCACCTCACAGTATAGAGTATGATTTTCTTGAACGTTGGTCCATCAGTCCACGTGAAAGGAAACTGTAATGAATGAAACCAACTCTGTTCTGTACCAGCGAGAAGGATCGTACATCCCTCGCATCGCCGCAGTGCACGACCTCTGCGGATACGGAAAATGCTCGCTGGGTGTAGCTATTCCGGTGCTTTCTGCAGCAGGATGTGACGTTTGCCCTGTGCCTACGTCGCTTTTCTCGGCACACACCAAGTTCCCCACGTTCTACATGCATGACACCACCAACATGCTTGAGGATTACCTGGATGCATGGCAGGAAGAGGGCATTGACCTGGATGCCATTTATTCTGGCTTCCTTGGCGCTGCTGAGCAGGTTGCAAGCATTCAGCGTTTGTATCAGGAGCATCCAAAGGCGCTTCGTGTTGTCGATCCAGTTATGGGTGATGGCGGCAAGATGTATCCAACCTATACGCAAGAGCTTTGCGATGCAATGAAATCCCTGGTAAACGGTGCAGATATATTGACACCAAATCTTACTGAGGCTTCAATTCTAACGGGCATTCCATACGCTGGTCAGGATTTGACTGATGAGCAGGTAGATGAGCTGCTTGATGCACTGCTTGCGATGGGCGCAAAGTGCGTTGTTCTTAAGGGTATTGTCCGCAGCGATGACCTTATCCGCAATTTTGTTGCTACCGAGTCCGAGCGCGGCGAGATTGTTTCCGAGCTTCTCCCCTACATGCTGCACGGAACGGGTGACCTGTTTGCATCTGCGCTTCTAGCTGCAGTTATGTGTGGTCAGGAAATTGCTGACGCCGTTGAATTTGCTGGTGAGTTTGTTTGTGAGTCCATGGAAATTACTCGTGAGCAGCCAAACTTTGAGCTTCGTGGCGTTTCGTTTGAGACAAAACTGGGCCTGATTACTCAGCTTCTGCAGGAGTAAAAGCTCGTGCAAGCTGTGCAGCTTGTGTAAAACCTCACGCTTCAGCGAAATCAATCATGATTCTTTGCCGTAGGTGCCTGCTCACATAGAGTGGGCACCTATTTTTGTCCCAACGGCTATGCAAAGATTTGTCGCTATGCATGAAAATGTATTTTACAGGCACTTTATTCGTTTCATTTTTTATCAAACAAACATTGAGCTCCAAAATAGGGCGAAAAAGGTAAAAAACCCGTTTAGTTGGGGATCGAGCGAATTGATTAAAGATTTGATATTACTAAAAGGCCAGTTGGCGCTAATCGGATGGCACATTGCAGGCTCAAAATAGCTCAAAATCGTCATGCATAAAGTCTAAAATCCCCAACTAAACGGGTTTTTTACCTTTTTGGGACCAAAATCGTCTTGAAAACACCGATCCTGCAATTTTTAGCCAAATTAACGTGCAAACTCATCATTGGGGTCACCATTTTGAGGCGTGCCGACCTCCCGATGAGTCACTTCATGTAGCGCAAGCAAAAGAGCCGCTGGTGCCAGCGGCTCTTTTGCACTTTTTCTCAGGTGAGACAGACTATTTGGTGCTTGAAGAACTGTCGGATGTACCTGTGGTGTTAGTGGTTCCTGTGGTACCAGTAGTTCCTGTTGTGCCAGTTGTAGTGTTCTTCTTTGTTGAAGAGTCACCGCCAACGATGCCACCAAGCACGCGGACCGGCGTAAATGACGTAGCAATCTGGTCTCGCAATTCTTTTTGAATGGTGTCGTTTGCACCAGTAATGACCATGGTGATATTTACGCCATCAGAGGACTGCGTCTTTGAGAATGTAAAGGTAAAGATAGGTGTTGCGTCTCCACCAGGCTTAAGGAATCCAAAGAGCTGAGATTTCTGCAGCTCACCCTGGTCGTTTCTATGGACGCTAACGTGATAGACAACGGTATTGATTCGTGGGTTGAGCAACGCGTTAATAGCAAACGCCTGAGCCTGGACACTGGATCCCGCATAGCATTCAAGTACGTCTTTTGAGGTGGTGTCGGTAACCGTTACCTCAACGCGACCAGTATTCTCGTCAGCTTCCTGAACCGAGAAATCCTCAGGGAACTGCGTAAATCCATTACCCCACTCAACGCCTCCGCGCAGAGCGGATGCAACAGATCGTACCGTAACAGATTCAGTTAGATTTGCTGTGTTGGCTCGACGAATAACACCACAAGAAACCTGCATCAGAACAACAATTACCAGGAAAACCAGGACAAAAAGAACTGCCGTCTTTGTAATGACCTTCTCGATATTTGAGCCCGAAGGATCAGATCCCGAGAGCGGGTCAACGTCTACCGCTACAGCTCCACCCTGCCTACGAGCACGCTCTTGAGCTGCGCGTTCCTCGTTAGGATGACCTGTCTCATCTACCTTGGTAAACAACTCTTCAGCTGCGTCAGCGTCAAGCGCGCCCTTCTGGCGACGCGCGAAGCGTGAACGTTCTGCATCATCTTTAGCCATGTAGCTCTCTCATTCAACCTGCATAAACACGCTTTCAAAGCGTGCAATGCGTTGACTTTTGATCTTTGGTTACGAGCCGTCGGTTTGCAAACTGCAAGCTGCAAACCGCGTTTCGTAAAGCACCTAATGCTCTATTTTACCGCCTTGCGAGATTTGGCGCACCACCAAACTGCATTTGATAGTAATGAGCGTAGATTCCGCCCTTTTCTAGCAGCTCATCGTGGGTTCCGCGCTCAACTGCACGACCGTGGTTGATGGTAATAATCTCATCAGCGCCCATAATTGTCGAAAGTCGATGAGCAATGACCAGCGTGGTTCTATTCTTTGCCAGCTCAGAAAGGGATTCCTGAACTGCACGCTCGGACTCGTTGTCCAAAGCAGAAGTTGCCTCGTCTAAGATGAGCAACGGAGGGTTCTTGAGGAACACGCGCGCAATGGAAATGCGCTGCTTCTGTCCACCGGAAAGTCTTGTTCCACGCTGTCCTACCTGCGTATCATATCCGTCAGGCAACGACTCGATAAACTCAGAGATGTTTGCGCGCTTTGCGGCAAGCGCAATGTCGGCTGCGGAAGCCTCGGGGCAACCGTATGCAATGTTCTCCGCAATGGTGCCGTCAAAGAGATACACGTCCTGCTGGACCATACCAATTGCCGAGCGCAAACTGTGCTGCGTAACGGAGCGAATGTCCTGGCCGTCAATGGTGATGCTTCCGCTTGTAACATCATAGAAGCGTGGCAATAAAGCGCAGGTAGTTGACTTACCTCCACCTGAAGGTCCAACCAGCGCAACGGTTTTTCCGCTCTCAATATGAAGGTTCAAGCCGTTGATAACGTCTTCAGCGTTGTTGTAAGAAAAATGAACGTCCTGGTAGATGATATCGCCAGCGGTAATCTGAATGTCGTGAGCATCATGCGCATCTTGAATATCTGGCTGAGTCTCAAGAATTTCCGAAAAACGCTTAAAGCCCGCAAGACCCTTCTGGAACGTCTCGGTAAAGTTCAGAATATTCATGATTGGCGTGGTGAACAGCGAGATGTAGAGCGCATACGTAGCCAGGTCAATGGCTTGCATCTGACCCTGAGCAATCATCCAACCACCCAAAACCAACACGACAGTGTTCAAAACGCCCATCATGCCAGAAATAGCAGCCTGATACCTGCCCATTGCGTGGTACATGTTGGCTTTGGAATCCAAGTATGCCGAGTTACTTGCCCTAAATTTCTTGCGCTCGTGATCTTCTGCCGCAAAACCCTTAACCACGCGAATACCAGAAAGCGAGTCTTCTAGCTGGGTATTTACGTCGGAAATACGCATGCGATTCTCTTTAAAAATACCGCGCATGTGCATGTTGGCAAAGAAATTGAACACCACTAACGCAGCGGCAATTCCAGCAAGTACCAGCGTAAGAGGCACATTAATAAAAGCCAGAATAACAAAAGAGCCAGCAATCTCAAGCAAGCCAATAATCAGATACTCAGGACCGTGATGCGCCGTCTCAGAAATATCAAACAAGTCAGATACCAGGCGACTCATCAGGTCACCCGTCTTGTGGCGATCATAATACGAGAAACTCATGCGCTCGTATGCATCAAACAGGTCTTCTCGCATCTTGCTTTCCATGCGGGCGCCCATGATGTGTCCCCAGCTAATAACAAAGTAGCGGCACAGAAAGTGGACAAAATACATCACGACAAGGCCGACGGCAATAAATACCAGGCTGCCAAGGATGGCATCTTTACCCTGCGTAAACAGTCCCTTTGTGAGCAATCGTAGAATTTGAGGGAACGCCAGCTCGATGCAAGCCAAAATGATGGCGCAGATAGTGTCCAGAATGAACAGGTGCTTTTGCGGAGCGTAATAAGAAAGAAAACTGGCAAACAGCGATTTTCGATGTTTGCCAGGGGCGTTGTTACCAGGTACAGGGCGAGAAGAACGATCAAGCATGCGTAATTACTCCATAGGCAATCGGTGTGAAATAGAATCGCAGATAAGAGCTCCAATGATGGTCTTTGCATCCTCGATTTTGCCATCGAGAACAGCATCTACCAGCTCAGATAGTGGAACAAGATCCACGTTAATAAATTCGTCGGCATCTGGGTCTGACCCCTCAAAGGTCAGCTCAGTTGCCATGTAAAGGTGAATAAGCTCGTCGGTAAAGCCATCGGAAGTAGCAGTGGTGGTGAGAAAAGCCATCTTCCCCGCCTTCATTCCTGTCTCTTCCAGCAGCTCACGATGGGCACAATCCAGAGGGTCCTCACCTGGGTCAAGCTTTCCCGCAGGTAGCTCAACTGTTACACGACCAAGCGCAGTTCGATACTGACGAACCAGGCAAATTCTTCCCTCATCAGTCAGCGCAACAATAGCCACAGCTCCTGGATGACGCACAACATCGCGAAGAGCAGTACGTCCATCAGGGAGAGAAACGCGAAGACGATTCACGTCAAAAATGCGACCAACCCAAACGGTATCTTCAGAGAGAGGCTTTTCTTCCAGAGAAGCGTCGCGTGCATCTTCTGTACCTGCGACAAAGCTGCGTTTTTGTGGCTCACCTGAATGATGATAGGCGGCATCACCCACAGCAACACGCTCTCCATCATAAGTAAGCGAATTAACCGCTGAGTGCAAATCATTACGAGCAGAGTCAAATACCTCTGGAGTTACCTGCATGTCAGCGTCGAGAATCTCTGGCTCAGTAGACTGCATGTCATCAAACACGTCGTTAAACTGAGCGCTGGTCTGATTGCTGTTCCAAGCGCCGTCCTGCACGTTGGTTTTCTCGTCATTTTGATTTGCCATAGCCACTAACCTCAATTATTTTTCTGGACGACCTTGAAGAGCCTTGAGTCCAATATCGTGCCTGAGCTGTTTACCTTCAAAGTTGATCAGATCACAGGCCTCATATGCGCGAGCGCGAGCTTCCTCAAAAGTTGGAGCAAGCGCAGTAACGTTGAGCACGCGACCGCCAGCGGTGACAATCTTTCCGTCTTCAGTTTGAGCAGTTCCTGCGTGATAGACAGAGACGCCTTCGAGCTGCTGAGCAGCCTCGATGCCAGTAATCTCCTTGCCCTTCTCGTAAGAGCCAGGATATCCAGCGCTTGCCAGAACAACAGAAACAGCAACTGTATCGGACCAGGAAACCTGCTGATGACGAAGGGTGCCGTTGTCACAAGCCATCAAAATTGAAACTAAGTCTCCCTCAAGGCGAGGCAAAACTACCTGAGTCTCTGGATCGCCAAAGCGAGCATTGAACTCAAGAACCTTAGGACCATCTTTGGTCAACATAAATCCACCGTAAAGGCAGCCGGAATAGTTGATGCCCTCTTTTTTGAGCTGGTCAACAACGCGCTGCTCAATGGCAATCATCTGAGAAAGCTCTTCGTCGGTCACAAAAGGAACAGGAGAATAGACGCCCATGCCACCAGTGTTTGGACCCTTATCATCGTCGTAAGCGCGCTTGTGATCCTGTGCTGTTGCCAGCGGAACAACGTATGTTCCATCAGTCAACGCAAGCAGCGAGCACTCTGGTCCCTCGAGGAACTCCTCGACAACAACGGTTGCGCCCGCATCGCCAAAATGGCCGGAGAAGCACTCGCGAACACCTTCAAGAGCCTGCTCAAGCTCAGTTGCAACGATAACGCCCTTACCTGCGGCAAGACCGTCTGCTTTAACAACTACAGGAGCGCCAATCTGGTTAACATACGCTTCGCAAGACGCCTGATCGGTGAAAGATTTCCATGCAGCAGTTGGAACGTTTGCTCGCTCCATAATGCCCTTGGCAAACGCCTTTGAACCCTCCATCTGAGCTGCATTCTGGTTAGGACCAAAGCATGCGATACCAGCCTGACGAACAACGTCTGCAACACCCACAACAAGAGGTGCCTCGGGGCCAATGACTACCAGGCCAATGCCCTTTTCCTTGGCAAACGCGACAACTTCATCAGGATTGTTTTGATCAATGGAAGCAATCTCTGCCTGAGCAGCCATGCCACCATTACCTGGAGCAACGTAAATTTTCCCAGCGCGAGGTGACTCTTGCAACTTTGTTAGGAGCGCATGCTCGCGACCGCCCGCGCCAAGCAACAAAATATCAACGGTGTCATTCATAAGTACTCCAGCCTTCTGATACAACGCCTTTGGGATACAAGCAACGCCAACAGAACCTTCTCCCAGGCTCTTTTTAAACTCGGGAGAAGCAAGTCTTTCTGCAATACATTCTGCATCATATTCATTAGTTTTAAGTGGCTTTTTAAGATGCTTCTGTATGCGCTTCTCGCCACTTGAAATTACTACATATTTAAGCTCGCCGCGCTTTACAAAACATGCGCTCATAAGGCGAGAGATTCTTGCTGCTAGATCGGTAAAATCTGATGAGCGAGCAACCTCTGTGCATTTTCCGCCAACCAAACGATATAAATACATATCGTTTGAAATGCGCCTATGCAAACGCTCAAGTCGAAGTCGCAGCGAAAGCCTGGGGTGCTTGTCCTTGCTTTTATGCAGCGCGACCTTATTCATTGCGATATACATTGTGGCAACTACCTCGGCAAGTTCGTGTGCATATGCGCAGACTGCCTCAAAAGAGGCCCCGGATGCCCTTGCCACGCTTAAGCGCTCAAGCATGATTCCCATGGCAGTAGGCATATTTCCGCTATCTACCAGGTAAATTGAACTTGAAATATCCGGATTGTTCTGACAAGCCTTTTTTGCCGTAGGAAGCGAATCAGAGAAATCTGCCCACACATGGAGCGAGAGAATCTTTTGTGTTCCAGACTCAATAATGCTTCGATAGAACTCGCCTACCTGGTCAGCATCTGAGCTCAGAGCTCCAGGTATTACAGAAACCCCCAGGGCTTCAAGCTGGGAAGCTTCAAGCCCACAGGGGTTATCGCAAACTATTGCAAAAGTCGAGCAGTCCGAAGACGCCACGGGTTACCTCCAGTAGCGGTCGATTGTCTGCTCGCGATCTGGACCAACGGTGATGATAGAAACGCGTACACCAGCAAGCTGCTCCAGGAAGTCAATGTAGTCCTTAGCCTCACGAGGCAACTGGTAGAAGTTGCGAACGTTAGAGATATCGCACTTCCAACCAGGAAGAGTCTCGTACACAGGCTTTGCGTGATAGAAAACGCTCTGGTGCTCTGGGACGGTCTTGTAAATCTTGCCGTCGCACTCATAAGCAACGCAGACCTTAATCTCGTCCAGGCAACCAAGGACGTCAAGCTTAGTGATTGCAAGGTCGGTAAGACCATTGATGCGAGCTGCGTAGTTGACAACTACAGCGTCATACCAGCCGCAGCGGCGTTTACGACCAGTGGTTACACCGTACTCATGGCCAACTTCGCCGAGAAGATCGCCTGTCTCGTCAAAGAGCTCTGTTGGGAATGGACCAGAACCAACGCGTGTGAGGTAAGCCTTTGCAATGCCCAAAACGCGGTCAATGTTGGTTGGACCAACGCCGGAACCAGTAACCGCGCCACCAGCGGTGCAGTTAGAAGAGGTAACAAATGGATAGGTGCCGTGGTCAATATCAAGCATGGTAGCCTGGGCGCCCTCAAAGAGGATGTTCTTTCCAGCCTCAAGTTCTTCGTTGAGGAAGAGAGAAGACTCAACAATGTAAGGACGAATGCGATCTGCATAAGGCAGGTAGGTCTCGCAAATCTGATCAACGGTATAGGTTGGAAGACCATACACAAGGCTCAAGATTGGATTTGTGTACTCAAGTGCAGCCTCAAGCTTCTTGCGGAAGATTTTCTCGTCAAGCATGTCCTGAATACGAAGACCAGTGCGGTTCATCTTGTCCATATAAGTTGGACCGACACCGCGCTTGGTGGTACCAATAAGGTTTTTGCCCAACTTTTTCTCGTGTACGCCATCAAGATCCTTGTGATAAGGCATGACAATATGAGCGTTGCCGGAAATCTTAAGAAGATCGCAGGAAATACCCTTGCTCTCCAGCATGTCAATCTCGCCGAGAAGAACCTCTGGATCAACAATGCAGCCATTGCCAATAACTGGATAGGTATTCTCATACATAACGCCAGATGGAACCTGGTGAAGTGCAAGCTTTGTGTCTCCAGCAATTACCGTGTGGCCTGCATTTGCACCACCTGCGTAACGGCAAACAACGTCAAAATCTCCGGAAATGAGGTCGGTAACTTTACCCTTACCCTCGTCTCCCCACTGAGCACCAACAAGTACGGAAGCTGGCATAAGTTCTCCCCTATCGCAGCTATCTACAAACACGACCATTACATGACGGTTGCAACCTCTTTAGGGGTTGCTTCATAAGTATATCTAATACCGCTGGCAAAAGCACAGAAGCGCGAAGGTTTTGTCACACATAAGAAACGATTAGTGTGCAGGGTTTGCCATTGCGGCGTACTGAGCGGCTTCGCTTTCTGAGTAATTATTTCCCTGGTAAAGCTCAACAAACTTGGTAGATGTTGGCATAAACATGACAGGAACATCCCTCAAAGCACCTGCACGGTTCTTTGCAACAATGATGTTAGTAACGTCTTTATCAGGACGATCTTCACGTGCGGCTTCTTCATCGCTCAGCGAACGGTCAAGCAGCAAAACAATATCTGCATCCTGCTCGATAGCGCCGGACTCACGCAGGTCAGAAAGCTGTGGGCGCTTACCATTTCTGTTTTCAAGCGTACGGTTGAGCTGAGAAAGTGCAATAACAGGCGCTTTAAGGTCTTTAGCCATAATCTTAATGCCACGAGACATCTCAGAAACTTCAGTTGCACGACTATCTGCACGGCCCTTCTCGGCTGGCGGAGAAAGCAGCTGAAGGTAGTCGATGATAATGACGCCCTTCTCGGCCTTATTAAGCATTCTGCGGGCTTTTGCACGGATTTCTGTAACCGTTGTGCCCGGAGTATCGTCAACGATGATTTTAAGGCGAGAAATGCGCTCTGCTGCCTCCAGAAGGGTAGGCCACTGCTCATTTCTGATGTTGGAAGAGCGGATGGTCTGCAAATCAACCTTTGACTCAGAAGCCAAAAGCCTCTGAGCAATCTCAATCTTGCTCATCTCAAGCGAGAAGAGCGCAACAGTAGCACCAGATACTGCAGCGTTATAAGCCATGCTAAGCGCAAAAGAAGTCTTACCAACACCAGGACGAGCGCCAATAACAACCATCTGACCAGGACGAAGACCTTGGAAGAGGTTATCGAGGGTTGCAAATCCAGTTTGGACACCCAGCTCTGCAGCATCTTTTCCAGCGTTTTGCTGAAGCTCATCAAAGAGATCAGTCATGATGTCTTCAATGCCCTGCTCAGATTGCTGCACGTCCCTGTTAGTTACATCAAAAATAAGCTTTTCTGCCTGGTCAACAACTTGCTTTGTGTCTTCTGGAGCATTGTAAGCAAGCGCAGAAATCTTTGCAGAAGCGCTAATCATCTTTCTGAGCGTAGTGTCACGATGCAGCATGTTGGCATGGTTTTCCCAACCGACCATAGCAAGTGGGTTGTTGCCAAGCTCTGCTAAACGGACAGCTCCTCCAGCGCGTTCAAACTTGCCGTTGCTCTTAAGGTGGTCAGCAAGCGAAATGACGTCTACCGGCTTGTTGTTGTCAAACAGCGACTTAATAGCTTCGAAAATGATCTGATTAGAAGGAATATAAAAATCCTCGGAAGAAAGCCTAATGAGGCATTCTCCTCTAATCTCTTCCGAGAGAATCATTGCGGAAAGAATGGAAAACTCGGCATCAGAATCTTGTGGCATAGAGGCGTTCTCTAGGGCCGTTAATTGCGTAGGATTCATCTCAAACGAGTCTTGTGCCATCGTCTTTTCCAATCATATTTTTTGGGAATGAATCTGAATAGTAGTGTACTTTTCAAAAAAATAAAGAGTCATTTTGGCTTGCAAAACTCGAAAATATAAGTCTTCAACACGATTTTCCAAAACTCGTATACCCTGAGCGGGATTTCCTTGAGTTTTCAACGTTTTCAACAATTTTTAGACTTTTTTCGACACGTGGTATTTTCTACACAATTGCTTATCTGCGGTTATACAAATCAAATTACAATTCCGCAGGTTAAGTGAATATGTTTTACATAACATTTTGAATAACCGCAGGTAGAGTGTAAGAAATTATACCGTTTCGTCTACACATAAAAAGACCACCCCTTTGTTATGTTTCACAAAGGGGTGGTTCGAACAAACATTCCATTCTTTTCAGATGGCTGCGCTTTTTATAAAAGCTTACAAATCTGTAGAAAACTGCAGAAATTGTATAAACCACCAAAAAATGCAGGAGAACTGTGTTTTATGCATGCATAAAACTACTCTGCGGACTCAACCTCAACCTCGACGGTTGCCTCAGCGACAACCTCCTCGGCCTCCTCCTCTGCAGGAGCAGCATCGTCCTCGCCAACAAGAACAACGACGGTAGCGGTAATGTCACGATAGAGCTCAATGGTGACATTGTGGCGACCAGCGGTCTTGATAGCAGCGCTACGAGCAATGCGCTTACGATCAACGGTGACGTTGAGCTGTGCCTCGATTGCGTCAGCAATCTGAGCGGTGGTGACGGAGCCAAAGAGCTGGCCCTCCTCGCCGATGCGAGCGTCAACAGTTACGAGCTTGCCATCAAGAGCTGCCTTGGTAGCATTTGCGTCAGCAATACGCTGCTCTTCGCGCTTAGCGATATTGTGACGACGCTCCTCAAGCTGCTTGATGTTACCCGGTGTAGCAGGCTGGGCAATCTTGTTGGGGAACAGGAAGTTCTCCGCATAACCCTGTGCGACCTCTACGATGTCGCCTTCGCCGCCCTTACCGCGAAGCTCGCCCAAGAGAATAACTTTCATGGGAAACTCCTTTGATGAGTCGATGGTATCGACTAGTTGTTGTTTATCGTAGGCTCTGGGTCCTGGTTTCCTGAGCGATTAAGCTTTCGGAAGTTTGCCCAGGCGTCAATAAGTCCTACGAGAGCCATAACGCCTAACTGAACTTCTAGCATGCCTGCCAATACAAACAGTGACAGAGAAAGTGCTGGCGAGAAGTGCTTCTCGCGCACAAACCATGTGAGCACTGCAAGGCCCTGAAGAGCAAAAACAACTCTAAGAGCCATAAATACGTTCAGCGTAATTAGCTGAAGTAAGTCTTGAGCAGGCAAAACGGTGCTTGAAAGTGCATACACAAACAAGTTGACCACGGTAAGAGCACACATCCAAAATGGAACGTCCATCAGCTGGAACTGTGGCAATTTCTGTGGGTCTCTTGTCAGTGCTTTATACACTGTTCGAGCTCCAAAACGCGCAATTACATAATATAAAAGCGCCATGCCGGTATAGCTGGTTGGCCAAAAGAGCATAAAGAGTGCCTTTGCGGTTGAAAGACCCTCTTGGATCTCTGGAGAAGCACCTGAGACCTGCGAAGCGTATTGATTAAACACACTCTGAGCAAGCTCGGGAAGACTTGTTCCTGCCATCGCAGCAAAGAACGCGTCGTATCCCAGAAGCGCTAAAGCCGTTGCCCCTACAAGAAGAGATCCAACACCAACGGTGAGTTTCTCTGTTGCAAAAGCGTAGCCAACTCCAAGAGCAAGTGCGCAAGCGGTAACTGAAGTTGCCGCCTCCGTTGGCCCCGAGAGCAAATAAGCTGCTACACCTGTAATAAGTACAGAAGTAATAGCGGGACCAAACCATCCATGCCCTTTTTTGCAATAGACAGCAATTACCATGCCATACGCAACCAAAGCGGCTCCAATAAAAGAAAGAAGCCCGGTAATTACTCCACCAACAACGCAAAGTACAAATCCTTGCTTGTAGGTTGGAGCCTCAAACGGACGCGGTTTGCCTCCGTTTTGGTTGCTTGGACCGGCAACATTCTGCGAGCTACTCTCTGGGCGAGAATACCCTTCAGGTGCCTGAGGAATATTTGAATCCGGTCTATCCATTGCTAACCAACTCTACCTAAAGAACAGATAGGTTATCCGCGACTACGGCCACCGCGGCTGGAAACCACAGGGACAGTGTAGGGCAGAAGTGCCATCTCGCGTGCGCGCTTGATAGCAAGTGCAATGTCGTGCTGGTGCTGCGTGCAGGTGCCAGTGACGCGACGAGGCTTAATCTTGCCACGGTCGGTCATGTACTTACGAAGAAGCTGAGTGTCTTTGTAATCGATGAACTCAGTCTCCTCCTTGCAGAACTGGCAATACTTGCGACGCGGCTGGCGCTGGAAATCTTGTTTCTGCTGAGCCATGTCTTTTACCTTTCAGATGACAGTAACGTCTGTGTTGCTGTCTGACGTTTAAAACGGAATATCAGCATCGTAGAACTCCTCGTCTGGCGGAGCCGGAACGGGAGCGGGTGCCTGTGGAGTTGGAGCTGCATAAGATGGTGCGCCCTGTGACATAGGGGCTCCACCCTGCTGATTCCTAGAAAGGAACTCGACCTCATCGACAACAACCTCAAGCTTGCTGCGACGCTGTCCTTCCTTCGTCTCCCAGGAGCTGAAACGAAGCTTGCCTTCAATAGCAACCTTCGAACCCTTGGAGAGGAAGCGGGAAAGTGCTTCAGCACGCTGACCAAATACTACGCAGTCTACGAAGTTAGGAACATCTTCCCACTCACCAGTCTGCTGGTTCCTGCGACGATCGTTAACCGCAACGCCGAAGGATAGAATCTGGGTACCGCCTGCTGTGGAGCGAAGCTCCGGGTCACGGGTCAGGTTGCCCGAAATGTTAACCCTGTTAATACTCATAAATCTCACTACCTCTCATCGTGGAATAATTCCACTTTTCCATTACAAGGACTTAGTCCTTATCGACTCGACGCACGATCATGTGACGCTTAACAGCATCATTGATTCGCAGAACTCGATCGAGCTCTGCAATCTGCGTTGGATCTGCATGGAAATTGATGAGGGTATAGTCACCCTCGGTAAGATCGTCGATCTCAAAAGCAAGCTTACGCTTACCCCAATCCTCGACGCTGTCGACTACTCCGCCATCAGTGGTGATAGCAACGTCAATACGCTTCATTACACCAGCGCGGACTTCCTCGGTGGAAGCTGGGTCAACAAAAAACAGCAGTTCATAGGCCTTCATATTGTCACCTCCTCTGGGCTAATGGCTTCGGGAAGTGAAGGTGCACCCGAAGCAGGAAAGTTCGACCAAGCATCATACCACATAAATGCTTAAATACGAAACTAGCCCACAAACTTTCTCACATGCAGTCCACATATATAGCTTAAATTGGCAATTTGTCGCCTAATTGTCTTTAATCTTGCAAAGATTTGACGCGAATCTTTCTAAGGTATGGTCAAACACTTAATTCAAATAACACGTGATTAAATAAGAAAAACGGCCATCACACAATCTGCATGATGGCCGTTTTGTTTATATGTGCTCTACATTACTGAGCTGCAGGTCCCTCAGGATTCTGAGTTGGTGCATCTACTGGAGCAGCTGGTGCCTCAGGAGCCTCTGGAGCTGTTGGGATAATTGGCTCAACAACAACAGTTGAAGCTGGTGCAGGCTCTGGAGCTGCAGGAGCAACAGGTGCCTCAGGAGCTACAGGGACTGCTGGTGCAACAGGTGCAACTGGAGCAGCAGGTGCAGCAGGTACTGCAGGAGCTGCTGGTGCAGCTGGAGCCGCAGGTGCGACTGGTGCAGCAGGAGCTGCTGGTGCTGCAGGAGCAACTGGAGCCGCGGGTGCAACTGGAGCTGCTGGTGCGACAGGAGCTGCAGGAGCTGCAACAGGCTCAGCTGGAGCAGCAACTGGGGCTGCAGGTGCAACTGGAGCTGGAGCAGCAACTGGGGCAGCAGGTGCTGCTGGAGCTGCAGGTGCTGCTGGTGCAGGTGCTGCGACAGGAACAGCAACAGGTGCTACTGCAGGAGCAGCGGTTGCTGCTGGGGCGGTTGGAGCAACTGGTGCAGGAGCGGCATAGGTAGCAGCTGCGCCGTCACGTGGATCGTTAATAAATGGTGGCAGTGGATCGTTGCTCTGTCCCCATGCAGGAACGTTGAACTGACGCATCCAAAGAGCGATAGCGTTCTGCATAAGAAGCATAACGATAAGACCAACAACGTGGCCGATATAGCCAATAACCAGGAAGATTGGTCCCATCTGAATAAAGCCGCGTGCAAGAAGAGCAAGCATGACAAGACCAAGCTGGTTCTGGTTGGAAATATTCTGAGTTCTTGCAATGGCCATAGCCTGAGCACCAATGTTAACGATCATGCTGATTGCAGCACTGCCGCCGATGATACCCATAATAATTGAGGTAACAATACCAAGTACAATGCCCATACCAAAGATACGGAACAGACCGCCCATGTCATGCTTGATCATCTCGAAGATGTTCTTAAAAGCAAAACCAGCGGAGATGCGACCATAAACTGATGCGCGGACCTGAACAACATTGATGAACAGTGGATAAACAAATGCTGCAACAATAAAGACTGGGATAAGAATCAGATTGATAACTGGAATGAAGGAAAGAATTCCAGTAGCAATGCTGTATGCCAGACCAAATGCAAGTGCAATTACAGCTGCCTTGAAGCCAGTAACAATGTAGGTACCAAACTTAAGATCTTTCTGCTTTGGACCAGCATTGATGCCCCATGCAGTTACGCGTGCAGTCTCAAGTGCATAGCCAACAAGTGCAAGAATTCCGACAACTGGAATAAGACCAAACAGAGCCATAATAAGGACAGGCTTCCACCAACCCTTTTCCAGAGTCAGAAGTGCCCAGGAGCGTGCAAAGTAGCGATCGCGCCTGTAGCCATTCAACTCATCTGCTGAAACAGCCATTTAACTCTCCCCTCGTGTCAAAAAAGATGACATCGAATTACTAAGCCTAAACATTCTATATAAAATCGAAAAATAAATATATCTTTATTGGTAACAATTAATCAAATGAAAATGTTAAATGGCGGAGGAGGAGGGATTCGAACCCTCGTACCCCTAGAAGGGGTAAACGGTTTTCGAGACCGCCGCATTCAACCACTCTGCCAC
Organism: uncultured Atopobium sp.; assembly: GCA_963542025.1. Classification (GTDB taxonomy): domain Bacteria; phylum Actinomycetota; class Coriobacteriia; order Coriobacteriales; family Atopobiaceae; genus Lancefieldella. The sequence goes on along the minus strand of CAUTUQ010000003.1, from coordinate 103,778 downwards.
CCCTCCGAAGGGTGAAACGGCGCCCGTAGGCGCCGTGAAAATTCTGGCGGAGAGTCAGGGATTTGAACCCTGGAGACGCTTTAGACGCCTACACGATTTCCAATCGTGCTCCTTCGGCCACTCGGACAACTCTCCATATAAAACCGCACGGGACAGTATAGCGGATTTCTCACCAATATAGGGCGAGAAGTTCTGTGTATTTTTAATACTTGTGTAGTATTGTCATACTAATAAAAACAAAAACACCAGTAGGAGGTATGGATGCCACCGTTTTTCTCGCCGTATGGCACAGATGCAATTTCTGTGGGCATCCCCTACTGGCTAGATCTTCTAACGGTAATTATTGGTGCAATTTCGGGAATTTTGGTTGCAAGAGATCGTCACTTGGATCTTGTGGGTTTTGTGGGTCTCGGACTTTTAGGTGGCCTGGGTGGAGGGCTTATCAGGGACGTCATGATGCAAGAAGGTGGCGTCTACATGCTCAACTCGCCCTACGCCATTCCGGCTGCCGTTTTTACCGCTGTCTTGCTGTTTATGTTCCCTGAGCCGCTTGATAGATTCCCTCGCATGCTTGAGTGGACCGACATTATCTCCGTTGGCCTCTTTGCTGTCGTTGGTACCGATAAAGCCCTGGTATATCACCTGCTTCCCTTCTCGGTCATTCTGATGGGAAGCATTACGGGCGTTGGTGGCGGCATGCTTCGCGACGTATTTCTTGGCGACATCCCTCGTATTTTCCAGCGAAGCAATCTCTACGCGTTTTGCGCAGTTGCTGGCACCACCTCATATTGGGCGCTTGTTTCCTATGCGGGCGTTACCAAAATTTGGGCAGCCGTTGTCTGCGTTGTAGTTACCGTTGGCCTCAGACGCTGGTCGCTTAAATACAACGTACTTTCACCTGCAGACGTTGACCTTACGCCGCATGTCATGCGCAGCGTCAACAAGCTTCGTCACAAAGCTCAGAAGCCAGGTAAGCAGCCTGAGCAGAACACCCCATCAAAGTAGCATTCGCTCACAATCGGGCAGTTCTGGGCGGTTTTGCATCGCTCTCACATACCATTTACCAGCTCTTTATTTAAAATCTACCTAAAACAAAACTGGCGAGAAACCCTTGCGGCTGCAAGTTTTTCTCGCCAGATTGACTGTCTGTAAACGACGCTGTTACTTCTTGACCATACCGTTACGAACTGCCCACTTACGGCGCTCGGTCTCGGAAAGGATACGCTTACGCATACGGATGTTGAGCGGTGTGATCTCAACAAGCTCGTCGTCCATGATGTACTCCAGAGCCTCTTCCAGCGTAAACAGGCGTGGAGGAGTCAGCTGAACTGAAATATCTGCAGTTGAAGATCTCTGGTTGCCCAAAGACTTGGTGCGCGCAATGTTAACAACCATGTCGCCTGGCCTTGAACGCTCGCCAACCAGCATTCCCTCGTAGCACTCAACACCTGGAGAAACAAAGAGCTGACCGCGCTCCTGGAGCGTGCCAAGTGCGTACGCAACGGCCTTCTCGGTAGACATTGAAATCATGGCGCCGTTCTGGCGGCTACCAATATCACCTGCAAAAGGACCGTACTCAAGGAAGGTGTGGTAGAAGACGGCGTCACCGTGAGTAACGTTCATGACGCGCGTCTTAAGACCCATGATGCCGCGGGTTGGAATCTTGAACTCAAGGTGTGTCTGAGTCTCGCCAGTGTCCATGATGGACATAGTGCCACCAACGTTACCAAAGACCTCAATGACCTTGCCGGCATACTCTGGGTTGCACTCAACAACGGCCTGCTCAATAGGCTCAAGTGTGTGACCCTGGGCGTCCTTCTTGAACAGAACGCGAGGACGACCAACCTGGAATTCAAAGCCCTCACGGCGCATGCTCTCCATAAGAACGGAGAGGTGAAGAATACCACGGCCAGAAACCTCAATACCCGTCTTATCAGGAAGCTCCTCGATGCGCATGGTGACGTTATTCTCGCGTTCTGTCATCAGGCGCTCTTTAAGCTGACGGCCGCCAACAATGTCTCCCTCACGGCCAACAAGTGGCGAGGTAGAAGGCTCAAAAATAATGGAAAGGGTTGGTGGGTCAATCTCAATTGGATCAAGCTCAACAGGGTTCTCTGGATCGGTGTAAACATCACCAATATCAGTTTTATCAACGCCAACGATTGCCGCAATATCACCTGCGTCAACCTCATCGCACTCCTTGCGACCCAGGTAGTCAAAGGTAAACAGCTGCTTGACCTGGCTCATAGCGCGGGAGCCATCGTTTTTGACAACAAGAATCTTGTCACCGGTATGAACGGTTCCGGAATACACACGTCCAATACCAATGCGGCCCAGGTAATCAGAGTGGTCGATGGTGACGCACTGCATAGCAAGAGGGCCATCGATATCAACATCTGGAGCTGGAAGGCCGTCGATAATCATGTCGAGAAGAGGGAACATGTTGTCATTGTCATCATTTGGATCAAGGCGAGCGTAACCGTTAACGCCAGAAGCAAAGACAACGCGCTCCATGGTGAACTCAAGCTGCTCATCGGTTGCACCAAGGTCCATCATAAGATCAAGAGAATCGTTGACAACAGCCTCTGGGCGAGCACCGTCGCGGTCAATCTTGTTGACAACCATCATGATAGAAAGACCTGCATCAATGGCGTGGCGCAAAACAAAGCGTGTCTGTGGCATAGGGCCCTCAGCTGCGTCAACCAGCAAAAGCGCACCGTCAGCCATCTTCAAAACGCGCTCTACCTCGCCACCAAAGTCAGCGTGGCCAGGGGTATCAATAACGTTAATCTTGACGCCCTTGTACTCAATAGAGATGTTCTTTGCCAGAATGGTAATTCCGCGCTCACGCTCCTGATCATTGGAGTCCAGGATTCTTTCTTGAACCTGCTGGTTCTCGCGGAATGCATCGGTTGCCTTGAGCATCTGGTCAACCATGGTAGTTTTACCGTGGTCAACGTGGGCGATGATAGCAATATTTCTGATGTTGTCTTGACGCATAAGTCTCTATCTCTCGAAGGTATGTGCTTAGACTTGAATAGTTCAGGTCCAATTTTTATCAGCTTTAGAACTTTAGTGCAATTACGTGCCTAGAGCGCCCAGAAATTTCAATGAACGCAGCTTTTTCATTACAGAAGCGGCTCAAGCTCTCCCGCTGGCGCTGGATCAGACCACACAAACTGGTCGCCTTGGCCTTTTCCGTGAATCAAAGAATATGCCGAGAAACTCTTATAGCCCTTCTCGCCAAACTCAAGAAGCACGGCATCTTCGTAACCGCCCTCTTTAATTAGCTGGATAGCTCCCTCATATACAAGCGCATAGCGGACAGGCTCTTCAAGTCCTGCTTCTTTGTCGCCCTTCTGTTTGACCAGGTCAAGCACGCGCTTATGGGCACCCTCAAGCAGCTCTTCTGGACCGTCGTCAGAGAATTCATAACTTGCCACGGTGCCTGACGCATCTTCAACCACAAGCAAAACGTTGAGTGATTGGCCATCTGCAAGCAGGTCAAACGCATCCCCAAGTAGCTCAGTTGAGAGCATATCAAGCTGGGGAGAAACTCCATCTTTGCGCTCGTCGTTTTCAGGCATGCCGCTCCTTAGCATCGTTTTTGTAACTATTGTTCTCTATGATACATCGCACAAGAAAAGAGGTCGAAAGCAAAAAGCCTTCGACCTCTTAGGTTTGTCAGATATCTGTCCAAAATTGGATAGCAAAGGCGTTACAACGATAAAACGCCGCGCCAAAAAAAGCACGTGTTTACTCTGCCAGTGCCTTACGAATGCGCGTGGTAACTCCCTCAAGCCTGTAGCACTCAACATACTGGCGAAGAGGACGCTTGATGTGATCAACAACAAAGCGCTGGCCATCAATATTGAACTGAGCAAGGTTCTTGTAGAGGTGCTCAGTTGCTGCCTTGACCTCGTCATCATTGAATGCGTAATGGCCAGAAATATCAAGAATATCCAGTGACAGCTTGTGATCAGCAAGAATCTGCTCAACTGTCAGATTAACCTGATCGCCAACCATCCACTTGCGCCAACGCTCAGTCTCAATTGCCTTGACCAGCAGGGTATTCCTCAAGCCAGAAACCTCATCCGCCTTCAAAAGCCCCTCTTTAACCAGAAGATCTTCGACATCGCAAAGCTTCAGATATGCGCGCGTCTCTTCCGTTCCATACTGTGGAGCCACGTTTGAAGCGGTGACATTTGCAGGAGTGTGCTCAAGCAGCGTTACATCATCAAGGTAATCTGCGTTGTGCTCCTTGAGACCAACGCCGTAGCTCTTGGCCATCTCAGCAAGGCTAATGGCAGCCTCAAAATCGTAGTGTCCAACCTGCTCAGTAAGACGCGTAAGCGTTCCTGTCTGTCCAACAATAAAGGTTGGCATAGGCAGGCCCTTAGCGGTGAGCTCACTCTTAAGCTGCTCAATAAAGGTGTGGTACTTATCAGTAGAGGTTAAGCCGCCGTTTGTTTCCTCGGTACCAACCTCATAGCCAATCTCAGGAAGACCGCGAGAAACACGTTCTTTCTCGCACCACTCAATCAAATCAACCGTACGACGAAGAACCACATCAAGCGGAATAACCTTGCCAATCTCAAAAGGATCCTTGGTGGGGTCAATCATCAGCAGGTCAAAGCCGTTAAGCATATCTGCAAGATAAGACTTCTTAGCAAGCTCCATGGCCTCATCTTCTGGAAGGTGAGCATTGCGCTCCTCGTCGCGCTGCCAAGGACCACCGTGGTCACGGCAGAGATAGTACAGGCCGTCAAAACCAACCTTCTGAGCTGCTTCAGCAATATCTTCCGAGAAACGCTTCTGATCCCAAGAATTTACATATCCTCCACCAAGCTCATCAAGATCTACCTGGTTTCGCGATGCAATAAACATCAGAGGAAAATCGCAGTCTCTACCAAGTTCAAAAGCTGCCTGCAACAGGTTGGGCGACATTGGTCCAATTCCTAAAAGTGTGGCGGACTTTCCTGTGTCCTGAAGCTTAAGCAACCCTTCAACAGCTTTTTTGATTGGTAGCTTTTCCATATTTACCCCTTCCCAAGAGTGTTTCTTGGTAATAAGAAGGGCGTGGGGGTTGAATCCCTACGCCCCTCTCCTTTTAACTTCAATTTTTATGGCCTAAGACCAACAGGTACATGCGTTTCTCGCCGTGTGTTACTTGTTGTCCTCAAGCTTTGGCTTGGTAAGAACAAGGATTGCAACACCTACTGCAACACCAATTGCCATATCAAGGGTGTAGAGAGCAATGTTATTTGTAGCCGCAGCAACAATCATGCCACCGTGAGGAACAAAGCACTCGATACCGTGCCAAGCAGCAAGGCCAGCGCCAACTGCAGAACCAATCATAATTGCAGGCAGGGTGTGTGCAAGATCCTTAACAGCAAATGGAATTGCGCCCTCGGTAATACCGATGAGTCCCATGAAAACTGCGGAGATACCCATCTGCCTATCAGTGTCGTCAAACTTACTGCGAGCAATAAGAGAAGCAACACCGCAGACCAGTGGAGGAATAGCAACTGCAACACGGAATGCACCGTTAGGACCATAGATACCTGCGGTCATAAGAGCCATGGTAAAGGTAGAAGCAGTCTTGTTAACTGGACCACCCATATCAAATGCGGTCATAAGGCCAATTACAATGCCAAGTACAACTGCAGAGCCACCCTGAAGGCTTGAAAGCAGGTTTGTCAGCCAGTCCATGAAGGCGCCAAGTGGAGCTGCCAAAACATAGATGTAAAGCATGCCAAGAGCAAGCGAAGACAAGCTTGGGATAATCAGAATTGGCATGATGGTACGAATGGTGTTATTGACCTTCCAGGACTTCATCCACTGGACAAGGTAGCCAGCAGCAACGCCAAGGACCATTGCGCCCAAGAAGCCAGTAGAAACCTGAACCTCACCTACTGGAACAGGATTGCTTGCCAGGTAACCAAGGACAAAGCCAGGTGCCAGAGCAGGCTTTCCGCCCAAAGAATAGGCAATGTAAGCAGCAAGGACAGGAATCATCATCTTGATGCCAGCCATACCAATAAGGTTAAGGCTCTGCATCAAAGGATTGGTGACTTCAATACCGTCTTTTCCTGCAGTTCCTGTAGCTAGCGAAAAGGCCAAGAAAACTCCGCCAACTACGACAATAGGAATAAAGTACGAAACACCAGTGTTAAACGCCTTTAGAAGGTCTTTTCCGACCTTGCCCAAAACTGAGGGACTCTTTTCCTCTGCCATGGGTTTCTCCTCTCTTCTTCCTTGCGTTATCACTTACGCGCTTGCTACTCAGCCAGCGCAACTACCTGATCAATAACCTTTGCTGGATCCGCAATAGCAAGCGAAGGATCCAACGTTAGAACGCGACCTTCATCGCGCTTCTCGTCAAAACGCTCGTCGCCTTCGATGCCAATTGCAATGGCGAGAAGAACAACGTCTGCAGCATCAATTTCGTCCTGCTCAAGCTCGTTCTCAATGCCATAACCACCCTGAGCCTCTACCTTGAATTCATAGCCGCGACGCTCACATTCTTTCTCAATGGCCTCTTTTGCCATCCAGGTGTGAGCAATTCCAACCGTGCAAGCGCATACAGCAACGACGTTCATGGTTATGTCCTCTCGCAAAGTAAGTTGTGAGCCCCTAAGCGGGGCGCACGAGCACGTCTTTTGACGACGTACGTTTCCAACTCATACTTTGCATTGTTTCAATCTTTTTTAAAAGAGGATTTCGGTAAACGTCTAATCTACCTTGTGTTATGATGAATTTTGTTAAACGTTTAACCAACGTGGAATCCAGCAGACTCACTAACGTTGGTATTTTGCAAGTACATTGTAAAAATTTCGGTGAAATGAGTGCCAATGTCTAAGACCACTATCATTGACCTTGCAAAATTAGCAAATGTTTCTATTGCTACCGTTTCGAATTACCTTAACGGACACTTTGAAAAGATGTCCGAAGCAACTAAGCAACGTATCAAAAAAGCAATCGAAAATACGGGATATATTCCAAGCGCCCAAGCTCAAGCCATGGTTAAAAAGAGCTCTGGAATTATTGCTGTTCTCATCTTGGACAACACTAATGCCTGGGCAGCTCAAATGACTAACGGTATTGAAGATGCTGCTCTAGAAGCTGGCTATCAGACAATTATTTGCAATTCTCGTTTTGACCCCACGCTTGAAGCTGACTGGGTTGAGAAAATGCTTTCAATTGGAGCAGATGGCATGCTTATCCAGCCCACCAATCAATTTAGAGCGGTAGACAGGCGCATTGCTAAAGTTGGAAAACCGGTTGTCTATTTTGACTGCGACCTTCTTACCCTTAATACTTCCTGGATAAAAAGCGACCTCTACGACGGAGTTTATTCAGCAGCGGCGCACTGCATTGAGCGCGGATACGAGAACTTTTTAATCATTGGTGGAGAGCCAAAAGGTCGCACCAGGATTGAACGAGAATCTGGCTTCACCGATGCTTTAGAGGCTTCAAGTAAACCTTATGAGCGTCTCACCATAGAGCAAAGCACGTTGTCTATCCCTGAAATCACGCAATGGCTTAACAATCACATTCTTCCGTCAAAGAAAACGCTGGTATTTGTCCCAAATCAGTGGGCTCTTAAGAGTGTCTATAGCGCGCTGCATGCCTATGAAAAGGTAATTCCAGAGCAAGTTGGTCTGTTGGGATTCAATAACACTGATTGGACCGATTTACCTGCTAAAAGCATCTCAACTATTGTTGAGCCCGTCTATGAAGAGGGTTATGCCGCTTGCAAAATGCTCCTTAAAAGAATCAAAGACCCCTCGCTTGAGCCCGACCACAAACTACTCACGTGCAAGCTTAATTGGCTCAAATCCACCATCTAAAAAATGGCGAGAAGACCAACTGATCTTCTCGCCATACGTTACTGCTTTAACTAAAACGCTTACAGAACGTGGACCTCATCCTTGGTAAAGTCAACAAAGGCGTGGTCACCAACGTTGTAAATCTTGTGGGTGCGAGGGTTGAAGTCCGTAATCTTGATGAGCGTGTCTCCAACCATAACGTGGTAATTCTGGTAGTGGCCCATGAAACGAGAAAGCACTACCTCGCAGGCAAGCGTTCCCTCATCAGCAAGGCGTGCGGACTCTGGGCGAAGAACAATGCAGCACTCTTTTCCCTTATCCAGGTGAGAGCATCCGCTGGCCTCAAACTCATGGCCCTCAAAGCGGCAAAGTGCCGTCTCAGGATCAAGCTTGTCTGCAATGGTTGCGTGCAGGAAGTTGGACTCGCCAATGAAGTCTGCAACAAACTCATCTGCTGGGTGATAGTAAACCGTCTGTGGATCGCCAACCTGATCCACAACACCCTTTTTCATAATGATGATGTTGTCAGAAAGCGCCATTGCCTCTGACTGGTCATGTGTAACGTAGATAGCGGTAATGCCAGCCTCCTGCTGAATGCGACGAATCTCGTTACGCATGTCAACGCGCAGCTTAGCGTCAAGGTTTGAAAGAGGCTCGTCAAAGAGAAGAACGCTTGGCTCAATAACCAGAGCGCGCGCCAAAGCAACACGCTGCTGCTGACCACCAGAAAGCTGGTTGGTCATACGCTCTTCCATGCCCTCAAGTCCAACAAGACCCAGGATATGAAGGACCTTCTCGCGAATTACTGCCTTATCCATTTTGCGGAGCTTGAGGCCATAGGCAACATTGTCAAAGATGTTGTAGTGAGGAAGCAGCGCATAGCTCTGGAATACCATTGCCGTGTCGCGCTTGTTTGGAGTGAGCTCATCAATCTGCTCGTCACCAAGGAAGATCTTTCCCTCATCAGGGCTCTCAAAACCAGCAATCATACGCAGGATGGTGGTCTTTCCGCAGCCAGAAGGGCCAAGCAGTGTTACAAACTCGCCAGGAGCAATGGTGATGTTGGCATCTTGAACTGCGTAGAAGTCTTTGCCAGTCTTTTGATCCTGGTAAATCTTGGAAATGTGCTCAAGGCGAACGCCTTTTTTCTCTGTAGCCATGTGTTACTCCTCCTTGAGTGCTCGGCTGGTGCCAAAGTGTTTGATGGCCCAATTCATAAGCAATACCGAGCCATAGGTAATAACGATCAGAATTGTTGCAAAGGCGCAGGCCATACCATATGAACCCTTGCCCGCAAACTCATTGATCTGAACGGTAATGAGCAGGAACTCTGGTGTGACCAAGAGAATAACTGCAGAAATTGCGGTGATGGAACGAACAAACGCCGTTACCAGGCCCGACAAGAACGAGTCTTTAATCAGCGGCAGCGTGACAGTCATAAACACCGTAAAGCTGTCGGCACCCATGTCGTATGCGGACTCTTCGATTGATTTATCAATCTGACGAAGCGCCGAGATACCAGAGCGCGTTCCTGTAGGAAGCGAACGTACGACAAAGACAATAATCAAGATAAGTCCTGTGCCATACAGACCTTGCAAAAATCCTGTGTGCATGACACCGCTTGAGAATCCGCGAATGTAACCAACGCCCAAAACCGTACCAGGAACTGCCATAGCCAGCATGGATACAGCCTCGATAAAACCACGGCCACGGAAGCGACGTTTTACTACCAGGTAAGAAATAATCATCGAAAGCAGAGCGGTAATTGGCGCTGCAATAAGCGAGAGCATAAACGAATCGCTAAACGCTTGCAGTCCGTGGTACTTGGTAAATACCTGCTCAAACCATTTGGTAGTTAGTTCGTAATTAGAGCCCCAGGAACGAACAAACGAACCATAAGGAACGCAGAGGTACATTCCAATAACAAAGAGCGCTACCAGTGCGCAAAGGATAGTGAGCGGGATGCGAACAGAGTTATCTGTAATAAGCATCCTGGCACGCGTTGCTTTGCCCGAGAGCGTGGACGTGCTCTTTGCTTCCAGTACAAACTTCTGAACAACAAACATGAGCAGCGTAATGGAAAGAAGGACAACAGCCATAGCAGCTGCGCCCTGCTTGTCGTATGCACCTGTAATTTGCAGGTAGATGGTTGTTGCCAGGGTATCGTACGAACCACCAATAATCATTGGGTTAGCAAAGTCTGCGATTGACTCAATAAATGAGACGAGAAATGCATTGCCCAAGCCAGGCAAAATAAGAGGAAGGGTAACGCTGGTAAATACCTTCCAGCGGCTTGCACCCATGTCACGAGCTGCTTCTTCTAGAGATGGGTCAATGTTTTTAAGCAGGCCCTTAAGCATCATGTAGCACACAGGGAAGAACGACATGGTCTGAACAATAAAAATGCCCCAGAAACCATAGATGTTATTGTCAAAAATTCCCAAAAGACCTCGGGTAATCAGGCCTTTCTTACCAAACATCATAATCATGGAAAGTGAGAGAACAAATGGTGGAGAAACAACAGGAAGCATGGAAACCACGCGGAAAAGTCCTGTCATAAACTTTGTACGAAGCTTTACGTACACTTCAACATACGCAAAAAGAAGACCAATAAGCGCTGATAAAATGCCTACCGCAAAACCAACTCTAAGGGTATTGGTGATTGCGCGATCAAACGAAGGCAAAGCCAAGATGCGCGTAAATACATCAAAGCTAATCCCATTATCGGAGACTACAGAGTCAACCATAAGAATGGCAAGTGGATACAAAATAAAAAGGGTCAAAAAGGCGATAAGAACGACAATGGTCGTTATCAAAATTGGATCGCCAAGGAGCTTTTTTCGCTCAAGTCGAGCGCTCTGGGATTTTGCCATGCTGGTCCTAACTCTGAAACACTAAACCTATACGCAAAGCTCTATGTGGAACTGGGTAGGCAGATCTCTGCCTACCCAGTATAATCTGCCACTCAAAGCTTGAGCAACAACATTGTTTATTGCGTGCTGGCGCTGGTTTTACTCCGTCTTAAAGCGGCTATCTCCGCCACCAAGAGCTTCCATAACGTCCTTGACATACTGCTCGGTGTGCTTCTTGGCATCTTCGAAGTTGTAGTCCATAACGTTGTTTGGATCAAGGCCGTATTCAGTGGCAATCTCAGGCTGCTTTGCGTCGTCAATTACCAGGAACTGATAAGAGCCGTTCTTCTGAGCAAGGTCAACGCATGCTGGTGAAAGTGCATACTCAATCCAGAGTTTAGCTGCGTTTGGATGTGCAGCACCCTTGAAGATTGCGGTTGCGCCAACCTCGTATGATGCGCCAGAGCTTGGAATCTGAAGACCAACATTCTCATGCTCTTGATCAACAATCTGATAAATGCCGTCATGGAGCATACCAATTCCGATGGTGCACTCGCCTGTTCCGATAGCCTTGGAAGGACCAGAACCGCTCTTGGTGTACTGAGCAATGTTCTTATCAAGATCAACAAGATACTGAATACCCTGGTCATGACCGTACTTCTGAATAACGGTGTTGATGATCAGCTTTGCAGTACCTGCGGTGTTGTAGTTAGAAGACCAAATAAGGCCCTTATACTTAGGATCGATAAGGTCTTTGTAATCCTGAGGAACATCAAGCTTAAGGCGCTCAAGCTCTTCCTTATCGTACAGAAAGCCGAGAATGCCCTTATAAATTCCGTACCAGTCTTTATTGGTACTCTTGAACTTATCGGAAATAAGGTGTGATGCATTCTTTGGCTCATACTGCTCAAGAAGGCCCTTTGAAGAGGTGACATTGTAAGGATCGGTTGTTCCGCCAAACCAGACGTCAGCTGATGGATGACCGTTCTCTTCCTCAATCTTTGCAGCAACTTCTCCAGTTGAGAGACGCTGTGCCTGAACATCAATGCCGTACAGGCTCTTGAAGTTTGCACAAACTGCGTTTAGGTACTCTTCCTCGCAAGAGCCATAAACAATTAGCTTACCTTCTTCTTTTGCTGCCTTTACCAGCTCTTCTGGTGCACCAACAGCATCGGTAGAGTTGGTGTCAGATTCTTTTTTCTCGCTAGTATCAGAATCGGACTTTTTGCAGGCGGTGATACCCAAACCTGCTACAACTGCGCTGACACCAAAAAAGTTGCGACGAGTAAGGTTTGACATAAGAACTCTTTTCTCTCCTTGTGGTTACCCACAGCGCCAATGAAAAGAACATACTCCTGTGTAAATCGTACTCAAACTTTTTCGAAAATATTTCAACTATTCGATAAGTGGCTGATATTGGCGGCTATCGGTATGTTTTTAACGTCTAAGCAAAAAGGCCAGGGAGAAAATCCCTGGCCTTGAACATTTGGTGGAGAATAGGGGGATCGAACCCCTGACCTCAGGCTTGCAAAGCCCGCGCTCTCCCAGCTGAGCTAATTCCCCGTACTAACTTCTGGTTGGGCCCAGAAGGTTTTAATAATCACCCCAACGGCGACTCGGCTAACGTTGGGGTGACTATTGTCACATAAAGTGGTGGGCCTGACAAGGTTTGAACTTGTGACCTCCCGGTTATCAGCCGGACGCTCTGACCAACTGAGCTACAGGCCCAACGCAGGGAAAAATAATACCTCCATAATTCTCATAGGTCAACACTTTTTTTGTTTTGTTTTAAACTTTCTTGAAACTGGGTATGAAATGAGAACAGAGAGTCGTAGACTATCTGCCCAAAGATTGATAAAAGACGTGCTATTTGGAGTGTTTGTGTCACTGAAGCGTATGGACATACAGACAGTTGTTGTCGGAGGAGGACCTATCTCTTCCGTAATTGTTCTGCGTCTTCATGACCCACGCGGCGTCTCTTCTTTAAGTCTTCCTATCAAGATTGGCAATATTGAGGCATCTGCTATTAGTCTTGGCATTGATCAAGAATCTACCGAGAGACCTCTAACGCATGACCTTCTCCGCTCCGTTCTTGATTCTCTAGATGCAGATATCAAAAGCGTACGCATTGTTGGTGTCCGCGGCACCACGTTTTTCTCGCAAATTGAGCTCATCTCTAAAGAGGGAGAGCATATTTACGTGGACGCTCGCCCATCCGACGCAATTGCGCTGGCAGTCAGAACAAACGCTCCCATCTTTGCAGACGAGAGCGTTCTAGAAATTGCTGCTGCTCCAGACTTTACTGATGTCGAGAAGGACGTTCAGGCCCAAGAGCTTGAGGAATTCCGTCAGTTTATTGAGGATGTCTCCCCTGAGGATTTCTCATAAGTCCTGCTCTAGGGCGGATTTTAAACAACTGACTCATCTTTTATATAAAAATCATTACCGTTAGCGCGCTGATTTTCTCGGTAAACGAAAAGAGCCCAAGGGAATTACCCCTTGAGCTCTTCAAATTACGTATAGCTGAAATGCTTATTCGTCATCATCCAGCAGTGAATCGTCCAGTACTTCCTCTTCATCTCCAAGGTCAACGGACTCTGCCTCATCAGCATCACGAGCACCTGCTGCCATCAGATCAAGCATACCTTGGTTCTCTGCGTGCTTTGGAGCCTTCTTCTTGTTGGCAACCATGCGAGCAACAGCAGAAACAACGTCAGTACCAGAGAGGTTCATAACCTTAACGCCCTGCGTAGAGCGGCCCAGCTTGGAGATATCACCGGCCTTGACGCGGATTACAACGCCTTCCTCGGACATGATCATAATCTCGTGCTGAGGACCAACAACGCGGCAGGCAACCAGGTTACCCTTCTTCTCCGTCATTGTGATGGTAAAGACGCCCTGACCACCACGCTTATGGACTGGGTACTCAGAGATTGCGGTGCGCTTTCCGTAGCCCTTCTCGGTAATAACGAAGAGGTCACCGTTGCCGTTGGTAATCTCCATGCCAAGCATAGTTGCATCGCCCTTGAGCGTAATACCACGAACGCCCGAGGTGCCGCGGCCCATGCTTCTTGCTTCAGCCTCGTCAAACAAGATTGCTTTGCCGTCAGAAGAGCACAGAACAACCTTGTCACCTGGGTGGACGCGGCGGACGTTAACCAGCTCGTCGCCGTCCTTGAGGTTGATTGCAATGAGGCCGTCCTTGCGTGTACGGTCGTACTCAGACATTGCTGTCTTCTTGACCATACCCTGCTTGGTAGCAAACATCAGGTAGTTGTCTTCTGGGAAGTCGCGGGTAGTGATAACTGCCTTGACCTTCTCGCCTTCTGCAAGCGTCTCAATAACGTTGATGATTGCGCTACCCTTAGTGGTTCTGTTGCCAACAGGAAGCTCGTGGACCTTGAGGCGGTACACCTTACCAAAGTTGGTAAAGAACAGCACGTAATCATGGGTGGAAGCAACAAAGAGGTTCTCGACAAAATCGTTCTCTTTGAGAGAAACGCCCTGTACGCCCTTGCCGCCGCGCTTCTGGGAGCGATAAATCTCAACAGGAACGCGCTTTACGTAGCCTGCGTGAGTAACGGTGACAACCATATCCTCTTCAGCGATAAGATCCTCAACGTCCAGGTTCTGAATGTCCTGGTCAGAGATTTGTGTGCGGCGCTTGTCGGCGTAGCGGTTGGAAATCTCACGGAGCTCATCAGCGATAACTGCCAGAATCTTTTCCTCGTGGGCGAGAAGATCCTCGTAGTAGGCAATATCAAGCCTGAGCTGGGAAATCTCATCAACAAGATCCTGACGTGCCAGGCCAGTAAGGCGACGCAGACGCATCTGAAGGATTGCCTCGCCCTGAATCTCATCCAGGCCAAAGCGCTCGTTCATGCGCTTCTTTGCCTCGGTATCATCCTGCGAGCTGCGGATGATGTGGACAATCTCGTCGATGTTATCAACTGCGGTCAGAAGGCCTTCCAAAATGTGGACGCGCTTCTGAGCCTTATCCAAATCAAACTCAGTACGACGGCGTACGACATCAATCTGATGATCAATGTAGTGGCGCAGAATCTCGCGAAGAGAAAGCGTACGAGGGACACCGTCAACCAAGGCCAGGTCAATGATGCCAAAGTTGGATTGAAGCTGAGTCTTCTTGTACAGGTTATTCAGAACAACCTGTGGAACCGCATCGCGCTTGAGGTCCAAAACAATACGCATACCCTTACGGTTGGACTCATCGCGCATGTCAGAGATGCCTTCAATTTTCTTCTCGTTGACTGCCTGAGCAATCTTCTCCTGGAGAAGACCCTTGTTAACCTGATATGGAATCTCGGTAACAACAAGACGCTGACGACCACTCTTAACCTGCTCAACGTGGACTTTTGCGCGGACTGTAATAGAACCGCGACCAGTCTCATAGGCGTCCTTAATGCCCTGAGTGCCCATGATGATGCCGCCTGTTGGGAAGTCAGGACCAGGTAGAACGGTCATGAGCTCCTCAGTGGTAACGTCAGGGTTCTCAATCATCATGCAGACAGCGTTAGTTACCTCACCAAGGTTGTGAGGAGGAATGTTGGTAGCCATACCAACTGCAATACCTGAAGAACCGTTAACCAAAAGATTTGGAAAACGAGCAGGAAGAACTGCTGGCTCTGTCAGTGACTCATCATAGTTTGACTGAAGGTCAACGGTGTTCTTGTTAAGCTCTGCCAGCATCTCCATAGCACTTCTGGTAAGACGTGCCTCGGTATAACGCATAGCTGCTGGTGGATCGCCGTCGATAGAACCAAAGTTTCCGTGACCATCAATCAGAGGAAGCCTCATCGAGAAGTCCTGAGACATACGGACCATGGAGTCATAAATAGCGGAGTCACCGTGTGGGTGGTACTTACCCATGACTTCACCGACTGCCCATGCAGACTTCTTATGTGGGCGGTTTGGCGTAATGCCGGCCTCACTCATTGCGTACAAAATACGACGGTGAACAGGCTTAAGGCCGTCTCGAACATCTGGAAGTGCACGAGCAACAATAACGGACATGGAATACTCAAGGAAGGAAGTCTTCATCTCTGAGGACAGGTCGGTTGGCTTAAGGGTGCCGCCGTGAATGTCAGAGAGGTCAAGACGAGTACCAGCCTCATCAGAGATGATGTGTGAAGTCTCTCCGGTTATGAGATTTACTCCAGTCTCTGGATCAAACTCATCGGAATCTTCTTCTACCTCATCGTCTTCGTATTCTTCATCCATATCGTTTTGTGCATCAAGGTCTTGGTCCTCATCTGCACCAAAAAGATCGTCATTCATATTTTTATCGTCTGCCACAAGTTACCCTTTCATTTTCTGTCTAATGATTTAGCGAGAAACCATTAAATGTCCAGGAAGCGGACGTCTTTTGCATGTGTTTGGATGAAGTCTTTACGCTTCTCAACCTGGTTGCCCATAAGGTCAGAAACTGCACGATCAGCTGCAAGAGCATCATCAATGGTTACCTTTAGAAGAATGCGGTTCTTTGGCTCCATAGTAGTTGCCCATAGCTGCTCTGGATCCATCTCACCAAGACCCTTATAGCGCTGAATGGTGAACTTGGTGTTGTCCTCAAACTTCTTTGTCTCAAGAGCAAGCTCTTCATCGGTATAGATGTATTTGCCGTTCTTCTTACCTTTTGGCTTAATCTGATACAGAGGAGGCTGAGCAACGTAGATATAACCTGCGTCAATCATTGGCTTCATGTAACGATAGAAGAAGGTAAGTAGAAGAATTCTAATGTGAGAGCCGTCAACATCGGCATCGGTCATGATGACAATCTTGTGATAACGTGCCTTCTCAATATTAAATTCGTCACCAACACCAGTACCAATAGCAGTAATTAAGGAAGTGATGGTGTCAGAAGAAAGCGCACGGTGAGCCTGTACGCGCTCGACATTCAAAATCTTTCCGCGAAGTGGAAGAACTGCCTGGATAGAACGGTCGCGTGCCATCTTTGCAGAACCACCTGCGGAGTCACCCTCGACGATGAAGAGCTCAGTCATCTCTGCATCACGAACGGAGCAGTCTGCAAGTTTTCCTGGTAGAGCTGCAGACTCAAGAAGGCCCTTACGGCGTGTTGCCTCACGAGCTTTACGAGCAGCAAGACGGCCCTTTGCAGCCTGAGATGCTTTTTTAAGAATCTCTTTTGCCTGATTTGGATGCTCTTCAAGGTACTCTGAGAGGCCCTGAGTAACAATCTTGTTGGTAAGCGTTCTCATGTAAGAACTACCAAGCTTTGCCTTTGTCTGGCCTTCAAACTGAGGATCTGGAAGCTTAACTGAAATAACTGCAGTTAGACCCTCACGAATATCGCCACCCTCAAGCTTAGGATCTTTCTCTTTAAGAAGACCCTGCCTAGTGCCGTAATCATTTATTACCTTAGTAAGAGCGGTACGGAAGCCCTCAAGGTGCATTCCGCCTTCCTCAGTAAAAATGTCGTTAGCAAAAGAAAGAGTTCTATCACTGAATTCAGTATTCCACTGAATAGCTACCTCTACCTCACCCATCTGAGACATTGGAGCATCAGGGTCAGACTTACCTTCAATATAGATAGGGCGAGAAAGTCCTGGTAAGACGGTTTTCTCGTCATTAAGGTACTTAACAAAGTCGATGATGCCGCCAGCATACTGGAAGTCAACCTGACGAGGGGTAAGCTCACGCTCATCAACGAGAGTAATTTTAAGATTCTTGTTAAGGAATGCGGTTTCCTGAAGACGATCGCGGAGTGTATCAAAGTTATACGTGGTGGTCTCAAAGATCATATCGTCTGGCCAGAAGGTAATGGTAGTTCCGTTAGATTTTGAAGTACCAATTTCCTTCATCTTCTGAACGGTTTTACCGCGCTCAAAGACCATCTCGTAGATTTTGCCATCGCGCTTAACCTGCGCAACAAGCTTCTTTGAAAGTGCATTTACAACAGAGACACCAACGCCGTGAAGTCCACCAGAAACTTTATAAGCGTTGTTATCAAACTTACCACCTGCGTGAAGGATGGTAAGAACAACCTCAAGAGTTGGAATTTTTTTTTGAGGGTGAAGGTCTACAGGAATACCACGACCATTATCTTCAACAGAAATTGAGTTATCAGGATGGACGGTGACCTTGATTTTGGAACAATAACCAGCCATTGCCTCATCGACTGAGTTATCTACAATCTCCCAAACAAGGTGGTGCAGACCAGAAGCTGAAGTTGTACCAATATACATACCTGGGCGCTTACGAACCGCCTCAAGGCCTTCAAGAATCTTAATCTCTGTACCGTCATACTTATTTTCTTTTGCCACGTAAGTCCTCTCTTCAATTGTGAGCGGAATGATATACGTATTTTACTATGAAATTGCCAAAATCAACTCGGCACAGAGAAATTTCATTGTTTAAACAGTAATATTGTGTATCTGAGAGGCTCTGTAAAGAGATTTAAGGACAGATTAGTGACAGATTAGACTAAAGACTCTTTTTTTGTCTAAAACTTGCTTCAATCGCTTTATAAGCCGTTGACTTGAGTGGCTCAGAAAGACCAGAAACTAACTCAGAAATTTGTGATTTTTCTTCTGTAGTGAGTTCTGGAAGAACTTTCTTCTCAACTTTTTGGCCCTGAGGTTGTTCTTTTGAGGAACCGTCTTCTTTACCAGCATGTCTGTTGTATTTGTCCAGCTTAAACTCAAGATCTGAAAATTCCAGGCCATGCTCTGACAACCTTGCTCTATAGATTTCTCTTTGTGCAAGAAAATCAATCATGCACATACGATTGTCTACATAAACGGTAAGTACAGGATATTCTCTACCAACAATTTCTCTAACAAATACGCCGGTTGTGTGTTCTACTTCTCTTTCACCATTTGACTCAACCCATGCAAGATAAGCGCGACGATTTTTAGACATACTCTTAGAATCTCTGAAGGTTCCAAACAGAGCGCTCATTAAATCTTTTGCGTTTTCATTACCACCACGCGCAGGTATTTCTTGTTGATTATTCATCGCTAAACCTAACTATCTGCGCTTTCTCTAAAATATCTTCAGAGAAATAACCAAGGTTGGTAGTTGTAATTACGGTTTGGATGTCATGGAACGCAAATTCCATAATGGCTTTTCTGCGATCTTCATCCAACTCACTCATCACATCGTCTAAAAGTAGCAGTGGTTTCTCGCCAAGTATTTCTTCTGAAAGAAGAACCTCTGCCATTTTAAGTGCTAAAACAACAGTTCTAATCTGACCTTGAGAACCAAAATTTCTAGCGTCTTTACCCTCAATTAAAAACTCAACATCATCTCGGTGAGGACCCTTAGTGCTTTGCTGACGACGGATATCATCTGCGCGCGCTTCGTTTAAAGCCTGTAAAAACTGATCAGTAATTTTTTCTCGAGACGCTTCAAAAGAAACCTCTCCAATTGAAGAAATATAGTTCATCTCCAGGTGCTCTCCGCCAGAAAGTTCCTGGTAAATCGCGCATGTTTTCTTTGCCAGGCGCTCAAACAAATGAATACGCGCATGAAGAAGCGTTGCTCCTCCCCTTGCAAGCGAAAGATCCCATGCATCAAGTAAATTATTGTCAGGCCAATCAGATTTAAGCAGCTTATTTCTTTGCTCAACTGTTTTGGTATATGCCGAGAAAACCTTAAAGTAGCTCTTATTTGCCTGGCGGCCAAAGTCATCAAATTCTTCACGACGATATGATGCGCCACCTTTAATCATCGAAAGATCATCAGGATTAAAAAGCACCGACATCAACGTACCAGAAATATCTGCTGCCTGGCATTTCTTGCCGTTCTTTGAAAATTGGCGACGGCGTTCTGTGATGGTGCAGGTATTTTCTAGCTTTCTTCCATCTCCTGTAAGAGAAATTTCTATCTTTGCTTCAGAAGTACCTGTAAGAAGGAGCTGTGAAGGCGTTGGTTTTCTAAAAGAATATCCAGCGGTAAGGAGTTGTAATGCCTCTACAGTATTTGTCTTACCTGCGGCATTTTTTCCTACAAAGATAGTAGTTTGCGCAGATAAATCTATTTCTTTCGAAGCAAAACAACGAAAGTTATACAGCGAAACATGTTCAACTTTAAGTCCCACACAACCCCTATCAAATTAGAGGCGAACAGGCATCAGAAGATACAAATAATTGACTTTACCATTTGATTTAAAGATTGCAGGCTGAGAAGGACCCTGGAGTTCAAGACGCAAAAGGTCCTTAGAAGGAGCAGCGTTTACACAATCAAAGACGTAGTGGTAGTTCAAAGCGATTGAAAGAGAGTCTCCTTCAATTTGAGCTTCAATATGCTCGGAAGACTCACCCTGATCTGGTGAGGATGCAGAGAGCTTAACTTCTTTACCATCGGCATCAACATCAAAACGAACTGAAGGATTTGCTAGTGCAATAACAGAGACGCGCTTCAGGGCTGCAGAAAAATCTTCAACGTTGATATCAACTGACGCGGTACAAGACGTAGGAAGTAGCTGCTTATAGTCTGGGAAGTGACCTTCAATCTTACGAGAAATGTGAGTGGTATTTCCAAACTGGAAGACTACCTGGTTATCTGTAGTACCAATCAAAACCTTCTCAGTCATGCTACGCATTGAGAGAACATCATGGAACACTTCACCAGAGATAATTGCAGTAAAAGACTCACCTGCTGGAGTATCTGTGTTGGAATCACAAACGGCAAGACGGAATGAGTCTGTTGCAACAAGGCGAATAGTGTTGTCCTCAACAGTGAGAGAAATTCCCTGAAGAATAGGACGAGAAGCTTCCTTTGAAGTGACACGATAAACTTTATCAACCATAGTTGATAGAAGCTGGCTTGGGAGCTCACAAGTTTTCTCAAGATCAAACTCTGGGAATTGAGCCCAATCGTGGGCAGAAAGAGTATTAAGTCTAAAAGACGAACGCTGGCATGTTACAGAAAGCGTACGATCTCCACCTTCAAAAGTAATTGCTGCGTCAGGAAGATTTTTAACAATGTTCTGGATAACCTTTCCAGAAACAACTGTCTCTCCTTCTTCTTCTACGTTTGCTGCAATTTGATGCTTAATAGAAATAGTTAAGTCGCTGGATTGCAGCTCAAGCATGCCATTAAATGCTTTGAGGTAAATACCAGAGAGAATAGGAAGTGTTGTATTAGAACCAATGCCTTTAGAAACAATATCAAGTGCCGTCTGGAGAGCGGATTGACTTACGGTAAATTTCATGACGACCCTTTCTATTATTTCTTAGATAAGAATAAAAATATCGTAGTAATAATAAGCTATGTTGAAAAGAAGAAAGCTTTACATTTCTAGAGGTAGAAATATGTTTCTAGAGGTCAGATTTGTTTGCTTATTTTTGACATTCATAAACAAAGTAAAACTCCCCCTTTTAAACTCTCAACAACAAATCACTACTTCTCTTCACCAATTAACATCTTACTAACAGGTTTTAAACACTAACTTTGTTCAAGAATAGTCTTCTTGAGTTGAGAAATTTGATCATAGAAGCTTTTGTCTTCTTTGATTCTCTCTTCAATTACCTCAATGCTGTGCAAAATAGTTGCGTGTTTTCTTCCGCCAAAATGCTTACCAATATTTACCAGTGTGTATTGGCAAAGGTCGTGAGCAAGATAAATTGCAACGTGACGAGGTTCTGCAATCTCTTTATTTCTCTTGTTACCAACAATATCGCGATGACTAATGCCATAGATATTTTCTACGACTTCTTGGACCTTCTCGATATTTACGGTCTTTGAAACGCGACGCCAGAGCGTGTCTGCAATCTTATCAATCTCTTCTTGTTTGATGTTTTTACCGGACTCTTTTGCTTTGATTTGTCCGGTGACGCAACGATTACAGAAGCCTTCAAGCGTTCTAATACTTTGTCCGGCTTTGTCAGCCATATAGCGACGGATGTCTTCTGGCATATCATCAGCAGAAAGAGAAGAATTTCTCTCTTTAAAAGCGCGGTCGCAGAAGACGTGAATAAGATTGAGCTTCATCTCGTAACTTGGAGACTCAATGCCAATAACAATGCCACCACTCATACGAGAAGTAATACGATCATCAAAACCGTCAGAGCCCATACCAAGCTGAGCTGGAGTTCTATCGGCTGCAAGAATAATCTGCTTACCTCTATCAATAAGAGAGTTAAAAATATTGAAGAAGAAGTTGATGGTACCCGCTTTACCAGCAAGTTTTTGGACATCATCGATGATAAGAACGTCAATGTTTTGGTAGTTATTACTCAGTTCTGTTGCTGCGTTTCCTGAAGCGTTTTTACGAACTGCATTTACGTAGTCATCAACAAAGGCATCTGCGTCTTTGTAAACACAAACGCGCTCGATATCTTCAGCGTTGATGTAGTTTTGAACGGCACGCAAAAGGTGAGTTTTTCCAAGTCCACTTGCACCGTAAATAAAGAGTGGGTTTGCCTTACCTTTTGCGTCGTTTGCAACATTTAAAGCATGTTGATGAGCAAGCTCATTCTCGTCACCAACAACAAAGCGATCAAACGTGAGGTTTGAATTAAAAGATGTCTCCTCATAAAGAGGATTACTCTTACGACGCTTTAAGGTCTGCTGTTTTAGTTCTTCAAGACTCTGTTCCTGGGATTCAAAATCTTGAAGCTGTTCTGGAACAACAGCCTGTATAGGAGCGGTTTTCTGCTTCCAAGCGTTGAACTCTTGAGGAGTCATCGTAGAAGTAGTTGTAACAGGAGTAGAAGACTTTGTAAGCGTAAGACTCAAGATAATGTCTTCAAAAGCTGCAGCCGAGAGACATCTCTCAACAATTGGCAGATTCTTAAGGATACGGTTATAAGCCAAGCGCATTGGAGTCTCAGCACAGAGCGTATTATTTTCAACTTTAATTGGAGTGCAGGTTCTCAACATGGCGATAAAAGCCTCTGGCTGATTCTCTTCAACCAAAAGGTCAATTGCGTCTTGCCACAGAGCTACTGCGTCTGAATCAATTGATGCATCCATACGTGTCCAATCAAAATGTTGAAAATTGGGACACCTAGTATAGAGGAATGTTGATAACTTTCAGCGAATAATGTTGAGAAACTCTATGAAAGGAGGGTTTCTCCAATAGTGGTGAGCTTATATTTTTGCCCAACTTTTCCAATTATTCCTATGTTTACTAGTGATTTTAATTCTCTTGACCAGGTTGGTGTAGAAAGGCCAAAGGTACTAGTAAGCTCTGTTGCTCCAACCCATTCATGTTCAGAGAGATACTGAAGAACTTGTTTTGCTCGATCTGTTAACACCAGATTAGGAAGCTGTGCAGCTGGTTGTGCAGATGCCTGTTGAGATACTGCTTGTGGGGTATGTGGAATTGCCTGCTGATTCTGATTAACAGGCAATTCTTCAGATTCTTCTTGAGTTGGAAGTGTCTGAATGTGAGCATCTTTAGAGCGGCGTGTTGATAAAGTAACAATCGTTCCGCCAGAGATATTGTCTTCAAGGGTAAGACTTCCACCCTTCTCAACCATATATTGCTGAGCATAAGGAAGACCAAAACCAACGCCTCTAATAAACGATTTCATTTCTTCTGTTGCAGAAGAGGTACCAAACTCAAGAGCTCGGTTTTTCTCTTTAATACCAGGTCCTTGATCTGAAAACCTAATGGTATTTCCGTTGTCCATAATTGAGATTGTGGGTGCTACAAAGCGAGCATGAATGAAATTCTCCACAATCTCGCGCATAACCATAAAAGGAATTTTTCCACCCTGCTCGTGAGCAAGCTGGTTAACTGTCGCTGCAATCTCGTCAAGATAAGAACGAACATCTTTAGGTTCTACAAGAACAACGCGAGGTGCTGCGGCTTTATCGTCATACACTGCAATACGTGCAGCATAACGGACGGTGAGAGAATTATCAGAACCAGCGTCTTTTTCATTCTGGTTTGTGTTTACCTCAACAAAAGGAAAGAAATCTCTTGCCATGACACCTCCTTTTCAACAATTGTTAAACAAATGAAGAAAACTTTTCGTTTTCTTTCACGATGAATGAAAGTTTTCAACAAGTGTTAAACATCTGTAGATAACTTTATATCTTTGTGAAAGACGTACTGAATGATAGTAGCATTTAACGGACATATTTCAGCTTGCAGAAATATTCCTTTCAACAAATTTCTTCATGTATCACAAGTGAAATTTTCAAGATGAAAGGTTTTCTCGCTAAGTTTTTTGAATAAAAAAGAGAAAAAGTTGAGGTATTTGCGTAGAAAATTTGACAGGTACCCATAAACGCGAGTACAATCTGTAGGCTTTTTAATCGATACTGTACCCGTTCGGGAGGAAATAGCTATGAAGCGTACCTACCAGCCAAATAAGCGCAAGCGCGCAACTACCCACGGTTTCCGTGCACGTATGGCAACTAAGAATGGTCGTGCCGTTCTCGCTCGTCGTCGCCTTAAGGGCCGTAAGCGCCTCACTGTCTAAGGAATGTTTCTGTGAAGACCATTAAATCTCGTTCAGAGTTTGAAAGGGTCTTCTCTGCGGGGAAGAGAGCTCAAAGTTCTGTTCTTCGTATACGAGTAGCACCATCCACTGAGGCACATCCTTCCGAGGTAGCCTTTGTAGCTCCAAAAAGACTAGGTAACGCCGTATTTAGAAACAGGTGTAAACGCATTTTACGCGAAGCAGCTCGAAAGAGCGGTTTACCTGTTGAGGGATACGGCATTATTCTCTTTGCGACTAAAGATACACACAGCACTAATCCTGCTGATATAAGCGTTTCTTTGGATGCTCTGTTAAGAAAGACAGGGGTCAAATGAGCGAGAAAAGACAAGGATCTTTTCTCGCAAACTTGTTCCTAAGTGCTATTCGTTTCTATCAAAGAAACATCTCTCCCCTTTTTAAGCCGCACTGTATTTACCGGCCTACTTGCTCTGAATATGCAGTTCAAGCTATACAAAAGTACGGTGTTAAAAAGGGAAGTTGGCTTGCTCTTAAGCGTATTGCTCGCTGTCACCCTTTTCATAAGGGAGGATACGATCCCGTTCCGTAAAGGAACGCACCGGAGGAAATATGTGGGATTGGATTGTTAACTTTCTATACACAGTCTTAGCGGGACTTCAATCATTCTCGGGAGACTGGGGTATGGCAGTTATCCTGCTTACCATCATCATCCGTATTATCCTGGTTCCAATGACCAACAAGCAGACAGCCTCTATGGCTCGCATGAGTGTTGTTCAGCCAAAGCTCAAGGAAATTCAGGAGCGTTACGCCGATGATCCTGTAAGGCAGAATGAAGAGATGCGTAAACTTTACGCAGAGATCAACTTCAATCCTCTTGGTGGTTGTCTACCACTGCTTTTACAGTCCCCTATCTTTATTGCACTCTTTACCGTTGCAAAGATGGTTCCAGTAGACTCCCGCTTCTACAACATTCTTCCTTCTATTGCGCGTGCAACATCCGACATTTTTGCTGTTGATGGCTTTGTTACCGCTATCCCTTACATGATTTTTGTTCTTCTGTTTGGTCTTACTACCTTCCTTTCCATGGCAGTAAACGCTCGTACAAGCTCCGGTGAGCAGCGTACTCAGCAGTACATGATGGGTGGCATGATGACCCTCATGATGCTCTGGTTTGGTTGGACTGTGCCTGCAGCTGTTCTTCTCTACTACGTAACTTCTGGTATTTGGCAGCTTGCCCAGCAGCAGCTTATTACCAAGCGCATTATGGAAAAAGAGAAGCTTAAGGCACAGGCTCAGATGGCTAATAAGCCAATCGAGGTAGACGTGGTTAGAAAAGAAAAGAAGCCACGCCCTCACAAAAAGGCCTAAGAGCTGGGGTTAAGCAAAATAACTTTTGTTTACAAGATTTGTTACCGTAGATTAATAGTTAAACTTTTTATATTGACTGGAGGACGACATGGAGGATGAGACTTTCGTTTCTGAGCCAAACGCTCTTAATGAGTCTCCTGTCGTTGATTCACAAGACGAGTTTGCTTCAATTCGAGAGCACTTTGAAGCTGGAATTCAGCTTACTGATGCTGAGATGAATAAGATTGCCGATACTGCTGTCTTCTATCTAAGGGAGCTTCTCTCGTTCTTTGGCGAGAATAGCTGTGCAATTGATGAGTACGACGGTGAAGACGGCGAGCTCATTCTTGATGTAACCGGTGGAGATCTTGCAATTCTTATTGGTCGTCACGGTAATACGCTTGAGGCTCTTCAGATGGTTCTTTCGTCTTTGATGAGCGCTAAGCTTCACTTCCACTATCCAGTATCTGTTGATGTAGAAAGCTACAAGAGCCGCCGCCGTAATAAGCTTCAGGAGATGGCGCTCTCTGCTGCTGCTCGTGCTAAGAAGACTGGTAAGGTCTCTCTTGCTCCAATGAGTGGCTATGAGCGTCGCATTATTCACATCGCACTTCGAGATAATCTTGAAGTTACTACGCACTCTGAGGGCGATGATCCATATCGTCGTGTTGTGGTAACTGCTATTAATAGCTAAGAACTTCTAACAAGCTTTAGTAATTTGATGAGGAAGGTTTACGCCTTCCTCTTTTTTTGTGACAATTCTTCTTGTAACAAGAAGTTTTGTCACAGGAGATGCAATGTCTGAATCAGAGAAGTCTTTATATAATTCAAAAGAGAATGTACTGAAGGAACTTCTCCTTAACTATGGAATCGATTCAACAGAACTCCAGAGAAGACAGCTTCTGAAACATATTGAACTACTTATTGAGATAAATAAGAATCTCAACCTCACAAGAATTACTTCAGTTGATGATGCACTAGTGCTCCATGTTCTTGATTCTTTGTTACCACTCAAAGTGTGTAATGAGTTTTTATCTGGTACTCACAACTATATCGATATTGGTACCGGTGGAGGCTTTCCTGGATTGCCTCTTGCAATCATGAGTGATAATAAAACACTATTGGTTGACTCTATTGGAAAAAAGATCAATGCGGTTCAGTCAATGATTGATGAGATTGGTCTAAATGAGAGAGTTAGGGCTGAGAAGCTTCGTGCAGAAGAAATTCCAAATGCTTATAAACAGAAGTTTGATTTTGTGACTTTTAGAGCTGTTGCGAAGACAAATATTCTTTTGGAGTACGCAGAGCCTTTCTCAGCCTCCCAAGGCACTCTTATAGTAATGAAGGCCAATGTTGATGAGATAGAGCTGCAGGACGCCTCTCAGGCAGCCAAAATTTTTGGGTATGAAAATGTTTCACGTGAAACATTTGACTTACCAAACAATCTTGGCCATCGAGAAATTCTTTTATACAAAAAAGTTGCAAAGAGCAAAGTCAAATTACCAAGAAAAACTGGAATGGCTAAATCAAATCCGTTTGTTGCAAGAAGAGGGTAATTGTGGAATGTTTCACGTGAAACATTCTGTATTATTAAATAAACTTGGTCAAACGGAGGATAAATGAGCTACAAAGACCTTTCGAGGGGATTTCAGGATAGAAATCCTAAAGTTCTGGCAGTAATTAATCAAAAAGGCGGAGTTGGAAAATCAACTACCGTAATTAATCTTGCAGCAGCGTTAGGAGAAACAAAAAAGAAGGTTCTCATTATCGATTTTGATCCACAAGGTAATGCAACAAGTGGATTTGGAATTGACAAAGAGGAACTTGAAGCCGACATCTATGATGTAATCCTCAACGAAACACCGCTTGAAGACGTATTACAACAAACAGTTCAAAAGTACGTGACTATTGCTCCTGCTACAATTCAACTTGCTGGTGCAGAAATTGAACTGGTCTCCGTAGAATCAAGAGAAAACATATTAAAGCAGGCAATTGACCAGGTTAAAGACTATTTTGACTACATTTTGATTGATTGCCCACCATCACTAGGTCTTTTAACAATTAATGCTTTAGTCGCAGCAAACAGCATTCTTATCCCAATTCAGTGCGAATATTATGCACTAGAGGGCGTAACTAAGATCGTTGAATCAATGAAGATGGTTCAAAAACAGCTCAATCCGGATCTTGATATCTTTGGTGTAGTAATGACCATGTTTGATAGCAGAACTTCCCTATCTAAGCAGGTTGTAACTGAGGTTTCAAATTACTTTGGTAACAAAGTATTTAAGACGCTTATTCCAAGAAATGTCAAAATCGCAGAAGCACCAAGTCATGGTTTGCCGGTAACCATGTATGCCCGAATCAGTATGGGCGCACTTGCATACAACAAACTTGCAAAGGAAGTGAATCGTCGTGGTTAAAAAATCAGGACTTGGTAAGGGCCTCAACTCTCTCTTTAGCGAGGTAGATGCAGAGGTCGGTAATAAAAAAGAAGCTACAACACTTCCACTAAAGAAGATTAAGCCAAATAAAGATCAGCCTCGTAAACGTTTTGATGAAGCTGAACTCGCTGAACTCAGTGATTCTATTAAGCAAAACGGTATTCTCCAGCCGCTTCTTGTTCGCGAGAAAGGCGATCACTATGAGATTGTTGCTGGTGAGAGACGCTTCCAGGCTGCAAAGCTTGCACAATTAGAGGAAGTTCCTGTAGTAATTAAGGCAATTTCCGATGAGGAAGTATTTAAATTAGCTCTGATTGAGAATCTACAGAGATCTGACTTAAGTCCTATTGAAGAAGCTCAAGGCTATAAGCAGTTAATCAAACAAGAGAACTTAACCCAAGACGATTTGGCAAAGGTTTTGTCCAAGTCTAGATCCGCAATCACAAATACTCTTCGTCTTCTAGACCTTCCAACAGAAGTTCAAACTTTGATGGCGGAGGGACGTATTAGTGCTGGACATGCTCGTGCAATTCTTTCTGTAAGCGGAAAAGAAGGAAGGATTAAGCTAGCCCAGAAAGTAGTTGAAGAGAACTTGTCGGTCCGTCAGACAGAAAATCTTGCTCCACTATTTTCTGTCACAAATGTTGAGAAACCAAAGAGACAGCCAACCCCACAGGCATATAAGCGCGCAGCAAGGCAATTAAGGATTGCTCTGGATACTCCAGTTAAAGTACGAAATATCCGCGGCAAGAATAAGATTGAAATCGAATTCAATGACGAGGATGAACTTGCTGTTCTAGTGGAAAAACTCTCAAACGTTAAAGAAGCATAATGAAGATAAAGTTTGCAATTATATCCAGTGTCTCATTGCTAGGAATAGCTTTTCTCGCTAAACATGCTCTGTTGACTAAAGAGGCACAGAGAAGCTTTCTTCATGCGATGAGAAGATCGAGAAGAGCGCTCGATGCAATTCTTGATGACTATTCAGGTAGTGGTAATCGAAAAAGCGCGAAAAACATTCTTTCTCACCAAGCAAGGGTGGAAAAAGAATGGTTAAACGCAATTCAATAGAACATACGTTCTATATACGAACTAAAAAGAGGGGGTCCCTGAGGACCCCCTCTTTGCATTGAGCGTATGAAAAGTTTTGATATGAGCACTGTCTACATAAGCGATGTTTAGCGTGCGTTCCTTTTCTGGAAAAGCTGGCCGCAAGCTGCATCAATATCAGATCCTCGAGAAAGACGAATAGTTGCTTCAACACCAACAGAGTTAAGACTGTTTACAAACTCCTGAGCACGAGCAGGGGAGGTTGGATGGAATTTAGAGCCCTCAATCTCGTTAAGCTGGATGATGTTGACGTGGCAAAGTGTTCCTCGACAGAAGTCTCTCAAAGCTCCAAGCTCATTGTCAGAATCGTTAACGCCTTTGATCAGCGCATATTCATACGTTGGACGACGACCGGTCTTATCGACATACTCACCCATAATGTCATACAGGTGAATTAGTGAGTATTTACGAACTCCTGGCATGAGGGCGTCTCGCGTCTTTTGCACTGCAGAGTGAAGCGAAACGGCAAGCGTGAATTGCTCTGGTTCAGAGGCAAAACGCTTAATCATTGGAATAACACCACAGGTAGATACCGTAATATGGCGAGCACCAATGCCAGCTCCATCGGGGGAGTTGAGGCGTCTCATGGCTGCAAGAGTGGCGTCGTAGTTCATAAAAGGCTCACCCTGGCCCATGAGAACAACACTGGTAACGCGCGCATCAAAGTCGTCACGGACATGCATAACCTGCTCGTAGATTTCGCTTGCAGAAAGGGAGCGAGTGAGGCCAGCGGCGCCCGTAGCGCAGAAAGCGCAGCCCATGGCACAGCCCGCCTGCGTGGAAGCGCAGACAGAGAGCTTGTTGCCGCTTGGCATACCAACGCACTCAACAGACGTGCCATCAGGGTAGCGAAGCAAGTATTTACGGCTTCCATCTTCGGAAACCTGACGAACAATCTGCTCAGCACCAGCAAGAGTTACCTGCTTAGACAGTTCTTCTCGCAATGTTTTTGGAAGGTTACTCATCTGATCAAAAGAGGTGGCTCCCTTAGACCAGATCCACTCCTCAATCTGCTTTGCGCGGAATTTTGGCTGACCAAGTGAGGTAACAAGCTCAAGAATTTGCTCTGATGAAAGACTTCTGAGGTCAGATTTAGCGGCAGCTTTCTGTGGTCGAGCATCAGGCGCGGAGGTGTTTGCGCCGTCAACCGTGGTGTTTGTGCCGTCAAGAGTATTATTTGATTGCATTTTTGTCCTTCTCCAACTCTTCTAAGCTATCTGCGGTATCTTAGAAGAAATACGTTTACTAGAGTTTACCCTATGGGAGACTTATCTGAAGGAGCGGAAATGACACGTGAAGAGCTCAAAAAGCTTCATGTAGCAGTTGTTTCAGGCGGTTGGTCAGACGAGCACGAGATTGCCATGGAGTCTGGCAAGCAGTGTGCAGCAGCACTCAAAGAGGCTGGCTTTACCAGTGTTGACCTGCTTGATGTTGCAGAAAAAGACTTTGTAGTTACCCTTGCTCAGGGTGGTTATGATGTCGTATACGTTGCTATGCACGGTCGTTTTGGCGAGGATGGCTGCATCCAGGGTCTTCTCGAGATTCTGCACATTCCTTACACGTTTTCTGGCGTTCTTGCGTCTGCTATGGGAACCGAAAAAGAGCTGTCAAAGCTTATGTATAGGCAGGCAGGAGTTCCAACGCCTAAGGGAATTGACGTTCCTGCAGGTACCGTCTTTACAGATGAGCAGGTAGACAAGCTTATTGAGGACCTCGGACTCCCTATGTTTGTAAAGCCTTCTGGCAACGGCTCCAGCTATGGTGTCACACGCGTCACTTCGCGAGAAGAGCTTCCTGCTGCACTAGAGCTTGCAGGTGAACAGGGTGAGCGCATTCTGATTGAAGAGAGTATAGCGGGAACAGAGATTACCGTTCCTGTTATTGGTAATGAGAACCCAACTGCTCTCCCAATCGTTGAGATTGTTACTGGCGATGAGTTCTACAGCATTAAGACAAAATATGAGCCCGCATCCATGCACCACGTAATTCCTGCTCGTCTTGAGCCTGCGGTGTACGCACGCGCTCAGGAGCTGGCAATTAAGGCTCACAATGCACTTGGTTGCCGTGGCGTTTCTCGTAGTGACTTTATTGTTACGGAGGACGGCGTTCCAGTGGTGCTTGAGACAAATACCATTCCTGGTATGACCGCACGTTCTTTGCTGCCAGATTCTGCTCGTACCGGCGGCATTGATTTCCCTGAGCTCTGCACTCGCTTTATTGAGTTTGCGCTTGAGGATCGTCAGTAGATTTGTAGGTTATGACCAGCACTAAAAGCGCTACGCAAAAACTAGAAGAACTCATTCTTCCCGGTACCCCCTCTGCAGTTCTCAAAAAATATTTGGAGCTTGCAGAGAGGGCGGAGCATGAGTCGTTTGATGTCTTAGAGGACGACATTGTTGTTTTGGATACCGAAACAACAGGTCTGTCCTTTAAGAAGTGCTCTCTTATTGAGATTTCTGCTGCTAAATTGAGCGGCAGAGAGATTGTGGAGCGCTTCCAAACGTTTGTTGATCCAGGGTGTTCAATTCCCGAAGAAATTACAGCTCTGACCTCAATTACCGACGCAGACGTTAAGGGTGCGCCAAGCGCAAAAGAAGCTGTTGCGGCCCTTGCAAAGTTTGTTGGCGGACTTCCGGTTTTGGCACATAACGCCACCTTTGACCGTACCTTTATTGAACGGGTACCTGGTGGAACCTCAGTCTCCGACACCTGGATTGATACGCTGTCGCTCTCACGCATAGCGCTACCTCGACTTTCTTCACACAAGCTTTCCAGCATGGCAGAAGCGTTTGGCACCATGAAGGTTACTCATCGCGCAAGTGACGACGTAGATGCTCTTTGTGGCATGTGGCGCATCTTGCTTTTGGGACTTATGAATCTGCCCCGCGGTCTTCTCGCCAAACTGGCGTCAATGCACGACGGAGTGGAGTGGACGTTTAGGCCAATCTTCTCGTATTTGTCGCAAATGAAGGAAGAAGAAGCAGTTCAGCGCGGTGTCGCAAAGAAAGATGCAACAGGTGCCGAACTTGCAGATGCAGAGATCTCGGGCACGTTTTTCTCGCTCAAGGATATTCGCTGTCAGCTTGTTGCCGACATAAAAGCAAAGGCGAGAAGGGATGCGGATGACCCAGAGACGCCTGCTATGCTGCCGATTTCTAAAGACGAGATTCATCGGGCATTTGCCAAGCCGGGCGTTGTCTCACAGATGTACGACAAATTTGAGACGCGCAGCGAACAAGTAAGCATGTCCGTTGAGGTCAGAAACGCGCTGGTCACTTCTTCGCATAGAGAGCTTGAAGCTGGAACTGGCATTGGCAAGTCAATTGCATACCTGCTGCCTGAGGTGCTCTTTGCGCAGAAAAACGATGTTACGGTAGGTATTGCTACAAAGACAAACGCACTGACCGACCAGCTAGTTGCTCATGACCTTCCGGCTCTTGCACGAGCGTTGCCAAACGGATTGAGTTTCTGCAGCTTAAAAGGATACGAGCACTATCCGTGCCTGCATCGCGTTGACAGGGCTGCTCTTGAGGAACTTCCACTGACGCTGCTTGACCAGGAAGGGCGCTCGAGCAACAGCGTTGCGTCTGACATGCTGACCGCAATTGCGGTGATTTATGCCTACGCGTGCCAGTCGGCTGATGGCGATTTGGACGCGTTGGGGATTCGCTGGCGCTCGGTTCCACGAGAGATGGTAACTATCAAAGCAGCGGAGTGCCTGCGCTCTAAGTGTCCGTATTACCCTCATGAGTGCTTTGTTCATGGAGCTCGTAAACGTGCGGGATCTTCGGATGTTGTGGTAACCAATCATTCTCTGTTGCTTAGAAACGTTGCTGCTGACGGAAAAATTCTGCCACCTATCAGGCATTGGGTGATTGACGAGGCCCATGGCTTTGAGGCCGAAGCTCGCCGTCAGTGGGCAGTAGAAATTTCTGCCAAAGAGATGCGAAACGGCTTTGAGTTGCTTGGAGGCATCAAGTCTGGCGCTATCCACGCCGCTATGGTGGGCGCTGCCAACCTTGAGGACTCTACGCTGCTTACCGGTCTTCTCACGCGCTCTGCCGCCGCAGTTCAGCGAGCCATGGCAGCAATGGGCAACCTTATGGCCACTGTGCATGAGCTAGCTCCGTTGGCTAAAAGTGATGGTGGCTATAACTCCCTTCAGCTTTGGATTAACGATGAAGTAAGAGAAACAGAGGAATGGAAAGAAGTCTTAGAGACCGCTTCCATCGCCCTTTCTGCTCTTGAAGAAGCTGCTCTTCGAATAGGAAAAGCTACCGACGCACTTGCCGCATCAGCGCCAAACCTTGCAAGTAACTTGAGTGAGGCTGGGGCGTTCTTGAGCGCCCTTCTGGATTCACTGAAGCTCATCTGTGAGGGAACGGACAAGAGCTACGTCTATTCAGCCAAGCTAACCCGACTGAAACGCGATATTGGTTCTGAGGCTCTTGTGGCCGAGAAGCTTGATATTGGAGCAGAGCTGGCAGAGAAGTGGCTGCCGGAGACGCATTCCGTTGTGTTTACCTCGGCGACCATTGCCGTTGGTGATGATTTCTCGCATTTTGAGCACGCTGTTGGCCTGGATAGAGGCTCCTTTGAGCACAAGAGCCTGCACTTAGAGTCAAGCTTTGACTACGAGAATCATATGGGCGTCTTTGTGGCTGAGGATATGCCTGCGCCAACAGACCCGGGCTACTTGGACGCTCTGGAAAAGCTGCTGTACGACGTTCATGTTCAGATGGGCGGCTCGGTGCTGACGCTCTTCACTAACAGGCGCGACATGGAGCGCCTCTTTGAAGCGCTAGAGCCTCGTTTGAGTGAGCATGGTCTTAACCTTACTTGCCAGGAGCGATCTTCTTCCGCGCGACGCGTTCGTGAAAAGTTCCTAGCCGAGAAGAACCTCTCGCTGTTTGCTCTTAAATCGTTCTGGGAAGGCTTTGACGCTGCGGGAGATACGCTGAGGTGCGTGGTAATCCCTAAGCTTCCGTTTGCAAGCCCTAATGAACCGCTGGTCAAAGAGCGTGAGGCGCGAGAAGACCGTGCGTGGTGGCGCTATTCTTTGCCAGAGGCAGTAATTGCAACCAAACAGGCTGCTGGCCGCCTTATCAGGAGCGCTGAGGATAAGGGCGTTTTGGTGCTTGCCGATTCCAGGCTTGTGTCCAAGCGATATGGCAGCTCGTTCTTGAAGTCATTGCCCAACAAGAACTACCAGCGCGTCTCTACAAAGGATATCTCCGAGCAAATTGCCAAATGGCGAGAAGAACACGACGCGTAGCAGCACTAACAGCTACCAAATCGGCTTAAAGTTGCTCTTCTGCAGCAAGAAGAGATACAGCGTAAGTGCGCATTGCCTGTGTCACGGTTTGGTCTTTGGTTGTTACTTTTCCCTTAAGGGCAAGTAAGCGTTGTAGCAGCCATGTTCCGCCGTAATAGGGGATAGTTGCTTTAATCTCTGCAGCATTGCGCTGACCGCCAATCGTTTTGAGGCCAGGCCACGAATAATGCGTAAGAGCGCTTTTATCAAGGAATACAAGCTCTACTAACTGTGATCTTTTTTCTTCAGCAGAATCTCTCACGTGTTCTGCGAGCTTTAACTGATCAAACGAAGCGGATTGCGCTTCAATACGGCTCATGCGATTGACTCTAAAGACTCTTTGCTGCTCGAGGTCTAAATCTATTCCCTCGATAAGCCAGCCGTTCTCCCCGTATGACAATTGATAGGGAAGTACATCTCTTTGGCTGACTACAGCTTCTTTATTGCTTTGAGTTTCCACAAACGCCATCTCAGAACGATACTCAAATGAAATAACCTGTGATTCTGAAATTGCATTTGAGCAGGTGAGGAATGCGTCTACGTCTTTAGTATGGCTTTTAGAGACACGTGAAGCTGAAGCATCATCTGATGAAGAGTCTGCCGTATACGGAGACTTCAGAAGTTTCCAAAAAACACTTTCTTGGGGTAAAGCAAGTGTTGTAAACGCCTCTTTAAGCGCTAACGTTTCTTCGTCTGTTAAGGCAAGCCTTCGAGTTCTAAACGGAGACTCTCCAACGAGCGTCAAAGTATCTTGGTCTCCAGTAAGCGGGAGGGGAAGATAGCCATTCTCGTCCGTGAGCTGCAAAAGCTCCATCAGAATAGCAGCCTCTTCTGAGGAGATGCCAAACCGCGACTGGACCGCACTCAACTCGACCGCGTCAAAGGAATCTCTCAATGCAGAAGCAAGCAACACGAGTCTGTAGACGGCTGAAGAAATGTTTTTTCTTCCAAAAGAGGTGTTTTTAACGGCCATTGACAACCTCGCTTAAAGACTCTTTCCATTTTGCGAGAAGAGACTCTGGAGACCTTGGAATTAGTCCATGAGCAAGAATCCAAGATAAAGCAGTGTTCTCATGGGCGTAAGCAACGGTCCATAAAGCTCCATTAGGAAGAAGCTCAATATCGCCTTGACCTTGCGAGAAATGCTTAAAAGCCGCGAGTATGTTTTTGGGGACAAACGCAACAAGAGTGCCAGCCTGTGATCCGATCTGGAAATCAAGCAGGTTGTAGTCATTTGAATCAAAATCTTCCGGAATGGAGAAGTGCTCATCTTTAAGAATTGCAGCATCTAAGACACGGTCAATGCGAAAAGTTTTGATCGAAGCAGTCTCACTGTTGGGTGAAAAATCTTGAGCCACAAAGTACAGAAGTCCCTGCGAAACAAAGAAGTCCAGAATACCAAGATGTTTTTGTTTAACCTGTTCCTGCGAGTTTGTATACGTGACCTCTACCCGTTGTTTGGAGCTGAGTGACTCATAGAGAACAGGAAAGACTTTGCTTTGAGAAAAAACACTTAGTTTTTGGTTTTCCGGCTTGTCTGAATCGGAAGAATAAAAGTTACCCACAATTTTAGAAAGTGCGTTTCTCAATTCCTCTTGGTACACAAAAGTTGTATCAGTTAGAACTGCGCTGCAGATAACAAGCAGTTGATTGGCATCTTCAGGGCTTAAGTCGTACGAGGAATCAAAGAAATTTGAGTCCGAAAGATAGAACGACTTTTCTTTTCCTGTTTTTACCTCAGTAATTGCAAATCCAAGTTGTTTTAAAACAGCACGATCTCTTGAAAATGTTCTTGAAGCTGAATCAGTAGACAAATCCGAGTAAATCGTCGTATAAATCTCTGCCGAAGGCAAAGGCCCTTTTTGAAGTAGCAGCATAAATAGCGAGAAAATCCTCCAGGCACCTAGCTCGTTGTTGCCTAGAGATTGATCGTTTGGAGCCATATCCACCTCCCGCTTTTTGCTACCTGAACTCAAATCTCTCTAAACATATACGAAAGTTTTTGATATTTAGTGCAGAATTTCTAAATTTGGACGTAAAAATACACTTTAACCGCTACATTTCGATATAAGACGTATACTAATGACGTATGTATGAAACCTGTCAGAAGACATGCCAACGAAGGACGCAGTATGGCCATTACACATGACTATGTTGACTATCTAGACGAGCAGATTGATATTGCTCCTGCCGGTAGCCAAGAGGAGCTTCAGGCTGCTCAAACCATTGCTGAAGAAATGAAACTTCACGGGCTTGAGGCAACCATTGAAGAATTTGATGCTAAGTCTATTAAGAGTCTTGGTTATTCAATCTATTTAATCCTCCTCTTCATTGGCGTTATTTTTGCAGGCACTGGCAATGCAGCACTTATTGCTTTTGGCGTTCTGCTTGTTGTCGGCTTTGGCGCACTTACGTGCCTCAAGTACTTTGGTAATGACATTCTCGGTTCATTCGGATCTTCCATCAGAAGCCAGAACGTTGTTGCTAAGCACGAGGCTACTGGCGAGCTTGTTGCAAAGGGCAACCGTCCAATCGTCATCGTTGCTCACTATGACTCTCCACATACAAACTTCCTTGTTGAGTCTCCTGTAGCAAAGTACGTACCTCTTGCACAGAAGTATTCGCGTTGGTGCGTAGTTGCAGTGTTTGTTGCTACATTTGTTCAGATTCTTCGCTTCCTTCCTGATCCAGTCCGTGTCCTCTTCTGGATTGTTGGTATTCTTGCAGCTCTTCCACTTGTTGCTCTTTCTGTTGCAACTATTGCAGAGCGTTTTGCACCTTGTACTATTGGCGCAAACAATAACAAGTCTTCAGTTGCAGCTCTTCTTGGTATTCTCGAGAATGTCCGTCCTACTGGCCATCGTCCTGAGGTTGTTCATCACTTTGCAGGAGATGCTGCCGCACTTATCCCAGAGCCTGATGAGGTAGAAGGTGTCCGTCACGGTGAGGAAGTTCTTAATTCACTGGGCATTCTTCCTGAGGACTGTGAAGTAAGCTACGTTGCTTATGACACCACTGGTGCAAGTCAGACTGCATCTCTTGAGGATGTTGCAGAGGCCGTAAACGCTACAACAGAAGATGAGCAGGCTGAGGATGTTGCTGCTGACAACACCGTTGCTTATGACTCTGTTGACGATGAGCTTAATGCAACCATGAAGCAGGTTCATGAGTCCGCAGATGCAGATGCAACGCAGGTACAGCCTGAAGCAACGCATGAGCTTCATGCTAAGAATGATTTCGCTCGTCGTGCGTCCCTCTTTGATCTTCCTGATCCTTCTGGCGATGCCGTCGATCCACTGGCTCCAGTTTCCGAGCCAGCTCCTCACTATGTCCCAACTCAGGCACCTGCGCCAACTCCAGAGGCAGAAGATGTAGAGAGCCCATTCGATACCATTTCAGCTGATGAGGGCCTAGCGGAGGCACAAGACGCAAAGACTCCTGAGGCAAAGCGTCGCTCCTTTAGACTCTTTGGTCGCAACGACGGCCCATCGGATGACTGGAAGGGCGGTGCAGCACCATCTGCTGAGAATCGTGAAGAGACCGACTCTGAAGATGCGGCCACTATTTCTGAGGATGATCTTCGTAATGCCGTTCTGTCTCTCTCTGATGACGAGCTCATTGCACACGACATTTGGTTTGTTGCGCTTGGAGCATCTGACTTTGATCACGCAGGCATGAGGGAGTTCCTCTCAAAGCACAGAACTGATATCCGCGGTGCTTTCCTGATCAACCTTGACTGCGTTGGTGCTGGCTCACTCTCCATTCTTAAGAACGAGGGAATTGGCAACGTTCGCCGCGCTGACCGTAGAATGACTCGACTCCTTTCTACCATTGCAACCGATCTTCATATCGATGTTGAGCAGAGTGCATTTGATTGGGGAACCACTGACGCAACTCCTGCAATGCAGAATTCAGTTCGTTCCGTTACCTTAATGGGCTTAAACGAGGACGGACTTCCTGCACTCAGCTGTACCGCCGCTGATGTTCGCGAGAACGTTAACGCTGGTCAGTGTGCCGATGCCGCAGCTCTCGTCACCGAGCTTATTAGACGCTCATAAACGAACAAGTTACTAGCTAGAGTAAGTTTTTAAGAAAGGGCAGAGATTTCTGCCCTTTCTTTTTTTGCGCAAAGGCAAGGTTGCTCAACTAAAAAGAACGTCTAATTTTTGCTGCAAATAAGTGGACACATCCAATAAGTACCGATCCTGCCAGGGCAAGCAAAAGGGGAACTGCGTAGGCATTATCTGCTGTTCCAGGAAGATGGGGCTTAGGGGTCACACGAATTGTTTGTGCTTTAGAGTGACTGTCGGTGTGCGAAGCAACTTTCTCACCATCTTTTGAGATTGTTTCGTAGGCAGTAACTTCTTTACCTTCAAGCGAAGCAGTCCTTACAGAAAAAGGAACCGCAGCCTCTCCCGATGAGGTGGGAGCTTTGAAGCGGACAGTTCCACGAGCGATGGGCTCCGCTGTACCTTCTTGGAGCTGTTTTGTCTCATAGAGCTCTCCGGTAATTTCGTACTCTTCTCCTGGGGTAAGACCCTCGTATTTAATGTGATCAACAAGATTGAGTTTCTCGGCATACTCAGGATTTTTTGATCCAGCGGCATCTACAAGCATCGTTTGTAGAGAAATTCTTTCATCAATAAGCTCAGGAGCCTCTATAGTCTCTTCAGAAGTAAGGGTAACCGTAGGGTTCCATTCTTTATTAAGAGAGTAACCTGCTGGAGCCAGCACCTCTTTAAGCGAGTAGGAGCCAAAGGGAAGGTCTTCAACCGCGGCCTCTCCAGATTCGTCTGTTTCTACTGTGGTGACAACTTCGTGCGGAGCAATCCAGTTGCCTTGGTAGAAAATGGGCTGAGTGGAGTTATTAGTAAGTTCGATTTTGGCGCCCTTTAAACTTGGCATCTCTTCTGCTTCAGAATAACCATCGGATGAATTTAGGGAAGTGTGTCCAATTTTCTTGATCTTAAGATTTCCTTTTATTACCTCGTCTTTAAAGGTGAAGAGGTGTCCAGTGGAAGGATTTACTTTTCCGCTAGAGATATTTGTCCAGAATAGATTTCCGTCTTGGCTTGATAGCTTCCAAGTTTGAAGCGAATGTTCTGGAAGTTTATAGCCTTCAGGTGCTTGAATTTCTTCGATTTGGTAATACCCCAGAGGAAGCCAGGGTTTCTCGCCAAGAGTAAAAAAGTCATCTCCAGAAACCTTATGGTCTGCATCAAACGAGGCAAAACCTTGTTCGTCGGTCGAGAAAACCCATGTTCTAAGTGTTGTTTCAGAGGAGCTGCTGTAGGTCACCTTAAAAAGTGCACCTTGCAGTGTTGCGTTTCCTTGGGGAGAAGCACTTTGTTGCTCGGAATGATTGCCTTCGCTGAGGCTGGTGCTGTGGTCAAAGTCTTGTTTTGAAATGCGCAGATTAAAGTCTCCGACAGGAGTGTCGGTAACTGTGAGAACGCTCTCTTCCTGGTTTCTTATCTCTACAGCATGAATTGTCTGATCAAGAAGAAAGCCCTTTGGTGCAGTGGTTTCTTTTACGTACATCGTTCCAATGGGAAGCTCATCGAGCGTTGCAGACCCAGATTTATCAAGGGTGAGGCTGCCAAGAAGATTGGCGCAACCCTCATCGGAATATACTCCGTAAACAGCGCCCTCTAGGGTGTAGTGCTCGTTATTGGAGGTGACATCAGGCAATAAGGAACTTTTGGTGATTTTGAGAGAGCCAGATCGCTGCCCAAAGAAAAACAGAACCTGTTTGTCTCCTGTAGGCACAAAGAGCTTTGCAACTCCACTCTCCGGACCACCACCGTTGGTTTGAGCGTAGTTCATGGCATCGGAATAGAACTGCTCAATAGGTTGATGAAGCTCTGCCTGAGGAACGCTTACCGCAAGAGCATGGGCTTCTCCGCGCATAACTGCCCACAGCGCAAACTGCGTGATGGCTCGCGCCTTCCAACCTGTATAGCCATACACGTCTTTTTCTTGGGACGCAGTTGCTCCGTGATAAATGATGTAGTCAATGGCTCGAAGCTGCTCGGCGGTATACGTTCCGCCACGAGCGCCGTTAGCTGAGGTGAGGTTTGTATAAGACTGCGGATCAATTACACTTCCAGTTGCTCCTGGCCAGGCGCCATAGTGATTGAACTCATCTCCACAGTAAAGATACGTACCGTCGCTAGCGGTCCACATAGGAATTTGTTGTCCACCAGGAAAATCTTCTCTTTGTGCAACGGTAAAAGAGGGCTCTTGTGCAAAAGCAAGTCTATGAGCAGGCTTAAGGAAAAAATGACTAAGGAGAAGAGCTCCAATCAACAGAGGGATAAACCAAAAGTGAAAGGCAGAAGAAGGAGTTTGTCTTCGTGCAGCTGTTTCCTTCTTAGGTTTTGAGGATTTTGTGATAAACATGCGTG
Organism: uncultured Atopobium sp.; assembly: GCA_963542025.1. Classification (GTDB taxonomy): domain Bacteria; phylum Actinomycetota; class Coriobacteriia; order Coriobacteriales; family Atopobiaceae; genus Lancefieldella. The sequence continues at coordinate 63,078 of CAUTUQ010000003.1, read as the reverse complement.
CCTCCAAACTGAAAAATCAGAGGTAGATTGCGTATATGGAGATATTTGGTAATGCATAAATGCGAGCTTTTGTTGCAACATATAGACAATTAGTGTTAACGTATTCAGTAATCAGTAACACTTACTAATTAATGAGGTTATCGTGCGTTACAGTAAGCAACGTGAGGCAATTCGTACGTATATGGAAGGTCGCCATGACCACCCAACAGCAGATAGCGTGTATGCGGCAGTAAGAGAGGAGTTGCCAAACATCTCTCTTGGAACCGTTTACCGCAACCTTATGCAGCTTGTTGACGCAGGTGAGCTTCAGGTTGTTAATACTGGTGATAACATCTCTCGTTTTGATCCAACTACAACTGAGCATGCCCACTTCCAGTGCCATGAGTGCGGCCGTGTCTTTGATGTTGATGGACCAGTTCTAAGGGATCTTACCAGCCTCACCAAGGACTCTTGTGGCGAGATTGACTCTTACGCCCTGTGTTTTACGGGTATTTGTAATGAGTGTCTGTCTAAGAATCCAGCGCTTCATCACAGCGTAAACTAATTGTATTGCAACAAAACAGCTCTCTTTAAGACCGGTGTTCACCGGTCTTTTTCTTTATGGGGGAGCCTCGGGCTTGCGAGAAAACCTATCTGCTAGACGCGACCGCAGACCTGCGTGTCCTATTGAAGGAAAGCTGCTTGGCATGACGGGGTCTCCACCAAGCAGCTTTGCCCGAGGAAGGTGGAGTTGTCGGGTGGAGAGTAAGCGTCTATAAGAGGTGGGATAGTGGTGTGCGGGGGTTTCTCGCCAAAAGTACTTTTGCATAGCGCTCCTTTCGTTGGAGAGCATGCTAAAGAGTGATTTTGCACCTATTCTGACCAGCGCTTGTCAAATTTCTGACAAAGAAAATTTGTGTAGGCGCATTTTTGTTGTATACAGGCAGCCAGGCAGAAAACAACGCATCAAACTTTTATCTAGTTGCCAAGCAAGCAATTAAAAGGCAAAAAATACTGTGATAAAATCTACACAATTGCGGGCATCGCCAAGTGGTAAGGCAATGGCTTCCCAAGCCATCATCCGCGGGTTCGAATCCCGTTGCCCGCTCCAATGACATACAAGAGCCCTTCGGGGCTCTTTTTATGGACAAGATTGAAATTTGGCGTTGTGAAGAAGGCTGTTCGGGTAGAAGTGGAACGGAAATACTTTGGATTTATCGCCAAAACGTTTGCTCTTAATTTCTTGAATTACGCGGATTGATGGTTGAAGGGAACAACATGGCACAAATTCCTATGACAGACCAAGAGGTAAAGATTGCCCTTGATGCGCTGTCTGATCAGATTGATAAATACGCTGAGCTTCTTGTGAAGAAGGGATGCGCAATTTCTGAGGGAAGTCAGCTGGTAATTAACGCTTCAATTGAGATTGCCGATTTTGCCCGTAGAGTTCAGCGCGCAGCTTATGCAGCTGGTGCAGAATTTGTCACGGTTATTTGGGGCGATCAAGAGTCTTCAAGAATCATGTACGAAAATGTTGATCTAGCTCGTCTTTCTAAAACTCCAAGCTGGAAGATTGAGCAGCTTAACTCCCTCGCAGAGCAGGGTGCAGCATTTTTGTTCCTCTCGTCTGATGATCCAAATGGTCTAAAGGGCATTGATCCAGAAAAGCCCGCTGCTGTTTCTCGTGCAAGAAACCTGGAGTGCGACGTCTTTAGAAATGGCATGGACTTTGGTAAAAACGTTTGGTGTATTGCTGGTGTTCCTGCAGCTGAATGGGCAAAGGTAATTTTCCCAGAGCTCTCTGAAGCTGAGGCAATCTACAGGCTTTGGATTGCAATTTTGGACGTTGCTCATGCAAGTGGAGAAGATCCTCAGAGTGCTTGGGAGACCCACAATGCAACGTTTGAGAAGACCAAGCGCTTCATGAACTCTCACCAGTTTGAAGAGCTTCGTTATGAGTCTTCAAATGGAACTAACCTGACTATTGGCATGAATCCAGGACATCTTTGGGAGGGCGGCGCTGGCAAGACTCAGGATGGAACATTGTTTTTCCCTAACATTCCTACTGAGGAAGTCTTTACCACGCCAAATTATCGCAAGGTAAACGGCACTGTTCACTCTGCGCTGCCGCTGATTCATGCTGGACAGATTGTTAAGAACTTCTGGTTTACCTTCAAAGACGGTGAGGTTGTCGACTACGGCGCTGAACAGGGCAAGGACGTTCTGACCTCTATTGTTTCTCAAAAAGGTGGCAAGTACCTGGGAGAATGTGCACTTATCTCCAAGAATACCCCTATTCGCCAGAGCGGTATTTTGTTCTACGACACGCTATATGACGAGAACGCTAGCTGCCACTTAGCACTTGGAATGGGCTTCCCAGAGTGCCTGGAGGGCGGTCTTGAGATGAACCCTGATGAACTCTTGGCTCATGGCGTCAATCAGAGCACAACCCACGTCGATTTTATGATTGGTGCAGACGATTTGAATATTTGGGGAATCTCTGCCGATGGAAAAGAAACACCAATTTTCGTAAATGGACAATGGGCATGGGAGTAAACTGCTACACTATCCTAGTTGCGTGGTAAAATTGCCACGCCCGATAATGGGCCGTTAGCTCAGTTGGTAGAGCAGGGGACTTTTAATCCCAAGGTCTAGGGTTCGAACCCCTAACGGCCCACCAGGTAATTCAAAGGTCGGGTACCATAGTGGTACTCGACCTTTTCTTTTACGAGCAGAAGGAGTCTCATCGTGGTAGATCGCTACACCGGCAAAGAAATGGGCCACATCTTTTCTTTGGAGAACAAGTACGCCGTTTGGCAGGAGATTGAAGTCCTTGCGTGCGAAGCACAGGCTGAGCTTGGTGTTATTGGCATTTCTCGCGAAGAGGCAGCTTGGATTCGTGAGCACGCAGCGTTTAATCGCGCTGAGGTAGACGAGATTGAGGCTGTTACCAATCACGATGTCATTGCTTTTCTGACTAACATGGGCTCCTATATTGACGCTGAGGTTCCAGAGGGTGAGCTCAAGCCAAGCCGCTGGGTTCACTATGGCATGACCTCAACAGACTTGGGCGATACCGCTCTTTGCTACCAGCTCACTCAGGCATGTGACCTGCTCATTGCTGCAGTTCGTCGCTGCGCTGCTATCTGCAAGCGTCGCGCATTTGAGGAGCGCGATACTCTCTGCGTCGGTCGTACTCACGGCATTCACGCCGAGCCTATGACTTTTGGCATGAAGTTTGGTAGCTGGGCCTGGGAGTTTAAGCGCGATCTTGATCGCCTCAAGGACGCTCGCAAAAACGTTGCCTACGGTGCAATTTCTGGCGCTGTTGGAACTTACTCTTCCATTGATCCTTTTGTTGAGGAGTACGTTTGTGAGAAACTCGGTCTTGTCCACGATCCTCTTTCAACTCAGGTAATTTCTCGTGATCACCATGCCTATCTTGCTGGTGTTCTGGCAACCGTTGCTGCCACCTGCGAGCGCGTTGCAACTGAGATGCGTGCACTGCAGAAGACCGATACCCTCGAGGCTGAAGAGCCATTCCGCAAGGGCCAGAAGGGCTCTTCCGCTATGCCTCACAAGCGCAATCCTATTACTGCCGAGAAGATCTGCGGTTTGTCCCGCGTAGTTAAGGCAAACGCACAGGTTGCCTTTGATAACGTTGCACTTTGGCACGAGCGTGACATCAGCCACTCTTCTGCTGAGCGCGTTGCCCAGGCAGATAGCTTTATTGCTCTTGACCACATGCTGTCAAAACTTGAGTTCTTGCTTGATGGCATGGTTCTGTATCCAGAGCAGATGATGGCAAACCTCAATAAGACCCGCGGCATGCTCTTCTCGTCAAAGGTTCTTCTTGCCCTGGTAAACACTGGTATTACTCGCGAAGAGGCATACAAGATTGTCCAGTCTAACGCTATGAAGGTGTGGGGCGACATTCAGCAGTGCAAGGAAGGACCATCCTACCAGGAGCTTCTTGAGGCAGATCCAGCTTGTACACTGAGCCACGAGGAGCTTGAGAAGATTTTTGATCCTCGCGCGTTCCTTACCCGCTCAAACGTTCTGTTTGACCGTCTTGAGCACCTTGAATTGGACTAAACCGTGGCTTTGTTTGGGAACATTTCTCGTCGAAACTTCTTCAAGACGGGAGCAGCTGGTGTAGTAGTTGCTGGCGCAATTAGCATCGCAGCAGGTTGCTCCCATCAAGAGGGCTCGGGTGACGCAGGAAAGCCGCTGGTACTTGACGAGTCCTCCGGCACAAACGTGCTGGACTCCTATAGTTCAACAGAATATGCTGCTCAGCCAAGCCAGACATGGACACTTCCTTTAGGAAGCGTGCTGCACCCAGCCGACGGAAATTGGATTCCCGTTACCACGGCCGGCGCATCTGCCACGCCTATGGTAAAGGGTTCTGCTCTTTCGCTGACGTCTGGCCAGGTAGTTGACGTTGTTCCTACTGCTCAGATGAACAATACTACCGCCGTTATTTACGACGTCCGCTGCTCTGACTCTGTGTACGCATGGGTCGAGGTGGATACCACAACCTTTGATTGGGAGCTTCTCGCCGCACCATTTTCTGACGGAAAGCTCACAGGTGACGCAAAGGTACTGTACAAGGCCGATAAAAACTGGGATCCGGCTCCATTTGCCTGCGGAGACGATAAGGTGGTTTGGCTTGTCCAGCCTTCTTCTTCGGGCGAGAAAACCCGCGAGTCTTCTCACTGCTACGTGTGGCGTGTAGGTGATTCTGAGGGAACGGATGCCGTTGAATCTCCAGGTAGATTTGCTACAGCACCGTCCATTTCTAAAGGCGTAGTCACCCTTACTCCTCGAGTCCGTGCCTCTGAGGGCACCTACTATGGTGTTACGGCATACCTCCTGGGCGATAACCTCAAAACTAAGGTTGACCAGCTTGTTATGCCGCAATCTGTTAAGCCTTTTGTGGCAAGTCGCGTAGACGATAAGTTTATTGTGTCTGTTGAAGCAAGTTATGACTCGGGCGGTCTTCTGGGCAAGATGGGAACGTATATCTTGTCTGCTTCAGGAGAAAATCCTTACATCATTGAACGTGAGCCTTATGCAATAGCTGCAGGTAAAGGTAGCCTTTACATAGTCAAGAGCCGTGCCTCTTACGTGCTTGTTGATACACAGAATCAAACGGCAAACTGGCTCTACTCAATGGATAGAAGCGTTGATTACGGAGAATTCCCTGCCCGAGAAGGTAACTGTGATTCTTTTGTAACCTACTCGACTGTTAAAGACCCTACCAGCGGATATCCTGCTTCCGTGACAGTTCGTGTTTTTTCTTTGTAGATTATTTGTAGGCATAGCGATAGAATGAATACAAATAATTAATGAATAATCGTAATGTGCCATAAGCACATACATGCAGGGCAAAAGAAAAGGGGAGACAATGGCTTCCGACGAGAAGAAAATTCTGATTGTCGAAGATGAGAAAGTCATCCGTGACGCCGTCTCAGCATATCTTGAGCGCGAAAATTATGTTGTTAAGGGTGTTGGCGACGGTCAGAGTGCAGTTGAAGAGTTTGAGAAACATGCATTTGACCTGGTTATCCTTGACCTCATGCTTCCAAAGCTTTCTGGAGAGCGCGTTTGCCGTGCAATCAGAGATACCTCTAATGTGCCTATCATTATGCTTACCGCAAAAGGTGAGGTAGAAGACAGGATTATTGGTCTTGAGCTTGGCGCTGATGACTACCTTGTCAAGCCTTTCTCACCTCGTGAGCTGGTGGCACGTGTTCGCGCGCTGTTCCGCCGCACATATTCTGAGCCAGAGACTGCTGTTGACGTGCTTGATTACGGTACGCTTACCATTGATATTTCTGGTCACAAGATTCTCATTAACAACGAGGAAGTTGACCTTACTGCATCAGAGTTTAAGCTGCTCACCACCCTTGCTCGCTATCCTGGCCGCGTGTACACACGTATGGAGCTTGTCGAGAAGGTCCTGGGCTATGACTTTGAGGGCTATGAGCGCACTATTGATTCACACGTCAAGAATTTGCGTGCAAAGCTTGGTGACGACCCTCGTAATCCTCGCTGGCTGTTCACCGTTCACGGTGTTGGCTATCGCTTTGAGGCTGGCAACGCTGGCCACGAGTCCTAAGCTCTAGAGTTTTGGCGCTCTTCAAGAAACATCATTCAAATTCTCTTGAGAACCCTCCGGAAACTGAGGGTTCTTACAAAACTATTAAGCCTGATCCCGTTGGAACTCGGAGCTTTACTACTCGCATGGCGGCGTTCTTTGCTCTGACCGCGGTCATGACGGTTTTGGTGCTTATTTCTGTTTTGGGTATTGTGTGGGAGAGTCGCTTTACTGCTTATACCAGGGAGAACTTGCAGAATACCGTCGATAACACCGCGCTTAATATGTCTCAAGCATACGCGCGTGCAGACGGCTGGAACGCTGACGTACTGTCTATTGCGCGCCAAGCCTCATCGTCTAATCCCGATATTGGCATCCAGGTTTTAGACGTTTCTGGCGTGGTGCTGTATGACGACTCGGCGCCAAACGCACGTCGACCTGGCGTGAACAGTTCGCTCTCTGGTCCTCAGACAGGCGACGCTGTGGTGTATGCAGTTGTTCAAAACTTGCAAGGAGAAGCTGTAGGCAGCATCAGAATCTGGACGTTTGGTTCTGAGCCGTTCTTAACACAGCGAGACATTGCATTCCGTAATGGCTCCTACCAGGCAATTAGTCTTGCTGCAGCTATTGCAATTTCGCTGTCTGGATTGATTGGTATTTTGGCTTCGCGCTCGCTTACCAAGCCTATGCGTCGCATTACCGAGACGGCCGTTCAGATTAGAAGCGGCAATCTTGCTGCTCGTTCAGGTATCCGTGGCGAGAATGAACTGGGACGCCTGGGAGAAACCTTTGATGACATGGCGTCTTCACTCGAAAGAGACATTAAGCTTGAACGCCGTTTGACCAGCGATGTTGCGCACGAACTCAGAACTCCACTCATGGCAATTATGGCTACCGTCGAAGCAATTCAAGATGGCATCTTGCCTGCAGATGAAGAGCGCCTGGAAAACATTGTGTCTGAGAGTAGACGTCTTTCTCGCCTGGTAGATGCCATGCTCCACCTTTCAAGGCTTGAGAACGGCAAGACAAAGTTCAACCCAGAAAGCGTTAATGTGGTGGCAATGGTGGCAAGTATCGTTGCAGTGCAAGAGACGCTTTTCAAGGAGAATAATCGCACGCTGACCTTTGTGGATATGACGCCCGAGGGCAACTGTTTTGTCGATATTGACTCGGACATGATCCGAGAAGCCCTGACTAATTTGCTGAGCAACGCCATCCGCTACACCGATGATGGCGGCCATGTTGTCATAACCGTTTCTATTGACGACACCGACGCGGTTATTTCCGTGTCTGATGACGGAATGGGAATTGCTCCTGAGGACATTCCACAGACCTTCTCGCGATTCTGGCGTGCAGAAGAGAGCCGTGAGCGCGCGTCAGGCGGTCTAGGTGTAGGTCTGGCAATTACAAAAGAGATTATGGACCGTCACAACGGTACCATCTCGGTTGAATCCGAGCTTGGAAAGGGCACTACCTTCTCGCTGCATCTTCCGGTGCTTACCCAAAATAATATCTCTGTTACAGAAACGTTGTTGTAGGCCGATTTTTGGGCATTTTGCCGTACAATCAAAAGTCCTGCAATACAACGCGCTTTGCGCAGAAGTGAGGTCATTGTGGCTGGAGCTGAGCTTCGTCCCGATTCGCACGGTAAGGTCCGCGATATCTATGATTGTGGCGACAAACTTTTGATGGTTGCGAGCGATCGCATTAGTGCTTTTGACTTTATCCTCCCCGACGAGATTCCTTTTAAGGGAGAAATTCTGACGCGTATTAGTGCATTTTGGTTCGATCGCTTCAAGGATCTTCTGCCTAACCACATGATTTCTGTTCTGCCAGATCAGACTCCTGAGCAGTTTGCAGATTACACTGAGTACCTTGCTGGTCGCGCTATGCTGGTCAAGAAGGCTCAAACAGTGCCAATCGAGTGCATCGTCCGCGGTTACCTCACTGGTTCTGGTAAGAAGACTTACGACCAGGACGGCACTGTCTGTGGCATTAAGCTGCCTGACGGTTTGACCGAGGCTTCAAAGCTTCCTGAGCCAATCTTTACTCCTTCCACTAAGGCTGAGCTTGGCGATCATGACGAGAATATCTCGTTTGAGCGTTGCTGCGAGATTGTTGGCGAAGATGTTGCTACTCAGCTGAAGGAAGCTTCGCTTGCAATTTATAAGGCCGCTGCAGAATATGCTGCAACTCGTGGAATTATTATTGCGGATACCAAATTTGAGTTTGGTTTTATCGACGGAAAACTTACACTTATTGATGAGTGCCTTACACCTGATTCAAGCCGTTTCTGGCCTGCTGAGGGTTACTCTGAGGGACACGTTCAGCCAAGCTACGACAAGCAGTATGTACGCGATTGGCTGAAAGCCCACTGGGACATGCAAGGAGAGCCACCCCATCTTCCAGAAGAGGTCATTGAGGGCACGTCCGAGCGCTATCGTACGGCATTCCAGATTATTACGGGAACTGAGTTTGTACCACTGAAGGAGACCAATGTCACTGCGTGACACCATTACAGGCGCAACAAAAGAAGCGCGTGAGGCTACCGCAAGCCTTTCAAAGAAAGAAAACTCCGAGGAGGCTGAGCGTCCTTCGTATTCCGCTTTTGGTCGCAAATCTGCTGCAACTGCAAAACCAGTACGAGAGGCAGCTGCGTCTGTACGAGTGAGTGGCTCCAGCTCCAGCTCCAGCGCTCCAAAGAGCAAAGAGGAGAAGCGTGCCGCACGTGCTCGTCAGCGCGAGCGCGAGGATATCCGCAGCCGTGGATTTGAGGCAATGCTGCGCGCAGATCCAGACTACCATCGTGCTGAGCGCGTTTGGTGGGTCTTCCTGGGTCTTGGCTTTGTAGCAACCATCATTACGCTGGTGCTTTCGTATATGGTTCCTGAGTCCAGGGATTTGAACACTGGCGTTGGTATGATTTCTGCCATCATGCTGGTCTTTGCTTACTTCTGCATCTTTGGTTCGGTCGTCTACAGCTTCTTTAAGATGCGTCCTCTTCGTAAGAAGATTGAAGCTAAGGTTGCTGGCATGACCGACAAGAAGCTCAACGATTTCTACCTTGAGCGTCAGGCCGAGTACGACAGAAAGAGGGCCGAGCGCAAGGCTCGTCGTAAGTAGCGGCGGCTCTGCGCCGTAAGCACTGGCAAGCACGCTACGCGCCACAGGTGCGCGCTACGAGTCACGAGTTGCGAGTGCGTTACGCTTCTCAGCGCGGCAAGCGCGCATGTGACAGCAAGTGCACAGCACTTCTCGCCACGCAGTCGCCAGCTTGCGGCGAGATTTGCGTACGCGAGCCTACGTGAGTAGAATATCCCACATGCCTTCGTAGCTCAGGGGATAGAGCACCGCTCTCCTAAAGCGGGTGTCGGCCGTTCGAATCGGCCCGGGGGCACCATTGATTTCAAACCGGCAGTTTAGCGCTGCCGGTTTTTCTTTCTGCAGCGTGTTGGCGTTGGCTTTTAGGGTTGGTGTGCAAATAGTGCGGTTTTGGTAGGTCTTACTGGGGAATCGACTAGCTTTTAACTAAGTTAACCAGGAAACTAGAGCATCTTGCCTGACGGCTAAGAGGTCTCATTAACCGATATACATTTATATGCATAAACTTTATTTAATATGCTGAATAATGAATAGCGAAATATAAAAAATCTAACTATAGGTAAATTCCGCTTCTAAGGAACACACCTATGACAGATAATCTGCACAATTGCGGCCATATTACACATCAAATGAAGATAATCTGCGCGTTTGAGGTATTTTCAGCGTCATGTATACGTCTTTTTGACAGATTATCTGTCATAGGTGTGTTCAACCATTTTTCCTGTAGCAAAAAGCCCTGCAACCGAATGTGGTTGCAGGGCTTGAACGTACTGGTTGTGCTCATTGCGCTGCTTGGAGCCGCGTATCGCGCGCTTTGCGACGCTCGCCGCACTGCGACGTTCGCGACAGCGCGCCGTGCGCGCAGGGCTTATGCTGATGGACGAGGTCCGCTGGAGACGCGGATGGTGATCGTAGCACCAGGTGCAGCGCTTGATGGCGTCTGTCCAACTACGTTACCGGTTGCGACATTGTCGTCGTATACCCAGACGGTATTGACCTGGAAGCCCGCGTTCTCAAGCGTGGTTTGAGCTGTCTCAAAGTCCTTGCCAACAACACTTGGAACAGATCCGCTTTGGGCGCCAGACGAAACAACGATCGTTACGGTAGAGCCCTTATCTGCCTTGCCGTTAGCTGGAGACTGGGAGATGACTCGGCCCTCAGGCACGCTCGACGAAGGCTGCTGCTGAGTATCTACCTTGAAGCCCGCATCTTTCAGGACATCAGATGCACGCTCGGCGGTCATCTCTGTGACGTCTGGAACATCTGCTTTACCCTTGCCAGAAGACAGGTGATAGGTGATGGTGTCGCCAGCTTTGGCGTCGCTACCTGCAGCTGGTTCCTGCGTTGCAACATAACCAACGGTAACGTCGTCCGACTCAACTGAATCGCCATTTCTTGCCTTGAGGCCAACAGCAGCAAGAGCGGACTCAGCCTCTGATGGACTCTTATTAGTGAGGTCAGGTACCTTAACCGCCGCGGCAGGTTTAGCACCCTTAGAAACAACAAGGTTAACAGCGGTTCCCTCAGGAGCCTGCCTGTTAGCGCTTGGAGTCTGGTCAATGACCTGGCCCTCAGGTGCAGAATCGCTATAGCTTTCTGTAACAGTTCCCAGCTTAAAGTGGCTGCCAGAAGCATTTAGTGCCTGAGTTGCCTGGTCTTTTGTCTGTCCAACAAACTGCGGGACCAGATACTGCTGGGAAGAGTTGCCAAGAATGTGCGCAATGGCAAAGCCCGCAAGAGCCAGGACAATCAGAGCGCCCAGAACGCCGAGAATAACGTTGCGCTTGTGACGCGTATTCTCGCGCCTATCCAGCTCATCAGCTTCTTCGCGAGAATGGACGCGGTTCAAGCGACCAGTGTCGCCACCGCGAGTAATGTAGGTGTTGGAGCCATCGATACCACGACGATCAAGCCTGGAAGTTGGCTGAGGAGGCGTCACAATACGAGGGCTCACAGTGGTGTTGCTTGGGATAGTTGCACGACCGGCAATAAAATCGCGAAGTGCACGAGCAAGCTCGTCAGCGCTCTGATAGCGGTCGGCTGGGTTTTTCTCCATGCAGCGAAGAATGATTGCCTCAAGAGCAGGGTCAACGTTGGGGTTGATCAGCGATGGTGGCTGAGGAGCCTCGTTGACCTGCTTCATGGCAACACTAATAGCGTCGTCGCCAGCAAAAGGTACGCGACCAGTTGCAGCCTCGTACATGACAATACCCAGGGAATAGATATCGGTGGTTGGTCCCAAAGGCTTGCCGGTACTTTGCTCTGGAGAAACGTAATGGGCGGTGCCAAGAACAGAGTTATCGGTGGTTAGGCTGCTGTTCTTTGCACGTGCAATGCCAAAGTCCATGACCTTGATGTTGCCATCTGGCTGGACCATGATGTTCTGTGGTTTGATGTCACGGTGAATGATGTCGTGACGATGTGCTACAGAGAGCGCCTGAGCAATCTGAGAGCCAATCTGAGCGACCTTACGGGAATCAAGGGCTCCATGCTTGCGGATGCCGCTCTTAAGGTCTGTACCGCGCAGATACTCCATGACAATGTAGTAGGACTCGCCGTCCTTACCCCAGTCATAGACCGAGACAATGTAGGGACTGGAGAGGGCTGCTGCAGCCTGAGCCTCCTGCTTAAAACGGGCAGCAAAGGATGGATCGTTTGCGTACTGCGGCAGCATCATCTTGATGGCAACAGTACGACCAAGAACCTGGTCCTGTCCACGGTAAACGGTGGCCATTCCACCGGTACCAATTTTGTCTTGAACCTGGTAACGCCCACCGAGCATTCTACCTGGCATAACTCAACTCCTATCAAGCGTGCGATTTTCTCGCCACGTCACTTACTATCTTAGAACACACCCAACTACTTGGGGAGAAGACCGTGCGGTGTTTTAGGCGCTACGAAGCAGCTCCCAAAGCCTGGATGTTCAGACACTGCGCAAGAACACGTCCGCCAACTTGAGCACCGTAACCTAAAACGTTCTCGCCGTTGCCTTCGATGACAACAGAAACAACAAGGGTTGGGTGGTCGTAAGGCGCAAAACCGATGAAGAACGAGTTAAAGTTACCGTTCTCGACGTCTGCCGTACCTGTTTTACCTGCAATCTTGACCCCCTGAACGCGCGCTCCCATGCCGGTGCCGGACTCGACAACGCCCAACATTGCCTCTCTGACCTGTGCAGCGGTATCCGCAGACACTGCCTGTCCAAGTGATTTTGGTGACGTTGTAGAAACAACAGCTCCCTCTGGCGAGAGAACGTGATCAACGATGTAAGGGTTCATGACCACGCCGCCGTTAGCAATTGCAGCTGCGACAACAGCGTTTTGCATGACGGTAGTCTGAGGACCTGCAGGGCTTGCATGCTCTCCGACAGGAAGGCCACAAGCTGCCCATCCAAGCTCCCAGGTGGTCATTTCGGCAGGATTTGGCATCAGCGATGGAGTAGTGGAGAAGTCCTGGCCAAGCGCAGTGCCATAACCAAAAGCACGCGCATAGCTGACCAGGTTGTCCGCGCCAAGCGCAACGCCAAGCTGCGCCAAAGCCGTATTGGAAGAGCGGGCAAACGCCTCACGCAGAGGAATGGTACCCATGTCCTCGTTGGCGTAGTTGTGGATGGTGCCACCGCCAAGCTCCATGGTTCCTGGAGCAGAATACGTGGTATCCAGCGTGGTGGTGTGTGTATCAATACCAGCAGAAAGTGTAATGGTCTTGAACGATGAACCAGGGGAGTAGAGCGCCTGGGTAGTTCTGTCGACCAGCTGACTGCCAGTGCCGGATTCAATAATAGTGCCCAGTTCAGCGTGGGTGTATGAAGGGCTAGAAGCCTTTGCAAGTACAGCTCCGGTAGCTGGGTCCATGACAACAATAGAGCCCGAGTAGCCCTGGAGCGCAGCTTCTGCCACAGCCTGCATCTGAGAGTTGATGGTCAAAACAACGCTTGAACCAGCGGTGTTTACGCCAGCCATCGAGTACAGAGCACTTCTCCAGTCGGAATGATCTGCGTGGCCGGTGAGTGTCTCGTTCATGGAGGACTCAATACCTGCAGTTCCGTACTGGGTAGAGATGTAGCCAACGGTGTGGGAAGCCATGCCGTCGTGCGGATAGTTGCGCACGTAGGTGCCGTCGTCTTGCTTGACGCTCTCTGCCAGGGTGACGCCGTCAGAAGTCATGATGGCGCCGCGCTGAACGTATGCACTCCTAGCAATGGTGTGGTTGTTGGTAGGAAGCGCCTGAAGTCTAGGAGCGTCAATCACCATCAAGAAGGTCAAATTGCCGAGAAGAACGGTGAAGAAGAGGGTAAATACGGTAACCAAATTGGTCAGACGTTTTCCGAGAGCAACACGTCCCAGAACACCAGACTCTTCAGACTGCAGACCAAAGCCTCCACGGATGTGGCTACCATGCAGAACAGAGGAGGCATGAGCTCCTCCAGAAGAAATTTCAAGTCTTTGGGAATCGAGTGTCTTTTTACTTGGCTCAAGTTCTGTCTCGCGACCAGTTCCCTCATCACCTGCTCTGAGCAGCAGAGCAACAATGATAAAGCTGGAAAGAAGAGAGCTGCCGCCCTGGCTCATGAATGGCAAGGTAACGCCAGTTAGAGGCATCAGCTTAGTAACGCCTGCAACAATAAGGAAGGTTTGAAATGCCAAAACACTCGTAAGTCCAGCTGCTGCAAAGGCAGATGAATCGGATTTTGCGCGAGCGGCTGTTGCAAGGCCACGAACGGTGAGGAGTAGGAACAAGGTAATGATTGCCGCTCCGCCAAAGAGGCCCATCTCTTCAGCAATGGCCGAGAAAATAAAGTCGGACTCAACAATAGGGATCAGCGTAGGCATTCCCTTATCAATTCCGGTGCCAGCAAGACCTCCATCTGCGATGGAATAGAGGGACTGGACAATTTGGTAGCCGTCTCCAGCGGGATCTTTGAACGGATCAAGCCAAATGTTGACACGAGTCTGAACGTGACCAAAGAAGTGGTAAAGCACCACGCCGCCAATAGCCAAGAGCGCAATACTGACAAAAACGTAGCTAGCGCGGCCTGTTGCCACATAGAGCATGATGACAAAGAACACGAAGAAGAGCAGAGCGCTACCAAGGTCGCGTTCAAAAATAACAACAATCAGACTGATGCCCCACATGACAAATAGAGGAAGCAGCATTTTGAAACGAGGAATGCGGAAAGGTCCAAAAGAACGCATGGAGACTGATAGGGCTTCTCGATTAAGTGCAAGATAAAATGCCAGGAAGAGCGTAATGGCAATCTTTGCAATCTCGCCAGGCTGGAAGGTGAATGCGCCAAAAGAAATCCAGAGTTTTGCGCCGTAGCGGTCCTGGCCAATAACAATGGGCAGAAGAAGCAGTATGACGCCGAGAACACCAATGGAGTATTTGTAGCGTGCTAACGCGTCAAGGTTTCTAATGACTGCCAGCACCACAATCATGACAACAACAGAGATGAAGAGCCAAATGGTTTGATTAACTGCAAGATTTGGCGCAAGTCTGGTGACCATGGTGATGCCAATTCCCGAAAGCACAAACACAATAGGGAGAATGGCGGGGTCTGCTGCGGGAGCAAGGAACCTAATAGCAATGTGAGCCACAGTAAATGCTGCAAAGAGACCAATAGGAACGGCCATAGTCTCAAGGCTGAGTGTTGAGCGAGCAGTAATCATGTACATGGCGTACAGGAGAAATACGGGAATTGCTCCTGCAAACAGTAAGAAGAGCTCTGTATTACGCCTTAATCCACCTGCTTTTTCCATTCCTACTCACCTCCCGAACTTGTTGTTGACGTTGTTGTTTCTGTTGTGGGTGTTCCGCCAGACTGAGCGTCTTCTTTCTTTTTGACCGCTTTAGTGTTGGCGTCGTCAATTTGTTTGCGGTAATTCTCGACGGTACTATGCGCTTCATCCTCGTTTTTGACGCGAATTCCTTCGGCTAGTGAGTCTTGAACTGCGTCAGGTAAATCTTTTATTTCAATAGACGTAGTCTCAACAAGCGAAGACATGTTTATGCCGGCGATTGTTGTAGGAATACCTCGATAAACGCCAACGGTAGTTCCGTTAATTCCTAAGTACCACTCGCTACTTACAAACAAGAAGAACACGGCAACAGTGGCGGCAAAGAGCGCAAGAAACGAGATAAACGTTGCAATGACGCCACGGGTAAGGTGTCGTCTGGTTTGATCGGCTATGCCGTCGTCTAAGACATCGATGACAATAACGGTGATATTGTCAGATCCGCCATAGGTAAGAGCTGCGGAAACAAGGTTATCAGCAGCCTTTTGTGGCGTGACGTTAGAAACGGCAATGGATTCAATCTCGTCGTCGGGCACCATGCCAGAAAGGCCATCGGAGCACAAGATGATGCGGTCACCATCAGATACTTCAAGCGAGAAATGATCTGCGTACATGTCTGGATCAGAGCCAAGAGCTCGCGTAACTACCGAGCGAGAAGGGTGCGTACGCGCCTCATCAGCAGTAATCTGGCCAGAATCAATGAGCTCCTCAACGTAGCTGTGGTCGTGAGTAATGCGGACCAAAGTTCCGTGATGAAGTAGGTAAATACGAGAGTCGCCAACATGGGCAACAGCCATCTGATTGCCCTCAATGAGAACGGCTGAGGCGGTAGAACCCATGCCTGGTTTGCCAATGCCCTTGGCAGGAGCGTCAATAACTTCCTGGTTAGCAGCCTCAATTGCAGCACCAAGACGGACATCGTCTGCGGTACTTGGCGCCTGCTCAGCAATAACCTTAACAGCAATGGAGCTTGCCACCTCACCAGCGGCGTGACCTCCCATACCATCGCAGATGGCAAAAAGGGGAGTGCGCAAAAGGAACGAGTCCTCGTTATGCTCGCGAACTAATCCGACGTCAGAGCGGGCGCCCCAAGAAATAAAGGTGTTAGAGCCAGAAACTGCCTCTGCGTCGCCTCGGCCATCAAGTGGCAGCTCACAACGACCAGGAGCACTCACGGGCTCTTGTGCAGATGTATCAGAAGTATGTGTTGTATCAGAAGAAACCATGAGCCTCTTATCGACGTCCAACACGCATAATCACATCGCCAACCTGGACTTCGTCTGTGTCGCGAAGGGTAACAGGCTGCTCGATGATGTGACCATTAACCATGGTTCCGTTTGTGGATCCAAGGTCTTCAAGTACCAGAGCAGGGCCCTGGATAGTAAAGCGGGCGTGTGAAGCAGAAACGTAAGGTTCGTCAATCACAATGTCAGACGAAGGAGAACGTCCAATAACAACAGGACCCAAGATGTCTACGTGAAGACCGCGTAAGGACTTGACGCCCTTCTCGACATCAACGGACCAAATAGCTCCGTCTTTGCGCTGACCGCGGACAAGACCAATGCCCGTGCGCATGACCGAGAACAGGAAGATGTACAGCAGGACAACAAGCAAAACACGTCCTGCAAAGAGAATCAAATCAATCATTAGTTCTCCCGGAACTGAAGGTCCATAAGACCAATGGTAATGAGGTCTCCGTCGCGCAGAATTACCTCATCTACGTCGATATCGTTGACAAGCGTTCCGTTAGTGGAGTGCAAATCAGCAATATGCCAATCGTGACCGTCATAGGTCATCTCGGCGTGACGTCTTGAAACGTTAGGATCGCGCAGAACAACGTCTGCCTGAGAACGCTCGCGGCCAATAATGGCACGAGGAGCCTCAACGCGATACGAACGACCACTCTGGCGATCAATCAAAATACAGGTAGCATCCATGTTTGCGCGTGGCGTACCTTGCAGATTGCGAGAAGAACGACCACCCATACTGTTTAACTGGGCATCAAGGGAAGGCGTGATACGACGCTGAGTCATAGGAACAGGAGCTGCTGTTGGGATAGCTCCGTTTACGGGTAGGTCTGGGAGACCGTTTGAGCTAGGAAGGACAGGCATAGGAGTGGACTCAGCTGCGGAAACAACAGGAATTGCGCCTTGAGCCTCAACAAAGTCTGGTGGCATTACCGCAAGACCGGCGTCTGTACCAGCAAGATCTCCCAAAACCTCTGGCGTCGCGTTATCTGCAGAAACAGGACGGACTACAGACAGAGGATCTGGCTCTGGCTGTGGTTCTGGTTGAACAGCAGCGCGGGAATTGTGTTGCTGAGGCATTTGAGCTGCAGCTCCTCCAACACTGGAGTTTCCACCCAAGAAAGCACGCTCTTCATTGCGTAGCTGGTCAAGCGTATTGCCGTCAACGTTTTCTGCAAAGACAGCAAATTTTCCAGGCTTCAGAGATGGGTCAACCATAAAACGAACAAGCGGCTGACCAACAAATACATAATCTTTTTGCTGAGCCTGAGCAGCCACGAAGTCAGAAACCTCTGCAGTTAGATCAGCATAAAGAGGACGCATCAGTGAATCATCTTGAGGAGCAACTAAAACGGTATAGAGAGCTGGCGCAGTGTCTACGCCATCAATCTCATACGTCTCACGTTCCATCTCTTTAGCTGCACGTTTAGCAAGCTTCTTAAAAGAGAAAGGCTCTGCGTATCCTTGAGGTGCGGCGCCAAAGACCGAACCAATACGGTTTTCAAAGTCACTAAGAAAGCTCATCTAATTCCTCGCCTTCCTGATCCGCGTCAAGTGGACCTATCAGGACAATTGCAATACATACAAGTACACATAAGAATACCGTAATTAGTACCGAAACTATACTTTCAACTACCCAAAAATTGGGATTCTCCATCCAAGCTGCCCATATAAAGCCACTTGAAAGCAATGCGGCACAGACAATTTGTCCAAAAATCATCCATCCGCGGCGTTTTTTCTGGCTTATAAGCGAACCTAAAAGAGCAGATAGGGCGCACGCCCCAAAGCGAATCCAAAAAGGAAGCCCTGAGGCTAGTGAGGTGTAGTCATAGGCAAGAGGAGTTGCTGCAAAGCCTAAAGATATGCCTCTTGCAAACAGTGTCCCAAAAAGATAGCTAAAGGCTCCTGTTAAAACCGCAGGTAGTGGACGCATAGTAGCGGAGATGAGCGCTGGTGCTGAAACAGGGGCAGGTAACAAAGCTCCTAATAAGCAGTTGATGCTGCTGAATTTTGAGACCCTTCCTGCAAAGGCCCACCAGATAACGCTTACCAAGGTTACAAGCGTTGCAAACGGGAATGAAGTGCTGGTAGGGCTAATGCTTGCAAGAGCATATACCGCGCATGCAATGATAAGCGCAGAACCCAACGGAG
This sequence comes from uncultured Atopobium sp., assembly GCA_963542025.1. Lineage (GTDB taxonomy): Bacteria > Actinomycetota > Coriobacteriia > Coriobacteriales > Atopobiaceae > Lancefieldella. Next base: position 44,701 of record CAUTUQ010000003.1, on the reverse strand, counting down.
TCCAAAGAGCAGCTGCCGCAGCTCCTACAAGAGAGCCCACCACAATAAACGTGAGCGATTCTGGAGCAATAAGCTGGAACAACTGGGCGAGAAGAACACCGGTGACCAGGGCTGATACGCCACGCACGGCAGCCGAGGGCAGCCAGGGGAAGCGGATTGAGAGCGGAAGATGCTTGACGTCCCAGGTCTCGGTTTCCTCTTCTTCTGACTGTTCCACCAGGGACTTGAGGCTTTTCTCGCCCTGCTGTTCGCTGCCAAGAGGATCCACAATTTCTTGTGCAAACTCCAAGACGCTCCCTTGTCTCATTGACGGCTCAGGGGAAAGCGCCTGCGTTAGAGCGGCGTCTACAGCAAAGGGAACCTCGGGGTCTTCTTTGAGCAAAGGAATTTTTGGGCCCTTGTAGATGTGTTCAAGGGATTCTTTAGCCGTTCTGCCTGCAAATACATTGACGCCCGTTAGCGCCTGCCTCAGAACAACGGCAAGCGAGAAAATATCAGCGCGCTCGTCAACAAGCATGCCTTCAACCTGTTCAGGAGGCATGTAGCCTACCGTACCTCCGCGAGCACCACCATAACCAGCAGCTGAGGCAAGTGTTGCCATACCAAAGTCGGCAAGTTTTACCGTACCCTGGCGGTCAATCATGATATTTGTTGGCTTGATGTCCAGATGGAGTACGCCGTTTTCATGGGCATATTGAAGTGCCTTTGCAAGTGAAGACACCATGTGAGCTGCTTCGGCATAGGTGAGGTAGCCACCCTCAACGCGAGCCAAAAGCTCCGATAAATTAAGGCCATCAACAAACTCCATGACCAGATAAGCGTAATCGCCTTCAATCTCAAAGTCATGAACAGTCACAATGTTGGGATGCGCCAGCAAACAAGCAGTTCTTGCCTCAGAAAGAGCCTCATCAACAGTTGAAGCAAGCACGCCGGGAGTCTCGGAAGCCCCTAACAATGGCATGCGTTTAATGGCTACGCGCCTCTGCAAACGAGTATCCCAGCAGGTACAAACGGTGCCAAAACCTCCGTTACCTCTGCGAGCAAGAACGCGATATCGATCCAGCAAAATTTCTGGCTCAGCCGCAGGTGATGTCTGCTGAGCAGAAGGTGAATGTAGATATGTAGTTTGCGTGGTCTGTGACCGCGAGTCACTCACGGCAACCTCCTGTGTTTAAAGTGTGTTTGTCGGCCGTGACTGTCTATATTCTACCGCTGAAAAGAATTTTCTTATATATCTATTGTTTTTCCATTAGAAGAAAACAAAATGTTGTAGTATTATTCCCTAGCACGCGGGTGTGGCGGAATTGGCAGACGCGTACGGTTCAGGTCCGTATGAACGCAAGTTCATGGGGGTTCAAGTCCCTTCGCCCGCACCATTTATATTTAAAAAGCCCCATACGGGGCTTTTTTGTTACCTATTTGTTGTCTTCTTCAAAGTCAGACCAACCTTCTTGATCATCTCCAAAGAGATCCCAGTCGTCTTCAGTCTTTTTGTGGTTGAAATACATCTTTTTAGTTTTGCGTTCTAACACAAAGGAAATAACCAAAAAGAGCAGAATTCCACCAAGTACGAGGAACAACACACCGGTCTTATCGCCAAAAAGCCAGCCAACAAATGAGTTAATTGCGTCCATAATCCAGCTCCAGAACATGTGAAGGGTTAAGAATCTGAATACAAGTATATACTTGGTAGGCTATAAGAAAAAATGCACTGCCAAAAAGTGTTGATTCAAGGAGAAGCTGCATGCTTGATATCAAATTTGTGCGCGAGAATCCTGACCTCGTAGATAAGTCTTGCGAGTCCAGGCAAAACGCCCACTGGGATCGCGAGAAATTCTTTGAGCTTGACGAGGAGCGCAGAAGCGTAATTGCCGAGGTTGAGTCTCTTCAGGCAGAGCGTAACGCTGTTTCTAAGCAGATTGGCCTTCTTATGCGTGAGGGTAAGAAGGAAGAGGCTGAGGCAGCTAAAGAGCAGGTAGCAGCTAACAAAGACCGCATCGCAGAGCTTGATCAGCGTCGCGGAGAGGTTGAGGAAGAGCTCACCGCCCTTGTTGCAGCTATTCCAAACATTCCTGACGCATCCGTTCCTTATGGCAAGGATGACTCCGATAACCCTGAGGTTCGCAAGTGGGGAGAGCCAACTCAGTTTGATTTTGAGCCAAAGGCGCACTGGGATCTTGGACCCGAGCTGGGCATGATTGATTTTGACCGTGGCGTAAAGCTTGCAGGAACTCGCTTCTATCTTCTTGGCGGCATGGGCGCTCGCATGGAGCGTGCGCTTATCAACTTCATGATTGATACACATAACCAGGCAGGCTTCAAAGAGTGGTGGCCACCAGTTATCACAAATCAGGATTCTCTGTTTGGTACTGGTCAGCTTCCTAAGTTTGAAGAGGACCTCTATCACGTACAGCCTGACCTCTACCTAATTCCAACTGCTGAGGTCCAGCTTACAAACATCCATCGTGACGAGATTCTGGACGCATCTCAGCTCCCTCTGCTCTATACCGCATTCACTCCATGTTTCCGCGAGGAGGCAGGTTCAGCTGGTCGAGACACCCGTGGTATCATCCGTGTTCACCAGTTTGACAAGGTAGAGATGGTCAAGTTTGCAAAGCCCGAAGACTCCATGAATCAGCTTGAGTCCATGGTTCAGGAAGCCGAGAAGATCCTCCAGCTTCTGGGTCTTCCTTATCACGTGGTTACTCTCTGCACTGGTGACATTGGCTTCTCTGCATGCAAGTGCTATGACATTGAAGTTTGGCTCCCAAGCTATAACGCATACAAGGAGATTTCTTCCTGCTCTAACTGCTGGGATTTCCAGGCTCGTCGTGCAAATATCCGCTATAAGGATCCAGCAGAGTTCAAGGGCACCCGTCTAGTTCATACGCTTAACGGCTCTGGTCTGGCAGTTGGCCGTACCATGGCTGCAATTATGGAGAATTATCAGAACGCAGATGGCTCCGTTACCGTGCCCGAGGCGCTCCGTCCTTACATGGGTGGCATCGAGGTTATTCGACCAGAATAGTTTCTCTTTTTAATCAAAATTGATTCAATCTCTGAAATGGTCTTCTAGTGAATTGTGAAGACCATTTCTTTTGCTGATTTATAGAACATATGTTCTATAAATTTGATATACTGAGATCAGTAAAGGAAGAAAGAGGTGGCTATGAAAGATCTGGTAGAGGCACAGAAAGAAATTGTATTAAGGCAGTTTGTTCAGGGTAGTGCGGCAAAAATTGGATTCGGCCACAAGGAGTTTTATTCAGAGATCCATATTGCATTAGAGCAACTTGCAACTTTAAGAAAGTGGATTTCAGACCAAGGTAGAGTGGGTTTAAAAGATCTAAGCCCACAAGAGTATCTGGAGGTCATCATGGCGGAAACATGCATGGCTGAGGTAATGGATGAGCTTGATGAAGCCGGCATTTCTTATCAGTATTTGTATGCAAACTCTTCCGGTGAAGTAGCTTTAAGACCAGGTAGATAATAAAAAAGAGCTCCCGAAGGAGCTCCTAAGTTCAAGTGGTGCGGCGTATAGGATTCGAACCTATGACGCCCTGATTCGTAGTCAGGTCCTCTATCCAGCTGAGGTAACGCCGCGTGCAAGTAGATAGAATGCCATTTTCCAGTTGAAAATGCAAGACTAATCTTAGAAAAAGTTCTTTCTGGTAAGAAAAAAGCTCGTTGCAGAGATGCAACGAGCAGAAAATTCTGGCGGAGAGCTGGGGATTCGAACCCCAGATGGGCTTGGGGCCCATACTCGCTTAGCAGGCGAGCACCTTCGGCCTCTCGGTCAGCTCTCCAAAATGGGTGCTTGAGAATGATACCCCGAACTGGCGTCACTCACAATAAGACATTTTACAAAACATGTGAAAAATGCTCAACAACCACGTTTTTTCGGTGAGTGCGAAGTACATCCCATGAAAAGCGATTGGCAACTTGTGCTGCAGAAAGAGGTTCTTCTTTTTCTGCAAGACCTATGCAATAGGCCAGAAAGCCAAGAATCTCTTCTGGTGTTTTTCCTTGGTCTCTCAAAACACCAAGATCTAGATCGTGATTGCGTTTAGAAAGTCTCCTGCCATCTGGCGCAACAAGTAGCGGGAGGTGAGCATAGATGGGATGAGAAAAACCAAGCACGTCTTGCAAATAAAGCTGTCTGGGAGTAGATGAAAGAAGATCTGATCCTCTAACTACTTCAGTTACGCCCATGTCAGCATCGTCTACTACTACGGCAAGCTGATAGGCAAAGACGCCATCTGCACGTTGAACAATAAAGTCTCCGCATGATTCAGCAAGGTTTTGTGATGTAGGACCATAAACCCTATCTTCAAACGTGTAGGTCGTATTAGGAACTTGCATACGTGTTGCTGGAATTTTATGGGCTGAAAGCTCTTCACGCTTAGATTGGCTGAGGTTGCGGCAAGTTCCTGCATAGACATACGTGCCATCACTTGCATGAGGAGCTTGTGCAGCGTGTAAGTCTGCTCGGGAGCAAAAACAGGGATACAAGAGTCCCTGCTGCCTCAAATCTAAAAGAGCTTCTTGGTAGAGCTCCGTGCGCTTGCTTTGGTAATACGGACCTTTGTCCCAAGTTAGTCCCAACCACTGTAAATCATCAAGGAGGAGGGAGGTGTGTTGAGGATTATGAGCACGAATATCCAAGTCTTCGATGCGAAGAATAAGGCTGCCATTTTGGGAACGAACGCTGGCCCAAGCCATAAGGGCTGAGAAAACGTTGCCCAGATGCATTCTTCCAGAAGGTGTGGGCGCAAATCTTCCAACGCAAGGACTCATTCTTAGAGATCTCCCGCATAGATATAGGCAAAGCCGAAGTCTTGTCCATTCGCTTGAACCGGAGCTTTATCTTTACAGACAAGGCTCTTGTGTTGGTAGAAACTAATGTCGCAGTCATCGTCTGTTGCAAGGAAGTAATGCTTGGCTCCTTGTTCTTTCAAAAAATTGAGCATATAGGAGAAGAGCATGCCGCCGACACCTTTTCCTTGAGCAGTAGGGCTTACGCAGAATAGTGTAATTTCCCACTTGGGAGTTTTGACTCCTTCATTCCAGTATTTGTGAATCAGGTTTGATTCGACGACACCAACGGCATCATAGCCTTCAAAGTCTTTCTGGCTTAAGAGCTTTTTAGCTGTAATGGTTGAGGCATTTTCAAGCTCAACCCATTTCTGCCGATCTTCTGGATCTTTTCCGTTGGAGCAGAAAATAAAGCCGAGAACTGTATTTCCACTTTTTGCTACAAAGCGATGAGTTGAAACACCAATGTAGTAAGAAATATCAATGGTAGCCAGAGACCTACTGGTTTCTTTAGATTCATCACCATCCAAGTACCAGACGCGTTCAACGATTGAGATAAGTTCTGGTAAGTCAGCATCTTCGAAGGGGACTATGATTGGAGTATCGTCAGACATATGCAATAGTTCCTTTCATGCGTTTTTACAGCGGAAGATTATAGAATAGTTTCAAGTTTGTTTACATCTAGTACGTAGTGTTTTGCAGCTGATAGGCTGTAGGTGTTTCTGATAGCAAGTGTCAAACACAAAGGAGCGGCAATGGCTGAGGCCCCTATCAAACGTGCGCTAATCTCGGTAACAGACAAAACAGGTATTGTTGAATTTGCACAGGCTCTTACTAAAGAGTTTGGTGTAGAGGTAATTTCAACAGGAGGAACCGCAAAAATCCTCGAAGAGGCTGGCGTCCCCGTCATCCCTATTGAGTCTTATACCGGATTTCCAGAGATGATGGACGGCCGCGTCAAGACATTGCATCCTCGCGTCCATGGTGGCCTCTTATGTCGTAGAGATAATCCTGGTCATGTTGCAGATGCAGAGAACAATGGTATCGGTATGATTGACCTGGTCTGCGTTAACCTTTACGAGTTTGAGAAGACCGTAGCTGATCCATCAGTAACACTAGAAAACGCAATTGAGCACATCGATATTGGCGGACCTTCAATGCTCCGCTCTGCTGCAAAGAATAATGATTTTGTTACGGTTGTTGTTGATCCAGCAGATTATGGTCGTGTTCTTGATGAGATGTGTTCCCATGACGGTGCAACTACAAGGGCTTCTCGCCAGCAACTTGCTTTGAAGGTATTTAAGACAACAGTTGCATACGATGGCGCTATTGCCGCATACCTTTCTGGCGTAGTTGAATCAGAGCAGAGTAAATTCCCAGAGACTTTGCTGGTAAAGGCAACAAAAGAGCAGGATCTTCGTTATGGAGAAAATCCTCAGCAGTCCGCAGCGTTTTACAAGATGCCTGGCGCTCCTGCACACTCTTTAGCAAACGCCCAGCAGCTTCAGGGTAAGCCTTTGTCTTACAACAATTTGCTGGATACTGATGCAGCTTGGGCGGCTGTTCGTGAGTTTGATGATCCATCAGTCATTATTTTGAAACACCAGAATCCTTGTGGTTCTGCAACGGCAGAAAATGTTGTTGAGGCATATGACCGAGCATTTGCTTGTGATCCGCTTTCTGCTTTTGGCGGAATTATTGCAGTAAACAGAGAGGTTCCGCTGGAGTTTGTTGAGCACTTCGCAGATATCAATAAGCAGTTTGTTGAGGTTCTTATTGCACCAAGCTTCACAGAAGAGGCTCTAGAGCGCCTGTCAAAGAGAACCAATCTCCGCGTCTTAGCTACGGGCGGAATCGATAGAAGCCGTGAGCTCGAAATGAGAACTGTTGACGGTGGACTGTTGGTGCAAGACCTTGATCATGCAGATGAAACTGCAGAGAGCTTTGAGGTTGTTACTAAGCGTCAACCAACTCCAGAAGAGCTGAATGATTTGGTATTTGCTTGGAAAGTTTGTAAGACCGTTAAGTCAAACGCTATTTTGGTTGCAAAAGATCAAGCTGGAATTGGCATGGGACCAGGCCAGCCAAACCGTGTTGACGCTGCTCTTCTCGCGTGCGAGCGAGCTGAAGCAGCTTGCGAACGCATGGGAATTGATTCAAAGAACCTTGTGGCTGCATCCGACGCGTTTTTCCCATTCCGAGATAACGTTGATACCTTGGCAGCCCATGGCGTAACAGCCATTATTCAGCCAGGCGGATCAGTCAGAGATGATGAGTCTATTGCTGCTTGTGATGAGTATGGTATTGCAATGGTGTTTACAGGAAAGCGACACTTTAGGCACTAACCTGCTAAGTCGGGATTAGCAGTTCATTTCATAAAAAGTTGGGGGAGGACACTGTGGACCAGGAAGAGTTAGAAGCGGCTCAGAAGTTTGAGCTTGATAATCCAGAACTTGTTTGTCGTTGGAGACTGGCTGGAGGTGTTCTCCCTCTTGATAACAGGCATTTACGTGCGCTGAGTAGGCGAGTTGTTGCTCAAAAAGATGTTTCTCCGCACTTGATTGCTTGGGCTAAGCAGCACATCGAGGGAACGCTCAAAGAGGGATCGCAAGAATATCCAGACGGCGTTCTTATGATTTTGCTCGAAAGCAATGGCCAGGCTGCTATGACAGTTGGTCCTTACCAGTCTTTAGAGGAGAGTTCTGTTCTATCTCTTGCGGGTCGTGCAAGAATTTCACAGCGAGAAGAGCAGCAAACTCATTGCGCACCAGAAGTGCTTTGGCTCGTGAAGGACGGAAAGCTTATCGCAGGTATCTCAGAAGAAAGCGTTCGATCAGGAGCCACAAGTCTGGTGCTTGATTTGGCACAAACTCTGCATGAGCCAACTGAGTTTAATCCAGATGTTGTCGCACAGGTATTTGATGGAACTGCTGATTTTGATGAAGCCTTCCTTACTTCAGATGAGCACGGAGTCGTTTGTGCATCCGATGCTGAAGGTGAGATAGGAGAGCGTTTCTTATTTGGTTATAAGAAGCTTTGCGAGATTAAAGCGGCCAAGTAATCAAAAGAGATATGACCCTAAAGTACGGCTATTAAAAGAGCACTCAACGTGCAGCAAGACTTCCGTGCGTTGAGTGCTTACGTAAAAATTTGTCCAATTTTCAGACAGATGGCTGCTTGCGCACTTGAATATTTTGTCGATTTACAAAAAAGTTGCACTTTACTGTTATGTTTATTTTGCAATTCCGCAGGTAGAAAATCCTACCTGAAAATAGGTATTTATTGGCTCATATTTCTGATTTGTTTCATTGTTTTTTTGCGCAATAATAAAAGCATTATGCGACCGCTGCCGGCCGAACTATGAAACTTGTTTCCGTAGTCACCCAGGGTCTACAGCTTTATTTTGGATCGCACAGACGCATACTGTGAGAAATCACAGATTAGGCAAGGAGAGGAAATGGCAAGAAAGTTTAAGTCCATGGACGGTAACAACGCCGCGGCTTACGTGTCGTACGCGTTTACCGAGGTAGCGGGCATTTACCCAATTACCCCATCAAGTCCAATGGCAGACTATGTTGACCAGTGGTCCGCCCAGGGTGTAAAGAACATCTTTGGTACAACCGTCAAGGTTGTCGAGATGCAGTCCGAGGCTGGCGCAGCTGGTGCTGTTCACGGTTCTCTTGGTTCAGGTGCTCTGACCACTACTTACACCGCTTCTCAGGGCCTCTTGCTCATGCTTCCAAACATGTACAAGATTGCCGGCGAGCAGCTCCCTGGTGTTTTCCACGTCAGCGCACGTACCGTTGCAACCCATGCACTGAACATCTTTGGCGATCACTCTGACGTTATGTCCGCTCGCCAGACTGGCTTTGCACTTCTCGCAGAAGGCAACGTCCAGGAGGTTATGGATTTGGCTCCTGTTGCTCACCTTGCAGCAATCAAGGGCAAGGTTCCATTTGTTAACTTCTTCGACGGCTTCCGTACTTCTCACGAGATTCAGAAGGTTGCTGTTTGGGATTATGCTGACCTGGCTGAGATGTGTGATATGGACGCTGTCCAGGCATTCCGCGATCATGCACTGAACCCAGAGCATCCATCAAGCCGTGGTTCCCACGAGAACGGCGATATCTTCTTCCAGCACCGCGAGGCATGCAACGAGGTTTATAACCAGCTGCCAGCAGTTGTTGAAGACTACATGAACAAGATCAACGCTAAGCTTGGTACTGACTACGGTCTGTTTAACTACTACGGTGCAGAAGACGCTGACCGCGTTGTTATCTGCATGGGTTCCTTCTGCGATACTCTCGAAGAGGTTATCGATTACCTGAACGCTCATGGCGAGAAGGTCGGTCTGGTTAAGGTTCGCCTCTATCGTCCATTCTCTGTAAAGCACTTTGTTGACGTTCTTCCTGAGTCCGTCAAGAAGATTGCTGTTCTCGACCGCACCAAGGAGCCAGGTTCCGTTGGTGAGCCTCTCTATGAAGATGTCATCACTGCTCTCTTTGAGGCTGGTCGTACAGACATTAAGGTTGTTGGTGGTCGTTACGGCCTTGGTTCTAAGGACACCCCACCATCATCTGCATTTGCAATTTTTGAGGAGCTCAAGAAGGATAATCCTCAGCGTGAGTTCACCGTTGGTATTGTCGACGACGTCACAAACCTCTCCCTTGCAGAGGATCCTGAGGCTCCTAACACTGCAGCTGAGGGCACCATTGAGTGCAAGTTCTGGGGTATTGGCGGCGATGGTACTGTTGGCGCTAACAAGAACTCCATCAAGATTATTGGTGACCACACCGATAAATATGTTCAGGCATACTTCCAGTATGACTCAAAGAAGACCGGCGGTATCACCATCAGCCACCTGCGCTTCGGTGATCACAAGATCCGTTCTCCTTACTATGTCACTAAGGCAGACTTTGTTGCATGCCACGTTCCTGCATACATCATCAAGGGCTACAAGATGGTCCGCGACGTCAAGCCTGGCGGTACCTTCCTGGTCAACTGCCAGTGGGATGCAGAGGAGTTTGCACACCACCTGCCAGCAGAGGCAAAGCGCTACATTGCTCAGAACAACATCAACGTTTATCTGATTAATGCAATTGACCTTGCCAAGGAAATTGGTATGGGCAAGCGCACCAACACCATTCTTCAGTCTGCGTTCTTTGCTCTTGCAAAGGTTCTTCCAGAGGCAGACGCACTTCAGTACATGAAGGATGCTGCAACTCATTCTTACCTAAAGAAGGGCCAGAACGTCGTCGATATGAACCACAAGGCAATCGACGCTGGCGCTACTGCATTTACTAAGATTGAGATTCCTGCTGATTGGGCTACTGCAGAGGATGCTCCTAACCCAATTACCCTTGAGGGCCGTGAGGCTCTGCTCAAGCAGGTTCGTGACATCATGACTCCAGTTTCTCGCATGGAGGGTGACGCACTTCCTGTTTCCGCATTCAAGAACCATGTTGACGGCCAGTTTGAGCTTGGCGCAGCAGCTTACGAGAAGCGCGGCATTGCTGTTGTTGTTCCTGAGTGGAACGTCGAGAAGTGCATCCAGTGTAACCAGTGCGCTTATGTCTGCCCACACGCAGTCATTCGCCCATTCGTCCTTACCGACGAAGAGGTCGCTGCTGCACCAGCACAGTCTCAGTTCAAAGATGCCGTTGGTCCTAAGGCTAAGGGCTACAAGTTTGAGATTGCTGTTTCTCAGCTCGACTGCACCGGTTGCTCCAACTGCGTCTACATCTGCCCTGCAGATGCTCTGACCATGAAGCCAATCGAGGAGCAGGCGTCCAAGCAGGAGATTTTTGACTACGCAGTTAATCACGTCTCCGAGAAGACCGAGCTTGTCGCCAACAACGTCAAGGCATCCCAGTTCAAGAAGCCTCTTCTTGAGTTCTCCGGTTCCTGCGCAGGCTGCGCTGAGACCAGCTACGGCCGTCTGGTCACTCAGCTCTTTGGCGATCGTATGTACATCTCCAACGCAACTGGCTGCTCCTCCATTTGGGGTAACCCAGCTTCCTGCTCACCATTTACTACCGATGCAAACGGTCACGGTCCAGCATGGAACAACTCCCTCTTCGAGGACAATGCAGAGCACGGTATGGGTCTGATGCTTGGTCACCAGGCACAGCAGAAGCGTCTTCTGGAGCTTGCTCAGCAGCTTGTCGATGAGGATGGCGCATCTCAGGACCTCAAGGATGCTGCTAAGGCATGGATTGATTCCGTCAACGACGCAGCTCTCTCCAAGGAAGCTTCCAAGACTTTTGTAGTTGAGCTTGAGAAGTCTGATCTTGCAGCAGCTAAGGAAATCCTTGCTAACAAGAGCTTCCTCACCAAGAAGTCCTTCTGGATCTTCGGTGGTGACGGTTGGGCATACGACATCGGCTTTGGCGGCCTTGACCACGTTCTTGCTTCTGGCGAGGACATCAACGTCTTTGTCTTCGATACCGAGGTTTACTCCAACACTGGTGGCCAGTCCTCCAAGGCTTCCCGTCTTGGCCAGGTTGCACAGTTTGCAGCAGCTGGTAAGAACATCAAGCAGAAGAACCTTGCAGAGATTGCTATGACCTACGGTTACGTCTATGTTGCTCAGGTCTCCATGGGCGCAAACCTCCAGCAGACCCTGAAGGCAATTGCTGAGGCAGAGGCTTATCCAGGACCATCCCTCATCATCGGTTACTCCCCATGCGAGATGCACTCCATCAAGGGTGGTATGGCTCACGCACAGGAGGAGATGAAGAAGGCAGTCGATACCGGCTACTGGAACCTCTATCGCTTCAATCCATCTGCACCAGCAGGTAAGAAGTTCACGCTTGACTCCAAGGCACCTAAGGGCGGCTACCAGGAGTTCCTGATGAATGAGGCTCGTTACAGCCGACTCACTCGCGAGTTCCCAGAGAACGCAGAGAAACTCTTCAAGGAGAACGAGGAAGCCGCAATGGCTCGCTACGATCACCTTGTACACCTTTCTGAGCTCTATGCTGCAGAAAAGAATGAGCAGCCTGAGGAGTAAGGTAACTTACTTTCACGTAGCTTCAGCCGAGCCAGGTCAGCCTGGCTCGGCTTTTTTATGCGACATTTTTGGCGAGAAGCCCTGTGTTCTTCAAGCCCTTCTCGCGAGGTGATAAACTAGAGAGACTTTGCTCACGATGGGAGTTACTGTGGCACAAAAAAAGAGCAGACTGTTTCCTGTAGCTTTTCTCGCTGCTAAAGCAACACTTGCAGCACTTAAATTGACCAACCATGAGGGCGGAACGCTGCCAGGTTTTATTGCTGAAGGCATTGATCCTGCATTTTTAGGAGACATTGCTAAGCCAGAGCAGGTTGTCTTTATCACCGGCACAAACGGCAAGACAACCACCAATAACCTGCTCAACGATCTTCTCGCAGACAACGGCTATCAGACCGTCACTAACCGCGTTGGCGGCAATATTTCCAGCGGCTTTGCAAGCTCGTTTGCAAAGAACGCCACGTGGAAGGGTACGTCAAAGACTAAGCTTGCAGTTATGGAGTTTGACGAGCTTTCTGGACCTCGCATTTTCCCGTATTTGCAGCCTGATATTTTGTCTGTTACCAATTTGTTCCGCGATACGTTCTCTCGCAGTGCAACGCCAGACTACGTGTTTGACGTTATGGATAAGGGTATTCCTGCTTCAACTCATCTGATCTTGAATGCAGATGACATGATTAGCTGCAGGCTTGCTTCTCAGTGCACCCATCGTACGTATTACTCCATCGCAAGGCTAGCAGAAGACACCGCAGAGCCGGTGGGCATTGTTTCAGATCTTACCGCCTGCCCCAAATGCGGTGGCAAGCTTAAGTGGGATTATGCACACCTGAGGCATCTTGGTCACGCAACCTGCAAGGAGTGTGGCTATACCAACCCAACTCCTGATTACGAGGTTATCTCGGTAGAGCCAGAGACTGGCAAGTTTGTGGTCAAAGAGCATTGCCACGAAGGTGCACCAACATATGAGTACAAGCTCAACAGCTACTCTATCGTCAACCTCTACAACTTGTTTGTGGCCATCGTAACCGCGCGTGAGATGGGTCTTGCGCCTGCGACTATCGCCGCATCTCTGCAGCGCGTTAACATCGCTTCTTCCAGGTATAACGAGATTGACTATAACGGTCGCCGTCTTATTAGCATGGCCTCTAAGGGCGAGAATGACACGGCAACCTCAGTCACTATCGATATCCTTCGCAAACAGCCAGGTGATAAGGCAATCATCATTATGATTGCCGATGCATATATGGCAAAAGCAAAGGACCAGACAGAGTATATTGGCTGGTACTACCAGACTGACTTTGAGTTCTTGCAAGATCCAAGCGTTAAGCAGGTCATTATTTACGGTGACACATCGCTTGACCTGCAGCTTAGACTGAGGCTTGCAGGCATTGATCCAGCTAAAACCTTTGTAGCAAACTCTCCAGAAGAGACAGCTGATTTGGTTGATCTTGACGCTTGCCAGCACGTTTTCTATGCACATGGCCTCTACAACGGTGGCATTGCTGATATCAGCAGAAACCGTATCATTGAGCGCTTGAAACAGATGGAGGCCTCCCATGAGTAATCCAGCAACTAAGATTGAGATTCTCTATCCAGAGTACGGCAACCAAGGTGGAGACAACGGAAATGCCCTCTACCTGGAGGCTTGCCTTCCAAAAGAGAATTTCGTATACACTTCTCACGCAGCAACGCCTTACTTTGTTGACAACACGCCATCGGCAATTATCATGGGCAGCATGACAGAAGCCCAGCAAGAGCTTATTATTTCTCGCCTTATGCCTTACAAGGATAGGCTTGCTGAGCTGGCTGATCAGGGCGTCCCTATGCTGTTTGCCGGCAATGCTTCAGAGCTTTTTGGCCAGAAAATCGTCAATCCTGACGGCTCAGAGATTGAGGGTTTGGGTCTCTTCAATTTTGTGACCACTCGTTATATGCCCCAGCGTTTCCACGACGTTCAGGTGGGCGAATTTGATCCTGGTAACGGCAAAGAACCCTTTACTGTTGTGGGCTTTAAGATGCAGTTCACTCTTACTGAGGGAGATAACTCTAACTGCTACTTCCTTAAGAATAAGGTTGGATTTGGCATCAATAAAGAAAGCAAGTTGGAGGGCTTCCGTCGCAAGAATGCTATTGCCACCTGGCTTATTGGTCCGCTGCTTCCACTCAATCCGTACCTCACACGTTGGATTTTGGATATGGCGGGCGAGGAGGACACCCCTCTGGCCTTTGAGGAAGAGGCAGTTGCGGCATATCAGAAGCACGCTCGCGAGATGGTCTATCCAGGAATGCACCTGCATTACTAATTGTATGTCTGCGCTGCTCATTTGCTCATATATGCGTTTCGTCGTATCATGAACTAAGTTTTTAGAGTTAACAAGGGGATTGTTTTGCCACAGGTTTCTTCAGCTTATGCAACAAAACAGCGCGCCCAGCGCCTTGCACGTATCGGTATTATTGCAGCTCTTTATGCAGCACTTACTCTTGCAACCCTTCTCTTTTTGGGTGGTCTAGCCTGGGGTCCTGTGCAGTTCCGCATTTCAGAGGCAGTTGTTGTTCTTGCGCTCTTTACCGCTGATGCGATTCCAGGACTGACACTTGGTTGCGTCATTGCTAACCTTGCAAATATGGTTATTTCTGGCACAGGCGCATTGGGGTTGTTGGACGTAGTCTTTGGCTCCTTGGCAACTGCCCTTGGTGCATGGTTTACCTGGAAAAACAGGAAGAATGTACCGCTTGCACTTCTAGGACCTGTGCTTGCAAATGCAGTAATTGTTTCTGCATATCTTCCTATTTTGCTTCAGGGCTTGGGATTCTACACAATTCCATTTACCACTATTGAGCTTGATGGCTCATATCCTCTAATGTTCTTGTTTGGCTTTATTACCACAGGACTTGGAGAAGCCGTTGTCCTTTATGTACTTGGTACTCCTTTAGCTCGCGCACTTAAGCATTCGTCTTTACCACAGCAGCTTGCTTCTGAGGATTCTGCTACAGAATCAGTGGAGAACTAGACAACCATGCAGAGACTTGCTCAGTACATACAGAGGTCAACCAGGGTGGTCCTGGTCCTTCTCGCCTGTGTATTGCTGGGCCTGCTCTCTTGGAGTGTCATGGCAGACAACCTGTTTGCAGCTCTTGTTGCAGGCGGAGGACTTGCCACGGTCATTGTTTTTGGCGGCACCACTCAGCCGGGTAACGAGCACGCTCGGTCTCAGGCAACAGAGCGAACACTTGAGGTGGCCTCTAAGACGCTTAAAACCTTACGCGGTGGATTGTCACAAGAAACAGCACCAACCATCTGCACGTTATTGCTTTCAGAAACCTCTGCTGCTGCTATCTCTATTACTGATACAGAGTACGTATTGGGTTTTGAAGGAGATATTGTAACCTCCCATATGCCTGGTTCAAAGGTAGTTGGCCCTGCAACTGAGGTTTTGGAAAGTGGCCGCATGGAGACGTTTGTCTCGGTAGATAGCCGTCAGCAGGTGCTGCAAAGACGAGGCGGCTTTGGCAATGGCGGCAGCTCTTTTGGCATCATTGTTCCGCTGATTGTTCAAGATCACACGGTCGGCACAATCAAACTTTATTATCGTCGCGGTATTGAAATTGATCGTACGCAGCTGGCAATCGCAGAGGGTCTGGGTGAGCTTCTTTCCACGCAGCTTTCCTCGTACGAGCTTGACCGTCAGGCAGAGTTGACCGCTCGAGCCGAGGTCAAAGCCCTGCAAGCACAGATTAATCCACATTTCTTGTTCAATACGCTTAATACTATTGCATCTCTTACGCGTACAAACCCCAATAAGGCGCGCGACTTGCTTCGCGAGTTTTCTGTGTTTTATCGCCGCACGCTTGAGAGTTCGCAGGGCGCACTTATTCCGCTTTCTCAGGAATTGACACAAACGCGCAGGTATTTGACAATTGAGAAGGCTCGTTTTGGAGAAGAACGTATCCAAGAGTCTGAGCATGTCGATGAGGGATGCGAAGACGTTCAGGTTCCGTCTTTTCTGATTCAGCCTATTGTTGAGAACGCCGTAAGGCACGCCATGAAAGATGAAGGCGCGCTTCATATTGACATCCACGTCGCACGCGACGAAGATGATATTCTTATATCTGTTGCTGATGATGGTCTTGGAATGGATGAAGAGACTGTTTCTCGCTTGCTTAATGGCCAAGGTCCTACCCCGCAGGATTCTTCGGGGAGAAATGGGGGCACGGGCATTGCCATTAAGAACGTAGCTGAGCGAGTTGAGCGCTTCTACGCCGCTGGATCTGGCATGGAAATCATGTCTAAGCCAGGTCAGGGTACGTGCGTGACACTCAAGCTTGCAGGTGCGGCTCTGCAGGCAACAGCATAGTAGTACACGGTTTTGCTTAACGCTGCGTTAGGTCGTTGGGAGATGAATGACATGCGTGCCATGATTGTTGATGACGAGGCTCCAGCCCGTTCTGAGCTCAGGTTCTTGCTTGAGGAGACCGGCCGTCTCGAGGAAATCATTGAGGCCACAAGTGCAAGGGATGCTGTCGAGAAACTCATGGAGTCTCGCGTTGAGGTAATGTTCCTGGACATCTCTATGCCTAAGACAAATGGAATGCAGCTTGCAGAGGCTCTTCACAAGTTGAAGAATCCTCCTCAGATTGTGTTTGTCACTGCATATAGCGAGTATGCACTAGATGCCTTTGGCGTTAATGCCGTTGATTACTTGATGAAGCCCGTTGAGACCGAGCGTCTTGAGCAGGCCCTTGATAAGGTTGAGGAGCGTCTGCGTCCTCAGTCTCCTATGGCAACTATTGAGCGTATTCCTGTCATTAAGAGTGGAAGCAAAGTTCTTGTTCCTATTGATCAGATTCGCTTTATTGAGGCAAAAGACGATTACTCCTGCATCTACACGGAAGATGACCGCTTCTTGTCAACTATTTCTCTGCAGAAACTTGAAGAGCGCCTTGCTCCACACGGATTCTTCCGCATTCATCGTAGCTTTATCGTGAATCTTGAGTATGTTGACGATGTTGAGGTTATCTCTGCTGGTATCCTACAGTTGACTATTCAGGGATTTGAGGAGCGTCACATTTCGGTTTCTCGCCGTCGTGTGGTTGCACTCAAGCGAGCACTGGGACTGTAGAAGCTCAAAGGGTTTCTCGCCAGAGGCTTAAACGCGCACGTAGGAGTTTGGTATGGCACTGGTAAGGTTTGATGTAATTTCAGATACGCATGGGTATTTGTCATCTGAGTTGCTTGAAGCTCTGCAGGGCGCCAACTACATTGTGCATGCAGGGGATATCACTTCAAACGCTGATTATCAGACGCTCCAGAAGATTGCTCCGGTAAAGCTCTGCCTGGGTAATAATGATTTTTGCTACAACTATGGCCCCATGGTAAAGAAAAAGATTATTTTCTTTGCGGCCGGTTTAAAGTGGCAGGTATGCCATTATCGCGAGAGGCTTGACCTGGTTAAATGCAATATTGCTATCTGCGGTCACACGCATAAGCCTTTTGTACAGCGCGACGAGTGGACCAATACGCTTGTAATGAATCCAGGAAGTCCTACCTATCCTCGCGGTCGCGAGGGTGCAACTATGGGACGTATTATTGTTGATGAAGAAGCGGCTCAGGTAGTCAGTGCAGAGATTATTAGTCTGTCTTCGCTTGAGGTACTTTCTTCTTGTAAATAAGCGATGGAATCATCAGCTTAGTAAAGAGAACCAGCCATACAAGGGCAAGCGAGAAACCACCAATAACGTCGGTGGCGTAGTGCACGCCCAGATAAATTCTGCTGACGCCAATCATAATGATGACAGCGGAGAAAAGACCGCACCAAATCCAGCGCTGTAGTTTGTCTTTCTCGTAATGCCAGACAAGCCAAATAAGCAGGCCATAAAAAGCCATCGAGAACATCGAGTGGCCCGAGGGGAAGCTATAACCAGTTTCAACTACCAGTCTAAATCCATCGGGACGAGGGCGCTGGACAATAGCCTTAAAGATAAGGTCAACAATGACAACACCGCCAAGGTTAATAGAGGCGAGCCTGCCAACACTTGGTCCTGGCGCAAACGCGGCAACCACAATAAGCATGACAATAACGGTGACAGGACTTGCAAGTCCAGAGAACCCTTCCATTACCTCAGTGAGAAGCGGAGTTCTCAGGTGGACAACAAAGAGTCTGTAGGCAAAGTGATCAATGCCGATGACGTCACCTTCAGAAACGTCGATCAACAGAAAAATAAAAATTGCTGAAGAGACAAGCAGAATGATGGTAGAAAGGCTAGAACGCAGGCGCTGTAGAAAGAGGCGCTTACGAACTCCTTTTAAAAGTCCTGTCTGTTGGGCATCAAGGCTTTTATCGGCCATTAGTTCTCCTTGTAACAAAAAGGCGGCACGCCGATAGACGTACCGCCGCTTAGTTCAATGATAAGCCAGCGCAGCCGCGTGGCACACAAGAACTTACAGGTTAGCGTTGAGCTCAGAAACGAGGTCAGCCTTAGGAAGGTTGCCAACCATGGTGTGAACAGGCTCACCATTCTTGAAGAGGATGAGGGTAGGGATGGAGACGATGCGGAAACGAGTTGCAAGATCTGCCTCGTCATCAACGTTTACCTTGTAAACGTCAAGCTTGTCTGCCATCTCATTGCCAACTTCCTCGACAACTGGACCAAGAGCACGGCAAGGACCGCACCAAGATGCCCAGAAATCAACAAGAACAGGCTTGTCTGCGTTTGCAAGAACAGAATCGAACTCTGCAGTAGTAAGCTGCTGTGCCATAGTGAACCTCCAGTTACATACGGCCTTTAAGCCAATTAATTTCAAGCACTAGCAAACTTATCCCCAAATTACAGAAGTGTATACACATAACTTTGTAGACTTGCTCAAATTGTGAATTACGTGCATAGTTGGCATATAAGAAAGAGGTGCGCATGCCAAGCGAAAGATCTATGCGAAAAGAAGCCTACATGGCTAAAATAACGCATGAGTTTGAAGATTTTGCTGCTCAGGGGGTGTGTATGGCAGGCAATGCTTTTGCATCAATTTTGTTGGTAAAGGGACAAGAAGACTTTGAAGAGGCAGAACTTTCTGCGCTTAAAGCTTCTTTAGAGCATTTAGGCTATGCTCCTGAGGCATGGGCCACCTTGCTTACCACCACAAAAACAGGAGATCCTATAAATCCCCAGCTTGTCAGACAGGCAATAAGTGCTTTTAGTCCAGACACGGTGCTCATGGTAAATGACGCAGCAGTTACATCAGTGCGCGAGGCATACGCAGGTGAGCTTGGTCAGCTTTCAACTGACGCCGAGAAGAACTTCTCGCCCCGTGTTCTTGTTCGCGTGTGTGGAATGCGCATGGTAAATCTTGATAATTTTGCTTTAGCGTTCGATGATCCTCATCAGAAGCAGATGCGCTGGGCTGCTATTAAACAAGTTCCACCTTTGGGAGAACCGTATTAGTAATGATTTGTCGTATTTTTTTCAAAAAACGACATTGTGGCGTTTCATGAGCGTTGCACAGATTATCCTTGAAATAGTCAAAAGAAGGAGACTGCTATGGCATCACCTACAGCACCACATATTTTGCCTATTGACGCAACACAGACTAAGACTTGGCGCGCCCTTGCAGAGCATTACGCCAGCTTAAAAGATACAAAAGCCACGCTGAAGAACTGGTTTGCAGAAGACCCTCAGCGTGTGCAGAATATGTCGTTTGAGCTAGACCAGTTTCTGATTGATCTTTCCAAAAATCTTGCTACACAAGAGACGCTTGACCTTCTGTGTGACCTTGCAGAAGAGGTCAAACTTGAAGAGCGTAGAGACGCTATGTATGCAGGTGAGCACATTAACACCACTGAAGATCGTGCAGTATTGCATACAGCGCTTCGCCGCCCCGCTTCTGAGGCCGGCACGCTTATTGTTGATGGACAAGACGTTGTTTCTGACGTTCACCAGACGCTGAACAAGATGTATGCCTTCTGCGATCGAGTTCGCTCGGGAGAGTGGAAGGGCGTTTCTGGTAAGCCTATCAAGACGGTTGTAAGCATTGGCATTGGTGGCTCTGACCTTGGTCCTGTTATGGTTTACGAGGCTTTGAAGCCTTTTGCAGACGCAGGTATTACTGCTCGCTTTGTCTCCAACATTGACCCTGTTGACCTTGGCGAGAAAACCCATGATCTTGATCCAGAAACAACACTCTTCATTATTGTTTCCAAGACGTTTACCACACTGGAGACACTTACAAACGCGCGCTGTGCTCGTACGTGGCTCTTGGAAAAGCTTGCTGGTCGGGGTGCCATTGATGGCTCTGAAGTTCAGAATGCAGATGCAATTCGCAAGCATTTTGTTGCTGTCTCCACTGCACTTGATCTGGTAGAAGACTTTGGTATTGACCCACAGAACGCCTTTGGTTTCTGGAATTGGGTTGGCGGCCGTTATTCGGTTGATTCTGCAGTTGGTCTGGTGCTGGCACTTGTTTTTGGTCCACAGCGCTTTGCAGAGTTTCTTAGCGGCTTTAACGCAGTTGATGAATACTTCAAGACAGCCCCTCTGAGGCAAAATGTTGTTGCTCTTATGGGTCTCTTAAATGTTTGGTACGTTAATTTCTTTGGCGCGGCATCTCATGCGGTACTTCCATACAGCCAGTACTTGCATAGATTCCCTGCATATCTCCAGCAGCTCACCATGGAGTCCAACGGCAAGTCTACACGCTGGGATGGCACTGCGGTTACATCTAACACAGGTGAGATTTTCTGGGGAGAGGCTGGTACCAACGGTCAGCATGCTTTCTACCAGCTTATTCACCAGGGAACTCAGATTATTCCTGCTGATTTTATTGCGTTTGCAAATACCGCATTTGCTACAAAAGATGCAGATCTTGATGTCCACGAGCTCTTCCTCTCCAACTTCTTTGCGCAGACCAAGGCTCTTGCTTTTGGCAAGACCGCCGATGAGGTCCGCGCTGAGGGAACTCCAGAATGGATGGTTCCTGCACGCGTCTTTGAAGGAAACAGGCCAACTACCTCTATCTTTGGTAAAGAGCTTAACCCACGTGCCGTTGGAACGCTCATTGCGCTCTATGAGCACATTACCTTTGTTGAGGGTGTAGTGTGGGGCATTGATTCGTACGATCAGTGGGGTGTTGAGCTTGGTAAGCAGCTTGCAAAGCAGATTTTCCCTGCAATTCATAACGACGAAGAGCTAGCAAAACAAGATGCTTCCACTCAGTCCCTTGTTGATTTCTACCGCAGAAACAGAACATAACACGTTACGTAAAAGAGAATAATTTTTTGAATTTAGTTTAAGAAGGCCGTCTTTCATGGCCTTCTTTTTGTATTTCTAGAACTTAGTTTTGCGGAGTGTTGAGCGGACATTTCTTTATCTAATATTTGTAATACTGCTATGTATTTATTCATACATGCTAAAGATTTATACATATTTATTTAAGCTGGTAGAACACTTGTTCATCTAAATAATCAGTAAATAATTGAATTATTTAAATAAAATTTAAAAAAATAATACATCGAAACTATTAAAAATTTTAGAATACCAGCAGTCTCCGTACGACTTTGTGTTATAACGGCTACTCATGTGACGCCTAGTCTGGATTGTAGTTTTTAAAGGATAAATGATTTACATAACAGGCTAAAAATTTTGTATTGGCGTAGTACAGATATAGAGGTGTTGTCAGGAATGGAGCGGTAATGAAGTACCTTTTGCTCGTAAGTCATGGAACGTTTGCACCAGGTCTGCATAGCGTAATGGACATGCTGATGGGGCCCAGAGAAAATATCTTGAGCTACAGCATGGAAGATGGCGTGGGAGCAGCCGAATATAGAGAGAATTTGTCAAAAATTCTTGAGCCACTTACTGCTGATGACGAGGTTGTCGTTCTTGGTGACATTATCGGTGGATCTCCACTTACTAATGCGCTTGATCTTCTCGCCAAAAAAGGCCTGCTTTCTCATACCGTGGCTTTTAGTGGCGCCAATCTTCCCATGGCAATCGGTGCTTTGATGGCAATCGACGATGGTCTAAGTGGTGAAGCTCTTGTGTCATCAGTCCTGAACGAAGGCAAAAATGGCGTTAATCAGATTGTCCTAGCTCTTGAAGACGATGACGAGGAAGACCTTTAGTAATTACTGCAAGTACGCGTAGCTGCTTGCGTAAGAAATATGTTAGGAGAAAACATGATTTCATTTGTTCGTGTTGATGACCGCATGATTCATGGTCAGACAGTCACCCGCTGGGCCCTTGAGGTTCCTTGTGACGGAATCATTGCAGTAAATGATGCAGCTGCATCAAATCCTGTTCTCAAGTCCGCTTACAAGTCAGCAGCACCTGACAAGAAGGTTTTTGTTTGGACATTTGATCATTTCAAAGAGAGCGCTCAGAAGGTTCTTGACAGCGATTCTCGTTATTTCCTTATTACTAAAAACCCAGTTGACATGAAGAAAATTCTTGTTGACTTTGGTTTTAAGCCAGGAATTAACACTGTCATTATCGGTCCTGGTAATGATCGTCCTGGTGCGGTAAAGCTGGGCAACAACCAGTCCTTTACTCAAGAAGAGGGACAGGCATTTGAGGATATAACCAAAGCTGGTTATACCGTTCAATTTGCTCTTCTTAAAGAAAAGGCAATTGGTGAGTGGCCTAAATTCCGTGAGAAGTTTGACGTAAAGTAGTATTCGGAAGGCGATTTTTATGGCAATTAATGCGTTTCAAGCTGCCCTTTTGGGTTTGTTTGCATGCCTTGCGTCACTACCTGGCATGGGTGGCACTACCGTAGGTAACTATACCCTCGGTCGTCCACTTGTTGCAGGTCTTGTCGTTGGTGTCATTCTTGGCGACGTCCAGACTGGCATCATTGTTGGTGCAGCAATCCAGTTGGTCTACATTGCACTCGTAACACCTGGTGGAACTGTTTCCGCTGACGTTCGTGCTGTTTCCTACATTGGTATTCCTCTAGCAATTCTTGCAATCAAGGCTTATGGTCTTGATCCAAGCTCTGTTGAGGCTGCATCTCAGGCAGCTGCTATTGGTGCAGCTGTTGGTACTCTTGGTACCGTCTTGTTCTACGGCACTGCTACCATGAACCTTGTATGGCAGGGTATTGGTTGGCGTGCAATGGAGAGTAAAGAGTGGGGTCGTATTAAGAAGACCATTCCAATGGTTGACTTTGTATTCCCTTGGGTTTCTCACATTCTTTTCTCGTTCATTCCAACATTCTTCATTTGCATGGCTGGCGAGAGCATGGTTGGCATCATGAAGGAATACCTCCCTATGAACGGCATTCCAATGATGACCCTCTTCACCGTTGGTACCCTTCTTCCTACCGTTGGTGTTGCAATTTTGTGCAAGCAGGTTATTACTAAGCCTCTTGATTGGGTAACTTTTGCCTTTGGCTTTATCCTTGCTGGCGCACTTGGCCTGAACCTCATTGTCTCTGCAGTCGTAGCAGTCTTCTTTGCTGTTCTTAACTATCAGCTTCAGCAGGCAAAGAATGTTCGTTTGGCTGCTGCAGCATCAGGCAATGTAAGCGCAGACGATGAAGAAGAGGAGGATATTTAATCATGGCTGAAAAGAAAACCATTTCTCAGAAAGCACGTAATAAGTCTTTCTTGAGCTGGATTTACGGCAATCTTACCTGCTTCTCTCAGGAGCACATGCAGACATTTGGTTACCTTGCATCCATGCTTCCAATCGTTGACGAGCTTTACGATACTGATGACCAAAAGGTTGAGGCACTTTCTACCTATACAACCTTCTTTAATACCGAGCCACAGATTGGTTCTATGGTTGTTGGCTTGACCGCTTCTCTTGAAGAGGCTCGTGCAAACGGTGAGGCAATCGACGACGAGACCATCAATGGCCTTCGCGCTGGTCTTATGGGCCCTCTTGCTGGTCTTGGTGACTCCATTATCGTTGGTACTTTTATTCCAATTCTTCTTGGAATTGCACTTGGCCTTTCTAAGGGCGGCTCCGTTCTTGGCCCACTGTTCTATGTTGTGGTCTGGAACCTCATTATGTACTTCGGCATGAAGTTTGCTTACGACCAGGGCTATAGCCTGGGTTCTTCTGCTGTTGAGGCACTTGTTGGTTCTGAGTCCGAGGCTCTCCGTAGCTCCATTGTTATGATTGGTACTATGGTCATTGGCTCTGTTGCTGCTACATGGATTAACGTCACAACTTCTCTGAATATTGCTGGTGTTGACATTCAGACAACGCTTAATGGCATCTTCCCTAAGGTATTGAACCTTCTGTTTGTATACCTTTGCTGGTGGTTGATGACTAAGAAGAAGCTCAGCCCAACAGTTGTTATGCTTATTCTTGTTGTTGTAGCACTTGTTGGCGTTGTTATTGGCGTCTTCAACCCAGGTCTGTCTTACTAATTTTTTGCGCAAAATCCTGTCTGGCGCAGAAAAGACAAACGTAATAAAGTGGCATCGTCATACGGCGATGCCACTTTTGATTGAGAGTTTTTATGAGCAAGAAAAACTATGTAGGAGCAGCTTCTCATTCACACGAGGATAACCCTTTGGTTGTCGAGGCTCGTATGCAAACAAAAGCTCTTGGAACGCTAAGCGTTTATAGAAGAGCAGCTTATTCTGGTATCGCAATTGGAGCATGGCTTATATATCTCAGTGTGTACGGGAGTCTTTCTACAAGTTCCATGGCAACGGCTGTGCTCGTGGGCGGCATAGTTCTTCTCGTCATATCTGTTCCTATAGCTGGGATTTTGCATGTAGGTATCTCAAGAGGAAAAAAGAACGTCGAGAAGATCATCAAAGCAATTGAAAAAAATTCGTCAAAAAATGCATAGAAGCGATACGATCTGTGCAAAGATTTCTCTAATAGGGTAGAGTATCTACAGCGCATTGAGCGGGTGCGGATGACGTGACACCTCGAACCTGGTCAGGATCGGGAGATAGCAGCCATAAGGGGTCACTCGCGGGCATCCGTTCCCACTCAATGCGCTTTTCTTAGGTGTTGACTATGCTTGCCGCGACATTTGTCACGACGATTGGACTTCGATGGGTTTTGTAAACTACATCATTGAACTGCTTAGAGATCCTCGCGCATTTATTGCTTCAATGATTGCCACTGGCCCTTTTGCTGCGTACGGTTTTGTTTTTCTGATTATTTTTATTGAGACCGGCGTAGTCTTTTTCCCATTTTTACCAGGTGATTCTCTACTTTTTGCAGCGGGATTTTTTGCACATAACGGCGGCTTTAATATTGTTTTATTGCTTGTTATTACGTGGGCTGCTGCAATTCTTGGCGATCAGATGAACTTTATGATTGGCCACTTCTTCGGCCAAAAAATTATTGCTTCCGGAAAGGTCAAGGCACTTACTCCAGAGCATCTTGAGAAGACTCAGAAGTTCCTGGACAAGCACGGTCATCTTGCAATTTTCTTAGGTCGCTTCTTCCCCTTTATCCGCACGTTCGTTCCTTTTATTGCTGGTATGGGCGGTATGCACTGGAGAAACTTTGGCATCTATAACATCTTGGGTGGTCTAACCTGGTCCACGATGTTTGTACTTCTCGGCTATTTCTTTGGCGGCATTCCTGTAGTTCAGGAGCACTTTGAGCTACTGATTGTGGGTATTGTTGCGGTCTCGATCATCCCTACAATTGTGGGAATTGTTCGTGGACGCATGCATAAGGGCGAGAAGAACGACGAAGAAGCCACAGATAAGGAAGAAGATAAGGTGCAGTAACAAGCCTTTGTACTTCTCGTAATTTGATGATAGAAATCCCGTCAGGAAAGACTCGGCCTGACGGGATTATTTTTACTCTTTGGAGAGCTGATACGTATCAGTAAAGGTGACTGTCTGACCGTTTTCCGTGTGGGTGGAAATAAGCTGAGCCACAACGCTTCTGTTGGCAATATCAAAAGTGACCTTCAATTGTGGCTTCTGAGGTGTGGCGAGAGTCGCATTTGAAGCAGAATGAGCATCCAGGTTTGCATTGGTTACATCGACCGTTCCAGAAACTTGGATTTGATCTCCGATAGTTCCTGAAGTTGCAAGGGAGACAGAAGCGTTTTTGAACTCAGTATCACCGGGATACCAACGGTACGAGGTGTTGAGTGCTCCATGGTTGTGTACAACACCCCCTGCGGTTGCCGTAAGCACGAGCTGATCACGAGAAAAACCTGCAGACGTTACGGTCAGCGTTAAAGGATTAGTTCTGCCAGCGTAACAAGGACTGCCGCTACTGGCTTCACAGCTCACAAAGGTGCCCTTCCACGTTCCCACCAGTCCGTTGTAGTCGTACTTAAGTCCTGCCGAGGGACTGACTGTGTCTAGCGACCAGGTACCCGTAGAGGCATCAAACGTAAATGAAGCCGTAATATCGCAGGTGAGCGAGCCATAGAAGGTTGGTGAAACACCTGACATTCTTACCCAGCAAGTCTGCTGTTCACGATCAAAGCCTGCATCAAGAACAGTAAACGTTGCACCAGAGAACTGCGAGCTATAAGAAATAGCTTCGTTTGGATTTTTTTCATCAAGCTTGGCTAGCACATCGCCAATAGCGTCAAGGACTTTTGTTGTGGAAACACCTGAAGTTGCCTGGTAGGAGACAGATTGGGTCTCTTCATCACCAATAGCGTTCCAGCCCTGGGTATTTGCGTATCCTAACTTGGAAATCTTTGTGGCTGCAATTGCGTTACCCGTGTAGGTAAGGCGTACGACAGAGTTGGCGTAGCCTGTGGCACCAAACTGAGCAGCATCACTGGAGATTGCCGTGGTACTTCTGGTGCGAGAAACAACTTCAATGCCGGTCAGCAGCAAGGATTCATCAGCGTCATACTCACCAGGAGTCCAAGTTGGAGCTTCGGCTCGTGTACGAGCGTCAGCGATAACAGTATCTGTTGAAGGAACGTTGCTCACGCGAATAAAGAAGACGATAACCGCAGATAAAAGAGCAAGACTTAAAAGCGCAAGAATGCCAGAAAGCAAGCTATAGCGGCGTACAAACCTAAAAAGCGCACGACGCCTACTGCGAAGATAGCTTGAGAACGTATCAGCAACATCTTTTATAGAGGTTGCATCATCGTCAGACGCCGCATCACCTGCGCTAGCAGCGCTTTTGGAAGGAACTTCGGCGGTTTTGGCCTCTGAGTGTTCGTGGGCGCTCTCTTCAAGCTCTTTGAGGCGAGCTTCTACCGCAGAAAGATCTTGCGTTAGAGCTGCATCGTTTACGATTTTCTCCAGGTCAGTTGTGCTGTCTGCATCGTTTTCAGAAGAGTCTTCATCTGAAGCTGAGTCATCCTCGTCCTCTTCGCCGTCTTCGTCTAGACCAGGGAAGATGGGGCTGACAATTTCCATGATGTAGTCTTCGTCAGCGGCAGCCATGTCAGCAGCAATAGGGTCGGTGACCTCTTCAAGCTCGTCGGTTTTCTCGCCATCAGCGGCGGGTGCCTCAACGGCCTGAGCATCAAGGGTCTTCTGATCAGAAGGTGTTTCCTCTGCAGCAGGCGTGTTATCTGGTTGTGAAGTTTTATTCTTAGAAGTCATGGCGCCTCATTACCGTATGAACCTGCTGTAATTTTCTCACAATTACGTAACTTGTGTACCCTCATCCTGTGCAGATAGCGAGGTATCGGTTTAAAAACTGCCTAGTGGTGGTACACTTCTTTAGTTGAAATCTCACCTCGCAAGCAGCTTGCGCTACAGTTTGGCTACAGGCTCATAAGCCAAGCGCGCACGAGGCACTTATCTTAGGAGCAGGAATGCGTGACAAGCTAGAAAAAATCGTTGAGGCCTATGCTGAGCTTGAGCAAAAGCTTGCAGACCCAGCCGTTGTCTCTGATCCAAAAGAGTATGCTCGCGTAGCAAAAGAACACTCTAATCAGGCGGACTTGGTTGCTCACGCCAATAAGTACATCACTGCCCTCGATGACATTGAGGCTGCAAAAGAGCTTCTCAACGCCACTTCTGATCCAGAAGAAAAAGAGATGCTGCAGGAAGATATTGCTGCTAATGAAGAGATGCTTCCTCAGCTTGAGGATGAGATCAAGGTCATGCTGATCCCAGGCGATCCAAATGACGAGAAGGACACTATCGTTGAGATTCGCGCTGGTGTTGGTGGCGATGAGGCGGCAATCTTTGCAGGCGACCTCTTCAAGATGTATGAGCGCTTTGCCGAGGCTCGTGGTTGGAAGACAGAGGTTCTGTCCAGCTCACCTTCTGAGGCGGGTGGCTTTAAGACTATTGAGTTTAAGGTCACGGGCGATAAGGTCTATTCAGTTATGAAGTATGAATCCGGTGTTCACCGTGTTCAGCGCGTTCCTAAGACTGAGTCTCAGGGCCGCATTCAGACCTCAACCGCAACCGTTGCAGTTCTCCCAGAGGCTGACGAGATTGATATTCAGATCAACCAGGAAGACCTGCGTATTGATACCTACTGCGCATCCGGTCCTGGTGGTCAGTGCGTTAACACCACGTATTCTGCAGTTCGTATTACTCACCTGCCAACAAATACCGTTGTTCAGTCTCAGGACCAGCGTTCTCAGATTCAGAACCGCGAGGTCTGCATGCAGATGCTTCGTGCCCGTCTTTACGAGATGGAGCTTGAGCGTCAGCAGGCTGAGCAGGGCGCAGAGCGTCTTTCCCAGATTGGTCATGGCGCACGTTCCGAGAAGATCCGCACATACAACCAGCCACAGGACCGCGTAACCGACCACCGCGTTGGCTTTAACGGTACCTACAACGGCGTTCTTCTTGGCGATACGCTGCCATCCGTTATTGAGGCTCTTGCTGCAGCAGAGCGTGCCGAGAAACTCGCTCAGGCTGTCTAAGGTGCAAACTTCATGACAGATGAAGTTTGGACAATCCAGAAAATCTTGACGTGGACTACTCAGCACCTGGAAAAGAAGGGTGATGAGCATCCACGTCTTTCTGCAGAATGGCTCCTGTCCGCAGTGACAGGCCTTTCTCGCGTGCAGCTCTACACTAACTTTGACAAGCCGCTTTCCACGGACGAGCGCGCTCGTATGCGTGAGGCAATTAAGCGCCGCGCAGAGGGCGAGCCGCTTCAGTACGTGACGGGCGAGATGCCCTTTAGGCACCTGGTACTTACGTGCGAGCCAGGCGTGCTTATTCCACGAGCAGAGACAGAAGTGCTGGTAGACGTTGCGCTCGAAGGCGTTGATGCGGCAACTCCAAACGCCGACGGAGAAGTGCGCGCGCTTGAGGTTGGCGTTGGAACGGGCTGCATATCGCTCTCTATTGCCACTGAGCGCCCACAGACACGCGTCTACGCCACGGACCTTTCTCCTAAGGCAATTGCGCTGGCAACTCGCAACAGAGACGCCTTGGACCTCCAGGAGCGTGTAGAGCTCATTGAGTGCGACCTGGTAGAAGGCGTGCCTGCAGAGCTTGCACAGTCCTTCTCGGTATTGGTGTCTAATCCGCCTTACATTCCTACAAGCGTACTTGAGCAGGAAGTTCCTGCCGAGGTCAAGGGCTTTGAGCCTGAGCTGGCGCTTGACGGGGGAGAGGACGGCTTGGACGTCTACAGGCGATTGCTGGAGGCTGCTCCGCATATGCTTCTACCTGGCGGAATGCTCTGCGTTGAGCTCTACGAGGGACACCTGGATAAAGCAGCGCACCTTGCCGAGGAGCAGGGTGTGTGGGAGTCCGTTGAGGTCAAAGAGGATCTGACGCACAGGCCACGCATTCTTGTGGCGTACCTAGCAAAGTAGCACTTCAGACGCCTGGCGAGAAAATCTGTGCAACGCGTATCACTGCGTATCAGACAACATTGCGCAGCACATAGCATCGCGCCGCACACAACAAAGAGTTGAGGGTTTATGGGAGAGTACATCAAAGTTGATCAGATGAATCCGGATGCATCTGTAGTTTCTTTAGCTGTTGAGGTAGCGCGTCGCGGTGGCGTACTTATCATGCCCACCGATTCTGTCTATGGCATTGGCGCTGCTGCAACTCTTCAAAACCCAGGTCATAAGCGTATCTTTGAGATTAAACAGCGCCCTTCAACGCAGACGCTTCCCTGGCTTGTGGGCAGCAAATCTGACCTACAGAAGTATGCGCACATCACACATGACTGGGCAAATAAGCTGGTAGAAGCCTATTGGCCAGGAGCTCTTACGCTGGTAGTTACCGCATCAGAGAACGTTCCTGATGAGTACGTCTTACCAGATAACAGGACCATTGCGCTTCGCATGCCCAACTCGCCGCTTGTGTGCCAGATTGCTGAGCAGCTAGGGACTCCTCTGGCAACCACCAGCGCAAATACGCATGGAGCTCCTTCTGCAGTTGATGGATGTGGCCTTGAAGCAGGCCTTATTGAGCAGGCAGACTTGACGCTTGATGGAGGTCCGGCGCCCCTTGCTATTGCGTCGACTATTGTCGACTGCACAGGTGATGAACCGCGCGTTTTACGCGAAGGCGCCATCACAACCGAGGATATTTTCGCCACTGCGGGATTTGCAAAATAGATAAAAAATCCTATCCCTTTTATGTGTTTTGGCTGCAGCTTTTGCCTGCATGCGGTACTCTCTATAGGAGTGAATTTTCTGAGGAGGATACGTATGCGTATTGCAGTTGGTTCCGATCACGCTGGCTTTATCCAGAAAGATCCTATCATTGAGCACATTAAGTCGCTTGGTCATGAGGTTTTGGACTTTGGTCCTGCAAACGACGACCGTGTTGATTACCCTGATTTTGCAGATAAGGTTGCTCGCGCAGTCGCAGCAGGCAAAGCAGATCGCGGCGTTCTGATTTGTGGCACCGGCATTGGCATTGCTATGACCGCTGATAAAGTCCCTGGTATTCGTGCAACTCCTGTTCAGACTGTTCAGTTTGCAGAACTTGCTCGCGAGCACAACAACGCAAACGTCATTGGCCTTTCTGGTCGATTCACTGATCTTGCTGTAAACGAGGCTATTGTGGACACCTTCCTGAGCACCGAGTTTGCAGGTGGCCGCCATACGGGACGTGTCGAGAAGATCATGCGTGAAGATGACCCAAACTTTAAGGGTGTTGACGCTGAGTAAGTAAGCAGCACATAAACAGTGCCGCATAAGTAATACATACGCAAACCTGCAGGGAATGTAGAGGCTAGGTTAAAGTTGCTCGCATTCAAATAAAGCGCAGGTCAAGCTCTTGGAGGGAGCATTATGGCAGATTATGATGAGTCCAGACTTACGGTTGTTGACCACCCACTAGTTCAGCACAAGCTTCACATTCTCCGAGACAAGACAACCACCACCAAGCAGTTCCGCGAGCTTGTGAACGAGCTTGCAATTCTTGAGAGCTATGAGGCAATGCGTGACTTCCCACTTGAGGACGTCGAGGTAGAGACTCCTCTTGAGACTATGACTGCTAAGCGCATTGCTGGTAAGAAGGTTGCTATTATTCCAATTCTTCGCGCTGGCCTTGGTATGGTTGACGGCATTCTTGAGCTGGTTCCATCTGCTCGCGTCGGTCATGTTGGTATGTATCGCGATCCAGAGACCCATCTTCCTCACCAGTATTACTGCAAGTTCCCTGCAGATATTGAGAACCGTACCTGCCTGGTTGTTGATCCAATGCTGGCAACCGGCGGCTCTCTCACTGCTGCTATTCAGTTCCTGCGTGAGGCAGGTGTCAAGGATATTCGTTGCCTGACCATTGTCTCTTGTCCTGAGGGCGTCAAGGCAACTCTGGACTTTGACCCAGAGGTACGCCTCTACACCTGCACCGTTGATCGTCAGCTAAGCCCAAATGCTTACATTCTTCCAGGCCTTGGCGACGCAGGTGACCGTATTTACGGTACCAAGTAAGGAGTCCCTCGTCCTTCTCGCAAATTAATATAGTCGCGAATACGTACGTTAGTACTTGATCCAGCGCTCACATAACGTGTGTACTGGATCATTTTTTCAAATCATCACTTTACGAGAAGAAATAACGGTTGGCATATATCAAAAACTTTGCGAATACCAGGGGATATTGATACGACTATTTTTACCTGGACATAACTGTGTTTCTCAAGAAAATAGCAACGTAACAGCAGCTTATTAGTGTTATAGTTGAATGAAACAATAACGGCAGCTAACACGAAATGTGTCAGTAATGTGAGAGTTTGAGCATAAGTCAATTATTTGATTTTGTAATCGTGACTATGCATTCATTTAGTGCTAGTATCGCCGTTCGTCGCAAATATGCACGCCGAGTGGTAGATAATATACTCCAAGTGGCATATTCTTGGCATCTTACGTTGCGTTTCAAGTATGCTGAGCAGTGACGGGCAATCTGAAATGGTTGCAGATTGTATGGGGAGGTTGAGACAGAGTGGATGTTCTTGCGCAGTTGCCAGCAGAGATGGCCGAGCTGCTCGAAAGTTTTTTGCCACACGCATTGGTTGGTAACACCACCTTTGGTTTCACGAACTACATTTTCTATTTCTTAATCGCTGCTGTGATTTTTCTGATTGTCTGCTTTAGGTTTAAGAAGAAGCAGGCAGAGAGCATTGCTCCTCAGGGACGCTTTGTTAATGGTGTTGAGTATCTGATTGAGTACATCAGAGATGACGTCTGCAAAGCTTCTCTTGGAGAAACGTGGCGCACACACTTCCCCTTCTTGATTACCATGTTTATGTTTATTCTGATCAACAACATTATTGGCCTTATTCCTGGCGCACACCCAGGTACTGGCACCATTGGTGTCACCGCCGCTCTTGGTCTTTGCTCCCTTGGATACTTTATGTATGTAGGTGCAAAAAAGATGGGTGTTATTGGCTACATCTTGAGTCTTGCACCAAAGGGCGTTAATCCTGTTATCGCAGCAGTTATCTGGGTTATTGAGGTCTTCTCAACATTCCTTCGTCTGGTTACTCTGGCTGTCCGTCTGTTCTGCAACATGTATGCAGGTCACATCGTTATGGGTACGTTTGCAATTCTTGCATCTATGTACTTTATGCCAGCGATTGAGAACTTCTCCGCATCAACAGCCGCCCAGGCAGGATTTTCGATTTTCTGGATCTTGCTGTTGATTATCATTTACTTGGTAGAAACTATTGTTGCTTTCATTCAGGCATACGTTTTTACCCTACTCTCTACTGTCTACATCCAGCTGGTAGAGTCTGAACACTAAGCAAAACGCTTAGTTGGTGGCATTGCCACACTGTGGTGCCAAACGGCACAAAAGATGAAGTCATCTGAGCCCACGCTCAGTTGATGATAGGTATGTATATTGGTCGCCTTGAGAGGGGCGAGCGAAAAAGGAGGAATCGTGGGTATTTTCGGATATGCTCTTTGCGTTATGGGAGCAGCAATTTGTATTAGCGTCGTAGCAACGAGTGCCGCTAACAACATGGCTCGTCAGCCTGAGGTTCAGGGTCGTCTCTTCACAGTCTTTATTCTTGGCTGCGCATTCATCGAGGCACTTACCCTAATTGGCTTCGTTGTTACCTTGATGGTTAAGTAAATTACTGTTTGTAACAGCGAAAACGCTACGTTGGAGGAATGCATGAATACGATTTGTAAGGGAGTTAAAAAAGCCAGCACAGTAGGCGCAACTGCTGCTCTACTTGTGGCAATGGCTCCCTCAGTCGCACTTGCTGAAGAGGGTGCAAGTGGTGCCGATATTCTTCTTCCAAAGCCCGCTGAGTTTGTTCCTGCTCTGATTGCGTTTCTGATCATCTTTGCTGTTGTAGCAAAGTTTGTATGGCCTTCCGTTCTACGTATGCTTGACAAGCGTCAAGAGAAGATCCAAGGCGATCTGGACGCTGCAGCAAAGGCTCGCGAGGAAGCCAACAAGGATCGTGAAATCGCAGCAGCTGGTATCGACGCAGCTAAGCAGCAAGCAGACGAGATTGTTTCTGCTGCTAAGCGTGAGGGCGAAGAAGAGCGTGCTCGTATTATCGAGCAGGCAAAGGCAGAAGCTGTCGAGATTATTACTAAGGGTAAGGGCGTTGTAGAGTCTGAGCGTCGTCACGCCATGGCTGAGCTTTCTGATTCCGTTGTTGATCTTGCCGTCGATATTGCCGGAAAGATTATTGGCAACGAGCTTTCAGTAGAGCAGCAGCGTGCTCTTGCCGAAAAGTACCTTGCGGAAGTAGGTACTCCAGATGAGCACTAATAAAGACGATCAAGACAGAAAAGTAGAGGGCTATACCAGGGCACTCCTGGAGGCTGGCCGCGCAGAGGGTCGTGCAACTGCAGACCTTGTACAGGTACAGCACGCAAAGAAGTTCTCTCCAGAAGTTCTTGAGACTCTTGGTGCTATGCAGGCGAGTGAGGATGTCAACCTTATCAATGATGTTGCCGCTACGTTCCAGGAGCTTCTTGAAGAAGAAGACAAGACACTTACAGTAACGGTAACTACTACAATGCCTCTTGATGATGAGTTGCGTGCAAAGGTCACCGAGAAGCTCGAGAAGAACTTCAACACTCAGGTGTATCTCATTGAGCGTGTTAATCCCAAGATTTTGGGCGGCATTGTTGTTGAGGCACGTGATCATCGTTATGATGCATCGGTAAAGACACAGCTCACTCACATTAAGAGTAGGCTCTCTTCAGATCACGTTGAAAGTGAATTGTAATGACTGATAAGACCACCATACAGGAAGGAACGCTGAGCTCAGATGCCGTCATGGCACAGCTTAGAGAGCGCCTTTCTAAGGTCAATTCAACCGTATCCCAGCAAGAGGTATCTGCTGTTACCGAGGTAGCAGACGGTATTGCTCGCGTTGCTGGCCTACGTAGCGCTATGGCAGGCGAGCTGCTGGAGTTCACCAGCTCCGTTACCGGCCACAGCGTATTCGGTCTTGCTCAGAACCTTGATGAGACTTCTGTCGGTGCTGTTTTGTTCGGCGAAGTTTCTGAGATTAAGGAAGGCGACGAGTGCCGT
Source organism: uncultured Atopobium sp. (assembly GCA_963542025.1). Lineage (GTDB taxonomy): Bacteria > Actinomycetota > Coriobacteriia > Coriobacteriales > Atopobiaceae > Lancefieldella. The sequence goes on along the minus strand of CAUTUQ010000003.1, from coordinate 10,036 downwards.
ACAACCGGCCGCGTCATGGATATTCCAGCCGGTTTTGACATGCTTGGTCGTGTTGTTAACCCACTGGGCCAGCCTATTGATGGACTTGGTGCTATCCACGCTACACATCGTCGTCCTATTGAGTTCAAGGCTCCTGGCATCATGCAGCGTCAGCCTGTCTGCGAGCCAGTTCAGACTGGTCTTCTCGCAATTGACGCTATGGTTCCTGTCGGCCGTGGTCAGCGTGAGTTGATCATTGGTGACCGTAAGACCGGTAAGACCGCTATCGCAATTGACGCAATCGTAAACCAGAAGAACACCGACATGATTTGTATCTATGTCGCCATCGGTCAGAAGGCGTCTACAGTTGCAAACATCCGCGAGTCTCTTTCCCGCCATGGTGTTCTTGACAAGACCGTCATTGTTGCAGCTACCGCAGCTGATTCTGCTCCAATGCAGTACATTGCTCCTATGGCAGGTGCTGCTATTGGTGAGTTCTTTATGTATAACGATAAGGACGGAAAGCCTGCTGACAAAGATCATCCAGGCGGACACGTTCTTGTTGTTTACGACGACCTTTCCAAGCAGGCAGTTGCATACCGTCAGATGTCACTGACGCTTCACCGTCCACCAGGACGTGAGGCATATCCTGGTGATATTTTCTACCTGCACTCACGCTTGCTGGAGCGTGCATGTAAGCTCTCCGATGAAAACGGAGCAGGTTCACTTACAGCACTTCCAATTATTGAGACGCAGGAAGGCGACGTTTCTGCATACATTCCTACAAACGTCATTTCCATTACAGACGGCCAGATTTATCTGCAGTCTAACCTCTTCTTCCAAGGCCAGCGCCCAGCAGTCGACGTAGGTATTTCCGTATCTCGAGTCGGTGGCGATGCACAGGTCAAGGCTATGAAGCAGGTTGCAGGTACCCTTCGTCTGGACCTTGCAAGTTACCGTGAGAAGCAGGCATTCTCGCAGTTCGGATCCGACTTGGATGCAACTACGCAGTACCAGCTCAACCATGGTGCTCATATGATGGAGCTTCTCAAGCAGCCACGTTACTCAGCTCTGGACGTAGTTGACCAGATTTGCGCAATTTACGCTGCAAAAGAGAACTTCATTGATGACGTCGATCTTGAGAACGTTGCTCTCTTCCGTGATGGCCTTGCTCAGTACATGAGTGAGTATCACCCACAGCTCCGCAATTCTCTGCGCAACGGAAAGATTTCTGATGAGCAGGCAGAGCGCTTGAGTGATCACATTAAGCACTTCAAGGCTAAGTTCTTGGAAGAGCATCCAAACAAGGTTGTGGATGAGGCAGAAGCTAATTCTGATACACCAGGCTCTTTTGACGCAGTAACCCAGGGTTCATTGCAGGAGTAATTACCAATGGCGAACCTTCACGAAATATCGAGGCGTATGAGCTCCATCAGGAGCACCATGCAGATTACGCGCACCATGTCGATGATTTCGACAGCGCGTGTCCGCAAGGCACTTGATAGGGCCGAGGCTGCTTCGCCATATAAGGAAGCTATTACCCTTATGCTTGCAAACGTTGCAAGCGCTAGCTTTAATCCTAAGAAACAGCCTCTTCTTGCTGCGCACAAAGTCGAGAAGAACGTGTTGTTCTTAGTCATTGCATCTGACCGTGGCCTTGCAGGCGGATTTAACATCTTGCCTCAGCGCGAGGTTGAGCATGAGATAGCACGTCTTAAGGCTAAGGGTGTATCTTCCGAGATAATTACTTGCGGACGCAAGCCAACTGAGTACTTTACGTATAGAAATATCAAGCCCAGCATGTCCTATGTAGGCATTTCCTCTGAGCCTACGGCAGACCAGGCTGATCGTATTGCCTCCTACATTATGGATGGCTACATCAAGGGTAAGATTGATCGCGTGGTAATCAAGTATTGGCATGCAAAGAACCGTGTTGATCAAGAGCAGGTTACAGAGCAACTTCTTCCTATTTCGCGCGAGAAACTCACGATTCCTAATAAACCTCGTACCGAAGAAGCCCTCTCACAGGTGAAGACGTATAACAAGAGTGAATATCACTTCTCGCCATCTGCTTCTCAGGTACTTGATTCGTTGATGCCCGCTTATATTAAGACGGTCATCTTCCACGCACTTCTTGATTCTGCTGCAGCCGAGCATGGTGCACGTCGTCGTGCAATGCAGTCTGCAACTGATAATGCTGAGAACGTCTTAGGCGCTCTTAGCCGTACGTACAATCGCGAACGCCAGGGCGCAATTACCACTGAGCTCAATGAGATTATCGGTGGTGCTGCAGCATTGGAGGATATGTAATGTCAGATATGCAAGTAGAGACTTCTTCCTTTGAGGAAGCTATTCTCAACAAGCGCAATCAGCGCGTTGACGATGGCGTAATCGTTCGCGTAGTTGGACCAGTTGTCGACGTTAAGTTCGACGGACCTGTTCCAAGCATCTATACCGCACTGACGGTAGAGGATGACACGCCTGTTGGTCACGTCAGCACCGTTCTTGAGGTTGAGTCTCAGCTTCACGGTGGTGTTGTTCGTACCGTCGCTATGTCGTCAACCGATGGTCTTCAGCGTAACCTTCGCGTTAAGGACACCGGCAAGCCAATGATGATGCCAGTAGGCGAATCTACGCTGGGCCGCGTCTGGAACGTCATGGGTCAGCCAGTTGATGGTGGAGAAATTCCTGAAGACGTTGAGTATTATCCAATTCACCACCCAGCACCTCTCTTCGAAGAGCTCACTACTGAGACAGAGATTTTTGAGACGGGCATCAAGGCAATCGATCTTCTCGAGCCTTATGTTCGAGGCGGAAAGACTGGCCTCTTTGGTGGCGCTGGCGTTGGTAAGACCGTTCTGATTCAGGAGCTTATTAACAACCTGGCTCAGCAGCATGGTGGTACCTCCGTATTCACCGGCGTTGGAGAGCGTACTCGTGAGGGTACCGACCTCTTCCTCGAGATGACTGAGTCTGGCGTTATTAACAAGACCTGCCTCGTCTATGGTCAGATGAACGAGCCACCAGGAGCTCGTATGCGTGTTGCTCTTGCAGGTCTTACTACTGCAGAGTACTTCCGTGATCAGGGCCAGGATGTTCTGTTGTTCATCGACAACATCTTCCGCTTCTCTCAGGCAGGTTCTGAGGTTTCCGCACTTCTCGGCCGTATGCCTTCCGCAGTTGGTTACCAGCCAACCCTGGCTACAGAGATGGGCGAGCTTCAGGAGCGTATTACTTCCACCAAGGAAGGCTCTATTACTTCCGTACAGGCAGTTTACGTCCCTGCAGACGACCTTACCGACCCTGCTCCTGCTACAACCTTTACGCACTTGGATGCAACTACCGTTCTTTCTCGTGCTATTACCGAGCTTGGTATTTACCCAGCAGTTGATCCTCTGGCCAGCTCCAGTTCTGCTCTTGATCCATCCATTGTTGGCTCAGAACACTACCGCGTTGCTATGGCAGTTCAGGAGACCCTGCAGGAGTACTCCGACCTTCAGGACATCATTGCAATTCTGGGTATGGACGAGCTTTCTGAGGAGCAGCAGCGCACCGTTGCTCGTGCCCGTAAGATTCAGCAGTTCCTCTCTCAGTCATTCCACGTTGCCGAGAAGTTCACTGGCAATCCTGGCGTGTACTGCACCGTTGAGGAGACTGTCCGCTCGTTCGCAGAGATTATTGACGGTAAGTGCGATGACCTTCCTGAGCAGGCATTCCGTTTTGCAGGCACCATCGAAGATGTTCGCGAGCGCGCTGCAAAGATGTCCGCTTCGGATAGCTCACAGAACTAGGATTTCTCATGGCTGAGTTGACTTGTCAGTTTGTCAGACCAGATAAGCTCCTTTACGAAGGAACTGTTGAAAGTCTGATTCTTGCTTCAGCAGATGGAGAGTATGGTGTGTGGCCAGGCCACGCACCAGAAATCATTGCGCTTGGCGATGGTGTTGTAAGACTGCACATGCCTCATCCAGAGAATGAAGAAGAATCTATGACCAAGATAGTGATTTCTGGTGGATACGCAGAAATCGATCCAACAGGAGTCATTATCTTGGCAGATCATGCCCGTCGCGTTGATGACATTGATGCAGATGTTGTGCGCGAGACAAGAGACGACGTCATTGACCAGATGCTTTCTCTTCCAGAAGACGATAATCGTCGTGCCTACTACGAAAAAAAGATAGACTGGTGTAATCTACTTCTGAAGCAAGTGGTTGAGGAGTAAAATTCTCTCACTGTCGTTTTCGGAGGTTTATGGACGTCATAAAAGTAGTAGGTGGCCATTCTGTCACAGGAGAGGTCACTGTAGAGGGTGCAAAAAACTCTGCCCTCAAATTGATGGCTGCGACCATCATGGCCCCTGGCGTTACTACGCTCACTAACGTTCCTAATATTGCAGACGTTCACGTCATGGGTAAGGTACTCAAGACGTTAGGCGCTCGCATTGAAGTCGTTGGTCTTCACGAGCTCAAAATTGATACCACAGATATTACAAGCTGGGAGACTCCCTACAGCCTTGTTGCGCAGATGCGTGCTTCAACTGCTGTTTTGGGCCCTCTTATTTCGCGTTTTGGCAAGGCCGTTGTGGCAATGCCAGGCGGTTGTAATATCGGTGCTCGCAAAATTGACATGCACATCCTGGGTCTTGAGGCCTTGGGTGTTGAATTTAAGGTTGAGCACGGCAATATTCACGCAAGCGCTCCTCACGGCATAACCGGCGAGACCGTTTCTCTGGCCTTTGCTTCCGTTGGTGCAACAGAGAACCTGATGATGGCATCAGTTTTTGCCAAGGGTGTAACGGTCATTGATAACGCTGCTCGTGAGCCAGAAATTGTTGATCTCGCTAACATGCTTAACAAAATGGGTGCCAACATTCAGGGCGCCGGATCTCCTGTTATCGAGATTCATGGCGTCACAGAGCTGCATCCTGTTGAGCATGAAGTTGTTGGCGACCGCATTGAGGCTGGCACCTTCCTTGCTATTGGCGCACTTACCGGTGAGCCAATTACCGTTCACGGCTTTGAGCCAAATCACCTTGGTCTGGTACTTAAGAAGTACGAGCAGATGGGCATTACCATCGAGACTGGAGATAGGTGGGCACGGGCTTCTCGCCAGCAAGATCTTAAAGCTATCGATATTCAGACGCTGCCATTCCCAGGCTTCCCAACAGACATGCAGGCACAGACTATGACGCTGCTTGCTCTGGCTAAGGGTACCTGCATCATCACTGAAAACGTCTTTGAGAACCGCTTTATGTTGGCCTCCGAGCTTTCCCGCATGGGAGCTGACATCACCATCGAGGGCCACCACGCTATTGTCCGCGGCGTCTCCGAGCTTGAAGGCGCGCAGGTCAAATCCCCAGATCTTCGAGGCGGAGCTGCGCTTGTTATGGCTGGTCTTGTGGCCGAGGGAGAAACAATCGTTTCTGCCATCCATCACATTGACCGCGGTTACGAGGGTTTTGTCGAGAAACTCGTCGCGTTGGGAGCTGACGCTCAGCGCACTACCATTCCAGACGACGACTTTATCGAAGGATAGTTTGTGTCAACTAAACCAAAGCATGCCAAACTGCTAGACAACAGCGCCTCACAGGACGCTTCGGCCGATGCTGCGCAAAATGCTGCTGCGGGCGGTAACGCGCAGGGTACTGCACCTAACGCCGTCGCTCAGACTTCGCAGGGCGCTGCAGCTCAGGGCGTCGCAGCTGGTACTTCTCCTTTTAGTCGTACGCAGGCTGAGGGCTACCACAAGCGCCGCAAGCGTGTCTTCAGAAAGCAAGTTGTAGTCAGGTCGCTTCTGGGCGTTCTTGCAACTGTGTTTGTTGCCGCCTTGGTAGGCGCGGGAATCTGGTATGCAAACGTTCAGGCGCAGCTAAATAACTCGCAGGTCATCACTGCTGAGCTTCGCCAGACGCTTCAGGAGCCTTCTGCACCAAGCGACCCTTATTATATGCTGCTTCTAGGAACCGACGGTCGACCTGGCGAGACTGAATATCGTGCGGATTCCATTATTTTGGCGCGCGTTGACCCTATTCATAAGCGTGTGACCATGCTTTCTATTCCGCGAGATACCCGTGTCTTGTGGAAGGGTTCTTACATGAAGATTAACGCCGTCCATTACTATGACGGCGCAAATGGCATGGTACAAGCTGTAAATGAACTGTGCGGCGTACATATTGCCCACTATGCAGAGGTCAACTTTGATGGTCTCGCAGGCATTACCGATGCTCTTGGTGGCGTAACCGTAAACGTTGAGCAGTACATGCGCGATACAGAGAACTTCAGCGACGTTGTTGAACTGTACCCTGGCGTTCAGAAACTGAACGGTGCTCAGGCACTCTTCTTTACTCGTGTTCGCTACGCTTTTGCAGACAGTGATTACACCCGCATGCGCCATCAGAGAACCTTCATCAAGGCTATGATTGCTCAGATTCTGAACACAGGAGACCCTGTAGCCATTGCAAATACTGTCAATTCAACAGCAAGCATGGTTATTACCGATCTATCTGTCTCAGACATTATTTCTTTGGGCACTCAGATGATTGGCATGAACACTGACAAGGATATCTATACGGCATACGTACCATCCGAGGGAACAGAAATTGACGGTCAGTCGTATGTCATTGCAGATGAAGATGCACTTGCAAAGATGATGAAAGTAATTGATGCAGGAGACGATCCGTCTAGCTTAAACGGACAAACAGATGCCGAGGCAAATGCTGAGGCTGCCGAGAAAAGTTCAGAAGAGTCCTCAGAATCTTCAAACAGCTCTTCTCGCCAGTAAAACTAAGCGCCGTTTTTGGGTATCATTCAAGTGTTAGAAATATTTTCGTTGCGTAGCGCAACTGATTTTGCATGAAAAAGACTGTCAAGCAGTCGTCGGAGGAGAGTTATGGCCAACGATAACGTACAAAACGAGCACACACTGACAAAAGCCGGCGAGGACTATCTCGAGGCAATTTATCGAATTGCACTTGAGCAGCCAGATGACGATAAGAGCGTCCGCTCCGTTGATATTGCCGAGAGCCTTGATGTTTCCAAGGCAAGTGTCAACAAGGCTCTATCCCAGCTTAAAGAGCAGGACATGGTTGAGCAGAGTCGTTATGGTCGTGTCACGCTGACCAAAGAAGGCGAGGCAAATGCCCGCACCACATGGCGTGCTCACCGTGCGCTTCGCACCTTCCTTGAGGAGGACTTGGGCGTAGACACAGAAACTGCAGACGCAGAGGCTTGCCTTATGGAGCATTCGCTTTCTGTAGACACGCTGGCTAAGCTCATTGAATTCCTTGAGAAGCGTGGAATTGAGATTCCAAGCAAGTAACGTAACCTGGCGCTTATGCAAGCTAGGTACGTATAAAAGCGTCTGTCATTTGAGTTTATCGGCGGCAAAACCGTCATTCTTACAAGCGCACGTTAGGTGTGCAGAGCCAACAGGGCTCATAGGTGAAAGGTAAACACATGAAGGCAATTATCCCAGCAGCAGGTCTAGGTACGCGCTTTCTACCTGCAACAAAGGTAACCCCTAAAGAGCTGTTGCCTGTTTTGGATAAGCCCGTCATCCAGTACGTAGTAGAAGAGGCTCTTGAGCCAGAAGAGGTTGATGAGGTAATCATCATCAATTCTCGCGAGAAGCCACAGATTGAAACCTACTTTGCTGAAGACCAGAAGTTTGAGGCAGACCTTTCTTCTCGTGGAAAGCAAGACCTTGCCGAGAAGGTCCATGCAGCTTCTGCACTTCCTGTTTCCTTTACTTATCAGGACAATCCTCGTGGCCTTGGTCATGCCGTACTTTGCGCTGCAGACGGCGTAGGCGACCAGCCATTCTTTGTACTTCTCGGCGATTACTTTGTTCCAGACCGTCAGATGTGCATCCGCATGGCAGAGATTTCCAAGCAGCACAATGGCGCATCCGTCATTGCAGTTGCTCCAGTCCCTGCAGATCAGGTGAATCGCTACGGTATTATCGCAGGTGAGTGCATTTCTTCTCCTTCAGGCAACTCTGAGGGTGAGGGTGCTATTTGGAAGGTAACAGGCCTTGTCGAGAAGCCCCGCCCAGAGGACGCACCTTCTCACCTGTTTATTGTTGGTCGTTACCTGCTTTCTCCAAAGATTATGGAGCTCCTGGCAACTCAGGGTCCTGGTGCCGGCAACGAGATTCAGCTGACAGATGCAATGGAGCGCCTGCTTGCTGAGGAAGAGATGTATGCGCTGGTAATCGACGCGGAAGAGGGCTGCGATACCGGTACTCCTGCAGCTTGGGCAGCAACTAATGCTCGTATGGCACTCTCTGATCAGAGCTCTGCAGCAGCATTTAAAGAGGCGCTCGGCAGCTATGCCAACCGCATTGGATAAAAGACCCGACATACTCCGTTTTGGCAGCGATGGCTGGCAAGCCCGCTATGATAAAGGCTTTACCAGGGATAATGTAGTTAGACTTGCAGAGGCCCTTGGTACCGTCTGGTCAGAGGAGCTGCCTGGCGGTATTGTGTTTGTCGGCTTTGACACACGCTTTGAAGCAGATTCGTCTGCTCTTGAAGCCGCTGCAACATTGGCTTCCTTTGGTTTAGACGTGCGTGTGTCAGAGACTTTTTGCCCAACTCCATCTGTTTGCTGGGCCTGCGCACATCATAAAGATGTAGCTGGTGGCCTCATTATTTCTGCAACTGAGCTTTCCTGCGAATATTGCGGCATGATTATTCGCGCTGCTAATGGAGGCCCTGTTTCTCGCGATTTTCTCCAGCGCGTGGAATCCGCAACGCCGCTTGAGCCAACAGATCAGCGTGGAACTTTTACCACAACAGATATTGTGACGCCTTATAAAAGTGCGCTGCTTAATCAGATTAATGTGTCTGTTATTAAGGAGCTACGCCCGAGCGTGGTAGTTGATCCTATGTATGGTGCAGCAACAGACCTGCTTGCTGACGTACTTTCCGCAGCTGGATGTGTTGTACACCAGATGCACCAAGGTCCTGTCAGGGATTTTGGTGGCATTCACCCACAACCAGCGGACCCTTGGGCTGATGAGTGCTCTTCGATGGTGGTAAGCCGCCATGCACAGCTGGGCCTTTTGCTTGATTGTGACGGAGACCGCGCTGCTGCCGTAGATGAAACCGGCCGACTCCTTAGCCCACACGAGCTTATTCCGTTGATTACACGCCATCTTGTACAAAATAGAAAGCAAACCGGCCGCGTTGTTTCTACACTGACCTGTTCGGCGACGGTATCTAGGCAAGCTGCTCATCTTGGACTAGAGTCTGCAAGCGTGCCTGTTGGATTTGCTCGACTTTATTCAGAGATTGAGCAAGGAGACGTCCTTCTCGCCGCAGAGGAGTACGGCGGTATTTGCATTCCAAGCCACCTGTTGGAGCGAGACGGCCTGCTTGTGGCCCTGCTTGTGGTCGAAATGCTAGCGTATACCCATAAATCGCTTGCACAGCTTGTCTCTGAGGACGAGGCTGAACTGGGTCGCATGTGTTATAGCAGGCGAGGAGTGCGACTTGATGCTGCAGCTACTCAGGCGTTCAGAAACATCCTTCCAGGCCTCAATCCAGAAAACGTTGCAGGTAAGGTGCCTGTTTCGGTAAGTCATGCCGATGGCCTCAAGCTTCAATTTAAAGATGATTCTTGGGTGCTTATTCGCCCTTCTCGTATGGATGCCCTGGTACGCGTGTATTCTGAGGCCGCCAACGAGACACTGCGCGATCAGCTCCTTGACGCAGCCTGCCAGATTGTAAAAGACGAGATTTAGCCCAAACAAAGCGTGTCGAGAAGACCGTTTAAAAGGCGGTATAAAAAGACACCGCAAAAAGCAGTGTAAAAACGCGCAAAAAGACAACGCCAAAGGCGCGCAAAAGGTAGCGAAAAAGACAACGTCAAAAACGCGTAAAACTCGCACAAAGACAATGCCAAAAATGCGTAAAAAACTAACGCAAAAAGACAACACTATATATAGATGAAAAATAAGGGATTACCACAAAAATATACACGTAATGTAATAAGTAGAATACTCCTCAGTTCACTAAAGACTGCGAATTGTGTAGAAATTGTGGAGGAATTAAGAA
>CAUTUQ010000002.1:0-236875 GCA_963542025.1 uncultured Atopobium sp. | reverse complement strand
TATTTGAGCAGCCAGTCTAAGGCTTTTTGCATTCTTCCCTCAACGTTTTGGAAGTGATTTCCACGGTTAAGCTCAAACGTCGAGGTTATTCCCGCGTCCTCTAGTTTGCTGGCGAGAAATTCTGCGTTTTCTTGCACGTGCATTATTTGCGGGTTGGGAGTTCGTGCTTCTCGGTCACCTAATGAAAGATAGGCGTGTGTGAGGCCGACTACCCCTCCGCTCAGCTGCTGATCAACGTAATCCAGAAGCCCAGGAAACCAGAATGACCCCGAGACAGCTCCGATGCGCTGGAAAGTTGGGGTGGGGGTGTCGTCGGGCTGGTAGCCGCGTGCGACTTGCTGCGGCGCGACGGCATTGCCGTGCTGGCAGCCGCGTGCGACTTGCTGCGGTGTGTCGGAGCGCGACACACCGGCTTGGGTCACGCCAACCCACAGGCTGAACAGACCCGCGAGCGAGTAACCCACAAGCACCCTATACGCTGGCGGTGCACTGAGTTCCGATTCTGTCCAGGGGACAACCTGGTTGATAAGGGCGTCAAGCGTTTTCTGGGCGCCTTCTCCAAAATTGGGACCCTTGGCAAAAACGCGCGGAGCACACCAGGGCGAGAAGTTCTCTTCCCATAGGTCAACGCCGATGCGTACTAGGTCGACGCCTTCAGGTACCTGTACGGGGGAGTTGTCGACCACGTCTCCCAAGAGGTAGACAACGGGTGCTCCAGCTACAGAGGACATCTGCGTGTGGACGGAAAGTCCGGAGAGGATTGTTTTTCTCGCCATGGGGTTGGCAGGGTGTGTGTTTGGCGCGGAGCTCATGCTACTCGCCCAGGGCCATCTGCAGGTAGTAGACGTTTTCGCGCAGGTGAGAGGCAACCTCGCGGTCGATGACACCCTCAAACTGCAGGCGCGAAATCTGGTCCAACTCAATGCGCAGGGCGTTTTCTGCCACGTCGTCGGCGTATTTTCGAGCGTCCGCAATCTGCTGCCTAAAGTGAGGCGACATCTTGTGTGAGCTCAGGTTGTAAGGCAGCAGGTAGGAGACTTGGGTGGTGCTGGAGTCATGCTCATCATTGATATTGATGCGGCCCCAGATGGACTCAATTGCTGACTCGTGGTCGATCATCAGATTAGATGCGATGACCGCCAACTCCTCATCGTCGCCGTTAGCGATGCGTTCCAGGTCATCAAGCTCCGCGTATTCCATCTCAAGCGCGTATAAACACGCCTGGTAGTAGGACTGGTCTGCGTCCTCAAGGTGCCTGATTTCGCCGTCGATGATGCGTTGCGCTGCCAGCTTAAGCTCGTGAAGAGCAACGGTAATACGCGAGCGGTGGTTTGTTGTTGCAGCAATATTTGCAATAGGTCCGTAATAGCCTACTGACCTGCGGATTGAAGTAATGTCATCGACAATTTGATCCCACGGAATGGGGTTGTGCGTTTTAATATGGCGCTCACGTAGCTCCTCGAGGCATTTCTGCTGGACTTCTGTCTCGTGAAGGACCAGCTTTTTGACAAGTTCTCCCGAGCCAGGGACAGTGATGCGAGAGGCAAACAAGCGGTTGGTATAGCGCGTGATAGTCAAACGAAGCGCAGGTAGATACTTTGCTTTGGAGTTTTCCGACTGCAGCAATCTCCTGAGCTCCGCAAGCGTTGCTTCCAAGACGGCAATCTCTCCCTCATGGAGACGTTCGGGCAGGTCAGAGTCTGCTTCAGGGGACTTTGATAGCACGGGTAACAGATTGTCCGCTAAAAGCAACGTGGCGAGAATAACGCCGGCGGCGATGGTAATCAGCAGATCCCTCTGCGGAAACGCTGCTCCGGACTGTGTTGTGAGAGGCAAGGTGAGGATAATCGATAACGTTACCGCACCTTTTGCACCTGCAACAGTGGTAACCAGCACGTTCTTGATGACCTCGGCCGACGTGATTGAGATGGGCTTTATGGCGCACGTGGGTTTGGGCTGCTCAGCGATCTGCTCCGAGGTTTGCTCCGAGCCCAGTTCAGCGAGCGGCTGGTCGGGTTTCTCGCCGTCGGGGCTGCTACCTGCGAGGTCATTCTCGCCGTCGACGGCGTCTTTTCCGGTGCAGAGATGGCCGCCCTTGTGGAGCTTGTAAGTTTCCAACGCGTAGAGCCACGCAAAGCGGACACCGTGCATGAACAGGGTAATCACGACAACAATTCCTAGAATCTGCAGGATATTGAGGCCGCCGTTGGTGCCAGGAAGTACGGCAAGAGGGAGCTGCATTCCTAGGAAGACAAAGATGGTGCCGTTGATGAGGAAACTAATGACTTTCCACGTGGAATCTGAGACCAATTTTTGCCTTGCAAATAGCGCATTATTGCTCTGCCTTCGTGGGAGCGCAATCACCAAGCCGGCTGCTACAACAGCAAGTACGCCAGAAACGTGGAAGGTTTCGGCAAGAAGATAGACAAGAAACGGTGTCAGTACTTCATAGAGGACGTTTGCAACGGTGTCCTCGTAACCCAACCTACCAAGCATTGCGTTGATGGCAGAGAAGGCAAAGCCAGTGACAATTCCCATTGCCACGCCGCCCACAAAAAGCACTGTGAAAGATCCCGCTGCGTCTACCAGCGAGAACGCGCCCGTTACGGCCGCAGCTACGGAGAACTGGAATGCAACAACGCCGGATGCATCGTTAATCAAGGACTCTCCCGAGAGAAGCGTTTGCTGGCGATGGGTCAGGTGGATGTTGGACTTAAGCGCGGTGACGGTGGCTGCATCGGTTGGCCCCAGGGCAGAGGCCAGCGCAAACGCCGCAGCTAGAGGAATTGAGGGGACCATAAGGTGGAGGGCGTAGCCGACCGAAAGCACGCTGACAACTACCAGAGCAATCGCCAGCGACAAAATACTGTTCAAGTTGAGGAGAAGTGCACGAATGTTGGTTTCTCTTGTCTCGTTGAAGAGGAGCGGAGCAATGAAGACTAGCATAAAGAGCTCGGATTCCAGGTGTACCTCCTGGACGCTGGGCAGCACGAGCGCAACAAGCAGGCCGATAACAACCTGGATAACGGGGATGGAGACGTTGACAAACTTGTCGATAACCGAGGAAGCCGCGACACAGGTCAAAACAATGAGCACAAATTCGAATGTCTCCAACAGGCTTCCTTCCTGGTCGTAGGTGGTAACGATGGCGAGCCCGCGGCGGGCGTCGAGCAGCGGGTCCGTGACGAGCGGCGGGTCCACGAGGATTCCGAGCACACGGGGCTTCTCGCCAGATAACGCTTCATTCGAGTATATACGGTTTTGCGGCTCTAGCTTGATTTTGCGCAGATAACACATGGTTTCTGCGGTGATGCGTGAGCTCTATCAGTGAGGCTTGGAATTGCGAGCCTGAAAAGCGCATGAAGTCTGAGTACATTTACTCAGACTTGACGAGAAAAACCGGCAAATAGCTCAGACTTGGTGCACTTTTCCGGCAAATTACTCAGACATGGCGAGAAAATCAGGCTCCATGAAAGAGCGAACTCGGACGCGCTTTAAACTTTGCCTGAAAAGTGAGCCTGAAAAGTGAGCCTGAAAAGTGAGCCTGAAAAGTGCAAAGAATCTGTATTTTGGATACAGATTCTTTGATGAAATCAGGCAAATCCACAGATTCTTTGATATTTTCAGGCAAATTTTACAGATTCTTTTAAGAAATCAGGCGCGGAGCAAAAATTGAGCGCCCCTAGATTACACAACTCCCAGGTAGAAGAACGTGTAGTTGAGCACGTTGATTAACGTGTACAGACCGCCAATGACCAGGTAGGGCCAGAGGTGCGCTTTGGTGATTGCGATAAACTCGCGGATAAACGCCGTGGGCCAGTACCAGCCTTTGGTGTGCGAACCGATGCCATCTGCCTTAATGCCCAGGTTGTGGGCGTATTCGGCGCAACGGAAAACGTGGAAATCGCTGGTAACAACCGCGGTGGTGAAGTCGCCGGTTGCGGAGGCAGTGTCGCCGCTCGGTGCACTCGCGTCATTAGCCGCTGCTGTGGCGGGTGCGTCGTCGGCCGCTGCGGAGGTGCGGTCGGCGCGGATTACAGCTAGCGAGTACCTAAGATTTTCCCAGGTAGTAGTGGACTTGTCTTCCATGAGAATTGCGTTAGCTGAAACACCCTTATCTAGAAGATAATCGCGCATAGCCTGAGCTTCGGAGACCACCTCGTCAGCACCTTGACCTCCAGAAACAACAAACTTTCCGTGTTGATGCTGCTTGTTCCACAGCTCAAGTGCCTTATCAATTCTACCCGCGAGTAGCGGGGTTGGTCGCGGGCCATCAAGTCCAGCACCATGAATGATGATGTAATCGTACTGACGACGGCGGGGAAGGATCCGATATATCCACGAATAAAACAGCAAGGCCACAAAAGTAAACGAGAACCATAAGCCTTCAAGTGTAAAAAGCCCCAGCAAAAAGACAACAACATGACGAGTATCTGGGTCAAAATAATTTACGATAGACGGAGACGCAAGCAGTAAGATAAGAAATCCAGCCATCAAAAACGGTAGCATTGACGTCAGTGAAAATCCGTTATTTTTTACCACAACTATGGTGTTGATCAGCAAGAAACCAATGGTCAGAAATGGTGTCAACAGTACAAGAGTAACCAGAATTAGTCCAAGGATAAAGTTGTTCAGCCTCAGCACCAGAAGAATTGATGACCACGCAAGAGCCGCGAACAGAAAAAGTGCATTGCGGAACTGTCGAGGTTCCTTGATAAATGAGTAAATAAACAGCACACCAGGAACAACCGCTGGAGCCAGCAGGGTGGCGTACAAGAGTATGTATTGCCAATCAAATTGAGCACCAGCGTCTTTAAGTAAGTTATCAATGGGCATGCAAATTCCTTTTTTGACAGCTGGCTTTCTCCACAAAGCGATTCATTGAAGAGGTTCATTTGGCGAGAAACTCATCGACCAGAATTATAACAAAGCGCCTTTGCGTAGCTGCTGAGACGCCTCTGCGTAGCTGCTGAGACGCCCCTGCGTAGCTGCTGAGACGCCTCTTCATACCACTCGACATCGCTTGCATACAACAGAAAAGTGGACATCTGCCCTTTTGACTCGGTGAACGGTAACCGTTTGCCGATAAGCGTTGTTTCGCCTCGGTCGGAGGTTTGGTTAACGGTATGTTAGCGTACGCATCGTCTACGTGCGCAAATATCGGATATTTGTAAACCGCATTTCTCGCCAGCCTAAAATTCATGAAAGTCTGCTCAACCTTTCACGGTTTCGTTCTAGATTTACGTAAAAAAGTGCTTGAAAATGTACTTCGCGAGTGTTCGTCGTTTTGTTGTGGAGAGGACCCAATTGTGGCTGCAACAAAGCAGCGAGCTTTCGCAAAAACGTTTATAAGCCTCGTCAGTGTCACGCAAAAGGCGTGCTCCTCCACGAGGTAGGTAGTGTTTCAACTGCAGAAACACAGATTTTAGGAGGGTTTTATGAAGGGTTATGCAATGCTCAAGATCGGCGAGTCCGGCTGGATTGAGAAGGAGACACCAAAGTGTGGTCCTCTGGACGCAATCTGCAAGCCACTTGCGGTCGCAATTTGTACATCTGACATTCACACTCTGTGGGAGGGCGCAATCGGCGACCGTCACAACATGATTCTTGGTCATGAGTGCTCCGCAGAGGTTGTCGAGGTTGGCGAGTGCGTCAAGGACTTCAAGCCTGGCGACCGCGTCCTCGTTCCTGCAATTACTCCAGACTGGAACTCCCTTGAGGCTCAGGCCGGCTACTCCATGCACTCCGGTGGCATGCTTGCTGGCTGGAAGTTCTCCAACTTCAAGGACGGCGTCTTCTCCGAGTATTTCCATGTAAACGACGCAGACGGCAACCTTGCTCACATGCCAGAGGGCATGGATCCAGCAGACGCCTGCATCCTTTCCGACATGGTTCCAACCGGCTTCCACGCAGTTGAGCTGGCTGGCGTTGAGTTCGGCGACACTGTCCTGGTCATCGGCATTGGACCTGTCGGCCTTATGTCCGTTGCTGGTGCTGCACTTCACGGTGCTTCTCGCATTATTGCTGTTGGTACCCGTCCAGTCTGCGTTGAGGCAGCTAAGGGCTACGGCGCAACCGACTTCATCTCCTACAAGGACGGCCCAATCTGGGAGCAGGTCATGGAGCTCACCGGCGGCAAGGGCGTTGACCGCGTATGCGTCGACGGCGGCGGCTGCGAGACCTTCGAGGACGCTGTCAAGGCACTCAAGCCTGGCGGAAAGATTGGTAACGTCAACTACCTCGGTTCCGGCGACTACGTCAACATTCCTCGCGTCGAGTGGGGCGTTGGTATGGGCCACAAGGACATCCGTGGCGGCCTCATGCCTGGCGGCCGTCTGCGCATGGAGAAGCTCTCCAGCCTGGTCACTTCTGGCCGTCTTGACCTTCACCCAGAGGTTACCCACCTCTACCACGGCTGGGATCACCTCGAGGAGGCTCTCTTCACCATGCGTGATAAGCCATCCGATCTCATCAAGCCAGTTGTTGTTATCGACTAGGTAATCAACTAGGTCGCGTTATTTAGTACGTTTAGGCTGGCGAGAAGTTCGGTTTTCTCGCCAGCTTTTTGCGTTGGTGGGCGCCAACGGAGTTTAGGAAGCGGTTGTATTCATGAAAATCCTTGTTGTATCAGGCTTTCTTGGAGCTGGTAAAACCACCTTCATTCAGGAGCTCGTGCGCCGGACTGGGCGTGATTTTGCTATCTACGAGAATGAATATGGCCAGGCAGACATTGATGCGCGCCGTCTGAGGCAGGACTCCGACCTCAAGGTTTGGGAGTCTACCGAGAATTGCATCTGCTGTTCGGGCAAGCAGGACTTTGCGACGTCGGTGCTGACCATTTCAAATACCATTGACCCCGAGTATTTAATTGTTGAACCAACTGGCGTGGCTAAGCTGCAGAGCATTCTTGATAACGTGAATCAGGTAGCCTGGGAGCGCATTAGTTTGCTGGCGCCGGTCACCGTGGTCGACGCCGTTTCGTGGCAGAATCAGCGCACCGATTTCCCAGAGATTTTTGACAATCAGCTGAGCGCCGCTGCGAGTGTGGTGATTTCCAAGCTTGCTCCAGGTAGCGAGGATGCCGCCGAGCCCATTAAGCAGCTTGCGGCAGAGATGAATTCGCAGGCAGAGGTTATTGCGGAGTCTTCATATGCTGACATTCCCGATGAGTGGTGGAATGCTCTTTTGACTCGCGCGCTTGACGGTTCTGTTCTTAAAGACGCAGCTGGTGATGAGGACGAGGGGCCTGACCTGGAGACTATGGCTCTGACTCACGCTGAGCTTCCGAGTCCAACGCATTTGATTTGGCTTTTGGATGCGGCTTCGGCTGGCGTGTTTGGAAAGCTTGCGCGCGCAAAGGGAACGTTGCCGTGCGGCAATCAGTGGGTCAAGTTTGACCTGGTAGAACGCGCGTGGGCCATTACGGGTGACGAACCTCAGGAAGAGTCAAGATGTGTATTTATCGGTCGTGACCTGCTGCGTCATGGACTTCGCGAGGCGTTTGTGCCGGCGTTCTGGCACGAGCAGTCGGACTTGGCTGACGAGTACGATCATTCGCATTGCGACCACGAGCACGGTCATTGCGTGCACGAACATTGTGATCACGAGCACGGACACTGCGAGCACGAGGGACACGAGCATCACGCGCACGACCACGAGGGACACGCGCACGCGCACGCGCACGAGCACGAGCACGGCGTCGGCCACGAGCACGACCATGGCGAGCACGCGCACGGCGAGCACGCGCACGGTGAACACGACCACGGCATGCACTGAGTCGCAAGCGCATAAAACATGCAACTAAAAAGAGCCTCCGATTGAACTGCCTCCCATTTCTTAGACACGAGAAATAGGAGGCAGTTCAAAACACACCTAAGTCAGATAATCTGTCAAAAAGACGTATACATTACGCTGAAAATACCACAAAAATGCAGATTATCGTCATTAGGTGTGTAAAATGCCCGCATCTGAGCAGAATATCTGACTTAGGTGTGTTCCGTAGATACAGAATTTATCGATAGTTAAATTTCTTATATTTCTCTATTCATGTTCAAGCATATTAGATGAAGTTTATGCACAAATATGCATATCAGGTAGTGCGACCACCTATCAGCCAGGCTATCTTGATTAGGAACATGTCAATTCTTTAGCAAAACCTACCAAAGCTGTGCTATTTTGTGGGCCAGGCCTAAAAGCCGACGCTAACACGCTACAGAATCATAATCGCCCGCATATGAACTGCCTCCTATTTCTCGTGTCCAAGAAATGGGAGGCAGTTCAGAAGTGGAGGCTCTTTTGCTAGTTCTTGAGAGAATTGAGCGGAGCGGGGAAGCGACCGCCGCGGTGGGCAAGCACCGTGCCTGCAAATTGGTTGACCGGCATGATGGGCGCGGATCCAAAGAGACCACCAAACTCCAGGACGTCTCCCTCGTTATAGCCGATAGCTGGGATAACGCGGACCGCCGTGGTCTTGGTGTTGATGACACCGATGGCCATTTCATCTGCGATGATGCCCGCAATGGTTTCCACGGAGGAATCGCCAGGAATAGCAATCATGTCCAAACCAACGGAGCACACTGAGGTCATTGCCTCGAGTTTCTCGAGAGAAAGCGCACCGTCTTGAGCTGCGCGAATCATGCCTGCATCCTCGGAGACCGGGATGAATGCGCCGGACAGGCCGCCAACGCTTGACGACGCCATGACGCCGCCCTTTTTGACAGCGTCATTGAGCAGGGCAAGTGCGCAGGTGGTTCCGGGGCCGCCGCATTCGCCAACGCCGATGAGCTCCAGAATCTTAGCGACGGAATCGCCAGCTGCAGGGGTAGGTGCAAGACTCAGGTCTACGATGCCCTTCTCGACACCTAGGCGCCTTGAAGCCTCGCGGCTCATCAGCTCGCCTGCACGGGTAATCTTGAATGCGGTCTGCTTGATTTTCTCGGCAACGTCCATGAGATTTGCGGATTCGGGGAGCTCGGCGAGGGCCGCAGCCATGACGCCAGGACCAGAAACGCCCACGTTAATGACGGCGTCCGCCTCTCCGCTGCCGTGGACCGCGCCGGCCATGAAGGGGGAGTCCTCCACCATGTTGGCAAAAACGACCAGCTTAGCGGCACCGTAGCACTGAATGTCGGTGGTGCGGCGAGCGGCTTCGAGCACGGTCTGGGCCATGAGCAGGACGGCGTCCATGTTGATGCCCGCGCGCGTGGACGCGACGTTTACCGAGGAACAGACGCGCGACGTGGTGGCCAGTGCCTCGGGGATGGATGCGATGAGTCGGCGGTCGGCATCGCCAAGGCCCTTGTGGACCAGTGCCGAGAAGCCGCCCAAAAAGTCGATGCCCAGCGTTTCGGCCGCGCGATCAAGTGTGTGAGCCAACGGCGTCAGATCCTGCGCCGAGGTACATGCCGCAATCTGCGCGATTGGCGTGACGGAAACGCGCTTGTTGGCAATGGGGATGCCATACTCGCGCTCCAGGTCCTCGGCCACGGCCACCAGGTGCTCGGCCTGGCGCGTGATGCGGTCGTAGACCTTCTGGCACATGCGGTCCAGGTCCTCGTCTGCGCAGCTATTGAGCGAGATGCCCATCGTAATGGTGCGCAGGTCAAGGTTTTGCTCACTGACCATGGCGAGGGTTTCAGCGATTTCCTGTGGAGTAATGTTCATGCGCGTCCTCTCGGAATGCGGTTGTCGTACGGGCGCCGGGGCGAAGGTGCAGCTTGCGTGCGGGCGCCAGGGCGTGGGCCGCAGCTTGCGTGCGGTGTCGGGGCGTGGCGCGGTTGTCGTGTGGAGACAACGTCTGGCTTTTGGCGGACGACCAGCCGCAGGGGTTTCTCGACTATTATACTTAAGCAACAACGACAAACGGGGCAAGTTGCGAGGTAACGTGGCAGAAAAAGTCACCCTAAAAACGATTGCGCGCGAGGTGGGGCTGTCGCCCGCTACGGTTTCGCTGGTGCTGAACGGCCGGCCGGTGCGCGTGAGCGACGAGAACCGCCGCCGCATCCTCGACGTTGCCCGCCGCGAGCACTACATTCCCAACCAGATCGCAAGAAGCCTGGTCACGCAGCATACGCAGACGCTGGGGCTGATCGTGCCGAATATCGAGAGCCGGTTTTTCTCGTCGTTTGCAAAGATGCTGGAGATGAAGTGCCGCCGCCGCGGGTACGCGCTGTTCATCACCAACTCGGATAACAGCACGTCAAACGACGCGGACCTTGTGCGACTGCTGGTTAATCGCGGCGCCGACGGCATCTTTATCATCACGTCCGACGAGGTAGAAGCCTCAAAACAGCTCATCGCCGACTTGGAGCAGCTGCCCGTGCCATACGTCATGGTGGACCGAACCATCGATGCGCTCGACTGCGACAAAGTCACGTTCAACAACGAGCTCGGCGGCTATCTGGCCACAAAATACCTGCTAGACCACGGTCACCGCCGGATCGCGTGCATGGTCAACACCGCCTCCAACACCGGCTGCGCGCGCCTCAACGGTTACGTTCGCGCACTTGGCGAGAAGGGCCTGGAGCTTGACCAGTCGCTTGTGCTGACCAGCGATTATTACATTCCTGATGCATATCTTGCAGCTCAGCAGCTGATTCGCGTGAACGCTACGGCTGTTGTTGCGACGTCGGACAACATTGCGCTTGGGCTTTTGCGCTATCTGTACGAGCGCGGTCTGCATGTTCCGCGCGATTATTCCGTTGTCGGATACGATAACAGCATTTCAGACGCACTGTTTGAGCCAGCGCTGACTTCGATTGAGCAAAATGTTGATGAGCTTTCTGACGCCGCGCTTTCGATTATGTTTCGTCGTCTGGGCGAGCACGGGGCTGGTGTTGTGCAGAGAGCTGCGACGCAATCAGCCGCAACGCAATCAGCCGCGACAGGCAATAATAACGGCTTCGAAGCGCAGGATGACAGTGCGTCAATCCAGATAATCCTTGAGCCACGCATGATTGAGAAGAATAGTGTGCGATTTTTGACTTGTTAGCCAGTTTTCTGCATATTTGTGCGTCTGTATTCATTCTGATGAATACGTAATTTTTGAGCTCAAAATTATGTGCCGAAAAAGGTAAAAAACCCGTTTAGTTGGAAATGAAAATTGAAAATTAGCCGATTTATCTCCAACTAAGACGATTTTTTACCGCACTAAAAACTTTTATCTGGGCAAACGTTGTATGCAGAAAAATGAAATCTCCAACTAAACGGGTTTTTTACCACTTTGGTGTGTATACGCTTTACTTGGGCACCACTTGGGCACCATTTTGGTTGCACTTCGACATCACGGATACTGTTGGGCGCTGTTCTACTGCCTCTTCAGGGCAAAATTTTCTTGTGTACGCATTTTGCTGCTCAAAAGACATCTCAAAAAACTTCCGTGAAATAAAATTCAAGAAATCTCACAGTGATAAAACGTTTTATCACTTACAGTAGTATTTGAAACATAGCCGAAGCATCATACTGTTATGTATGTGTTGTTTTATGCGCGCCCAGTTGAGTGCGAACAAAACAAACGCTCAGGTGATGGAAGCAACGAGGTTGCCTAACCTGCGTAAACGCGCAGGCGGCAGCCCAAGAAAAGGAGGAGCACATGGCTCAGCCCGTGTATGGCACACCTTGGCAGACCCTGAATCAGCCTGTATCTGAGGACGAGCTTGCCGGCGTCGATAGGTATTGGCGCGCAGCTAACTACCTGTCTGTTGGTCAGATTTATCTTCGCAGCAATCCTCTTATGAAGGACGGTTTCTCTCGCGAGGACGTTAAGCATCGCCTGGTTGGCCACTGGGGAACCACTCCAGGTCTGAACTTCCTGTTCGGCCACGTCAACCGCTTCATCCGCGACCATAACCAGAACACCATCTTCCTCATGGGTCCTGGTCACGGTGGACCTGCAGGTACCGCACAGTCTCTGCTCGACGGCACTTATCGCGAGACCTACCCATTCATCACCGACGATGAAGAGGGCCTCCAGAAGTTCTTCCGCCGCTTCTCTTACCCAGGCGGAATTCCTTCCCACTACGCACCTGAGACTCCAGGCTCCATCCACGAGGGCGGCGAGCTGGGTTACACTCTGTCCCACGCATACGGCGCTGTCCTGGACAACCCATCCCTGCTGGCAGTCGCTGTTGTCGGCGACGGCGAGGCAGAGACTGGCCCACTTGCAACTTCTTGGCAGACCAACAAGTTCATGGACCCACTGACCGATGGTATCGTTCTCCCAATCCTGCACCTCAACGGCTACAAGATTGCTAACCCAACCATCCTTGCTCGTATTTCCGACGGTGAGCGCGACGAGTTCTTCCGCGGCATGGGCTACCACCCATACAACTTTGTTGCAGGCTTCGACGACGAGGACCACGCATCCATCCACCGTCGTTTCGCAGCTCTTCTCGAGGCTGTCTTCAACGAGATCTGCGCTATCAAGACTCGCGCAGCCGCAGGTGACGCATCCCGTCCTTACTACCCAATGATCATCTTCCGCACCCCTAAGGGTTGGACTTGCCCTCCTTACATCGACGGCAAGAAGACCGAGGGCTCTTGGCGCGCACACCAGGTTCCACTGGCATCCGCTCGCGATACCGAGGCTCACTTCCAGGTCCTTCGCGACTGGATGGGCTCCTACAAGCCAGAGACTCTCTTCACCGAGAAGGGCGCAATCCGTCCAGAGGTTACCGCTTTCATGCCTAAGGGCGACCTCCGTCTCGGCGCTAACCCTAACGCAAACGGTGGCGCAATCCGCCGCAACCTCGTCCTTCCTGACGCAAAGAAGTACGAGATCCCAGTTGCCGAGAAGGGCCACGGCTTTGGTGCTACTGAGGCAACGCGCGTCCTTGGCGAGTACACCGCCGAGCTCATCAACAGCAACCGCTCCGAGTTCCGTATCTTCGGACCTGACGAGACCGCTTCCAACCGTCTGCAGCCATCCTTCCAGGTAACCGATAAGCAGTGGTTCGGCGGCTTCAACGACGACTTTGAGAACGACGAGCACATCTCCCCAGTTGGTAACGTTATCGAGCAGCTTTCCGAGCACCAGTGCGAGGGCCTGCTTGAGGGCTACACTCTGACCGGCCGCCACGGTATCTGGT
This sequence comes from uncultured Atopobium sp., assembly GCA_963542025.1. Lineage (GTDB taxonomy): Bacteria > Actinomycetota > Coriobacteriia > Coriobacteriales > Atopobiaceae > Lancefieldella. The sequence continues at coordinate 223,790 of CAUTUQ010000002.1, read as the reverse complement.
CCAGCTACGAGTCATTCGTTCACATCATTGACTCTATGATCAACCAGCACGCTAAGTGGCTCGAGGCTACCGTCCGCCACATTCCATGGCGCAAGCCTATCTCCGCTCTCAACCTGGTCCTTTCCAGCCACGTTTGGCGCCAGGACCACAACGGATTCTCTCACCAGGATCCTGGTTTTGTTGACATCATGCTCAACAAGAGCTTCAACAACGATCACATCACCAACATCTACTTCCCAGCAGACGCTAACCTCCTGCTTGCAGTTGGCGAGAAGTGCTACACCTCCACAAACTGCATCAACGCAATCTTTGCTGGTAAGCAGCCTGCTCCAACGTGGGTAACTCTCGACGAGGCTCGTGAGGAGCTTGCAGCTGGCGCTAAGGAGTGGAAGTGGGCTTCCAACGCTGAGGCTGGCGAGGAGGACATTGTTCTCGCATCCTGCGGTGACGTCCCAACTCAGGAGCTCCTGGCAGCTCTTGACATGCTTGGCAAGCTGGGCATCAAGGCTCGCTTCGTCAACGTTGTTGACCTGCTCAAGATCCAGAACGCTTCCGAGAACAACGAGGCTCTCTCCGACGAGGAGTTCACCAAGCTCTTCTCCGCAGACAAGCCAGTTCTCTTCGCATTCCACGCTTACGCCGGTTCTGTCCGTCGCCTGATTTGGAACCGTCCAAACCACGACAACTTCAACGTTCACGGCTACGAGGAGCAGGGTTCCACCACAACTCCTTACGACATGCTGCGCCTGAACAACATGGACCGTTGGGCACTTGCTGCTGACGCTCTCCGCATGATTGACGCTCAGAAGTGGGCAGATCAGATCGACGAGTGGGAGAAGTTCCGCACCGAGGCCTTCGAGTTTGCTGTCGAGAAGGGCTATGATCACCCAGCATTCACCGACTGGTCTTGGCCAGACGCTTCCGATGCTGATCAGGCTATCTCTGCAACTCAGGCAACCGCCGGCGACAACGAGTAACACGTCGCGAGCTGCGAGCGCCGCCCGCGCGTCGCGACCGCGCTAGCTGCACAAACGTGCTTTCCGCCCGGTATCCACTTCATGTGGGTACCGGGCTTTCTTGTGCGTAACCACTGCTAGTGGACGGGGTTTCTCGCCAGACGGGCGGCGTGCGCTCGGCGCACGACCGCAGCACGAGCCCGCTGCGCGCCTGATTTCTGCAAAGAATCTGTAACTTTTGCCTGAAAATGCAAAAGAATCTGTGGATTTGCCTGATTTTGCAAAAGAATCGGTGGCTCAAATACAGATTCTTTGCACTTTTCAGGCGGACTTTTAAGCATACCCAAGGCTTATTTCATGAGCATCTTCACGAACACCTTCATGGAGCCTGATTTTCTCGTCGAGTCTGAACAATTTGCCGGAATATTGCATGAAGTCTGAGCTATTTGCCGGTTTTTCTCGTCAAGTCTGAGTAAGTTTACTCAGACTTGACGCACTTTTCAGGCGCGCTTTGAAGTATGTCCGAAGCTGATTTCGAAAGCCTCTTCATGAGAGCTCTCATGGAGCCTGATTCTCTCGCCTTGTTTGAGTAATTTGGGACGTAACTGCGCCCACGCACCCAGGTGGTAAAAAATGCGTTTAGTTGGGGAATACAGGTTTCTGCATACAACGTTTCCCCAGATAAAAGTTTTTGAGGCGGTAAAAAATCGTCTTAGTTGGGGATAAATCGACCAATTTTAAGTTTTCATCTCCAACTAAACGCATTTTTTACCTTTTTCGGCACATAATTTTGAGGTCAAAAATTACGTATTCATAAGAATGCATTTTATTACACAAATATGCAGAAATTTGATTAGCGAACTAAAGAACGCACACTATTCTTCTCAATCATGCACGGCTCAAAGATTATCTGGATCGAAGCACCGTCGTCCACCAACTCACCTGCGCTTTTCTGACCCGCTCCGTCAACCTTTGCAGCGACACCCGCGTCGCCGCCGCTACCCGCGCTACCCGCGCGAGTCGCGGCCGGCACGCTCGTCCAGCTTGGCGCGAACGGCAGCCTTGAACGCGGCAGCATCCGTCATCCACGGAACGTGCTTGCCGCCGATAATGTTGAACGGCTCGTCGCCCTTGGCCAGCAGGTACACCAGCGCCGGGCGAGGGTCGTCGTAAGCAGCGGAAACTGCCTCGTAAATGGCGTCGTAGCGGTCAAGGATAATCTTGTGCGCGGCGCCCTCGGGCGTGGCCTCGGCCATCTGCGCGCAAATCACCGCAGGATCTTCCATGTTGCAGTCCTCGGTGGTGTAAATCATCAGGTCAGCCCACTTGGCTGCTTCTTCCGGCAGCTCCTGGCGACGGTTGTACGCCTTACCGCCAACGGCCCCCATGACCACATAGCGGCCATAACCAGGAAATTCCTTGGACGTTGACGAGAAAAGCTTCTGGTAGGAAAGCTTATTATGGGCGTAGTCGACCAAGCCTGTGACCTTGTTATCGGGCGAGCTCAACAGCTCCATGCGACCTGGCACCTTAACGTTCATCAGCGGAAGCACGGCGTCCTTCTCGCGAATGCCCAGGTAGTCGGCAACGGTAATTGCCGCAAGAGCGTTCTCCACGTTGAAGAGACCGGACATGGGCAGCGCGGCGGCGCCGGTCCAAGTTGGCGCGTGCACGGTAAACGTGACCATGCCCTGGTGAGGGGTGATTTCGTCCGCCCAAACGGTGGCGTCGGAATCAGTTGTGGAGAAAGTCAGGACTTTCTCGCACCTCTGCGCACGCTCCATGACCTGGTCAAACATCATCGTGTTTTTGTTGATAACGGCCACGCGAGCAAGGTCAAAAATCTTCAGCTTGCTCTCAAAGTAATCTTCAAAAGTAGGGTGTTCAACTGGGGAAATGTGATCGGTTCCAATGTTTAGGAACACCGCGACGCTCAGGTTGAGGCCAACCGTGCGGTCGTACTTGAGCCCTTGGCTGGAAATCTCCATGTCAACGTAGGGGAGGCCGGCCTCCGCGGCGTGCTTGAGGTGACGCCACAGCTCAGGAGCCTCGGGCGTGGTGTTGTGCGCGGGCTGCGTGTCCTTGCCGTCAAACACCTCGATGCCGCCGATCACGCCGCACTTGGAGTATGGCTCGTCGCCGTCGAGGATGGCGCGCAGCATATACGAGCAGGTAGACTTGCCTTTTGTGCCCGTGATGCCGATGGTAGTGAGCTTCTTGTCGGGATGTTCCGCAACACCCGCGGCCGCGTAGGCCATGGCAAGGCGCACGTCATCCACACGAATGGCGGCCACGTTTGGCGCCACTGCCTGCAGCTCTTCCGCAAGCGACTGCTGACAGAGGTACGCAACAGCTCCAGCCTCCACCGCGCTTGCTAGATACGCTGGCGAGAAACTCGCGCCCTTGCACACAAACAGCGAGCCCGGGGTGACCTCACGAGAATCGCTTGCAACATCGGTAAGCTGTGCGTTTTGATCAACCGCGTCAAGATTCGCGGTAGTGTACTCGATGTTCTTGCTGGTAAAGAGCGCCAGGAGCTCGTGTAATGTCATCCTCAAAAGTCCTTCGATAGCTGTTTGGCGCAAGCACAGCGCCCCAAAGACAGTATAAATAGTTTAGCCGTCTGCCCCCAATTGTGCTGCCGACATCGCAACTTTCTTAGCCCTTGCACGCTAACCTCACACCTTTATGGCGAGAAAATCGTCGATTTTGCTTGACTCACCGAGAGCCGCGAGGTATAGTACTTGTTCGCGCAAGCGTTTACATTGCGGGGTGGAGCAGTCTGGTAGCTCGTCGGGCTCATAACCCGAAGGTCGTAGGTTCAAATCCTGCCCCCGCGACCATAAGAATTTCAAACCCGCCCTCGGCGGGTTTTTTGTTAGCAATCAATGCTGGTTGGTCGGGCTGTTTCTGCAGGAAAACAGCACTCTACGCACCAAACCCAAAGTTCAGCAAACGTTGCAACCTCAGCTCAAGACCCTTGTGATGATCGTAGGGATCCAGCATGCGTTGATAATTAGGAGCAGCAGGCACCAGCTTCTCTACCAGCGCGTCTGTTGTCTGCCTCACTGAGAACAGAGGCTCGGGATGGCGTTCACCTTCGTTTTCTCCGCTTGCGATGCACCAGCGAATGTCTGAACGTATACGACTCGTATCAAAAGTTTCAACAAAATTAGGGAACCATGTGCTTGGGCTTGCCAGAAGATACTGGTCAAAGTGACAGGTTGATTGCATCTCAAAGAGACTGCACAAACCTGATAGCGAATAGCCAAGCAAAGTAAGAGGACACGTACCTTGAGCGGTATGAGTAGCTAGAGCAGCGTACTTCTCGACAGATGGAAGTACGACGTCAGAAAGAAATTCTCGTCCAAATCCTCCAAAATTTGGAGCCTCGGTTCGCACGCTTGTTGCTGGCCAGGGAGAATAGCAGTCTTGATTAGACGGCGCAGTAATTATGAGGCGCTGGGGAAGCTTTGTCTCGTCAAGTTTTCCGGAAGAAATAAGGGCAGCTATCTTTGGCATCAGCAGAGAGCCATGTAGAACCACAAGAAGACCAGGAACCGCGGAGTGTTCTCCGATTGTGATCGTGCTGTCGGGTAGAGCTGCTAAATCCATGAAAGTCCTCGTCTGTCCTCGTCTGTTATTGCCTGTTGGTGCCGGCGTCGTCTCGCAGGAGCTACCGGCTGCGTCTCACGGAGCGCCCTCTGAGGAGCACCTCTCCAGGGGAGTGCGCCTGTAGGGATGTAGGTATTTTAAGCATTTCTCAACTCTCAGTCTTCTCACAACTCAAAAAGTAAGCTAAGATTAACTTTCGAAAAATTCCGCTGCTTCTGTGTAACGCGCATTGTACGTTGTACTTTGCGAGCAAAAACGCAGCGTCACTTTAGAGAGGTATCGTATGATAAGAAAAGCCGGTCCGTTCCGTCTTTTCATGGGCGTTCTCGTTGCAATTCTGGCAGCGAGTATTGTAATAACTTCAACGATGGGCGCCATTGGTGTGTCCCTACAAGACGCATATGCCGTGCTGACACATCATCTTTTTGGCATGCCGCTATCGGAGGCTCTAGCTGCAGGAGGACCTGTCGAGAAGGTCGTTTGGTCGCTACGTTTTCCTCGCATCATCTTAGGAGTGATGGCTGGAGCTGGCCTTGCTCTTGCGGGTGTTGTCATGCAGGCGTCAGTTCAAAATACCTTGGCTGAGCCGTATATTTTGGGCATTTCATCAGGAGCTTCGTGCGGGGCCACCTGTGCCATCATGCTTGGAGCCGGCGCGGTACACGTTGTAGGAATTTCTTCGGTGCCGCTGTTCTCGTTTATTGGCTCAACAATTGCCACGATTGGCGTTTTGTTGCTGGCATCTACCGGCGGCCATATGACGTCGTCAAAGCTTGTTCTTTCGGGCATGATTTTGAATGCCCTGTTTACGGCGCTGTCTAATTTCATCATTACTATCGCCGCTAACGCTGAGGGCATGATGGATTTGAAGTTTTGGACCATGGGCTCTTTAGCGCGAGCAAGCTGGGGAAATGTTGGCATTTCTGTTGTTGTAGTACTTCTCGTGAGTGTGTTTTTCCTTACACAGTTCCGTTCACTCAATGTACTTTTGATGGGAGATGAGGCTGCTACAACTCTGGGCCTCAATACCAATTTATGCAGATGGGCATACCTGACCATTTCTGCGCTTATGGTTGGTACGCTGGTTTCATCAGTAGGAACCATCGGTTTTGTTGGTCTTATCATTCCGCATATTGCGCGCTCCTTTGTTGGGTCTGATCACCGAAGGCTGGTGCCAACTGCGCTGGTACTGGGAGCTATTTTCATTCTTTGGGCAGATGCATGCGCTCGAACCGTCCTAGGTAACACCGAAGTTCCTATTGGCATTCTGACTGCGGTTGTAGGCGCGCCATTCTTTGTCTACATCATGGTTGCGCGAAACTACAGCTTTAGGGATGGTGAGTAGCATGCGTCTTGACGTACAAAATGTGTCGGTTACCATCCATAACAAGCCGATTGTAAAGGACGTCTCGCTTGACGTGGCAGACGGTGAGTTTGTGGGCATCCTTGGCCCCAATGGATCAGGAAAGTCTACGCTTTTGCGGGCAATTTATGGCCTTGGGCGTAGCTATAGCGGCCAGATTTTATGGGACGGGCAAAACGCCACTGAGATATCACGACGTGACTTTGCGCGCAAAATTGCAGTTGTAAGCCAGTTTAACTCGCTGTCCTTTGACTTTACCGTTCGCGAGATTGTATCGCTTGGACGCAGTCCTCATCAGTCGGCGCTGGCAAAAGAAACTGAGCATGATGAAGCTATCGTGTCTGACGTCCTCCAGAAAGTTGGCCTTTCTCGCTTTGAAGATCGCTCTTTTACCACGCTTTCAGGTGGCGAGAAACAACGTGTAATGCTCGCTCGTGCATTGGCACAGGAACCAGAGTTTCTGGTGCTTGATGAGCCTACTAATCACCTTGATATTACGTATCAGATTGATATTTTGCGACTTGTTCGCAACCTTGGTATCAGTTGCTTAGCTGTTTTGCATGACATTGTGATGGCAGCTCATTATGTAGACCGCCTGTATTTCTTACAAGAGGGATCTATTGTTTGCGAGGGAGCGCCTGAGGATATTGTGACCCCTGAGCTGCTTGCTGATGTTTATGGCGTTGAGAGTACGGTTAGGCCATCAACTGCGGGAACAGGTATCAGCATCGATTACGTGTATTAATCGCCTGTTGATCTTTCAACAGATGAATGAAAGGAGATCCGATGGATCGTCGTATAAGTTCAAGCCTTTTTACAAGAAGGAATTTTCTGAGCATTGCGGCAGGGTTTGCTGCAACTGCTGCTGGACTGGGTCTTACTGCGTGCAACAATGCACCGTCTAGCCCATCTACCCCTGCTACAGAAGAAAAGAAATCAGCCAATACGAGCTATCCCGTATCGTTCAAGCTCTATGACGGTGATGGCAACGAGTTTGAGGCCAAGTTTGACAAGGCTCCTGAGAGCGTTGTTACCCTGACAGATTCTGCAGCCGAGATTCTGCTGCGTCTGGGCCTTGGCTCCAAGATTATTGGCACTATCAAGCCTGACGCACCAATGCCTTCAGATATTGCTGATGAGTATGCAAAAATCAAGCAGCTGGGCGACAAGAAGAGCCTTTCTCGCGAGGTTGTTGTTGCCGCTAATCCAAACCTTATTGTGGGACGTTCCCGTCTCTTCACTTCAAAGGACCAGACTACTCCAAAGGACTACGCTGACCTTGGCATTTCTGTCTATACTCAGCTTGCATCTTCTGAGCAGGGCGATCCAACGCTTGCTGGAATTATTTCTGACATTAAGAATCTTGGATCTATTTTTGACGTCCAGAGCAACGCCGACACTTACACCGCTGACCTTCAGAAGCGCCTTGATACCATTAACGAGCGAGTTAAGGCTCATGAGAAAGAGGCAAAGAAGACTGTACTGGTTATGACCAACCTCAAGGACGGCACGTTTGGTCTCTTTGGAGGTAGCGAGAAGAGCCTTGAGTTTACTATCATCGACCAGCTTGGAGCTACTCCTGCGACAACTCAGTCTGCAAACGGCCTGACGTATGAAAATCTGATTAAGTTCAACCCTGACGTCATTATTTATGTCACCGCAGAGCGCAATAAAGCAACTGACGCTGTAGCTAAAGACACCCTTCTGGGCGAGAGCTCCCTGCAGAACGTCCCCGCTATTGCCAACAAGAGCATCGTAGAGATTCCATACTCAGAGTACATCGATTACTCGCCACGCGCATTTGATTCTGCCGAGAAGATCCTTGAGGTTCTGTATCCTCAGAAATAGACGTATTTGAACATACGGCGCTGCAGAGACCAAGCAGGAATTCCATTTCTTGCTTGGTCTTATTATTTTCGAGGCTTTAGCCTGTTGAGCGCGTGTTACGCGCGAAACACAAAACCACCCGCTATGCGGGTGGAGAATAATCTTTTGCTTTGCAAATTAAAATCCTTTCTTCTCAAATGCGAAGGGTCACCCTATTCCGAAGAACTCGCGCAGCCGCGCCACGCCACCCTTGTCGAGACCGTATTGGGCGGTGACCTTTCCGCCCTTCATCTCGGTAACCCTGTCGCAGGCGGCCAGCGCCAGCTCGAAGTCGTGCGTCACGACGAGGACGAAGGCCCCGGACGCGGCAAGCTCCCGCAGCAGCGTGGCCGTCTGCGCCATATGGGCGTAGTCGAGACCGCTCGTCGGTTCGTCAAAGACCAGCACCTTCTTGCCGCAGAACATGGCAGCCGCTATGGCGCACCTCTGCTTCTGCCCTCCCGACAGCGTCAGGGGGTGGCGCCCCCTCACGTCGAGGAGGTCCAACTGACCTAGCACCGACTCCAAGCCTCGGGTACCAGGGTTGCTCGCCCCCAGGACGACCTCCTCCTCGACGCTATCACAGAAGAGCTGGTGGTTGGCCTCCTGCATCACTTCGTAGCTAAGGGGCAGCCTCTTTCTCGCGGAGAGCACGGCGCCGTCGATTTCGATGCTGCCTCGCTGTTCCCTGGCGAGCCCGCACACCACCGAGGCGAGGGTCGACTTGCCCGCACCGTTGTCTCCCACAATCGCCTCGACGCGACCCGACCCGAACTGCGCGTCGGGGACGGAGAGGGAGGGGGCGGCATGTCGTGAGTATGAGAAGACGAGGTCGGCGAGATGCATCTCGTGCATGGGCGTGTCTTTCACTGGGGCGACTGTCCTCGGGAGGTCGAATCCCTCCAGCTTCACGGGTCGTATGCCCGTCTCAAGGCGCTGGCTGCGGGTCAGCGAGGCGAGCTCGCCCATGGCGAAAACATCGGAAGCCTTCCCGCCGTCCAGGTAGACCGCGCGGTCGACTATGCCCTCGAGGTACCACGTGCGATGCTCGGCGATGAGGATCGTCTTGCCTTTCGACCTTAGTATGTCCAAGGTACGTCGCAGCTCCCTGATTGCGGGGAAGTCGAGGTTCGCCGATGGTTCGTCCAGTAGGAGCACCTCCGGGCCGGTAGCATAGACGCTCGCGATGGCAACGCGCTGCTTCTCACCCCCCGAGAGGTGGAAGATGTTGCGATTCATGAGTGCCGCGATGCCCAAATCGGCTGCGGCTTCGTTCACCCTACGTGAGATCTCGGCACGCGGCATTCCACGGTTCTCGCAGCCGAAGGCCACCTCGCTTGTGGTGTCGAGGGTGTAGAATTGCGTGCGGGGATTTTGGAACACAGTCCCTACCTGGCGGGCCACCTTGTACTGAGGGCAGGTGGTGGGATCCATGCCGCCAACCCTCACGCGACCAGTAAGGTCACCGTCAAAGAACTCGGGTATCATGCCGTTCAGCAGGCGGAGGACGGTTGACTTTCCGCAACCGCTCTTCCCGCACAGGAGCACGCATTCTCCCGCCTTCACGTCAAGCGACAGCGACGATAGGCTCGGGGATTCTGCTCCACGATAGGAGAAGCTGACGTTGGTGAGCGATATCATCGGCTGGCCCATCGTCTCAGAGCCCCTTCCCGGCAATGGCGAACGCCGCTGCCGCGGCCGTTCCCGCAGCTACAAGCGCCAGAGCTAACCAGTCCTGGGTGCGCAACCCAATCTGCGCCAGGCAGGTGTGAGGAGCTGGATCGTCCATGCCGCGGCAGAGAGCTGCAGCCGCGAGTTCGTCACTTATAGAGATCACGGAGGCGAAAAGCGGCACATAGATGTGGGCTATCGTCTGGATGGGATGGAACAGCCAGGATGAGAGGCCCGTTCCGATACCCCTCATCTTCATGGCGGACCTTATGGCGCGCCACTCCTCGCTAATAGTCGGGAAGCACCTGAAGGCCACCGATGTTGTGATTATGGCGCTCTTCGGCACCCCGCTTCCCCACAGGGCGGCCGCGAACTCGCTAACGCCGGTTGTCCCCACGGCCCAGTAAGCCACAAGCAGGCATGGCAGGACCTTGCGGACCGCCACTGCCAGGAATTGCACGAGGGAAAGCACGGCGCTTTGGCCAACCATGGGACCGATCAGCTGTTGGACGGCAACGAGCAGGGAAAAGACCACGCAGTAGCGCAGGGCGGTGCTGGCCATGCCGCCGACTGCCACAATCAGGACGCAAACCAAAAAGATAGCGGCCTCGTAGGGCAGTGAGCGGCCGAGGAAGACGGCTATGTCGAGCAGGACGAGCAGGGTCGCCTTTGTTCGAGGGTCGAAGACAATGCCTCCGTTGTGACCCTGCTCCGTATATAGCTTTTCGAGGGGGTTCACAGGATTCCTGCCCGTCCGAGCTTGGCTGCGAGCAGCTTGTGCGCGATCAGCGAGCCCAACATCGAACAGATGACGATGGCGACCATCATGGCCGGAAGCACCCAGTCGGGCGTGAGCGCATAGAGCGTCTCGCAGAAGCTTGAGCTCATACCCCGCTCAAGGATGTCTTGGAAGAAATAGTCGCGCATGAACCAGATGGGCACGAAGCCTCCGAGCAGGTTCCAGGAGAAGACGGCGTGGCTTGCGGCGTTCCATGCGAAGCTGCGATATTTTCCAGCACGTGCGATGAGCACCGCAACGATGCCCGCAGGGACCGAGACAGCAGGTGCGATGGGGATGTGTCCCGAGGCGATGAGGACGAGGCTCGGAAGGACAGCGGCGATGAAGATGGGCACGCCCGAGGGTGACCTGGCGAGCATTATGTGGAAGATGGGTGCCGCAAGTAGAGCGACGAGGGCGGGCATGAGCAGAAACAGAATCGGCACCGGCATGCACACGATCCCGATGATGACGTAGACGGCCAGGTAGAGCGCAATGAACACGCCTGCGGAAATAGCAGCCCTCGAGGATGTACTCTTCTTTTGTGGTTCCATGATGTTTCCTTTCTCTTGTGGTTGATGAACGCCGTTGTCTTCGGAGGATGTCATCGTGCGGGCGTGTCGCCGTTGCCGTGCGGGTGCTTTGCGCGCCAGGCGTCAAGATCTGTCTGGAGTCCCCACAGTTTCGCGTAGGTCCCTCCCTTGGCAAGCAGCGACTCGTGGGTGCCGCTCTCCGCGACGCGACCGCTGTCGATCACATATATGGCGTCGGCGCGCGTCACCGTGCGCAGCCGGTGCGCGATGGCGACAACAGTCCTGCCCTGTGCGAGCGTGCCCATAGCCGCCTGCACCTCGGCCTCGTTCTCCGAATCGAGTGCGCTTGTCGCCTCGTCCAGAAGGACGATAGGCGCGTCTTTGAGTAGGGCGCGGGCGATGGAGATACGCTGGCGTTCACCGCCCGAAAGAGTCGAGCCGCCCTCACCGATAACGGTATCGTAGCCGTTGGGCAGTTCCATTATGAAGTCGTGGCAGCGTGCCGCCTTGGCCGCCTGAACGACCTCCTCGTGCGTTGCATTCGCGCGCCCGTAGCGGATGTTGGCCTCAATCGTGTCCTGAAACAGGTAGACATCCTGAAAGACAATCGACACCCGACTGAGCAGGTGCTCCGGGTTTATGGAGCGCTCGTCGAGCCCACCGAGCAGCACGTGCCCTGCTTGCGGGTCCCAAAAACGTGCGGCAAGCCTCAGAATCGTGCTTTTGCCTGAGCCAGAGGGTCCGACAAGTGCTGTCAGCTCCCCAGCCCTTATGTCCAGGCTCACGTTGTGAAGCACCTCGTTATCGTCGTAGCCGAACGACACGTGGTCAAAGGAGATGCTGCACTCCTCGGGGGCATCGGACTCGCCGGGCATCTCCGGCTCGCCCAAGAGAGACATAATCCGGCGGCCCGCCGCCGCACAGCGCTTCAATTCGGGCCAGCTCGTGAGGGCCACGGCAAGAGGCTCGAAAGCTCGCGTGCCGACGAGGAGGAAGAGGGAGAACCCCGTGGGGTCGAGGGAGCCGCCGGCCAGCAGGTAGACGCCGGCGAGGGTCATGCATGCCAGACCGCTGCGTAGAATTGCCTCCGACACCGCGCCGAGCGAGCCAGTCGCGCTCTCGTTTGCCATGCAGGCATCTCGGTAGCCCTTACATGCCTTGGCGAGGGTCGTGAAGCTCGCGCCCTGCAGGTGATGGGCCTTGATGGCGCGCATGCCCCTCAGATACTCCTGGATTCGGGTTGTTTGCTCCACTCTCGTTGCGGCAAGGCGCCTCTCCGCGCGGTTCTGTAAGCCCTGTGCAACGGCGGTGATGGCGAGAGACAGGGGCAGTCCAACGAAGAGGGCGAGGCCCATGCGCCAGTCGAGCAGGCAGAGCGCCCCCGTCGTGACGAGCGCCACGACACCGGCGCTGATGGCCTGGGCGAGCAGGTGCGTCATGCCCGTCTCAACGAGCGAGAAGTCGTTCATCATCGTCGTAGCGATGCCGCCAGCACCCTTTCCCTCGAGTTTTCCTAGGGGCAGCTTGCGGATATGCTCGGCCAGGCTTGTGCGACCCGCAGCGCCGACAGCGTAGCCGTCACGGAATGTCACCTTACATGCGATGTTCTCGACCGCGAGGGCAAGGACGAAGCAGGCGGCCATGCCAACCCACGCGAGCCAGAGTCCGGCGTTGCTTAGTCCGCCTGTGGCATAGAAGCCGAACATGTAGTTGACAATCAGCACCAGACAGATGAAGGGTAGAAACCATACGAGCTGGGCAATGGTGTTCCAGAATGCGGGTCTGGCTATGCGCCTCGGCTCTCCGCAGGTTATTGCTTCGATAATGCCTCTCATAGCGACACCTCAGCCTTCTCTGTGCCAAGCTTCCAGTCGGCGGCTTTGTCGACGGAGACCCACATATCTGCATAGGGCCCATCGACCCCTATGAGCTCGTCGTGTCTTCCCCGTTGCGCAATCCGGCCCTTATCCATCACGATGATCTGATTCGCCGACTGTACGGTCTCAAGTCTGTGGGCGATTGTCAGAACCGTCTTGCCCCTCGTCAGCTCCGCCAGAGCGCGGTGGATCGAGAACTGCGTTTGTGCGTCAGCGAAGGAACTGGCCTCGTCGAGGATGAGGATGGGGGCGTTTTTGAGGATTGCCCGCGCTATAGCCACGCGCTGCCGCTCACCTCCCGACAGGCGGACACCACCTGCGCCGACGACGGTGTCGATTCCCTTCGGGAGCCGCGCGAGGAATTCGTCGCACTGGGCCGCCGAAGCCGCTGCGGCTATTTGATCCTCGGTCGCGCTGGGCAGTCCCATGGCGATGTTATCCCGGATGGTTCCTGCAAAGAGGAAGCTGTCCTGGAAAACGAAGGCAACGCTGTCCATGAGCGCATCGGTCCCCAGCTCGCGCACATCGACTCCCCCTATGCGGACCATTCCCTCATCCACATCCCAGAAGCGGCCGACTAGCTCGGCGATTGTGGACTTACCGGCGCCCGAAGGACCCACGATGGCACAAGTGCTGCCGGGCTCTACAGCGAACGACACCCCATCTACCGCGGGATTCTCGGCACCTGGATAGGAGAAGGTCACATGGTCGAATGCAATGCCCGCATCTTGGGGAGTCGCCCGGACATCCTGCGAAACCTGTCCTTGCGGCTCCAGATCAAGCACTGCGCACACACGCCCAACCGCCTCGTTGACCGTGTTCACGCTCTCGGCGAACATGCGCAATTTGAGTACTGGCGAGGAGGCGGCGGGACCGACCACGAGGGCGAAGACGCAGACGGCTGCGAGCGCGACGTCCGAGGGGTTGTCGAGGAACAGCGCTATCGCAACTGGGGCTGCGAAAGTCGCGACCGAAAGCGTGAAGACGCGGAAACGCACGTAGCCCGGGCGGATCTGGTCGGTCATGCCTACAGTGAAGTCCCGGTAGGCCTCGGTGTCGTCCTTGAAGCCGCGAAAGGACGCCGTGGTCTGGCCGAACGCTTTGATGGCGGGCATCCCCTCGACGTACTGAATCGCCGACGAGTTGATTCGTTCAAGGACATCGAAGTTCTTCTTGATTGCGCCCGTCTTCATGACCTTGGCCATCGCCTGCAGCTGACAGGCGATTCCAATGACAATTGGCGCAAGGCAGGCCAAGGCAAGCCAGACATTCGCGGTGAACATCAGGACGAAGAGGACGATGAGCGTGGCGAGAGCGCTCGCGAGGTCGGGCACCTGGTGGGCGAGGAATGCTTCGACCTGCTCGACATCCGCATCCATCACCTGCTCGACCTGCCCTATGGACGAGGAGTCGAGGTAGCCCATCGGGAGGCGTCCCACATGCTCTGCGACCGCGATGCGTATGTCGCAGACCGTGCGGTAGGCGTGCGCATGCGCGGCGATTCCAGCGATCCAGGAGGCTGCAGTTCCAGACAGAAGCCCCGCGAGGCCGACGACTCCCCACCATAGCATGGAGCCCGCCTCGGGGGCCGAGCCAGATGCTACACCTGACATTAGAGAGGTTATGACCCGCCATGAGGCTAGATAGGGCACGAGCTGCAGCACTGACCCGATACAGCCGAGCGTAATGCCGCACACGAGAAACCCCTTCCCTCGCTCAGAGAGGGCCAGCAGCCTGGCCATGCCCTGCTTCTTTTTCAAGTTTTTACCTGGGTCTTCCAGGTCTGTCTCGTCCTCCATGGACCCGTGCTCCTTTCACTGCTATCGGAACGAATTCGTTCCGTTTTTCTCTTAAATGCACTGACGGGAGCATCCATCTGGATGCTCCCGTCATCAGCCCATCTTTGCACGCCGCTCAGAGCGGCGATTTTGCAACCTGCCTACATCAATAAAACAGCTTCTGCGCTATCTCGAATGCCTCCTGAGGAGAACGCTGCTCACACTCTGGTGCAAAACGCCCGTCGTACATGACGCCCCAGAGCCCGTACAGCATGAACAGCGCGCAGGCCTGTGCATTGCTCTCGTTTACGCCGAGACGGTTCTTGAGCTTGCCTGTCTGTATCCCTTCCAGCATGAGCTTGGTGTAGGGGCCTGCCATACGATCGATCATCTGGACCATGTCCCAGAGTTTGTAAGAGGCGTCGGGAACTGACTCACCCGGCTCGGGGTCGAAGGAGCGGACATATTCGTTGACGTCATCCGTTACGAGACTGCGCAGAGCGGCGATTCTTTCGTCGAACGGCCGGCCCTCGTCCTCCATGACTGCGCACTTGCGGTCCATGCGCTCCGAGATGAAGTCCTCCATGACGGCCACGTAGACGTCCTGCTTCGACTTGAAGTAGTAGTAGAACATGCCAGGAGCGCCGTTCACGGCATCCAGGATGTCGCGCACCGATGTACTCTCGTAGCCCTTCTCCGTGAAGAGCCTCGCTGCCGCATCCACGAGCTCCTTGCGTCGCTCTGCAGGTTTTTTGCTGTTCTTTCTCAAGCAATGCTCCGATTCCTTGTCCCATACCGATGGGTTTTTAATATCAGAACGAATGTCGGTCTAATATTAACCTTATCTAACTTTGATGTCAACGATAACGCAGTCGAGAGGAGGCCGATCACTGCGATTTGAGTCGTGTTATGCCCGAAGGCGGGTCCATAGACGGGGAGACCGTCTTCGCCCTATGAGGGTGAAGAGCGACGACGTAGGTCATGCCTTTGACGCATGATCTCCAATTTCGCCGTGAATCTGAATTCCCGGATTTCATGGCGGCAAAAGGGCAGCCGTCCTTTCGATGCGACATCCGGAGACTCGAGTGGCGCATCGGGTTCGATTCGATAGTCGGGGCGTGTGGAGGCCTCGGCGTTCGCTGTGGCGTTGCGTTTGGTTTCGGATTGAGAGGGTCGCTCTGCCACCACGCCGATCGTCTCGACGGGAGGTCGGCCCATGCGGCCGCCCTTAGCCTTCGAGCTCGGGGCAGGGCAGATTGCAGGCACATCGCATAAGGAAGACCCGCCAGTGTACATGCTCGGTAGCAGAAGCCAGGCGGGTTTTTTGTTAGCTAATTACTACAACGCATAGATATATATCTGCTACTGAGTTCACTTCCATAAAAAAATATCTATTATTAAAAACAATAAAAATGATTTCTAAACAGATAGAAGAATCCTTATGAACTATGTCCAAAAAGTTCCCGTTGCTATTTGCGGTGTTGCATTAGGTTTTGCGGCACTTGGAAATCTTTTTCAGACTTCTTATAAAGGGCTTTATCTTGCGTGTGGCATAATCTCTATTTTTCTTTTAGCTATCTATACTCTCAAATTTATCGTGTCGACTAAAGTTGCATTGCGAGAGCTCTCTGATCCAATTGGACTTTCAGTTGCTGCAACATATCCGATGGCAGTTATGCTGATTTCGGTGTATTTGAAGGCTGATATTGGTGATGCGGCACAGTTATTTTGGTTTGCAGGAATTGCGTTACACATCCTGTGCATAGCTCTCTTTACTTCTCGCTATATTGCAAAATTTAATTGGGAGAATGTGCACGCCAGCTGGTTCATTGTGTATGTAGGCATTGTTGTTGCAAGTGTTACAGCGCCGGCGTTCAACTTTGAAGCAAGTGTTGGCACGGTTGCATTTTGGTTTGGATTTATCTGCTTTGTGGTGCTTTTTATTGTAGTAAGCATACGGTATGTTAAATATGGGCCTGTGCCTGATTCTGCTGAGTCGCTCGCCTGTATTTATGCAGCTCCAACAAGTCTTTGCATTGCAGGATATATTCAATCTATTACACCAAAGTCTGTACCGTTTCTTTTGGTTCTGCTGGCAATCGCTTCACTTATTTATGTGGTTTCTTTTGTGTGGTGCATCAGGTGTCTTACAAAACCGTTCTTTCCTAGCCATGCCGCGTTTACTTTCCCCTTTGTAATTTGTGTCGTTGCGCGTACGCAGACGTCAGCATACCTGGCTGAACTCGGACAGCCCCTCCAATGGCTCGACGGAGTAGCTACTGTTGAAACTGTGCTTGCAGCAGGGCTTTGTGTTGTTGTACTTGTACGACTACTTGTATATGTGCGTGATCAGACTTTGCCTAAAGCGAGATCTATGAGTAGCTTGAGATAACGTTTTTCATTTTGTTTGTTTAGAGTTTCGTGACGGAGCGCGCAACGCGGATGCGGGCGCGGATGTCCGCCACCCAGGAGTAGCCGCCCTTCTCGGCGATCTCTTGTTTCTCGCTATCCGGTCAATTTCTGCGCCGAGGAGTTGAGCGCTCGTGTCGAAGACGAGCTCTTAATGGGAGGGCATGGCCGGACCCCGATTCTGCCAAGGCAGATCTGCTGTAGGTACAGATCATACAATGGAAAATGATGCGGTGACGGAAGCGGCTTGGACTGTGTTTCCTCTGCGCTTGCAGCTTTGTCTGTTATGTATCATTATGAGTAATACATACGATACAGACATCGTTGGAGGCTCACACCATGCTCCTGCAGCTGGACTTCTCAACCGCGACACCCATCTACCAGCAGATCCGCGATCAGATCGTGCGTGGCATCGCCGAAGGCGAGCTTGCGCCTGGCGAGCGCCTGCCGACCGTGCGGGCGCTCGCATCGGAGTGCGGCGTCAACGCCATGACGGTGAGCAAGGCCTATCAGCTTCTCAAGCAGGAGGGACACGTGCTCGGCGACCGGAGGGGTGGCACCTTCGTGTGCGAGCCCGATGGCAGCTCAGACCCCGATTCCGGCATCGTGGACGCGCTGCGGATGCGCCTGGCTGAGCTGGTGGCCGGTGGGATGTCAGGCAAAGAGGTTCTCGCGCTCTGCGAGCACCTGCTGGATGAGATTGCGTATCGCTAGAAGTAAGGAAGTTTATGATGAGCACTGCGACTATCCTATGGCTCTCCTGCAGCTGGATCCCACTCCTCATATGGTGGACGCTCAGGAACAGCGCGCGCTTCAAAAAGAACATTGTCGTCGGCGTCACCTTCCCGCGCGAGGCGCGGGAAGACGCGCAGGTAAAGGCGTTTCTTACCAGCTACCGTCACCTGCAGCTCGCGTGCGCTATTGTGCTCGTGGCTGCGGCACTTGGCGGTGCGGCGACAGGAACGGTACGAGCGTGGGCCGGGTCGAGCATGTTCTGCTGGAGCGTCTGGATACTTGTGGTCTGTATCGTGCCCGAGGTGATCTACGCGCTCACCAACCGCAGGCTCGCGGCCCTGAAGGACGAGCGCGGCTGGCGGCCCAGAGGCGCCGCGACCCAGCGTGTGACGGTGGCCGATATTGGGGCGGCCGCGCGGTCGTACCCGCGCGTCTCGAGCATATGGTTTGTCCTCATCTGCGCGGCGAGCCTGGTCCCCGTCCTGCTCGACCGTGACAACGTAGTAATCTACCTGCTGTTTGCCGTATGTGTGCTCATGATGTGGGCAATCTTCCGTTGGTGTTACCGCAATCGCAGCGAGGTGGTGGACGACAACACCGCCCTCACGCAGACGCTCACGCGCATACGCCGGCGCGCCTGGGCGAGGGTGTTCCTCGTCGCGGCTGCGTCTTTTGCATTCATGAGCTGGGCGCAGCTCCTCTTCCAGGGTTCAACCAATCTGTACTTTATCGGTATGATGCTTCCCTGCACGGTCCTTGGAATCGTGGCGTTTGCAACCGAGATGCGCGTGCGTAGCCTACAGGAGCGTCTTACAAAGGCCAGCGGCGAGGGCTTCTACGTGGACGAGGACGATCACTGGATCTTTGGCATCTTTTACTATAACCCCGACGATGCTGAGCTCATAGTGAACGAGCGCGTGGGCATCAACACGTCGATCAACCTGGCACGGCCGGCGGGAAAGGCGATTGTAGTGGCCCTCGCTTGCTCGCTGCTCTGCCTGCCCGTGACGGGAGCGTTCATGGCGGAGGAATTTGGAGCTCCTGTGACGCTTGAGTTGAGCGAGCAGACGATTCGGGCACACCACTCGTTCACAACCTATGAGATTGACATGGCCGACGTGGTGTCTGTGGAGCTGGTTGACCAACTTCCCCAGATGACGCGCACGTTTGGCGGCGCGAGTGAAACCTTCCTTGAAGGTAACTTCTCAAGTGACGCGTACGGATCGCTCAAGGTGTGCCTGGACCCCGAGGTCGGCCCCTGGCTCCTCGTGCGGACGAGGAGCGGCACAACCTACCTTCTGGGCGCGAGCGACACGGCGCAGACCGAGACCGTTTATGAGGAAGTCCCCTCGGCCTTAGTCGATGCATAGTGTGACCTCTCGCGCCTGAACTCGTCGGTGTACTTGTTGTTGCCCATGCCTTGCCTCGCTTTCTCGGTTGTCTGGGCATATACGATTCCTGGGTTTTGAATCTGGGATGCCCGTGTCCGAAAAAAACGATACAGGTCACTCTGACCCTGATTACGCCCCGTGGTGAGATAACATCGCGGACCACCGGGAGGACGTGGACTAGGGGTACAGGGTGTAAAAAACGCGACCGAGAGACTGTCCTAGCGTGCGAAAAACGCAATAAAACCTCTATAAAATGATGTAAAAAACGCAACTGAAAGCGTATCATAGAGTGTGAAAAACGCATTTCACTTGTTAATTACTATGGGGAGATGAAATCATGCTCAAACGCAAGGCATACCAAAGGCTGGAGGATTGGAAACGATACAAGACGAAGCAGGCACTTCTCGTCAAAGGAGCCCGACAGGTAGGAAAGACGACCCTTGTCAGGCAGTTTGCCGCAGACAACTATGAGATCCTCGCCGAGGTGAACTTCTTCGACAACAAGACTGCCAAAGAGACGGTCATGAGGGCGATTGATGCCGATGACCTGCTTCTACGTCTTTCCGTGCTCAGCGGGAAAGAACTGGAGGCCGGAAAGACCCTCGTCTTCCTCGACGAGATCCAGGAGTGTGGTGCGGACCTGCTCACCTGGATCAAGATGCTCCTTGAACGGACCGACTACGATTACATTCTTTCGGGCTCTCTGCTGGGGCTTGAGGTATCCAATATTTCCTCCCTTCCCGTTGGTTTTTTGCAGGAAGTAACCTTGTATCCCCTTGATTTTGAGGAGTTTTGCTGGGCAAGTGGGATAGGCAAGACGGCATTGGAAGCTGTTTCTGCCTGTATGGAATCCCTTACCCCTGTGCCTGATTATCTGCATGATAAGCTTACGGATACCTTTTACCGGTATCTTTTGGTAGGCGGTATGCCTGACGTTGTGCAGGCCTTTGTGGACAACAACGACCTCTTGCGAGCCCGTAATCTGCAGAGGGGAATTGTGAACATGTACGAGATGGACATGGCCAAGTATGTATCGGATACGCTTGAGGCGCGCCAGGTACAAATGGTATACGAGTCCATACCTTCTCAGTTGAATTCCGAAAACAAGCGCTTCAAATATGCAAGGCTGGGGAAGAGTCTGAGGTTTGCCAACCTTGAGTTCGCGTTCGACTGGCTTGAGCACGTAGGGGTCGCTCTTCCGGCATTCCGAGTCAATGAGCCGACGTTTCCCCTTGCCGCCCATGAGGACCGAAACATGCTGAAGCTTTACGCAAATGACGTCGGCCTGCTTACCGCCCAAATGATGGGGGATGTCGATATCGATATCCTCAATAGAAGGTCAAGCATAAACTTTGGGTCGATATTTGAGAATGCGGCAGCCCAGGAATTCAAGGCGTGTGGAAGGGAACTGCGCTACTATAATTCCTCCAAGATAGGCGAGGTTGATTTTGTGCTTCAGGGGCAACAAGGAGGCATCGACCTCTGTGAGATAAAGAGTGGTAAGAACTATCGACGCCACAGTGCGCTTGACAATCTCCTAACAACAAAAAACTACAACTTCGAACATGTCTATGTATTCCATGACGGCAATGTGGATACTCCAGGAGCTTTCGAAGGTGTTACGTATCTCCCTATTTATATGATGGGTATGGCACTGGGCTGACGCAGGAACTAGCTGACCAAGAATCAATTCAAGCGCTGCACCGATCTTGCGCATCTTTCCTATGGCGACAGATATAATGTGATAAGGGGCGGGGACTCAAGACCGCCTTTGTCTTCCCGAGTGACAGCGTGTAAAGGTCCGTCCAGACAGTTTTTGGCATGAGGAGATGGCAAAGCTGATGAAGGGCGATAAAGGGTATTTCGATAAGGCCATGAGTTTGCTGGCGGTTTTTCTTGGGATACTGCCTGCGGTTGTTCTGCTTGTCTTGTGGAATTCGATTCCCCAATCGATACCCGCCCATTGGTTTGGGGATTCTGTTGACCGGTGGGGGCAGAAATGGGAGCTTCTCATCCTTCCGGTGATCTGTCTGGCAATTGGCCTCTTACTGAGCTTTTTCTCGGTAAGGCGAAATGCAGAGGACTCAAACGATAAAGAAAGAAAATATGGGATTGCCTCTTTGATGGTTACCTTGTTTACGTTTTCCGCTCTTTCTCTTATGCATATCTATCTGTCTCTACAGTCGGAAGGATCTGTGGCGTCCAAGTTCGATGGCGCAACATTGTTCTACGTGATAGACGGTCTGGTCTGCATCCTCTTGGGAATCGTTTTCCCTGCAACTCTTATGAGCATGTCTTCTAGGGCACCGAGACGATTCAGCGGTAAATACGCCAAAGGCCTCCTTATCTGAACTGCCTCCCATTTCTTGGACATAAGAAATGGGAGGCAGTTCATATGCGGGTGGTTATGATTTTAGTTCGTTTAGAGTAACGAACTAATTCCCTAGTTTTTCTTGGTAATTCGCTTAACGAGAGCAAGTTCTTACTGACCACGACTCGAAGGTTGTAGGTTCAAATTCTGCTTCATAATCATATAACTTTTAGATAATCCATTCTGATAATTTTTTCTCTGCTTGAACGCTTGTGAACTCGGAATCCATTTGATCATTCAAATTTGATTCTTCATTAGGTTCCATTTCGACGAAGGTAATTGCCTTACAAATTAATTCTGTTGAAATATTTTTCAACTTTTCTGATTTTTTTAGTTTTAAGATATGGCTTTTTATTTTTTCGTAACTTATTAATTTATTAAAATCTGCAGGATCCCATGACCATTTTTTGTATGAGCCAGAGGTCAATTCATTAGAGATAGAGTCAATGAAGACAATGTAATTTAAATCATCGTCGTTAAATTTCTTAATCCAAAAATCTTTATATCGCTCAAAATTATAACAACTCCATAAATACATCGGTAAATGTAAATCGAAATGAATGGATAGGAGATCGGTGTTTGAAATCGTTCCCTCTAATTTCTTGGCATATATTTGTTCTATTTCCACAAGAGTTGCTATGTTTATAGATTGTTTGTCTTCAGATTTTTCATTTGAAGCAAGACGACCATGAACTAATTCTTCATGATTTAACCAATAGGCAAAGCTTAAAACATTATCTAAATCAACATAATTTAAAGATTTTTTTACTATCAGATCGGAATCAACTTTTCCTATTTTTTTAAGTACATCAGAAAGAATAAACGACATAAGAGTGTCTGCGGACATTCCAAAAAACGATTTGTTAATGTATTCGCTACTTTTTCCCAAAGCATAAATTAGTTGTTCCGACAGTATTATTAAAGATTGCTTATTAAAAAATTCAAGATTATATTTTATTTCATTAAGCAGATTTGTGAGTTGTTCATTAATAATAGCTTCATTTATTATTTCATGTGTAATGGAAGAATCATTTGCATGAAGGATTTTATTTAGATCATCTCGTCGTACAAAAGTTTGAGGAAAATCTCCAGAGAAGTACTGATCAAAATAATCCTCACACG
The DNA here is from genome assembly GCA_963542025.1 of uncultured Atopobium sp. Lineage (GTDB taxonomy): Bacteria > Actinomycetota > Coriobacteriia > Coriobacteriales > Atopobiaceae > Lancefieldella. Next base: position 201,325 of record CAUTUQ010000002.1, on the reverse strand, counting down.
AAATACGACGAAGACGTCTATTTTCATTTTCAGATGAATTTGATTCATAATAAGTGAGTTTTGGAAATAATGTTGATAAACGAGTAATTGTATTTTGTAGGTTTTGGTCAGTACAAGTCCCACTGGTAAGAAGTGACCTAGATAAATTCTCATTATCTGTTTGACTATCTAAGTCATAAGTACAAAGTAAACTTTTATTTTCATATATCCATTTATACAGAGGTTGATTGAAGGCTTTAAGCAAAGAGAGGGCCAATAAATCTATTACGTCTAATTCATCAGAAAGCTTCACTATATTTACCGAAAAAGTATTTATTAATAATTTCATATCTCGAAGAGTATGAATATAAGTTTTAATAAAATTGTTTCGTACATCAAAGAATCTATTTTGTGAAAAGTTTTCTTCCGGAATTTTGTTTGTATAAATAGAGAGTTCTTCTAAAAGAATCTCAATGATTTGTTCTTGTCCGGGTCTTGGAATACTGTAGGGAAGTTGAATAATCTTTTGTAAGTATTCTGCACCTTTTTTAGATTGGATTTTGTTTAAAGCAGTAGTTACTACATCATAGTCGAAAGGGATAATATAAGTGATATTTGGAAAATCTGCCAAATGATTCACTAATTGAAATATTAGACGAATTTGATTGTCGGGCAATCTATCTAAGTCATCAATGAAGATATAAAACTTTTGTTGACATGTTTTTAATGATTCTTCTATTTCTTTCTTCAATTCTTCGGTAGTAAATTCTGAATCTTCGAGAGATTCAGAAACATGATCTAGGACACAATCGAATGAATCTTTGAGCCCAGGAATAGGTATATAAGGAACCACCAAAGGAGCGATAATTTTGGAGTATTTAATAATCTTCTTGGCAACACTATTCAGATTGGCTTTTGAATCTAGGAAAGTGGCCAATTCGTTAAAAAAACGATGAAGCATGGCGTTATCGGATGTGCATAGCCATGGATCAAAGGTAATCATAACAGGCTGTTTATTTTCAGGATGAATTTTTGATAATTTAATCAACTCTTGTTTTAAAAGATTAACAAAAGAGGATTTCCCTGAACCCCATTCGCCATAAATACCGACTACTAGTGAATCTGAATCTTTTTGATCAGAAAGAATCCGGGCTAATGAATTTGCTGGCTCAGTCATATTCAATTTATCTTCGCTAGCATTGGCAATTGGTTTATCTGATTCGAGCATATTAATCCTCTCGCTATCTATGGTTTATGGTAGTAATTTAAATATAGTTAATAAGCTCTAAACCACAAGCTCTCTGAGCATTTGGCCATACGCTGCCGAGTCGCTGGTCATACGCTCGCAGTGGTCATAGCCCTGCCAGATAGTAAGCGTGGCTTCGGGATACACCTTAGGCAGAACCTTCCTTGCACGTTTCAAGTCAAAGTCCTTCTCGCCATACGTAAAGATGCAGCGGTGTTGTACCTCAGGGCTAAGGGTGGGAAGGTTAACGTTGCTGCAGTCGTGAATGATGTTCTGGATGCTTTGGTCGCTCATCGCAATAAAGTGTTCTGACATAGGTTTAGCTGCGACTTTTCCGTAAAGTTGTTCCATCTTTTGTACGGAAAGTTCGGGGTCTGCAATAGCTTTGCGGCGCTTGGCAAGAAATACTTTCTTGAGCACAAACTCAAGCGCGGAGGCAAGAAATCCTCCTGTCCAGAAGCTTGTTCCCTCAAAGAAGAGGTGGTCAAAGACTAAATCGGGGAACTTGAGGAGCTCAGATAGAACTACGCCGCCTAGGGACGCGCCAAAACCAAGGGAGAGATGGGTTATGTCGTGCTCCAGCAGCCAGTCATGAATCTGCGCAGCTTCTTGGGACGCAGAGACATATTCCGTTGCGTCTTCCTCTCCGTGGGCAGCAAGATCTGGGACCAGATAGCGCAGGCCATCGCCCATGTTGCTCACAAGAACTGTTTTCATTCCCTCTGCAGACGAGAGCATGGGATGAATCAGCAATACGGTAGGTGTGCTTTGAATACAAGCGTCGGGCTCAATGAGGTGCATCTTCACGATAATCCTCCATCCGTTGTTCACCTGCGATTATATCCCTGCTGGGCACACGGATTTACAGTTTGTTCACCAAAGCTGACATTTTCCGTGAACGGTAGAGATGGAGTTGTGAGGGTTTACATCCGTTTGATGATTTGTATCAAATGGGTTCATTTTTTCTTGTTATCAGCATGAAACCGCCGCGTATGTGGGACACTACATACCAGTGAATACTAACCAAGCCAAGAAAGGAAGGCTCATGGCATACGAGTCTCGCGAAGAAATTGACAGCAAATATAAGTGGGATTTGTCCTCAATGTTCCCTAGTGATGAGGCATTTGAGGTTGGCCTCGAGGAGCTCAAGGCTTACTGTCCAAAGCTGCTTGCGTTTAAGGGCAAGATTTCTACCTCTGCTCAGGCTCTTCTGGAGTTCCTGCAGCTTGAGGATCAGATGACCCTTCTGCTCTACAAGATCATTAACTACGCTGAGCGCAAGAGCGACGAGGACACCCGTGTTGCCAAGTACCAGGCATATGTTGCAAACGCTACCAGCGCATATACGCAGATTGGCGAGGCAACTTCTTGGTTTGCTGCAGAGCTTCTTGCAATCCCAGCAGAATCTGTCGAGAAGTTCTATGCAGAGGTTCCAGCTCTTGAGTTTTATCGTCGTAAGCTCAACAAGATCTTGAACCAGCGTGAGCATACCCTTTCTGCTGAGGAAGAGGCGTTGCTGGCACGTGCCGAAGAGCTGTCTGTTCAGCCAACCAACATCTTCTCCATGTTTGATGACGCAGACCTTACCTTCGACGACGCAGTTGACTCTGAGGGCAAGGCTCATAAGTTGACCAGCGGTTCATTTGTTCCTCTGCTGATGGATAGTGACCGCGTCCTGCGCGAGTCCGCGTTCAAACAGCTCTACAGCCGCTTTGGTGAGTTCCGTAACACCTCCGCTGCAATTCTAACCAGTCAAGTTAAGAACCTGCAGTTCTTCTCGTCATCTAGAAAGTATGCAAGCTCCCTTGAGGCTGCTCTTGCAGAAAACGAGATTCCTGTTGAGGTCTATAACAACCTCATCGACGCCGTTCACCAGAATTTCCCAGCTTTCTACAAGTACGTTGACCTGCGCAAGCGTGTCATGGGCTTGGATGAGCTGCACTTCTGGGACGTCTACACTCCTCTTGTTGATGACGTTGACATGAAGTTTACCTATGAGGAGGCTTGCGACCTTATTGTTAAGGCGCTGGCACCTATGGGTGAGGAGTACGTTAACCTGGTCAAGAAGGGTCTGGAGAGCCGTTGGGTTGACGTGTACGAGACTCCAGGTAAACGCTCCGGTGCTTATTCTGCAGGTGGCAAGGGCATGAACCCTGTTATGCTCCTTAACTTCCAGGGCGGACTCGATGACGTTTACACCCTCATCCACGAGATGGGTCACTCTCTGCACACGTACCACTCCTCTCACAACCAGGAGATTACCTACTCCGATTACTCCATTTTTGTTGCAGAGGTTGCATCTACCTGCAATGAGGCACTGCTCTCGCACTACCTGCTTGAACACGAGACCGATCCTGCTCGTCATGCGTACATCCTCAACCACTTCCTCGAGGGCTTCCGTGGCACCATTTACCGCCAGTGCATGTTTGCCGAGTTTGAGCGCGACATCAACCAGATGAACGCTGATGGCGTTGCTCTGAACGCCGAGGTTCTCTCCGAGCGCTATGGCAAGCTTTGCGCAGAGTACTTTGGACCTGGCATTGAGTTGGATGAAGAGATCAAGCTGGAGTGGTCGCGCATTCCTCACTTCTACTACAACTTCTACGTCTACCAGTACTGCATTGGCTTCTCGGCAGCCATTGCCCTGTCCCAGCGCATCCTTTCTAAGGGTGAGCCTGCGGTCAAGGATTACATTGGCTACTTATCCGGCGGCTGCTCCAAGACTCCAATCGAGCTGCTCCGCGGCGCTGGCGTTGACATGGCCACTCCAGACCCCGTTAACGCTGCGCTCAAGTACTTCGGCGAGCTTGTCGATCAGCTTGAGCAGGAGCTCAACTAGGCGCGAGTTTGGCGTACAGCAAAGGAGGATTTATGCAGGCACGTTTTGTTCACCGCTGCACTCATGTTTTGGATAACGAGAAAACCGTCGAGTTCTACAAGAAGGCTCTGGGATTTCGCGTTGACCGCGTTAAGGGACCAGAGGACGGTTCTTGGACCAACACGTTTTTGGTAAACGACTGGTCTCCTTTTGAGCTGGAGCTCACGTGGAACCGCGGTTGGGTAGACCCCTACGATAACGGCGGAAAAGACACTCACATTGCGTTTCGCGTTGACGATTTTGATGCGTTCCACGCACTTCACGAGGAGATGGGCTGTATTGTTAAAGAGAACCCAAAGATGGGTCTCTACTTTATCGCAGACCCTGATGGCTGCTGGATTGAGATTTTGCCAGAGAAGTAAGCATGGCGGATTACGGTTTACTTGCAAAACAGATTGTCTCGCTTGCTGAGCTTGACGCTCACTGGCTGCCGGTGTTGTCCAACGCTGCCGCTCTTCTGTGGGACGCGCTCGACGACATCAACTGGGCGGGATTCTACCTGGTAGATCCTACTACGGTGACGGGCGCGGTGCCGGGTGCGGGTGCGGCTCCGAGTGCCCACGAGCTGTGCACTCCCGAGCTGCGTCTGGGACCGTTCCAGGGCAAAGTTGCCTGCGTGCGCATTCCGTTTGGTCGGGGAGTGTGCGGTACAGCTACGGTAACAAAGACAAGCCAGCTGGTAGAGGACGTGCATCAGTTCCCTGGGCACATCGCGTGCGATTCTGCATCCAACTCCGAGGTAGTTGTTCCTATCTTCAAGGATGGCCAGGTAGTTGGCGTGCTGGACATTGATAGCCCTAACGTGGCGCGATTTACTCAGGCAGACCTTGCTGGTCTTGAACAGGTGGTAAAAGCGCTTGAGAGCTGCACGAATTTCTCGGCCTTCTGTTAAATACGACTACAGAGCTAACATTTGGGTACACAAATCATGTACGGGCAGATTTGCTCGTGCATGATTTTTATTTACACAGCATTCTCGGAGAGGTCTGCTCATGAAGAAAATTGTATTTATCATCGGTTCTGGCCGTAAGAATTCGTTCAATAAGACACTGAGCCAGGTTGCGGCAAAGGCACTCGAAGGCAAGGCGGAGATTGAGGTCGTTGACGTTTTGGACGTCCCTCTGCTTAACCAGGACGAAGAATTCCCAGCTCCTGAAGGTGTCCAAAAGGTTAGGGATGCCGTCATGGCTGCCGACGGAGTGTGGCTCTTTACCCCGGAGTATAACTACAGCATTCCCGGCACTGTTAAGAATATCCTGGATTGGCTGAGCCGTCCGCTCACTTCCGATTACGAGAAGAAGTCCGAGACTGCAATTGCTGGCAAGGTTGTTACTGCAAGTGGCGTCGGCGGCCGAAACAAGACTGCAGGATCGCTCGCCGTGGTAAAGCAGCAGTTCCTGGCTCTGCGTACTAAGCCGGTTGAGCCGTTCAATGGCTTCTCGCTTCCTGTTACCGCTTGGACTGAGGGAACTTGGGAGCCAGAACCCGAGGTTTACGAGGCAATCGCTCAGCAAGCAGATGATTTTCTCGCCGCACTGTAAGGTACGCCTAGCGAACGTGCCCACAAGTTCGCGCCCATATAGCGCCCGGTGCGCCTGATTTCTGCAAAGAATCTGTAACTTTTGCCTGAAAGCATCAAAGAATCGGTGGATTCTGCCTAATTTCATCAAAGAGTCTGTGCCCCAAACACAGACTCTTTGCACTTTTCAGGCGCGCTTCAAACAAGCTTCAGTCGGGCCTTAAAACGCACAGGGAACTTCCTTCAGGGAGCCTGATTTTCTCGCCAAGTCTGAGTGATTTGCCGGAAAAGCATGTCATGTCTGAGTGGTTTTGCCGGTTTTTCTCGCCAAGTCTGAGCAAATTTACTCAGACTTCATGCACTTTTCAGGCTCGCGGCGTACCTGCCGAGAAACCCGTAGCTCGCATGGCGTACCCGCCGAGAAACCCGCGCGCCCGCAGCTCGCAAGACGTACCTGCCGAGAAACCCTTGCAGCTCGTGGACCCAGCGTGCGCGCACGCACAAAAAGAGCCCGGATGCCGCGCAATAGCATCCGGGCTTTGGTGTGTCTAGACGGAGGAGAGGGCCGTTACTAGACAAGATGTGTATCGTACCTTGTTCGTGTACTGCGTTTATTCCCGCTTCGCAGCTTGTTTACACGAGCTTTACGTAAGGAGTCACTTCTCACCGTTGAGCGAAGCCTCTGCCGGTAAGCGGTTTCCGCGTGCTACTTACCAACAAACTCCGAGATGGTCTTGTACAAGTCGCTTGCCTGGAAGTCCTTGATAACCTTGGAGTCTTTCCTCTGGTCGCAGACCTCAAGCAGAGCCTTCAGGGAAGCCTTATCGGGGTCAGTCTGATAATCTGCCTCGGCCTGAATGAGCTTGTACTTAGCAATAACCATGTCCATCAGCTTGGCGTTGTTGCCCTCTGCGTTTGCATCGTCAAGACCATCAAATGCTAGCGTAGAAACAACACCGTAACCACCGGTTAGGAAGTGGTTGCCCACAAAGTCGTTAGGGTTGACCTTGTTGTCAATGACTGGTGAATTCTTAGTATTGGTGAGCAGCACCAAGCTGGTGTTGTTGTAGACGTCAATGACAGTAAGAGTGCCGGTCCAGCCGGTGTGTCCAACGGTTGCAGCGTTTGCAATAGGCGAGAAGGCCCACTGGTAGCCAATGTGACCTTTACGTCTCCAGCCCAAACCGTAGGTGACATTTGTGTCTTTTGGCTTGATGAACTGGTCGTGAACGTCCTCGCTGAAGAGCATGGTGTTGCCGTAACCACCACGGTTCATAACAGTCTGGACAAGAACAGCCAGGTCAGAAGCGTTTGCGAACAGACCAGCGTGACCAGAGATTCCACCCATGGCGTAGTAGGCCTTCTCGTCATGGACGGTGCCCTGAATGGTATCCGTACGCATGTTGTCAAAGGTAATCAGTCCGTCACGAGTATTGCCGTTAAGCTCGGTAGCTGCAATTCCGTCAGCCTTGAAGCCATTATCGAGTGGGTTGAACGTGACGTTCTTGAGTCCCAGTGGCTCGTAGAGAGCTTCCTTGACGTACTGGTCAAGGCGCTTGTTGGTAATCTTCTCGATGATAAAACCAAGAAGCATGTAGTCTACGTCGGAATAGGCAGTCTTGGTGCCAGGGACATACTGCAGTGGTGTCTCGATAATCTTCTGCAGAATCTCGTCGCGATTCTGGGAGTACAGCTTCTGGTTTGCGTTTGGCTGAGGATCGTCAGGCTTCTCTGGGTTGTAGTTACGGTTGTGGTACTGAGGATCTGGTGGGAATCCAGCCTGATGCTCAAGAATCTCACGAACAGTAAGGTCATTCTTGCCCAGGATCTTATCGCCTTCCTGGTCCTTGAAGTCTGGAATGTATTCCTGAACCTTCTTAGAAACATCCAGCTGACCGTCGGTAACCAGCTTCTCAATTGCCAGGTTAGTGGCATACATCTTTGTGTTAGAGGCAAGGTCGTAGAGGGTGTTGTCGTCAACAGCCTTGCCATCTTTAATGCGAGAGCCGTCTTTGTTGTAGGAATTGACGTTGCCGTAGTTAGTCTTCTTGATAATTTTGCCGTATCTGGTGACAACCAGCTGAGCAGAGGTAAAGCCGTTGGCAATCTCTGCGTTGATGATCTGGTCAATCAGCTTAAAGTTGTCGTTGTCGGCGTAGTCCTTGGTGCCGTCAATAAGGGTTGGATAGCCAATCTTGACCTCAAAGGTAGCCTGCGTCTCCTTAACAGTGCTGACCTGCAGGCGGTTGTCTCCGTTGACGGTTACGTCAGAGATATCAATCTGGTTCCAGGAAGAGCCGTCAAGCTTATCGGTTGGAACCTGGTGACCATTTACAAAGAGCGCAAAGCTCTGAGGCTCGGAGCTCTTTACATAGACGGTGCCCTGACCTGCAAAGCAAACAAAGCTATTGAGCTGGTTGGTAACAAGAGAGTCGTCAAAGGCCTCGTTGTCGTTGAGAACAGGGAAGACTTTCTCGTACTGGAAGGTTCCATCTACGGAGTCAACCTTCTTTGCGGTTCCCTTAGCAGCAGTTGCGCCGCCTTTTGTTTGGCAGGCGGTAAGGCCAAGGCCTGCTAGAGCGGCTAGACCAAGAGCACTTCTACTGAGGAATTGCCTTCTGGTCTGTCCAGCAGGGGAGCCTGCGTTAGATGAGTGCTCAGAGTGAGCATTTTGATTCTGGGGTAAATCTTCGTTGGTGCGCATATTGTCTCCTTCGGTTTTGCCTTAGGTGAAACACCTGCTATCTCAATTGGCTGAGATAATTTGCGCTTATGATGACGTGCGTTCTATCAAAATTGCAGTTAGTTTGCGTAAGTTGAAACGATGGGTACGTTAACGTACTGCGAGTGGTATCAAAAAAGCTGTCAATGGTATCTAAATTTGAATTTTTTAGGCAAAGATGAAATATTTTAATCAGGTTTTACATGGTCAAATGTCTACTCGTTAGTAAAAGTTTTTATGAAGTGATAGTAACGTACCCAAAGCAAGGCTCAGTTTTTGCGACAATTGCCCCCACACTACGCTGGGAAAACATGAGTAGTCACGCATGCAACGCACATGGAGCGCGCTTACACTTGCGCATGCAATACTACCGTTTACGGCACTGCCTACTTTACAGATGAAATTTTTATGGCATCGTGAAACAATATAGTCAAACGTTTTAGTCAACTGGACGGCCGGAGGTGATTGCGTGAGAGGTGTTCGTCTACGTCTGGAAGAGTATCGCAAGAATGCTAGTTCAGCTGAACGCGATATAGTCGACTATATTCTGTCGGATCCAGAGGCGGCAGTTGGTCAATCAATCCATAAACTAGCAGCTCAAACGTATACATCTGCATCAACGGTTGTCAGGCTTTGCAAGAAACTTGGCTGCGGTGGCTATAAAGAGTTCCAGCAGGCGCTCATTTACGAGCTGGCAGTAAGCAATAAAAGCAACGATATTGCTGTCGGCGGCGTTATCGCAGGTGACACCACTGATGTGATCATCGAAAAAGTTACGGCAAAGAACATTTCTTCACTGGAGCTTACCAGGCAATTGCTTGACGCTCAGGTTGTTGACTCAGTTGTTTCACTCATGATGCAAGCTCATTCCATCTGCCTCTTTGGCATGGGAGCTTCGCTGCTGGTTGCAAGAGACCTGCAGCTCAAACTCATGCGCCTTAACATCAACTGCAACTTGAGCGACGATTACCACTCTCAGATGCTCTACGCTAAAAACATGGGGCGAGAAGATCTTGCTATTGTGGTCAGCTACTCAGGCCTTACGCGCGAAGCCATTGAGTGTGCGTGGATTGCAAAGGCAAACGGTGCCAAGGTGGTTGCCATTACCCGCGGTGGTATTGACTCGGAATTGATTCACCGCTCCGACTACGTTTTGGGCGTTGCAGAGACTGAGCACATTATGAGAAGTGGCGCCATGTCTTCAAGAATTGCCCAGCTCAACGTTGTAGATGCGCTCTTTGCAGCCTATGTAAATAGAAATTACGAGAAGAGCGTTAAGCGTTTCTCGACAAACTATATTGGTAAGTTAGATTCAGCCGAGCGTGTCAACACGCTTTCTTCTGACCAAGATTTGCCTGGTACAGCCAACGACGTTATTGCGTAAAAATCACAACACAGAAGGTGAAAACGTGATTGATTTAACAAAACTTGTCACCGAAACAAGAAACCCCAACACCATGGACCTGGATCAGATGACCCCGCTTGAGCTGGTTAGCGTTATGAACCAAGAAGACCTCAACGTGGTTGCTGGCGTCAAAGAGGTTCTTCCGCAGGTAGCACAGGCAGTTGAGTGGGCGGTTTCCTCGCTAGAAGCTGGCGGCAGAATCGTCTATTTTGGCGCTGGAACTTCCGGTCGTCTGGGCGTTTTGGACGCGGTTGAGTGTCCGCCTACTTTTGGCGTTTCTCCTGACGTGGTTGTTGGTCTTATCGCCGGTGGCGAGAAGGCCTTTGTACGTGCAGTTGAAGGCGCGGAAGATTCTCTTGAGCTTTGCGAAGAAGAGTTCAAGAAGATTGGCCTGAACAAGAACGACATTGCTATTGGAATTGCAGCTAGTGGTCGCACACCTTACGTTATTGGCGGCCTGCGCTATGCTCGTTCGTTGGGCTGCAAGACCGTTGCTATTGCCTGCAATAAGGGCTCTGAGGTGGGCAAAGAGGCAGAACTTGCCATTGAGCCTTCCTGCGGTCCTGAGGTTCTTACAGGTTCCACGCGCCTTAAGTCTGGTACCGCTCAGAAGATGATTCTGAACATGATTTCTACTGGTTCTATGGTTGGCGTGGGTAAGGCATATCAGAACCTTATGGTTGACGTGCAGCAGACCAACAAGAAGCTGGTAGTTCGTGCACAGAACATCACCATGGCAGCTACGGGTTGTACTCGTGAAGAGGCAGCTCAGGCACTTGAGCAAGCTGATGGTAATGCAAAGCTTGCTATTGTCATGCTGCTGACCAAGATGCCTGTAGACGAAGCTAAAGCTAAGCTTGAGGCGGCTCATGGTCATGTTAGAGGTGCTCTGTAGTAATACTGTAGGAACAAATGACACAAGCGTGAGCATTTTGTTCCGGCCGCATCGGTCAGTGGTATCAGCGTGACGTGCAAATGGTTGCAAAGTTTTTGAAAAACGCTTAATTTACCTGCAGTAATGGGGCGTTCGAATTAGGTCAAAACATGAAACAATGAACCACAGGTATGGATTGTTATACCGCCAAGTTCATTTTTTATGTATTCTTGATAAGTATTTGTTGCAACATCGCAACGAGAGAAAGAAGGAAAGTATGGATTACACCAAGCTTTCAGAACAGATTCTTGCTGCCGTCGGTGGCAAAGAAAATGTTCAGAGCAACATGGTCTGCATGACCAGGCTCCGCATTAAGACCGCAGATCCTGCAAAGGTTGACTCTGAGGCTATCAAGGCTATTGATGGCGTTATGGGTCTGGTCGAGGATGCAGAGTACCTTGAGGTTGTTCTTGGTCCTGGCGTTGTCAACAAGGTTATTGTTGAGTTCTCCAAGCTTACCGGCGTTGCTGCTGGTGACGCATCTGAGGACGACGTTGTTTCCGCAGCTAAGGACAACAAGGCAGCTCAGAAGGCTAAGTATGAGAACAAGCCTGTTCAGCGCTTCCTCAAGAAGATTGCTAACATCTTTGTTCCACTGCTTCCTGGCATCATTTCTGCAGGTCTGATCAACGGTATCATCAACGTTATCAACTTCTCCACTGGTAAGGCTTATGCCAACGAGTGGTGGTTCGCAGCTATCTGGACCATGGGTTGGGCACTTTTCGCTTACCTGCCAGTTCTCGCTGGCGAGAATGCTGCCAAGGAGTTTGGCGGTTCTCGCGTTCTTGGTGCTATGGCTGGTGCACTCTCCATTGCTAACGCTGGTATGCCTCTTCTTGCTTCCAAGACTGTTGACGGCGTTGCAACTCGTCTGGTTCACCTTCCATTCAGCCTCCCAACTGTTGCTTTCAAGGAGGGCGCATTTATCGTTGCTTCCTCTGATCTGTTCAACGCAGCAGCAGGCGGCATGATTGGTGCAATCATCTGCGCAATCTTCTTCGCATTCCTGGAGAAGAACCTGCACAAGGTTATGCCAAGCGTTCTTGACACCTTCCTGACTCCACTTTGCACCGTTATCATCGGTGTCATTGGCTCTGTCCTGATTCTTCAGCCTGCAGGCGCATGGCTCACTCAGGCAATCTTCTTTGTCCTTCAGTTCTTCTATGACAAGCTTGGCGTCTTTGGTGCTTACCTGCTTGGTTCTACCTTCCTGCCACTGGTTTCTGTTGGTCTTCACCAGGCACTTACACCAATCCACGTTATGCTTAACAATCCAGAGGGCCCAACTCAGGGTATCAACTACCTGCTTCCTCTGCTGATGATGGCAGGCGGCGGCCAGGTTGGTGCTGGTCTTGCAATCCTCTTCAAGACCAAGAACAAGCGTGTCAAGAAGTACCTGACCGAGTCCATCCCAGTTGGTATGCTCGGCATTGGCGAGCCTCTTATGTACGCAGTTACCCTGCCTCTTGGTAAGCCATTCATCACTGCATGCCTTGGCTCCGGTGTTGGCTCCGTAGTTGCTTACCTCTTCCACCTTGGTACCGTTTCCCAGGGCGTCTCCGGCCTCTTTGGTCTGCTGATCGTCCAGCCTGGTAACCAGGTCTTCTACCTGCTTGCAATGCTTCTTGCTTACGCTGCAGGTTTCGCACTTACTTGGTTCTTCGGCGTTGACGAGGATCGTATTAACGACGTCTTCGGCGAGTAAAAACCACACGTTTTAGAAACGTTTATCCCTCTTCTTAGGTATCCTAGGAAGAGGGATTTTTTCTCGTTCGGCGCCCGACTGGCCGTTCGTTGGTCTTGTCGCCTGGCGTTCGACTGGCCGTCGATCTTTTCGTCTGGCGAGAAACCCGTCTTCTAGAAGCGTTTGCAATTTACTTGGAGGATTTATGCGCACCGGAATTTCACTGTATTTTGCCAGTGGATATGAAGCTAATGCTGAGGTTGTAGCAAAAGCGCAGGCAGCCGGATGCCACTACGCCTTTACTTCTCTCCAGATTCCAGAGGAAGAGGGGATTGATTATCGCACCGAGGCTCGTAAGCTCTTGGAACTTTGCAGGAAGGCGGAGATTAACCTCATTGCTGATGTTTCTCCTGCTACTCTTTCAAAGCTCGGCGTTCAGAAGTTTGACGAGCTTGCGGAGCTGGGCATTACGTATGTGCGCCTTGACTTTGGGTTTGACGCGGCGGAGACCGTAGAGCTCTCTCGCAAGTTCCACGTGGTCTTTAACGCTTCGACCATCACCAAGGACGACATTTCCGCATGGCGAGCAGCTGGCGCCGACTTCACTCGTTTTGCTGCCTGCCATAATTACTATCCCAAGAGCTACACGGGTCTTTCGCTGGAGCGCGTCGCACATATTAACGCGCGCCTTTCGGCGCTTGGATTTCAGATTTTCTCGTTTGTTCCTGGTGAGGTTTTCCGTGGTCCTCTCTATGAGGGGCTGCCAACTGTCGAGGAACACCGTGGGCTTTCGGGCGATGCACTTATTCAGGCGATGCTTGCTCTCTACGACGCTGATTCTGACGTGGTGCTTATTGGCGACCCAGATGTTACTGAGGCTACGTGGAAGCGTATCGGTCAGCTTGAGCAAAACTGTATTGAGCTAAAGACGGAGCTCAAGCCTGAATTTGAGTATCTGTATGATCGACTTCAGACCGATCGACCTGATTCCAGCTCGTATATTATTCGCTCGCAGGAGTCCAGGCTGTGGAAAGACGCTCCCGTTTACGATGCAAAGCCTTCTACTTGGGAAACTGTTGCTACTGGCGCCATCTTGGTAAGTAGCAAGGCATATGGCCGTTATGCGGGCGAGCTTTCGATTGCTCGCGGTCTTTTGGAGCTTGATGCTCGCGACAACGTTGCAGGAAACATCTGTGAGGAAGATCGAGCGTTCTTGCCGTACATCCACTCCGGCCGCGGCTTTAGGTTTATCCGCAGATAATTAGCCGTTTTCTGTTGGTTGAGCTGCTCGTGCGAGCGCGTCACATGCGCCGTGGTTACGCGACGGCGTGTATGGCACGCTGGAGCGCGCGGGGCGCTCAAAAACGTACAAAGGTACCTTGCGTGCATAAAGACATCCTAATATGCACGAAAACTAATCAAGAAATTGATATGTCATTCAGAGGGTGCTGTTTTGGGTAAAAAACCCGTTTAGTTGGAAATAATTTTTGTGTTTTGTCTTTTTGGCATTTACGTTTGAGCAGTTCAGAAATAATGTGAATGTGCACGAAAAATTCGTCCAATAAAAAGCGCTGGTAAATCGCTTGCATAGAAATTAGCCAATCCTGTATTTTCCAACTAAACGCATTTTTTACCACTTCGCACCGAAATAAGCCATTTTTGGATCAGAATAAGCCACTTCGCGCCACAAAAGACCAGTTGGCGACAAAATGGTGTGCGAACAAGCTATGTGTGACTGAGTTTCGCGCGGGCAGTAAGTTTTCTGCTCAGCAAAAAACTTTCCCGCTCGTTAAAGAACCCTCTCTGCTAAACAAACTGCCTCCTATTCCTCAGTGTTGGGAAATAGGAGGCAGCTCAAAAGTTAGTGTAACAACGCTTTACAGCTTGACGATAACATCCTCAGCTGGTTGGCGACGCTTCTGGACAGGATCCATATCGCGATAACCCAGGCTAAGCATGCAGGAAACACCAAAGTCGTTATACTGGCCGCCGTCGAGAAGACCTTCTTCTTCCAAAATCTTATCGACAGCCTCGCGGTTAAAGCCCTCGATTGGGCAGCTATCGACACCAATCATAGCGGCCATGGTGAGCATGTTTGAAAGCGCAATGTAGGTCTGCTTGCAAGCCCAGTCAAAGGTCGCACGCTCGTTGCCTACCAGATCAAACATGTTCTCCTGGAAGTTCTTGAAAGCAGCGGCGTATGTTGGCTCAAAGTCTGCAGGAAGCTGCTTGATGTCGTGCATCATGTGCTTGACGTAAGCAGACTCTGCGTTGACGTTCTTGCGAGCAAGAAGAATAACCAGGTAGTGAGCGCCGTTAAGAGATGCGCGAGCACCATAGCATGGCTCGTAAAGTTTCTCTTTAAGGCGAAGTGACTGCTCAGAGGCCTGATCATCTCGTAGATTAACAACTAGGAATCGCCAGGGCTCCAGACCGTAGGAGCTTGGTGCCAGACGACCAGCCTCGAGGATTACTTCGAGGTCCTCGTCGGAAACGTTTTTGGTAGGGTCGTACTTTTTAGTTGCAAGTCTCCACTGGTAGGACGAGAGAACTTTGTTTGCAACGTGCTGTGCGGAACAGGCCATGCGTGATCCTTTCTTGTTGGTGGTGCGGCGGTGAGCTGAGAGGCGCGGTGAGCTGAGTCGTTACTCGGAGAGCGTGCTACTCAGAAACGATAAAGCGACCGGGTTGTCCCAACTCCCATGCGCCCTTGAGGTCGGCGGCTAGCTCAAAGTGCAGCTTGGAAATTCCCAGGTCGTAGTCTTGGACAAGGTGGCGCTGGTTAGGCATGGACGCGCTTACCACGCCATCTGTCAGGTCAAATACAACGGGAAGCTTGTTGATAGCGGTTGGACATGCCAAAACCGCATTAATGCCGCGGTTAAACCACTCGGGCATCTTCTCTGGCTCAGTTGGCTGGCCGTTTGCCGTCATAATCTGCGCAGGCTTCTTGGTGCGCAGGCGAATTGCAGTACGAATGCCCTCCTGCTTGAGCGGAATTTTCTCCGGAGCGTACCCGATGGAGATAATAATGCCCAGCTTAAGGCCGTTATACTCGTCGCGAGCCAGGGTCTTCCGGTCCATGGTCTCGGCAATCCAGCATGAACCAATGCCCAGCTGGGTGGCGAGAAGAACGATCTTCTCGCCATAGTAACCGATGAGCTCACGGGCAATTGCGTCTTCACAATAACCTGCTACGTAGTGGTAAATGGGTCCGACAATAGACCTGTTCTTCATGTGGACGGAGGTGCCGTCCACAAGGTGAGGACCTTCGATGGTAAGGATTGCGGGGTGATCGGGTGCAATCTCTGCCATCTGGGCATTTGCGACGTCAATGGCTTCTTGGAGCTGAGAGAGTTTCTCTTGCTCAATAGGCTTTTGGTCGTAGGCGCGTAGAGATATGCGCTGGTCCATGGCTTCTTTTACGTCCATCGTGGTCCTTCCTGGAGCAAGGTTAGAGTAGAGAGCCAAATCGCTTAACGTAGAGGCTCTTGATTATGGTGATAAGAACCATATACCCGCTCATGAGCGCCACTAACCACCCAAAGAATGACAAAGGTAGAGCAACAAGGCTCAAAGGCTGGGCAAATACGGGCAGATATGGAAGAGCGCTGACCACAATGATTCCTGCGGTTGTGAGGGCAAACAGTGAGGTAGAAGGCATGCTCTGAACAAAGGGAATCTTGTTGGTTCTGAGTGCGTGGAGAACAAAGGTCTGGGTCCACATGGATTCGATGAACCAGCCTGTCTGGAAAGACAGAATAAAGAGCGCCTGAGCTGCGGTGTTTCCAGCTGCGACAAGTTCTGCCCAGGTTCCTCCGGCAAGGGCGGGAGAGACCACAAAGAACATAAGCGCAAAGGTTAGTACATCAAAGATTGAACTGACTGGTCCAATCCAAAGCATAAAGTTTGTAATCGAATGAGCGTCCCAAGAGCGAGGACTTGAAAGGAACGAATCGTCAACGTTGTCCCAAGGAATTGCGATGCAGGTAACGGTGTATGCGAGTCCCAAAAGGAGCAGCTGGAGGGCGCTCATAGGCAAGAATGGCAGGAAGAAGCTGGCCACCAAAACGGACAACACGTTACCAAAGTTGGAGCTTGCGGTTGCTTTGATGTACTTGATGGTGTTGCCGTAGGTCCTACGACCCTCTTCGACACCGTGCTCAAGTACCAGCAGATCTTTCTGCAGCAAGATGATGTCTGCGGACTCTTTTGCCACGTCAACGGCGGTGTCGACGGAGATTCCTACGTCGGAGGAGCGCATGGCAGCAGCGTCGTTAATGCCGTCGCCCATAAAGCCAACCACGTGGTTGTTGGACCTGAGCGCAGAGACAACGCGAGCCTTTTGCATAGGGGAAAGCTTTGCAAAGAGTTGGGTCTTCTCGACACGCTCTTTGAGCTGCTCATCATTGAGATTCTCTACATCGCTTCCAAGCA
The DNA here is from genome assembly GCA_963542025.1 of uncultured Atopobium sp. Lineage (GTDB taxonomy): Bacteria > Actinomycetota > Coriobacteriia > Coriobacteriales > Atopobiaceae > Lancefieldella. The sequence goes on along the minus strand of CAUTUQ010000002.1, from coordinate 184,521 downwards.
AGAGCTCGTCAACGTGGATGCCAACCTTTTTGCAGACGGCGGCAGCGACGCCCTCGTTGTCACCGGTGAGCACCTTGACCTGTACGCCTCTCTGGTTGAGCTTGGCAATTGCCTCGCGAGCGCTCTCTTTTGGCGGATCCAAAAAGGCCAGGTAGCCAATAAGCACCATGTCGCGCTCATCGTCTACGCCAAACTCGCCGACGCCACGAGGATCGCTCTTCTGAGCAACACCAACCACGCGCATTCCCTCTTGATTGAGCTGGTAGACGCGGTCCATAACGCTTTTGCGCTGGGCGGGAGTCAGCGGCTTAATCTCAGAGTCCAGGTCAACATAGGAGCAGGCGCTCAGGACTTCCTCGACGGCGCCCTTGGTGATCATCTGTGTCTTGTCAGTTTTGGTGTTTCTCACCACAACGCTCATGCGGCGACGCTCAAAGTCAAACGGGACCTCGTCGATCTTCTCGTACTCAATGCTCAGCAGGTTAGTGGGCAGCTCATCGTTTGAAGTTTTGATGATTGCATTGTCAATAAGGTTGCGAAGGCCGGTCTGGAAGTAGCTGTTCAGATACGCATGGCGCAGCACGCGAGGGTCCTCTTCGCCCAGAATGTTGAGGTGGCGCTCAAGCACAACCTCGTCTGCGGTGATGGTGCCGGTTTTGTCGGTGCACAGGATATCCATGGCGCCCAGGTTTTGGATTGCGGCCGGATTCTTAACAATAACGTCCTGCTTGGCCATTTGCGTTCCGCCGCGAGAAAGGCAAGTGGTCACAATAACAGGCAGCATCTGAGGGGTGATGCCAACGGCAACAGAGACGCTGAAGAGCAGCGCGTCAAACCAGTCACCCTTGAGGAATCCGTTTGCAAAGAACACGATAGGGCACATGATCAGCATAAACGAGACAAGTACCTTGGAGACGGACTTGAGGCCCTCGTCAAAGCTGGTCTCGCCAGCGGGCTGCTGGAGCAGCTCGGACATGGTGCCCACGTAGGATTTGTTGCCGGTTGCAACCACCACCACCGTTGCACTTCCGGACTGAACCGTAGTGCCCGCGAACAGCAGGTTTGTGCATTCAGAGAGGGAGAGGGGATAGCGGGTTCCATCTGCGCGGCGGCGAGCGTGGACTACACCAGCGGTTTTCTCGACAGGCTCTGATTCTCCGGTGAGTGCGGTTTCGTTAACAAAGAGGTCCTTGGCGTCCAGAACGCGGCAGTCCGCGGGGATCATGTCGCCCGAGGCAAGGCGGATGATGTCGCCAATAACTACCTGTTCAAAGGGGATTTCTTCTCCCAGCGCGGAAGCAAGTTTGGGCTCTTCAGGAGCTTCGACATCGTCGGCGGGGTCTTCGGCATCGTCGGCGGCTTCATCTGCGGCGTATTCTTCCTCGAAGTCTACGTCGGCATTTGCGGCGTCATCCGAGTTCTGGTTGAAGACCTGGTCAGCGCCCTGGCCAACGCCCGTGTCATCAAAGTCAATAGGACGACGGATAACTCTTGTGGTTGAGGTCACCATTTTTGAGAGCGCGGCCGCTGCCGATGCTCCCTTGGAGCTCTGGACAAAGTCGATAATGCCGGAGATAAGCACCATTGCGGTGATGATGACGACGGTTGATGGGTCCTTCTCGCCATCTGCGGCAAGGGCCACGTTAGTGACGTAAGAAATGCCTGCGAGCGCAATCAAAATGAAGGTAAAGGGGCTCGCAAAACTTTTGAGCAGGCGAATGATAAAGGGCTCTTCGGCGGCGCTGGTGATAACGTTTGGGCCGTCAAGGTCGTATTTTGCCTGTGCAATGTCAATGGCAAGGCCGTCCGGGGTGGTATGAAACTTTCGACAGACGCTCTTTACCGAGTGAGTTGCGGCAAAGGTCAAGGACTGTCCAAGCTCTCCCGAGGTGGTCTGAGTTGTCTTTGTTTGAGCTGTCTTTGTTTGAGCTGTGCGCTTCATGATTGCCATGTGCACCTCCGATGATTAGTGAAAACGAATGACTAACTGGTTGGTGTATGACGCAAACTGAAAGCGTTCTGTTATGTGTGGGACTTGAAACCGAACAATCTTGAAACCTGCCACATAGATTTATATATCTACAGGATTGATATATAAACCTGCAAATTTATATCCCTATAGGCTCGCAGTGCAGTAAAAATTAAAACTTTTGAATAAGAGGTTTCTTTATATCCGTCACACATAAATGAACAGGGTCAGCATCTGCTGTCAGACGTAAGCTGGTACTTCGACTAGGCATATAAAGCACCTCCTTATATTGGAGTTCTGCAAGGGACGTCCAGTAAAGCGGGGCATCTTGCGATGGACGGACGTCACGTCTATTCAGACATCTCTAAGAGTAGTTGGGTTGACGCGATTGGTCAACCTATTACTATATATCTTATAAATAACGTGTTTAAACTGCGTATTTATTTGTCACGATATGGCGAGAAACCCTGTCGAGTAGTAGCGCAGAGAAGAAACGACAAGCAGAACGACAAAATGCCGTACACTGCACTCTTGCTAAGAAGGAGCATCTCATGGGCAAAGTAATTGTATTTGGAAGCCTGAACATGGACGTCTCCATCGAGGCAGATAAGATGCCTCAGCAGGGCGAGACTATTGGCGGCAAAAATCTTGTCACCAGCCCAGGTGGAAAAGGCGCTAATCAGGCTGTTGCCGCAGCTCGAATGGGTGCAGATGTTCACATGATTGGTGCTGTTGGTGTCGACTCGTTTGGACAGGACCTCAAGCAGTCGCTTATTGGCTACGGCGTCAATGCGGAGCAGGTAGAAGAGCTGTCTGGGGTCTCCACGGGCGTTGCCGTGATTGTGCGCGTGGGCGGCGATAACCGTATCATTCTGGATCACGGTGCTAATTACGTTCGCACAACCGATGACGTAAAAACGGTGCTTGATCGCATTGCGGAGCCAGGTGATGTGTTCTTGACGCAGTTTGAGTGCGAGTTGTCGACCACGTTTGAGCTTATCAGGCACGCGCATGAGCTGGGGCTCTATACGATGGTGAACCCATCGCCATCAGCTACCATGACCACCGGTCTTCTCGCCAGCGTGGACGTGCTTTGCCTGAACGAGATTGAGTTTGCGGACCTGTTTGGCGAGGGCAAGATTAGCCCGCTGGCAGAGCCCGAGGCTGCAGTGCAGAAGGTGCTTGAAAGCGGCGTGGCAACTGCGGTGTTAACGCTGGGGTCCAAGGGCTCGATTGCTGCCGACGCACACGGCATCTACCAGCAGGAATGCTATCGTGTGGATACCGTGGACACTACCTGCGCGGGAGACACGTTTATGGGCACGCTCGCCGCGTTCCAGGCGTCGGGACAGCTGGAGGGTCACGACATCAAGCAGGCGCTCGACGTGGCTGCGAAGGCCGCGGCACTTGCCACTACTAAGGTTGGCGCTCAGCAATCAATTCCAACGTATCAGCAGGTAGTTGAGTTTTAGGTTAAAATTACCGTGATTGTTGCTCCATAATTCGCAGTCTACACGCAGCTCAAACGTACAAAGGAGACTTATGACAACGCTTTCAACTAAGACGCGCGTCATCATCGACACAGATCCAGGCATCGACGACGCTATCGCCCTGGGTTTTGCCCTGGCCGCAAAGGCGCTGGATATCAAGCTTATTACTACTGTCAGCGGAAATGTTGGCATCGAGAACGTCACCAACAATACCCTCAAGCTGCTCAAATTCTGGAACCAGCACGTGCCTGTTGCGCGCGGTGCTGCCGAGCCGCTGCTCAGAAAGCCTATGGACGCAAGCGACGTCCACGGTGCGTCTGGCATGAGGGGCTACGAGTTCGACGGCATTCAGCCGGACTGTCTTCTTGAAGAAACCGCACTTGAGGCACAGCGTCGCGTCATTATGGAAGGCGCTTCTGCTGGCGAGAAAACCACGCTGGTGACGCTTGGTCCTCTGACCAATATTGCACTGCTGCTGAAAGCATATCCACAGGTCAAGAAGCATATCGACCGCATTGTCATGATGGGTGGCGCTCTGACCCGCGGAAACCTTGGTGTCATGTCCGAGTTCAACGTGGGCGTTGACCCCGAGGCGGCAAAGATTGTCTTTGCATCCGGCGTTCACGTGGCCATGGTTGGCCTTGAGGTGGGCGACGCCGCTCGCGTAATGCCCGAGGACATCGAGAACATCCAGAACTCCGGCAAGAGTGGCGACATGCTGGTTAAGCTGCTGCTCAACTACCGCGTCCACTACCAGGAGGAGGGCTTCAGCATGTACGACCCAACGGCCGTGGCCTACCTGCTGGCGCCCCAGATGTTTGAGACCAAGGATGTGTTTGTGGATGTCGAGTGCGCCGGCGCTCTGACAAGTGGATGCACCGTTGTTGACCTGGCCGGATATCTTGGCGAGAAACCCAATGCAACCGTATGCGTGGGCGTCGACCAAAAGGCATTCCGTACTTGGTTTGTTCACCAGATCCAAAAGTGCAACGTCCTCGACGGCTCAGCCTCTGCAGTTGAAGGTGTGCTGTTGGACTAAGGTGCCGTTGCACCAACATTCCGCCGGGGTAGCGTGCTGCACCAAAACTCACAAGAAAAAAGCCTCTTCTCGCCATTGAGAAGAGGCTTTGTTGTGCGTAAAAGTGCTGTTTACAGTGCCAGCTAGCCGATGATAGTCATTACGATAGGGATGATAATCGCAAAAAGCACCGTTGAAGTTGCAACAACGTTAGTTGCAAATTTGACGTCAGCCTTACCCTCGTTTGCCAAAATTGGCAGGACGGTCAGTGCTGGAACTGCGGCTTGGATGATAAACGTTCTCGTTTCAAGAACGTTCTGTGCACCAAATACGCCGGTAAATGCTGTAATTACGCCAACCATAATAAGCGGGGCAATGACAAATTTACCAATGAGCGTGACTGCCGTGTCGCGATCAATTCGAATGCTTGAAAGTCCTGTCTCCTGCAAAATAATGCCAATGTAAATCAGCGAAAGTGGCGTTACCAGATTGCCTAAATAGGTGAGGCCAGTGTTTAAAACTGCTGGAACGGGAATGCTGAACACGAGAAAAACGAGGGCAACCAAGAAACCAATCAATGGTGGAGGAAGCAACTTGCTGATGTTGAATTTGTGCTCCACTGCATTGTTTTTCTCGCCGTCATTTTCTGTTGGCAGTGGATCGCCGTAAATGAAGAAGATTCCAATTGCCCAGGTAGAAATGGTGTTCATGATGTAGTACACCAAGAAGTACGGTACGGCGTGCTCGCCAAAGAGCGCAAGATTAAGAGGCATACCAATGAAGATGGTGTTGGCATTTGCAAAGGTATTGAGCATCAAGCCTCGGCGACCTGGCTGGACGCGGAAAACGTTGATAACCAAAAATCCTGCAACATATGACAAAGCAAAACTAACAGCAGCAATGAGCACTGATGGACCAAGCTGGAGTAGCTGGTTGAGGGACAAGTTTTTTAGGACCGCTACAAAAATTGATGCAGGAAGTGCCACATTCATGATGAGTTTTGATGCCTGACCAGCAAATGTTTCATTAAGCCAGTTAATCTTCCTAAGAATATAGCCAAGCACAATAATCAAAATGATGGGCAGTACATTTTGTAGCGATGTCAAGAAGACAGACATGCTATTCAAGAAGACAAACATGCTATGCCTCTAATTCTTTGTAGACAGGGAACCACTTGAGTGCGTCAACTGCCTCTTTTGCATTGGCGATTGGCTCGCGGTTCAAACCCTGCTTGATTGCTTCCTCTGCAACACCAACGGCAATACGCTCGGAGAACTCGGTAATCTTGGAGACTGGAGGAAGAATTGCAGCTCCAGGCTTTGTGGTGTCGACGATTCCGCCAAGCGAGTGAGCTGCGAGGGAAATCATCTGGTCCGTGAGCAGGCGAGCCTTTGATGCAAGTGTGCCTAGACCAAGACCAGGATAGATCAGAGCGTTGTTAGCCTGACCAATCTGGTAGGTTACGCCGTTCAGCTCCACGTCATCGGATGGAACGCCGCAGGCCACAAGTGCACGACCATCAGTCCAGGTAAGCAGGTCCTGGGCGGTTGCCTCCGCAAGCTTAGTTGGGTTGGACAGAGGGAAGACCATTGGACGCTCACAATGAGCTGCCATTTCGCGGATAATCTCCTCGGTGAAGGCACCGTGAACAGTGGAGGTACCAACCATGATTGTTGGGTGGACTGTCTTCACGACCGCCGCCAGATTGGTGAGCTCATCAGCGTTTGCAAACTCAGAACGCTTGCGAGCAAAAGGTTTTTGCTGTGGAGTGAGGTTGTCCATGTCGTCAAAGAGCAGACCCTGGCGATCTACCAGGTAGAAGCGCTTGCGAGCCTCCTCGCGATCCATTCCCTGGTCCACAAACTCCTGCAGTACACGCTCAGCAATGCCGCAACCAGCAGTTCCTGCACCAAAGCAGAGATATACCTGGTCGACGAGTTTCTCGCCAGAAATATTGAGGCCACCGAGGATGCCCGCGAGGGTGACAATGCCGGTGCCCTCGACGTCGTCGTTGAAGACAGGGTAGGTGTTCTTGTAGCGGTCCAGGATTGCAGCGGCATGCGAGCGGCCGAAGTCCTCGAAGTGCAGATAGAGGTTAGGGAAGAGCTTCTCGACGGTGGTCACAAAGTTGTCAATGAAGGCGTTGTAGCGGTCCTCGTCGACACGCTTGTGGCGCTCGCCCAGGTACAGTGGGTCATCGAGCAACTCCTGGCGGTTGGTACCAGCGTCGATGACAACAGGCATGATACGGTTTGGATCAACGCCAGCTGCGGCGGTGTAAACCATGAGCTTACCGACGGAAATCTCAACGCCGTTAGTGCCCCAGTCACCGATGCCCAAAATGGCTTCTGCGTCGGTAACAACAATCAGGTCAATGTCTCTACCTGCGGCTGCATTCTTCAGCGAGGTCTCAAGGTCCTCAGGACGATCGGCGGACAGGAAGCATGCGTACTGCGAGTCAACGTAGCGCTGGGAGTACTGCTCAATGTCGGGCGCGATGGTTGGATCGTAGACGATAGGCATGAACTCTTCGACATGCTTTGAGAACAGGTTATAGAACAGCGTGCGGTTCTCGGAGAAAAGCCTCATCAGGTAGTGACGCTTGGTCTCGAGGTCAGGGTACTGTTGGAAGAGTACGTATGCCTGCTCTGCCTGCTCCTCGATAGTCTGGATGTTTGGAGGAAGAAGTCCTACCAGGCCATATTTTTGGCGCTCCTCCTGCGTAAAAGCGGTTCCCTTGTTCAAAAACGGATCATTCAGTAGTTCAAAACCTGTCTTCATGATGCCTCCTTAGTGCATCGATTTACTTTAGAGTTGAAACACAGCACAGAGGTTGGCGTGGAAGTGCTTAACACTTGAGGACTCGAGGCATAGGAAGCACATATTCCTGTAGCAAAACAGTAGCTATGAAATAAGCTCGAGAGCAATTCGTGTGGATTGTGTTCTGCTCTATTTGTGATAACAATACCCATATTCTGTTATGTATTTACGAGAATTAGAAGAAATTTCCTTCTTTTTAGAAAAAATTTTCTTGTAGAACATATATGTTCACATGTGCATATATAAATTTTGCTAATCCGACAAGGCGACGTTTTCAAATCCCAAGGCCGTACTTTCAAATTCTTTTGTGAGGATCGTTTTAACGGAGAAAAGTAAGACAGAATTAACGCCAACTGCGGTTTTGTTGAGCGCTCGAGGTGCAAGTGGTAAAAAATGCGTTTAGTTGGAATATGCAGCGGCGGTTGATTTTTATGCACACCATTTACCTGCGGTTTTTCGTTGGACAAAAATAGTGAAATCTGGACACTTTTTGCCACCTGCGCAAATGTGAGGCGGAAAATTCCGTGATTGCGATTTGACTTCCAACTAAACGGATTTTTTACCCAAAAGAGGGGGTCAGATTTTGTGGGTTGAAAACTTGATACAAAAATCCGCATAAACAAGGCGGAATATGCGATTTCCTCGGGTGATTGGAAGTTGCTCGGCCAACTGGATAGCGGTCAGCCCTCAAAGTGATGCTATTTCACTACAACGGCGCCTTCGGGCAGCACAATATCCGCATCGGTTGCAATTAAGAGGTTGTTACCTGGGGTTTTGGGAGTATCGGGCCACTCGGGCACATATGCGACGTGCGCAAACTCGTGTGCGAACACGTCCGCAACCTGGGGAAGTAGCGCAGATCCGTGACCTTCCAGCGGACAGCGAACATCGGCCAGATATACTCCGCCAGACGCAAGCTTCTCTTTGACCACTTGCGCGCCAGCCGCTGTTCCCAGAGGTCCAAGCGATTTTCTGCCGGCAAATACCTCGTTTACCAGCACATCTATACTGCCAGCATCTGCATTCTGCAGAACCTTCCATGCATCATCTTCGATAACGCGCAGCTCACTTGAAGCCACAGCCAGCGCTTCGTCCAAAAAGAAGTGTTCGCGCGCAAGCGAAACAATCTTTGGATCAATCTCAATCGCCTCGACAACGCCGCAGCGCATGTGCGTGGCCAGGTACTTTGGCAGCGAGAAACCTCCTCCGCCCAGAATCACAATGCGACCCTGAGGGGCCACCTGCTGGATAAGCTGCGCCATCATGCGGTGATAGTGAACGCAAAGCTCAAAACGCAGCTCAGACGCAATATAGCTCACGGACTGGAACGTTCCGTTAACGTTGAGCAGTCTAATGGGCGTACCGTCGGCGTCCTCGGAGTCAAAAATCATCGTGAGGCCAAATTTTGTGCGCGTCACAAAAACGCCTCGAGCACGCAGAATTAACAGAAGTAGCTGGTAAATGCCAACAATGGCAAGTCCCGCAACGGTCGACCAGATAAAAAATGTCCAAAAATCATGTAAGACCATGTTAATTCCTTGTTAGTAAGGTTTCCCTCGGTTATACTAGCCGATACGGCGTTTTTTCTGAACGCTTTTACAGGAAAAGATTTTCTGGGGGTTTATATGATTTTAGGACTTGGTATTCCTGAGCTTCTGATTATTGTTGTCATTGTTATGGTTCTCTTTGGACCTAAGAACCTTCCAAAGCTTGGCAAGGCTGTCGGCGAGACCGTCAAGAGCGTTCGTGAGGGCATGGAGTCTGAGACCAAGGAAGAAGCCAAGGAGCCAGAGGCTGAGGTCGTTGAGGACGAAGAGTCCAAAAAGGCTGAGTAGCCCCATCTCACGCGTATAGACCGACTGACCCATCAACAGAAAGAACACGATGGACACTACTAAAGAGATTGTACTTACCCCAGAAGGCCGTCAGAAGCTTGTCGATGAGCTGGCTTATCGTGAGGGCGAGAAGCACGACGAGATTGTTGAGCGCATCAAAGAGGCTCGTGGTTTTGGTGACCTTTCTGAGAACTCCGAGTATGACGCTGCAAAAGAAGAGCAGTCTCACAACGAGTCCCGCATCAACGAGATTCGCCAGATTCTCTCTGTCGCAAAGGTTGTCGAGGGCGGCAGCAAGCGTAATGTAACCGTTGCAATTGGTACAACCGTTGAGCTTGCTGATGCAAAAGGCAAGACAACTAAGTATGTAATTGTTGGTACTACTGAGACTAACTCCCTTGAGCACAAGATCTCTAACGAGTCCCCAGCTGGCGAGGCTCTTATTGGTCACAAGAAGGGCGACGAGGTTGAGTTCACCACGCCAAATGGCAAGGTGAAGAAGTACACCATTACCTCTATTACTCGCTAGACTGGCACAAAAGATATTTGGTCGCCCCGTGTCCGTCTGGCGCGGGGCGTTTTTACGTGGAGGATACATGTCCGAAGTAGAGAACAACATCGCTGGTAGCTCGTCTGCCGCCGACGCAACCGCCGCCGAGAACGTTGACGCAACCGAAGCCACCCCAGAGGCTTCCATCAACGACGAGCGCGCGCAGCGCAAAGCCCGTCGCCAGGCACTGCTTGATGCCGGCATTGACCCATACCCAATCAAATCAACCGTCACCGCTCACGTCGCTGAGCTGGAGGAGCGCTACGCTGACCTCGAGGACGGCCAGACTGGCGAGGAAGTCTATTCCGTCGCCGGCCGCGTCCGCGCCATCCGCAACCAGGGCAAGATCGCGTTTGTCGTGGTAGAGGACTATACCGGCCAGATTCAGCTGTTCTGCCGCATCAACAACCTTGACGAGAAGAACTGGGAGCTCCTGGGTCTTCTCGACCTTGGCGACATCATTGGCGCAACCGGCGCTATCATGCGCACGCGCCGCGGCCAGCTTTCCCTGGCAGTCACCTCGCTGGAGGTCCTCTCCAAGTCGCTGCGTCCTCTGCCTGAGAAGTTCCACGGCCTCACCGACCGCGAGGTCCGTTATCGCCAGCGCTACGTTGACCTCATCATGAACCCCGAGGTCCGCGACGTGTTCCGCAAGCGCTCCCAGATCATCTCCATCATCCGTCAGTTCATGGAGGCGGACGGCTATATGGAGGTTGAGACCCCTGTTCTCCAGGAGATTCTTGGCGGCGCAAACGCAAAGCCGTTCATCACACACTACAACGCGCTGAACACCGAGAACTACCTGCGTATTGCAACCGAGCTTCCGCTGAAGCGCCTGCTTGTTGGCGGACTTGAGCGCGTCTACGAGCTTGGTCGTCAGTTCAGAAACGAGGGCACCGACCTCACGCACAATCCAGAGTTCACTTCCATGGAGGCATACGCCGCCTACTCTGACCTGGCCGGCATGCGCGAGCTGTCCCAGAACCTCTTCCAGGAGATTGCCCGCAAGGCTTGCGGCTGCGAGGAGGGCCACGAGGTCATCACCTACCAGGGCACCGAGGTTGACCTCTCCGGCAACTGGCGTGTCGCATCCCTGGCAGAGATTGCGTCCGAGGTCACCGGCGAGGAGCTCTCCATTGACACCCCTGTCGAGAAACTCCGTGCAGTCCTGGACCGCTACGAGATTGAGTGGAATCCAGAGTGGCAGGCCGGTAAGCTGCTGTTTGAGATCTACGACGAGCTTGGCGAGAAGAGCATCGTAAACCCAACCTTTGTTTGCGATTATCCTGCAGAGGTGTCTCCGCTCACCAAGCGCAAGGCAGACGACCCTCGCCTGACCGACCGCTTTGAGCTCATTATCTGCGGCGCCGAGTATGCAAACGCATACTCCGAGCTCAACGACCCTGTTGATCAGGAGGAGCGCTTTGCTGCCCAGATGGAGGCTAAGCGTCAGGGTGACGAAGAGGCTATGGAGTACGATTACGACTTCATTCGCGCACTCGAGTACGGTATGCCACCAGCGGGCGGCATCGGCTATGGCATCGACCGCATGATGATGCTCTTCTGCGATCAGCCTTCTATCCGCGACGTCCTTCTCTTCCCACAGCTCAAGCCCGAGAAGCGCTAAGAGCTTGGAACTTTAGCTGCCCCACGCAGCGCATAAACGCATCAGCCCGGTATCCGCTCGTTGCAGGTACCGGGCTTTTTGTGTGCGACAGTGTGCCGGGGAGTTCGCTGCGGCGGTGTGCAGCACGGGTTTCTCGCCTGGCGTTTGTGTGGTTCGTACGGAGGAGAAAAATCCAACGCGAGTCGTATGTTTGCAGAGCCTTCTGATGGGTATAAAACAGAAGTAAAAGAGAGTTTTGAGAGGTTTCAGCACATGTTTGATAAATTCACTGACAGAGCGCGTAAAGTCATGAGCCTGGCTCAGGACGAGGCTCGCGGTCTTGGCCAGATGTATGTTGGTACCGAGCACCTGCTACTTGCTCTCATCAAAGAGGGGGAGGGCATTGCTGCTCAGGCTTTGGCTAAGCTAGAGGTCTCGTATGACGAGGCTCTGGCAACCGTAAAAGAGCTCACCACGGGCGCAGGAGATCCTATTCCTGGCGGCCATATTCCGTTTACTCCTCGCGCAAAACGCGTGCTTGAGGACGCGTACAGAGAAACCATGACCCACGGTCAAAGCTATATCGCAACTGAGCACCTGCTTTTGGGCATTGTATCCGAGGGTAACGGTCGCGCTATGGATGCCCTGCGTACTATGGGTGTCTCGGGCGATGCCGTAAGAAACGCCGTTGATGAGCTGGTTGCTCAGACTCCAGAAGATGCACCAGCTGGTCCTCGTATGGCAGAGCCTCGCATTGAGGGTGGCATCTTTGGCATGCCTGTTGGTGCTGGTCAGATGCGTCCTAACGCAAACGACGATGCTTCCATGCTGGAGCAGTTTGGCCGCAACCTTACCAAGCTTGCCGCAGATAAAAAGCTTGACCCCGTCATTGGTCGTGACCGCGAGATTGAGCGTGTCATGCAGGTTCTTGCACGTCGCCAGAAGAACAACCCACTTATCCTGGGAGATCCCGGCGTTGGCAAGACTGCCATTGTTGAGGGCTTGGCTCAGCTCATTGCTTCTGGCAACGTTCCTGACATTCTGCGCGGTAAGCAGGTGTGGACGCTTGACCTGGCAAGTCTGGTAGCTGGTTCTAAGTATCGCGGTGAGTTTGAGGACCGCATGAAGAAGGTTGTTGCTGAGCTGGAGAAATCCAAGAACGACATCCTCTTCATCGACGAGATTCACACCGTCATTGGCGCCGGTTCCGCAGAAGGCTCCATCGATGCTGCGTCCATCTTGAAGCCACCGCTGTCTCGTGGAGAAATCCAGGTCATCGGCGCAACTACGGCAGAAGAGTACCGTAAACATGTCGAGAAGGACGCTGCGTTTGAGAGGCGTTTCCAGCCAGTCAACATCGGCGAGCCAAACACCGACGACACCATTTCTATCATCCACGGTCTTCAGGACCGCTACGAGAAGCACCACCACGTCCACTACACCGAGGCTGCTATCAAGGCTGCTGTTGCGCTTTCTAGTCGCTACATCCAGGACCGCTTCCTGCCAGACAAGGCAATTGACGTCCTCGATGAGGCTGGTGCTCGCGCTCGCATCCACAAGATGAGCCTTCCACCAGAGATTGCCCAGGTAGACGCAGATCTTCTCCGCGTTCGTACCCAGAAATCCGAGGCAGCAAGTGCTCAGGAGTTTGAGCAGGCAGCTCGTCTGCGTGACCAGGAGAAATCTCTGGTAGCAGAGAGGGATCGCCTGGAGACTGAGTGGCGCGAGCAGCTGGACAAGAACATTGTTACCGTTGACGAGGACGATATTGCAAAGGTTGTCTCTGGTATCACCGGCGTTCCTGTCTCTAACCTCACCGAGACTGAGGCTTCAAGGCTGCTTCGTACAGAAGACATCCTTCACCAGCGCGTTGTTGGTCAGGATGAGGCTGTTGTTAAGGTTGCAAAGGCAATCCGCAGAAGCCGTAGTCCTCTCAAAGACCCTAAGCGTCCTGGCGGCTCCTTTATCTTCCTAGGCCCTTCCGGCGTAGGTAAGACTGAGCTTGCAAAGGCCCTGGCAGAGTTCCTGTTTGGCTCCGAAGACGCCCTGCTTTCCTACGACATGTCCGAGTACATGGAGCGCCACACTGTAGCTAAGCTGGTTGGAGCACCTCCAGGATATGTAGGCTACGATGAGGGCGGCGAGCTCACCAAGGCTGTCCGCAGGCGTCCATACTCTGTTCTGCTCTTCGATGAGATTGAGAAGGCACATCCAGACGTCTTCAACATCTTGCTACAGATTCTGGACGAGGGCCGCTTGACTGATGGTCAAGGCCGTCACGTGGACTTCTCCAATACAGTTGTCATCATGACATCCAACATTGGCGCCCGCGAGATTGCTCGCACCAACACTATGGGCTTCTCGTCAGAGGGTTCTAAGGGTCTTTCCGACAAAGAGATTACCAGCCGTGTTATGTCCGAGCTCAAGCGTGGATTCCGCCCAGAGTTCTTGAACCGCGTGGACGAGATTGTTGTCTTCAAGTCGCTCTCTGCAGAGCAGCTTCGTGGCATTGTTGACCTCATGGTTCTTGAGCTGCGCGATCGTTTGATTGCCAATGGTATGTCCATCGAGCTCACCGAGGCCGCAAAGGATCTGATTGCCAAAGACGGAACCGACCCTGTCTACGGTGCTCGTCCGCTGCGCCGCACCATTCAGTCAATGATTGAAGACCCACTGTCTGAGGAGCTTCTTTCTGGCCAGTGGACCGCAGGCGACATTGTTGCTGTTGATGTTGATGCTGAGGGTAAGAAGCTTGTGTTCACCAAGACCACGGGCGTCATCCCTGAGCCTCGCAAGAAAGAGACAATGGCGCAGCTTGATCAGATGGATGTCAGCATGGGACCATCCTCTCTGCCACAGGGTAGCGCAGGCGGTTCGTCCGACCTGATGTCCTCCGCCGAGTAAGACACTCCGACCCGAGGTTCTGCCTCGGGTCTTTTTGTATCGCAGCTAAAAACGCACAGTTCTCTTGTCGAGAAACCCGTCGAGCAGCCCACCCAGTCGCCCGGCGAGAAACCCGTCTTCTCCAAACCGTCACTACACGCGCCGGCAACAAAACCGTATACTTAAAATGTTGAAACAAATTGAAGCCGTAAACGTACCAGATCGCAAAACGCAGCCTGTAAGCTGCAAGTAATTGAGGGAGAGCCATGGAGCCAACGCAACTTGATCCAAGTGCACTAGAAAATGAGGACCGTATTGCTACAGCTCTGAAGATGACTGCCCCTGGCACAGCGCTCCGCGTTGCACTGGACATGATTATCGCTGGCCGTCTGGGCGCCCTCATTTGCGTGGGAGATACAGAAAACGTCCTTGCTGCGGGCGGAGATGGTTTCAAACTTGATGTTTCCTTCACGGCAAACCGACTGTTTGAGCTCTGCAAGATGGATGGCGCTGTAGTGGTGGACAAAGATCTCACCAGAATTCTGCGCGCCAACTTCCACCTCAATCCTGACGCAACGCTTCCAACTGCAGAAACAGGCACTCGCCACCGTACTGCCGCTCGCATGAGTTTGCTCACCAAGTCTATTGTGATTGCCGTGTCTTCTCGCCGTTCGTTGATTACCGTCTACGTTGATGGTCACGTTATTCCGCTAAAGTCGGTACCAGCCATTATGTCTACCGTCAATCAGCTCTCGGTTGCTATGCAAAATACGCGCCAGCAACTTGATCGCGCGCTTCTGCGCTTGACCGCTCTAGAGCTTGATAATTACGTTACCCTGGGCGATGTAGCAGGTATTTTCTACCTGTTTGAGGTTCTTTTGAGTGCCGCTGACCAGCTTGATTCTTGTCTTTTGGAGCTAGGTAGCGAGGGAAAAACTACCGCTATGCAGCGCGAGGAATATTTGGGCGGCATCGACGAGGCCTATAACCTGATGATTCGCGACTACGCCGTAGATTCTTCCGCTGAAGAGGCGCGCGCCATTCGCCGCCGCTTCCACGAGACAGCCAATACCGAGCTACGCTCCGCAGAAAGTGTTGGCCAGATTCTTGGTTACTCCGATGGCCGCGGAGAAGATGCGTCCATGGAGCCTCTGGGCCTGCGCACACTTTCCCGCGTTCACGTGGTCAACGATGAGATTGCGGCCAGAATTGTTGACGCCTACGACAACCTGCAGCAGCTACTTCACGTTGCAGAAAACGATACATCAAGCCTCAAATCTCTGGGTGTCGAGAACCCTGGTGCACTTGCTAACAGTCTCCGCAGAATGTGGGGTAAGTCAGAATAATGGCTGCAAGCAGCACCTGTGCAAAGGTCGTGTCAAAGCCACGTCCTTCTCGCCTCACAACACATGGAGCAAAAGCCGATACCGTTGCCGTCATTGTGGCTGGCGGTATTGGCGAGCGCTTTGGATATCCCGACGGCAAGCAGTTTATTTCTGTCTGCGGTCTTCCGCTGATGAGCTGGTCAATCCTTGCGTTTGATCATGCGCCAAGCGTGGCTCACATTGTGATTGCTTGCTCTGACGAGAAACGCGCTGCAGTTCAAGAGGGTGTTGTGGGCAAGCTTGTACTCCACAAGCCTGTTCACTTTGCAACGTCTGGTGCTACCAGGCAGGAATCGGTTTACAACGCGCTCCAGGTAGTGCCTGCTGGATATGGTTTTGTTTCTGTTCATGATGCGGTTCGTCCGCTCATTGAGGTAGAGACTATTGAGCAGGTCATTGGTACAGTTCGCAAGTCGCCTAAGATTGCGGGAGCAATTTTGGCTCACCGCGCAACTGATACGCTGAAGCGCGTAGATGGTGCAACCATTGTAGATACGCCTGACCGCTCAACGTTCTGGGCTGCTCAGACCCCTCAGGTGTTCAAGACACGCACGCTTCTTGAAGCCCACGAGGTAGCTCGTCAGGAAGGCTACCAGGGAACCGATGACTCGTCGTTAGTTGAGCGACTTGGTCTTACGGTGCTGTGCGTTGAGTCACAACGAGAAAACGTGAAGGTCACGTACCCGTCTGACCTTGCAATTGTTGAGGCTACGCTCAGCCGTCGCCTGGTAGAAGGCGCAACCGGAAGTGGGGCTGTAGAGTGAGCATGCCAGAGCTTAAAATTGGCCACGGATACGATGTTCATCGCCTGGTAGAGGGCAGAGATCTTATTTTAGGTGGTATCAAAATTGAGCACGCCAAAGGTCTTCTCGGCCACTCCGATGCTGATGTTTTGACTCATGCGCTTATGGACGCGCTGTTAGGAGCTATGCGCGCAGGCGACATTGGCCAGCTTTTCCCTGATACAGACCCTGCTTATGAGGGTGCTGATTCTATGGTGCTCCTGTCCCATGTTATGCAGCTTGTTCGTAATGAGGGCTTTGAGCTTCTGGATTGTGATTGCACCGTTGCAGCTCAGGCGCCTAAGTTGCTTTCTCATCGCGATGCTATGAGAAACCGCATGGCGGAGGTCATGGGTGTTTCGCCAGATAAAGTTGGCGTAAAAGCAACCACTACCGAAGGCCTTGGCTTTGTGGGCACTCAAGAAGGCATTGCTGCCTGGGCAGTTGTACTGCTGGGACGTAGCGCGCAATAAATTACAGCTCTACGATATGATCGGCTGCCTCCACCACTTTAGGGTCATGAGATATGAGAAGTATTATGTGGTCCTGCTTGACCTTCTTGAGAAGATTAAGAAGGACATCAACACTGTTTTGATCTAATGCTGAGGTTGGCTCGTCAAGCAACATAACACTTGGGTTCATAAGCATCATGCGGATAATTGCAATCTTTTGCTTTTCTCCACCAGAGATAGCTGAGCTTCGTTCAGCCAGGCGAACGTCAAGATTTTGATCGTCTCCAAGCAGCAATTTTTCCAGATTGAATAGCTTGATATAGCTGATTATCTCCTCATCTGTTGGTTGCTTTTTGCACAGCAGTGTCAGATTATTTCTTACCGTATCGTCAACAATGCTTGGTTCTTGCTCGGTAAATCCAAGAGTATTTTTTCTGAGTTCATACTGATTAATCTGAGCTAGCAAGTCCTCGTTAATAGCAATAGTGCCTGATAGGTGAGAAGACCACTCTCCGTTAATGAGCTTCAGAAATGTTGATTTGCCTGTACCGTTTCCACCGGTAATGGCGTATATATTTCCTTTTGCAAAACTACAAGACAAGTTGTTCATCAGTACTTTATTTGTATGTGGATAAGAGAAAGATACATTTGTGCAGGTTATTTGATTGACGTTCTCTGATGGAATGATGTTACCAACGGATTCTTGAGGTACATCAAGAATCTGCTCAATTCGATTAAGACTTACCGTAATACTCTGATAAGCCATGCCAAATTCCATGAGAAGCGTAATAGAACCTAAGAGTGATACAAAATAGCTTGAGATAGTTGCAATATAGCCAGGCTGCAGTGCTCCAAGGAAAATTTGATATGCACAGGTAATAAAAACAATGGCTTGAAATACAGCAATCACAGCATTGTTTAATTCTTGTACGCCAAACTCAAGCTTGTACTGCTCATGAATGGCACTACGAAGCTTTTGATTGACGGCATAGTGCTGATTAAAGAAACGCTCAAAGAGGGAATGACGCCTGATGAAATCTACATCAGTGAACTGCGAGAGTTCAATTGATCCATACTGGGACCGCAGCTCTTTAGATTCTTTGTATCTTTTATAGGCCGAAGCTTGGATTTGCTTATAGATAATAAAACTCACCAATAGCAGAACAGCTGTTACAAGAGCGGTTAATGGGTTCAAATATAAAATAATCGCAAGCGTGCCTATGACGGAGACCACAGTTGTTGCAAAGCTCACACATTGTGTAAGTATAAACATTGAAACGTCATTAGCGTCGTTATTTACTGTCTGGCGATAATGTCCAGAATCATATGACGAGAAAAACGATGAATCTGCATGTTGAATCTTGTCAATTAGCTGTCGCTCAATAGTAAACGCAGAATCAATCTGCAACTGACAATAGCGTGTTTTAGCAAGATAGGAGCAGCCGGCAATAAGGATTCCTAGTGCGGCAACTACAGCGCAATAGAAAAGTATTTCATTCCAAGTTGTTCCTGCAATAAAAAGATTAATTACAAATCCAACAAGAAGCGGCTGGATCACCATAAGCGCTGTGACAAAGAATGACAGAAAGAGAAAAATCGCAAGACTGCCTTTATTCAGAATGGTAGATATACAGTAGCGGATAATGTTAAAAAACTTACTCATTCGAATCACCTTCTGAAGTTGTTAAGAGTAAGATTTCTTGTCTTCTAGTTCTTTGCAGTTTTGATTCAAATATAAATTCTTTAAATTTTTTGTTCATCAAGTTTAATAAAACAAAAAAAACAATCCAGTACTAATCCGCGAACGGTTACAAAATTGAATCTTGATTAGTAGGGTATGGAACTTAAAGGTTTTCCATAAACCGTTTATACTTACACCAATACACAATGGTTGCGAGGAGTATGCATGCTTGTCTATAACACTCAGACGCATAAAAAAGAAGAGTTCAAGCCAATCGACGAGGGCAAAATCCGTATGTACGTGTGCGGTCCTACGGTTTACGATCAGATTCACATCGGAAACGCCCGTACCTTCCTCTCGTTTGACGTTATTCGCCGTTATCTGATGCACAAGGGTTTTGAGGTTACCTTCGCTCAGAACCTGACTGACGTTGACGACAAGATTATTCAGCGCGCCATTGAGCAGGGAAGGACTGCTCAAGAGGTTTCTGAAGAGTTTTCTCAGGCGTTTATCGAGCAGATGCATCGCTTCAATATTTTGGATCCAGATATTCGTCCTCGCGCAACGCACGAGATTGAAGCCATGCTCCAGATGATTCAATCTTTGATTGAGCAGGGCCACGCTTACGCTGTTCCTTCGGGCGATGTGTACTTCTCGGTTCGTTCTGACCATGGTTATGGCGTGCTTTCCGGTCGAGATCTTGATCAGCTTCGTGCCGGCGAGCGCGTTGAGGTTAATGACGAGAAACGCGATCCATTTGACTTTGCACTCTGGAAGGCAGCAAAGCCTGGTGAGCCTAGCTGGCCAAGCCCTTGGGGAGAAGGTCGTCCGGGTTGGCACAGTGAGTGCTGCGCAATGATTCATCGCTACCTGGGCACTCCAATTGACATTCACGGTGGTGGCTCTGACCTGGTATTCCCTCACCATGAGAACGAGACCGCTCAGGCGTCTTGCGCCTGGCACGCTCCTCTCGCCAATTATTGGATGCACACTGGAATGCTTCGCGTTGACGGTGAGAAGATGTCCAAGTCTTTGGGCAACTTCTACACACTCAAGGAAGTTTTGGATAAGTATCCTGCAGATGCAGTAAGACTTTTGATGCTTCAAACGCACTATCGTGCACCACTTGATTTCTCGTTTGAGCGCCTTGAGGGCACCGTTGGTACGCTTGAGCGCATGAAGACCTGCGTTGCAAATCTCCGCTGGGCTTTCAAGCAGTCTTCTGCTCAGCACGAACTCTCCGACGCTGATAGCACGCTTGCCGAGGCAATCAATACAGCTCAGAGCGAGTTTGACGCTCAGATGGATGATGATTTCAACACCGCAGGAGCACTCGCTGCTATCTTTGCCCTGGTAACTGCTGCAAATACGTATCTTGCAGAGGTTGGCCAGAACGTTGGTGCAAGTCCTGTTCTCCGTGCAGCAGATATGTTGTGCGAGCTCACGGGAGCTTTGGGAATTGATTTGACTCAGGCTGCGCCTACCTCTGATTTACCAGAAGAGCTTGTGACGCTTGCCGCCCAGGTGGCAGGCTATGAGGGCGCGTCAGCTGACGAGGCTGCAGAGGCTTTGCTTGCTGCTCGTCAGGAGGCTCGTTCCCAGAAAAACTGGACAGTTGCTGATCAAATTAGAGACGGCATTGCCGAGCTTGGACTTTTGATTGAAGATACCGCCGCTGGCGCTCGACTTAAGCGTAAGGCAGACTAACTATGGCAAGAAATCAGCGTTCTACCTCTAAAAACACGCGCTCCGAGGGCGCTGCTGGTCGTGGCGGCGCGGGTCGCGGCTCCAAGAAGTCTGCCGACTGGGGCGGTTATTTCGGCGCCAAGAATGGCCAGGGCTCAAAGAGTGGCCGCTCCGCACAAGGCACACGCGCAGCTCAGGGCACTCGTGGGCAGCGAAGCGCTGGTGGGCAGCGAGGCGCTGGTGCTGGACGTCCTGGCAACAAAAAGCCAGCAACCGATCTTATCGAGGGTCGTCGCGCAGTAGCTGAGGCGCTGACTGTGGGCATTCCTTTGAAGAATGCGCTGGTACAAGCCGCAAGCGGGCAGAAGGACCAAGAGATTGAGGCTCTTGCACGCCAGCTTGAACAGGAGGGTATTCCTGTCGAGCGTGTTGCAAAGCCAGTACTTGACTCGCTTTCAAGCCACGGCGCTCACCAGGGAGTTATTGTCCGTACACAGCCGTTTGCCTATGCCGACCTCTCTGAAATCATTCAGCGCGCCGGTTCTGAAAACGCGCTGGTTGTGGTCTTGGATCACGTCACCGACGAGGGAAACTTTGGCGCAATCGTCCGAAGCGCCGAGGTAGTTGGCGCAGCCGGCGTCGTTATTGCAAACGCTCGCGCCGCCCGAGTTGGCGTTGGAGCATACAAGACTTCCGCAGGAGCCGTGCTTCACCTGCCAATCGCTCAGGTCTCTAATCTGCCGCGCGCTCTTGAAGAGCTCAAAGCCGCAGGTTTTTGGACATGCGGCTCCACCGAGCACGCCACCCAGTCCGTGTGGGAGGCTCCTATGGGAGGCCGCCTTGCACTTGTTATGGGCTCCGAGGGCTTAGGAATTTCTCGCCTTATGCTCGAGAAGTGCGATTTTACGTGCAAACTTCCTCAGTTTGGCCAGGTAGAGTCCCTGAACGTTGCTCAGGCAACAACAGTCATGTGCTACGAGTGGCTCCGCAGGACTCAGGAAGCGTAAGCTCAGGAAGCTCAGGAAGCGTAAGAAGTCCAGGAAGCCCAGGAAGCGTAAGGTATGGCTCAGAAAAAATCGCTGCTTGTAGTCGATGGCTATAACGTCATGTTGGCAACTCCTCGCTATGAGGCGTTGCTGGATGAGCGTGGCTCTTCTGCACAAGAAACCGCTGCTGAGAGAGCTTATCACCTCAACACCGATCCGTTTTATCGCGCCCGTTTGGCGCTCATTTCTGACGTTGCCACGTTTGCGCAGAGCACCTACGAGGCCGTTATTGTGTTCGACGGAAAGGGAAACGTAAACGACGAGCGCCCGGAGCGCACCCACGCTGGCGTGCAGCTGGTTTTTTCCGAGACGGGCGAGTCCGCAGATAGCGTCATCGAGCGCCTGGTCACGGACGCGCGAGAGGCTGGTCGCAAGGTATTTCTGGTCACGTCGGACAGGGACATTCGTGCCACAGCCGGCTTTGGCCCCGGCGAGGTCACGCGCATTGCAAGCGCATCTCTGGTCCACGAGATTTCCCAGGCAGATAACGTTGTCGAAGAGATGCGTCGCGATCAGGTCAGCACGCGTATGACGCTTGAAGATCGCATTTCTCCAGAACAGCGCGAGAAACTCTGGAAGCTGTTAGGTAAATAGGCAGCCAGGTCAGCGTCTCACGCGCCCGACGCGCTAATGCGCCCGACGCGCCAATTTGACTGACGCGCCAATGCACTCGACGTGCCTGGGCGCAATCAGCGCGCCTGATTTCTGCAAAGAATCTGTAAATTCTGCCTGATAACAGCAAAGAATCTGTGGATTTGCCTGATTTTGTTAAAGAATCGGTGGCTCAAATACAGATTCTTTGCACTTTTCAGGCGGGCATTTCGTGACGTGACTTTTGAATCTGGTGTGGTTCATGGGCGCTTTCATCGAGCCTGATTTTCTCGCCAAGTCTGAACGATTTGCCGGAAAAGTGCGCCAAGTCTGAGTGTTTTGCCGGTTTTTCTCGTCATGTCTGAGCTGTTTTACTCAGACATGATGTACTTTTCAGGCTGACTAAACTTAACCAGACAGCGTGTTTGCACCAAGCTCACATCCCCAGAAGGGAAGCGTTCCTACAAGCCGCATCGGCCAGTTTGTGGAGAAAAATTTCTCAAAAATTGAGACTAGACCAAAGCCAGAAAAGTCTATAGAATATCCTCTGCACTTGATGCCGCTATAGCTCAGCTGGTAGAGCAACTGACTTGTAATCAGTAGGTCCCGGGTTCGAAGCCTGGTGGCGGCACCACTTGAATTTTCAGCCAGGCATTGCCTGGCTTTTTTCGTGCGAATTTTAGGGCATTCACGACGTATCGCGTATGGCTCCTACAGACAACCGCTAAAGCCCGTGTCCATTTGGCGAGAAAATCGCTTGTAATTGTGGAAAATAATTGATAAGATACGCCCGGTTGGGTGGATTACGTTGACAAGATTTTTATTCAATCGTAATATTTTCCCGCTTGAGAGGTAATTGGAAGATCAACTAGACTTCCTGCGTACGTTAAACCGCAAGGTAAACAGCGTACACAATTGCTTCTAGAGTGCTTGAAAACGGCATTCGGGGATATGGCACAGCGGCAACTGCGGCGGACTGTAAATCCGCTCCTTATTGGTTCCTTGGTTCGAGTCCAAGTATCCCCACCACGCCCGTGTAGCTCAGTAGGTAGAGCACTTCGTTGGTAACGAAGAGGTCACCGGTTCAAATCCGGTCGCGGGCTCCATTTTTCAAGCGGCATTTATGCCGGCGTAGCTCAGCTGGTTAGAGCACACGGCTCATACCCGTGACGTCACTGGTTCGAATCCAGTCGCCGGTACCAGACTCTTTACGGCGTACATGTCCTAGACATTTGCGCCGTTGAGTATAAACAGACGTTTTTTCACCACGGTCTAGCCCGAGGGTTAGTTCCAGAAGGAGGATTGGCAATGGCCAAGGAAAAGTTTGACCGCACAAAGCCACACGTAAACATCGGTACCATTGGTCACGTCGACCACGGTAAGACTACCCTTACCGCAGCAATCACCAAGGTTCTCTCTGAGACCGAGGGCTGCAAGGCAGACTATACCGCCTTCGAGAACATCGATAAGGCTCCAGAGGAGCGTCAGCGTGGTATTACCATTTCCGTTGCTCACGTTGAGTACGAGACTTGGGAGCGCCATTACGCTCACGTCGACTGCCCTGGCCACGCAGACTACATCAAGAACATGATTTCTGGTGCAGCTCAGATGGACGGCGCAATCCTCGTTATTGCTGCAACCGACGGTCCTATGGCTCAGACTCGTGAGCACATCCTTCTCGCACGTCAGGTCGGCGTTCCTTACATCGTCGTCTTCCTGAACAAGTGCGACATGGTCGACGATGACGAGCTCATCGACCTCGTCGAGATGGAGACCCGTGACCTTCTCTCCGAGTACGACTTCCCAGGCGATGACCTTCCAATCATCCGTGGTTCTGCTCTCGGCGCTCTTAACGGCGAGGAGAAGTGGGTTGAGTCCATCCGTGAGCTCATGCACACCGTTGACTCCTACATCCCAACACCAGCTCGTGACAACGAGAAGCCATTCCTGATGGCAATCGAGGACGTCATGACCATTTCTGGTCGTGGTACCGTTGCTACCGGCCGTGTTGAGCGCGGTGAGCTCAAGCTCAACGATCCAGTCGAGATCGTTGGTATTAAGCCAACTCAGAACTCTGTTGCTACCGGCATTGAGATGTTCCGTAAGACCATGGACTTCTGCGAGGCTGGCGACAACGTTGGTATTCTTCTTCGTGGTGTTAAGCGCGAGGACATCGAGCGCGGTCAGGTTCTCTGCAAGCCTGGTACCGTTACTCCACACAAGAAGTTCACCGGTGAGGTTTACGTTCTTACTAAGGAAGAGGGCGGCCGTCACACCCCATTCTTCTCTGGTTACCGTCCACAGTTCTACTTCCGTACAACTGACGTAACCGGCGACATCTACGAGCTCACCGATGCAAACGGTGGCAAGGTAGAGATGGCTATGCCTGGCGACCACATCACCGTTGGCTGCGAGCTCATTCACCCAATCGCTCTTGAGCAGGGTCTGAAGTTCGCTATCCGCGAGGGTGGCCACACCGTCGGCGATGGCCGTGTTTCCACCGTCATCGAGTAACTTCTTTAAAAGTTGCTAACTTGCCCGGCGTGCTCTTTTGCGCGCCGGGTTTTTTGTCGAGAAAAAATATGTGAACGCCTAGAGTAATTAGAGAAAAGTATTGACATCTCTGGGTAGTGGGTGCTAACCTAAGCAACCGCGTCACATTTCGAGAATACATCTCGTGACCGTGTTCAGGAGGATCAATGCGTACACTCGTTACTCTCGCCTGCACTGAGTGCAAGCGTCGTAATTACACTACGGACAAGAATAAGTCCAACAACCCAGATCGTATGGAGTTGAAGAAGTACTGCCCATGGTGCCATAAGCACACGGTACATCGCGAGACCCGCTAGGCTAGGTGGGTTCGTTCTAGGCCAGTAGCTCCAATGGTAGAGCGGCGGTCTCCAAAACCGTTTGTTGAGGGTTCGAGTCCTTCCTGGCCTGCCAGATAACTTCACCGGCCTTCCCATAAGGGTTGGCCGGTTTGTATGTAGGTATAACATCCAAGGGAGCGTAGGATGGCAAATAAGGAGCGCAATAAGAGGAGCGCACGTAAGGCTCGCGCAGAAGAGCGCGCCCAGCGTGAGGCCCTTCAGGCTGAAGTTACTCCTGAAGCTTCTGCTAAGGCCACTAAGGCTGAGGCAAAGAAGCAGGAGAAGTCCATTCAGCGTAACGCCAACCCTGGCTTCTTTGGCCGCCTGGGTGCTTATTTTGCAGGCGTTCGTACAGAAATGCACCGCGTCGTGTGGCCTTCAAGCTCTGAGCTTGCTGGTTTCTCTGTAGCCGTAATTGCAACAATCATTTTCTTTGGCTTGGTAACTTGGCTGGTTGATACTGGCATTGTTGCTGGTCTCGTCGCCTTTACTGGACTGAGGGGATAATCAATGGCTAAGCGCTGGTATGTAGTTCACACCTATTCAGGTTATGAGAACAAGGTAAAGACAGACCTTGAGCACCGTATTGAGACCTATGGCCTTGAGCGTGCTGTTGTTGATATTCAGATTCCTACCGAGGAAGTCACTGAGGTCAAGGACGGCGGTAAGCGCGAGACCAAAGAGTCCAAGGTTTTCCCAGGTTACGTTCTTGTTCGCATGGAGCTGGATGACAATACTTGGGCTGTTGTTCGCAACACCCCAGGCGTAACTGGTTTTGTTGGCATTGACGGCAAGCCAGTTCCTCTGCGTCGTGATGAGTTCGATAAGATCATGCGTCGCGGCGGTATGAAGACGGGTGGCCCTGTACCTAAGCGTACAGCAACCAATATTGAGGTCGGTCAGGCTATTCACGTTCTTTCTGGTCCTCTCGCTGACTTCGACGGAACTGTTTCTGAGGTCAACGCAGAGTCCGGCAAGATTAAGGTTATGCTCACCATCTTTGGTCGCGAGACTCCGGTTGAGCTCACCATGGATCAGATTTCCCTGATAGACTAGTAACTAACGGCTTATCCCGCACTTCTCGTCCCTTGTGGATTGCTTCTCGGGAGTGCGCGAGAATAGACTCAAACGTATTCAAACAGGAGGCTTAACATGCCCGCAAAGAAGGTTGTTAACTTTATTAAGCTGCAGATTCCTGCAGGCCAGGCAAACCCAGCTCCTCCAGTAGGACCAGCTCTGGGTGCTGCACAGGTCAACATTATGCAGTTCTGCCAGGCATTCAACGCTGCAACTCAGGACAAGGCTGGCGACATCATCCCAGTTGAGATTTCTGTTTACGAGGATCGTTCCTTTGACTTCGTAACCAAGACTCCTCCAGCAGCTCAGCTCATCAAGAAGGAGCTTCACCTCAAGGGTGGTTCCGGTGTTCCTCAGCGCGATAAGGTTGGCCAGCTCTCCCAGGAGCAGCTCACCAAGATCGCTGAGATCAAGATGCCTGACCTCAACGCAAACGACATTGAGGCTGCAAAGAAGATCGTCGCTGGTACCGCTCGTTCCATGGGTGTAACCATCGCCGAGTAGTGTTTACTCCCGTCAGCCATTTGTGTGGCTGACGGTTGTTTTGTCAGAGCATCCGACGTTAGTGCACGTAGTTGGGTTTCTCGCCAAGAGGGCGTAACTATGGACGGAAGATGCAGGAGTGGGAGGGCAGACGCCCGCTAACCACAGGAGGTACATAATGCCTAAGCACGGAAAGAACTACAAGAATGCAGTTGCCAAGGTAGACGGTGCAAACCTCTACAGCCCAAAAGAGGCAGTAACCCTGTCTAAGGAGCTTGCAACTGCTAAGTTTGACGAGACCATTGAGGTAGCAATTCGCCTTGGTGTCGATACTCGTAAGGCTGACCAGAACGTCCGCGGTTCCATTTCTCTGCCTCACGGCACTGGTAAGACCGTTCGCGTTGCAGTCTTCGCAGAGGGCGAGAAGGCCCGCGAGGCTGAGGCAGCTGGCGCTGACATCGTCGGTGGCGACGAGCTCATCGCAGAGGTCGAGAAGGGCATGCTTGACTTTGACGCAGCAATCGCAACCCCTCAGATGATGGGTAAGGTTGGTCGTCTTGGTCGCGTTCTTGGTCCTCGTGGTCTTATGCCTAACCCTAAGCTCGGCACCGTTACCATGGATGTTGCAAAGATGGTTAACGAGCTCAAGGCTGGTCGTGTTGAGTATCGTGCAGACCGTTTTGGTATCTGCCACGTTGCAATCGGCAAGGCTTCTTTTGAGGTCCAGCAGCTTGTTGAGAACTATGGCGCACTTCTTTCTGAGATCATCCGCGTCAAGCCATCCAGCGCAAAGGGTAAGTACGTCAAGACCGTTGCTATTTCCTCTACTATGGGCCCTGGCATCAAGGTTGATCCAACCAAGGTTCGTAACCTCATGGAGGACTAAGCTTTACGCTTAGAAGTACCTAGCATGTTTAATCCGGTATCTGCTTGCAGGTACCGGATTTTTCTTGAAGCGTGCACGTGGTATAGGCGTGGACTCGGCTTGCGACACGCGTGCGGCTGATGTGTGTGGCTGAGTTGTGCGTGGCAGCTTGACCGCCTTTCTCGTCAAATTTTTATGAAGAGAAAGAAATTGTGCACTCAACCTTGACTTGGATAGTTTTTTGCTGCACAATATCCAACGCAAGACAGACGTCTTGTAGTTGCACGTTCGCTGCCAAAGACAGCCGGCGCCTTGAATCCAAGGCTTAATGGGAATTCCCGCCTGCCGAGGTGGTCTTGAGATTAGTACATCCAGACCCCGCTTTGGTTGCCAAAGTGGGGTCTTTTCATGTGAGGGCCGCACCTGTTGGCGCTCGTGCCTGAGACATGATAAAGGAGGTGTACTACATGCCAGCTCAGTCTAAACTTGATTTGCTCGAGAAGGTTTCCGCTTCTCTCGACAACTCCAAGGGCCTGTTCGTTATCGACTATCGTGGTCTCTCCGTAAAGGAGACTCAGGAGCTTCGCCGCGCACTTACCGCTGCAGGCGCTCACATGAAGGTCTATAAGAACAACATCGTCAAGATTGCTCTTAAGAACGCTGGTATGCCAGAGATTGACGAGATGCTCGCCGGTACCTGCGCATACGTTTTCTATGAGAACGATCCTGTCGAGGCCGCTAAGGTCATCAAGGATCAGGCCAAGAAGCTCAAGAAACTTGAGTTCATTGGTGGTATCGCTGATGGCCAGGCACTTACTGCTGACGAGGCAAAGGCTTACGCAGATCTTCCTTCTCGCGAGGAGCTCATTGCAAAGCTTGTCTTCGTTGTTGCAAGCCCACTTACCGGTATTGCACAGGTTTGCGCTGGTCCAGCTCGTGGACTCGCAACCGCTCTTTCTGCAGTCGCAGATCAGAAGAACGCTGCATAAGCAACGTTTTGTTCTACCCGCGCATTGGCGCAAACCGCGTGAGAGTGTAAACGCATTCAAACGCACACATACAAGCCGGGCTTTTGCCCAGATGCAGTACAAAGGCTGCATCGTTTAAAAAGGAGAATTGACATGGCTGTCACTAAAGATGAGATCATTGAGGCCCTTAAAGAGATGCCAGCACTCGAGCTTTCTGAGCTCGTTCACGAGCTTGAGGACGTCTTCGGCGTTTCCGCTGCTGCTCCTGTAGCTGTCGCTGCTGCTCCTGCAGCTGGTGGCGCTGCTGAGGAGGCAGAGGAGAAGACCAACTTTGACGTTGTCCTCGAGGGCTTCGGCGACAACAAGATCGGCGTCATCAAGGTTGTCCGTGCTCTTACCAACCTTGGCCTCAAGGAGGCAAAGGAGGTCGTCGAGGGTGCTCCTAAGGCTGTCCTCGAGGGCGCTAAGAAGGAGGACGCTGAGGCTGCTAAGGCTCAGCTCGAGGAGGCTGGCGCTACCGTCACCCTTAAGTAAGTCCATCCTACATTGCTTACTGGAGAGGTCAGACTTCGGTCTGGCCTCTTTTTTGTTTGCCCGGCGAGAAACCCGTGCGCTCGCAGCGCATGGAGTTAAGGTGCTTTTGCAGCAGCCCGAAAAGCGCATCAAGTCTGAGATACGTTCGCTGTAGCCTGAAAAGTACATCAAGTCTGAGTGATTTGCCGGATTTTCTTGCCATGTCTGAGTGATTTGCCTGTTTTTCTCGCCTTATCTGAGTACTTTTGCTCAGACTTAGTGTGCATTTCAGGCTCATAAATCCTGCATGATTGCTCTAGCTTCCTGCGTGACTTGCTCTAGTTTTCTCGCGCCTGATTTCTGCAAAGAATCTGTAACTTTTGCCTAAAAATGCAAAAGAATCTGTGGATTTGCCTGATTTTGCAAAAGAATCGGTGGCTCAAATACAGATTCTTTGCACTTTTTAGGCGCACGCAGCAAAAGGTAGGCGCGTGCAGCAAAAGGCAAGCGCACGCAGCAAAAGGCAGGCGCGTGCAGCAAAAGATCGGCGCGTGTGGCGAGAAACCCGTGCGGCTCGCAGCCGCGCTCGTACCTGCATCTGGCGAGAAACCCGTGCGCTCGCAGCGCATGGAGCACCGTGCGAAGCGACGTGGCGGGGGGGGAGCGCCGCTCACCGAAAGTGTTTTCTGCCTCCGTGGACCTTCTCCACAAAATCTTCACAACTAGAAAAGACGAGTTAGTTAAGGATTTACCTGCAACATAACGTTTGTGCAGTTGAAAAACATAAACGCGATAATATAGTCAAAACGTCTTAAAAAATCAAGTGTTTTTCTGTTGACGCGCATTAAAATCTTGACTAAATTACTAGGTTGCGACAATTGCCACCTTCCACCCTTTTGAAGGAGGACAACCTGGTGTCTACCGCTAAAAAGACTTCCCTCACCACGCCTCAGGCGCATACTGGACGCAGGACGTTCAGTAAGATTCCCGCAGCTATGGAGCTGCCAAATCTGATTTCTGTACAGAAGGAATCATTTGAGCGCTTTATGGGAGAGGGCCTTGCAGAGTCCTTCGCTGAGTTCTCGCCAATTGAGAACAGCGCTGGAACCATGCAGGTCACCTTTGGTGACCATCAGTTCGGCGACCCTGCCAATTCAATGGCTGAGTGTCGTGCAAAAGACATTTCATATCAAGCACCTCTTTTTGTTGACGTCCGTTTTGTCAACAAAGAGACTGGTGAGATGAAGGAACAGCTTGTCTTCATGGGTGATTTCCCACTGATGACTGAGCGCGGTACCTTCATCATCAACGGTTCTGAGCGTGTTGTGGTTTCACAGCTCGTCCGTTCACCTGGCGTGTACTTCTCGTCAGAGATGGACAACGGTGTTCTGGTCCACAAGTCTCAGTTCATTCCTGCACGTGGTGCATGGCTCGAGTTTGAGGTTGATAAGCGCGGCCACCTGGTCGTCTCCATTGACCGCAAGCGTCGCCAGAGCGCTACCGTCTTCCTCCGTGCACTTGGCATTGCTGTTACCGATGACGAGATCTTCTCGCTCCTTGGTGATTCCGATGTTGTTCGCAACACACTTGAGCGTGACGTTGCAACCACACGTGAGGATGCTCTTATCGAGATTTATCGTCGTCAGCGTCCAGGCGAGCCACCAACTGTTGACTCTGCCCGTTCTCTGCTTGACGGCCTCTTCTTCAACGAGCAGCGCTATGACCTTGCTCGCGTTGGTCGTTACAAGATCAACAAAAAGCTTGAGGAAGAGATTCCTGCAGATGTTCGTGTCCTTACCAAAGAGGACATTGTCGCAGCTCTTCAGTATCTTCTTGCTATTCATGCAGGTGATGAGTCTAAGCACCTTGATGACATTGACCACTTTGGCAACCGCCGCGTTCGTACCGTAGGCGAGCTGGTCCAGAACCAGTTCCGCATTGGTATGAGCCGCATGGAGCGTGTTGTTCGTGAGCGTATGGCATCTCAGGACGCAGACGACATCACTCCACAGTCTTTGATCAACATCCGTCCAATTGTTGCTGCAATCAAGGAGTTCTTCGGTTCTTCTCAGCTTTCGCAGTTCATGGACCAGGCAAACCCACTTGCTGGTTTGACCCACAAGCGTCGTCTTTCTGCTCTGGGACCTGGCGGTCTTGCAGGACACAAGTCCGGCTCCAGCCGTCGTACCAACGTTCCTACCGCAGTCCGCGACGTTCATAACTCGCACTACTCCCGTATGTGCCCAATCGAGACTCCTGAGGGACCAAACATTGGTCTTATCGGCTCCTTGGCACTGTACGCTCACGTAAATGAGTACGGCTTTATCGAGGCTCCTTATCGTAAGGTTACAGACGGTGTTGTCTCTGACGACATTGTCTGGATGACTGCAGATGAGGAGGAGAATCACATTATTGCTCCTGCTAACACCCCAATTGACCCTAAGACAAAGAAGTTTGTTGAGGTTGACGCAGACGGCAAGATTGTTGATGCAGATCGCGTTATTGCACGTACCCGCGACTTCGACGGTTCCTTCGGTGCACCTGCACAGGTTCCTGTTGAGGACGTTGACTACATGGACGTTTCTCCACGTCAGCTTCTCTCCGTCGCAGCTAACCTCATTCCATTCCTTGAGCATGACGACGCAAAGCGTACCCTCATGGGTGCAAACATGCAGCGTCAGGCAGTGCCTCTGATTCAGTCCCACGCTCCATTTGTTGGAACTGGCATGGAGGGTCGCGCAGCTCAGGACTCTGGCGAGCTTATTTGCGCAGAGTTTGCCGGCGAGGTCACCGAGGTTGATGCAGCTCACGTTGTCATCTACTCCGATGAGCACGGTTCTCAGCGCTACGATCTTCCTAAGTACGAGCGCTCCAACCAGTCCACTTGCATCAACCACCGTCCAATCGTCACTGTTGGACAACAGGTCGAGAAGGGCCAGCCAATCGCAGACGGTCCATCTGTTGACCACTCTGAGCTGGCACTTGGTGCAAACCTTACCGTTGCTTACATGCCATGGGAAGGCTACAACTACGAGGACGGTATTATCGTCTCCGAGCGTGTTGTTCAGGAAGACCTTCTGACCTCCGTTAACATTTCCCGCCACGAGATTGATGCTCGTGATACCAAGCTTGGTGCTGAGGAGATTACCCGCGAGATTCCAAACCTTGGTGAGGACATGCTCGCAAACCTCGACGATGACGGTATCATCCGCATCGGCGCTGAGGTTGGCCCTGGCGATATTCTGGTTGGTAAGGTCACTCCTAAGGGTGAGACTGCTCTGACCGCAGAAGAGCGCCTGCTTCGCGCAATCTTCGGTGCTAAGGCACACGATGTTCGTGATACTTCCCTTAAGATGCCACACGGCTCCTATGGCCGCGTTGTTGACGTTGTCCGCTTCAGCCGTGAGGCTGGAGACGACCTGCCTCCAGGAGTAAACGACCTGGTCCGCGTCTTTGTTGCTCAGCGCAGAAAGATCCAGCAGGGCGATAAGATCGCTGGCCGTCACGGTAACAAGGGTGTTATTTGTAAGGTTCTCCCTGTTGAGGACATGCCTTACATGGCAGACGGTACCCCAGTAGACGTTATTCTCGACCCACTGGGCGTTCCTTCCCGTATGAACGTTGGTCAGCTGCTTGAGTGCCACCTTGGTTGGGGCGCTGCACACGGTTGGGATGACGATGACGCAGATTCTAAGCGTTACGTTGAAGGCCCAATTCCTGTTGCAACACCACTCTTTGACGGTGCTACTGATGAGTCCGTTGCAGAGATTGTTCGCCGCACCAACATCAACATGATCAACAAGGCTCTCAAGGAGTACGGCGAGGACATGCGTGAGGAGTTTGTTCCACAGCTCAACGAGCGTGGTAAGACTACCCTCTACGATGGTCGTACCGGCGAGGCATTCAAGAGCCCAATTACCGTTGGTGTTTCTTACATTCTGAAGCTCGGCCACATGGTTGACGATAAGATCCACGCACGTTCAACTGGTCCTTACTCTCTTGTTACCCAGCAGCCCCTGGGTGGTAAGGCACAGTTTGGCGGTCAGCGCTTTGGTGAGATGGAGGTTTGGGCACTGTATGCATACGGTGCTGCTAACGTCCTCCAGGAGATCCTCACCGTTAAGTCTGACGATACCAACGGCCGTGTTAAGACCTACGAGTCCATTGTTAAGGGCGAGAACATTCCTACTGCAGGAATTCCTGAGTCCTTCAAGGTTCTGGTCAAAGAGATTCGCTCTCTGGCACTTGACATTGAGCCAATCTCCTACCGTAAGCGTGCAAATACCGCAAAGGTCACAGATCCTGAGGAGAAGAACGCTGTTGAGATCCTCAACGACCTTGGCTTCACTGAGGTAACCGCTTCCGACCTGTCCCAAGACGCTGAGGGTGCATCCGCACTTGTAGGCGACGCGACCACCGATAAGGAGTAGCGACTGTGGCAGATTTCGATTCCACTGAATTTGACGCTATTAAAATTTCTCTAGCGTCTGCTGACGATATCCGCGGTTGGTCCTATGGCGAGGTAAAGAAGCCTGAGACCATCAACTACCGTACCCTTAAGCCAGAAAAGGACGGCCTTTTCTGCGAGAAAATCTTTGGACCTGTAAGGGACTGGGAGTGTGCCTGCGGTAAGTACAAAGGCATTCGCTTCAAGGGCATTACCTGCGAGCGCTGCGGTGTTGAAGTAACCACCGCAAAGG
Source organism: uncultured Atopobium sp. (assembly GCA_963542025.1). Classification (GTDB taxonomy): domain Bacteria; phylum Actinomycetota; class Coriobacteriia; order Coriobacteriales; family Atopobiaceae; genus Lancefieldella. The sequence goes on along the minus strand of CAUTUQ010000002.1, from coordinate 151,251 downwards.
TTCGTCGTGACCGCATGGGCCACATCGAGCTTGCTGCTCCTGTAAGCCACATTTGGTACTTTAAGAGCCCAACCAGCTTCCCTCTGGCACGCCTTCTTGATATCAAGAGCAAGGACCTCGAGAAAGTCCTCTACTTTGCATCTTACGTAATCACCAGTGTTGACACTGAGGCACGTGAGGCTGACGTAGACGATCTTCGTGAGGAGCTTGCAGCAGATATCGAGGAGCTCGACGCAGAGCGTGACGATCAGATTGCACGCCTTCGTGAGCAGGGCCAGCCACAGGATGACGAGTTTGGCGATTTTGAGCCTCTTTCTGAGGACGAGATTCGCGCAGGCGTCGCTGATCTTGAGGAAGAGTACGAGGAAGAGAAGACACTTCGTCGTGAGGCTTTCGAGAAGTTCATGCAGCTTGAGACCAGAGAGCTCATTTCCGATGAGGGACTGTTCTCCGAGCTTAAGCGCTACTATGGCATCTACTTCAAGGGTGGTATGGGCGCAGAGGCAGTACGTGACCTTCTCTCCAACATTGACCTTGAGAAAGAGGCCAAGGAGCTCCGCGCTATTATCGCCAATGAGGATGCTCAGAAGCAGAAGCGCGAGAAGGCCATTAAGCGCCTTGAGATTGTTGACGCCTTCCTCAAGGGTGGCAACGATCCAGCTAACATGATCCTTGACGTTGTACCAGTTATTCCACCTGATCTTCGTCCAATGGTTCAGCTTGATGGCGGCCGTTTTGCAGCTTCCGACTTAAACGATTTGTATCGTCGTGTTATTAACCGTAACAATCGTCTTAAGCGCCTGCTTGACCTTGAGGCACCTTCTATCATTGTTAACAACGAGAAGCGCATGCTTCAGGAGTCCGTTGACGCTCTGTTTGACAACGGTCGCCGTGGTCGTCCAGTCACTGGTCGTGGTGGACGTCCTCTGAAGTCTCTTGCTGAGGCCCTTAAGGGTAAGCAGGGTCGCTTCCGTCAGAACCTTCTGGGTAAGCGTGTTGACTACTCTGGCCGTTCCGTCATTGTTGTTGACCCACACCTGAAACTGCACCAGTGCGGCCTTCCATCTGCTATGGCACTTGAGCTCTTCAAGCCATTTGTCATGCGTCGTTTGGTTGAGCTCCGCAAGGTTGAAAACATTAAGGGCGCAAAGCGCGCTATTGACCGTGGTACCCCAGTTGTTTGGGACGTTCTGGATGAGGTCATTCAGGACCGCCTCGTTCTTCTCAACCGCGCACCTACCCTTCACCGTCTGTCCATTCAGGCATTTGAGCCAGTCCTTATCGAGGGTAAGGCAATCCACCTGCACCCACTGGTCTGCGCACCATTCAACGCAGACTTCGACGGCGACCAGATGTCTGTCCACGTGCCACTTTCTACTCAGGCACAGACAGAGGCTCGCATTCTGATGCTCTCCAGCAACAACCTCAGAAGCCCTGCTTCTGGTAAGGTTCTGACCGTTCCTTCTCAGGATATGGTCTTTGGTGTCTACTACCTTACTTCCGAGAAGACCGGTGAAGACGCTAAGACTCTTACCTTCGCAAGCTTTGAGGATGCTCTTCTGGCTATTGAGGCCAATCGTGACCTTGATCTTCAGGCAAAGGTTGTTGTCCGCGTAAGCTCCAAGGATGCAAACGTTGCTGATAGCGATCGCGCTATCTTCCGCGTTATGACCGGCCGTGGTCAGTATGAGGACCTGGACGTTACTGAGGGTACTAAGCGTTTTGAGACCACTGTTGGTCGCATTATCTTCAACCGTCAGTGCCTGCCAGAGGATTACCCATACATCAACTACAAGATGGTTAAGTCCGACATTGGTGTTCTGGTCAACGATTGCTGTGACCGTTACCCAATGGCTGATGTTGAGCCAATTCTGGACAATATCAAGAAGACTGGTTTCCACTACGCAACCCTTGCTGGTCTGACTGTTTCCGTTTGGGATGCTGTCATTCCTCCACACAAGCCACAGCTGCTTCAGGAGGCACAGGACCGCGTTGACCAGATCAACGAGTACTACGAGGACGGCTTCCTTTCCGAGCGAGAGCGTCACGTTGAGGTTGTTAACGCATGGACCGAGTGCACCGATCTTCTCGGCTCTGAGATGCTTGCAGGCTTTGCAGAGGACAACCCAATTTACATGATGGCTGACTCTGGAGCTCGTGGTTCTAAGACACAGCTTCGCCAGCTTGCTGGTATGCGAGGCCTGATGGCGGATATGTCTGGTGAGACCATCGACCTTCCAATTAAGGCAAACTTCCGCGAGGGTCTTGAGCCTCTTGAGTACTTCATTTCTACCTACGGCGCTCGTAAGGGTCTGGTAGATACCGCATCTCACACCTCCGACTCTGGTTACCTGACTCGTCGACTCGTCGACGTTGCACAGGACGTCATTGTTCGCGAGGAGGACTGCGGTACTGATGAGGCAGTCACTTATCCTCTGATTAAGCCTGGTCAGACTTCTGTTGATACTGACCTGATTGGCCGCTGCACCCTTGAGGATGTCTGCGATCCAAACACTGGCGAGGTTCTTATCCCTGCCGGTGGCTATGTTGAGTCCAAGCAGGATCTTGAGCGTCTTGTTGAGCACGGCCTTGCTAAGGTTCAGCTCCGCGCGCTTCTGACCTGTAAGTCTAAGTACGGCGTCTGCCAGAAGTGCTACGGTTGGGATCTTTCCACCCGTCGTCCTGTCAACATTGGTACTGCAGTTGGTATTATCGCAGCTCAGTCCATTGGTGAGCCTGGTACTCAGTTGACCATGCGTACCATTCACTCTGGTGGTGTTGCAGGCGCAGACGATATTACGCAGGGTCTTCCTACCGTTGCTCGTATGTTCGACGTCGTTGGCAACGTCAACGAGAAGATTCTTGGCCGCGAGGCTGACCTGGCTCCTGTTTCTGGTGTTCTTCACATCACCCCAGAGACCACCGAGTACCTGCTGCGTATTGTTGATGCAGACGATGCTTCTCGTGTCATCGAGGAGTGGCGTGTACCTGCATCTGTCCGCTTCATGCCTGGCATTGAGGATGGCGTTGTTGTCCGTGCTGGTGACCAGATTACCCGCGGCTTTGTCAACTTCCGTATGCTCCGTCGACTCACTGACATTGAGTCCACTATGCACACCTTCGTTGAGTCCGTTAAGGACGTCTATACCTCCCAGGGTGTAGAACTCAACGATAAGCACATCGAGGTTATCGCACGTCAGATGCTTCGCCGTGTTCAGGTTACCAACCCAGGTGACTCTTCGTACCTGCTTGGTCAGTACGTGGACCGCTACGTCTTCGCAGAGACTGTCCAGAACATTGCTCTTGCTGGTGGTACTCCACCAGAGGCAGAGCCAGCAATCCTCGGTACTCTGAAGGTTGCAAGCTCGATTGATTCTTGGCTCTCCAGCGCATCGTTCATCCGTACTGCAGGCGTTCTTACCTCTGCAGCTATCGAGGGCGACGTTGACCACCTGCTTGACCTCAAGTCCAACGTTATTGTTGGTAAGCAGATTCCTGCAGGTACGGGTCTCTCCGCATACAACGATGTTGAGCTTACGTACCACGGCACCAAGATTGATGGCCCAACCTCTTCTCTTGCTAAGTCTCTTCCAGACTGGGCACCAGCAGAGCTTAAGGACATCGAGGAGCAGCTTCCTAAGCAGCTTGACTGGGTCAACGAGGATTACAACGGTGGCGTTTACTCCAAGAATGGCCGCACGCTCTCAAGCGAGGATGCAAAGCTGTACCTCTTCGACGATCTTGGCGTGTCACAGCGTTGGACCAACAAGTTCAGCGAGGTTGGCATTGAGACCGTAGGCGATCTTATCGGCAAGACCGAGGAAGACCTGCTTCGCATCGATGGCATTGGTGCAAAGGCAATCGAGGAGCTCCGCGATGGCCTTGAGGCTCGTAACCTCCTCTACATCCTTGAGCCAGAAGAGGATGAGGCTGATTCTGAGGATCTTTCTCAGCTGCTCAACATGGTCTTCTCGCCAGAAGGCGACGGTGGCCTGATGCTGGGTTCCGCAGCTCCATCCACCCACTCTGATTACACCGAGACACTCATCGGTTCTTCTTCCGACGAGGTCAGCCCTGATGTAATCAACGAGGATCTTGGTTCCCTGGATGACCTTCTTAACCAGGTTGTCCGTATGGACGCTGAGGCAGACGGTGAAGACGAGTAAGTAATCTCGCCTGATACATCAAACTTTTTCGGAGATTGCCTCCGATACACAAGAGGACTTCAGCCGTTAGCTGGAGTCCTCTTTTAGTTGCGCGTAGATGGGGGAGTATCGGTATATACTAATCTTTTATGATTCACGTTAAGTAGCCATGAACTCTGCGACTCTAAAAAGATAGGAATAGCAATGGATAGTCATTCCCACGATTCTGAACAGTGCGAGCACACTCATTCTACGTGCGATTACGTTTCTGATCAGAAGCTGAACGAATACCTGGTAAACGATGACATCATCTATGATGCAACTCAGATTTTTGATGCACTGTCTGATTTCACGCGATTCCAGATTTTGGGTGCCCTGGTAAATGGCGAGAAAAGCGTCACAGAGTTGCAGGAAATGCTTTCGGTATCTCAGTCAGCAACCTCTCACCAGTTGCGTCTTTTGCGCGACCGCGGTCTTGTCAATGCAAAAAGAGATGGCAGAAAAGTTATTTACTCACTTGCAGATGAGCACGTCACAACGCTGATCCGCGTTGGCCTTGCACATGCAGCTCATCTGTTGGGTCACTAGGGGATACCTGAGTTATTTATTGCTTTTTTGGGGCTTCTTTCAGGCACACCGGGTTTCTCGTCAAATGTGGTTGGTAAAGAAGCTGCAAAGCGATTTTTGTTTCATCGTGTAATTTCTATGAAGTATGGATACGCCCGGCACGGTGGCTTGTTGACATGTGGCTTTCATCAGCGTAAAGTACTTCCCTGCGTAATTCCAAGGGGACAGTGCTGTGTCGCCTTTCGAATATGTAAAACTGCAGGTAGATAGGTATAAGAAGGAGAAGATCTTGCCTACTATTAACCAGCTCGTACGTAAGGGCCGCGTGAGCGTCAAGTCAAAGTCCAAGAACGCCGCTCTTCAGCACAACCCACAGAAGCGTGGTGTTTGCACCCGCGTTTTCACCACTACGCCAAAGAAGCCTAACTCAGCACTCCGTAAGGTTGCTCGTGTTCGTCTTGTTAATGGCATTGAGGTAACCGCTTACATTCCTGGTGAGGGCCACAACCTCCAGGAGCACTCCATTGTTCTGGTTCGTGGCGGCCGTGTCCGTGACCTTCCTGGTGTTCGTTACAAGGTTGTTCGCGGTGCATTCGACTGCGCAGCAGTTCAGAATCGTGCTCAGGGCCGTTCCCGTTACGGCACTAAGCGTGCTAAGTAATCACGTCCACTACTCGAACTAGTTCTTAGGAGATTAATATGCCGCGTCGCGCAGCAGCAGTACGTCGTGAGGTTATGCCTGACGCCGTCTACAACAATCGTCTGGTAACCCAGCTCATTAACAAGGTCCTTCTCGACGGCAAGAAAGCAACCGCAGAGCGCATTGTCTACGGTGCATTTGACATCGTCGCAGAGAAGACTGGCGAGGATGCCCTCACTGTCTTCAAGAAGGCTATGGACAACATTCGCCCAACACTCGAGGTTAAGCCTAAGCGTGTTGGTGGCGCTACTTACCAGGTTCCAATGGAGGTCAACTCCCGCCGTGCAACTACTCTTGCTATCCGCTGGATGGTCACTTTCAGCCGTAGCCGTAAAGAGAAGACCATGGCAGAGCGTCTTGCAAACGAGATCATCGACGCAACTAACGGCGTAGGTGCATCCGTCAAGCGCCGCGAGGACCTGTACAAGATGGCTGAGGCCAACCGCGCCTTCTCCCACTACCGCTTCTAGTCGGAATTCAGGAGTAGCAAACAAATGGCTAAGACTAAGTACAATCTTAAAGACCTCCGCAACATCGGCATCATGGCTCACATCGATGCTGGTAAGACAACCACTACGGAGCGTATTCTTTACTACACCGGTAAGACCCACAAGATTGGTGAGGTCCACGACGGTGCAGCAACCATGGACTGGATGGTTCAGGAGCAGGAGCGCGGCGTAACCATTACTTCCGCAGCTACCACTTGCTTCTGGAAAGACCACGTCATCCAGATCATCGACACCCCAGGTCACGTTGACTTTACCGCTGAGGTTGAGCGTTCTCTTCGTGTTCTGGACGGCGCAGTTGCAGTCTTCGACGCAGTTGCAGGCGTTCAGCCACAGTCCGAGACCGTTTGGCGTCAGGCAACCAAGTACGGCGTACCTCGTATTGCATTCATCAACAAGTTTGACCGCGTAGGCGCAGACTTCTTCCGTGCAATCCAGACCATGCGTGACCGCCTCGGCGCAAACGCAATTGCAGCTCAGGTCCCAATGGGCGCTGAGTCCAACTTCTGGGGTCTTATCGACCTTGTCACCAACACTGCATGGGACTTCAAAGAGGACGCTAAGGGTATGATTTACCCTGAGCCACTCGACGAGATTCCTGCAGAGTTTGTAGAGATTGCAGCTGAGAAGCGTGAAGAGCTTCTTGAGGCAGCTTCTGACTTCTCTGAGGACGTCATGATGGCTGTTCTCGAGGGTGAAGAGGTTGACGTCGAGACCCTTAAGGGTGCTCTTCGTGCTGGCGTTCTTGCTGGTCAGATTAACCCTGTCTTTGTTGGTTCCGCTTACAAGAACAAGGGTATCCAGGAGCTTCTGGACGCAGTCATCGACTTCCTTCCAAGTCCTCTGGATGTTCCAGAGATTGATGGTGTCACTCCTAAGGGTGACGAGGCTGTCCGCCACGCAGACGTTAAAGAGCCATTCTCCGCTCTTGCATTCAAGATCATGACTGACCCTTATGTCGGTAAGCTTACCTACATTCGTGTTTACTCTGGTCAGGCAGAGGCAGGTTCTTACGTCTACAACTCCGTCAAGGACAACCGTGAGCGCTTTGGCCGCATCCTTGAGATGAACGCAAACGACCGTGTTGACCGTGACGAGTGCTCCGCAGGCGACATCGTTGCATGCGTTGGTCTGAAGAACACCACCACTGGTGACACCCTTTGTGACGAGAAGAACCCAATCATCCTTGAGTCCATCAGCTTCGCAGATCCTGTTATCGACGTTGCTGTTGAGCCTAAGACCAAGGCTGAGCAGGAGAAGATGTCCATCGGCCTTGCTAAGCTGGCTGAAGAGGACCCAACCTTCCAGGTTCACACTGATCACGAGACCGGCCAGACCATCATTGCTGGTATGGGCGAGCTGCACCTTGAGATTATTGTTGACCGTCTCCGTCGTGAGTTTAAGGTTGACTGCAACGTTGGTAAGCCACAGGTTGCTTACCGTGAGACTGCTGGTAAGGCAGTAAGCCACGCTGAGGGCAAGTTTGTCCGTCAGTCCGGTGGTAAGGGTCAGTATGGCCACGCAGTCATCGACCTTGAGCCACAGGAAGAGGGCAAGGGTTACGAGTTTGTCAACGCTATCGTCGGTGGTGTTATTCCTAAGGAGTACATCCCATCTATCGATAAGGGCATTCGTGAGGCTCTTGAGAACGGCGTCATTGCTGGTTACCCAGTAGTCGACATCAAGGTCACCCTTGTTGACGGTTCTTACCACGAGGTCGACTCTTCTGAGGCAGCATTTAAGATTGCTGGTTCTATGGCAATTAAGGATGCTCTTAAGAAGTCCAACCCTGTCCTTCTCGAGCCAGTTGAGTCTGTTGAGGTTGAGACACCTGAGCAGTACATGGGCGACGTTATGGGCAACCTTTCTTCCCGTCGTGGCAAGATTGAGGGTATGGACGATCGTATGGACGCCAAGGTCATCCGCGCTAAGGTGCCTCTTGGTGAGATGTTCGGTTACGCAACCGACCTTCGTTCCCAGACCCAGGGCCGTGCGAGCTACACCATGCAGTTCGATTCTTACGAGCCCGTTCCTAACGCTGTACGCGAAGAGATTGTCGCCAAAAACGGCGGCTCTGCATCCTAAGTAAACGACCACGAGCTCTAGCTCATTTATGGAGGTACCCAAAGTGTCAAGCCAGAAGATCAGGATTCGCCTCAAGGGCTATGATCACGAGGTCATTGATCAGTCCGCTAAGCTGATTGTTGACACCGCACAGAAGACAGGTGCGCGTGTTTCCGGTCCTATCCCTCTGCCAACCGAGCGCAACCTTTACACCGTTATCCGCTCACCACACAAGGATAAGGATTCCCGTGATCAGTTTGAGATGCGCACTCACAAGCGTCTCATCGATATTCTCGACCCAAGCGCTTCTACCGTTGATTCGCTTATGCGTCTCGACCTTCCAGCTGGTGTCGATATCGAGATCAAGCTTTAAGCATACGGCTTAATCCAACTTGCAAACCCTCCTGCGCTCTTCGCGCGGGAGGGTTTTTGCATAGGCGGGCACCGAAGCATGCGCAAATCACGTGCGAACCACGTGCGAACCAGCTCGCGCTGAACCCGCTCGCGCCGAACCAGCTCGCGCCTAACCAGCTTGCGCCTGATTTTCTCACCATGTCTGAACGATTTGCCGGAAAAGTGCGCCATGTCTGAGCTATTTGCCTGATTTTCTCATCAAGTCTGAGTAAATTTGCTCAGACATGATGAACTTTTCAGGCTGGCTCATGCAGGAGCGCGTTGCTTTACAGAGTAAAGGGCATGTTTAGCGAGAAACCCGTAGAATAGGGAAGCGAATACTTTTACAGTGCACAGGAGAAGAGATGAAGCATAGCCAGCAGAATACAAGCAGCCAGCAGAACACCGACCGCCCGGAGAACTCCCAGGTAACAAAGATCCTTTTTGTCTGTCACGGAAATATCTGCAGGTCAACTATGGCGCAATATGTCATGCAAGACCTTGTCGAGAAAAACGGTCTGGCAGAATCGTTCTTCATTGACTCAGCCGCAACATCCACAGAAGAGATCGGCAATCCTGTGGACCCTCGCACGCGTAGAAAACTGCAGCAAGAGGGGATTCATTGCGGCAATCATCGTGCCAGGCAGATGACTCGCGCAGATTACGAGGAGTTTGATTACCTCATTGGTATGGATCACAACAACCTGCGCAACATGATGCGTATGCTCAAGGATGATCCGCTTGGAAAGGTTTCGTTGCTTCTTGACTGGACAGAGAAGCCTCGCGACATTGCGGATCCGTGGTATTCGGGTAATTTTGACCTGACGTACGAGGACGTTACAGAAGGCTGCGAAGCGTTGCTCAAGAAAATTTTAGCCAGATAGCCTTCACCGCAATTTTCCCGGTAACTAGTTCCGGCAAATCATTCTGGCAAATTTTCAGAAAAATCTTTCAAAATTCTACGGGTTTCTCGCCAATGGATACGCCCGGGTCAGCGGTTTGACCTCGCAAAATAGGGGAGAAGAAAGATCTCGCAGCTAGAGGGTATCAAACGGTCTTCACAAAGCGTTCATCTTTTAGAGATTTTAGGCTTGTTTCTTGTCAAAAATGAGTGTAAAGTAGACGGGCTGCTCAAACAGGACAATTATGTCTAAAGGCAGTATGTACAGGACGTGGTCCGCTGGGGAAGAGTACCCGATGTGCTCTCAAGGTCCCATGACCACCGAAGGTTAGGAAAGAGCATGGTTAATACCATCCTCGGCCGCAAGCTGGGCATGACCCAGGTATGGGACGAGAACGACAACGTCGTTCCTGTTACCGTCGTTCTTGCTGGCCCCTGCACCGTTTCACAGGTAAAGACTGTTGAGACGGACGGCTACAATGCCGTACAGATTGGCTTCGGCGACATCTCCGAGAAGCATGTCAACAAGCCAATGGCTGGTCACTTCAAGGCACAGGGCGTCGAGCCAATGCGTTACCTCCGCGAGGTCCGCGTTGAGGATGCTTCTGAGCACAAGACCGGCGATGTTGTCACAGTTGCTGACTTCTCTGAGGTCACCGCTGTTGACGTAACAGGCACTTCTAAGGGTAAGGGTTTCCAGGGTACCGTTAAGCGCTGGAACTTCTCTCGCGGTCCAATGACTCACGGTTCTCGTAACCAGCGTCGTCCAGGTTCCATTGGTCAGTGCGCATACCCTGCACGCGTTCGTAAGGGCCTTCACATGTATGGTCACATGGGCGCAGAGCGCGTTACGGTCAAGAACCTTAAGCTTGTCCGCGTTGATGCTGAGCAGAACCTCATGCTTATCAAGGGTGCTGTTCCTGGCGGCAAGAATGCCCTCGTCCAGGTCCGCATGGCCTAAGGGCCTTTAGGCAAACACTTAGGCTAACAAGGAGACAACATGTCCAAGTATGAGATTAAGAACGTAGAGGGAAAGAAGGTCGGCGACGCCGAGCTCTCCTCTGACGTCTATGGCATTGAGCCAAACATCCCTGTTGTGCACCAGGTTGTAGTCTGCCAGGACGCATCCGCACGTCAGGGTACCCACTCTACAAAGAACCGTCACGAGGTATCCGGCGGTGGCGTTAAGCCTTACCGTCAGAAGGGTACTGGTCGTGCTCGCCAGGGTTCTATTCGTGCTGGTCAGTGGACTGGTGGTGGCGTCATCTTTGGACCTACCCCTCGTTCACACGCACGTCGTATTAACAACAAGATGGTCAAGCTTGCTATGAGGTCCGTCCTCTCCGGCAAGGTTGCAGACTCCGAGCTTGTCCTCGTTGACTCTCTTGAGTTTGCTCAGCCTTCCACCAAGCAGGCAAAGGCTGCACTTCAGAACCTCGGTATTGAGGGTAAGCGCGTTACCGTCATCGTCCCAGACGACGACGTCAACACCTATCTCTCTTTCCGCAACCTTCCTAAGGTTTCGGTCTTCGGCGTTTCTGAGGTTACTACTCGTTTCCTGATCGACAACGGCGCACTTGTTATGTCCGCTGATGTTGCTAAGCAGCTTGGGGAGGTGCTCGCATAATGAACTCTCCTTATGAGGTCATCATTCGTCCTATCGTTTCAGAGCGTGCTTTCGATCTGATGGAGCAGGGCAAGTACACTTTTGAGGTTGCTCGTAACGCAGGTAAAGAAGAGATTGCTGCAGCTGTAGAGAAGCTCTTCTCTGTACACGTCACCAAGGTAAACACACTTTCTGTTAAGCCAAAGAACAAGCGTGTACGTTATCAGCAGGCAGGCAAGACCCGCCAGTGGAAGAAGGCTATTGTTACCCTCGCTGCTGGTGAGACTATCGAGATCTTCGGTAATAACTCTGCTGAGTAAGGTTTTTCTCCCGTGCCTCTTTTGAGGTACGGGTTCGTATGCCGCGCATAGTAGATACGCGCGGTACCGTGGTAATCCGGTGTTAGCTCGACTTTCCCTTAAGCGGGCTAGCCAACGGAGAAGAAAGGGATACTGTTTATGGCAGTTAGGCATCTAAAGCCAACAAGCGCAGGCAGGCGCTTCCAGACAATCTCAGACTTTGCTGAGATTACAACTGATAAGCCCGAGAAGTCCCTTCTCGAGCCTCTGCCAAAGAAGGCTGGCCGCAACAACAATGGCCGCATTACTACCCGTCACCAGGGTGGTGGCCACAAGCGCCAGTACCGTCGTATCGACTTCAAGCGTCGTAAGGATGACATCCCAGCTAAGGTCGCTACCGTTGAGTACGATCCTAACCGTTCCGCTCGTATTGCTCTTCTGCACTATGCAGACGGCGCAAAGGCATACATCCTTTGCCCAGAGGGCCTGAGCGTCGGTGACACTGTTCTTTCTGGTACCAAGGACGTCGACATCAAGCCTGGTAACTGCACCACTCTTGAGCAGATTCCAGTAGGTACTCTTGTTCACGCAGTTGAGTTCCAGCCTGGCAAGGGTGCTGCAATGGCACGTGCTGCTGGTACTTCCGTCCAGCTTATGGGTAAGGACAACGGCTATGCAGTTCTGCGTATGCCTTCCTCCGAGCTCCGTCGTGTTCTTCTGACCTGCCGTGCAACCATCGGTGAGGTTGGTAACGCTGAGCACTCCAACATTGTTGTTGGTAAGGCTGGTCGTTCCCGCTGGGCAGGCGTCCGTCCTACCGTCCGTGGTACTGTCATGAACCCTGTTGACCACCCACACGGCGGTGGTGAAGGTAAGAACCACACTTCTGGTCGTCCTTCCGTCACCCCATGGGGTAAGCCAACCAAGGGTTATAAGACCCGCGACCCGAAGAAGGCTTCTAACCGCCTGATCATTCGCCGTCGTAAGTCCAAGTAAGACACGAGTAGGAGTAGATAAATGAGCAGAAGTCTCAAAAAAGGCCCCTTTGTGGAGACTCGCCTCCTTGCGCGTGTCGCTGCAATGAACGAGGCTGGCAAGAAGGACGTTATCAAGACTTGGTCACGTTCCTCAACCATCTTCCCTGAGATGGTCGGTCACACCATCGCTGTTCACGATGGTCGTAAGCATGTACCTGTGTACGTCACTGAGTCCATGGTTGGTCACAAGTTGGGCGAGTTCTCCCCATCCCGTACCTTCCGCGGTCACAAGGCCAAATAGGGGGAGTGTAGTAAATGGCTAAGAACACCGATTCTATTGAGGTTCGCGCAACAGCTAAGTATGTTCGCGTTGCTCCTCGTAAGGCTCGCGCAGTTGTCGCGCTTGTCCGCGGTAAGTCTGTCGAGAAGGCCCTTGAGGTTCTTCAGTTCTCGACTCGCGCTGCCGCAACTGATATTGCTAAGGTTCTGCGCTCCGCAGTTGCTAACGCCGAGAACAACAATGGTCTCCGTGCTAACAACCTGGTAGTCAAGACCGCTTTTGTTGACGAAGGCCCAACGCTTAAGCGTATTCGCCCTCGTGCAAAGGGTTCGGCTTCCCGCATTAACAAGCGTATGAGCCACATTACCGTTGTCGTTGCACCTCGAAAGGAGGCGTAGGAATGGGTCAGAAAGTACAGCCTACAGGCTTCCGTCTTGGTGTAACCGAGAGCTGGCGTTCTCGTTGGTACGCCGATAAGGACTACGCCGAGCAGCTCGGCAACGATCTTGCTATCCGCAAGTATCTCGAGAAGCGCCTTGAGAAGGCAGCTGTTGCTCGTATTGATATCGAGCGCGCTGGCGATAAGGTCAAGGTAACTATTTTCTCCGCACGTCCTGGTATTGTCATTGGCAAGAAGGGTGCAGAGATTGACGGCCTCCGTGCAGATCTTGAGCGTGTTGCTAAGGTCGGCAAGGGTCAGGTCAACGTTGATGTCGTCGAGGTTAAGCGTCCTGAGCTTGACGCAAACCTCGTTGCTCAGTCCATCGCAGAGCAGCTCGAGCAGCGTGTCGCTTTCCGTCGCGCTATGCGTAAGGCTGTTCAGTCCGCTCGTAAGGCTGGCGCTAAGGGTATTCGTATCCAGTGCTCTGGTCGTCTGAACGGCGCTGAGATGGGCCGTCGTGAGTGGTACCGTGAGGGTCGCGTGCCTCTGCACACCCTTCGTGCTGCAATCGGCTATGGTACTGCAACAGGCCGCACCACCATGGGCGCTGTTGGTATCAAGGTTTGGATTTATTACGGCGAGAAGATGCCTGGACAGCCAACACCTAACCCAGCTCTTGAGGGCTCCGCTCGTCCTCGTCGTGCTCGCAATGAGAGGAGGGGCCGTTAATGCTTGCTCCAAAGCGTGTATTGCACCGTAAGGTACAGCGCGGTTCCATGAAGGGCCAGGCAAAGGGTAATACCCAGCTGCATTTTGGTTCCTGGGGCATCCGTGCAGAGGAGGCTCACTGGATTACTAACCGCCAGATTGAGGCTGCTCGTATTGCTCTCACCCGTGAGATGAAGCGTGGCGGTAAGGTTTGGATTACTATCTTCCCAGATAAGCCAATCACCAAGAAGCCTGCAGAGACTCGCATGGGCTCCGGTAAGGGCAACCCAGAAGAGTGGGTAGCAGTTGTTAAGCCTGGTCGTATCATGTTTGAGATTGATGGCGTACCAGAGGAAGTTGCTCGTGAGGCTCTTCGCCTTGCTCAGCACAAGCTTCCAATCAAGACCAAGATTGTCTCCAAGGCCGATCAGGACGGTGAGAACTAATGAAGTACACCGAAATCAAGGCTATGAGCGATGCAGACCTCGCTAAGAAACTCGAGGAAGGCCGCGCAGAGCTCTTTAATCTTCGTTTCCAGATGGCAACCAGCCAGCTGGACAACACCGCTCGCGTCAAGGCTGTAAAGCGCGACATTGCTCGCGTTCAGACCGAGATGCGCACCCGTCAAATTGCTGCGGAAGCATCCGCAGAGCAGAACTAGATCGCAGGAGATAAGTTATGGCAGAGACCGAAAGCAGAAATGCGCGTAAGGTTCGTACCGGACTCGTCGTCTCCATCTCTGGCGAGAAGACGATCACGGTAGAGATTACTTACCGTAAGCACCATCCTAAGTATGGCAAGATGATGACCATCGGCAAGAAGCTTCACGTTCATGATGAGAACAACGAGGCTGGTCTGGGCGATACCGTCCGCGTCATGGAGACTCGTCCTCTTTCCAAGACCAAGCGTTGGCGTCTCGCAGAGATCGTTGAGCGCGCTAAGTAATTAGCACCTAGGAAACAGCTTTTAGCTCAACCTAGTTTTGTATCTATCATTATTTCTCATGTGCGCAAATACGCGCACCTCTGAGAAATTAGGTTCCGGAGGAACGTCACATGATTCAGATGGAGACCATTCTCAACGTCGCTGACAACAGCGGCGCAAGGCGCGTAAAGTGCGTCAAGGTCCTTGGTGGCTCCAAGCGTCGTTACGCCGGCCTTGCCGACGTCATCATTGGCGCTGTCCAGGAGGCTACTCCAGGTGGTTCGGTGAAGAAGGGCGACATTGTTCGCTGCGTCATCGTTCGTACCGCTAAGGACACCCGTCGCAAGGACGGTAGCTACATCCGCTTTGACCAGAACGCATGCGTTCTTGTTAACAAAGAGGGTGAGCCCAAGGGTACTCGTATCTTTGGACCAGTCGCTCGCGAGCTGCGCGACCACAAGTACATGAAGATTGTCTCACTTGCACCTGAGACCCTTTAAGGAGGAACGACATGCCTAAGATGAAGATCAAGAAGGGCGACAAGGTCGAGGTCCTCACTGGTAAGGACAAGGGTAAGCGCGGCGAGGTACTTCGCGTATATCCAGAGAAGAACAAGGTTGTCGTTGAGGGCGTTGCAATTGCTAAGCGCCATGTCAAGCCAAACGCAGCTAACCAGCAGGGTGGCATCGTTGAGGCAGAGGCAGCAATCGACGCTTCCAATGTTGCTCTTATCGACCCTAAGACCGACAAGCCAACCCGTGTTGGCTACCTGATCAAGGAGGACGGCACCAAGGTCCGCGTCTCCAAGAAGTCAGGCGCTGAGCTCTAAGTTATACGTGTTTCTCGCTTTGTAGAAACATCTCAGAGCTACTTCAAACCCCGTTATCATCAGATAGCGGGGTTTTCTTTTTTGGGCGAGAAGTGCGGTGTTGTGTAAGTCGTGTGATGACATGAAAAAATATCAGCTAGCTTGAAATTCTCGTCCCATTTTTGCTCAATAAGGTCTAATATTGTTCATTGCGTCTTTCTATGGGACACGTATGTCTCGAGGATGCAGATGGCTCCTAGTTCGCCAAACTAGGAGGTGCGAGGCGATCCCCGCACTTAAAACCCCAAGAGTTAAGGAGAAACCATGGCAGACGAGAAGTACACACCTCGCCTTAAAGAGCTTTACTACGCATCTGTGCGTGATGCTCTGAAGGAGAAATTTGGTTACACCAACGTTAACCAGATTCCTAAGTTTGAGAAGATCGTTGTCAACATGGGTGTTGGCGAGGCAGCTACAGACGCTAAGGCAATTGACGGCGCTGTAAACGACCTCCGTACCATTACTGGTCAGCAGCCACTTGTTACACACGCTCGCAAGTCTATCGCAACCTTTAAGCTTCGCCAGGGTATGCCAATCGGCGCTAAAGTTACCCTTCGTGGCGATCGTATGTGGGAGTTCCTGGATCGTCTGATCGCAGTTGCAATTCCTCGTATCCGCGACTTCCGTGGTATCTCTGCTAAGAGCTTCGACGGCCGTGGTAACTTCTCCATGGGCGTAACTGAGCAGCTCATCTTCCCAGAGATTGACTTTGACAAGATGGACCACACCCGCGGTATGGACATCACCATTGTCACCACTGCTAAGACCAATGAGGAGGGCAAGGCACTTCTCGACGCCTTCCACTTCCCATTTAAGCAGGACTAACTTTTACCTGCGCTTTAAATTAAGCGCATTCCTGTTGGCATCATTGATGCCGGGTGACATAGTCACCAGCACTATTGTTTGAAGTCATCTTGGCGTTCGCCAAGTTGCATTTTGAAGGAGGATTTGTGGCTAAGACTTCGATGATCGTCAAAGCCTCGCGTGAGCCGAAGTACTCTACGCGTACACAGAACCGTTGCCAGCGTTGTGGACGTCCCCACTCCGTTTACCGCAAGTTTGGTCTGTGCCGTGTGTGCTTCCGTGAGCTAGCGAGCAAGGGCGAGCTTCCTGGTGTCCGCAAGGCAAGCTGGTAGGACTCAGGGCTCTGGCGTCAAGGCATCTGCGCCACGGGTGTAGATGAACCAGACACGCAGTTTCATCATTAACGAAGGAGAAGGATCAAATGAAAATTACCGATCCCATTTCAGACATGCTGACGCGTATTCGTAACGCAAACTCAGCTGGCAAGGATTCCGTATCCATGCCATCGAGCAAGGTGCTCGTTGAGATTGCTCGCGTCATCACCGAAGAGGGCTATGTCGAGGGTTACACCGTTGAGGACACCAAGCCTCAGAAGACTCTTCACATCACCCTTAAGTATGGTAAGAAGCGCGCTAAGGTTATCCGCGGCATTCGTCGCATTTCCAAGCCTGGTCTGCGCATTTACTCCACCGCTGAGAAGCTTCCACGCGTTCTTGGTGGTCTTGGTACTGCAGTGGTTTCCACTTCTAAGGGCATGATGTGCGACCGCGACGCTCGCAAGGCTGGCGTTGGCGGCGAGGTCATCGCTTACGTTTGGTAAATCTGACAGGAATGAAAGGAGACAGCCGTGTCTCGTATTGGTAAGAAGCCTGTCCAGATTCCTGCTGGAGTCACTGTGACAGTTGATAACACCACCGTTACCGTTAAGGGTTCTAAGGGCGAGCTGACTCGTACTTTCTCTGAGCTTGTTGCTATTGCTCAGGAGGGCGAGGAGATTCTCGTTACTCGCGTTGACGAGTCCTCTGAGTCCAACGCTCAGCAGGGTCTTGTCCGCACCCTTATCCACAACATGGTTGTTGGCGTCTCTGAGGGCTTCGAGAAGAAGCTTGAGCTCACTGGCGTTGGTTATCGTGTAGCACTTAAGGGCAAGGATCTTGACCTTTCCCTTGGTTATTCTCACCCAGTTCTCTATGTTGCACCTGAGGGCATTAGCTTTGAGGTACCTGATAACACTCACCTTACCGTTAAGGGTATTTCTAAGGAGAAGGTCGGCCAGGTTGCAGCTGAGATTCGTATGAAGCGTCCACCAGAGCCTTACAAGGGCAAGGGCATTCACTACGAAGGTGAGCACATCCGCAGGAAGCTCGGTAAGGCTGCTAAGTAAAGCAACCCTACTTTTAGGCTAAAAGACCATCACCCCGTTAGGTGATGGCATGTCTCTAAGGAGAAGGAATGAACAAGCAGCAGGCGAAAAAGGCGGGTCTTGAACGCCGCAAGCGCCGCGTACGTGCCAAGGTCTTTGGTACACCTGAGCGTCCGCGTCTTGCAGTTCACCGCACAAACGCAAACATTTATGCACAGCTTATTGACGACGCTTCTGGAAGAACTCTCTGCTCTGCCTCTACGCTTGACCCAGAGTTCCGTTCTACTGGCAAGGTTGGCTCCAACAAGGAGGCAGCTGAGTTCGTAGGTGAGCTTATCGGTAAGCGCGCTGCCGAGAAGAACGTCACTGAGGTCACTTTTGACCGTGGTGGCCGTCTCTATCACGGCCGCGTCAAGGCTTTGGCAGATGGCGCCCGCAACGCGGGCCTGAAGTTCTAGGAGGATTCAATGGCACGTGATCGTAAGCGCCAGCAGGATACGGATCTTCAGGAGCGCGTCGTTTATATTCACCGCGTTTCCAAGACCGTCAAGGGTGGCCGCCGTATGTCACTCGTTGCTCTGGTAGTCGTTGGCGACGGTAAGGGTAACGTTGGTATTGGCCAGGGTCGTTCCGCTGAGGTACCTCTGGCAATTCAGAAGGGCGTCGAGGACGCAAAGAGGAACATGTTCAAGATCCCACTGACCGAGACTGGTTCCGTACCACACGCAGTCACCGGTCACTACGGTGCAGGTTCTGTTCTTATTAAGCCTGCATTTGAGGGTACTGGTGTTATTGCTGGCGGTCCTATTCGTCCACTCTTCGAGCTTGCAGGTATTACCAACGTACTTTCTAAGTCCCTTGGTACCGACAACGCTCTGAACATGATTAAGGCAGCAGCTGAGGGTCTGAAGGAGCTTTCCAGCCCAGAAGAAGCAGCTGAGCGTCGTGGCCTAACCGTCGGCGATATGTTCGTCGGAAAGGAGAACTAACGATGGCTAAGAACCTTAGCATCAAGCTTGTCCGTGGCGCTGTCGCAGGCGTCAAGAAGGACCAGACTGCTACGGTGAAGGCCCTCGGCCTCCACAAGATCGGCGATACCGTCGAGCAGCCTGACAACCCAAGCATTCGTGGAATGATCTTCAAGGTTAAGCACCTTGTCGAGGTTGAAGAGAACTAGAGGTAGTAATAATGCAGCTCAATGATCTTCGCCCCGCAGTGGGTTCGCGCAAAAATCGTAAGCGCGTAGGTCGCGGTAATTCTTCAGGCAATGGTACTTTTGCCGGCCGCGGTATGAATGGTCAGCTCTCCCGCTCTGGTGGCGGTAAGGGCGCTGGCTTCGAGGGTGGACAGCAGCCACTGGCTATGCGTCTTCCTAAGCTTCCTGGTTTCACTAACCACAACCGTGTTGAGTACGCTCCAGTCAACGTTGCTCGTCTGAACGCTCTCTTTGCAGACGGCGAGACCGTAGACGCAGAGGCTCTGGTTGCTAAGGGAGTTATCAAGTACAACTTCATCCCAGTCAAGGTTCTGGGTGATGGCGAGCTTTCTAAGAAGCTCACTGTTAAGGTCGACAAGGTTTCCGCCTCCGCAAAGGCTAAGATCGAGGCGGCCGGTGGAAAGGTTGAGGCCGAGTAGTGAGTAAAGGAATCGCCAACGCATTTCGTGTTCCGGAACTAAGGGGAAAGATTCTCCTTACGGTACTGATTCTTCTTCTGTACCGTTTTGGTGCGTATCTTCCTGTGCCCGGTGCTCCATTCCAGCAGATGCTTTCTGTTTATCAGAATGGTCTTGCTAAGAATGGCGCAATGGCCGTGCTTAACCTATTTTCGGGTGGCGCTCTTTCTCGCATGTCTGTTTTCAGTCTGGGCATCATGCCTTACATTACGGCTCAGATCATCTTCCAGATGATGCAGTCCGTTATTCCATCTCTTGGCGAGCTTGCTAAAGATGGTGAGAGCGGCCAGCGTAAGATTACGCAGTACACGCGTTATCTTACGGTTGGCCTAGCTCTGCTCAATGCAGTTGGTTACCTGTTCTTGTTTAAGAGCTATGGTGTATCTTTTGCATCTATGGAGGGCGTGCCTGAGGCACTTGAAAACTTCCTGGTAGTCTTTACCATGCTAGTTGGTGCCATCATTATTATGTGGCTCGGTGAGGTTATTACTCAGCAGGGTGTTGGCAACGGAATGAGTCTTATCATCTTTGCAAACATCATGGCTGGACTTCCAACAGCCCTTATTTCTTCAGTAACTACTCGTGGAAACATTGTTCTTACTGTTGTTACTGTTGTGGTTATGCTCGCTATTATTCCGCTCATTGTTTACATTGAGCGTGGTCAGCGTCGTATTCCTATCAACTATGCCAAACGCGTTGTTGGTCGTCGTATGATGGGTGGTCAGTCAACGTACCTTCCAATTAAGGTAAACACTGCAGGCGTTGTGCCAATCATCTTTGCATCTGCAATCCTGTACCTTCCTGCTCAGGTTGCTGTATTCTTCCCAGGAGTAGAGTGGATTCAAAATCTTGCTACTTCACTTTCTTCTGGATGGGTTAATTGGGTTCTCTCAGTTATGTTCATTGTCTTCTTTGCATACTTCTACACCTCAATGGTGTTCAATCCAGAGGAGACAGCAGATCAGCTTAAGAAGCAGGGTGGCTTTATTCCTGGTGTTCGTCCAGGTACTGCTACTTCAACGTACATCAAGACTGTTATTGACAGAGTCACCCTCCCCGGTGCTATCTTTATGGCAGTTCTTGCAATCGTTCCAACCATTATTTTCTGGTTCACAGGCGATTCGTTGATACAGGCGTTTGGTGGAACTTCCGTCCTGATTATGGTCGGTGTTGCAATGGATACACTCTCTTCCATTGAGTCCCACCTTAAGATGCACAACTATGAGGGCTTCTTTAAGTAGTTCTTAATACGTAGCATAAAGGGGCCTGGAAACAGGCCCCTTTTATTATTTGAAAGGAAGGCGAAGCATGAACATTGTTCTTCTCGGCGCACCTGGCGCTGGCAAGGGTACACAGGCTCAGAAGCTCGTTGCAGAGTATGGACTTGCTCACATCTCTACCGGTGACCTTCTTCGTGCTGCTGTTAAAGCTCAGTCTGAGCTTGGCGTTAAGGCTAAAGAGTATATGGATGCTGGTCAGCTTGTTCCAGATCAGCTTGTAATTGACCTGGTAAAAGAGCGCCTTTCTGCAGACGATGCAAAGGCTGGTTTTATTCTTGATGGCTTCCCACGCAACACCGCTCAGGCAGTAACCCTTGATTCTGAGCTTCAGAATATGGGCCTCAAGCTTGATGCAGCTCTGCTTGTTGCTGTTGAGCCAGAGGTTATTGTTGAGCGTCTTTCTTCTCGCCGTACGTGCAAAGAGTGTGGTTATACTGCACCTGCTGGTACAGAGACTTGCCCAAATTGCTCTGGTGAGATGTATCAGCGTGATGACGATAAGCCAGAGACAATTCGTAAGCGTCTTGATGTATACGAGAACCAGACTTCTCCTTTGATCGAGTACTACAAGGGTCATGGAATTCTGAAGGAGGTCAACGGAGATCGTCCTGTTGACGAGGTATTCGCCGACGTAAAGACACTCCTCGCACTATGATTACGATAAAAACACCTGAACAAATCGAGGCAATGAAGGTGTCGGGCGCCCTTTCTAAGGCAGCCCTTCGTCGTGCTGGATCCATGATTAGACCTGGTGTTTCAACGCTCGAGATTGACCGCGCTGTTGAAGCTTTTATTAGACTTCATGGCGGAACCCCTACCTTTAAAGGCTACGGTGGATTCCCTGGATCTGTTTGCTCTTCTATTAATGAGCAGATTGTTCACGGTATTCCATCAGCTAACGTCATTTTGCAAGATGGCGATATTCTGACCATTGACACGGGTGCTACCGTTAACGGTTGGGCAGGAGATAACGCTTGGACGTTCTACTGCGGAACAGTTGACGAGAAAACCCAGGCACTTTGCGAGGTTACCCGCGATTGCCTTAAGGCAGGTATTGCAGCTGCTGTTCCTGGTGCTCGTCTTGGCGATGTTGGACATGCAGTTCAGAAGCTTGCTGAGGATAATGGCTATGGCGTTATTCGTGATTTTGTTGGCCATGGTATTGGTCGCAATCTTCACGAGGACCCAGAGGTCAGAAACTATGGTCGTGCAGGTAACGGTATTGTTCTTCGTGAGGGAATGGTAATTGCAATTGAGCCTATGATTGCTATGGGTACCTACGATTGCACCGTTCTTGAAAATGGTTGGACCGTTGTTACCGATGATGGCCTGCCATCAGCACATTATGAGAACACGGTTGCTATTACTGCCGATGGTCCCGTTATCGTTTCAGAAGATGAAGTTGGTCCATGGTGCGAGATGCAAGGCGGTCTTGAGTAACACATACATTGTTCTTCTCGCTATCTAATTGTGTTGAAAAAATAAGTGATAGACGAGTGGCACATTTTTATGTATTATTGATAACCGCTGTCGATGTGTCGAGAGGATGAAAGTTGGCTAAACAAGACGCGATTGAGCTTGAAGGCAAGGTACTAGAACCACTGCCAAATGCTATGTTTAACGTTGAGTTAGAGAACGGCAAGACCATCCTTTGCACCATCTCAGGTAAGATTCGAATGAACTACATTCGAATTCTCCCTGGTGACAAGGTTGTAGTAGAGATTTCTCCTTACGATCTTACCAGGGGTCGCATTACCTACCGTTATAAGTAAGTAATGCAAAAGTCTTGTGCCATGCATGAGGCTATCTGTGTCTTTGCGCACGTCGCAAGGGCATATGTACGTAAGTACAGTCGGTATTTCACGCCAGCGGCTGGGCGAGTATATAGTTCGTATCAGCAGAACCGAAAGGAAGACACATGAAGGTACGTCCTTCGGTAAAGAAGATGTGCGACAAGTGCAAAGTCATCCGTCGCCACGGTAAGGTTTACGTGATTTGCGAGAACCCGCGCCACAAGCAGCGTCAGGGCTAAGGAAGGAGCACCAAGTTGGCCCGTATTAACGGCGTCGACCTGCCACGCGATAAGCGTGTTGAGGTCGGACTCACCTATCTTTACGGCATTGGTCAGACTCGTGCAACCAAGATTTGCAACGAGACTGGTATCGATGTAAATACTCGCGTCAAGGACCTCACAGAGGAAGAAGTCACTAAGATTCGTGACTTTATTGACGCTAATTACACCACCGAGGGCGATCTTCGCCGCGAGGTGCGTCAAAATGTTGCCCGCCTGATGGAGATTGGCTGCTATCGTGGCCTCCGTCACCGCAAGGGCCTCCCTGTCCACGGTCAGCGTACCCACACTAACGCTCGTACTCGTAAGGGTAAGAAGCGTCAGGTGGGCGGCAAGAAGAAGTAGGCGAGGAGTAGCTAATGGCACAGAAAAAGAACGCTCGCACTACACGCGTCCGCCGCTCCGAGCGTAAAAACATTGCAGTGGGCCAGGCCCACATCAAGAGCACATTCAATAACACGATTGTCTCTATTTCCGATCCCCAGGGTAATGTAATTTCCTGGCAGTCCGGTGGTACCGTCGGCTTCAAGGGCTCTCGTAAGTCCACTCCTTTTGCTGCACAGCTTGCAGCAGAGGCAGCAGCAAAGGCAGCAATGGAGCACGGTCTCCACAAGGTAGCTGTTTTTGTTAAGGGCCCAGGCTCTGGTCGCGAGACCGCAATCCGTTCCCTTCAGGCAGCAGGCCTCGAGGTTTCGGGTATTCAGGATAAGACACCTATTGCACACAACGGCTGCCGTCCTAAAAAGCGCCGTCGCAACTAGCACGAAAGGACAAGCAAATGGCAATTGATAGGACCCCGGTCCTTAAAAGATGTCGTCAGCTTGGCATCGATCCCGTTGTGATGGGGATCAATAAGACTTCTAACCGTGAGCCACGTCGCCGTCGTCGCCAGGAGAGCGAGTACGGTATGCAGCTCCGTGAGAAGCAGAAGGCTAAGTTCATTTACGGCGTCCTTGAGAACCAGTTCCACGGCTACTATGAGATGGCTAAGAAGAACCCAGGCATTACTGGTGACAACCTGATGAGCATCCTTGAGACTCGTCTTGACAACGTCATCTTCCGCCTCGGCTTTGCTCGTACACGTAAAGAGGCTCGTCAGACTGTCCGTCACGGTCACATCACCGTTAACGGTCAGCGCGTTGACATTCCTTCTTATCGCGTAAAGAGCGGCGATGTTATCGCTGTTGCTTCCAAGGCAAAGGATCTTCTTCCAATCAAGGAAGCTCTCATTTCCTCCGAGCACATGGCAGTTCCTGCATGGCTTGAGGTTGACATTGAGAAGCTGCAGGGCACTGTTCTTCAGCTTCCAACCCGCGATCAGATCGACCTTGAGATTGACGCACAGCTGATCGTCGAGCTCTACTCCAAGTAAGCCCGACCCGTTTTGGAGGTAGCAATGTCCGAATTTATCCGACCAAATGTGTCGGTAGATGAAATCGGCGCAAACGTCGCTCGTGTGAGCGTAGAGCCGCTTGAGCGTGGCTATGGTGACACGCTTGGCAACTCCCTCCGCCGCGTACTGCTTTCCTCTCTTGAGGGAGCTGCGGTTGAGGCCATCCAGATTGATGGCGTTCAGCATGAGTTCACTACGGTTGAAGGCGTCTATGAGGACGTTACTGACATCGTTCTGAACGTTAAGGGCCTAGTTTTCCGCAACACCAACAACTCTGATGAGGCTGAGGCTTCCATCTCTGTTGATGGTCCTTGCACAGTCACTGGTGCTGATCTTGATGTTCCTATGGGCTATGAGCTGGTCAACCCAGCTCAGCACATTTGCACTCTTGCTGAGGGAGCTCATCTTTCCATGAGACTTCGCCTTGGTAATGGTCGCGGTTATGTTTCCGGTGAGGATAACGAGCGCGAGAGCGATCCAATTGGATTCATTCACGTTGACTCGATCTTCTCGCCAGTTCGCCGCTGCGCTAAGGCTGTTGAGCCTTGCCGTGTTGGCCGTCACACCGACTATGATCGTCTGGTGCTTGAGGTTGAGACCAATGGTGCAATCAGCCCTCGCGAGGCTGTCGTTGAGGCTGCAAACATCATTAACCAGCACATGAGCGCATTCATGGGACTTACTGATTTTGACGAGACTCAGGAAGAGGCTTCGATTTTTGCTAAGGCAGACGTCGAGGACGATTCCGAGCTTGAGAAGCAGGTTGAGGATCTGGACCTTTCCGTCCGTTCTTACAACTGCCTCAAGCGTGCAGGAATTCACTCTGTCCGTCAGCTCGTTGATTTCTCTGAGAACGATCTTCTCAACATCAGAAACTTTGGTGTTAAGTCTATTGAAGAAGTCAAGGAAAAGCTCGAGAGCATGGGCCTGTCCCTTAAGGCTTAGTCGCGCCTTGTCACGCATAGGAGAATGTAAATTATGAGGCACAATAAGAAGAGGGGCATGAAGCTTGGTACTGATGCTAGCCACACCAAGGCCATCAAGAAGAGCCTGATCCAAGCCCTTTTCACTAACGATCGTATTAAGACTCTTGACGTCCGCGCTAAGGCAGTTCGCGGCGAGGTCGACAAGGTCATCACTTGGGCAAAGCGCGGCGACCTTCACGCTCGTCGTCTTGCTATGGCCAAGGTTGGTAACGCAGAGCTTGTCCGTGAGGTATTTGACAAGGCTGCTCAGGGTATGTGGGCTGACCGCAACGGCGGCTACACCCGTATCATGAAGCTTGGTCCTCGTAAGGGTGATGCTTCTGAGGTTGTTATCCTTGAGCTTGTTACCGAGCCAGTTCAGCCAAAGGCTTCTAACAAGAAGGCTAAGGCTACCAAGGTTGCTCCTGCTCCTGTAAAGGAAGAGGAGACCGAGGCTCCAGCAGAGGAGACCGAGCAGACCGAAGAGGCTGCAGAGTAACTTCTGTCAAAGTGAATCTGAAGAGGTCCTGGCTTTTTGCTGGGACCTCTTTTTAAAATAAAGGAGGGTTGTCATGATTGAGTTCAAAAACGTTTCATTTGCATACGGTTCTTCAACTGCTACACAATCTATGACCGACTCTGCTTCTAAAGACTCCATGGGAGCCACTGAGAGCCTTTCTCAGCCAGAGATGGTACCAACCCTGGATAACGTTTCATTTACCCTAAAGCCTGGCTCTAGAACGGTTGTGCTTGGCCATAATGGCTCAGGTAAGTCAACGCTTGCAAATCTTTGTAATGCATCGCTCTTCCCGTTTTCTGGAGAAGTTTTAGTAGACGGCACCTCAACTGCTGGTGTGCCATCTACTCAGATTTCTTCGCATGTGGGAATGGTTCGTCAAGATCCAACTGCGCAGCTGGTATGTGCAACTGTCTTTGACGAGGTTGCCTTTGGTCCTGCTAATCTTGGACTGCCAAAAGAAGAGATTGTTTCTCGCGTCTCTCAAACACTTGAGCTCTGCGGTATTGATGACTTGGCCAACGCCCAAACACACACGCTTTCTGGAGGTCAACAGCAGCTTGTTTCTATTGCAGCAGCGCTTTCCCTGCGTCCGTGCTATCTGGTGCTTGATGAGGCATTTGCTCAGCTTGATACACGATTCAGAAATCACCTTTCTAAGCTGGTAAATAACCTTGTGGCTAACGGGATGGGTGTGCTTGAGATTTCTCATTCTTTTGAGTCTTTACCTGGAGCTGATCAGGTTCTTGTTTTGGAGAAAGGCCAGCTAGTTTGGACGGGCACTCCCACAGAGTTTCTCTCAGACGCAGATATAATTGCCCGCGCCGGATTTGATGATGCGCTTACGGGAACAGCTCATCTAGCAGCGCAGGCCGGCTATAAGTTTGATGTGCCTTTTAACGCATCAGAGTTTGTTGCGTTTCTTGTTCAGAACAACCTTGCGTTTGATGCTTTGGATACCCTCGTGTATCAGCGTGCCCTTGAGGTGGTGCGAGCAAACAACTATGACGGAATTCAAGCGCTTGGAGAGGCTCATGAACTGGCAATTTGTGGCGTTTCTCATGCGTTTGACAAGCCAGTCCTGCACGATATAACGCTTTCTTCCACGGCGGAGCTTACTGTTTTGGTGGGCGCTTCTGGTTCTGGAAAAACAACCTGCGCCCGAATAGCTGCTGGCCTCATAGAGGCTGATACTGGTCATGCAACAATTGATGCGCGACTAGTACGTCCTGGAGATGTCGGCATGTGTTTCCAGCGCCCTCAAGATCAGCTCTTTGCTCAAACTGTTGCTGAAGATATTGCGTTTGGTCCAACTAACAAGGGTTTCTCGCCAGATGATGTTGAGGCGCTTGTTGCGTATGCGGCAGAACGTGTTGGTTTGGACCAGCAGGTCCTGGACGCGTCTCCGTTGACGCTTTCTGGTGGTCAGGCTCGCCGTGCGGCTCTTGCGGGAACGCTGGCCTGCGCAACGTACGCGGTTGTGTTTGACGAGGCAACGTCTGGGCTTGATGGCAAGGCGCGCTCGCAGGTGCTGCATCTTGCTCGTGAGCTGGCAAACGAGGGCAAGGCAGTTCTTGCAATCACGCACGACATAAGCGAATGGCTTCCTTTTGCCGATAGAGTAGTGTTTCTCGAGAAGGGCTGTGTTGTTGCAGACGTCAATGTACAAGAAGCGCAGACAAGTCCGGAGGTCTACGAAGCTGCGCAGCTTGATTGCCCGCTGTTTGTAAGCGTATTGCATGAGCTTTTGGAGGCTTGCTATGTCTAAGTGCCCCTGTGCTCTGCTTAAGCGTATCTCGCTTGCCTCGTTGACAGCGCAGACAAAAATCGTTGCCACCCTTGTGGGAATTGTTGCTCTTTTCTGTATACAGCAGCCACTTGCATTTGCTGCATTTGCTTTGATTTGTGTGAGCCTTCTTTGGAGCGCTCGTGTAAGTATTTTGGAGTTTTTGCGCGTGGCAAAGCCTGCAGCTTTTGTTTTGCTCCTCTCATTTGTGGCCAATACGCTGGTGTTTATTGGACACCCCGATATCATTTTCTCTGGATCAGTTGGACTTTCTGTGGCAGGCTTTTACAGGAGCACTGTAGCTATTGCTCGCGTATTGCTTGCTCTAGCACTGGTTTTATCGGTAGCGTCAACAACTACACCCACGCAGCTTGCTGACGGCTTTTCTGTACTGTTGATGCCTCTGCGCCTTATCCGTGTTGACGTTGACGGCCTGAGCATTGCGCTCTCAATTGCGCTGAGGGCAATTCCGCTTACCTTAGAAGAACTCGACAGAATTAGAGCAGCTCAACGGGCACGCGGGTTTAATTTTGAATCAGGCAGTATTGTTGAGCGAATCAAAAAGTGGTTTACGCTCCTGGTGCCGCTCACCGTATCACTCTTTCAGCGCGCAGATCATATGGCGCAAACTATGACGGATCGCTGTCTTGGTGCCGCAAAACGTACACGTATCTCCGCAAAAATGCAGCTTGTAGACTGGGTTGTGCTTTTGCTCTGGGCTGCCGCGTGCTTTTGTCTTGTAACGCTGTAGCGGTCTTGCAATGCTGAAGAGGTCTTGCGTCCAGCAGATACAATACGTGCGTCAACTTTGAGCCTACGATACAATCACTTTGTTGCGCTAAAAGTCTTTTCAGGGAGCTTCATGAACTCAGAAACGTCACAGAACAATGCATCAAACTGCAATGTTTATGCATGCGAAGAACCTTTTGCTGAGCCATCAGCTGCTGAGGCTCTCGCTGACGCCTCTGCTGAGCCTGAAGCTACGCTTGTCATCAAGCTAGGCTATCGCGGCGCTGCCTTCTGCGGCTTTGCCGAGCAGCCAACCCAGCGCACCGTGGCAGGAGACCTTCGTCGCGCGCTTCAGACCGTTTTGCGCAGAGAGGTTGAGCTCACCTGCGCGGGCAGAACCGATGCCGGCGTTCACGCCCAGGCTCAGTACGTGAGCCTTCCTGTTTGCGGCGCTGAGCTGGCGCTGTCTGGCGAGAAACTCGTCCGCTCGCTCACCGCTCTGACCGACGATGACATCTCTATCCGACAACTCTTCCGTGCTCCACAGGGTTTCTCGGCACGCTTTGACGCCCAGGCGCGTTCGTATCGCTATCGTATTTGTGCAGGTAGCGCTTGCCCCGTGCTGGGCTGGGACCACACGTGGTGGTACAACGGTCACCTGGACGCAGATCTTATGGACAAGGCGGCGCAGGCGCTGGTGGGAGAGCACGATTTCAAGAGCTTCTGCAAGGCAATTTCTGCCGAAGGCAAGCCGACGCATCGTTTTGTTGAGCGCCTTACGGTAGAAGAAATTGAAGAGGCTGGCGAGAAACTCATTGCAGTTGATATTACGGGCAACGCCTTCTTGCATAACATGGTGCGCACGATTGTGGGCACGCTGGTTGAGATTGGTCGTGGTCACAGGCCTGTTGAGTGGATCGACGAGGTTCTAGCCGCCCAAAATAGAATTGCCGCTGGCAGTTGTGCGCCTGCTCAGGGCCTTACGTTTGTGAGTGTTCGCTATCCAGAGGGTGTTTTGCAACCCTGGTAGCGCTTTCGGCTCTGTGATTGCCTCGCAGTTTCTGAGCGAAAATCCGATTTCATCGTCCTTCTCGCGCCGTTTACGAAGTCTTTTCTACCACTTGTATTGTGTGCGGTGGTTTCCCTCGCAAAGAAATAGCATCATAGAAGAGAGCATCTTTTTTAGGAGCTCTTGCAGAACTGATGAACAGTGAGGCAGGGAGCCAGTATGTTTAGGAAAAGAGAAAGATTTGAGCGCAGCGATGTTCCGCGTGAGAATCCCTATACCAACGTAATCGGCCTTGCTGTTGTTGCCATTGTTGCTGTTCTTGTAGGCATGGTTGTTGTAACTCTTTGGGATCGCGCGCAGCTTGAGTCTCACCTGGGAGATCATGGGCTTAACAAGGCTATAAAGAGCCAAAGTGTTTCAGGCAATCCGGATGGCACTACACAATCTGATGATGACTTTCTTACCTATGCCGTTATCAGCACAAATTCGCTTAAGGCAGGGGAGTCGACGCTTCAGTCTATACGGCTTTTGGTCATTGATCGCACGCAGGGAACCGGACATATAGTGTCTATTCCTACTGATGTGTATGCAGAAGTAGACTCAAACGCTAAAACACTGGCAGATATTTACAAAGATGACGGTCAGAGCGCTTTTGTTAGCGCACTTGCATCTGTCACTAACATCAAGATTACGCACGTTATCATTGCCACAGATGATGTGTGGGAGAAAATCTCGGCACTTTCTGGTTCGGGCGCTCGTTCACTGGTAAGCAATGCTTCTAGTTTGTTGTCTTCAATGATTACCGATATGAAGCCCAATCAGCTTCTTGAGCTTGTAGAGATTGTGCAGCCAATTGGCGTGTCTAATCTTGAGCATGATGAAGCTCCTGTTGTTGAAGGTTCAAGTGGCACTACCGTTGACCCTACGGCCTTAGGAAAGCTTGTTGGCATGCTCGTATAGACGTTATGGGCGTTGTGTGTAGCGCCGCTCCTACAAAACAGGTCAGATGTCCACATAACAGCAGTTAAACACGTTATGTGGAGAGATTTTGATAGAATAAAAATGTCTTTTTAATTCACTTTTTATGGGTAAACTGGTATCTAAAATTTAGGACCAGTTTGGGGGATGTGGAATGCACGAGCGCTCATACAATCCACATATGATTTCGGTTCTCATGGCCGCTGATAATGATGCTGATGCTATTAGAACGGTAATTAGGCAACTTCAAGAGCAGACATACCCTCATTGGGAGCTCATCATTGTTGATAACAGCTCCGACCCTCAGATTGCTCGCATGCTGGATAACCTTGCTAATCAAGAGCCTCGTTTAGATGTCCTGTGCCAATCGGGCATTAGCCATTTTGTTGCGCTTGAGATTGCTCAGGGTCGAGCTCGTGGAGCTTATACGCTTACTACTGAGCCTTCTTATAGGTTTAATCCCCATGTTTTGCAGGAGCTTTATTCTGCAGCTACTGCTCTCGGTCCTGTTGGTTCACCTAAAGCGGCAGATATTGTTATTGCACACATGAAAACTGCCAATTCACCTATGGAATGCAAAAAGGCTTTTGGTGCAAAGGCTTCTGCATTGTCGCAGGTATTTGAGGAGTCACAGCTTCCTTATTTGACGTCTATGAGTGGAAAGTTGTGCTCAACGCGCATTTTGACCGATATTAAACATGAACCAGAGACTGATGGTGAATGCAATTTTGTAGGCTACTGTTTTGAGATTGCAAAAAACATTACGTACGCTCCTGAAGCAATTTTTGTGGATGTACCAGCAGACTCTTCTAAGGAAGAAGATACTATTACTGACGCTATGGATAAACTTACCCAAGAGCGTCAGGCACTTGGTGCTCTTGCCAAGCATCTTGGCTTTGCAAACTCCAAGAAAGTTCAAAAGTTGATTAGTCGTTATCTGATCAGCAAGCTTCTTAAGAACATGTATCCCGTTTTTAACGGAGAATCCCAGCTCAGCCATGAGGAGAAAGAAAATCTGATTGTTAAGATTCTTTCTAATCCTGTAGCTCATCTTATTGTTACTGAGGCAACTTCTCCGCGATTGGTTGCTCATGCTTTGCTTGGTGCCATTTTGTCTACCACAGTGCAGGCGCGCTATGCCTATGCACGAAGAGCTGTATGGTACGCACGCTTTATGCGTATACCTCTTGCGTAAGTAACTTCATGTAAGGTTGGACGGTATTTGGTCGCTTGATGTTCGTCAGCCTTAGCGCCTATCCATAAGCGATTTGAATGTCTGTGCAATGCCGTCATTTTTGACGCGGAAAAATCCCTCTTTGGCTAGATATGCATAGCGAGCAAACTTATCATCTTTTGGCAAAGCAATACCTCTCACCTGCGCAAAGAGTGCCTTTCCTGTGCTCGAGATTGCAGGGTTTTCAAACACGCGCTTTGCATCCATGCGCTCAAAGCTCTTGGCGAGAAGATCGCGCACTTCTGAGTTAATCTGACCTGCAGCATCATGTTCTTCTCGCCAGATAAGTGCGTCTTTTGTAAGCAGTGCGTAGTTGATGCCGCGCAGCGTGAGTGCATCAAGCACTGCGTTTGAAGTGATGTTGCGTGCGTCCACAACGTCCACCATGTCATTCCAGCGCTCAAGCGGAATTTTAGGCTGACACTGCGCAAAGGTGGCTGCTTCTGCATAGCCATTCTCGCGATAGTTGTAAAGCGCTGAGTCTGTATACACCAAGCGGGCACCACAGCAATGTGAGGCAATAAGGAAGGGGTTGTCTACCCAGCCTGCACCAGGGACTTCTTTAAAGCTGATGTTGTTCTGGGTCAAGAATTCTTTGCGATAAAGTGCTGTCCAAATGGCGGGGTGGTGCAATAGAAGCTGAGCCATCTGGTCAATAGAACAGGGCTGCTGCTTGGGCTTGACGCGGCCCTTATAGGCGCAGGGAATCCTGTGCTCGGTAGAACCAGCGCCATTCTTTACCTGCGCTTTTACTCCTGCTCGACCGTTTTTCTGATTGCCAAACACGCGCCAATACGCCGAACGCGCAATATCTACCTGGTCTTCTCCGCCGTTTACTTGGATAAGATCAACAAGTTCTTGAACCATAGTTGGCTCAAGGTAATCGTCAGGCTCAACAATACCCACCCATGTGCCATGAGCTGCGGCAATACCACGATTACATGTTTTTCCGTAACCTTCGTTTTCTTTGTTAATGATGACAAGGCGTCCATCACGGGCAGCATATGCTTCTAAAAGAGCTAAAGACGAGTCAGTTGAGCCGTCATTTAAGCAAATAATCTCCAGGTTGGTATAGCTCTGCGATTGAATGCTTGCTAGGCACTGCTCCAGATAGTCCGCAACGTTATATATAGGCACAACAAGAGAAACCAGGGGTTGGTGGTTTTGCGTGTGACTCATCTAAACTCCTTTTGATTGCTGCTCTATACTATATAGGCACTCACCCACTCACGAAGTCACATTTTGGGGAAATATGAAGCGCACTGCTCTTGTCATAGTTACCTTCAAACGCCAGGAACTGCTCTCTAACCTGCTTAATTCCATTACGCAGCTTACGCAGGCACCATGGCGCATCATTGTTGTGGACAACGAGAACTCCTCCGAAACAGCCTCACTTGTGTCTGACTTTTCCGAGAAGGTCAAAACCTTGTGGGGAGAAACCACTACAGATCCTGATGTTCATGGAGGAACCAATCGCGTGTGCTACGTACCTATGGAGCAAAATACCGGTGGTTCTGGTGGCTTCTCTGAGGGTGTGCGCGTAGGCTATGAGCTGGGCGCTGAGTGGTTCTGGGTTATGGACGATGACGTTGCCGTGCTGCCTGATGGCCTTGATAAGCTTGACGCATGGTCAGACAAGGCTGAGGTCATCCAGGGCCAGCGCTACGACTTTGATGGCGGTCCTTTCTTCTGGCAGTATCGTTTTAGTACCGCTTTGGGCATCTATAATCCGCTGGCAAAGGCCGGTTTTGATGGCGTTGCGTACCGTGAGTGCAATGTTATATGCTTTGAGGGCGCCTGCTTTAAGCGCTCTGTAGTGCAGAAGATTGGCTTGCCTGACGCGCGCTTCTTTATCTACTGGGACGATGCTCTGTACGGCTATTTGGCCAGTAAGGTGACACAGCCTATTTTGATTCCAGACTTTGTTCTCTCAAGATGTCGAGAAGTTCCTGGTCAGAGCATTGGTTCTGTGCGTCAGCTTAATTCAACTTCTGATATGACGCGCTATTACATCACACGTAACCGCGGCTATATTGCTCGTTACTTCCAGGTTCACGGTGATTACAATCCTGTGCTCTTTGGTGTTGGCACAGCGCTCACCTTTGCAAAAGAGATTATTCGACTCATTTTGGTAGATAGAGCGCACTTCTCGTCTGGTCTTTCTCGCCTTATTAAGGGTTGGAAGGATGCACGCCTTATCTATAAAGATGCAACCTGGCGTCCACAACCTCCACTTGAGTAAGACTCAAAGCCGACATTTTGTGTCGGCTTTTTTAGTCCCCAAACGCTCAACAAAAGTGAGCGCTGAGGGGTGAATTGTGACGCATTTGTGAAAGGCGACGAATGCCTACATACAAAAAATCAAATTATTTTTTGACCATTAATAAATTTTGTAATTAGCGAAGTTTCTAGCTAATTTTCTACCTGCAGAGATATTGGTTGCCGCAACGTGTCAATACATAATTTTGTATTCGTGTGGAAATTTCACAATATATTGTTATAGTTCTCGAACCCAAACACTATAAGTTGTGGCATAGTAGTTTCCATCACACAAGCGGGTTCCCAACTACTTCGCTTAGGCAAAAGCTTAGGAACCGCAGTGATAATCCAATTAAACACGCATGAAAGCGTTGCTTTCACCAACGTTTGTTCAAGGAGTTTGCACATGAAGATTATCAAGCGCAATGGCTCAGAGGTCACCTTCGAGGTTGAGAAGATTGTTAACGCAATCGCTAAGGCTAACGCAGAGGTCCCTGAGGATCAGCGCCTGACTGAGCGTGAGATTCAGTTTGCTTCCCTCAACGTTACCGATGAGTGCGAGAAGGCTGGACACACCGTCACCGTCGAGGAGGTCCAGGACCTTGTCGAGGATCAGCTCATGGCTCTTGACCGCTTTGAGGTTGCTCGTAAGTACATCATTTACCGCTACATCCAGAACCAGAAGCGTCACAAGAACACCACCGATGACAAGATTCTGTCTCTGATTGAGTGCAACAACGAGGAAGTTAAGCAGGAGAACTCCAACAAGAACCCTACCGTTGTTTCCGTTCAGCGTGACTACATGGCTGGTGAGGTTTCTAAGGACCTCGTTCAGCGTGAGCTCCTTCCAGAGGATATTGTTGCTGCTCACAACGAGGGCCTTATCCACTTCCACGATTCTGATTACTTTGCACAGCACATGCACAACTGCGACCTCATCAACCTTGATGACATGCTGCAGAACGGCACTGTTATCTCCGGTACTCTGATTGAGCGTCCACACAGCTTCTCTACGGCATGCAACATTGCAACTCAGATCATTGCTCAGGTAGCATCCTGCCAGTACGGCGGTCAGTCCATCTCCCTGGCTCACCTTGCTCCTTTTGTTGATGTTTCTCGTAAGAAGATCCGCAAGACCGTTATGGAGGAGATGAACTCCGTCGGTGTTGAGCTCTCTGCTGAGCAGCTCAACGAGATGGTTGAGAAGCGCCTTCGTGACGAGGTTTCTCGTGGCGTTCAGACCATTCAGTACCAGGTTGTCACCCTCATGACCACCAATGGTCAGGCTCCTTTCATTACCGTCTTCATGTACCTCAACGAGGCAAAGAATGAGCAGGAGAAGCAGGACCTTGCACTCATCATTGAAGAGATGCTCCGTCAGCGTTATCAGGGCGTAAAGAACGAGGAGGGTGTCTGGATTACTCCTGCATTCCCTAAGCTTATTTACGTTCTTGAAGAGGACAACGTTTACGAGGACTCCAAGTACTATTACCTCACTCAGATGGCTGCAAAGTGCACCGCTCGCCGTCTTGTTCCTGACTACATCTCTGAGAAGAAGATGAAGGAGTACAAGCTTTCTAAGGGCGAGAAGGAAGGCGAGGGCGATACCTTCACTTGCATGGGCTGCCGTTCCTTCCTGACTCCAGACCGTTCTGGTAATGGCTTCAACAACGTTGCTCGCGCAAAGAACTATGAGCCAAACAAGCCTAAGTACTATGGCCGCTTTAACCAGGGTGTTGTAACTATCAACCTTCCTGACGTTGCTCTTTCTGCTGGTCGCGATATGGACAAGTTCTGGAAGATCTTTGATGAGCGTCTTGAGCTTTGCCACCGCGCACTTCGCGCTCGTCACGATCGCCTGAAGGGCACCCTGTCTGATGCTGCTCCTATTCTTTGGCAGTACGGCGCACTTGCTCGTCTGGACAAGGGTGAGGTTATCGATCCACTGCTCTACGGCGGATACTCCACCATCTCCCTTGGCTATGCAGGTCTGTACGAGTGCGTTAAGGCTATGACTGGTCACAGCCACACCGATAAAGAGGCAACTCCATTTGCACTTCAGGTTATGCAGCACATGAACGATAAGTGCACCGAGTGGAAGGAAGCAGAGGATATCGATTACTCCCTCTACGGAACTCCTCTTGAGTCCACCACCTACAAGTTTGCTAAGGCACTTCAGCGTCGCTTTGGTGTTATCCCTGGCATCACTGATAAGGGCTACATCACCAACAGCTACCACGTCCACGTTGCAGAAGAGATTGACGCATTCCAGAAGCTTCAGTTTGAGTCTGAGTTCCAGCGTCTTTCTCCAGGTGGAGCAATCTCTTACGTTGAGGTCCCTAACATGCAGGACAACATCGAGGCTGTTCTCAGCGTCATGCAGTTCATCTATGACCACATCATGTATGCAGAGCTCAACACCAAGTCTGACTTCTGCCAGGAGTGCGGTTATGACGGTGAGATTCAGATTGTCGAGGAGGACGGTAAGCTGGTTTGGGAGTGCCCACACTGCGGCAACCGTGACCAGACCAAGATGAATGTTGCTCGTCGTACCTGCGGCTACATTGGTACCCAGTTCTGGAACCAGGGCCGTACCCAGGAGATTAAGGACCGCGTCCTTCACCTCTAAGATTTATGTACTAGACAAACGAGCAGAAGAGCGCTTTGGCCCTTCTGCTCGTTTTTATTATCTCTATCAGGTAACATCCACAATATGTGGAAGTTACCCATCAAAGGTTATGTATGAACTATTCAAATATTAAGTTTTCAGATATTGCAAATGGTGTTGGCGTAAGAACAACTCTGTTTGTTTCAGGCTGCCGTCTGCACTGTGAAGGCTGCTTTAATTACGAGGCGTGGGACTTCAAGAGCGGCGGAGAGTTTACTCCAGAAGTTGAGCAAGAAATTATTGACTCCCTTGCACCTGTCTATATCAACGGCCTTTCTATTCTGGGCGGAGAGCCATTTGAGCCAGAAAACCAAGAAGGTCTTGTTGAGTTTGTCGAGAAGGTCAGAGCTACCTATCCTCAAAAGAGCATCTGGATGTATTCAGGTCATACCTGGGACCAGCTGACTCAAGGAAAGTGGCACACAGAGTACACTGATCGCATCCTGTCTTGTATTGATGTACTGGTAGATGGCCCATGGGTTCAGAGTCTTCACGATATTACTCTGCGTTTTAGAGGTTCTTCCAACCAGCGCCTTATTGATGTCCCTAAAACACTGGCCTCAGGAGAGGTTACCCTTTGGTCCGACGGACCAATGCTGAGCTCTCGAGAGATGTAAAAGCTGCTTATCGCATTAAAAAGCCCGCGTCTGCGGGCTTTTTCTTAAGTACGTTTTATGGAGAGAGCCTTAGCTTTCTGAAGGGGTTTGGGGCTCTGCGGGTTTCTCGCCAAGCTCGCTGATAAAGATTGCAACAAAGATAACAATAAAGCCAAGGAAGATTGTGGGGGTAATAACTTCGGCAAGGAAGATCACGCCAAAAACTGCTGCAAAAATACTGTCCAGAGAAATTATTAGTGAGGCCTGAACAGGAGTAACTGACTTCTGTGCGCGGTTCTGCAAAACACCAGTCAGTGCGGTTGCAATAAGAGTGATGTAGGCGAGGGCAACCCAGGCATTTATGGGCAGTGCCGCAAAATTGGGAACCGTTTCAAAGCAAAGCGCGTAGGCAAGGCAGGGAAGGGCGCTCACGCCAAGCTGCACCACCGTAAGTGTGATGATGTCGTATTTGTGAGCAAGCTCGGCAGTAAGCACAAAAACGAAGGCAAAAATAATGGCTGAGAGCAATGTCATCTGCTCGCCCAAGCCAAACGAGAACGTAAAATCAGTGCCCAGTGAGATAAGACCAATGCCAGCTACGCATAAAAAGGCTGCAAAAATACTGGTTCCATGAGGTTTTTTCTTTGCAATGAGCCAGTTTACAAACGGAATCATCGCGCAATAAATTGATGCAATAAAAGCAGCTTTACCTGCAGTGGTATAAGCAAGAGCTCCATTTTGGAACAGAAATCCTAGACCGTTAAGAACGCCTAAGAGCACGCCGTATTTGATATGTGTGACATTCAAGTGTTCTTTAAGTTTTTTTCTAAAGATGATGGCAACAATACCTACGGCAAAGACAAAACGTAAGGTCATAAGCCAAGCTGCCGAGATATAACTAATTGCATCTTTGATAACGACAAATGACCCGCCCCAGATAAGTGCGCAGATAAGAAGAGCAAACTTCCATACAAGCGTAGAAGAAGTATCTAGTGTGAGTCCGGAAGAGTTTCTAGTAGAAAGATCTGATGATGCCACGCGCTATCCATTCCCGTCGAAGGTAAAAGTTAAGGTATAGGTAGTGATTTGAGAAAATCAAACGCGTGCAAGTATACGTGATTTTGCACTTGAAGCGCCCCACAAGCAGCATAAAAAATGAGATTTGAAGTATACTCACATCTGCAAGAAAAATAAGTGTGTGCGATTGTTTTATGCAAGAAGATATTTCAAGGAGACTCGTATGTCCAACTACGTTCTGACCTGTTGCTCTACGGCCGATGTAAGTGAGAAGTACCTTCAGTCACGTGATGTGAAATACGTATATTTCAACTACGAGCTTGATGGTGTTCAGTGCAAGGATGACTTTGGTCGCACTAATTCACCAGATGACCTCTATAAAAAGATGCTTGCAGGTGCCGAGTGCCGTACTTCACAGGTATCAATTGGTGAGTACATGGCTTTCTGGCGTCCTTTCCTTGAGGAGGGCAAAGACGTTCTTCATGTTTCGTTGAGTTCTGGCGTTTCTGGAACGTATGAGTCTGCTTGCCAGGCAAAGGTAGAAATTGAGCAGGAGTTTCCTGACAGAAAGATCGAGGTTGTCGACTCTCTTCAGGCATCTTCTGGCTATGGTTTGCTGGTAGACGGTCTTGCCGATAAGCGCGACGAGGGTCTGTCTTTTGACGAGGCAGTTGCATGGGCCAAAGAGGCTCGTCACCGTGTGTATGGATGGTTCTTCTCAACAGATTTGACCTTCTTTGTTCGTGGTGGTCGCATTTCCAGGACAGCTGGCCTGCTTGGCGGCATGCTTAACATTTGTCCTGTTATGGATATCGAGGCCGACGGTTCTTTGGCTGTTAAAGAGAAGGCACGTGGCAAAAAGAAGGCAATTGCTCGCGTAGTCGAGATTATGACTCAAACTGCAGAGCAGAGCAGTGCCTACGCACGTAAAGTGTTTATCTCTAACTCTGAGTGTGCTTCTGATGCCCAGGCTGTCAAAGAGCTTATTCAAGAAAAGCTTCCACAGACCGGTGATATCAACATTTTTACCATTGGCGCAACTATTGGTGTTCATACTGGTCCTGGAACTGTTGCAACATTCTGGTGGGGAGAAGAACCTCGCGCTTAAGATGTTGTTCGAGTAGGTAGGAAAGGTCTTTAGTCATGGTTAATTTTGAGTACGTTGTACCTACTCAGGTGGTTTTTGGAAAAGATACTCAGCTTCGTGTGGCAGAGCTTGTCTCTGCTCACGGAGGTACCAAGGTGCTGGTGCATTTTGGTGGCAGTCACGTGGTAAAGAGTGGCTTGCTTGACCAGATTCACCAGCTTCTAAGCAATGCTGGAATTGCTTTTGTTGACTGTGGGGGAGTTGTCCCTAACCCTCGATTAGAGCTTGCAGAAGAAGCTGTAGAGCTGGGCAAACGCGAGGGTGTTGACTTTATTTTGGCCATCGGTGGTGGATCTGTTATGGATTCTGCTAAGGCGATTGCATACGGACTGGCCAATGACGTTTCTCTTGAAGATCTCTATTTGCATAAGGTCAGTGTTTCAAAGGCAGTTCCTCTTGGTGTCATTTCTACTATTGCAGGAACTGGCTCTGAAACCTCAGATTCTTCCGTCATGAACATTACGCTGGCTGATGGTCGTGTTCTTAAGCGTTCTTATCACCATCAGAGCGGCCGTCCTTGCTTTGCCATCATGAATCCAGAGCTCACCTATTCCGTGAGTGCTTATCAGACGGCATCAACAGGAGCCGACATCATGATGCACACCATGGAGCGCTATTTTACGCTCGAGAAGGACGTGGCACTCACTGACGAGCTAGCCGAGGGGCTCTTACGCACCGTAAAAGAAGCTGTCTTGATTGCTGTCAAAGAACCAGAGAATTACGCTGCACGTGCAGATTTGCTCTGGGCATCGTCGCTTTCTCACTGCGGACTTACCGGAACTGGTCGCGTAAGCGATTTTGCTTCTCATGCAATCGAGCATGAGCTGAGCGCAAAGTATGATGTAGCTCACGGTGCTGGTCTCACGGCTATTTGGGCAAGTTGGGCTTGCTATGTTATGAGCCAAGATCCAGAGCGCTTTGCGCAGTTTGCGGTTAATGTTTTTGGAGTTCAAAATAACTTCCATAATCCAACCGCTACAGGCCTTGCGGGAATCGAAGCTTGGAATCAGTGGTGTCATGCAATTGGTATGCCAACCTCCCTTGCCGAGCTTGGAGTAGACCCTTCGGAAGAGGACATTCTCCAGATGGCAAAAGGCACTATTGATGCTCGCGGTGGAGATCATGCGGGCAACTTTATGCAGCTTAAAACAGCAGATGTTCAACAGATTTTAAGAATGGCCCTAAAGTAAAGTTTCTCAAGGTAAATTTTGTTTCATTGCGGGTATTATTACTACATACGAAGTTACTGAGCTAAAAGCTCAAATATACGGAAGGAAGATTCATGAGCGGTTTTGTTAAGGCAGACAATGTTTTTGTAAACCAGAACGCAGCGAGCCGTAATGATGTCCTGCGTTTTATTGCCGATAAAGCATTGGAAGCTGGCGTAACTGACGATGCAGACGCTGTTTACAATGCTTTTTTGGCTCGTGAGGAAATGGGCGAGACCGGCATGACTGACGGTTTTGCAGTTCCACACGCAAAAGATGCTGCTATCAAGGATGCAGCTGTCTTTGTCTTCAAGAACAGCACCCCTCTTGAGTGGCCTTCTTTTGACGAGAAGCCCGTTGATGTTGCCATTGCACTGCTTGTCCCAGATGGAGAGGCTGGCACCACTCACATTAAGCTTCTTTCTAAGACTGCTGTTCTTCTGATGAGAGATGAGTTTAAGTCTCTGCTTCGTGGCTCTAATGATCAGGAAGCTATTGCTCAGGCTATTAACGAGGGCATTAGCGAGGAGTAGGGTTTCTCGCCAGATTATAGAGGGCTTGGCAAGTACTTCCTGCAACAGTTTAACTGGGTAAAATTTTGGACACTCAAGCACAAACTTGAGTGTCCTTTTTGTGTAAAAAGGCGTACACTTGTACTAGTTTTAGTCGAGAAGGGAGTCAGATGTTTACACCATGTACTGACAAGCGCGTTGCTGTCTTTTTTGCCGATGGTTGTGAAGAGATTGAGGGACTGAGCGTTGTTGATGTCCTGTATCGTGCAGGTATTCCCTGTGACAAAGTGTCTATCTCTGATTCCTTGAGCGTGACTTCTTCTCACCAGGTTACCTTTTTAACAGACAAGCTGCTCAGTCAGGTCTCGTTTGATGATTACAGCATGTTGGTGCTTCCTGGCGGTCTTCCCGGAACCACTAATCTTGAGGCTTGTGAGCCACTTATGCAGGCAGTTGATGCGTTTGCAGCAGATGGTCGCGCACTTGCCGCAATCTGTGCTGCTCCTTCAATTTACGCTAAGCGTGGATTGTTTGCGGGTAAGAAGGCTACGTCTAATCCAGGCTTCCAGCATTTTCTTTCAGAGAATGGCGCCAATCTTTCGCAAGATGCGGT
Source organism: uncultured Atopobium sp. (assembly GCA_963542025.1). Taxonomy (GTDB): domain Bacteria; phylum Actinomycetota; class Coriobacteriia; order Coriobacteriales; family Atopobiaceae; genus Lancefieldella. Next base: position 110,108 of record CAUTUQ010000002.1, on the reverse strand, counting down.
TTGTGTTGATGGTTCTTTTATTACCAGTCAGGGTGCGGGAACAGCTCTTAAGTTTGGTCTTGAGATTGTTCGTTATCTTGTAGGTAATGACGTGGCAGAAAAAGTTTCTAAAGGCATTGTGCTTATCTAGACCATGGCGCCTTCTCAAAAACAGTACCTGGTTATTGATCTAAAGAGTTTTTACGCATCGGTTGAATGTGTTGAGCGAGGCCTTGATCCCATGAAGGCCAAGCTTGTTGTGGCAGATCTTACTAGGACAGAAAAGACAATCTGTTTGGCTGTTTCACCGGCGCTTCGTGCGCTGGGTGTTCCTGGACGTTGCCGTGTTTTTGAGATTCCTAAAAACCTTACCTATGAGGTAGCTCCTCCTCGCATGGCTCTGTATGTGGAGCGCTCTGCAGATGTGTATTCGGTATATCTCAAATACATTGCACCAGAAGACATCCACGTTTACTCCATTGACGAGGCATTTATTGATGTAACACCGTACCTATCGCTTTATGGATGTACGGCAAGAGAGTTGGGCGAGAAGATCCGTGCAGATGTAGCAAAAACTACTGGCATTCCTGCTACCTGTGGTTTGGGTCCAAACTTGTATCTGGCAAAAATTGCTCTTGATATCACTGCAAAGCACAGCCCCAACTTTTTTGGTGAGCTTGATGAAGAGTCGTACAAGCTTAAACTCTGGAACCATAAGCCCTTAACTGATTTTTGGCATATTGGTGCAGGTATTCAAAAGCGACTTGCGGCAATGAATATTCACACCATGGGACAGCTTGCTACGGCTCCCACAGAGCCTTTGTATAAAGAATTTGGTGTTGATGCAGAAATTCTTATTGATCATGCGTGGGGTATTGAGCCAACAACTATTGCAGATATTAAGGCCTACAAGTCTCAAAGTCATTCTGTCTCAACGGCGCAGGTCTTTGATCACAACAGAGATACAGAAGGCGCGCGCCTTATCTTTAAAGAGATGGTTGAGGCGTTGACGTTAGAGCTTGTAACGCAAAAGCTGGTTTGCTCTTCTATTGGCATCTATATTGGCTACTCGGCAACAGAGAGTCAGATGGAAGAGCTGAGGCAGACGGGGGATTATAGGAGCTGGAGAAGACATATTCCCTCCAGCAGTGGCACTAGGAAGCTCTCTTATCCTACTAACTCTAGAGATGAGCTTATGGCAGAGGTTTTGTCTTTCTTTGACGAGCGCGTAATACCTTCAGAAAGTGTGCACCGCGTGGGTCTTACCTTCGGAAACACTCAAGAAGAAACGGGCTCAGGTATTCAGACTTCTCTTTTCCAGGACAACACTGTTTTAGAAAGAGAACGCCAGCGTCAAGATACTATCAATGCCATAAAGAAAAAGTTTGGTAAGAATTCTTTGCTCAAAGCTATGGACTTGCTCCCCGAAGCAACTGCACGACAGAGAAACGCTCAGATTGGAGGACATCGTAGTGGAGAAGAAACCAATGAGGCCTAAACAGGGTTTCTCGCCAGCAGAAGCTAGCGTAAAAGAGGATGCGTTTGCAGCGCAGATGCACTACGGACACCCTCGCATGTCGCGAGCAAACAGGGCAAAAATATTTATGCCTTTTGATGCTCTGAAAGGTTTACGAGAAGCCTTGGCAGAAAGAGAACAAGAAGCTCAAGACCATATAAAAGACTTTCATGACTTACCACACTGGTCATAGGTTTATACGATAAAATAGACAGGTCGTATAAAGAAATCGAGGAGGTTTCATGAACCCCAAAGCAAAGATTGCCATTCCAGCAATTGTGGCTCTCATTTTTATCATCATTGATTTTGTTGCACCAGTTCAGTATCTCAGCTATTTCCACACGGTATTTAACTTTGCAACTCGTCAGACAAATCCCATCTCTCTGATTCTTGCACGCATTACCTATATTATTTTCCTGTGCTATCTTTTTGCTGCGGTTTCAGGTCTTTTGAGGGGCTTCCGTCCTCGTCTTAGGTGGGGTCTTTCCATTCTCTCTGTAGTTGGTTTGACTTCCGCACTTACCGAGCTCTCTGTGATGATTTCTATCAGCCAGGCGGTAAACTTCACCACCCTTATTCTTAACATCATGATTGTGGGCTTCTTGTTCCTCACGGCTCTTCTTGCACTTCTCATTTGGGTTCGTGCTAAGAAAGAGTTTGACCAGCGTCAGGCTGATCTTGAGGAGGAAGAGGTTGTTGTTTCTCCAATGCCTCTTGCTACCGAGGGCGCAGAGGTTGCTCCTGTAGTTCCTGTAACTGCAGAGGCTGCAGCAGCACCTGAGGTACCAGCAGCTCCAGCAGCACCTGAGGCTCCTGCAGCACCAGAGGCTCCACAGGAGTAGTTGCTCACCCACTCTCTTCTTGTTTGGAGGAATTCTTACTTATAGGAGAACCGTATGTCTTTTGTTGAATTTAAAGAGGTAACAAAGACGTATACCATGGGCTCCGTCAAGGTACACGCTGTCCATGACATGAATTTCTCCATAGAAGAGGGCGAGCTTTGCGTAATTGTCGGCCCATCAGGCGCCGGTAAAACAACTGTCTTAAATATGCTCGGAGGTATGGACACCTGTACCTCCGGGTCTATTTATTTAGACGGAAAAGAAATTGGCGGGCTTTCAGAAAAAGAAAGAACGCTGTATCGTCGTCATGACATTGGCTTTGTTTTCCAGTTTTACAATCTTGTTCCTAATCTCACTGCAAAAGAAAACGTTGAGCTTGCTTCCCAGATTTGTCTTGACCCTATGCAGCCAGAAGATGCACTTCGAGCTGTTGGCCTCGAGCATCGTATGGATAACTTTCCAGCTCAGCTCTCTGGTGGAGAGCAGCAACGCGTTTCTATTGCACGCGCTTTGGCAAAGAATCCGCGTCTTCTGCTCTGCGATGAGCCAACAGGTGCGTTGGATTATAAAACAGGAAAGCAAATTCTTAAGCTCTTGCAGGATATGTGCAAAGAGCAGCATAAGACCGTGGCTATTGTCACGCACAACTTTGCGTTCACTCAAATTGCCGATAGGGTAATCCACGTTAAAGAGGGTCAAGCTCAATCGGTAGAAATTAATCAACACCCAGCTGACGCGCTTACTGTCGAGTGGTAGTTATGCCCCGCGCTCTTTTTACCGAGATTACTCGGACCATCAAAGGGTCTCTCGCCAGATTTCTTGCAATTGCAGGAATTGTTGCGTTGGGCTGCGGCTTCTTTGCGGGACTCAAAATGGCAAGCCCTGACATGCAAGAAGCGGCTCATTCGTTTTACGCAAACCAGCATCTCTATGACCTTCGCGTCATCTCAACACTTGGATTAAGCGAGAAGGACGTTTCCGCCCTTACATCAGTTGAGGGTGTTGAAACGGCTATGCCTTCTCGCACGGTAGACGTTATGGCTACACTGACGTCATCGCAATCTACTGCTCGTGTGAGTTCTTTTAGACCCGGTGAGCTTAACCAGCCAATAGTGGTTGAAGGAAGACTTCCTCAAGGACTTTACGAGTGCGTGATGAGCGCAGATCCCAAGAAACGTGCGGATATTAGCCTTGGTCAACAGATTGAGTTACCAGATACTTCAAACGGTGTTCATTTAAAGGGCGGCTCGTACACAGTTGTTGGTTTTGTAAATGCGCCAATCTATCCGTATGTCAGCAATTTTGGCACCACATCGTTAGGCAATGGCATTGTGCAGCAGTTTGTGTATGTCACTGAAGATGCTTTTGCAGACAATGATCCCTATACCGAAGTGTATCTGACGGTTCAGGGTGCCACCAGGTATAAGAGCGGTTCATCGGCGTATCAAAGTGCAGTTGATAGCGTTGCAGAACGCATTACACAGATGAATCCGTCACTTGCTGTTCTTCGTTTGCAAGAGCTCAAAGATGATGCTCAAGCACAGGTTGATGAGGCTCGCCAAAAGCTGGAGCAATCAAGACAAGAGGCCGCAGATAAACTAGGGGATGCCCAGAAAAAACTGGACGACGCGGAAGCGCAGATTTCCGCTCAGCAGCAAAAACTGGCTGATGGGCAGCGCCAATACGACGCAGGACGTCAGCAGCTTACAGCTTCGCGCTACAGTGCTGAGCAGCAATTTGCCCAAGCGGAAGCTCAGATTGCAGCTTCAGAGGCTCAGATAGCCCAGGGAACAGCTGAGCTTAGTGCAGGAGAGGCTCAGTATCAGGCTGGCCTTGCGGCTTTTAATGCGGGGCAAGCAACGTTTACACAGCAAAAGAGTGCGTTTGAAGCGGGCAGAGATGCGTTTCTTGCGGGACTTGCTGCGCAAGGGATTACAGCTTCTACCCTTGAAGAAGCACAGCAGCAGCTCAGCGCTTTAGGTCTACCAACCTCGCAAGCGGACGCTCTTCTCGCCACACAGGCGCAGATTAGCGCTGCAGAGGCAGGGCTGGCTTCCCAGCAGCAGGCTTTAGCAGCAGCAAGGGAAGAGCTGGATCAGCGCACGGCTCAACTGCATGAAGCAGAGTCTCAAGTAGCTCAGGCACGTCAGGATTTGGCAGAGGCAAGGCTCGCTACTGCAGATCAGCTGTCTGCAGCTCAGGATAAACTTGCTGCATCGCTTAGCCGTCTGAACGCAGGACAAACAGCACTTCAAAGCGCTGAAGCTCAGACTACTGAGGGAAGACAGAGTCTTGAGGATCAGCGAGCGGAGGTTGAGAAGCAGCTTGCTGATGGCCAGGCAAAAATTGACGAGGCTCAAAAGAAAATTGACGAGCTCAAAGAGCCCGATGTGTATGTACTTGATCGCACAAAAGAGATTGGCGTTGCAGCGTATCAAGCAGACTCTGAGCGTATCAACGATATTGCCAATGTGTTCCCGCTAATGTTTTTCTTGGTGGCTGCTTTAGTGTCACTTACCAGCATGACGCGCATGGTTTCTGAAGAGCGTACGCTTATTGGTGTTCATAAGGCGCTTGGTTATTCAACCGCTCAGATTGCGGCAAAGTACCTGTTATATGCCTTGTCTGCTTCGCTTTTAGGTGCTGTTATTGGCATAGCATGTTTAAGTCAGGTGCTGCCAGGCGTTATTGTCTCTGCATACGGGTCAATTTATACCATCCCAAATGGGGGAGCTCCTTACCCTATTCAGCTAGATAGTGCGCTGCTTTCGGGACTTTCTGGTATAGGCATCACGCTTCTTTCAACCACGGCTGCCGTTTTATCCTCTTTGAAAGAGGAGCCTTCTAGCCTCATGCTTCCAAAAGCTCCAAAAGCGGGCTCAAAGATTTTGCTTGAGCGCGTTGAGCCTCTATGGTCCAGATTGTCTTTCTCGTGGAAAGTTACAATCAGAAACCTTGTCCGTTATAAGCGGCGCTTGATTATGACGCTCGTGGGAATTGCTGGATGTACCGCACTCTTGTTAGTGGCTTTTGGCCTTAGGGATTCCATTAGCGACATCATTGATAACCAATGGCCAGCTATCTCGCATTATGACTACATTGTGGGAATGACCTCCGATGTTTCAAGTGAAGAAGCTGATCAGATTAATGCAGAGCTCAATCAAGTGGGCGCTACAAACATTCATCGCATAACAAGAGAAAATGTTCTTCTCGAGTCACCTACACAAAAGGCGGGTTCGCTTACAAGAACAACTATTATGACTAGCAATTCTCTTCAAGACATGGCTGGTTTAGCCACTCTCCGTAACCGTCTTTCTGGTCAGGCAATAGAGCTTGGAGAAGACTCGGTAGTAATTACAGAGAAGCTTGCAAAACGGCTTGGTGTAGGTGTGGGAGATACCATTCAGGTCTATGCTCAAGACAGAATTGGAAACGCTTCAGGTGAGCCAAGTACGCTAACTATTACAGGAGTTGCCGAGAATTACGTTGGGTCGTATCTGTATGTGGGGCCTTCTGCATGGCATTCCCTGGGCATTCAAGACGACGCCACGGATGGCTGGTATGCAACGCTTCCTGAAGATCAAACAACAAGAGATGCGTTTGGAGAAAAGCTTATTAACCAGGCAGGAGTTGCAACAGTAGATGACGTCAATGAGGCTATTCATACCTACAAAGAATCACTTGCTGTAGTTAATCGCGTGGTAGCCATTCTTATTGTGGCCGCAGCTCTGTTGGCTTTTATCGTCTTGTATAACCTCACTAATATCAATATTGAAGAGCGCATTAGAGAGATTGCCAGCCTCAAAGTACTTGGATTTACACGACACGAGGTTGATGCTTACGTTTTTAGAGAGATTGCTTTGCTAGCCGTCTTTGGAGCGCTCTTTGGACTTGTTCTAGGAACCTATCTTGAGGGATTTGTAGTTCAGACTGCTGAGATTGATCTTGTTATGTTTGGTCGTGCTATTCATGCACCAAGTTATTGGTTTGCCTTTGGACTCACGCTTGTTTTCTCGCTGTTAGTCTATGTTGCCATGCGGCCAAAGCTCAAAAATATTGATATGGTGGAGAGCTTGAAGAGCGTTGAGTAGGCATCTTTTGCACGCCCCAGGAAGGCACATTTTAGATAAGATAGAAGATAGTTGAGATTGCTTATTTATAAGGAGTTGGTATGCCTAAGGTTTCTTTTGTAATTCCTGCATACAACATCGAATCGTACATCGGGCGTTGTATTCAAAGCGTAAAGAATCAGACGTTTGGTGATTTTGAAGCAATTATTGTTGATGACGCCTCAACAGATTCCACTCCAGAGAAAATCGTTACGGCAGTAGGGGATGACAAAAGGTTCAAAGTTGTTACTCATGCAACTAACCAGGGACTTCATCTTGCACGTAAAACTGCTGCAGCTCATACAAAAGGCGAGTGGGTCTTTTGTCTAGACGGTGATGATGAGGTTACTCCTGATTTTCTTGAGCAGGTAGTTGCTCGTATTGATCAGAACCCTGTTGATATTCTCCACCTTGGCATTACCGTTATTCCAGAAAATGGTGTTGACCCAGCTGATGCAAAGTCTTTTGAAAGCTACATTAACCAGCAATCAGACTTTACTCAAGGCGATAATATCCTACGCATTATTTATGATGAGGGCTATGGGCAGAAGCTTGATTGGCGCGCTACCCAGCGATTGTACCGAGGAGAGCTTTTCCGCTCTGCCTTTGCAGAGATGACTTCGGAGCGCCTGGTAAGAGCAGAAGATGCCTATGAGGTATTTATCCTGGCAGATAAGGCTCAGACTGCCGATGGTTTTGAGTCTTGCAGAGGTTTTTTGTACCACTATGGCATCGGAGTAACTGGTGCTTCTCGTATTTCTTTAGATAAGTTCGGAGAGTTCTGCTATCAGTTCTTAGACAACATTGATCAAGTAGAACTTTATATTGGCAAGACAGATACTATTGCTCATCTCAATTCGTTTAGGGGTATGAAGCATAGATTGCTGGAGCTTTTGAGTGCTGAGTGGAGATTCCGTCTTGCTCCTGAAGATCAAGAGGCTGCTCTTGAGCCGTTTGCCATCCTCTTTGGACCATCAGTAGCAGCTCGAGAGCTCTATCGCTTTGTAAGGGATATTGCGTACGAGGCTATTGCTACTGGAACCGAGCTTCCAGAAGACAGTGATGCATATCGCTACAGGACGTATGCAAAGAAATATGCTGCTCTCATGCATCAGGATGAGGGACTGTCGTTTGATAGGGCAGTTCGCATGAAACAGATTGCCGATGAGCACATGGAATATCTAGAAAGAAAGCACATGGTAAAGATGTTTGAGCAGCAGCCTATTCGCATTCTTATCACTTCTCATAAAGATGTTGATGTTCCCGCAAGCAACTACCTTCAGCCTATTCAGGTAGGACCAGGTCAGAAGAGTAATCGCTTTACGTATATGCTCCATGACGATGAGGGCGATAACATTACCGAGAAAAACCCAATGTACTGTGAGATGACTACGCAGTATTGGGCATGGAAGAACATCACCAATGCTCGCTATGTTGGCTTTGGTCATTATCGTCGCTACTTTAACTTTACCGATACGGTTTATCCAGAAAATCCGTTTGGTGAGGTTATGGATGACTTCATTGATGAAGACGCCATTAAGAAATATGGTCTTGATGATCAGACCATAGCTCAGTGCATTGAAGGTTATGACCTTATTACCACTGGGGTAAAGGATATTCGCAAATTCCCTGGAAGCGCTAACACACCTCTTGAGCAGTACCATGCTGCTCCGCTGCTTCATCCAAAGGATATGGATACCATGGCTGCGCTTATTGTTGAGCGTCACCCAGAGTATACAGAGGATGTAAACGCTTTTCTCAACGGACATCAACAGTGCTTCTGCAACATGTACATCATGCGCAAAGAGCTCTTTGATCGCTATGCGGCATGGGTGTTCCCACTTGTTGACGAGTGGACTGCGCGCACTGATATGTCTACGTACAGCAAAGAGGCCCTAAGAACTCCAGGTCATCTGACTGAGCGTCTCTTTAATATCTGGCGTATGCATATGCTTCGTACAGAGGGCAAAAACTGGAAGGTAAAAGAGCTCCAGTGCGTTCACTTTACCAATCCAGAGCCTCGCCAGAAGTTCATTCCTCTCTTTGAAGAGAAGCCTGAGATTGCAAGCCAGAACGTTGTTCCTGTTGTCTTTGCAGCAGATAATAACTACGTTCCAATTCTTACCTGCGCTATGGGTTCAATGCTTGAAAACGCCGATCCTAACCGCTTCTACGACGTAGTTGTCCTTAACACCAATATTGGCGGCTCAAAGCAGGAGATGGTTAAGAAGTACTTCTCGCGCTATAAGAATGCTCGTATTACGTTCTATAACGTGTGGCGTATGGTTAAAGACTACAAGCTAGATACTAATAATGCTCACATTAGTGTGGAGACATACTTCCGTTTCTTGGCTCAAGACATTCTTTCTGGTTACGATAAGGTTGTCTATCTAGACTCTGACCTTGTGGTCAATGGTAATGTTGCTGAACTTTTTGATGTAAGAATGGGCAACAATCTTATTGCCGCAACGCTTGATATTGATTATCTGGCAAACCTTAACGTTCGCGGTGGAGATCGCATGAAGTACAGCCTTGATGTGCTTAACCTCAAGAATCCTTATGCGTACTTCCAGGCGGGAGTTATGGTCTTTAATACCGCTGAACTGCGTCGCTATCACACTGTTCCAGAATGGTTGCGCATTGCATCCAATCCAATCTTTATCTACAACGATCAAGATATTCTGAACAGCGAGTGCCAGGGTCGCGTTGTCTATCTCCCTGCTGACTGGAACGTGACACACAACATTTTTGGACGTGCCGAGAAACTTTATCCGATGGCACCAAATAGCGTCTTTGATGACTATCAGGCGGCACGTCGTGCTCCAAAGATTGTTCACTTTGCCGGTGCTATTAAGCCTTGGCAGAACGCTAGCTGCGACATGGCGTCCTATTTCTGGAAGTACGCGCGCAACACTCCGTTCTACGAGGTTATTATTCAGGACATGGTGCCAGGCGCTAGAAATGACGCCGACGTCACAGAGTTCCACGAGCGCGCGCTTTCTGATGCAAGTCCTCTGCGCAAGATTATTGACCCCATTGCACCATATGGCAGCGCAAGGCGAGAAGCCCTTAAGGCCCTTGGTAGAACCTTAAGAGGACGCAAATAAATACCTGGTAGGTGCAAGATTTCTTGCACCTACGTTTTTATGTTTGGAGTTGTAATGGCAGCACTTTCGCCAAAAGATATCGCTCGTGCGGCAGAGCTCAATAGAATCTTGAATCATGCGGCATATGCCTACTATGCCCTTGATAATCCAGAGCTTACTGACGCTGAGTTTGACCGCCTTCTTATTGAGCTTCAGCAGCTTGAGGCAGCATATCCAGAGCTTGTTACTGAGGATAGCTATACCCAGCGCGTAGGTGGTTACGTTTCTGAGCAGTTTGAGCCTGTCCAGCATGCCGCGCGCATGTATTCCATGGACGATGCCATGAACCTAGAAGAGCTAGATGCATGGCTTTCCAGAACTGATGAGGCTCTTGGTGCATCACTTACAAACCCTGTGGCATATACCTGTGAGCTAAAGATTGACGGCTTAGGTGTTGCATTAACGTATCGTGACGGTCAGTTTGTACGTGCTGCTACACGAGGTGACGGAAGCACGGGAGAAAACGTTACGGCAAACGTTTTGACTATCTCTGATGTCCCACGAGAGCTTGCACTTGCTGGTCTAGAGCAGGTTGAGAATAGAGGCCTTAATCAGAGCATTGAGGTGCGTGGTGAGGTCTATATGCCAAAGCATTCCTTTATTCGTTTGAATGAAGATGCGGATGCTGCAGGTAAACAGCCTTTTGCTAACCCAAGAAATGCGGCCGCTGGATCTTTGCGTCAAAAGGACCCAAAGATTACCGCTCATCGAGATCTTGAGACCTTTATCTATGCGGTAGCCGATGAGGGTCCTCTTGATGTTCATAGTCAGTGGGAGTTCTTAAACTGGCTTCGTAGCTGCGGCTTTAATGTTAATCCTTATGCCCGCCGTTGCCTGAGCGCTCAGGAGGTTCACGATTTCTGTGCGCAAGCTCTTGAGCAGCGAGGAGACCTTAATTACGACATTGATGGCGTGGTGGTAAAGGTTGACTCATTTGCCAGCCAGGAAGCTCTGGGATTTACTTCTCGTGCTCCTCGTTGGGCTATTGCATTTAAGTTCCCACCAGAGGAAAAGCAGACCGTTTTGCGAGAAATTCGTATTCAAGTTGGTCGTACAGGCGTACTCACACCTGTTGCTGAGTTTGATCCCGTCACTGTTGCAGGTTCTACCATCGCGCGCGCAACTCTCCACAACCTTGACGAGATTCGTCGTAAAAATGTGCGCGAGGGTGACACCATCATTGTCCACAAGGCAGGAGATGTTATTCCAGAGGTTGTAGGACCAGTTTTGAGCCTTCGACCAGCAGATGCTGTTGAGTTCCAGATGCCAACTACCTGCCCAAGCTGTGGCAGTCCTGTTATTCAGGAAGAAGGAGAAGTGGCTTTCCGCTGTGTCTCTATTGATTGCCCTGCTCAGGCAGTTGAGCGTCTGATTCACTGGGGCAGCCGTAAGGCTATGGACATTGACGGCCTTGGTGACGAGCTTATTAACCGTATGGTTGAAGAAGGCGTCCTCTCTGACGTAGCCGACTTCTACGATAAGCTCACTGAAGAAATGCTGGCAAACATGCCTACAGGTCGTGTCTACGATACCGATACTGCAGATCACCTTTCTGGCGACAGCATTCCTGTGGGTCGCACTATTGCCAAGAAGGTTATGGCAAAGGTTGAGGAATCAAAGACGCGCGGTCTTGGACGCGTGCTCTTTGGTATTGGTATGAGGCACGTTGGTGCTAACGTCGCAGAACTTCTTGCCCAGGAATTTGGCTCCATCCAGGCGCTTGCTACAGCTCCTGTCGAGAAAATCGCTGAAATTCCAGGCATTGGTCCTAAGATTGCAGAGTCTGTACACGAGTTTTTCTCAATTCCAGAAAATGTTGCCGTTATCGAACGTCTTCGTCAGGCAGGTGTGGCGCTTGAGGAGGAAAAATCAGAAAGTGAGCTTCCTCAAACGCTTGCTGGTCTTACGTTTGTTTTAACAGGAACTCTTGAGCATTTCACACGTGATGAAGCTGGCGCTCAGCTTAAAGCCATGGGAGCAAAGGTTTCTGGTTCTGTATCTAAGAAGACAAGCTTCGTAGTAGCAGGAGAAGCCGCGGGATCTAAGCTCGCAAAGGCTGAAAGCTTGGGTGTTCCCGTGCTTGATGAGGCAGCACTCCAGCAAATTCTTGAAACAGGGCAGGCACCTGCATAAATGTGCATGTTCAGTAACAAAGTGGTGATTTATACTACTTTGTTACTATCAGTAAAAAGGAGATGACCAAATGAAACTATTAAAAAGTAAGTATGTTTCTCTTGGAATGATGTTTTTAATTTTAGCAATCATCCTGGGCGTGGTATCAAACGTGAATGATCTATTTGTTGGTATGCTCTATGGCATATCTCTAGGAATATTGATTTTAGGATTGTTGACTAGTCAAAAAAAATTTGAGTTTATGTAGTCGATAACCTATCCAAAAGGAAACAGTTATGGCAGATAAAAACATCCTAGTTCTTTGTTATTCTCGCTGCACTACGTGTAAGAGAGCTCTCAAGTGGCTTGATGAACATGGTATTTCTTATACGCTACGCGATATTAAAGAGGAGAACCCAACTGCAGAAGAACTTGCTGAATGGCATAAATTAAGCGGTCTTTCTATCAGAAAGTTCTTCAACACTTCCGGTATGGTATATCGCGATAATAACATCAAGGAGCAGCTTGATGCGGGAATGAGCGATAGTGACGCCTATAATTTGCTTGCTACCACGGGTATGCTGGTCAAGCGCCCATTGGTTGTTGCAGGCAATACTATTCTGCTTGGATTTAAAGAGCCTGCATGGGAAGAAGCACTTCTGTAAAGTTAGCTTCTTCAGCATGTGTCAAATGTTTGATAGGTGTTACAAAAAGGCGGCTACTGAACTGCCTCCCATTTCTTGGACATAAGAAATAGGAGGCAGTTCATATGCGGGTGATTATGATTCTGCAGCGTGTTAACGTCGGCTTTTAGGCCTGGCGCACAAAATAGCACAGCTTTGATGTGTCTCGCTGAAGAATCGATATGTTCTTAATCAAAATAGCCAGTCAGCCAGGCGGTCGTGCCGCTTGATATACATTTTTTTGCATAAATTTAATTTAATATGCTAGATAATGAATAGTCTTGTATAAGAAATTTAACTATCGGTAAATTCCACCTCTATGGAACACACCTAAGTCAGATATTCTGCTCAATTGCGGACATTTTACACATCTAATGATGATAATCTGCATGTTTGTGGTAATTTCTGCGTCATGTATACGTCTTTTTAACAGATTATCTGACTTAGGTGTGTTTTGATCTGCCTCCTATTTCTCGTGTCCAAGAAATGGGAGGCAGTTCATACCTGAGTAGTCGCCTTTTCTCACGTGTTTGACGCTCAACGCATTTGTATTTTGCTGCGAGTTAGTCCTCGTCATCAACCATTTCTACGACAGGTTTGCCCATGTAATTGATACCGTCGACCAGCTCTTCCAGGGTGATTCTTTGACCTAAGATAGTTGCCTGAACAAGCTCTTTGTAGAACTCACGAGCTTCATCCATAAGATCAAGAATACTTTCAGTTTTAATTTCTCCTGTGTAAGGCTCTTTCCAAGGAAGACGTTTGAGGTTAGCGGTAGGGAAGTCCTCAGTCATAACAATGCGGTGCGCCATTGCGGCAACGTACGAATTGTTTGAAGGTCGCATGAACTTCTCGGTTTTATATAAAACGTCAGGAAGCTTGGTGGTGTACTTAGGATCAGTGCGCTCTACCGTGTGGTAAATACGAGCGTAATCTTGAAGAGCTTTCTCGTACTCACCAACGCCAACATTAAGGTCAAATACTTGAAGCGCTACTTGCGAGAAAAGCGCGCCACCAACGTGTTTGGTGGATTCAATAGCTTCAAGCACTTCAGCTGGCGGGAACGTCTCAACGGTAGTGTGGCGCATGTGCCAAAGAAGATATGAATCCAAATCCGTTTCAATAATAGGATGAAGCTCTCTGTAGGCATTTTTGAGAGATGGTTCCGCCTCAATCAGCGCATCTTGCTGGGAATACACAAACGGATGGACAATCCTATCTAGCGCGTAGTGTGCTAAGAGGCCAAGCGCAAACGCACGACCAGCTGGCATGTCGCTCTGTGGCAGGCGAGAAACACCATCGCGAATGGATAAAAATGCGTCAACAATATGACCTGCGTGCATACGACGATGTAGCCTATTGCAGGCTAGAGAGCGGTTTGGCCAGGCAAGGTGACGAGCCAAGAAAGGATCAGGTCCCTGGTTTCCAAGCAAGAACGCATTGACCTCTGCGTCAGTTGCAACAAGCTCTTGCGGTAAATCATGAACCACCTCTGCGCCAAACAGATAGTGGGTTATTAAAGCAGGCATAGTACTCCTTGTAGTTTTTCAATATAAGAGTAGCCGAAAAACACGTATAGGCGTTAAAATTTCTTCTTCATGTTACAAAGTTTAATGATACTTAGGAACTCACACATGGGTCTACTTGAAATTTTAATGTTAGGTGTGGCGCTTGCAACAGATGCGTTCTCTGTCACCATCTCTAACACCTTTGCCTTTGATGACCATAGGTTTTCTCGTCTTATGCGCATGCCACTTTTCTTTGGTCTTTTTCAGTTTGGCATGCCGCTTGCCGGTTATTTTGTTGGCGGTATTGCAGCAGAGTTGATTGAGAAGTATGCAGGAATTGTTTCTTTAGTTATTCTTGGCTTCATTGGCTCAAACATGCTGTACAGCGGCTATAAGGCGCTCAAAGAAGACGCTTCTGAGGAAGATGAGGAAGAAGCCCAGCAAAGTGCTACGACGCTCTCTTATGGAAAGCTGCTCTTTCAGGCTGTTGCTACAGCAATCGACGCATTTGCTGTTGGCGTAAGTTTTAGAGCTCAAGGTGTGGACATTTTAGTAGCCGCGGTGCTCTTTGGCATTATCACCGCTGTTCTCTGTACTGTTGCATTGTTTTTAGGTAAAAAACTTGGTTCTCTTCTGGGCGACCGTGCCGAGATGGTGGGCGGTGTAGTACTTATCCTGATTGGACTAAAAGCCTTTTTTGGATAAAATCTGTTTGATTAGACGGATTATGTAGCAGGTAAGGAGGTAGCGTGAAGTTTATCCCGGATTGTCTGCGCCAGAAGATGCATAAAACTTTTGGACCAAAAGACCCTGACGAGAAGATCACTCCACCAACTGCCACTTCTGTTACAAGAACCTCATTTATTATCCTGGCTGTCTCGGCGGTTGCTGCTCCTGTAATAGCTACGGTAGCAAACGTTTTGAGTCCAGGAATTTCTTATGTTCAGCAGGAGCTTCTTCCTCCACAGCTTAATTCAAAAGTTCCAGGCTATGCTCGAGCGCTTATTCAACTTGCGCAACGAGAGGGCTCCCTCAATCTTTTATGTACTTCCAAAGAAGCGGTAAAGCCCCTGGTAGAAAGATATTCAAGAATGTTTTCTATGCCTGTTACGGTGGGTGAGGCAACGGAGGAAGAAATTCAGGAGTTTATTAAGCAAACATACGCTTCTGGTAAGAGTGCGGAGTCTGAAACTTCTGATACTAAATCTGACACTGATTGGGGTTTTGAGAAACCCGATGTTATTTTTCTGGCAAGTGAAGCTCTCATGCAAAACTTTGAGACTTCCGCATACTGTCAGCCATATGAAGTTTCTTCAACAGACCAGTACGTGCGTCCAGAGTTTTTTGACGCCATTGGACACTGGTATGCCTACGCTGCAGATCCATTGGTTTTACTTGTAAATCAAGAGCGACTCAATGAGAAAAAGATTCAGCGCCCACGCGAATGGACCGATCTTCTTACAGATGGCCTGCGTGGAAGGTATGTTATTCCTGACCCCACACTTACGTATGCGGGAAAGAAGTTTGAATCGCTCTTTTTAGGTCAGTATGGACTGGATAAAGGCGCTCAAATTATCCAAAGTCTGTTTGAAAATGTTGACGCATTTTCTGAGAGCACCTATCAAGCTATTAGAGACACAGGATTTGGCAGGTACAGGGCTTGTGTTTGTCCTCTGAGCGCAGCGTATAGAGCAATTACTAAAGACGATTTTGATAATCTTTCGGTTATTCTGCCAGGCACGACTTATTTCTCTACGATAAGGTCATTTGTATGTCAGGGGTCAAAACATACGTATTCAGCGTATTTATGGCAGGAATTTATTACTAAGCGAGATTCTGCTGAACACATGGGAGAAATGGACTCGTTCTTCTCGCCAGTTATTGAGGGAACGCCAACTCCTTGGTATGCGAGCCGCCTAAATTTGACAGCAGTGAGCGAATCAATGCAGATAGCTCCTGCTCCCACCGACGCAGAAGGCAATCTCATTAAGCTCGAAGACGTCCATGCTGTATACAGCAAGTTGGTCAACGCATAGCTCTTTCTATACGTTAAGAATTTGGATATCAAAAAAACGGCCCAGGTAAACTGAGCCGTTTTGCTTTAAAGGCGGAGTGGCGAGAAGACCGGGTTTCTCGCCAAGAAGCCCTGATGAAGAATTAGACGTAGAAGAGCATCTTGTTGTAGCTAGGAACTGGCCACCAGTCGTGTCCGCAGATGAGCTCCATGGAGTCAACAGCGCTGCGGAGGCGGGCCATAGCCGGAAGAACTTCATTGCAGTAGTATTCGCACTGCTCCTGAGGCTGATCCTTCATCTGGTGAGCTGTGGTATTGATCTCATCAAGGCTGTTGGTAGCTGCGTAAATCTCGTCAATACCTGCAGTGAGCCTCTCAACAATCTCTGTTTCTGCAACGCTCTTGATACCAATAGCCTGTTTAGCAGCAACTGAAGAGGCAACATCACTTGAGTAGGTAAAGAGGGCAGGCAGATACATGTGGCGCGTCATATACAGCATAGTACGAGCCTCAATGTTAAGAACCTTAGCGTACTGCTCTGCCTTTGCAACGTAGCGAGCCTGTGCTTCTGCCTGGGAAAGAACACCGTAGCGCTCAAAGAGCTCAATGTTCTCTGGAGCAACCATTGCAGGAAGTGCCTCAGGGGTGGTGCGGAGGTTTGGAAGACCGCGCTCCTCGGCAAGTTTCTCCCAATCGCCTGAGTAGCCATTGCCTTCAAAGAGGATGCGCTCGTGAGCCTTGAAGGTATCAATAACCCACCTCAAAGCTTCCTTGGTGAAGTTCTCCTCAGAAGCGTTTGAAAGATCGTTTGCAAAGCGGTCACACTGCTCGGCAACAATGGTGTTCAAAATGACGTTAGGATCAGAGAGGTTCTGCTGGCTGCCGCACATACGGAACTCAAACTTGTTACCAGTAAACGCAAAGGGGCTGGTACGGTTTCTGTCTGTGTTGTCCCTAAGGACTGCAGGTAGTGTTGGTACGCCAAGGTCCATGCGAGTGCGCTTTGCACCGTGAACATCAGAGCCAGTGATGAGGTCGTCAACAATTACAGAAAGTGCGGCGCCTAGGAAGACAGAAACAATTGCAGGTGGAGCCTCGTTTGCGCCAAGACGGTGATCGTTTCCAGCAGATGCAACAGACATGCGCAGAAGGTCTGCATGGGAGTCAACAGCGGCAACAAGGCATGCAAGGAAGACTAGGAAGCGGAGGTTCTCGCCAGGCTTATCGCCAGGTTCAAGCAGGTTCTCGTTATCTGCGGAGAGAGACCAGTTGTCGTGCTTACCAGATCCATTGACGTACTCAAAGGGCTTCTCGTGCTCAAGGCAGGCAAGGCCATGGTGAGGAGCAAGAAGCTTGAGCTTCTCCATGGTTAGAAGGTTGTTGTCAATAGCAAGTGCGCCCTGCTCAAATACAGGTGCAAGCTCATGCTGGCAAGGAGCAACCTCGTTATGCTTGGTCTTTGCAGGAATGCCCAGCTTCCAGAGTTCGTCATCAAGCTCTTTCATGAAGTTGTTGACGGTTGGACGGATAGCACCAAAGTAGTGCTCGTCAAGCTCCTGACCCTTGCTTGGCTCACAACCAAAGAGAGTACGGCCGCAAAGGATAAGGTCAGGGCGCTGCTCAAAGTCTTCCTCTTTGATAAGGAAGTACTCCTGCTCAGGACCAATGTTTGTGACAACGCGAGAAGGCTCTTGTCCAAAGAGCGCAAGAACGCGCTTGGCCTGCTTCTCTAGGGCAACCTGGGAACGAAGCAGAGGAGTGCGCTTATCCAGAGCTTCTCCGGTGTATGAAATAAATGCAGTTGGAATGCAGAGGACTTCGTCTTTGATGAAGGTTGGGCTTGCAGGATCCCAAACCGTGTAACCACGAGCCTCAAAGGTAGCGCGCAGACCGCCAGAAGGGAAGCTTGATGCGTCAGGCTCGCCCTGTACCAGCTCTTTTCCCGAGAAGGACATCAAAATGGTGCCGTTTCCCTGAGGAGTCATAAAGCTGTCGTGCTTCTCGGAAGTAATACCTGTGAGAGGCTGGAACCAGTGCGTAAAGTGAGTAGCTCCTTTTTCAAGTGCCCACTCTTTCATGGCATGAGCAACCTCGTTTGCAATGTCGAGGTCAAGCGGCTTGCCGTCCTGGATGACACTACGAAGTTTCTTGTACGTTGGCCTTGGCAGACGTTCTTGCATATCTGCGTCGGTAAAGAGAAGTGAGCCAAATTCCTGAGAAACTTTGTCGTGAGCCACAGCCCCTCCTTGTGGGTAAATGCTGGCAGTTAGTCTGTTTTCTCGCGTGCCGGGCACGTTATGTTGGTTGTTATTTTCGCACGTTTGGCTGAGTCAGAGTGGCGAGGATGCAAACAGAAACATAACGATTACAAAATATTTTGGCCGCTGCCCAAATGAGATGTGGGCTTTGTTTCCGTGGGCTCTGGCGCGCATAAGCAGAGGAACTCTTAGTACAATAGAAGTACACAAAACTAAGAGGAGCAGGTATGTCTGATACTACTATGCCAGTTGATACTACAGATCAAAACGAGGCTGCATCAACCAAAGAAGGTGCAGCTAAACCACGTAGAACCATTGCCGTTATTGACGGAAACTCGCTCATGCACCGAGCATTCCATGCAATCCGTCAGCCTATGGCAGCTCCAGATGGTACGCCAACTGGCGCGCTCTTTGGCTTCTTTAACATGTTTATCAAGCTTGTTGAGTCCTTCTCACCAGATGGCGTCATTTGCGCCTTTGATAAGGGCAAGCCACAGGTTCGCATTGATATGTTGCCTCAGTACAAGGCCCAGCGTCCTCCTATGGACCCCGCTTTGCACGCACAGTTTCCCATAGTCAAGGAGCTGCTCAAGACGCTTGATGTTCCTGTCTGCCAGCTTGAAGGCTGGGAGGGCGACGATATCTTGGGCACCCTTGCTCGCCGCGGTGAGGCAGAGGGCTATCAGATGCTGCTCTTCACGGGCGACCGCGATATGTATCAGCTCTCCACAGAAAACGTCAAGATTGTCTCTACGCGCAAGGGCGTCTCTGACGTCTCAATTATGACACCAGAGACTGTGGCAGATCTCTATGCAGGTATTACGCCTGAGCTTGTTCCAGATTTCTATGGTCTTAAGGGAGATTCTTCCGACAACATTCCGGGCGTTCCCGGAATTGGCCCCAAGAAAGCCGCTGCGCTGATTGTGGAGTATGGCTCGCTTGACCAGGTCATTGCTCACGCTGACGAGGTCAAGGGCAAGGTGGGAGAAAACCTTCGCGCCCACATTGATGACGCGCTGCTTTCCCGCAAGGTTGCTACTATTCGCACTGATGCGCCGCTTGATATCAACCTGGACGACGCTCAGTTCCCAACATTTGATCCAAATGACGTGGTCAAGGCTTTCTCTGCTTTGGGCTTTACCGGTATGACCTCAAGGCTTGCTCGCATGGCCGGTGGCTCTGCCGCTGGCGCAGTCGCACAAACCGCCTCTGCTACACCTGCACTTCCTATTCCATCAGTGTTTTTGCAGGCAGGAGATGCATCTGCTGCGCTCACTGCTGCAATTGAGAACCAGGAGTGGATTGGCGTTGCTGAGGATTCAGCTGCGGACGCTGGAGCCCTCTTTAGCCTTTCTCGCACGCTTTGGGTGTCTACAGAAAAGGCGCTCCTCAAATTTGAAGGAGAAAACGCCACCGCAGCACTCTTGCGTATTTTGCGAGAAGCTCGTGTTGCTGCAGACGATGTCAAGGCGCTGCTTCATGAGGTAAGCCCTGTTGATTCATCTGAGCCACAGAAACTGGATATTGAGACCATTGATTCTGACCGCCTCTTTGACACAGGTGTTGCCGCGTATCTGCTTGAGTCTGATCGTTCAAGCTTTGATATCAACGGCTTGGTTGAGCTGTACTTTGGCTCTGAGCTTCCTGAGCCTACAGATGAGATTCCCGCTGCAGCACTAAGAGCTGTAGCTGCTAGGGTTCTTGTGCCTGTGCTTACTAAAAAGCTTGAAGATGATGGTTCTTTGGAGCTCTTTACTTCTCTGGAGATGCAACTTTTGCCTGTACTTGCTGCGATGGAGCGTCGTGGTCTCTACGTTGATCCTCAAGAGCTTGCTAAGCAGTCTTTGGAGCTGGGTGAAGATATTGCGCAGCGTGTGGCAAGTATTCACCAGACAGCAGGCGAGGATTTTAACTTGGATTCTCCAAGCCAGCTTTCTCATATCTTGTTTGACGTGCTTAAACTTCCAACCTATGGCCTCAAAAAGACGCGCACCGGGTTTTACTCCACCAACGCAAAGGTTCTAGGAGACCTGGCGCAGGAGTACCAGATTGTTGCTGATGTTCTTGAGTATCGTGAGCGTGCCAAGATCAAATCAACTTATCTCGATGCGCTTCCTGCGCTTATTCGTGGCGATAAGCGCATCCACACCACATTCAATCAGACTGTTGCTGCAACAGGAAGGCTTTCCAGCTCTGATCCAAACCTGCAGAACATTCCTACCCGTTCTGAGCTGGGGCATCGTGTCCGCACCGCATTTACCGTTCCCGAGGGCAGCGTTTTTCTCGCCTGCGACTACTCCCAGATTGAGCTGCGCTTGCTGGCACACCTTTCAGCTGACGAGCACCTGGTAGCAGCATTTAACTCTGGTGCCGATTTCCACGCCGCAACTGCCGCACGCGTCTTTGGCGTGCCTGTTGAAGAGGTCACGCCAGCACTTCGTAGCCGTGCTAAGGCAGTTAACTTTGGCATTGTCTATGGTCAGCAGGCCTTTGGTCTGGCCACGTCTCTGAAGATTTCCCGCAAGGAAGCGCAAGAGATGATTGACCGCTATTTTGACGCATATCCTGGAGTCCGTGCATACCTTGACGATTCCGTCCGTACTGCTCACGAGACTGGTTATGCGATTACCATGTACGGTCGTAAGCGCCACATTAGAGAGTTCAATCAGTCAAATCGCCAGCTCATTGCCTTTGGCGAGCGTACTGCTATGAATCACCCTATGCAGGGAAGTGCTGCAGACATTATCAAAATTGCAATGATTAATGTCGAGAAACGCCTGCGTGATGAGGGTCTTGCGTCAAAGCTGATTCTTCAGATTCACGACGAACTTGACTTGGAAGTTCCAGAGTCAGAGATTGAGACAGTTTCTGCGCTAGTAAAAGAGACTATGGAAGACGTTGTTACCCTGCGTGTTCCTCTCATTGCCGATGTAAGCTATGGTTCCAATTGGGCTGAGGCAAAGTAGGCACGTTCAACGCACGTTCTAGAGGAGATTTGGTATGGAGGCTGCAACCTCATATATGCACGTTACAGTCTATACAGACGGTGCGTCTCGAGGAAACCCTGGTCCTGGTGGCTACGGGGTCGTGCTTCTATACACCGATCCCTCCGGCCAGCAGCATACAAAAGAGTTCAGCCAGGGTTATAAATCCACTACAAATAACCGAATGGAGCTCCTCGGCGTCATTGTTGCACTTGAAGCGCTTAAGCGTCCCTGCCAGGTTGAGCTCTATTCCGATTCAAAGTACGTAGTTGATGCGTTTAATCAAAAATGGGTCTCGGGATGGATTAGAAAAGGCTGGAAAACAGCATCAAAGGAGCCCGTCAAAAACGTAGACCTTTGGAAGCGTTTGCTTTCCGCCATGGAAGACCATGAGGTAAGTTTCAAGTGGGTCAAAGGCCACGCAGGTCACCCACTTAACGAGCGTTGCGATCAGCTTGCCACTGAGGCAGCCGACGGCTCCAATCTTCTTGACGACCAAGGTTTCTTCGTGAATCAGCCATTGCTGTAACCTAAGACGCGTAGGGCGAGAAGATCTTCTCGCCACACATACTTTCTATAAGAGAACAGCCGCCTGAGTGGGCGGCTGTTCTTAGTTGCATGAGTCGATTAACTTTTAGTAGCCAAATACGGCATAGCCAACAAGGCCTGGTCCCGTATGGACAAGAAGGTCCGAGCCAGCCTCGACATACCTAAAGTCAGTGACATTAGGGATTGCCTCTTTAATCATGGCTTCCATTTCGGAGTAAATGATATTAGGAGCAGAGCAGCAAATACCCACATGAACGTGGTCAAATTGCTGAGCAAAAGCTGATCCTAAAGCAATCTGTCCTGCAAGAGACTTCTGCCAACCACGAGTTTTCTTAGCAATGGTGTATTTACCGTTCTCATCACAGGTGAGAACTGGCTTGATGTTAAGCATAGAGCCAATGCGATAAATTGCCTCAGAAATACGGCCACCTTTGCGCAGGTACTCAAGGCTTGGAACAGAGAAGTATACGCGTGTGTTCAGAGATGCCTGATCAAGTTTGGCACCAATCTCGTCAAGAGAAAGGCCCTGATCAATAAGACGTTGAGCCTCAATAACAATAAGGCCAGAAGCAATGCCAATGTTTTTGGTATCAACAACATAAATAGGGAAGTCTGTAATAGATTCTGCAATCATGCGAGCAGTATCGCAGGTAGCGGAAAGTCCGGAAGAGATAGCAACGTAAACAGCACCCTCGTACCCTGCGGCTTTTGCGTCATCAAAGGCAGCCTTAATGCCCTCAGGAGAAGGAAGCGAAGTCTTTGGAACCTCTTCTTCAAAGCGCGCAACAAGCTCTGCTGGTGTGATGGTAATGCCAGATTCGTAGGAAGAGCCATCAGAATAGTTAATGCGAAGTGGGGTGATACGAATATTGTGTTCAGCAACAAAATCAGGTGGGACATTAGTTCCTGAGTCTGTGATGATGGCAATTCGTTTGGTGTCCATTATTCGCTCCAAATATATACGTGCTACAAGTAGCTAAACGTTGACTTTCTATTACCCACATTTTACATGGAGATATACCCTGTTTTCTTGAGATATGACAAGTTGCCCTCAACGGTAGGTAGACGGTACACTAGGTATATAACTCGAGAAAATCTTTCATAGCGTAACGTTTACTACCATTTAGGCACTAAGAGAGAACGGCAGATAATGTCTAGCATTTATAGAGAGCCCGCTGTAGTTAGAAGAATTGAGCAACGTTCTTCTCTAAAAAGAATCACATCCAACAGTACTATTGCGGCAGCAGTCATGGTGCTTGCAGCGCTTATTGCACTTGTGGTTGCCAACTCACCTGCTCATGAGGTGGTTCGAGAAATTCTTGAAGTCCAAATGAGTTTCTCGTTTGGAATAATCCATGTTCACATGGCGTTAGAGACTTTTGTGAATGATTTCCTTATGGCAATCTTCTTTTTGTTGGTGGGCATTGAGCTCAAATATGAGGTAACTGTCGGCCAGCTCAGAAGGCCAAGACAGGCAATGCTTCCTATGCTCGCTGCTGTTGGCGGCGTTGCAGTTCCTGCCCTCATTTACCTTGCGCTTAATGCAAGTACCGCCCCTCATGGATGGGCAACTCCAATTGCTACCGATATTGCGTTTGCGCTTGGTGTTATGTCGCTGTTAGGAAACAGAATTAGTCCCCAGACCAAGGTTTTCTTTGAGACACTTGCTATTGCTGACGATATCCTTGCAATTGTGGTCATCGCGCTCTTTTATGGCCAAACTCCAAATATTGCCTGGTTAGCGGCTTCCCTTGGAGTGCTTGTTATTTTGTGGGGAATGAATCGGCTGAAAATTTATTCTTCCGGTCCGTACTTGCTTGTAGGTTTGGTGCTCTGGGTTTGCATGTATCACTCGGGAATTCACCCCACTCTTGCAGGCGTTCTCCTTGCCTTCTTCTTGCCGTCTCGCTCTGATGTTCGTCTGAGCAAGCTGGGTAGTTGGCTTTCTAGGCGTGCTCGTGAGCTTGATGATCACTACGATGATGAGCATCACGTTTTGGGTCAGCATGACTTCACGCATGGCGCCAACTCAATTGAGCAGGTTATGCATCACGTAACTCCACCACTTCAGCGTGTTGAGCACTATATCTCAGTCTGTGTGAACTTTGTTGTTCTTCCTATCTTTGCATTTGTTAATGCGCAGATTACGTTGGTAGGCGCTGATTTTGGCGCGCTTCTTAGCAGTAACATTGCTCACGGCGTATTCTTTGGCGCCGTTCTTGGAAAGCCACTAGGAATTATTTTTGTAACGCTCTTGCTGGTCAAATGTAAGATTTGCAAGCTTCCTGCAAAAGTTGATTGGATTCAGATTACAGCCGTTGGTCTTATGGGCGGCATAGGCTTTACCATGTCAATTCTTATTTCTAACCTTGCATTCCCAGACGCAGGGGAGATTCTTGCAGCTAAGGTAGCTGTTCTCGCCGCATCATTTGCTTCAGCTATCTTGGGCCTACTTTTTGTACATATCGCAGAGTTTCACAAGCGTCAAAAGAACAGCAATATAAAGGAAGACAGCGAGTAAAAATATAGACCTAATGAGACGTACGACTCTTTCTATTCAACCGTGCCGTAGGTAAAGCCCCATCCGTGTGCCGTAACAATTGAGTTAATCTGATCGCAGAGACGAGCGCGGACATATGTGCCAGAGGGAATCAACTCAATAACTTCTTGCAAATCTTCTTCAAGATCATCTACTTCAGCTTGAATCAGCACGTCAACCTTAGTGACTGTGCCCGAAGGTTTGCGCTTATAAAGATTATCAACAAGGTGCTGGAGTTCGCCATATGCCTCCGAGCGCATGCCAGGCTGTGCAGAATTTGCCATGATTCTCCTTGTCGCGTCGATTTTCAAATCACCTATACTTTGTATCACGCAGAGACCGAAAAGGGGAGTGTCATGTTTGAGCTAGTTTCTCGCGAGCTGTTTCAGCCAAAGTCAACCTCTGAGCAAAACGCTTATCAAAAGATGAGTGATGCTGAGCTTAACCAGGCTCTTGAGCTTATTGGACAAGAAGCTCGTGCACTTGGCGAGAAAAACCTCAAGCTTGATATGGCTCGCGGAAAGCCAAGCCCTGCACAGACGGCGCTGTCTAAGCCTATGCTTGATGAGTTGAACTCCACTTCTGACCTGACTGATGGCGGTTCTTTTGCAGACAACTACGGAGACCCCTGGGGTCTTCCTTCTGCGCGAGCCTTTGCCGCGGAGCTCACAGGTGTACCTGCTGATCAGGTCATCGTAAATGGCTCTTCAAGCCTTAACCTTATGCATGACATTATTTCTCATGCCGTTACCCACGGTCTTTCTGGTCAGCCGTCTTGGGCAGAGCAGATGGCGGCTGCAAAGGCTCAGGGTGCCACGCTCAAGTTCCTGTGCCCTGCTCCAGGTTATGACCGTCATTTTGCTATTACACAGCATTACGGCTTTGAAAATATTGCAGTCCCTATGACCGACGATGGCCCCAATATGGACGTGGTCAAGGAGCTTGTTGAGAACGACAGCTCTGTTAAGGGAATTTGGTGTGTGCCACGTTTTGCCAACCCAACTGGCATCACCTATTCAGATGAGGTTGTCCGTGCTTTTTCAAACCTTAAACCTGCAGCTCCTGACTTTAGAATCTTCTGGGATAACGCCTATGCAATTCATGCCTTTGTACCAGAATCTGAGGCTCCTCAGCTCTTAAATATCTTTGATGCACTTTCAGAGGTTGATGCAGGTGGTGCTCAAAAGAATCTGGTAATTGCTTTTGCTTCAACGGCAAAGGTAACCTTCCCAAGCTCAGGCATGGCATGGGTTGCCGCAAACTCTGAGGATATTAAAGAAATTCAGAGCGCTTTCAAGGTTGCTCGAGTTTCTCCCGAGAAAATCTCGCAGCTGGCACATGTGCGTTTCCTCAAAGATGCTCAAGGCATTGAAGCCCATATGCAAAAGCATGCCGAGCTGCTTCGACCACGCTTTGAACTGGTTGAGCGCAAATTGCAGGAGGGTCTGGGAGATCTAGGCGTTGCAACCTGGTCTCATCCTAAGGGTGGCTATTTTGTCTCGTTTGATGGTCCCGTTGGCTCTGCACGCGCAATTGTTTCTCGCGCCAATGAACTGGGCGTTACCATGACACCTGCAGGAGCTACGTGGCCATGCGGCAAGGATCCTTTTGATACTAATATCAGAATTGCTCCAAGTTACCCAACGTTGGAAGAGCTTGATGCAGCGCTTGATGTGTTTATTGTTGCTGTTAAACAGGTAAGTGCTCGACTTGCAAAAGTTGATCGCGGTCAGAGCGTCTGGGGATAGCTTGTGTAACTTTGGTATTTCCTTTGAAAGTAGGCCCATTCTGCCGTATCTTGATAGATTATGTTTAGAAAAAGCGATTGGATGTTGAATGCCAACTAATACTTCAAAGCCAGAACTTACACCAGAACAGAAGGCAGAAAAAGAACTGGTTGCCATGGCAAACCAGACAGCAAAAAAGAAGGCAATGGACCGTAAGCCCGATGAGGCTCCTAAAAAGCCAGGTCCTTCTACAGGCATGAAGATTGCTATTGGCGTATTCTCGCTCTTTATTGCTATTTCTATGATGCTGCCTTCTCTTGCCAGCATTTTCTCTAACTCGCAAAAGCAGCATCAGACTCAGCAAAATTCTCCTGAGGCTATTAACCAGGTCTATCAGAAGCAAGCAGAAGAAAAAGAGTCTGCTATTCAGTCCAATCCAGATAATCTACCAGCACATCTTGATTTGGCTCGTACCTATTTAGGTTGGGGAATGGCGCTTAAGAGTTCTTCTCAAGATGACTCTGTTCAGAAGCAGTCTTTGCAGCTGATTAACAAAGCAATTGCTGAGTACGATACGTATCTTGCTTCAAATGATTCTGATGAAGTCCGTGTTGATAGGGCAATTGCCCAGTTCTACGCAGGAGACCAAACAGGTGCTGTTGAGGCACTTAAGGCAGTAACAGATCGCTCTCCAGATTATGCTAACGGTTGGCTTAATTTGGGAATGATGTATCGTGTTACTGATCAAGTAGATCTTGCAAAAGAGGCACTGCAGAAGGCAATTGAAAAGGATTCCGATAATAGCGCCGGTGTGAGGGATAATGCACAGAAAGTTCTTGATGCATTAAACGGAAACACCTCTACCTCTTCAAATAACACCAAGTAAGGAGGAGTTATGGCACTAGAGATAAGCTCTGAAATTACAGATACAAAGGCCATTATTCGCATTGAGGGTGAGGTAGACGTGTCAAACGCCTCCGAGCTTCGTGATGCTTTGGATACTGCGCTCGCCGATGGAGCAAAAGAAGTTGAAGCTGATTTTGCTGAGGTAGCTTATATTGATTCGACGGGCATTGGCGTTTTAGTGGGCGCTGCACATCGAGCACAAGAGAGTGGTTCTGTGCTTGTTGTTGCAAATCCTCAGAAAAACGTGGAGCGTGTCTTTACGCTCCTTGGGGTTGATAAAGACCTTAACGTTCGCAAGTAGGTTTGGTAACTTGCAAGCTCTTTGAGAAACGGTTCAAAGAGCTTGTTTATGTTTGTTCCAGAAAGGTATTGCTTGTGTTTGGCATTGGAGAAACAGAGCTCGTACTAATTCTGCTCTTTGCATTTTTAGTATTTGGTCCTGATAAATTACCTGGTATGGGTCGCACGCTTGGCCGTGCTCTCAGACAGTTCCAGAACGCTCAAGAAGGCTTTAATAAAGTTGTCCGTGCAGACTTACTTGATCCTGCGGCGGATGCACTTCACGAGAAACCCAAGCGCTCCGAGCAGCTCAAAAATGCTGCATCTGATGCTGATCGCGAGGATACAGATCACCAGGAGACCTTTGCTGAGCGTCGTGCTCGTCTCAAGGAAGAGCGTGAGGCAGCTGAGAAGGCTGCTGCTGAGACAGCTGAACAGAGCAAGCAGGTTGAACAGACCCAGGAGACTGAGCAGGCAGAGACCGCTTCTGCTGACGAGGCTCCTGCAACTGCACCACAAGCTACCTCTTCTGTTGCTTTCTCCGATGATTCCACAGAGGTAACTGACCACGTGGCACCTCAGGCCGCAGAAGAAACTCCTGCTGCCGCTCCGTCTGCAAAAGACCTCTATAACCTTGGATCTGCACGTTCTTCTCGCTCCATGGCAGAAGACAAGAAAGAAGAAGTTGCTGGAGAGGAGGGAGAAAGCCAGGACGCATAAGTCCAGCTTTCGCGTGTAATGCCTATTACTCCAGCTCGTATGCCACTTTTTGATCACCTGGGAGAACTCCGTCGTCGTGTGACCATTGTGGTGGTATCGCTTTTTGTTACCGCAATCATTATTTATTTTGCTACACCTGCACTGATTGAGATTTTGATTGACCCTATCAGGGAGTTTTTAACCGATGGTAAGCTTACGGTTATCTCGGTTCTTGGTGGTTTTAGTATCAGGTTTAAGGTGGCTTTCTTCTTCTCGGTGATTATTTGTACACCTATTATCATCTGGGAGATTATGGCGTTCTTCTTGCCTGCGCTTAACGCCAAAGAGCGCAAGTGGGTTGTACCTACCGTAGCCGCTATGATTACCCTGTTCTTCTTGGGTATGCTGTTTTGCTACTTCATCATTTTGAACACCGCAATTGGTTGGATGATTGGCCAGTCGCAGGAGTTTGCAGGAACCATTAATGAGGCAAGCGATTACCTCAACATTATTATGATGTTTGAGATTGGCTTTGGTGTTGCGTTCCAGCTTCCTCTGGTTATCTTCTACCTAGCCATTCTTCACCTTGTTCCTTACAAGGATATGCGTGAGCAGTGGCGCTACGTTTACGTTGGACTGATGATTCTCTCTGCAGTTGTCACTCCTGACGCATCACCTGTCACCATGATTTTGATGTTTGCAGCTCTTATCCTTCTGTACGAAGTTGCTCTGGCTGTTGCTCGCTACGTCATTATTGCCCGCGATGGCAAAGCTGCTCTTAAGTGGAGCCGCGAGGACTATGAGCAGCATGAGCTGGACAAAATCTAGTAATTCCGCTTTTTAATTTGGAGAGTGTTGTTCTTTGATTCTAGTTGTTACCGAGAAAAACGACGCAGCGCAGCAGATTGCTCGCCTTCTGTCTGAATCGGGTAAGCCTGAGGCAGACAAGGTATACAACACTCCTGTTTATCGTTTTAGACGCGGCGGAGAAGATCATGTTGCCATTGGTCTTCGTGGCCATATTCTGCAGCCTGATTTTCCTTTAGCTCTCAAGTTTGATAAGGAAGAGGGTTGGTACGGAGAAACTGCAGAAGGGGAGCACCTTCCTGCAGACGTTCCAGATGGTCTTGAGCGTCCTCCTTACAAGGTTAAGCGCAAGCCTTTTATGGCCGACGGCGTTGACCTTAAGGGTTGGAAAATCCCCAGCTTGCCTTATTTGATTTGGGCTCCTGTAGATAAACAACCTGCAGAAAAAGAGATTATTCGCGCCCTCAAGAATCTTGCTAAGAAGGCAGAGTCTGTCATCATCGGTACAGACTTTGACCGCGAAGGTGAGCTTATTGGTTCTGATGCGCTGGCGCAGGTGCTCTCCGTTAACCCTAACTTGGCAGTGTTCCGTGCTCGCTACTCTGCCTTTACCAAGACAGAGATTGAGACCGCCTTCAATAACCTGGTAGACCTTGACTACAACCTGGCTGCCGCAGGCGAGTCCAGACAGTATATCGACCTTATCTGGGGTGCTGTACTAACCCGTTATCTAACTACCGCACGCTTTGGCGGTCTGGGCAACACACGCTCTGCTGGTCGTGTTCAGACTCCTACGCTGGCACTTGTTGTTGAGCGCGAGCGTGAGCGCCTGGCATTTAAGCCAGAAGACTATTGGGTTATTTCTGGTGTTGCTGCTCCAGAAGATGATGCGGAAGCAACCTTTAAGATGGTTCACCAGACCGCAAGATTCTGGGATCAGGCAGAAGCAGATGCTGCTTACGCCGTTGTTAAGGATCAAACGCAGGCAACGGTTGTCGAGATTGAGTCTCGTAGCAGAAAGCAGCAGCCACCAGCTCCATTTAACACCACGTCGCTGCAGGCGGCTGCAGCTGCAGAGGGTATCTCGCCAGCTAGAACTATGCGTCTGGCAGAGTCTCTGTACATGGACGGCTTGATTTCATACCCACGTGTTGATAACACGGTCTATCCAAGTTCGCTTGACTTGAAGGATTGTGTTCGTACACTGTCTTCGGTTCCTCAGTATGCTCCTACCTGCAAAAAGCTCTTGGGTCAGCCAAAGCTTCACGCAACGCGTGGCAAGCAGGAGTCTACCGACCACCCACCAATTTATCCAACAGCGGCAGCAAATCCAGATGCCTTGCAGCCCGCAGCTTGGAAGCTCTATAACCTGATTGCTCGAAGGTTCCTTGCAACCCTTATGGGTCCAGCTACTATGAGTGGCACCAAGATTACGCTTGATGTTGCAGGTCAGCCCTTTGTTGCAAACGGAACGGTCTTGGCTGAGCCAGGCTTTAGAGAGATTTATCCCTTTGGTCTTAAGAAAGACGATCAGATCCCTGATGTCGGCGAGGGAGAGATTGTCTCCATTAAGTCTTTGTCGCTTGATGCTAAGCAGACAGAGCCACCTGCTCGCTATAGCCAGGGCAAGCTTATTCAAGAGATGGAGAAGCGTGGTCTGGGTACAAAATCTACGCGTGCATCCATTATTGATACGCTCTACCAGCGTAAATATCTCAAGAATGATCCTGTTGAGCCAAGTCAGCTTGGTATGGCAATTGTTGATGCGCTTTCCCAGTTTGCCCCACACATTACCTCGCCTGATATGACAGCTGAGCTTGAGTCCGATATGACAAGCGTTGCTGAGGGCAAAGATACGCGTGACGGCGTTGTTACGCACTCAAGAGCGCTGCTCGCGGGCATGATTGATACGCTCATTGACCACAAAGAAGACTTGTCTGAGGCTATTGCTGATGCTGTTACTGCTGATGCAAAGGTGGGAACCTGCCCTAAGTGTGGCAAAGATTTGGTTGCTAAGAGCTCTCTGAAGACTCGTGGAAGCTTTGTTGGCTGCATGGGTTGGCCAGACTGCGATGTTACGTATCCACTGCCTCAGGGCCGCGTAGAGCCGCTTGAGGGAGAGGCCGGAGTTTGTCCAGAGTGTGGTGCTCCTCGCGTAAAGGTTCAGCCGTTTAGACAGCGCGCGTATGAGACTTGCATCAATCCAGCTTGCCCTACAAACGCAGAGCCAGACCTTATTGTGGGCGAGTGCCCAACCTGTAAGGCAAATGGTAAGCACGGCGACCTGGTAGCGCACAAGTCCGAGCGCACGGGTAAGCGTTTTATCCGCTGCACCAATTACGAGGAGTGCGAGACCAGCTATCCTCTACCAGCTCGTGGAAAGCTCGAGAAGACCGATGAGGTCTGCCCAGACTGCGGTGCTCCTATGGTGGTTGTTACTACCCAGCGTGGTCCTTGGAAGCTCTGTCCAAACTACGATTGCCCTGGTAAAGAAAAGAAAACTACCCCGCGTAGAGGCGCTCGTAAGAGTACTAAGAGCACCAAATCCACTAAGGCAGCAAAAAAGTAAACGTATGACGGTGCATCGAGAGGTGCACCGTTTTCGGAAGAACGAGCGTCCCTCTCCAACGCCCGCTCCATACGTATTTTTACCCATTTTTGAGCGCTTTTCATGTGGAAATACGTAAAACCTTTAGAATATTCATGGCGAGAAACACAATCTGCCTGTATCGTGAGATAGTTAAGAGGGAGGGAAGCATGAACAAAAGCACACGTACATCTCAAGGTTTGTTTATCACGCTTGAAGGCGTTGATGGCTGTGGCAAGTCAACACAAGCTTCTCTTCTGCGAGAAGACCTTGAAGCTCTTGGCTTTGACGTTGTCTTTGTTCGCGAGCCCGGTGGAACTGCTATTTCTGAGCAGATCAGAGGCGTTGTTCTTAACCCAGAAAACAATGCTATGTGTGATGAGTGTGAGCTGTTGCTCTACGAAGCAAGTCGTGCTCAGCTGGTAGGAGAGGTTATCCGCCCAGCTCTTGCAGCCGGAAAGATTGTCTTATGCGATCGTTTCTACGATTCCACCTATGCGTATCAAGCAGCTGGTCGCGGTCTTGATACAGATCTTGTACACCGTGCAAATCGTTTAGGAAGCTGTGGGGTTTCTCCTGATAGAACCCTTGTCTTTATGCTTGAGCCTACAGTTGCTCATGCACGTGCTACGCAAAATGATGCCGATAGACTGGAAGCAGAAGGTGTTGCCTTCCAGGAGCGTGTTTTTGCTGGTTATAAGCAGCTTTTGCAAGATGAGCCGGGGCGCGTAAAAGCCGTTGATGCAGATGGCAGTATTGACGAGGTCCGTGCGCGTACTCGTCAGCTGTTAGCTGATCTTATCTCTGGTATTTGTGAGCTTGGTGAGTGATCCGTTTATGACTCAAGAGAGCACACATACTACGCAGAACACCTATTCACTTCCTCAGGCATTAACGCGTCTTCAGGATCAACCTCAGGTTCAGAACTTGCTTGCGCGTGCACTGCATGAGCACAAGCTTGCTCATGCCTATTTGTTTGTAGGAGCACCTGGTTCTGGTAAAGGTCTTGCGGCCAAGGCTTTAGCGCAGTGTGTTCTCTGTGCTCAAGGTGGCGATGCTGCCTGTGACGACTGCATTCGTATTTCTCGTGGTACCCACCCTGACGTGCACGTACTTACTCCAGCCTCCGCAAACGGCTATCTCATTGAACAGATTCGTCAGCTCATCGCTGATGTTAGCCTGGCGCCTATGCGCTCAACTCATAAGATTTACGTGATTGACCGCGCTGATTTGCTCAGAGAAAACTCAGCAAATGCGCTGCTCAAAACTATTGAAGAGCCACCTGCAGACACCATCTTTATTCTGTCTGCGCGCTCTTCTTCTGCGGTGCTTCCCACTATTGTTTCTCGCTGTCAGGTAGTTGCGTTTAGAACGCTTACTGATGCTGCAGCTAAAGCTGCCATTATGCGAGAGATTTCTGCCACGGAACAAGAAGCTCGTATTGCGCTTGCAGCAACAGGAACCCCTGGTAGAGCTGTGGAGTTTTTGCAGTCTTCTACGCGTAAAAACATTCGCAGACAGCTTATTGATGTTTTTGGCAACCTGCTCAGAAATGACTCGTGGGATGTGCTTACCTCCGCAAAAGAGCTGATAGAAGCTGCAAAAATTCCTCTTGGTGACGTAAGACGCGCACAAGAAGAGGCGCTTGCTCAAAATGAGGACTTTCTTACGAGCGCTGCGTTAAAGCAGGTTGAAGCTGCAAATAAGCGAGAACTCACAGCGCGCGAGCGTTCGGGTATCATAGAAATGTTGGCAATTCTGGAATCTCTTCTTCGCGACGTGCTTTTAAATTGCGAAGCGGTTGATGAAGAGATAGTAAATACGGATGCAGCAGGCATTATTGACCGCGTTGCATCTCAAACTCATACCCAGGGTGTTTTGGGGGCTCTTGCTGCGGTGCAAGAGGCTCAATATAACCTGGATCGCTCTGTTTCTCCCCAGCTAACCCTTGAGGTTATGCTGCTGCATATCAAGGAGGCACTTACATGCCCACCGTTGTCCCGGTGAAATTTGAATACGCCGCGCGCGACCTTTGGTTTGATCCAAAGGAGTCCGGCGTTCTTGAAGGTGACCACGTTATCTGTCAGACCGAGCGCGGTCTAGAGATTGGTCTTGCCGTTGCTGATCCTCGTGAGATTTCTCAGGAGGAGTTTGAGTACAAGACAAATAAAGCTGAGCTCAAAGACGTTGTTCGTGTAGCAACTGAAGAGGATCTATCTCGCGCAGAAGAGCTTGCCGCTAAGGGCGAGGCTGCGCTTCCTGTGTTCAGGAAGTTTGCTGTTCAAGAAGAACTTGAGATGAAGCCTATTGGCGTCGAGTATCTTTTTGATGGCGAGAAGGTCGTGTGTTACTTCTCGGCTGATGATCGTGTGGACTTTAGGCAGCTTGTTCGTGAGCTTTCTCATGAGCTCCACGAGCGCATTGACATGCGTCAGATTGGCGTCAGGGAAGAAGCAGCGGTTATTGGTGGCTACGGTCACTGTGGACAAGAGCTCTGCTGTAGAAGGTTTGGCCTCTCTTTTGAGCCAGTTTCTATTCGCATGGCAAAAGAGCAGGATTTGCCTCTGAACTCCACTAAGATTTCTGGTGCTTGCGGCCGCTTAATGTGCTGCTTGCGCTATGAGTTTGAAGCTTATCGCGATTTTAAGAATCGTGCTCCAAAGCGCAACGCTGTCATTGAGACTCCTTTGGGTATGGCAAAAATTGTTGAGTACAACACGCCAAAAGAGGAGATTGCGCTTCGTCTTGAGAGTGGCAAGGTAGTTCGCATTCCTCTTGCTGATATGGACACATCTCCTGCGGCTCAGCAGAAGTCGGAAGACCTTGGCTGTTCTTGCAGGCCAGACAGCGTTTCTCGCGCTGCACTTGAGCGCCTTGAATCTGTTGAGGTTCAGATGGCGCTGGCAGAACTTGATAGGGCAAACGGTCTGATTGTTGATGAAGAGCCAGAGATTAACCCTGATCTCTTTGTCACAGAGACTCCAAGGCGCAAGCGGGATCGCTCCGAGCAGAACTCTGCAAATAAGCAGGAAAACGTCAAGAATTCTGGTGCAAGAAATGCCCGAGAAGAACAAGGCGCTCAAAGTTCTTCTCGCACCCGTCGTGTAAGAACCTCGAAGAATGCTCAGGTAAATCCTGGTTCTAGTACTTTTGATGCTTCAACAGATACGCTTCGTCGTACCCGCCGCCGTCATCACGCAACAGAAGAGGGCACTGCACATACTCAGGCTCCTCAGAAGAATGAGCAGGGTACAGCTCCTGCACAGAAGCAGCCTCAGGGTAAGCGTTTTAGAAGGACAGATGCTCCTCAGGCACTACAGAAAGGCGATGAGGCACAGGCACCAGTTCGTGCAAAGAGGACTCGTCGTCCAGGTGATAGGGCGGGCATGAAGACCCAGAACGCTCCACAGAATGCTTCTGGTTCTAACGGTGCACCTAACGCTGCATCTAGAGATGCTCAGCCACAAAACGCTGCACGTCGTAGACATAGAAGAGCTGGACGCGATGATCGCGGTCGCGGCTCGAAGGACAATGAGTAATGTATACGCTTAAGACTGAATATGCCTTTGACTCAGCGCATTTTCTTACCAACTACTATGGCAAGTGTGAGAATCTGCATGGCCATCGCTGGCATGTGACTGCCTGCATTTCGACTGCAGAGCTTGGTGAGTCTGGTACAGAAAAGGACATGGTTATGGACTTTGGTGTCTTTAAGCGCAAGGTCCGTGCGCTATGTGATTCCCTTGATCATACGTTTTTGATTGAAGAGGGTTCTCTTTCTGAAACGACGTTGGCCTGTCTTAAAGAAGAGGGTTTCTCGCTCACTATTTTGCCGTTTAGAACAACAGCAGAAAACTTGGCTAAGTATCTCTTTGAGCAACTTGAGGCAGAAGGTTTGCCCGTCTCTTCTGTTGAGGTTGATGAGACCCCTAACAATTGCGCCATATATTCAAAAAATATGAAGTAACCTGTTGTTTTTTAAAGCTCGTGTGAGCAACGTAATCTCGATGGGTATACTCTACGTATGTAGAGGTTTTATCTTTTATCGAGGTGGAATTTCATGGCTCACGGAGCATTGCGGGGTGTCAATTTAACCGGTTGGCTTACGCTTGAACCGTGGGTAACTCCTGAGCCGTTTGCACGCACGGGCTGCGTTGATGAGGCTCAGCTCATTAAAGTGCTGGGCGTTGAGGACTACCACAATCTTGTTAAAGCGCATCGTTCTTCATTTATTCAGAGTTCTGACTTTGTCAGCATTGCCGCTCGTGGTTTTAATGCGGTAAGAATTTCTGTGCCTTGGTACGTTTTTGATGAAGAAGCCGCAGGGACTCCATATGTTAGCTGCATTACCGAGCTTGATAGAGCTCTTGAATGGGCAGAAGAACTTGGCCTGCACGTTATTTTTGTACTGGCAGTAAATCCAGGTTTGCCTGATGGTTTGAATGACCAGCCAGGTGGTGCTCCGCGTACCAGAATTTCTGGGGAGAAATCTCTTTCTATTCTGCATAAGCTTGCCCTTCATTACGCTCACCGCAGCGGTTTTTATGGTATTGAGGTAGCCGATGAGGTTAAGCCTCGTGTGCGCAAGGGCTTTAAGCTCACAGATGGTATTCCTGGTCACTCGCTTAGAAACTATTATCGCCGTGCTTATGAGACCATTAGATCTGTGGCAGGAGAAGAGCCTGTGGTCATTCTTCCAGATGGTGGCTGGCCTCAGGGATTTAGGCGTTTTATGAGCCAGCAGGCCTATCAAAACGTTTGGCTTGATGCACACCTTGATAAACCCTGCGAGGGAATTGATTGTTCGGGTCCTAGGGGTGTACAGCAGCTCATTGATAAGAACGAAGCGTATTTGAAGACTTCTGCTTCAGGCGGTCTGCCAGTCATGGTGGGTAAGTGGTCAGCATCACTTCCAAGCATTGACGGTGCTATGACGGCAGAGGGAAGAATTGCACTTGAGCGCATTTACACTTCCGGCCAGCTCAAAGTGTACAATACGTGTCCTGCATGGTTCTTCCAGACCTGGAAGACCTCTGCATTTTTGGCTGCATGGGACGCACGCGTTGCGCTTGCAACGTTTGAGAGGGGAATGCTCGAGTAATGACAGAATCTACTCTTTTAGCAGGTAAACTGTCTATTGTGGGCACGCCTATTGGTAACCTTTCGGATGCGTCACCGCGCGTTAAAGAAACGCTTGCAGCGGCGGATGTCATTTTATGTGAGGACACGCGCGTGACCTCAAAGCTCCTCTCGGCATTTGACATTCATGTGCCGCTGCAGCGTTGTGATCAAAATATTATTGAGTCGCAAATTGAACCAACGCTAGAGAGGCTTCGCGCGGGTCAGCGTGTTGCGTTTGTGTCAGATGCTGGCATGCCAGGCATCTCTGACCCAGGTCAGCATTTGGTAGACGCGGCGCTTTCAGAAGGCCTTGCAACGGAAGTTATTCCGGGTCCTTCTGCGGTAACCTGTGCGCTTGTTGCATCAGGCCTGGCAAGTGATCATTTCTTTTTTGAAGGGTTCTTGCCCAGAAAGCATGGACAGATTGTTCAGCGCTTGCAGCAGCTTGCACAAATTCCTGGCACTATTGTGCTGTATGAGTCTCCGTTTAGGGTGCTTGCAACGGTTGAGGCCATAGCCGAGGTGTTTCCAACCAGGCAGGTGGCTCTTGTCAGAGAGCTTACTAAGTTGCACGAAGAAGTGGTGCGCGACGTGGCTCCTTGTCTTGTTGAGACACTTTCCTCAAAAGAGAACCTTAAAGGCGAGTGTGTTCTGGTCATTGCAGCTCCTACAGATGAAGAGTTTGCCTCTGCATCATCGCAGGCAGAAGGAGAGTCTCAGCTCTCACTCGAAGATGCAATAGAGGCTGGCCTTGCAGCTGGTACTAGAAAATCGGCCTTGGCCAAGGAGCTTGCTCAGAAGTTTGGTATTGCGCGTGATGAGGCATACCAGGCAATTCTTGCTCGCGAGGCATAATCACTATACCAACGCAAAGAAAGCCCAGCATTTGCTCTATACTGGATAAGTTATTGCAACTTACACAAAGGGAGTCATTATGCCCGAGGCCAAGCCGTCATACTTTATTACCACCCCAATCTATTACGTCAACGCAAAGCCACACCTGGGAACTGCGTACTGCACCCTGCTTTGCGATATCCAGGCTCGCTTTAGACGCGCTGCCGGCTACGACGTCTTCTTCCTTACCGGTATGGACGAGCATGGCGAGAAGGTCGCTCTTGCTGCAGCTGATCACGGCTTGTCTCCACAGGCATGGTGTGATTCCCAGGTTCCTTTCTTCAAGGGACTCTATGAAGAGCTGAATATCTCATATGACGACTTCATCCGTACTACCGATGAGCGCCACGTAAAAGCTGTCCAGTATCTGTGGGAGCGCATGCGTGAGGCAAGCTTCATCTACAAGGGATCTTACGATGGTTGGTATTGCATCCATGAGGAGACCTTCTTCACCGAGACTCAGGTAGAGAAGGCAGACGAAGAGGCTGGTTGCAAGGGCGCACACCTCTGCCCAGATTGCCATCGTGAGCTTGAGCGTGTCTCTGAAGAGTCTTGGTTCTTCAAGCTCTCTGCATTCCAGGATAAACTGCTTGAGCTCTATGCTAAGCACCCAGATTTCATTGAGCCAGATTTCCGTGCAAACGAGGTTCGAAGCTTTGTTGAGTCTGGTCTCCAGGATATTTCTGTATCCCGCACCAGTTTTGACTGGGGTGTTCCAGTTCCTTTTGATGAGTCTCACGTAACCTACGTCTGGTTTGATGCTCTTCTTAACTACTACACCGCTGTTGGCTACGGTGATGACAGTCCAGAGGCTGCTGCCATGAGAAAGCGCTTCTGGCCAGCTCAGATGCACGTTGTTGGCAAGGATATCATCCGCTTCCACTGTGTCATTTGGCCTGCAATGCTTATGGCTCTTGGCGAGGCTGTACCTGAGCACATTTTTGCTCACGGCTTCTTGAATGTCCGTAATTCTGAGACTGGCGTTGTTGAGAAGATGAGTAAGTCTCGCGGAAACGCCATTGCACCTAAGGACGTTTTGGACCTGCTGGGTGTTGAGGGCTACCGCTACTACTTCATGACCGACGTCACTCCTGGTGAGGACTCTGGCATTTCCTTCGAGCGCATGGAGCAGGTCTATAACGCTGACCTGGCAAATAGCTGGGGTAACTTGGTTTCTCGCGCCCTTAATATGAGCGATAAGTACTTTGAGGGCGTCACTCCAACTTTTGATGGATCTTCTGTTGCTGCAGACCATCCTCTGCGCAAGCTGGCTGAGGGCATCTATGACCGCTACGCTGCCTGCATGGAGAAAATGGACTACGTGGGCGCTAAGAACATCATCATGGAGCTTGTCCACGCAGCTAACCACTACATTGAGGACGCTGCTCCTTGGACGGTGGCAAAAGACCCAGAGCGCGCATCAGAGCTTGCAGAGATTATCTATACGCTGCTTGAGTCTATCCGCATTTGTGCACATCTCTTTATGCCATTCATGCCTACCACATCCGCAGAGGTTCTTCGTCGTATGAGCCTTGACGAGGCAGAGATTACCTCTACCGATTCCCGCAGCGAGTGCGTATGGGGCAAGCTTCAGGGCGGCCTGGCTGTCTCTAAGGGAGACGCTCTGTTCCCACGTCTTGCAAGCAAGTAATCGTGTCGGAGCACGCATCGCATCAGACATCGTGGCTTGCCAATCAGCGAGCCACTAAAGAAACGCTGGAACGTTTTGGCCTTGCCACCAAATACAGGCTGGGTCAAAACTTCTTAGTGCAAGATCACGTTATCGAGAAAATCGTTCAGCTTGCAGAGGTTCAGCCTACCGATGTGATTGTTGAGGTTGGACCCGGTCTTGGTACCCTTACAGTTGCCTTGCTCGACCGCGCCCGTGCAGTGTGCTCGCTTGAAGCAGACTCTGAACTGGAGCAAGTCTTGGCGGTAACCTGCAAAGAGCCTCATCCAGACTCGTTTGTGCTGGTTATGGGAGACGCTCTGGCTATCACGCCGCAGAAGCTTGCTGAGGCTTACAACACGCTTCCAACCGTTGCTCATGACGCAGCGACGAGCGCTCCGATGCCATCAAAGTTTGTATCCAATCTGCCGTATCAGGTGGCAGCTACGCTGATCCTCAAGTTCTTCCAGGAGCTTCCTTCGCTTGAGCGAGCGGTGGTCATGGTACAGGCTGAGGTGGCCGACAGAATTTCCGCTAAGCCTTCTACCAAGGCATATGGTGCCTATACCGCAAAGCTATCTTTGTTTGCCCAGGTTACTGGCAGATTTGAAGTGGGCCCTGGCAACTTTATGCCTCCTCCACGCGTCAACTCTGCTGTGGTCCGTCTTGATCGCACCCAGGCGAGAAACCCAGTGTCCTCCAAGCTTCTTTCTGAGGAAGAGCTCTTACATACTATGCGTGTCATTGACGCTGCCTTTGCTCAGCGCAGAAAGACCATTCGTAATTCAATGAGTGCTTCTGGTTTTGACAAAGACAAGCTAGACCAGGCGTTTCTCGCCACAGGAATTGTACCTACGGTACGTGCAGAAGTTTTAACCAGCCAAGACTTTATTTGTCTTGCGGCTGCTTTGGAGCCTTTGAGTGAGTAAGAAAAAGCATCATCTACCAGCAGAAGAAGTGGAAGCACTTTCGTTTTCTGACGGTCAGTTATTCCACGATATTTACGGTACGCCTCGGCCGACACCGCTTGTTTTGGCGCCTGTTGCCGATACCCATGGTCATTTGGGCAGTCTTCACGAGTACAGCGCTGCAGAGTCTCTTGCACGAGCAGCAGCAGCGGGCGTTCGCATGCTTATTGTGCCCGTAGACATTGCAACGGAGTTCCCTCGTAAGTGGGCAGATACCAGTACTTTTATCGCTTGGTTTGAGGATACTCTAAGCCAGGCTCGCGCTGCTTACACAAGGCTGGTTGAAGCAGAGCTTTGCGTACCCTGTGATGTACCTGCAGAGTATTTGTTTGAGCACACGTATTTTGTAGTTGGTGCACATCCGTATAGTGCACCAGACTACAACCAAGAAGCTGAACAGCGCTTGTTTGAGTTGCTTGAGTATCCTCTTTGTGTTGGCGTGGGAGAGATTGGCCTTGATTTTGGACCGTACTGCGAGGTTTCAGAAGAGGTCCAGCGCCAAGTATTTGAGCGCCAGCTCTCCATTGCACACGAGCATAATCAACGCGTTGAATTACACCTACGTGATGGTGCTGATGATACACATGCTCATGATTTGGCGCTTGAAATTTTGAACCGTATGGGAGTGCCTAAGGCTGGCTGTGACCTGCATTGCTACACCGATGGTCCTGAGATCATGAAGCCCTTTGCAGATCTTGGTTGCTTCGTGGCCTTTGGTGGCGCAGCAACCTTTAAGCGCTCAGATGATATTCGAGCTGCAATGATTTCATGCCCAGAGGCACAACTGCTCTCAGAGACTGATTTCCCCTACATGGCACCAGAGCCTTTACGTGGAGGGGAGTGTACGCCAGCGATGGTGGTACACACGGTTGAGCGCTTGGCGGAGCTTCGTTGGCAGCGACTTGATATCCCCAAAGAGAAGACGTATACCATACTGTGGGAAAACGCCCAGCGCTTTGTAGGACTTGCATAGCACAGCAGGAGGTGAGCACATATGACAAAAATCCTGGTAGTAGAGGATGACCATCAGATTCAGCAAGAGTTGGTGCTCCTGCTACAAAGAAACGGCTTTGAGGCCCAGGCTCTCACGTCTTTTGAGTCTGTACCTCAACAGATTATTGCCGCTCATCCAGACCTGGTTTTGTTGGACCTTAACCTTCCTGGCATTGACGGACAACAGATTTGTCGAGAAGTACGACAGCTCTCAAACGTTCCCATCATTGTAGTTACCAGCAGAAACACAGACCTTGATGAGCTTATGGTGCTCTCGTTAGGAGCGGACGATTTTATCGCCAAGCCCTATAACACCCAGATTTTGCTTATGCACATAACCTCGGTTTTGAGGCGTGCAAATAGCGATGTCACAACAGGAACAAAGCTTTCACATGCAGGTGTGATGCTTGATTCTTCTTCCTGTAAGGTCTCTGCAAATCAGAAGAGCGTTGAGCTGACTAAAAACGAGCTCAGGATACTTTCACTTTTGATGCAAAATGCAGGAACGGTTGTTTCTCGCCAGCGTATTCAAGAAGAGCTGTGGCAGTCGGATGAGTTTGTTGATGACAATACGTTGACGGTCAACATTAGCCACCTCAGAAATACTCTTGCAAGCATTGGTGTTGA
Source organism: uncultured Atopobium sp. (assembly GCA_963542025.1). Classification (GTDB taxonomy): domain Bacteria; phylum Actinomycetota; class Coriobacteriia; order Coriobacteriales; family Atopobiaceae; genus Lancefieldella. The sequence continues at coordinate 68,592 of CAUTUQ010000002.1, read as the reverse complement.
GGACTTCGTGATGACACGCCGCGGACTTGGCTACGTTATTGAGTAGGCTGTCATGACGTTTTTTAAGTATCTAAAAAATCGAACTATCTTCTTTCTTGCGCTTATATTGAGCAGCACGTTAATTGGCTTTATGCTCAAAGGTGTTGGACTTAACGCGTTTGCTATTGCCTACTGTATTTTGGTTTTATGGGTAGTGGGAGCAGCGGCACTTCTAGCCGATTATTTTCATCGTCGTTGGTTCTACCAGCAGCTTGCTGAGAATTTATCGGCAACGGATAAAGAGAGCTATCTGGTTCCTACCATGCTGGACACGCCTTCAACGCTGGAAGAACGGCTTTTTAAGGACGCACTTTCAAGCATGTCCAAGTCTATGATGGACCAGCTTGCTGATGAGCATATGCGATCAAAGGAATATCGCGAGTACATTGAGATGTGGGTGCATGAGATTAAAACTCCTATTGCTGCGGCTCATTTGGTTGCTCAGAATAATCCATCGCTACCTATGGATGACGTGCAAACGCAACTTACCAAGATTGAAACTCTGGTAGAGCAGGCGCTCTTTTATGCACGCAGCGCATCTGTAGATCGAGATTTTTCTATTCGAGACGTCAATTTGCAGTCCATCGTAAAAGATGCTCTTAAAAACAACGCACGTGTCTTCATTGACGCTGGTGTATCTCCACATTTTGATGACTTGGCCCACGTGGTCAAGGCTGACCCAAAGTGGCTTGAGTTTATTTTGCGACAGCTCCTCATTAACGCCGCAAAGTATTCAAATCCAGAGCTTGCACCTGGCGAGAAGAACGTTTGGATTTCTGCCTCTGTCTCAGAGCCACGTGAGGGAACTACTTCAACTACTCTCTTCATTAAAGATAATGGCATCGGTATTCCTGAAGAGGATCTTTCTCGAATTTTTGATAAGGGATTTACCGGCCAAAATGGACGTAAGTACGCAAAATCTACCGGTATGGGTCTCTATCTCTGCTATGAACTCTGTAATAAGATGGGCCTTAAGCTGGCTGTGAGCAGTACAATTGGTAAAGGTTCGACCTTTTCTATTACGTTCAACCAGTCTTTTACGGATTTACAATGAAACTAATTAATAATGAAAATACGAGCAAAGCAGACTACATCGTAGCTGCTTTGCTCGTACTGAATACAGCAATTCATTTTTATCCAGAAGTATTCCCTTATTCACAGCAGATAAGTGCATGCATTTTTGTCTCTATCTTCCTCTTGCAAATTTTTAGGATAGTCAAATTTAGAGAAAGAAAAATAATTACCTATGCACTTTTGGTTTTGAGTCTTTTAACAGCAATTGCGTTAGTTCTCAATTAGTAGTTCCCACAATTCATCCGTTTGAGGATCGCTTCCTACTGGGAAGGTATGCTGACTAAAGCGCTTGAATCCCCAATGTGAATAAAATGCCTTAGCAGGCTCATTGTGTTCCCAGACACCCAGCCACACGCGCTTCTTACCCTTCTCTTTTGCCAGATCAAGGGCAAATTTCATGAGCTTTGATCCAAGGTGCAGGCCTTTGTAGTGCGGAAGAATATAGAGGCGCTCAATTTCAAGTGAGTCATCGCGCTGACCCTCGGTTTGCTCATAACGCGTATTGAGCTTCAGGTAACCAGCTACTTGACCTTCTACCTCAATAAAATAGAAATATGAGTGTTTAGCAGCAAGCTCACGGGCAAGCTTTTCTGTGTTGTAGAGCGAGTCCATGCAACTTGCTAAGTCATCTGCTGTATTTGAGTCAATAAAAGTGTCTACAAATGTCTCTATGCTGAGTTTTTGCAGTGTGCGCAAATCAGTTGTGTTAAGTGGTCTAATTGAAACGTGAACATCATCAATGCTGATTGTGTTTCTCGTCTGACGATATGCATCAAGGTCAAGAGAAAGCACATGGTGAAGGACGCCAAAGTGATCAAGCACCTTAGAAGATACCTGCGTAAATCCAGCGCGCTCGTAGAAGGGCTGAGCTTTGAGTTGCGACTCAACTAACACCTTGGAAGCACTACTTTCTTGTGCCAGGTAATCAAGGGTATCATGCAGCAGCTTTGAACCAATACCAGCGCCTTTGTTGCTAACACATACGCGACCAATAAGAGGGGAGTTGTATGACTGTCCCGCATCAATGATGCGTAAATATGCAGCTACCGAGTCAGTATCTTGATAAAAGACATGGGTAGAAACTTGATCAACGTTATCAAGATCGTTGTACATAATCTGCTGATCAACAATGAACGTTTCTGCTCTTAGAGAAAGAATTTGATATAACTCTTTAGCGGTAAGCTGCCCAAATCTTTTAATTACTAACTGCATAGCATGCCCCTCCCGTATGCTTGATAGTGATATTTTGACACATCAAAGTGAGAAAAGCGTAAGGTTTCTGTAAGGTCAATCGATGGCAACGTGAACGGTAGTGACGGAGTATATATCTCAAGATTTACTCGCTCTCAATGAAAGGACGCAACATGGCAGCTACTCAAGTAACTCCAACTCAGTCAACTGTTGTGGCTGGACAATCTTCAGCACTTACCCCTCACACCGTTTTGGTTTGTCAAAACCTCGAGAAGTACTATGGAACTCGTGGAAATATTACCAAGGCACTAGACGGCATTAATCTTTCTGTAGCACGTGGCGAGTTTATTGCCATCATGGGTCCTTCTGGTTCTGGCAAAACTACACTTTTAAATTGCATCTCTACCATTGACCAGGCATCTGCGGGCCACATCTTTATTGATGACCAAGAGCTTTCCAGCCTGCGTGGTGCAGAGCTTTCTGCCTTTAGGCGTGACCGTCTGGGCTTTATTTTCCAGGACGCCAACTTGCTTGATAGCCTTACTGCTCGCGAGAATATCGCACTCTCACTAACCATTGGTCACGTCCGCGCTCAGGAAGTTTTGGAGCGCGTAGAAAACGTTGCCAAGCTGCTTCAGATTACCGAGGTACTTGATAAGTTCCCTTACGAGATGTCCGGCGGCCAACGTCAGCGCGTTGCTGCTGCTCGAGCAATTGTTACCAATCCTTCATTGGTCCTGGCGGATGAGCCTACTGGCGCTCTGGATTCAAAGAACGCTCGTACACTTCTGGAGAGCCTTGAGAACCTCAACCGTAATGGCGCAACTATTGCTATGGTCACTCACGATTCATATGCAGCTTCTTATGCTCATCGCGTTATTTTCATTAAAGATGGTCGCATCTTTAACGAGATAGTTCGTGGCGAGAAACCCCGCAAGCAGTTCTTTGACCAGATCATGGACGTTGTTTCATTCCTGGGAGGAGAGGGTGCTGATGTACAGTAAAATCGCGCTTGGTAACGTCAAGAAATCACTGCGCGATTTCAGCATTTACTTTCTGACATTGGCAGTAGGCGTTGCACTGTTTTATTCTTTCAATTCAATTACGCAGCAATCTATGGTGTTGAATCTTTCTGAAGACCAGAGACGCATTGTTCAGCTCTTAAGTAATACCATCTCTGGAGTAAGCGTTTTTCTTGCCGTTATTATGGGATTTCTTGTTGTCTATGCTAATCAGTTTCTGATTCGTCGTAGGAAAAAAGAATTTGGCATGTACCAGATTTTGGGTATGACCAAGAGAAACGTCTCTAAGATTATGACTATTGAGACGCTGTTTGTTGGTTTTCTCGCCCTGGTAGTTGGACTTGTCGCAGGTATTTTTATCTCTCAATTTATGATGTTTGCAACGGCCCACATGTTCAACACAACTCTTGATTCGTTCAAATTTGTGTTCTCGCAAGCTGCGCTGATTCAAACGGTTATTTACTTTGTAGTTATGTTTGTGGTTGCGCTTATTTTTAACGTCACCACGGTGTCCCGCTACAAGCTCATTGACCTTCTTAACGCAGACAAAGTAACTCAGACCGTCAAGGTAAGAAATCTTACCGTCTCAGTACTGCTCTTCTTGGCTTCTCTTGGAATCATTGCTTATTCCTATATCTTGCTTCAGCACAATGGTTTAAAACAGATAGATGAAGAGTTTGCCATGGCTACTGCTTTGGTATCTGTGGGCACAGCACTTTTCTTCTTCTCAATCTCTGGTTTTTTGCTCAGATTTATGCAGATGCAGAAGGGCTTCTACTACAAGGGTCTTCATTCATTTATCCTGCGTCAGTTTAATGCCCGCGTAAATACTGCTTGGGTTTCTATCTCTCTAGTCTGCGCCATGCTCTTTGTGGCAGTCTGTGGACTTGGTACGGGTTTCTCGCTTGTTGACTCTTTGAACGTCAGTTTCTCCAAGCTTAAAACGTACGATGTTTCTGTATCGATCAATCCAGGCTCAGAGCGCAGTTATACCCCTGGTCCAGCGGATTCATATGACTATCTCTCTGTAGTGCAGAAGCTAGATCCAGAGTGGGATAAAACTATCAAAAATGCCTTCCAGGTAGATACATACTTTGCTCAAAGTGATCCAACAACGCCTAGTTTTACGTATAGTTCTATTGACGCTGTAACAGGCAAGCGCTTTAGTGATTACTTTACCGGCTATAGTGGCCAGGAAGATCCTGCGCAGAAAAACGTAACTCTGATGCGAGCTTCTCAGTACAACAAACTGCGTGTTGCATCTGGTCTTGAGCCTGTTGACTTTGGTACTGACGGCTATATGGTTTGGACGCTTGATACTAATCTCACAAAATACTGGCAGGATTCTCTTGCTAATAATCCTGAACTCACCATTGAGGGTCACAAACTTCATGCTGTTGGTGGAACGCTTGATATTGCCCAAACACAGGGTGGACCTGCACTTATGCCAGCATTTGGAATTGTGGTTGTTGCTGATCAAAGCTTCCCTTCAAGCGTTGTTTTGACCAACTCATATATCTTAGGCAACTATCAAACCCCAGGCGATGCTTCTGAAACGCAGTTCCAGGGTCAAATTAAGCAGTACTTTGGCGATGGTGCCGTAACTGGTAGCGATTCAGATCCTTATTCTGTAATGCTTGTTGTTACCGCTTCTGAGTACATTCAATCAACTGCTGGATTCTCTGGTATTGTGACGTATCTGGCGCTGTATATTGGCTTGGTACTCTTTATTGCTTGTGCTGCCATCCTGGCGCTTCAGCAGCTCTCCGAGGCGTCGGACAATGCTCGCGCCTACCAAGTTCTTGCAGAGCTTGGTGCCGAGAAGGGCCTTGCAAGTCGCGCACTCTTTGTTCAGATTGGTGTGTACTTCCTGTTCCCACTGCTTATGGCAGCTGCGCACGCTACTTGTGCGATGTCCATTATGGTTTCTGTCATTAAGTCGATTGGCAACTTTGATGTAGCTAGCAGCATTGGTGGAGTGGTTGCAGTAGTAGCTGCTTTGTATGGCGGATACTTCCTGGTTACCTTTTTTGCTGCACGTTCGATCATCTTTAGAGGTGCCAAGAGAATGCAGTAAGTTGCGTCGCCGTGTTGTAAATTCGTGAAAGAAGGACGGATGTTCCTCTGTGGAGCATTCGTCCTTCTCGCTTAGGTAAAATAGAAACGTTATGTCAGATGGTATCTGTGCAGAGCACATACTCAAGGAGGCATTATGGGTCTTTGGTCAAAGGTTAAAAATGTGTTTGTTCCTTCTAACGGAGCAGAGCAGCCTCAGAAGGCTACATTTGCTACTAGGGAAGACACTATCTATGCACCAGTTTCTGGTGTCCTGGTAAGCGTACAAGAGGTTCACGATGAGGTAATCTCAAGCGGTCTCTTTGGCCAGGGCTATGGCATTTTGCCCGTTGGTCTTGATTGCGTTTATGCTCCTTGCAATGCTCGCGTTACCGCAACTAACGTAACCAATCACTCAATTGGCCTTACCACTGATACTGGTATTGAGATTTTGATTCACATTGGTGTTGGTACCATCGAGATGAACGGTAAGGGCTTTACCCGTTACGTTCACGCTAACGATGAGGTCAAGGCCGGTACTCCACTGATTTCATTTGATGCTGCTGCTATTGAAGAAGCAGGATATGAGAACGTTGTAGTCGTTACCGTTGTTAATGCAGATCAGTATGAGCGCATCGATCTGATTGGTGAGTCTGGAACACTGATTGGTGGTCGTCCACTGGTTAAGATTGGCGATCCTCTGATGTGCGTCAAGCACTAGGGTTTCTCGCCAGCTAAATATCTGCAATAAACGAGGTTTTACATGCTTAGAGTTACTAAGGCAATTCTTCACGTCTTTGATTTTGAGACGGGAACTAAATACTTCTCTCAATCTACCTTGGATTTAGAGGATCGTCAGACAAAGTCATACGTACAGCGTAGACTGCGTAAAATTACGGCAAATCCAGAGTCTAGACATGGAGAGTTTGCTCCTACCAGTAATTTTGCTGGAGGTCTTCAGGAGTATGCCCACGGAGACGTTGAGTTTGTAGAGTTTTCTCACCAGATTGCTCAGTGGTTCTGGGAAGAGCTTCGTCGTGCAGATGACGTTGAGCAGTGCGATCTTCTTGTAGCGGACTACATTGATACCGATGCTGGCCAGGCGCTTGCTAGTGCTGCTGCAGACGATGAGGACGCTCAGGCTGAGGCATTTGAGGGTGAGGGAAGACGTCTTTTTGCCATTGTGCTTCTTCCGCGCAAGCAGGCCTTTATTCATGACGTCAACGGCTCTGCAAATGAGATTTTGCGCCAAGATGCAACACTACCTTCTCCTACGCAAAAAGTTGATTCGTATGCAGTCATTGACCTGGACACAGGCGCCATTGATTTTCATGATCATGATCGCTCTGTAGCAGGAGAGGGAAAGTTCATCATCCCAGAACTCTTCCTTGAGTGCTCATCGGAGGCTTCTAGTCATGAAGTTATTGGCGAGGTAACTGTTATTGTTCAAGACTTGGCAGAAGAATATGGTCTTGAGCCTGCCGTTGAGGTGTCTCGTGCTAAGGCTGCCGTTGCAGAAGCAGCAGAGGTAGAAGAGGTAGTTGACCCTATCAAGGTTGGTAAGCGTATCTTTGAGGAGCGTCCTGAGATTCAGGAAAAGTATGAGGCTCAGGTGGCAAGTAGAGAGCTCCCTGAAGAAGTTCCTGTTAAACGCGGTGTTGCTAACAGAATTGCAAAGAATCATAAGATTCGCACCGATACAGGAATTGAAATTTCATTTCCCTCAAACCTAACGGATCGTCCAGGTTACTTAGAATTTTCTCACGAGTCTGACGGTAGGATTACCATATCAATAAAAAATGTTGCACATATTGAAAACCGCTAAATCCTATCTCTGACCTCACAATTTAGAGCCAAAACTCCCTGAAATTTGTTTCAGGGAGTTTGTAAATTACGTATCTTTTTGAATATCATCGTGTATCTCGGGTAGAATAGTCTCTCAAAGGTCACACCGTACTACTAAACGTTCTAGGAGACCCTTATGAGTTTAAAGAAACAGCAAAGCACAACCATTGAGGAGCAGAGCGCTGCTCTTTTCAATCGTCGTGATGCTCTTAAGATTTTTGCCGGCATGGGCATTGCTGCCGCTGCCGTTACTGCATCTCTGATTAACACCCGTCCTGCTTTTGGTGTTACCCAGGCTCAGATTGATGCTGCTCGTAGCGATTACGATGCTGCTCAGAAGCTGCTCGATGAGATTTCTAATGAAGTCTCCAACATGCAGGCAAGCCTCAATGACACTAACTCTCAGATTGGCGCTATTTCTGATCAGATTGCAGATAAGCAGAATCAGATTGATGCTAAGCAGAAAGAGATTTCTGAAAAGGAAACTCAGATTGCCGAGAAGAGAAAAGCACTTGGCGCTCGTATGTCCAGCAACTATAAGGCTGGCCCAGCTGGTGCTTTGGAGATGATTCTTTCTTCTGCAAGCTTTGAGGAGCTCACTTCTAATATTTACTACCTCGATAAGATTTCTGAGTCCGATCAGAAGATGATTGAGGAAGTTAAGAACCTAAAGGCCGCTCTTGAGTCTGATAAGGCTGCTCTTCAGTCCGAGAAGACCGAGCTAGAGAATAAGAAGGCTGAACTTGAGAATCTCCGTGCTTCTCAGGAGTCTCAGCTTAATGATATTTCTGCTCGTCAGGCGGACGCTGCAAACGTTGTTGCAAATCTTGATGACAACGTAAAAGAGCTTATCGCTCAGCGTGATTCTGAGCTTCTTGCTGCTCAGCAGGAGGCAGAGCGTGTTGCTGCTCAACGTGCTGCTGCATCAAGCGACAGCGATGGCGGTAGTAGCTACTATGGTGGCGGTGGCGGAGGAGGAACCTCTTCTGCTGGTTCTGGTTCTGCTGCTGCAGTTGTTAATGCTGCAGGCTATACCGGATCTACCGGTGCTGGCTTCTGTGCTGCTTGGGTTTCTAATGTCTTCTCAAACGCAGGTGTTGGCACCTTCTATGGCAACGCTTGTGATATGTACTATTCCTGGTGCTACTCAACTGATCAGAGCGCTATTGAGCCTGGCATGATTATTGCTGTTCCAACCCTTGGTGGTTCTGCTGCAGCTCTGATTTATGGCCACGTTGGCATTTACATTGGTGGCGGCATGGTCAGGCACTGCCTCTCTGGTATTGTAAGAAGCCAGAGCTTGAGTTCTTGGATTTCTCAGCTTGGCGCTTTGAGTACTCCAAGGTGGGGCTGGCTTGGCGGCGTTGTCCTAAGCTAAGGTATTGGCCCCTCATAACTTGTTATGTAAAAGAGCTTGGTTGCATGCAGCCAAGCTCTTTTTGATGTCTTTTTAACGCAAAAAGGAAGGGCGCAGATGCCAGAAACACCTACGCCCTTCTCGCCCTATAAAGGGGGAGTGGATTACTCTTCAACCTCAAGAAGCTCAATGTTGAAGTTAAGGTCTTTACCAGCCATTGGATGGTTGGTGTCAAAGACGATAGTGGTGCCGTCGTTAGAGACAACGGTTGCCATAACAGGGTATCCCTCAGGGGTGCCCAGAGTAACCTGCTGACCTGCAACAAGATTCTCAGAGCCTGGAAGCTGAGCTACGGGAACAGGCTGCACTGCCTCTTCATGGCGCTCACCATATGCCTCTGCTGCTGGAATGTGGACGTCAACAATCTGGCCAACGGTCATATCTTTGACAGCCTCATCAAAACCAGGAATCATCTGACCAGCCATGCAGGTAAATGCCAGCGGCTCGTTGCGATCACGGGAGGAGTCAAACTTAGTTCCGTCATCAAGAGTGCCTACGTAGTGGACCTTTACCTTTTTACCTTCGTTGCTCATGAAACTCCAATCGTTAAAAACATATCTTTGGCATTCTACCCAAGAGTGACGCAAATCAACCTTTGAATGATAAAGGTATAAAATACTTTACATTCAGTTTGAAAGGTTTGTAATGGAAGCTCGCTTAGCTCCTCATAATTTTATTGGTGTATTTGACTCGGGTGTTGGTGGCATGAGCGTGCTTAAACATCTTGTTGCCCAAATGCCTCACGAGGAATTTCATTATTTTGGCGATTCTGCCTTTGCTCCTTATGGCACTAAACCAAAAGCGCAGATTGCCCAGCGCTCTTTTGCTATTGCTAAAAAGTTTATCGATGAGGGCGCTAAAGCGCTAGTTATAGCTTGCAATACTGCTACAGCTGCGGCTGCAGACGAGCTGAGGGCAACCTATCCTCATGTACCTATTGTGGGTGTTGAGCCAGCTCTTAAGCCTGCAGTAATTGCATATCCCCATGGAACAGTGATTGTTCTGGCTACAAAAGCAACGCTCTCTTTGCAGAAGTACCACAATCTTGAGTCGCGCCTGCATCCTTCTGCAAAGGTTGTCTCTATTCCAGGAGAAGGCCTGGTGGAGCTTATTGAATCTGGTCAGGCTGATTCAGAACAGATGCATAAACGACTGACCGAGCTTTTAGGTGATTATACTGGTCAGGTAGATGCTGTGGTTCTTGGGTGTACCCATTACCCCTTTATCAAGAAGCAAATTAGCTCTGTTTTAGGAGACGTAGAATTTTTTGACGGTGGGGCAGGCGCCGCTCATCAGCTTAAGCGTTTGCTTGGACAGGCAAACTTGCTTGCTTCTGCAGATGCCGCTACTGACAAGAACAATAGCGCCATAGAGCCTGATATTTTATTCTCATCAAGCATAGATACTCCTGAAGAATTGAAGTTCTACCAGGAGTTCTTCTCGCAAGATATGTAAGCGTAGCTGGGTAAGCGTATTACTTAAGCTTAGTCTCAAGCCACTTTTTGAGCACTACTGCGTTGTTGTACGTAGTGTCTTTGTCCGAGAAAAGCAGTGTCACGGTAGATTGATCAAGCTTTTTAAGCTGTTTGACAAAGGCATCTGCGTCAGGATTGCTGTCAAGTTCAGCTGTATAGGTAGACACAAAGCTATCAAAGCGCTCTGGATCGTGGTTGAATGCTTTTCTGCACTCAGTAGTAGGAGCAATGGTTTTAGCCCATTCATCAGCGTGTAGGTTCTCTTTTTTGATACCACGAGGCCACAGTCTATCTACCAGCACGCGATACCCATCGTCAGCTTCTGGGGTATCGTAGGTTCGTTTAAGTTTGATAACCATATGTGCTCCTCTCGACATACCTACGTTATACCGCAAAATATCTATTCGGTTACAAATTTTTTAGTGTGGGTGAGAGATAAAAAGTACGCGTGTAGTATGATGCACACTTTTAAAACCCACGGAGAAAGGAAAGCCATGGCAAACTCAGTGGAGAAGAAAGACATCGATTGGACAGCGCTTGGCTTCGCATATACGCAGTGTGACTACAGCTACGTTGCCCACTACAAAGACGGTGCTTGGGATGAGGGCGGACTTACCACCGATCACAGCATTACACTGTCTGAGTGTGCAAACATCTTCCATTATTGCCAGGAAGTTTTTGAGGGTTTAAAAGCTTACACCACAGTTTCTGGCGATATTGTCTGCTTCCGTCCTAACCTCAATGCTCAGCGTATGGTTGACTCTGCATCCCGCCTTGTCATGCCACCATTTCCTGAGGATAGATTTGTCGCTGCTGTTAAAGAGGTTGTTTCTGCAAACGCAGCATGGGTTCCACCATTTGGTACGGGCGCTACACTGTATGTTCGTCCATTTATGATTGGTACCGGAAATACTGTTGGTGTTAAGCCATCTCCTACCTATGAGTTCCGTATTATGGTCACTCCAGTTGGAGCTTATTACTCCAACGGCGTCGCTCCTGTTGCACTGACCGTTTCTCCTTATGACCGTGCTGCTCCTCACGGAACCGGCAATATCAAGGCCGGCCTCAACTACGCTATGTCTCTGTACCCAACCACCTGGGCACATGAGCAGGGCTTTGCAGACAGTATGTATCTTGACTCTGGCTCTCGTACCTATGTTGAGGAGTCCAGTGGCGCAAACTTCCTCTTTGTTGATAAAGAGGGAACCCTGGTTATTCCACAGTCTTACACAGATTCCATTTTGCCTTCTATTACCCGTCGCTCTCTGGCAACGGTTGCTAAAGATCTGCTTGGAATGAAGGTTATTGAGCGTCCTGTCCGCTTTGACGAGCTTGACCAGTTTGTTGAGTGTGGTATGTGCGGTACTGCTGCTGTTATTTCTCCTGTTGGCAAAGTTGTTGACGGCCAGAAAGAGATTGTCTTTGGCGCTGGTATGGAGGCTGTTGGACCAGTTATGTCTAAGCTCCGCAACACGCTGACCAGCATTCAGTCTGGCGAGATTGAGGCTCCAGAGGCAGACTGGATTTGCAAGATTTGCTAAGGCTTGCGTTTTCAACAACGCTTTGCTTTTAACAAAAAAGGCGAGAAGACCAACCGATCTTCTCGCCTTATGTATATCTGCAACGTATGTAGAGCCTGCGATGGCTTATGCCTTGTGGGAGGAGCCCAGGTTATCCATGTGGCTTGCAACAATCTGGGTGATTGCTTCCATACCAGGAACGGAAGGCTTCTTTGGATCAAAGTTGCCAGGGTTCTCGGACATATACTTCATGAAGGCTGCAGTGAAGACCTGGCGGAGCTCAGTTGCGTAGTTGACCTTGCAAACGCCGTTCTGGATTGCCTCTGCTACCTGGTCATCTGGAACGCCAGAAGTACCGTGAAGAACCAGAGGAATATCAAGGCGCTGACGGATTGCCTTGAGGACGCCCTGTTCAATGTGAGGTGTGCCGTGGTAGACGCCATGAGCGGTGCCAACGCCAACTGCGAGAGAAGTGCAGTTAGTGCGAGCGACAAACTCCTCAGCCTGGTCTGGATCAGTGTAGGGGTTCTCGCCCTCAACAGCTGGGCCGTCGTCCTCTTTACCGCCAACTTTGCCAAGCTCAGCCTCAACAGGAAGGTTGATAGGACCAGCAAACTTGGTTACGGACGCGGTAAGTGCAATATTGTCCTCAAAAGGAACGTGAGAGCCGTCAATCATGACGGAAGTGTAACCAGCGCGAGCTGCCTGAATGCAGCGGTCAAAGCCGTCACCGTGATCTAGGTGAAGAGCAACAGGAACAGTTGCCTCTTCAGCAGCACAACGAACCATTGCTGCAAAGTAATCAAGGCTTGCGTACTTGATGGTACCAGGAGTGGTCTGAAGAATAACAGGGGAGCGGCGCTCTTCTGCTGCCTTAACAACAGCCATTACAAACTCAAGGTTCTCAACGTTAAAGGCGCCAACAGCATAATGGCCAGCCTGTGCGTCAAGAAGCATCTGCTTAGTAGTAACGAACATCTATTGCTCCTTTCGCCCCAAAGGGCTCTTTGATTGACTGAAAAAATTGTAACGTTTCTCTTACTCTGTTACGTAAGTTTTCTAGAAATAGTTTTGTCTTTGTAACCTTTGGCGAGAAACCCGTCTTGCTGCATATTATTCAGCAATCTTCTTGATTGTGACCTGCTTCTGAATCTTAGTTGCAACATTTTGATCAAAGCGACCGGTACCTGCAGATAGGCAACTTGCGGTAGCACATGAAAGCGCAAAGGTAAGACACTCTGAAGTTGGTTTTTGCTGAGCAAGTGCAACAGCAAATGAGCCAACAAGGGTATCTCCTGCACCAACAGGATTGATGGCTTCAATTTTTGGAGGATTTGCTCTAAAGGTTCCTTCATCAGAAACCATGAGTGCACCTTTTGCGCCAAGCGATACAACTACAATTTTAATGCCGCGTTTATGCAGCTCCCGAGCTGCCTCAATGGCCTGGTCTTCTGTAGTTACTTCTCTTCCTAGAAGTTGACCGATTTCATCGGTGTTTGGTTTGATCATGGTAGGAAGGGCATCAATACAGGAGGTGAGCAGTGCACCGGATGCGTCTACAATGCAAGGCACGCCCGCAGCCATGGTTTCTTCAATAAGTTCTTTGTAATTTTCGGCAGAAATGCCCTTGGGAACACTGCCATTAAAGGTAACAACTTCGGCTTCTTTGGTAAGCTGCACAAGTTTTGCCTTGAAAGCAAGGAATTCTTCAGGAAGTATAGGCTGTCCAGGCTCTAAGAATTCAGTTGATTGCCCGCTTGGCTCCAGGACATTAATGCATGAGCGGGTTTCTTGCTCAACATAAATAAAATCACTGGTAATACCATCTTTGTGAGCCAGCTCAACAAGGTATCTACCGTTATTGCCGCCTACAAATCCTGTGGCACAAACGGGGTAGTTAAGGGTTGTAATGGCTCGTGAGGCGTTAAGACCCTTGCCACCTGCGCTGTTATCTACTACTGAGACTCTGTGTACCGTTCCATCTACAACAGAAGAGTCCAGGTAGTACGCCTTATCAATGGATGCATTGAGTGTTACGGTAACAATCACGCATATCACCTCGTCTAAAAGACAGTGCACACAAAGTGCCCAGAGGAAAGCAGGGGCGAGAAACACTATGGAACAGCGCCACTGCAAATGAAATTGAGTTGAATCTATTTAACCAAAGCGCCATCAAGAAGCTATTCTTTAGATGTTCTAAAAAAAGATACCAGTACATAATTTCTTAATACCAATTTTATTTTCTCACCATATTTGAGCAGGATTTTAGGGTTGTTTACTACATTTATTACGTATAAAGGTACGTTATAAGAACTTCTCATTTTTCAAGGATAGCTCTAAATTTTTAGTGCATCATCACAATTTATCCATATATCTACCTGCGAAAATAACAACGTGTATACCGTTTACGGTAAAAATAGTACCGTTAAGCCGCCGATTGTTAACGTACACATCACAAGATGCTCACTAGACTATACTTATATTAGGTTGTTATCTGGTATCTACCACTTAGAGGGAAGCTTCAACACCCCTAGTTTTCCGTGTAGCTCTCCAGATAGTTTCCAACTCTTTGAAAGGAGTTTGACATGGTAGGTTGCGTTTTAACTGGTCATGGAACTTTTGCAAACGGTCTTGCTGATGCTTTAAAGATGATTGCTGGTGAGCAAGAAGCTTTTGTTCCCGTTCCTTTTATTGAAGCCGGTGCTGCAACGTTCCCAGAAACTCTTTCTGCAACAATTTCCGATCTTCTTGATACTACTGACGGTGTGCTAGTTTTCTGCGATCTACTTGGCGGAACACCTTTTAATCAGGCAATGATTATTGCTCAGAATTACTCAAATGTAGAAGTAGTTACCGGTACAAACCTTCCTATGCTTCTTGAAACACTTGGTAGTCGCATGGCAGATACCTCTCTTGAAGAGCTGGTTGAGACTGCCGTTTTAGCTGGTAGCCAGGGAGTTGTTCATAAGCGTCTTGAGCTTGAGGTTGAGCCAGAAGATGACATCTTCGGAGACGATGGTATTTAAGTAGCGTTTTGTTGTTGAGTTAAGGAGATGCACATGGCAAATCTAGCAGAGAACATTCTTGCTTCATCCATTGTTCTTCTCGCGTTCTTAGTAATTTTGGGCCTTATTTATTCCTTCTTTATTTGGAGAGCCTCTTCTAAAAAGGCGGGAACAACTTCAGAGTTTCTGAAGAATCTTCATGCAGGTCAGAAAGTTAAGACTAACAGCGGAATGTATGGCGTAGTTAAAAACGTCAAAAAAGAAACAGTAGATGTTGAGTTTGCTCCAAATGTGGTCATCACGTTGGATCGTTGGGCGTTAATCAGCGTTTCCAACAATAAATAAATTTGCAGTAAAACACGCAGCGCAAGTTGCGAGTAGTGCGATGAAAATCGCAGATAGCACGCACAAGTGTGCGTGCAAAGAGAGGAGAACTTGTTATGGGAGAACCAGATATCAAGCTTGCTCGAATCGATAATCGTTTGATTCATGGTCAGGTTGCTACTCAGTGGAACGGTACCCTTGGAACAAATCTCATCCTTGTTGCTAATGACGAGGTCGCAGGCAATAAGATGCGTCAGGGCCTCATGGATATGGCTGCACCAAACGGCGTTGCAACCAGGTACTTTACGCTCCAGAAAACTATCGATGTTATCCACAAGGCTTCAGCAAGCCAGCACATTTTCTTAGTTGCCGAGAATCCAGAGGATGTCCTCACTCTGGTTAAGGGCGGTGTTCCAATCAAAAAAGTGAACATCGGCAATATGCACATGGCTGAGGGAAAGCGACAGGTCGCCACAAGTGTGGCGGTAGACGATAAGGACGTCGCTGCCTTTCGTGAGCTTCAGGAATTGGGGGTGACTCTAGAGATTAGGCGTGTTCCTACGACCCCGGTCGAGGATATCTCAAAGCTATTCGAGTAAGTTTTGCGCGCAACTTCCTGGTAGAGATTACAAAAAGTTGCAATGGTGCAACGTTTCTAGCAGGTTGGCAAAGGTATTCGGATAGTCTGCCGATCATCGTCATCGGTAGTTATGGTGTGTTTGAAAGGAGGAGTTAAGATGGATGTTAGCCCTATTCAGGTGTTATTAATTTTCATCGTTGCGTTTATCGCTGGCATCGATCAGTTTAGTTTCCTCGAGTCTCTTTACCAGCCAATCGTAACTGGTTTTTTGGTTGGTTTGATTCTTGGTGACGTTCAGACTGGTCTCATTGTTGGTGGTACTTATCAGCTTATGACCATCGGTAACATGCCTGTTGGTGGTGCTCAGCCACCTAACGCTGTTATCGGCGGCATTATGTCTGCAGTCTTTGCAATCACTACTAAGCTTGAGCCAATGGCCGCTGTAGCTGCAGCAATTCCATTCTCTCTGCTTGGTCAGTATGCAGTAACCATCATCTTTACCATTATGTCTCCTGTAATGGCAACTGCTGATGCATACGCCGAGAAGGCCGATCCTAAGGGAATTGCTCGTATCAACTATGGTGCAATGGCTGCTCTTGGTCTCTTCTTTGGTGTCATTGTTACCCTGTTCTTCCTGGGTGGTGCTGCATTTGGCACTCAGATCACCACTGCAATTCCAAAGTGGCTCATGAATGCACTGTCCGTCGCTGGTGGCATGATGCGCTTCGTCGGCTTTGCAATCCTGCTGAAGGTTATGGTTTCTCGCGAGCTTTGGGGCTTCTTCCTCATGGGCTTTGCAGCTGCAATCGTATTTATCAGCATTCCTGAGCTCTCTGGTCCAGCACTTCTGCTTCTTGCTCTCATCGGCTTTGGTATCGCATTCTGGGATTACCAGCTCCAGACCAAGATGAAGAATGCTGCTCCTGCTGTTGTTGCTGGAGGTGACTTCGAAGATGGCATTTAATATTCCTGATACCTATCAGAACACCACTCCTGCTGAGCCACTTGATCAGAAGACGCTCAACAAGATGGTATGGCGTTCCCTGTTCCTGCAGGCTTCCTTCAACTACGAGAGAATGCAGGCAGCTGGTTGGCTCTACGGTATCCTCCCTGGTCTTGAGAAGATTCACGGCGACAACAAGGATGACCTTGCTGCTTCCATGAGTCACAACCTTGAGTTCTACAATACCCACCCATTCTTGGTCACTTTTGTTATGGGTATTGTTCTCTCCCTTGAGCAGAACAAGCTGGATATCCCAACCATTCGTGCAGTCCGCGTTTCTGCAATGGGTCCTCTGGGCGGCATTGGTGACGCACTGTTCTGGTTCACCCTTGTTCCAATTACTGCTGGTATTACCTCTAACATGGCAATTTCCGGCAATGTCTTTGCACCATTCTTGTTCCTTATCATCTTCAACATCGCACAGTTTGCTGTACGTTATTGGCTGATGAATCTTTCTTACAAGATGGGTACTGACGCAATTACCCTGCTCACCGAGAACGCAAAAGAGTTCACTCGTGCTGCTTCTATCCTGGGTGTCTTTGTTGTTGGCTGCCTGGTTGTCTGCTACGGTGGAACCAAGCTTGGTGCTGGCGCAAACATCCCTAACGGTGAGACACACAGCGTTGTTCTTTCTCAGGTAACTCTTTCTGACGAGCAGCTTGCTTCTGGTCAGTATGACAAGGCACTCTTTGCTGAGGGTTCTTATTCTGACTACAAGAAGAATCCTGAGTCCGTTAAGTTCATCGGCGGCAAGACTGCTGACGGCAAGGACGGCACTACTGCTATTGCCCCAGTCGGCAACGGTGTTAACCTGGTAACTGTTGGCGAGGAAGTTACTTCTCCTGTCTCTATTGACATCCAGAAGATCCTCGACGGCGTTTGCCCAAAGCTTATCCCACTGGCTCTTACCCTTTGCCTGTACTACCTCATGGCAAAGCGTAACTGGACTCCAATCATGTGCATCTGCCTGCTTCTGGTAATTGCACTTCTTGGTTCTGGCTTTGGCGTTCTCCCATATATTTGGGGTTAAGTAAGTGTGACGGGTGCCCACTTAGTGGGCACCCGTCTTTTATAGGAGAGTTTTGATGACAACGTTTATGGGAAGACAGCCACTCTACGAGCAGCTAGCAAATATGCTGCGCTATCGTATTGAGAACGAGATGGATCCAGATGATCCACTTCCTTCTGAGCGTGAGCTCTCCGATTCCTACGGACTTTCTCGCACCACGGTAAGACTTGCACTGCAAGAGCTTGAACACATGGGGCTCATTTATCGTCAGCGTGGCCGCGGTACCTTTGTTGCAGACGTCTCTGAACGTGCAACAGACCTTATGGGCGGCTATAGCTTTACTGACCAGCAGCGTCAGTTAGGTCGCGTTCCTAAGACAACTATTCTGGAGTTTGACACTATTGAGGCTAATAAGTTCTTAGCCCAGCATATGCACGTTATCCTTGGCGAGAAACTCTTCCGCATCAAACGTTTAAGAAGTGCTGATGACGTGCCCATGATGCTGGAAGTTACGTATCTTCCAGTTTCACAGTTTTTCTCGCTCACTGCTCATGATGTTGAGCAAAAATCTCTCTACCAAATTTTTGAAGAAGACTACAACATAAAGATTGGCGTAGCAGAAGAAGAGTTCAAGGCCTCAATTGCTCGCTCGGATGACGCCACTTTATTGCAAATTTCTGAAGGTTCACCTGTTTTGAGTCTCACGCGCACCACGTTCAATGACAGAAATATCATTGTTGAGTTCACACTAAGCGTGGCTCGTGCGGATCAGTTTAGATACAAGATTGTACATACACGCAGTTAAATAGCTGTGAGAAGGGATATCAATGTTTAAGAAGAGCCAAGAAGAGCTAAAGGCACTAGGCGCTCATATTACAACGGCCGAGATTAAGCAGCAGCCTGAGCTTTGGGTATCTACCTTTGGCATTTATCAGGAGAATCTTTCTGCAATTAAAGAGTTTGTCGAGCGTGCTCGCAATCTTGGCGAGGGTCGTCGTACCCGCGTGGTCTTTACGGGTGCAGGTACCTCGGCATATGTAGGCGATACCATTACTCCGTATCTTCGTTCTCATGGCGAGAAGAGCTCTTTTGAGTTTGCGTCTGTTGCAACTACTGATATTGTTTCTGATCCTTATGGCAGCTTTGATCCAGAAGATCCAACGGTTCTGGTATCTTTTGCGCGCTCTGGTAATAGTCCAGAGAGCCTTGCTGCAGTAAATATTGCTCGCAAGATTGTCAAAAATCTTTTGCTCATCAATATTACCTGTGCTCCTGAAGGAAAACTTGCCGTTGAATCCGCAGGTAAAGACGACACATTGCTGCTTCTTATTCCTGGCGCAAATGACCAGGGATTTGCCATGACCGGCTCTTATAGCTGTATGACACTTCTTGCAACTCTTGTATTTGATAGTGCTGATGACTCACAGAAGAAGGCTTGGATTTCTGATGCTGCTGAGCTGGGTAGGCAGGTAATTGAGCGTGAGGAAGAGATTGCTGAGTGGCTCAAGAGCGATTTCAACCGCATTACCTATTTGGGTTCTGGTCCTTTTGTGGGTCTTGCTCATGAGGCTCAGCTTAAGATTTTGGAGCTTGCAGCTGGTATTAATGCAACGTCGTGGGATTCCTCGATGGGATATCGTCACGGACCAAAGTCGTTTGTCGACGAACACACCCTGGTGTTTGATTTTGTTTCCAATAACCCTTATACGCGTCAATATGATCTGGATATTCTTGACGAGATTAAGGGAGACCAGATTGCTGCTCTGACCATTGGTATTGAGCAAGAGGGGGCAACAAACTTTACGGGAAGAACGTTTAGTCTTCCCGTATTTACAGAGCCTCTACCAGCACCTTATTTGGCACTGCCTTTTGTAATGGTTGCTCAAGTGGTGGCACTCTTGAACTCAGTTCGTGTCAATAACAAACCGGACACACCTTCTCCAACTGGTCAGGTTAATCGAGTGGTTAAGGGTGTTACAATTCACTCACTATAGGAATTACTAAGAAGGACGTGCCTATGGCGCGTCCTTTTGAGAATGATTGAGGTACGTATGAGTACATTTGCAGTTAAAGCAGATAAGTTCTTTTTACCAGGAGCAACTTCTGGTCCAGGATATTTGCTCGTAGAAGATGGTGTATTTGGTCATTTCACTAAAGAGAAGCCAGACTGCGAGATTGTTGATCGTACTGGTTCTTGGGTAGCGCCTGGCCTTGTTGATACACATATCCATGGCTTCCTGGACCATGACATCATGGATTGCGATCCTGATGGCGTCATTGAGATTGCCCAGGGTCTGCTCTCTAACGGCGTAACTTCTTGGCTTCCAACAACACTAACCGCAAGCGTTGAGCAAACTGGTGATGCTTGTGAGTCCGTTGCTGATGCCGCAGAGGGAATTGCGGCAAACGGTATTGATGCTGCTCGCATCCAGGGCATCTTCCTAGAGGGACCTTTCTTTACCGAGAAACACAAGGGTGCCCAGAATCCTGCGTACTTCCTTGATCCAGATGTAGAGGTCTTTGATGAGTGGCAGGAGCGCGCTGACGGCTGGATTGCCAAGATTGCTATTGCTCCAGAGCGCGATGGTGCTCCAGAGTTCTGTGCAGAGATGGCAGACCGCGGTGTTCATGTTGCACTTGGTCACTCCGATGCAACGTATGAGGAGGCTCTTGCCTGCGTAAACGCTGGTGCAGACATTTTTGTTCATACCTATAACGGCATGAGCGGTCTTCACCACCGTGAGCCAGGTATGGTTGGCGCTGCAATGACCACCCACGGTACCTATGCAGAGGCTATTTGCGACGGTCACCACCTCAATCCTATTGCCGTTCGTGCTCTGGTAAATGCAAAGGGATATGACCATACCGTTCTAATTACAGACTGCATGCGTGCAGGTGGTATGCCTAACGGACAGTACAAGCTTGGCGATTTCCCTGTTGTTGTTGAAGGTGGAACTGCTCGTTTGATGGATGAGTCTCACAGCCTTGCTGGTTCAATTCTTCGTCTGTTTGAAGGCGTGAAGAACGTCTTTGACTGGGGCATTGTATCTGCTGAAGAAGCAGTTCGCATGGCTTCAGAAAACCCAGCTCGCTCCTGTGGAATTGATGATGTTTGTGGCTTCATCCGTCCTGGATATGACGCAGACTTTATTGTTATTACAAAAGATCTTCAGCTTGAAGAGACGTTCCTCGGCGGAAAGAGCGTTTACAAGGCATAAGCAGCAGATCTTGAGTAATGCAAACTAAAGGAAGTCTATGGAGTTCTATTCCCATAACTATTTAATTCACCATGCGACAGCATTTGACTGGACTCAGCTTGTTCTATTTGGTCTTGTTGCACTTCTGATGGTTTTCTCGCTTGTGCATTACATGCGTGATAGAAAGAATTCTAAGTATCGTGAGCTGGCGCTCATTGCGCTGTTCTCGCTCATTTTTCTTGGACTTCTGCAGCTTGATCGTGTGTTAGAGGTCAATCAAGCAACTAAGCACTATGAGTCAATTATTGCCTCACAAGAAAACATTGCTCGACGCCTTGAGGTTGATTTTGACCACGTGTACATTGCCTTTGATAGCCAGGGAAATCCGTCGTATCTTGAGGTTGACGGTAAGTATTATCACGTTTTAAAAAATACCGAGAATGACTATGTCATTGAACAGATCAATCTCATTGGTAATGACATTAAGCATGTAGAGGAGTAGATCGATGAACTTTTATTTAGAAGTTGCCATTAAATTGTGCATCGGTCTTTTCTCGCTTGTTCTGGCAATTAACGTCAGCGGAAAAGGAAACCTAGCACCAACTGCAGCAATTGACCAGGTTCAGAACTTTGTACTTGGCGGCATTGTTGGCGGCATGATCTACAACAGTTCAATTACCATTTTGCAGTTCACCCTTGTCCTGCTTATTTGGCTCATTATTGTTATGGTTCTTAAATGGTTGAGAACAAACAATATGCTGGTCAAGCAGTTGATTGATGGACGTCCTGTTATTGTTATTGATAAGGGCAAGCTGCTTGTAGACAACTGTAGGTCTATGGGTCTCACTGCCTACGATGTGTCGCTGAAGCTTCGCCAGGCAGGAGTGAATTATATCTCAGACGTTAAGCGTGCCATTCTTGAGCAAAATGGACAGTTGATTATTGTTAAAAAAGGAGAAGAGAACGTTAGATTCCCGCTTATTACTGACGGACAAGTTCAGACGAACATTCTTGAGACGCTGGACCTGGAAGAGAATTGGCTTGAAAGAGAACTTGAGCATCAAGGTTATAAGTCTGCTTCAGAGGTTTATTTGGGTGAGTATAATAGTGGAGATCTGATTATTACTCCGTATGCGGAGAAAGATCAGTAGGTTAGCAAGAGATAAAACAGTTAACCTGTTTATTCCAATTCCGTTTGCGGAAAAGATAAGAAATTTATCGTTGACTTGAATTGGAATATGTATACTAAGGCTAACTTTTAGAAAGCGGACTGTCGGAAGACAGCCCGCTTTCGTGCTAAAGGGGAAGCATGAATGCATGTTCAGATGATGAGAAGTGAGTAGAAAGGCAAAGAAGTGAGGAGAAACATGGGTTTCTCGCCATGTTTTTATGCTTGGTAGTGATGACAATAGCACGATTTTGTTTGAAGAATTTGGCACTACACCATATTGGTTTTTATAGTTTTGGGAGATGTAACATGAATTTGAATCCAACCGTTTCTCGTCGTAGCGCACTTGTAGCATCCGCTTTTGGCGTGAGTGCTATTCTTGCTGGCTGCAAGCCGGAGGCTCAAAAGCAAGAAGGAGCTTCTGATAATAAAGACCAGAAGAAGCTCAGCATTGTTGCAAGTTTTTATCCTATGTACGATTTTGCAAAGCGCATCGCTGGCGATCGCGCTGAGGTAACTTGCCTGGTTCCTGCTGGCACTGAGCCACATGATTGGGAGCCATCCAGCAAGGATATGAAGACTATCCAGGAAGCAGACTTCTTGATTTACAACGGTGCTGGTATGGAACACTGGGTCAAGGACGTACTTGATGGACTTGGTTCTGGCACAAAACTTACAGCAGTTGAGACCAGCAAAGACGTTAAACTTCTTGAGCTTGAAGAGGACGATGATCACGATCATGAGGAGAAGAAAGACGACCATGATCATGACCATGACCATGGCGGAACTGACCCTCACGTTTGGCTGAGCCCTCTGAATGCAAAGATTCAGATGAAGAATATTTGTGAAGCCCTTTCCGAGAAGGACTCTGAGCACAAGTCAGAGTATGCTGCCAATCTTGATAAAGCAAATGCAGACTTTGATACGCTTGACAATGAGTTCCATAAGGGTCTGGATTCACTACCTAACAAGACCATTGTTGTTTCTCACCAGGCATTTGGTTATTTGTGCGAGGCTTATGGTCTCACTCAGATGCCTATTGAGGGTGTTGAGGCAGATGCAGAGCCAAATGCTCAGGAAATGAAAGAGATTACTGAGTTCGTAAAAGAGCATAATGTAAAGGTTATTTTTACGGAGGAACTGGTAAGTCCTAAGGTTGCTCAAGCAATTGCTGAGGCAACAGGCGCTCGTGTTGAAGAGCTTAACCCACTTGAGGGACTTACTGATGACGAGCTTAAGGCAGGCGAGGATTACCTCTCTGTTATGCGCGAGAATCTCAAGGCTCTTAAGGGCGCTCTCGCATAGTGTGTTGCCAGCTTAGGCTGGATGTTTGGAGGATGTGTTGCAGGAAAGTCAGATAGCCGTTTCGCTTCAAGACGTGAGTTTTTCTTACAAGAAGACGCGTGTCTTAAGCGATGTAAATTTAGACGTTCATCAAGGTGAGATTTGCGCGCTTATTGGTGATAATGGCGCAGGTAAATCTACGCTCTCTCGTATTGTGGTGGGTGAGCTTGAACCTACAAGTGGTAAGTCACTTCTTTTTGGAACGTCCTCGACTCGGTTTAAAGACTGGGAGCGTGTAGGCTATGTCCCACAGCTGCCTTCAGAATCGGTTAATCGCTTTCCTGCAAGCGTCGTCGAGCTTGTGGATGCAAGTCAGTATGCTCGTGCCAAAAAGGTAAAGATGAGCGCAAAAGAGCGTCGCGAGCGCACGCTTGAGGCACTTGACCTTGTAGGTATGACTGATTTTTCCACGCGTATTATCAGGGAACTCTCTGGAGGACAGCTCCAGAGAGTTCGTCTTGCCTGCGCGCTGGTTGGAAACCCATCACTACTTATCCTGGACGAGCCTACAACTGGTCTTGATAAAGAGAGTCGCAATCATTTCTATAGCCTAGTGCGAGAAGCCCATGCAGCTCGAGATCTTGCGGTACTTATTGTTACGCATGATCTTGCAGCTCTTGATGCGCTGGCTTGTCGAGTTGTTGAAGTTGCTGACCACAAAGCTACAGAAATTGCAGGTAGGGGTCACGGTCATGATCACTGTGCAGTTCATGGAGCTCACTGTGACCTTGACTCTCATCATGTCCACGACCACAATCGCGGAAAATTAGATGATTTTGCTTTAACGGAGTCCCTTGGTCCTGCGTCCGACGTTGTTCAAGATGCCCAAGACTCGTACGAGAGGAGGGCATAAATGTTTGAATACGTATTTATGCAGCGAGGAATTCTTGTGGGAATTCTTCTGGGAGCAATTATTCCGCTGGTAGGCGTTACGGTTGTATTGAAGCGCCTTTCTATGATTGGCGACGCTCTCTCACATACCTCTCTTGCAGGTGTTGCAGGAGGCATGATTGCGGGCATTAATCCTGTTGCCGGAGCAATTGCCGCTTGTTTGGGTGGTGCTCTTTGTGTTGAGGGAGTACGTCGCCACTTTAAAGATCAGTCAGAGCTTGCAGTTGCTATTGTTATGGCAGCAGGCATTGGTCTAGCAGGTGTTTTATCAGGTTTTGTTCCCAATTCATCAAGCTTCAACAGCTTTATGTTTGGCTCTATTCTGACGGTAAGCGAGCAAGAAGTTCAGATGATTGTGGTCATTAGCGTACTTGCAGTCGCATTCTGCTTCTTCCTTAGAAAAGAACTTTTCTTGATGTCTTTTGATGAGCGTCATGCCCGTTGTGTTGGTGTACCCGTAAGTCTTATTAATTTTGGCTTTGTTATCGCAGTAGCTTTGGTGGTTGCCGTAGCAGCAAGAACGGTTGGCTCACTTATTGTTTCATCCATGATGGTAGTTCCTGTTGCCTGTGCTTTGCAGATTTCCCGCAGCTGGAAGCAATGTTGTTTGTATGCGAGCACGGTGGGTATGCTGACCTCACTTGGTGGACTTGTTGTCTCCTATGAGCTTGGCCTTAAACCTGGAGGAACCATCGTTCTTCTCGCGGTTGTTACGCTTTTGTTTATCTTTCTGGTAAAAAGGGTTGTGCTGCTGCTCAAAACTCGCACAGTGTGATACTCTGAACAAAGTGCGTTGACGGAGAGGTCTGCCGGAGCACGTTGTGAACAGAGAGGGTGTTCGTGGTTGAGAAACACCTGCACAGCGCTGGTAGAGTTCACTCCCGAGCTACAACTTGAACGGCAGTTTCTGCTCAGTAGGGAAGTCGTCCGCCTAACGAAACTAGGCTTTTAAGTGGATTGCACAGAGAGAAAACTGCGCAATCAACCGAGGTGGTACCGCGGAAATTTTCCGTCCTTGGGCATATGCTCAGGGACGGTTTTCTATTGAAAGGGTAATTACATGGGAATGTCTGAGGAACTCTCGGCAATTCGCGAGCAAGTACTTGAAGGAATTGCTAAGGCAACAAACCTTGAAGCACTTGAGAAGGTGCGCGTTGCATCAATGGGAAAGAAGGGCTCTCTTACCGCAATTATGCGTATGATGGGTCAGGTTCCCGCAGATCAGCGCCCTCAAATGGGTCAGCTTGCAAATACCGTTCGTGCTAACGTTGAGACCGCTATTCGCGAGCGTCAGCTTGCCTTAAAGCGAGAAGCCCTTGAGGCTCAGCTTAATGCTGAGGCAACTGATGTTACCCTTCCAGGTCGTCGTCTGAGCCCTGGTACTCAGCACCTCATTGAGCAGGTACGTGAGGAGATGGAAGACATCTTTATCAGCATGGGCTACACCATTGAGACAGGCCCTTATGTTGAGACTACCTACTACAACTTCACAGCGCTGAACGCTCCTGAAGATCACCCAAGCCGCTCTGGTAAGGATACGTTCTACGTAGTGGATAATGCGCCAGAAGGTAAAGAATCGCACGTACTGGGCGAGTCCGACGTGCTTCTTCGTACACAGACTTCTGGCGTTCAGGTACACACCATGGAGACAAAAGAGCCTCCTATTTACATGATTTGTCCTGGCACGGTATTCCGTCCTGACACAGCAGATGCTAACCACCTGCCTCAGTTTACGCAGATGGAAGGCCTTGTTGTTGATGAGGGAATTACCTTTGGTGACCTCAAAGGTACCCTTGACCACTTTACTCGTGAGATTTTTGGTAAGGACCGCGCTACGCGCTATCGTCCTCACTTCTTCCCATTCACCGAGCCAAGCTGCGAGGTAGATGTTTCTTGCGGCGTGTGTCACGGCGAGGGCTGTCGCTTCTGCAAGAATACCGGTTGGCTTGAGATTCTTGGTTGCGGCATGGTTGACCCTAATGTCTTCAAGTACTGCGGTATTGATTCCGAGAAATACACAGGCTTTGCCTTTGGCATTGGTGTTGAGCGTGTTGCAGCGCTCCGTTATGACCTTCCTGACCTGCGTATGCTCATCTCTGGTGACCAGAGAGTCCTACGTCAGTTCTAATCATCGGCGTCTTATTAGAAAGGCAATCACATGCGTGTATCTTATGAATGGCTGAAGACGCTCGTTGATCTTCCTCAGGACCCAAAAGACCTTGAGCGCGAGTTTGTGCGCACTGGTACTGAGGTTGAAGCGGTAGAGCGTGTTGGCGCAAATCTTGACCATGTTGTTACTGCTCAGGTTGTAAGCAAAGAGCCTCATCCTGACTCTGATCACATGTACGTTACCCTGGTTGACGTGGGCAATAACAATGTAGATAAGGACGGAAATCCTGTTCCTCTACAGATTGTTTGCGGTGCTCAGAATTTTAATCAGGGAGACCACATTGTTACCGCAATGATCGGTGCGGTACTTCCTGGAGACTTTAAGATTAAAAAATCCAAGCTGCGTGGCGTTGAGTCTTGCGGCATGAACTGCTCTTCTCGCGAGCTGGGTCTTGGCGATGACCAGAGCGGCATTATGATTCTTCCCGAGGATGCTCCAATTGGCATGCCTCTTACGGATTACCTGGGCATGTCTGATGTAGTTCTTGATTGCGAGATTACCCCTAATCGCCCTGACTGCCTCTCTATGACGGGTATGGCTGTTGAGGTTTCTGCAATGTATGACACTGACACCCACATTGAGCTTCCTCGTGTTACGTCTGAGTCTGGCGCAGATGCATCTGAGCAGGTAGATGTTACTATTGCTGATCCTGAGCTCTGCTCAAGGTACACCGCTCGCGTGGTTCGTAACGTCAAGATCGGCCCAAGCCCCGAGTGGCTTGCTCGTCGCGTTACTGCTTGCGGCGGTCGTTCCATCAACAACGTTGTTGATGTTACTAACTACGTGATGTACTTGACCGGCCAGCCTTTGCACGCTTTTGACCTTGGAAAACTTACCAAGGAAGATGGCAAGTACCACATTGTGGTTCGTGCTGCAGAAGATGGTGAGCACATTGTGACGCTTGACGGAGAAGACCGCGAGCTCACGTCCGACATGACGGTCATCACAGATAACGGTAAGACTCCTATTGCACTTGCTGGTGTTATGGGTGGCCTGGATTCTGAAATTACCGAGAATACCGTTGATGTCCTTTTGGAATCCGCCGTCTTTGATAATGGCCACATTAGCCGTACCAGCAGAAACCTTGATTTGATGAGTGAGGCTTCTATTCGCTACGAGCGTCTTGTGGATCCAAATGGTTGCGCATCTGTTGCAGATATTGCGGCAGCACTCTTTGAGGAGTGCTGTGGTGCTGAGGTTTGCCCTGGTATTGTTGATGTATATCCAAAGGTAAAAGAGGCAGTAACTATTACGCTTCGCCCAGAGCGCGTCTGCGCTCTTGCAGGTGCTCAAATTCCAGAAGAGTTTATGGTTTCTCGCGTTACGCGTCTTGGTTGCAAGGTTACTCCTGCAGACAACGGTGAGTTGAGCGTTATTGCTCCTACAAACCGCCCAGATCTTACGCGTGAGGTTGACCTTATTGAGGAGATTGTTCGTCTGTGGGGTGAAGGCGATATTGAGGCAACACTTCCTGCTGCTAGAAACCATGCAGGCGGTTTGACTTCAGATCAGCGTCAAATCAGAAAGATTGGCCGTACGCTGCGCTCCCTTGGCCTCAACGAGACAAAGTCATATTTGTTCGCAAGTCCAGATGACCTCTCTAAGCTTGGTATGAGCGAAGAGGGAAGAGGCGTCCCTGTAAAGGTTATTAGCCCACTTGTTGCTGACCAGTCTGAGATGCGTCGCTCCATTGTTCCAGGCCTTCTGCGCTCTATTGCATACAACCTTGCTCATGGTGTCTCTAATATTGCCATGTATGAGCTGGGCCGCGTACTCTTTGGCCACAAGGATAAGAGCCAGCCAGATGAGCCAAGCTATGTCTGTGGTGTATTGGTTGGTCGTCCAGCAGATGATGCTTGGAATGCTAAGTATCCAGCCTACGATTTCTTTGACGCCAAGGGCATTGTTGAGGGTCTGCTTGAGGCGCTTCGTATCCCTAAGGTTCGTTTCCGTGTAGCTGAGCCAGAGCAATACGGTTGGCTGCAGCCTGGTCGCGCTGCTGAGATTCTTGCAGGTAGCGAGACAATCGGTTGGGTTGGAAACATTCATCCTTTGTCGCTCCAGAACTTTGACATTGAGGTTCCAGTCATTGCCTTTGAGATTTCTGTGGCTTCACTTTTGCGTCTTTCTCAGAAAGACCTTCCTATTGTGGAGCCACCAACCTACCCAGGCATCTCAATTGACCTGGCAATTGTTGTTGATGAGAGCGTCACTGCTGAGCAGTTGGTTCAGCGTTTGAAGTCTGCTGGTGGCAAGCTCCTCTGCGACATCAGACTTTTTGACGTGTATCGCGATCCGCTGCGTGTTGGTGAGGGCAAGAAGTCCATGGCCTTCTCGCTCACGTATCGTGCAGACGACAGAACGCTTACTTCAGAAGAGGTTGAGAAGACCCACACAAAGCTTGTGGAGAAAGTTCTTCGTTCTACCGGCGGAGAAATTCGCGGATAAGCAGGTAATTGTAGTGCCAAGTTGGAACGTACATATTGCTCATGCTGACCGGCTCCTTGAGAAAGGAGCCGGTTGCTTGGACGTAGATATTCACTACCCTGATGCATTTCTGCTTGGAAACGTTGCTCCTGATGTGCACATTGGCTTTATGGTTCCAGACTATTCTCACAAGGTGAGGTACGGTCGAAGCCATCAGTCATACCCAGGAACGTTGCCTATTCCAAGTTACAGGCGCTATCAGCGTAATTTTATGGGTGGCCTTAATCCAGCCGAGTATCTGCTACAGACTGACTTTATTCAGCCAAATGTGTCGTATTGTTCACCTGAGCAGCGCAGCTTAGTAGATCAGCGTCAGCTCAGAGAGCTTATCGTGGGTATTTGGTGTCACCTTGTTTGCGACCACGTGTATAACACACATACGCGAGCATTTTTGCGTGCTCATCATATTCCAACGGGAGAAGATGCGCGTATTCGTAAGCAAGCAGATTTTGATGTTTACGGGCGCTCGCTTGATATGAATCGTCTGCCAGAAGTATCTGATGAGCTCTTTGCAGTTGCCGCGGCTCATCCACAGTATGGGTTTACGCATTCAGATGTTGAGCAAACACTTCAGGTTATACAGCGCATTGCAGAGGAGAATCGCCAGAATAGTGTGAGCTGCCCGCAGTATCAAATGCTTGATACAGAGTTTTTCTCGTCAGCGTATAAAGAGGCAGAAGACACATTGCTTCAAGGATTTATGCTGCAAAAACATAACTAGTTCAGGTAAAGTTATATTTTCGCTTTTCTGATATAGGTTTTGGAGGACGCTATGGAAAAGATGGAATCTCGCGGAACATTTACGGAGTATCTGCCTTCATACACCATTGGTGTTGATGCTTATAAGTCAGTACTGCACATTGTTAAGCGCTTTGGCAAAAATGCAGTGGTCATTGGTGGACCAACCGCAATGGAGAAGGCACGTCCAAAGCTTGAGGCTGCACTTGCGGGCTCTGAGGTTTCTATCTCTTCTTGGATTTCTTACGGCACTAACTCTACGCATGCAAACGCCAAGAGGATTGCATCGATGCCTGAGGTTATTGCTGCTGATATGCTCTTCCTTGTTGGTGGCGGTCGTGCAATTGACGAGGGTAAAGAGATTGCAACCATCCTGGACAAGCCATACTTTACCTTCCCAACACTTGCTTCTAACTGCGCTCCTGTAACAAGAATTGCTGTTTTCTATAAAGAAGATGGCTCCGCAGATACGTACTTCATTCCTGCTGAGCTCCCTGTTCATACCTTTATTGATACGCAGATTATTGCAGAGAGTCCTGATGAGTACTTCTGGGCGGGAATTGGTGACGCTTTCTCTAAGGGCCCTGAGGTTGAGCTTTCTTCCAGAGAAGTTGAGCTGCTCCATAGCCCTCTGATGGGACGTGCTCTTGCTGCAGGCGCTTGCATTGAGCCTCTGTTTGATAACGCAGAGCAGGCACTGGCAGATAAGCGCTCCGGGGTTGTCTCTGAGGCGTTTGAGAACGTTGTTCTGAACATCATTGTGACTGCTGGTATTGTGTCTAATATGACCACCAATCTTGGCGCAAAGCGCGGCGCGTATTACTTTAATTCCTCAACCGCTCATGCCTTCTACAATGCTTTTACTGCTCTAGGCGAGCGTGGCGAGAAGCACCTTCATGGTGAGGTTGTTTCCTTTGGTACCTGCGTTTTGTATGCCTTTGACGGCAACCTTAAAGCTCTTGAGGAGCAGGTGGCGCTTAACAGAAAGCTTGGTCTTCCAACCACCTTGGCCGATCTGGACATTACGCCAGAAACTGTTGACGCTGATCTGGACATCATTGTTGAGCGAGCTCAGAAGACCAACGAGTGGGGTCGTGCTCCTTATGGCTTTACCACTGACCGCTTCCGCCAGGCAATTCTTGATACCGATGCATACGGTAGGGCAGTTGCTTCTGGCGAGAAGGACCAAGAGACAGCAGCTCTTGATGTAATTGCTGCGCATGCTCCTTCAGCTGAGACGGCTGTACCACGCAAGATGTAGCTGCAAGTAACCTGAAGAATCACTTTAGGAAGAGGACTTGTAGGAGCCAGCTTTCTTAAGTCGCTTCACGGTTATATAAAAAGTTTTTGTATCAAATGGCAGTTTATTTGGATAAGCTGCCATTTCTTTTAGTTGCAATTTTTATTCACTATTATTAACAAAAATTGGCACAAACAAAAAATAACGCGTACGGTCGTTTTTTATCGGTGAAAGTCATATTGCGTGTTTGTCACCGTGTTTTACCTTGTAATGGTTTATCTTAGTAACTATCAGCTACGAGTATTTATGGATAACAAATCTATAAAATTCGTAGATTTCATAGATAAGCGCGGGGGTGAGCATGTCAGAGTTAAATGCATCTTTAGCAGTGAGTGACCAGGATGCATACTTGTTTGCGCAAGGGAAATGGTTTCAGAGCCACAAGAAATTAGGTGCACACCCTGTGGTTCAAGAAGATGGAGTTGAAGGTTATCATTTTGCGGTTTGGGCCCCCAATGCAGCCTCTGTTTCTGTTGTTGGAGACTTTAATAATTGGGATGATACCGTCAACGTTCTTTCTCGTTCAAAACACGGCGGAATCTGGGAAGGTTTTATTCCAGGAATCACCTCGGAAGTATTGTATAAATTCCTGATTGTATCCGCTTCTGGACAGAAGATTTTTAAGGCTGACCCCTATGGTACCTATGCGGAGGTCAGGCCACATACGGCATCTATTACGTTTGATCCAGACGTGTACGTTTGGGAAGACGAAGCATGGATGAAAAGGCGTGCAACACTTAAGTTCCTACATAGTCCTCTTAACATCTTTGAAGTTCATCTTGGGAGTTGGAAGCAGCATACTGGCCTGACTGCCCAAGAGGAAGATTCTGCTGATACAGAGACTGTAGAGCAGGCCGAAGAACCCAAGGACTATTTTGACACCAACGTAGGTGCCTTCTACACCTATGACGACCTCTCAGAAGAGTTGGTAGCCTATGTTAAAGATATGGGCTACACCCACATTGAGCTTCTCCCTGTTATGGAGCATCCTTTTGATGGATCTTGGGGTTATCAGGTAACGGGTTATTTTGCTCCCACCTCAAGGTATGGCAATCCTGCCCAGTTCAAACACTTTATTGACTGCTGTCATCAGGCTGGTATTGGCGTCATTTTGGACTGGGTCCCAGGAGGCTTCTGTAAAGATGCTCATGGTCTAGCGGAGTTTGATGGTACCAAGCTCTTTGAAGAAAAAGAGCATCCTAACTGGGGAACTCTTAAGTTTGATCTTACTCGTGGTGAGGTTAGAAGCTTCCTTGTTTCTAACCTGCTCATGTGGCTGAAGGACTATCACGCTGATGGCATTCGTGTCGACGGTGTCAGCAGCATGCTGTATCTAAATTTTGGTATCGATGATCCTTCTCAGAAGCGCTTTAACCATAAGGGCACAGAGGAAGATTTGGATGCAAGCGCTTTCTTGCGCCTCTGCAACGAGACTGCTCAAAAAGAACATCCCGATATTTTGATGATTGCGGAAGAGTCTACGGCATGGCCGCTGGTTACCTATCCTCCCGAGGTTGGGGGACTTGGCTTTAACCTTAAGTGGGACATGGGTTGGATGAATGATACGCTGCACTATTGTCAGACTGATTTTCCTTATAGACCTGGTAATCACCGTCTTCTGACCTTCTCCAGCATGTACCAGTTCAATGAAAACTTTGTGCTGCCACTCAGCCATGATGAGGTTGTTCATGGTAAGTGCAGCCTTATTCAGCGCATGCCTGGAGATTGGTGGAGACAGTTTGCTGGCATGAGGGCTTTGGCGCTTCATCAGATGACTCATCCGGGCGCTAAGCTCAACTTTATGGGCAACGAGATTGCGCAGTTTATTGAGTGGCGCTACTACGAGGGTATTGAGTATTACCTGACTGAGGAGTATCCAACTCACGCTCACCAGCAGGCATTTATTAAGGCTCTTAATCATTTTTATAAGAACCATCCAGGACTTTGGCAGTATGCCTACGACAACCGTGGATTTGATTGGATTGACGCAGACAATAATGAGCAATCAATCATCTCGTTTGTTCGTCACGGAAGAAAACCTTCCGAGGACCTGGTTATTCTCATCAATTTTGACGTTGCAACCCATCAGAACTTCCGTTTGGGCATGCCTTCTGCAGGCGTGTGGAAAGAAGTATTTAATTCCGACGCAAAAGAGTTTGGCGGTTCGGGTATTGTGAATACTAAGAAGCTTTCCACCAAGCCAGTGGCATGGAATGGAAGAGATTATTCGGTAGAACTGTCTGTTCCTCCGCTTGGTGGCATTGTTTTAGCGTTTGAGAAAGAACTTCCAAAGAGGGGGAAGCATGGCCGTAAATAACGGACAAAACATTTTTACCGATAAACAAGATTTTGAAGAGCAGTATCGCGATAAGTTCATCAAGATTCTTGGTAAATACTATGGAGAGTGCACTGATCAGGAGCGCTATAACGTTCTTGCTCACCTCATTGCAGAAAAGGCGCGAGAAATTCAGTCAACCTCCTATATTCACGCTAACAAGCAGGTCTATTACTTCTCTCTAGAGTTCTTACTTGGACCATTGCTTGAGAATTACCTGCTCAATCTTGGTATTACTGACGTTGTTGCAGAGGGTCTTAAAGAGATGGGCACCTCTCTTCAGGAGCTTGCTGCTCAGGAGGTAGACCCTGGCCTTGGCAATGGTGGTCTGGGTAGACTTGCCGCGTGCTTCCTGGACTCCATGGCACACGAGGGAATGGCTGGCTTTGGCAATGGCATGAGATACCGCTACGGCCTCTTCCGCCAGGAGATCAAGGATGGACGCCAGGTAGAGCGTACCGATAACTGGCTGGCAAATGGATATCCTTGGGAAGTCAGAAAAGACGATTCCAGCGTACTGGTACGCTTTGGTGGTACGGTTGTAAGACATGAGGACGAGAATGGCAACTTCTGGTTCTCGCAAGAGGGTGGTCAGGTAGTAAGGGCTGTTCCATATGATGTGCCTATTGTTGGCTATGGCGCAAAGACCGTAAATAAGCTGCGTCTTTGGTCTGCAGAGCCAGCAGAGGAAGACTTTGATCTTGATGCTTTTAACGCCGGCGATTATGCACGTGCTAATAAGTTCCGCTCTGACGTTGAGGCAATTTCAACCATTCTGTATCCAAATGACTCTGGTGAGCACGGACGCATTCTTCGCTTGAAGCAGGAGTACCTGTTTGTTTCTGCTGGTCTTCAGTCTATTCTTCGTGCTTATAAGGATAAGTACGGTGAGGATTGGGATCACTTTGCAGATCACGTCTGCATCCACACTAACGATACGCACCCAGCAATGTGCGGACCAGAGCTTATGCGTCTGCTTGTCGATGACCATGGCGTTGACTTTAACGAGGCATTTGATATCGCGAGAAACGCAATCTCTTATACCAACCACACCGTTATGCCTGAGGCTCTTGAGAAGTGGCCTATCAACACCTTCCGTGAGCTGCTTCCCCGCCTGTATATGTTTATTGATGAGGTTGATCGCCTCTATAAGGAGCAGCTGCTTGCTGACTCTAACGGCAACACCGATCTTCTCGCCTCAACTGCTGTGCTCTGGGACAACACCGTTCGTATGGCTAACCTCTCTATTCTGTTTAGCCACTCGGTTAATGGTGTCTCTGACCTGCACACAAACATTTTGAAGCAGAGTGTTTTGAAGGATTTCTACAAGCTTCGTCCAGAAATCTTTAATAACAAGACTAACGGCATCTGCCACCGTCGTTTCTTGGCACAGGCTAATACCGCTTATGCAAAGCTTATTACTGAGGCTATCGGTACCGGCTGGCTTGATGATGCCAATGAACTTCAGAAGCTTTCTGCTTTTGAGAACAATGCTGAGTTCTTGGACAAGATGGATGCTGCAAAGAGAGAAGAAAAAGAGCGTCTTGCTGCATACGTCAAGAAGACAACTGGTGTTGAGATGGATACCAATACCATCTTTGATACGCAGGTAAAACGCTTCCATGCATATAAGCGTCAGCTGCTTAATGTCTTTAAGATTTTGTATCTCTACAACCGCATGCTTGATGATCCAAGCTATAAGCCAGCTCCAACAACCTTTATTTTCTCGGGCAAGGCTGCTCAGAGCTATACCTTTGCAAAGGAAGTCATTCGACTTATTCACTCCGTTGCAGACGTGGTTAACAACGACGAGCGCATTGAGGGTCGTCTGAAGGTTGTCTTTATTCCAAACTTTGCTGTTTCAAATGCACAGCTTATCTATGCTGCATCTGATATTTCAGAGCAGATTTCAGTTGCTGGTGCAGAGGCTTCTGGTACCTCAAACATGAAGCTTATGATGAATGCGGCTCTGACACTTGGTACCTATGACGGTTCAAATATTGAGATCTCTGAGCTTGCAGGACCAGAGAACATCAAGATTTTTGGTCTTCGTGCAGACGAGGTCCAGCAGGTATATGCTTCCGGCACCTACTTTGCACAAAACCTGCTTAACCAGAACCCAACGCTGGCTCGTATTGTAAATATGCTGACCGATGGTTCTTTGAGCCGACTCTCTGGCAACTTTGAGTCAATTCGTGACTATCTGCTGATCAACAATGATCCTGACCTGGTGCTTATTGACTTTGATGCCTATGTGAAGGCATGGGAAGAGCTTACTCAGTCCTATGCAGATCGTCGTAGCTGGAATGCTCGCGCACTTCACAATACGGCAAACTCTGGTTTCTTCTCCGCTGATAGAACTATCAGGGAGTATATGGAAGATATTTGGCACGTGTAAGGATCTGCGTTTAGGTTCAATCGTCGTAGGGCGTTGAGAATATAGACCTCTGTTGGGGAGAGAGGAGATTTGGATATGGGCAAAAGGGAATGTCTTGCAATGCTACTTGCAGGAGGACAGGGAAGCCGCTTAGGTGCTCTGACCTCAAAAGTAGCTAAACCTGCTGTCTCGTTTGGTGGCAAGTTCCGCATTATTGACTTTGCATTATCCAACTGCGCAAATTCAGGAATTTCTACGGTAGGTGTTTTGACACAGTACCGTCCGTATTTGCTTCACTCTTACGTGGGATCAGGTAGTGCTTGGGACCTTGATGAGCGCGGTGGTGGAATTTCTATTCTTCCTCCATTTGCTACTCAGTCTGGTGGTGCGTGGTATGCGGGAACCGCAGATGCCGTCACCCAGAATATTGGTTACATTGAGCAGAATAACCCTGATTACGTACTAATTCTCT
Source organism: uncultured Atopobium sp. (assembly GCA_963542025.1). Classification (GTDB taxonomy): domain Bacteria; phylum Actinomycetota; class Coriobacteriia; order Coriobacteriales; family Atopobiaceae; genus Lancefieldella. Next base: position 32,554 of record CAUTUQ010000002.1, on the reverse strand, counting down.
CTGGCGATCAGCTTTACCGTATGGACTACGGCGAGATGCTCGCCTGCCATAAGAAGAACAACGCAGATCTCACCATTGCTGTTATGCCTGTTCCTTGGGAAGAGACTTCTCGCTTCGGCATCATGTCCATTGATGATGAGGATAGAATCACCAAGTTTTCCGAGAAACCCAAAGAGCCAGAATCCAACCTGGCGTCCATGGGAATCTATATCTTTAGCACAGACCTGCTTCTTGAGACCTTGCGTGAGGACGCAAAGAATCCTGAATCTTCTCATGACTTTGGCGGCGATATTATTCCGACGTTGCTTGATGATGGTAAACGTCTTTTTGCCTATCGCTTTGAGGGTTTCTGGCGCGATGTAGGCACCATTGCAAGTTATCACGAGACCAGCATGGATCTACTTGGCTCTGAGCCTAAGTTTGATATCTTCTCGGATAAGTTCCCTATTTTGTCCAATGCTTCCACCCGTCCACCAGCGTACATTGGCGCTTTTGGCGAGGTAGACGACTGTCTGGTAAGCAACGGATGCCAGATCTTTGGTTATTCTCGCCATTCAATTTTGTCTACCGATGCCGTTATTGGTGAGGGAGCTCGCGTTATTGACTCCGTACTTCTTCCTGGCGCAGAAGTTAAACCTGGTGCGGTGGTTATTCGTGCAATTCTTGGCGAGAACGCTGTGGTCGAGAAGAACGTCCATATTGGCAGCTCTGATTTGAACAAGGAGATTGCTGTTGTTGGAAATGATGTAGTAGTCGAAAGAGGTGAGCAATAATGAATAGAGTAATTGGTCTTATTACCTGCAATTATGCGTCTACTAACATGGAAATCGCCAATGATGTACGCCCAATTGCATCCATGCCTTTCTTGGGAAGATATCGCCTGGTGGATTTTCCTCTTTCAAATATGGTTAATTCGGACATTAGTACCGTTGGCGTAATCATGCCCTTTAACTATCGCTCACTTATCGATCATCTTGGCTCTGGCAAAGACTGGAACTTGGACCGTAAGAGCGGTGGTTTATTTATTCTGCCTGGATCTGCTTTTGGTACCTCCCACGCAGGAGCTCGTTTCCTGCTCAGAGATCTGATTTCCAACAAGCCATATCTTGAGAGAACTGATGCAGAGTATGTTCTGTTGTCCACTTCAAATTTTGTTTTCAACTCTGATCTTACCGAGCTGCTTGACCAGCACCTTGAGTCCGATGCAGACATCACTATGATGACCTACACCACTCGTTATAACGATAGAGACGTTGTTGGTGTTGAGCTTGACGGTGACCGTGTAGTTAAAACGCACAATGGTGTTCAGCGCGGAGACGAGGCTTCTCTCGACTGCTTTATTATCAAGCGTGACCTGCTCATTGACATGCTTGATTGGTATAGAGCTACTGATTATCTTGATCTTTTTGAGGCACTCCACGCTGACTATAACCGTGTCAAGGTTCGCACCTTCCACTTTGAAGGTCATGTAGCATCTATCTTCTCAAAGAACTCTTATTATCGGGCTAACATGGAGCTTTTGAACCCCATGCCAGCAAATGAACTCTTTACTCCAGAGCGCTCCATCAAGACAAAGGCACACGATACTGCTCCTGCAAAGTTTGAGATTGGCTCAAAGGTAAGTAACTCTACTATTTCTGCAGGCTGCCGCATTCGCGGAACGGTTACTGGTTCCATCCTTGGCCGTAACGTCATTATTGAGCGCGGTGCAGTAGTACGCGATTCTATTGTGATGGAAGGTTGCATTGTTAAGGAAGGTTCTGTAGTAGAGCACGCTATTGTGGATCGCTCTAACGTTATTCCTGCGGGTACTGAGCTTCGTGGTACCAGCGAAGAAATTCTTATTCAGCGTAAAAATAATAAGAGGGTGGCGTAACAATGTCCCAAGTCTCCAAGCGTCGCAAACTTCGCGTTGTCTATGCAACTTCAGAGGTAGCGCCTTTTTCCAAGTCGGGTGGTCTTGGAGATGTTTCGGGCTCATTGCCACAAGCACTTAAAAAAGTAGGAGCAAGAGTGGCGGTTATCTCGCCACTCTACAGCTCCATTAAGCCCGAGTGGAAACAAAAGATGAAAAAGGTCTATGAGCTTCAGGTGCCTCTTTCGTGGCGCTTTGAGTATTGTGGGCTGTGGCATCTGGTTCATGAAGGCGTTGATTTTTACTTTGTAGATAACGAGTCTTACTTTGCTCGTGATGGCCTTTATGGCTACTTTGATGACGGAGAGCGCTATGCGTTCTTCTCCAAGGCTCTGTGTGAGCTGATTGCACACGTCCCAGAGCTCTCCTGCGACGTTCTGCACTGCAATGACTGGCAAACGGCACTGGCACCCGTATTTCTGCGTGAGCAGTATCAGGGCGTCCCTGAGGTCCACAACGTTAAGACGGTCTTCTCCATTCATAACGTCAAGTTCCAAGGCCAGTTTACTGACAAGATGCTCAGCGACGTACTTGGTCTTGCTGATATTCCTGCTGCAGTTGATCAACTGAGGTGTGACGCAAGCTCTATCAACTTTATGAAGGGCGCACTTTGCTACTCCGATTATCTGCTCACTGTTAGCCCAACGTATGCCCGTGAGCTGCAGACAGAGCACTTCGGAGAGGGAATGGATGATATCTTCCGTCGCCGTCAAAGTGTACTGCGCGGCATCCTGAATGGTATTGATATTGGTGCGTGGTCACCTGCAAGTGATTCTTATATTCCACAGAACTTCTCGGCACGTCATATGGAAGGTAAGGCTGAGTGTAAGCGTCAGTTGCAAGAGGAGCTGGGCCTTGAGGTAGATCCCGATGCGCCACTTGCGGTAATGGTTACGCGCTTGACTAACCAGAAGGGCCTAGGCCTGATTCGCTATGCGATGGACCGTCTTATTTGCGCAGGTATTGAAGTTGCTGTTCTAGGAACGGGTGACGCTGAGCAAGAAGACGCCATGCGTTACTTTGATGAACATTACGGCAACCGTATGGCAGCACGTATTGAGTTTGATATTGCGCTTTCTCACCGTATGTATGCAGGTGCGGATATGTTCTTGATGCCATCAGAGTTTGAGCCTTGCGGCCTTTCTCAGATGATTTCTATGCGTTATGGCACGCTTCCTGTTGTTCGCGAGACGGGCGGTCTGGCAGATTCTGTCAAACCATACAACCAGTTTACGGGAGAGGGAACCGGCTTTAGTTTTGCTAATCAAAACGCAGATGAAATGGCAGATATTATTCTGTATGCTGCCGATGTTTACAGAAACGATAAGCAAGCGTGGGCAAATCTTGTAAAACAGGCGATGGCAGAGGACTTTAGTTGGCATAACGCTGCAAATGAATATCTTGACGTGTATCATTTACTACACCCTGAGATTATCAGGTATGTTCGTCGTCGAGATTGGTAAGAATGCAGGCTTTTCACAACACCTCAAACATTGTTTGTAGAGATCCAAAAGGCGCGGTAGAGCTAGGTACTTCAGCAACAATCAGAATATTTGCTTGGGATGACGACGTTCAATCAGTAACGCTTCGTCTCTGGCAGGAGTATGGCCCTGAATCGTCTTCAGAGGCCCAAGCTCTGTCTGGCGAGAAACGCGTTGTGATGCAAAAGAGTGATTTTGCTGGCGCGCTTCCGTCCGGTGTACCCGACTATGCGCAGTGCTTTGAGGCAATTGTTAAACCAGCTGCTACAGGCCTTATTTGGTATCGCTTTGAGCTTGAGGCATCTGACGGAGCAGTTTGGTCATATGGCGCTCAAGAAAATAGGTGTACCGGTGTTGGCAGCTTTGCTTATGGAGAGCCACCATCATTTCAGATTACCTGCTATGAGCCTCGTACCAGCTTCTCTGGTGTAGAAGAGCCTAGCTGGTACAAAGGGGGAGTTGTCTACCAGATTTTCCCTGACAGGTTTGCACGAGATGCAAACTGGCACGATCGTACTAAGCAGGCACTGGCTGTTCCAAGAAATGGGGTTTCTCACCAGCTGGTTGAAGACTGGGAAAAGACTCCTGAGTATCAGCGCGATGCCAACGGCCGCGTGACTGAGTGGGATTTCTACGGCGGTTCTTTGGCTGGTATTGAAGAGAAGCTTTCCTACTTGGAAAACCTTGGAATAACTGCGCTTTATTTGAATCCCATTTATGCGGCTTCTAGTAATCATCGCTACGATATTGCGGATTATCTTGAAGTTGATCCCGTATTGGGCACCGTAGAGGATTTTGAGCGTCTCTGTGTTAAAGCTGCTGAGCATGGTATTTCCATTATTTTGGATGGCGTTTTTAATCATTGTGGCGCTGATTCAAAATACTTTAATAAATTTTCTAACTACTCTGAACCAGGGGCAGTTCAGCAGGCTGGTTCTGCCTATGATAAGTGGTTTACGTTCCATGAGGATGGAACATATGAGAGTTGGTGGGGTGTCGATGCTCTTCCGACGATTGTCTCTGATAACCCTGATTATCAGGAGTTTATTTGTGGCGAGAATGGCGTTATTAGAACGTGGCTGCGCCGAGGTGCTCGCGGTTGGCGCTTAGACGTTGCTGACGAGATTTCTGACTCATTCATTCAGAAGATTCGTGCTGCTGCATTTGCGGAGCGTAGTGATGCGGTCATTATTGGAGAGGTCTGGGAGGACGCAAGCAATAAGCGAGCATATGGAAAACTCAGACAGTATCTTGAGGGCTCTGAGCTTGACGGTCCTATGAATTACCCTCTGCGTAAATCTATTCTTTCATTTTTGATGAATGAGGTTGGTGCTGAGTCAACTGCTTTAGCTCTTGAGGAACTGTGGGAAAACTATCCTCACGAGGCGTTTTATGCGTGCCTGAATGTATTTGGAACACATGATAAAGAGCGACTGATTAACGTGGTTGCTGGAGCTCCTGCTCCCGATTCTCTTTCTGCTCATGAGCAGGTAACGTACAGACTTTCTGCTGATCAGCGAGGTCTTTCTAAGGCTCGTATGTGGCAGACGGCTGTGCTTCAGATGACGCTTCCGGGTGTTCCGTCTATCTATTACGGCGATGAAATGGGTGTTGAGGGATTTGTTGATCCGACAAATCGCGCAACTATGCCATGGCCTGAAAGCAGTCCTCGTGCAGACTTGGATTACTTGCATATGTATCGCAATGCCATCGCGCTCAGAAAAACGCTGCCACTACTGGTAGATGGTTCGTTTGAGCCATTTGTCCCAGAATGTGGATCTGATGACGTTCTGGCATTTTGGCGTAAGCCTCTTCAAAAAGATGACCAGCAAGAGCAGCAGGGCAAAGCCGCTTCTGGCATTTGTGTTCTGGTGAATAAGAGTCGCTCAGATGCTAAAACAGTATATGTTTCTGTACCTCAAAACATGCAGGTTATTGATGTTATTAGTGGCCAAGCAGTCTCCGTTAAGGACGGCAAAGCAGAGGTCTTTTTGTGGCAGCTTGGATGCACGGTCTTAAATGTGCAGCCAGCTCACAGGTTACAAAAACCCCTTGAGCCTGGTATGGGAGTGCTTGCTCATATAACTTCTTTACCTGCCGATGAGGACTCCGCAATTACGCCAGGTCAGAAGCTTGGTGTTATTAGTCGCGAGACTTCCGAGTTCATCGATTTTCTCGCCAAATCTGACCAGAAGTATTGGCAGATTTTGCCTGTCAGCCCAACCGACGAATACGGCTCTCCTTACGCGGGAATTTCTGCTTTTGCAGGAAATATCAACCTACTTGATCCAGAGGCAATGGAGAAAGTCATCTCTGAGCGCGATGATACTCAGAGCAGGCGAGCCGCTGAATACCAGGAATTCTGCGCGAGAAACTCATATTGGCTTGATTCGTATGCAGCATTTCGAGCTATTAAAGACCTGCTGGGAGAGGAAGTATGGCAGGATTGGCCTAAGCAGTATCGCAGCTGGTCACAAGAGCTTCTTGAGCGTCCTGAGCTTGCTCAGGCAATCGAACTTCACCGAAAGCAGCAATTTGCTTTTGACGTAATTTGGAGTCAGACATTAGCGGAGGCCCGTGCTAAAGGCATTCAGATTATTGGCGACATGCCTATGTTTGTTTCAGAGGATTCCGCTGATGTTTGGGCACATCCAGAGCTTTTTGCCCTTGATGCTACTGGACATACAGAGCTTCAGGCCGGCGCTCCTGCTGACGCGTTTTCTCAAGATGGCCAGTTGTGGGGTAATCCAACGTATACCTGGCAGGCTCATAAAGACGAGGGATACCGTTGGTGGATTGAACGTTTCCGCAGGTCTTTCTATCTGTATGACTATACCAGGCTGGACCATTTTATTGGCTTTACGTCTTACTATGCTATTGAGCAAGGAAAGACTGCTGCCGAGGGCTCATTCAAGTTTGGTCCCGGCCTGGAGATGTTTGATGTTGCTTACAAGCAGCTTGGTCCACTTCCTTTTATTGCAGAGGATTTAGGAGCGATTACTCCTGCGGTCCGAGCGCTGCTTTCTCAGACGGGATTTCCAGGCATGAGCGTCATTCAATTTGCTGATGGAGACTGTAGATATTCCTTTACACCAGCTCAGGAGTCTATTGTGTACAGCGGTACCCATGATACGCAAACGCTTATGGGTTTTGTAGAAGCTCGTTTTACAGGTGGCCAGGCAACTAATGAATCACAACAGATTTTTGATTATCTTATGGAGCAGGTAGCTGGAACTTCTAATGCTGTAGTTATTCTGCCGCTACAGGACGTCTTAGGTCTTTCTGACGATGCTCGTATGAACATTCCTGGTAAAGCTGAAGGCAATTGGTCTTGGCAGGTTAAAAAGGACATGCTCACGATAGAGATTGTTCAAAAGCTGCAGAGGTTTGTTGAGCTGCACCAGAGCAAGCTCGGCGCTTAGAAGTTAGGCTTCTTTCATACTTCAGTTACAACAAAAGGTCCTTCTCGATGAACTGCCTCCCATTTCTTGGACACGAGAAATAGGAGGCAGTTCAAAACACACCTAAGTCAGATAATCTGTTAAAAAGACGTATACATGACGCAGAAATTACCTCAACCATGCAGATTATCATCATTAGATGTGTAAAATGCCCGCAATTGAGCAGAATATCTGACTTAGGTGTGTTCCATAGAGGTGGAATTTATCGATAGTTAAATTTCTTATATTTGTCTATTCATTTTCAAGCATATTAGATGAAGTTTATGCATAGAGATGCATATCAGGTAGTACGACCGCCTAGCTGCCTAGCTATCTTGCGGGCGAGAAGGACCTTTTACTTTTGGATGTGCCTTTGGGTTCACTATGACATCTCTCGAGGTAAAACGATGGTAAAACGTGTGCCTACACCTTCGCGTGAAAGCACCTCAATAGAGCCGTCATGATTATCGACAATCCATTTAGCAATGGATAAGCCAAGTCCAGAACCCTCGTTGCTTTCAATACGAGCGTTGTCGGCTCTCCAGAATCTCTCAAAAATATGAGCGGCTGCTGTCTCGGACATGCCCATACCTTCATCTTCGATTGAAACTTGAACGGTTTTCTCGTCATACGCGACATTAAAAGAAATGGTGGTCTGAGCAGCAGAATATCGAGCAGCATTTTGCACGATAATACGGATAGACTGTTTAATCATGGCGGTATCAGCAAGCACCTGATAGCAATCGTCTGTTGGTGCACCTTGATCAAATTTCAGCACATAGTGATGATCTGGATCAATCATTTCCGACTCTTCACAGACCTCAGAAGTTATCCGTGCAAGATTGAGCTTAGTCTTTGTGAGGGTATTTCTTCCTGCGTCTCCGCGTGCTAAGAAGAGGAGCTGCTCAACAAGGTCGTGCATGTGTTCGCTCTCAGATTTGAGGGCAGCAATGGACTCGTCAAGTACCGCTTCGTCTGTCTTACCCCAGCGATCCAGCATGTCAGTATAACCTCGGATAACAGCTATAGGCGTGCGAAGCTCGTGGCTGGCATCGTTGACGAAGCGCATCTGTTGTAATTTTGCTTCTTGCATACGTTGAAGCAGTTTATTCAAGGCAATCTCAATACTTGCCAGGTCTTGGTCACCCGTTTGAATCTTTGGAGCATTGATATTGGCTTCTTCAATTGCCTGTTCAAGACTCCTAATTTTCTCGCTTTTGACCAGGACGTCATTTGTTGTAGCTTCGGTAGAGAGAACATCACTATTTACTAGTTGGTCGGCTTTAAGTGCAAGTGTATTGAGGGGCTGAAGAGCCCTTCTGACACGACGCATATCACCGAAGAATGACAACAGATCAATGATTTCCCAGATAAGAATTGCAATATACAGGGGCCAGAAGCGTGCTAACTCTTCGCCTAAATCAAATATTTTTGCGCCAAAAGTAGGGCCATGAACAATGTATTTTAGGCTTGAGAGTCCGTGTAAGAAACTGAATCCAGTAAGAGAAATAGAGTGAGACTCAGTAGGGAAAAAACCTAGGTAAAAAGTACCTTGCGGAACATGCTGGTTATACATATAAATAAAAATCAGAGCAATAGTTACCAGTAAAAAGAGATCAAAGCCGATGTAATTCATCAGCTTACGCCACCAAAATCCCCAGGTAATTACTCCAGCTGTCGACGAATCAGAGGGAGTAAAGAAAGGCTTTTTATGCTCTTGTATAGTGGAACGATTATGCTTCTCTGATGACATATCCGACTCCACGAACAGTAGTAATTAGCTTGATGTTATAGCGGTCGTCAATTTTTGCACGTAGATGGGCAATATGAACATCTACGTTGTTTGTTTCTCCAGCAAACTCATATCCTAAGGCTTCAGATGCAATACGTTCACGGCTCATAACTACACCAGCGTGTTCCATGAGCATACGAAGGACTTCAAATTCCTTAGTAGTAAGTTCGATTGAATCGTTCTTGACACAGACTTCTCTACGATCAACATCAAGCGAGACACCTTTAAGCGTAAAAGTGTTAGCAGCCGCTGCTTGTGGAACTACTTGAGAGTTTGTATTATCTGCCTCGTGGTGTTTGAGTGCCACGCGAATGCGGGCGAGAAGTTCCTCTATCGCAAAAGGTTTGGTGAGGTAGTCATCTGCACCCGCATCGAGACCAGCTACTTTATCCATAACCGAATCACGAGCGGTAAGCATGATAGTTGGCGTGTTTTTCTCGCGACGAATCCTTCTAAGAACTTCTAGACCATTAAGCTGGGGGAGAAGTACATCAAGCAAGATAAGGTCGTAGTCATTTGACAGTGCTTTTTCAGCTCCGGTTCTTCCGTCAAGAGCTTTGTCTACTTCATAGCCCTCATGTTTAAGCTCGAGTTCTATAAAGCGTGCAATTTTTTCTTCATCTTCAACGATAAGAACCTTAATCATTTTCTCGCCTAAATATCGAAGTTTTCTATTTTAGGTTTGGAACCAATTGCATTTTATTTTTTGTCGATAACATCTTTTTTGATGGAACCCGCTGCATCTGCAGCCTTATCCATTGCCTCATTTACATCAACAACAATAGGATAAGCTCCCTGGATGTGATAGCGCATCTCAAAGAACAAGCCAATGATGAGCAGCCAGAACGTAGCACCCCAGAGGAATAGACCAACAATTGGAATAATTACTGGCATGGCCATGAACTGCTCACCGCGACGAGTAACAATAAATTTTGTCTCTACGCTTTTATTAAACAGCTCCTTGCACTTTTCCCAAAGAGAAGACATATTCTCTGAGAAATCAGACTTCTTGCTTGATTCTTGGTAGGCAATTTGAGCTGCTTCCATTTCTGGAGAAACGTCTGACTGTGCAGCTGACTCAGTAGTATAGTTTGCAGTCTGCTTAGTGGACTTGCCCTGCTTCTCGAGCCAAATAATTGCATCAAGAACATTATCATCACAAGCGTCAAGTGCTGCCTTTGCGTCCTCGTAGCTTACGCCGCACTTCTCGCGAATTACCTCAACCTTTTCTAGCTTTTCCATGATCAGCTTCCTTTCGAGATGTTAAAGACGCCTCTCGTCTTCGTGATACATGGTCTCTTATAAAGATTAACCAATTATTGAGACTAGATTAAGCTTTCATAAGTATTTTAATGGGATTCCTTACACGTCTCAATTACAGACAGCGCGTTTACCATTTACCGATTACTTATAAAACAATCTTGTTTTAGCTATTCAGCAGTTTGAAACTAATAAATAGTTATCTATGACTAACTTTTGGCAGTTAAGTTTTCTGTCAGAGCCAGCCTGATTTACAGATACACGTAATGAGTTTGTGACAGGAGGCAGTATGGAAGCAACAAAACATCAAAATATATGCGGTCAAACTAGTGCGGAAAAGCAAAATACAGAAAGCACCCCACAGCAATCTGAAGTAAATCCTGTTGCAGTGTTGCTCGAGTGGTCAGATAGAAAAGGTATGTACGCGCTCTCTGTCATTCTTGCCATTATTGGCGTTTTGGGAGGAATGGTTCCCTACGTTGCCGCAGGCAACATGGTGGTTGGTATCTTTAATGGAATTAAAGAATGGCCGTTTTATCTGCATTGGGGGCTTATAGCGGGCTTTAGCTATTTAGTTAAAATAATTTTCCATCATCTTTCGACGGTCGTCTCTCATAAGGCAACATTTGCGACAATCGCAAATATGCGTACCCGAGTAGCAAAGAAGCTGACAACTATCCCTATGGGATATGTGCTTGATACGCCCTCAGGCTCTCTCAAACGTCTTCTGGTCGAGAAAATCGATAGCATTGAAACCACACTTGCTCATGCGGTTCCAGAGCTCACTTCAAACCTTACTGCTGCATTTGCAGTTTTTGTCTATCTGATTATTTTGGACTGGCGACTTGCTCTTGCTGCTCTACTCACTATTATTGTGGGACTTGCTTGTTTATCAGGCATGATGAAGGACTATGAGTATTGGTATCAGAATACTATCGTAACTGGTAAAGAGATGAATAACGCCTCAGTTGAGTACGTGTCAGGAATTGAGGTAATTAAGGCTTTTGGACAGTCGGCAAGTTCTTACGAGAAGTTCTCTAAAGCTGTTTACGCCTCCGCTCATGCCTTTATTGACTGGATGAGCCACTGTCAAATCTGGCAGGATGCCATGCTGTCTATTGCTCCAGCAACACTCGTAACCGTATTACCTTTGGGATGCCTGTTTGTACTCCAGGGGAGTCTTTCTCCTTCTACGTTTGTCATGTGCGCAGTGCTTTCTCTTGGTATTTTCCAGCCACTCTTTGAAGCAATGAGCTTTATGGATTCTCTTGCACAGGTTGGTTCTGTTGTTAAAGAAATTTCTGAGGTTTTAAATTACCCTAATCAGGTGAGAGCTGAGGTTCCTTGCACGCTTGAAGGTACTGAAATTAAGCTGAGCGATGTTCGCTTCTCCTACGGAAGCAATGAGGTGATTCACGGGATTACTTTAGACATTGAGCCAGGACAAGTTACAGCACTTGTTGGCCCAAGTGGATCAGGTAAATCTACTGTTGCTCGGCTTATCGCAGGTTTTTGGGATCCAAATAAAGGATCTGTTTCTATTGGTGGGCAAGATATTCGCTCCTGCAGTCCATCTCAACTTGCAAACCTTGTAGCTTATGTTGACCAAGATAGTTACCTTTTTGATGAAACCATTATGGAAAATATCAGAATGGGCAAAAAAGATGCCACCGATGATGAGGTTATTGCCTGCGCAAAAGCCTCTGGCTGCCACAACTTTATCCAATCACTTCCTCACGGCTATCAAACGGTTGTAGGAGGCTCAGGTGGGCACCTTTCTGGCGGAGAACGCCAGCGTGTAGCAATTGCACGAGCTATGCTCAAAAACGCGCCGATCATCATGCTTGATGAGGCAACAGCTTACGCAGATCCAGAGTCTGAAGCAGAGGTTGAATCTGCAGTTGCAAAACTGGTAGCTGGCAAAACACTGGTGGTTATCGCTCATCGTCTTTCTACCGTACAAAATGCCGACAAAATTGTTGTTGTTAATGATGGCTCTATTGAAGCTGAGGGTACGCATAATCAGCTTATGGAGACATGCCCGCTCTATGCAACCATGTATCGCGCTCATATCGGCGCACTCGACGAGGCTTAAGGAGGGGAGTAGCAATGTTATCTGTCTTAAAAATGTACTTTCAATTTGGAAGTTCTTATCGCCAGAAACTCCACAAGGGCCTGTTCTTTACCGTTCTTGGCTGCCTCTTTGAAGGTGTGCAAATAACGGCGCTTTGGATTGTTTTTACTGCTCTTACTACGGATACGCTCTCAACCCAGACGATAGTTTCTGCGCTGGGAGTCATGCTTTTGAGCATTATAGGAACGTTTATCTGTGCTCACTTTAAGAGCGAGAATTTCTGTGATGCTAATTTTAGTATGGCTGGAGCTAAGCGCGCAGAAATTGGAGATACGCTGCGCCGTTTACCCATGGGTTATTTTAACGAGAATAGCCTTGGAGAAGTAACAGCTGTTATGACTAATCAGCTTGATGTAATGCAAAATCTTGGCGGCTTGCTCTATATGATGGTTTTTGGTGGCTTGGCCTTAACAGCAATTATTGTTGCGTTCCTGTTTGTATTTTGTTGGCAATTAGGCCTTATAACTGCAGCTACATTTGCTCTTTTCTGCATAACTATGGAGCTCTTACAGGCCTATGTGCGCAATACATCAGATGATTATGTAGCCGCAAATACTACTTTGATTAGCTCCGTCCTTGAGTATGTTCGCGGCATTAGCGTGGTAAGGGCATTTTCCCTTATTGATGACGCTGAGGGAAAGTACGCCAAAGCAGTTGATGATTGCCGCGTTCAAGCGCTCAAACTTGAGTTTAAGGCACTTCGTTTCTCAGTTTTGCAGATGATTATCTCTAAGGCCACGAGCATTATCATGTGCCTGGTATCAGTTGGTCTATGGCTATCTGGAACACTTGATACAGCTACGTGCTTAACCGTAGTGGTTATGTCATTTATGCTGTTCAGCCGTCTTGAATCTGCTGGTCGTTTCTCAACTATTCTGCGTAACATTGAAATTGCAATGGAGCAAACAAACGCCATTCTCGCCACTCCTGCAATGGAAGAGGGAGAAGGTCTAGAGAAAGCGGATTCTTGCGACATAGAGCTTTCTCATGTGTCGTTTGGCTACGACGACAGGCAAATTCTTGACGATGTGAGCCTCTCGATTCCTGCAGGTACTTCTTGTGCCATTGTAGGTCCAAGCGGTTCGGGCAAGACAACGCTTGTCCGTTTGATTGAACGCTTCTGGGATGTGAATACAGGCCAGGTCACGCTTGGTGGACGCGATGTGCACGACTATAAAGTTGACGCCCTGCTCCAAAATTTCTCTACTGTTTTCCAGGGAGTTTTCCTGTTTGATGACACCATTGAGAACAACATCAAGTTTGGCAATCCAAGTGCAACTCATGAGCAAGTAGTTGACGCAGCTAAGCGTGCCTGTTGTGAAGAGTTTATCCAGGCGTTACCTGACGGATATGAAACACGCTTAGGAGAAGGCGGCTCAATGCTTTCTGGTGGCGAGCGCCAACGTCTTTCTATTGCGCGCGCTATCTTAAAAGATGCGCCAATCGTAGTACTTGATGAGGCAACGGCTAATGTTGATCCAGAAAACGAGCTTGAACTTCAGCGCGCAATCGCCGAGCTAACAAAGTCTAAGACCGTTATTATGATTGCCCATCGCCTCAAGACGGTGCGTAAAGCAAATCAGATACTTGTCCTGGATAAGGGTCGTATTGTTCAGCGGGGAACTCATGAATCTCTCATGAAAGAAGGCGGCATCTACGCTGATTTTGTTAACATGCGCGAGAAAACCGTCGGCTGGAAGATTGCCTAACTGCTGGCAAGACGCTAAAAATATCCCACGTAAAAATATCCCACGTAAAAAATATGCACCCAAGCTTGTGCTTGGGTGCATATAACGTTAAAGCTGAAATGCGGTTTACTGAATCTGGCAAATCATAGCAACATTAGTCGAAGTGGTGTAGTCACCAAGACGTGGGCTGGTATGAGGATCGCCAGCAGTCAGAACAACAATATCACCAGTCTCAACAACGCCAACTTCCTTTGCAACGTTCAGAGCGTTGTACATGGTGTTAGAAAGCGTGCCCTGCTCAGAGGTCTTGAATGCATAGACACCCCAATAGAAGCAGGTACGACGAACTGCCTCATCGGATGGAGACATTGCATACAGAGGACGCTTTGGACGGAAGTTAGAAACAAGGCGAGCGGTACGGCCGGAGTGTGTTGGGCAGATGATGCACTTTGCGTCAACACGGATTGCCATATCAACTGCAGCAAAGCCAGTAGCGCCGTTAACGTTCTTAAGGCCCTCACGCTGGTGATAGACATCCTTGACTGGCAGGTACTTCTCGGTCTCCTTGCAGATGGAAGCCATAGTCTTTACTGCCTCAACAGGGTACTTACCAGCTGCGGACTCACCAGAAAGCATGACGCAGTCAGTGCCGTCGTAGATTGCGTTAGCAACGTCGGTAACCTCTGCACGGGTTGGACGAGGGTTGCGAATCATAGAGTCAAGCATCTGAGTTGCGGTGATGACAGGCTTGTATGCATCGTTGCACTTCTTGATGACAGTCTTCTGGATGTGAGGAACCTCTGCTGCAGGGACCTCAACACCAAGGTCACCACGGGCAACCATGATGCCGTTAGATGCTGCAAGAATCTCGTCAAAGTTCTTTACGCCAAGAGCGGACTCAATCTTAGGGAAGATCTGTACGTTTGGAGTACCCATCTCACGGCAGATGTTACGAATCTCTTCAACTGCAGCACCATCACGGATGAAGGAAGCAGCAATTGCGTCAATACCAAGCTCGCAACCAAACATGATGTCTGCGCGGTCCTGCTCAGTAACGGAAGGAAGACCAATGTTGACGTTAGGAACGTTTACGCCCTTCTTCTCGCCAAGCTCACCGCCGTTGATAATCTTGCAGTGCATGTCGGTGCCCTCAACATGATCAACCTCAAGGCCAATGAGGCCGTCATCAATAAGGATGATGGAGCCCTTCTTGACCTCTTTTGGAAGATTCTTGTAGTCAAGCGAGAAGCGCTGAGCGTTACCAATGACATCATCATCGGTGGTTACAATGACGGACTCACCAGTAGTAAGGGTGACCTTCTTGCCATCCTCGAGAAGACCGGTGCGAACCTCAGGACCCTTTGTATCAAGCATGATAGCAATAGGAATACCAAGCTCATCAGAGATAGAACGAACGCGACCAATCATAGTGCGGTGATACTCATGGCTACCGTGCGAGAAGTTAAAACGTGCGACGTTCATGCCAGCAAGAATGAGCTCACGAAGGACCTCATCACTTTCTGTAGCAGGACCCATAGTACAAACAATCTTGGTCTTTTTGCGAGCCATATCTCTCCTTTTCATAGGAATTGAAATCACATTCAGATATCAATAGTAACCGTTTTTGAAGCGATTGTTTCTCTGGCGCTTAGCAAACCACACTTTTATCAACGTAGTCAGTGCCCTCAGCAAAAGCAGTTGCATTATCAAGCGTAACTTGTGCAATCTGAGAGAGCGCTTCATGTGTAAAGAATGCCTGGTGACTGGTCATAACTACGTTAGGGAAGGAGCAAAGCGTAGAAGTAACTGAGTCGAAGACCTCAGCACCGCGATCCTTATAGACGTTTGGATTTTCTTCTTCATAAACGTCAAGGCCGCAAGCACCAATTTTGCCAGAAAGAATGCCACGAATAAGAGCATTGGTATCAATAAGTCCGCCGCGACCAGTATTAACGAGGATGACGCCATCTTTCATCTTTCCGATGGTCTTATCGTTAATCATGTGATAGCTCTCATCATTCAAGAAAGCGTGGAGTGAAATAAAGTCCGAACGCTCCCAGAGCTCATCGTAGCTGACATACTCATCAACAACGTGTTCGTCATTGACAAGGCTCATATTTGGATAGAGGTCTGCGCCAAGGACGTGCATGCCAAAGCCTTTGCAGATACGGCAAAGTGCTGCACCAATACGACCAGTTCCAACGATGCCGGCAGTTTTACCGTGAAGTGTATCGCCAACAAGGCCAACAAGCGAGAAGTTATTTTCGCGAATTCTGATGTAACCACGGTGAATACGACGGTTAGCAGCAAGTGCAAGACCCATTGCGTGCTCCGCAATTGCCTCAGGGGAGTAAGCAGGTACGCGTGTAACCGTAATGCCAAGGTCTTTAGCAGCGTTTACATCAACAGCATCAAAGCCAGCGCAGCGCATAAGCAGAAGCTTAACGTCAAAGCCGGCAAGAATCTCAAGGGTCAGAATTGAAGCATCTGCATTAACAAAAGCGCAGACAGCGTCATAACCCTTAGCAAAGCCTGCGGTCATAGGCGTAAGGTTTGACTCAATGTAGTCAATTGAAACATCTGGATACTTTGGAAGCTCAAGGTTGAAAGAATCCTTGTCATAACTTTGAGCACCATAAAACAGGATTTTCATAACTGCCTCCTTGCCAAAACTAACGTTTGGCTTATGTTGTTATGTTCTGCGCTTATTGTACCCCTTGGATAACAATTATTTGCCACATAACAGGAGTTTTAAGAAATATTTATAAGGTTTGAAAAAAGAAAGAATACGGTAAAATGATAGAGCATTGTAAGGTCCTATGATAGGACGTTGTAAGGTCCTGACACGGCAACCTTGGTGAGCCCTTGCCCCTCTCCTGGGGAATTATGATCGGGCATCAATCTGTCAGGTAGAAACCCAGGAGGAACTTTGAAAGAGTATCTTTCAAGTGCGGCTGATGTTATCAGTGCGCAAAAAACTGATGCTGAAGTTGGTCTGTCTGATGCAGAAGCAGCTTCGCGTCTTGAGGCTCATGGTCTCAATAAGCTTAAAGAGGCTCCAAAAGAATCAATTATTAAAAGATTCTTTGCGCAGATGGCAGATCCTATGGTCATCATGCTTCTTGTTGCCGCTGCTATTTCTGCTGCTGAAGGTATTTATACCGGAGAAGGCGGAGTTGCAGACGTCGTAATTATTCTGTTTGTTGTTGTTATCAATTCTGTTCTTGGTGTTGTCCAGGAGGGCAAAGCCGAGGAAGCCCTTGCTGCTCTGCAAGAGATGAGCGCAGCTCAGAGCAAGGTTATCAGGGACGGCCGCCTTGAGACGGTTGCCTCAACCGAGCTTGTTGTGGGCGATATCATCCTGCTTGAGGCAGGTGACTCTGTCCCAGCCGATTGCCGCATTCTTGAGAGCGCTTCTATGAAGGTAGAGGAGTCTGCGCTCACGGGTGAATCAGTTCCTGTCGAGAAACACGCGGAGACCCTCAGTCTTGCTGAAGGCACTGATGACATTCCTTTGGGTGACCGAAAGAATATGTGCTACTCCGGATCTATTGTGGTCTATGGACGCGGTCGTGCAGTTGTTGTTGCAACAGGCATGGACACTGAGATGGGCAAGATTGCAGACGCAATCTCTCAGGCAGAAGAAGGACAGACTCCACTTCAAATTGCCCTCGATAAGCTTTCCCACACACTTACTATTCTTGTTGTTGTCATCTCACTGCTTGTTTTTGCAACAGGCTTTATTAAGCACGGTGCTGAGATGCTTGGCAACTTTGACCTTATCCTCAGCACGTTTATGGTTGCAGTTTCTCTTGCAGTAGCTGCAATTCCAGAGGGTCTTGTTGCTGTTGTTACCATCGTTCTTTCTATGGGTGTTACTAGAATGAGCGAACGCCACGCTATTGTCCGCCGACTTACCGCAGTTGAGACCCTTGGTTGTACTCAGGTAATTTGCTCCGATAAGACTGGTACTCTGACTCAGAACAAGATGACTGTTGTCCGTCATGAGACAGAAAACCTTGACGCACATGTTCGCACCATGGCACTGTGCTGTGATGCTACCTGGGATGATGCGGAACAGGTAGCAAAGGGTGAGCCTACTGAGGCTGCTCTTGTTGCAGACGCTGCAAAACTTGGATACACCACAAGTGACCTTGCTTCTTCTCGCCCTCGTATCGGCGAGGCGCCCTTTGACTCTGTTCGTAAGATGATGTCTGTTGTGGTGCGCACCCGCTCTGGCAAGGTTGTACAGCACACTAAGGGTGCACCTGACGAGGTACTTGCTCGTTGCACCAAGATTATGACAAGTGATGGCGTTATTGACCTCACCGATGAGGCTCGCTCTGAAATTTTGGCTCAGAACAAGTCCATGGCTGACCAGGCACTTCGCGTTATGGCATCTGCTCGTCGCGATTGGGGAACAGAAGCTCCTCAGAGCTATGATCCAGCTCACCTTGAGCATGACATGGTCTTTGTTGGACTCTCTGGCATGATTGACCCAGTTCGTCCTGAGGTTAAGGGCGCTGTTGCAGAGGCTCATGAAGCTGGTATGCGCACCGTTATGATTACTGGTGACCACATTGATACAGCCGTTGCTATTGCGGTTGAACTGGGTATTATTACTGATCGCTCTCAGGCAATTACGGGCGCACAGCTTGATAAGATCTCCGATGAAGAGTTTGAGCAGCGCATTGAGACAATTGGCGTTTATGCACGCGTTCAGCCTGAGCACAAGGTCCGCATTGTTGATACCTGGCGCAAGAAGGGCATGGTTACGGCCATGACAGGTGACGGCGTTAACGATGCTCCTTCCATCAAACGTGCTGATATTGGTATCGGTATGGGCATTACTGGTACCGATGTCACTAAGGGCGTTGCAGATATGGTTCTGGCTGACGATAACTTTGCCACCATCATTAGTGCGTGCGAAGAGGGAAGACGCATCTACGACAACATTCGTAAGTGCATCCAGTTCCTCTTGAGCTCCAACCTTGCAGAGGTTATTTCCGTCTTTATTGCATCTCTGGTTGGCTTTACTATTCTTCAGCCTACTCACCTTCTGTGGATTAACCTAATCACCGACTCTCTGCCTGCGCTTGCTATGGCTACCGAGAAGGCTGAACCAGGCATTATGAAGCGTAAGCCTCGTAATCCTAAGGACGGAATCTTTGCGGGTGGCGTTGGCTTTGACTGCCTTGTTCAGGGCTCTATCATTGCTCTTCTCACCCTTGCCAGCTATTTTATTGGCCACTACTTTGAGTATGGAACCTTTGATATCTCTCAGGTTATTACTAACCCAGAGGCTGGCGTTGAGGGTATGACCATGGCGTTCTTGACGCTTTCTATGGTTGAGATGTTCCACTCCTTCAATATGCGTTCTCTGCGTGGTTCCATCTTTAAGCTGACCAGCCAAAACATTTGGCTGTGGGGTTCCTTTGTTATGTCTTTGATTCTTACCTTTGTGGTAATTGAGACACCACTTTCTCAGGCGTTTGGCTTTGCTGAGATTGGTTTTGAAGAGTACGCCATGGCAATGCTTTTAGCTGCATCTATTATTCCTCTGATGGAGCTGTACAAGGCTGTTATGCGTTCTGTGCAGAAAAACAAAGTATAAGGTAGGGAGCACTCTTGTCCGCTAAGCGTACAAAAAGTTCCAAGAAACTAGGAGCCGGCAGGACTCAAGGGTCACTGCCGGCCCTTTCTTCATTGCTGGATGTTCCAACGTTTGAACAGTTGACTCCATCGTCGGCCCAGACGCAGGCTTATGCAGATGTTGTATCTGAGCTTGAAGCCCAAGGGGTTTCTCGCCAGACGATGACTATGGCCTGCGTGGTCCGCTTGGATAGGGGATTTCCTGCGGTTGTTTCGGAGCAGGGAGTGTTTCGCGCCGAGTTTGCCGCGCGCGTGACCAAGGGCCAGAACTCCACGGTGGCTGTGGGAGACTGGGTATGCGCGCGCATTCCGGACTCGCACGATATGGGCATCATCGAGGCGGTTCTGCCGCGAGAGACCGATATTGCTCGCTGGAAGGGCGGTGCCCGTGGTCAAAAGCAGACTTTGGCTGCAAACGTTGACCTGGTGCTTGTGGTGCAGGCCTTGGACGGCGAGGCTGTCTCGGTAGATCGTATTGTGCGCTCAGCAGTTATCTCTAAAGACTGCGGCGCTGCCTGTGCCGTGGTGCTCACTAAGTCAGACGTAGCGGGACCAGAGCTTTTGGCGCAAGAGATTTCTTCTATTACCGCAGCTCTTGGCTCTACAGTAAAAATTGTTGCAACAGCTTCAAAGCTTGAGGGCGAGAAAACCGATGCACTTGCTGATCTTGCCCAGACTGCTCAAAAGCTTGGAGCTGCGTGGGGAATCGATGCTGTTCGCAGCCTTGTTCCTTACGGCTCCGTGGCCATTGTACTTGGCGAATCAGGTGCTGGTAAATCAACGCTTTTGAATGCGCTTTTGGGACATGAGGCGCTTGAAACGGGAGAAGTCCGCGAATCTGATAAGGCAGGACGGCATACAACAGTTGCTCGTCGCATGGTAGCGCTTCCTGATGCTGGCATTATTGTGGATGAACCTGGCCTCAGAAGTCTGCCTATTGTGGGCCATGAGAGGGGATTGCAGAAGATTTTCCCGCATATCTCTGAAGCTGCTCAGACGTGTAAGTTTAGGGACTGCACCCATACGCATGAGCCAGGATGTAGTGTTCAGGATGCTCTGTACGAGGGCAAGATTACAGAGCCGCAGCTAAAAGCATATTTGTCTTTGGCAAAAGAAATGCGAGAAAGTCAGCAATCGCTCGACCCTGATGTTGTGCTTTAAGCTTTAACGGCGTAAAACACCTAAACCCTCAGAGCACCCTGATTTGTCTAGGGTGTTTTTCGCTAAACTAGCAGGAAATATGTTATATTGAGACTAACGAGGGTTGGTCCCGCCCAGCTAATTGGGGAGGGTCAACCCTCGTTTTATAAGTCAGTGAGATCACTCAGAAAATCATTTAGTAAAACTGCCAAATTTGAAGCAGCTATGATTTTCTAAAAATTTTTATATATCAAGTTAGATAAAAAATTAAATTACCCATTTTTCTTCCCGTTGCTTCAGCCTTTGGGTTTATTAACTTGCGTCAGATTCGCGTCAGCTATCGGACAGATTTGTGCAGGTAAATCTTTTATTTTTTGCATTTTCACTCTCATGCCAAGTGCACAATCTATGTATCGCAAATGGAGGGAGGACAAACAGTGACTAAGAAAACAAGAATTTTAATTTCTGTGTTAAGCGCACTTTTGGCCAGTTTTTGTTTCTTTGCATACGTACAAAACGTTCGCGCTGAAGCAGAAAAATCGCGTGCAGAGGCAATACAAAAATATGGTGGTGAGCTTACTTCAATTTTGGTGGCCACCAAACAAATAGAACCCGGAGAAACTCTCTCATCTTCTAACACTCAGTTAAAAAGCTGGATTTCTGATTTGATTCCCGAAGGCGCAATTACTAATCCAGAAAGTGTTATGGGTCGTACGGTTTCATCTGTTATTGGAGTTGGAATGCCTGTTGTCTCGCTTCATCTACGATCAGTTGCCTCTCAGATTTCTATTCCAGAAAATCTTGTTGGTCTCACTATTTCTCATGGCGAGAAATACGGACTAGCTGAGAGGCTCAGCGCTGGTACAAAGCTTGCAGCGTATGAGGTCACTGATTCTCTTATTACCTGTATTGCTTCGGATATTGCAGTGTTGTCAGATGACACCGAAGGCACTCTTTACACTTCCTCCTCCGTAACGCTTGGATTGACTCCTGAACAAGTTCCTGCTGTGCTTTCTGCATACGCTCGAGGAACACTTCGATTTACTCTTCCTGGGTCAAAGATTAACGCTCAGGACTTAGTAAAGAACAATTCTTTCGTTGAAGAAGAAGACTCAAAAGATCTTTCTGACAAGACAGATCAAGCAAGCCCATCTGATGCAAGTGAAGAGGTGCAGCCAGAGAACCCTACTTCTTCAACAACCAACCAAAACAGTGACAGTGCGTCACAAGCAGATTCGTCTACTAACCCAGGAGGTGATGCGTGATGTTAGAAAAGTGGATCTCATACGTAGGTCTTGATGCACGCGTTGAGATTGGCGCCATTCTTACTTACTTGGGAATTAGCAATAGGTGTGAATTTGCCGATTCAGCAGCATCTCTTAGATCAATTGTAGCCTCTTCAACTCCTCAAGATTATTCGGTGTTAATTGGCAATACTGGCTCCGATGTTTCGGATATAAATCTAGCGGCTGCAATTGTTAAAGACGGAAATGCTCGTTGTGTAGTGCTGGTAAGGTCTGGCGCTTCTGGATCACTTCGTTCTAGAGCAGCTAAAGCGGGAGTTGATTTAGTTATTGACCCTATGGAATTAGGAGATCTGGTAAAGGTTGGAAGAGGATATCAATCATATGGGGCTGACAGGCTTTCTCAGCCTTTACCAGAAGCTTCAGATTATGTTGCCAGCATACAAGAGCTGAATACCTATCTACAATCCCTTATTCCTCTTGATAAGACTTTAAAAGCTCCAATCCTTACGTTCACTTCAGGAAGAGGAGGCGTGGGAAAGACCACACTTGTTTCTTCAATGGCGCTGCTTGCTTCTTCTTGGGGTTTAAAAGTTGCATTAGTTGATTTTGACCTGTCTTATGGAAATGCTTTTGAGAAACTTGGAATTAGGCAGCCAAAAGACTTTTCTGATTTAGTAACTGATACTCCTTCAGAAAAAGAAAATCTCCTTGAAAAGGCAACCTGTATCCATAAAAATCTGTATCTTTTTGGCCCTTGTGTAAAACCTGAAATGGCAGAGCTTCTCTTTCCTTGCGTGAGTCATTTTCTCCAAGCTGTTTCCGGTTTGGTTGATTTGGTACTTGTGGATACTACTACCGCTTCAACAGATTGCTACGCTCAGGCAGCACAATGCGCAGATAGGCTGGTAATAGTCTCCGAGAACCCTCTTACGTGTATTAATTCTTTAGCAAAAGTAAGTGGACTTGCAGTGCGTCTTGGAGTGGCAAGAACTCGCATTATCCGACTTGAAAACAAAGCAAATCCAAAGGTTAAACAGGACTTTTCTATTGGAAAGGCAGAGATTGGTCTTGAAGCAGCAAAGATGTTTAGGATTTTTGAAGGCGGACCAGGGTTTCAGGAGCTTATTCAGCAAGGAAAGCTTTCCGTGTTGTTACAAGAGGAAACTTCATTTGCGCAGTCGGTTTCTTTTGTCCTTGCGCATTTCCTTAACGAGCTGGGCATTCTTCCACAGCTGCGAGAGGCTCAGATTGCCCTGCAAGTAGCTCCTGAGAAAAAGCCATTTAGCTTATTCAATAGGAGGAAGGAGGTGGGTTAATGCTTGTCTTTGAACGCGTTGCTAAGCAAATTGAGGCGCAAGATGAGAATGACTCACTACTCCAAAAAGAAGTATTTCAGAAGGCGAGAAAGAAGTTAAAAGAAAAACTTGTTTCTCGATTAGGACTTTCCACGGTTTCTTCTCTTATAACGGGCAGTGATATCGATCGCGTAAGAGACGAACTAAGAGTTACCTGTGAGGCAATTGTTAATGAAGAGAAGGACGAGCTTTTTAGTTCAGTTGACTATGAGGAAACCATCGAACAGGTAATCAATGAAGTATGTGGTCTTGGTCCAATCCAGCCGCTACTGAATGATAAAGATGTTACTGAAATCATGATTAACGGTTGCAACAATTTGTTTTACGAGAAAAACGGCGAGCTATTTGAATCAAAAACAGTCTTTGACTCTGAAGAGCAGATTTTGATTGTTATGGATCGTATCTTATCTCCATTAGGAAGAAGGCTGGATAGGGTAAGTCCTATTGTTGACGCTCGACTTGAGAATGGAGACCGTGTCAATGCAGTTGCAAGCCCTGTTGCAGTGAATGGCACTTCAGTAACTATTCGAAGATTCACCGGAAAAATTACTTCTTTGGACCGGCTAGTGGAAATGAAATCATTGCCTCAATGGCTTGCAAGATTTTTATCTTGGGCTGTGAAGTGCAGACAGGGAATCGCGGTTGTAGGAGGAACAGGATCTGGTAAGACTACGCTTTTAAATGCACTTTCATGTGAAATTTCAAAGTCAGAAAGAATTGTCACTATTGAGGACTCAGCGGAGCTTAAGTTTGATTCACATCCAAATGTGGTCAGGCTAGAGGCTCGACCTGCCTCAATAGAAGGAACAGGAGAAATAACCATTAGATCATTGGTGAGAAACGCGCTCCGAATGAGGCCAGATCGCATTGTAGTAGGAGAGGTAAGAGGGGAGGAGTGCATTGATATGCTGCAGGCTATGAATACAGGTCACGATGGTTCTCTAACTACATTGCATGCCGGAACCGCTCAAGAGGCAATATTGCGCCTGGTTTTGATGGCTCGTTTTGGAATGGATTTACCTGCAGAAATCATAGAGAAGCAGATTGCCACTGCACTTGATTTGATAGTTATGTCCCAAAGATTTCCTGATGGAAAACGATATGTGACCAGCGTTTCAGAAATCTCCTTGTCTTCGTCAGGATCAATTGAAGTGCAAGAGGTGGTGTCGTTTGACGTACAGAAACGAAGTTGGCTTTTTGTAAAAATTCCTTCTTTTATCAATCGTGCAATACAGGAAGGAATACTCAATAAAGAGGAGGTTACTTCATGGATGTCTTTACTTCCACAATCACAGGAGGTGTGTTTGGAGTAATTATTTATTTTC
This sequence comes from uncultured Atopobium sp., assembly GCA_963542025.1. Lineage (GTDB taxonomy): Bacteria > Actinomycetota > Coriobacteriia > Coriobacteriales > Atopobiaceae > Lancefieldella. The sequence continues at coordinate 8,125 of CAUTUQ010000002.1, read as the reverse complement.
TTGCATGCAACGGTGAAGAAAAAACTATCTCTCAAATAAATGCACGAATAGCAGGTTATGTAGTTCAGTTTTTACAATTTGCACGTAATAGCACCTTTGCTCAGCGCTTGCTCAAATGGGAACCTTTTTCGTATATATCAACACAGCTACGTAATCGTTTTCTGTACAAATACGGAATCACCTTAGTCAGTGATGCTTTTGTGCTGTTTTTTATTAGTGGTATAGCTGGATCCATTCTGCTTGGCGTTCTATTTGAGTCTGCAATAGGTACGCTCTGCGGTGTTTTCTCGTTATTTCTCGTTCCTTATTTTCTTTATGAACATGCTAAGCATCAGTCTGCTTTAGAAATTGCCCATATGATGCCTTCGATTTTTAGAACAATCGCCGTTGCTCTTGGATCAGGTCTCACACTTTCACAATCTATTGAATATGTCAGTAAACACACAGAAGGTGTCGTATCAGAAAATTTTTATATTGCAGACATGCAAATCAAGTGCGGATTTCCTATTGAAGAAGCTATTGAGGACTTGGCAGAAAGGTTGGATGCTCCAGGTGTTAATTTGCTGGCTAGCGCCTTAGTAATTTCACATAGAACAGGGTCTCCGCTTAAGAGTCTTTTACAGAAAACTGCCGAGTTAGTTGAATTACAAGAGAAGAATCAAAGGCTCATAGCAACAAAGACTGCTCAAGTTAGATTATCTGCTCGAATTGTATGTCTTCTCCCAGTTGTTTTATTGATTGTCTTGTCGCTTCTATCGCCGGACTTTCAAAAGGGTTTATTTACGCCATCGGGCGTTATATGCACATCAATTGCAATGGTCATGGATTGCGTTGCTCTTTTGATTATTCGAAGCATTATGAAAGGAGTAATGAAGTGATGGATTTAATATGCTCTGTACTATTTGCAACATGCATAGCTATTCTCGCCCTAGTTGTGCCCGTCAATTTAAATCATTTTGATGTCCTTAGCTATTATCAGCAAATCATGAGGGGCATAAAAAGTCACAAGAGAATGAACCTCCGGGCAAAGTCTGAGTTTACAAGAAAATCATGCCTACGTGAGATGCCAGAAATGATTGATATTTTGATTCTTGGGTTGTCATCGGGTCTATCTTTTGATTCAGCGCTTGATTTGTATTGTTTGCGAGAATCTGGAGAGTTATCAAAAGAGCTTTCAAATGCTCATATGACTTGGAAGCTTGGTGCTACTACTCGCGAAGAAGCACTCAATCAGATGGCGGCAAAAGTAGGAGTTCCATCGCTTAAAAGCTTTGCGACTGTTGTGAATGAAGCGCTTACTTTTGGAACTCCTCTTGCAGAAATATTAGATAGACAAGCTTCAGTTCTTCGCGATGAGCAGCGTTCGCTGTTAGAAACGGAAATTGAAAAGATCCCAATTAAAATGCTCATCCCTCTAGGAACGCTGATTGTTCCAGCAATGTTACTTGCAATTTTAGGTCCCTTGCTTGGACCTGCATTTTCTTCTTAAGAGAAAGGAAAGCCGATGATGTTCTTCTATCAATTTTTTAGGTATCTACAAGGCTTAAAAGAGGATGAATCTGGACAGGGAACTACAGAGTATGCAATTTTAGTTGGCGTACTTGTAGTTATTGCGATTGTCGCAATCATTGCTTTTAAAGGTAAAGTTTCTGAGCTTTGGGAAGCAATTACATCGGGAATTAATTCTCTATGAGCAGAAAGAGTACTGCTGCTTATTCTGTGTTCATTATTGTCACTGTATGTTTGCTATTTGCTGCACTTCTCGTATTACCAAGAAAACAGGACCATTCATCAAATACAAGCTCAGACTATGTGCAGACTCATGAAAATAGAGACGACAAAAAAGCCAATGAACAGCCAATCTCATATGCAGCAGCAGAAGATTTGTTTAAACAGAATTCCGTGCAAAGAGATAGTAAAGAAACTATTCAAAACGAAGCCCAGAGTATTTTAGAGGGCTATCAGCAAAGAGCTGATTGTGTGCTTGTTTATTCCGGATATTTAGACATAGCCGGCAATGTATGGGGCTGTTTAGTTAATGGTGGAAATTGGTCAGAACTTGTGACTGTTTCTGATCAAGGAGAGATAAGGAGGGTCTCAACATGTCACATATCCACTCAAGATGCGAAGAATCTATTAGAGCAATCAAACTAGGTGTTAAGAATACACAAGGACAAGCAACGCTTGAATATGCTCTAGTTTTATTTTCGTGCTTAATTGTCATTACGTCTCTTGGTGTGATATATCACTTTGTGCAAAATGGAGCAGTTGTTCAACTGGCTACTCAAGCTGCTTCACATACTATGCATGACTCTCTTTTAGATTTAGCCAAAGATGTTCTCTCGTTTTAAACAGAATGCTGGTCAAGCGTCAGTAGAAGCAGCACTTTTATTTCCCGTTATTCTGATGATTATTGCATTGCTTGTAGAACCTGTTTGCATTCTCTATACAAAGACAGTTATGGATGGAGCCTGTGCAGAAGGATTAAGAGTAGCAACAACGTCTTCTGACACTGAGTTAATAGAGTCCTATATCAAACGCAGACTTAAGGCTATACCAGAGATACCTCTATTTCATAAGGGTGGAGATGAGGACTGGAATATCTCTATTGATAAAAAAGAAAACGATGTCTTGATTGAAATTACGGGTCATGTGGCAGCGATGCCGCCAATAGGCTGGTGTTTATTCCTTGCAGGTCAGACGGATAACCAAGGGATTGTCTTGCATTCAAGTTTATCTGCTAGTACGTATCCAGATTGGATTGAGGGTTCTTATGCGGATTGGATTGCCTTTTGGAAAGGATAAACATAAGAGAATAAAGCTTGGACTTTCCATGTTTATAGACGATAAAGGCGGTATTACGTCAATCGCTTTTGCAAGTGCGCTTTTAGTATGTCTAGCGCTTGTATTCGCACTGGTATCGGTCGCTTGGGTTTCATCGAGAGCATACAAAACTCAGTCAATAGCAGATGCGGCTTCTATGGCAGGAGAAAATGTCGTAGCTAAATACACAACTATTGCGCAGGTAATTGATGCAAGCATTTTGAGTCTTGGGTTATCAGGATTGTTATGTGTTGGAGCCGGATTGGTTGCTTCATGTGTTCCAGGTTTAGCTTCAGCGGGTTCTAAATTGTGTGATGCAGGTTTTAAGACACTTGAAGCGCGTAAAAAATTTGCTACTTCAGCTTGTGAAGGCTTAGAGGAAACTGAAAAAATGCTTCCAGTTTTTGCAGCAATGGCAGCGAGCTCTTGTATACAAAAGAACTCTACTGATGCGGGTAACTTCGTGGGATCAGCTCTTCTATTTCCCGCTCAGTCACAATCTGATTTTGGACATTTAAATAGTGACGTTTCGTCAGATGAATTAAAAGAACAGAGCGAACTATTACAGCAGATAGCAAAACAGATTGAAGAGTTACAGAGTAAAGCAGAGACCTCTAAAAAGAGGGCGTGGGAGGCAGACTGCGGTGGAGGTCCGTATTCTATGCGTGAAAGAGCAGAGCATCTCGCTGGTCTTTCTGGGGATATAAACCCATCCATTCCGTCGCCAACTTCTTGGACGTTTGGTGTCGCTTTAAAGCGAGCTAGAGCTTATTACAGAGCTCGATATGATCAAGAAACTGTCAATGGAAGCACCGCAGAAGAATTGCGTGATTCTGCTATACGAAAAGCGTTTTACAACTTTGCGTTTACGGAACTTTCAAAAGGATTTTATAAAGAAACAGCTGATGGTGAGGTTGAAATGAATTTACCTCGATTACCACATAATTTAGAAGAGACAAAGAAAACGGACCTGTATCTAAAGCCTATTTGGCCTTGCACCTATGAAAACGGCGAGAAAACCATTCATGCTCATAGGTCTTGTCCAGGAGCAACAGGAGAAAACGCGGAATTTGCATCGCTACAAGATTTAGATTCTGGAGCGGTTCATGAGTGTCAACATTGTCATTTTACGAGCAGCGATGTGGGAAGAGTGGCTTCTGCTTCGACAAATATTGATAACGGGTTTGAGTTTTACTGGAAAATCGTAGTCGAAGAGTCTGAAGTTTATGAATCATCACGTCAGCAAATAAAAGATTTGCGAAAAAAGTTGTCTGAAGCTGCAGATAAATCAACTGGAATATTTCAAAAAGCACTTGATGCCCTAAAGGTTGCTAGGCCCAGATTATGTCCTCCAGGAGCTTGGGGATGTATTTCATTTGTGAGAAGAGGAGGTTCATCTCCAGAATTTCAAGGAAGTTTAGGAACACTTGAGCAGTCAGTTTTTCTCCCAGAAGGATATGCAATATCCGGAGCAACGCTTGCTCCAGACAGCTCTTCTACAAACAACGTTCTTTCAAGCTTTTTTGATCAGGTTGAAAGGAGGGGAGGGTTTATTGGACAGACCATAGATAAGGTAATGAGCTTGTGGGGATCTCTTTTAATCTCATATGGGGATGGTGTAACTTCTTGGTCTTCTAAGCTGTCGGAATTTCTTGATAACGTTGACGGAATAACAGGTGGAAGTGTCGGCTCCAAATTACAGAGTGCTTTGAAACAAATAGTTATTGACGCTGGATTAGAGCCAAGTGATTTAAGACAAATGAAGCCTGTTCTTGTTAATACAGAAAGTGTTTTGAAACAAGCTGGCTTTGAGAAAGAATCAACGATTCGTGAACTAGTTCAGAAAATACCTAATACATCAGATCCAATCGCTTTAGCTCGTTCTCTTGGCGCATTTTCTCTGCAATATTTGCCTGACAAAATCACAATTGCAAAGTTGACCATTCCTGTCATTGATATTGAGATTCCTTTAGAAATTGATGTTAAGAAAGTTTTTGGTGGCATATGAGAAAAATGAAATTTCTTTGTTGCCAAAAAGGGCAAATGTTTGTTGAGACTGCATTGGTACTTCCGGTTGTATTAGTGGTTGCTCTAATTGCAATCAATTTATTTAAGTTTGCAGATATGTGCTCAAAGTTTGATCGTGTTGCGGCAGATCAAATCATTGCTCATGGAATTTCTTCCAGTCATTCCACGGATGGAGGAACGCTAGAAAACTTAACTCAGAAAATAAAAACTGCTCTTAAATGTGATGACAATTGCGACATTGTCGTCTCCATGGAGGGAGAAAAGGAGGGGATTGGGAATATGGTCTCTGTTTTTCCTAAATATCAAGCAACTCTAAAGTACAGACCTTGGCCACATACTGTGCGTCTCCCCTTAGTGTCATTAGAGTCTCCTCTGTACCTCACCCATACAACTTCAATTGTTGTTAGTCCCTATAAGTCGGGAGTTGTGATTTGAAAATGAATGTACAGGTTTCGATAGAAGAAGTCCCTAATTCAGAGCAAATTTTTGAATTGTTACAAGGAGGCTTCGAAAAGTTCGTCGGTCTTTTGGGTACCGAGATAACAGCTCCTCCAGTCTTACTTCTAAGGTGCTCTTCAGTTCATACTTTTGGAATGACGTATCCGATTGATATCGCATTTGCAGACGATCACGGAGAAATTTTAAAAATTCGGAGACGAGTACATCCTAAACAAATTCATAGCTGCGCGGGTGCTTATTGCACATTTGAAAGACCATCAGTTGATGATTTCCCGTGGTTTGAGGTGGGTCAGAAAGTGCTCATTCAAGAAATAAGTACTGAAGAAAGTAACGTTGAAAGAAGGAGTCGCTATGGTTATAGAAAACTACTCCGTAAAAATTTGCCCCAGATGCGGAGAAAAGCTGTTTCAGGACATGAGAATTTGTTACGGGTGCCTTCTAGACTTCAGCGGCCCAAGCTCGCTTGTATGCAATCTCGAAACATCAAGAAATAAAAGAATTGCTAGCCTTCCTTTTATAGAAACTGATGAGTATTTGCTTTCTGAGGAAGTAGGAGAGGAGTGGGATAAAGGACTGCCACCTGCTTTGTTTGAATTGGATAACTCATATTCACCAGCAGATTAATTAGTACGTGGTATCCTTTTAGGAAGAGTTGCGAAAGTAACATAAAGGAGTTTTCATGTATAAAGTTTCGCTTCGCTCTTCTAAAAAGAGCCAGTTTGTAAGGATTGCGCTTTGCGTAATGCTTTTGGCTGTTGCGTTTCTAATTGCACCAGCAAAAGCATTTGCACGTGACCTTTCAATAGATACGGTAAATATTGATGCGACGGTTCAAAAGGACGGAACGTTGCATGTTGTAGAAACCCGTACATTCTATTTCAGAGGAAGCTTTCACGGTGTCTATTGGAATCTCCCAGTTGGAAAGAATAAATATAATGGGCAGAACGTTGAAGTAAACATTACTTCAGTTACCGTTCAGGATAAGCAGGGAACGCGTCAGATTTATAGTAAAGACTCTGGTGGAAATAATTCCAGCTCAGACGAGTATTATGTTCCCACTCTATCAGGCAATATGTTGAACTTGAAGATTTATTCAGCACATGATGATGAGTATGCACATATAACCATCGAGTATGACATTACTAATGTTGTAACAAACTGGTCGGATACTGCAGAGTTGTACTGGAAGTTTGTATCTGATGGCTGGGATTCAGAGTCTCGTAATGTAACGGCTACTATCCATCTTCCTGTTCCTTCAGGACAATCTATAGTTGCTGGCGATACTGTTCGCGCCTGGGGACATGGTCCACTGGACGCAAATGTAGAAATTACCAATAATGCGGTCGTCTACAAAGTCCCTGGCGTGGGAACTGATGAGTTTGCGGAAGCTCGCATTACATTCCCAACCGATTGGGTTTCTGGGCTAGCTCCTATTCAGCAGAATAAGCTGAGTAGCATCTTGTCTGAGGAACAAGCGTGGGCGGATGAAGCAAATCACAAGCGTGAGATTGCAAAAACTCAGGTAGCTCTTATTCTTTATGCACCATTAGTACTTGCAGCTATTACCGTTGTAGCAGCAATCTTGCTGCGTATTAAATACAAAAAGGTTATGACCCCTCAGTTTAATGACCTTTACTACAGAGATGTTCCATCTGATGATCATCCGGCAGTTCTTTCTATGCTTTACAACGGTGAGTTAATTAAGGGAGACGCCCTGACAGCAACCCTTATGCACCTTTCTGATTCAAAGTACATTAGCTTGAATAAGACGGTTAGTACAAACTTCCTTGGTATGGAGAAGTCTGATTATTGTCTTACAAAGGTTCAAGACCTTTCAGAAAACCAGCAGCCTTTCTACCCTGGCAGTTCACTGTCAAATAAGATTGACAGTATGGCAATGAGGCTAATCTTTGATAAGGCTGGAGAATCTGGAGCGGTAAATACTACTGTTACCATGAAACAAATTGGTAAGTATGCTTCATCACATCCAGAAGATTTTAATAAGGCATATGAGTCTTGGGAGAGCCCCATCAAGCTTAGCTATGCTGCTAAGTATGGAACAAATAAGATTCCATTCCACGGTAAGGGAATTCTTGGTGCTCTGATTGCTGTCGATGTTCTTGTTGCCGCTGCTGCATTCATGATGGGTGTTATGGCTGATGTTTCATTCGCCAATCTACTACTACATCTGTTTATTCTTGTCATTGCCGGTCTGGTTGCACTTGTAAACATTGGCTCTTTCGATTTAATGAACAGAGAAGGTGTTGAGACTCTCGCTAAGACTCGTGCGCTAAGAAAGTGGCTTACTGAGTTCACTAACCTGCACGAAGCAATTCCAACCGATGTCATTCTCTGGAATAGGCTTCTGGTTATGGCAGTTGCGCTTGGTGTTGCGGATAAGGTTATCGAGCAGCTGAAAGTTGCAATGCCAGAGATGCTCAAAGATCCTCAGTTTATGCCTGTTTATAGCTGGTATTACTATGGAAATGGCATGCGAACCAATGCGATTGAAAGTGTAACCAAGAGTGTTACAGCTGCTCACTCTGTCTCCACGGCAGCGCTCGCTTCTTCTAACTCAAGTTCTGGTGGCGGTTTTGGTGGCGGCTTCTCCGGCGGAGGAGGCGGCGGCTTCGGCGGTGGCGGTGGCGGTGGCGGTTTCTAACGCCATAAACGCTTCAATAAACACTGCAAGAAGCAACGTTTAAAGGTCTTAATTCTCCCCGTGAACTAACCGGGGAGAATTTCTTTTTTAGAAAATATGCGATTTTGGCATATTTGAGTTGATAGTTTTACGCTGCTCTTATGGAGCAGATAT
>CAUTUQ010000001.1:0-431718 GCA_963542025.1 uncultured Atopobium sp. | reverse complement strand
GAATCAATGATGAAGAATATGGGCTTTGGTGGAGGTCAAATGCCTCGCTTCTAGGCGTTGCTAATAAATAAATTTATATAAGAATTGCTCATGTCGAGTAATATCCCTACTGCATTTTGTTAAACATGGTAAACTCTCTCAAAAAGCAGTAGGGAGTATTTATGTCAATTAAGCGTATTACCTTTGTTGTATTATCCTTAGTGTTGTTTGGTTAGGACACATTTACTATTTTGGTTTTAAAGTTAAAACGCTTGAAGAGTAAACAATTGTTACAATAGCTTCTAGTTAGTTTCATTATTATTCGTTAATGATGAGGTGACTGAAGATGCAGCGTAGGAAAAGAATTATTGTAGGCATAATATTGTTGTCAGCCGGACTGATATTAGGCCTAATAGTGTTCTATAAACCAAAAAATGTATCATCACTTCAAATAACAAATTTAAAGAAATCGGCCGCACAATGTGTTGCTAGTCAGCTCAAAACATTTAATGATTACAGTGAAGAACTGGGGCCAGAGTATAACTATTTGAAGATAGATAACATCGAAGATCTTGAGATATCAAGTCCTATTTTATGTGCTACAAAAATGGAAAATGGAGATATTGCAACAACAGGACTCTTGTGGGTTATCAGTAGGAATAACAAGTTGGTAGCAGTTGTTGATCAGGATATATACGCATTATCTATACTTTCAAATTTTGGATTTTCTATCAATCAAAGCATGTATCAAATGAGTGCTCCTTTACTTGAAGAAATGCATACACGAGGATTACCCGTCATAAAGTGGAGTGTTCAAAATGCAAGTGGCGGAGAATTGTACCTATCAGACGGTCTATTAGGTTCACATGCGTATAACAATATTACTGATATTGGTATTAGACAAAGTGATCCTGATTTTCCTTCTGCCAGTTCTTTGATTACGTCTCGCTTAGGTTCAGAGTATCTTGATTTTATGGCAAACAATGAGCGTGTTGTTGATCTTCTGTAAGACATAAAAATACGCGCTTCAGAATTGTTTTCTGAAGCGCGTATAATTTTTACTCTCTAAGAATAACCTAGTAGTGAATAATAATTGGATCTCCATCTTTGGCGATATCAAAGAGTTTTTGAGCGTTTTCATAGCTTAGGTTGATGCAGCCATGACTACCGCCTGTTCTGTAGATGTTTCCACCAAACGCACTTCTCCATGGGGCGTTGTGAAAACCAACTTCCTGACCTTTTACACCCAACCAGAAGTCAACGTGTGCATCCCAACCTGGTTTGCCATTCTCGTCATTTGGACCAAGAAGACGAGCGTTTCTAATGTGGCTGGTAATATACCAGACTCCTTCTGGAGTGTTGTGATGTCCGTCTGGGATACCCGTTACTACATCGGCTTCCCAAAGAATGGTTCCATCATCACCATAAAGAACAGCATGCTGAGTGGTAAGGTCAACGTCAATATAACGACCGCCCCAGTCCTGCTCTCCCTGTTTAGTAAATTTATCGGCCGACTGTTTTGTAGGCAGTTCAATCTTTGTTGCCTGGCCAGCGGATAGACCGTCAGAGATAGCTTTTACAGCAGCGTCATTATCAATAACCCAACCGTATGCACCAGCGGCCTTTGTGGTGAATTCTTTTCCATCCCAGCGCTTATACGTTCTTGAAGTTCCACGAGTATCTACTGCAGGAGCAAGTGTCTCGTTGACCCATTTGGTAATGGCGTCTGTATCAAATGAAATAGAGAGATTCTCATCAAACTTAATCCAGCTAGCAATGGTGTCTTGATCAAGCTGATATGCAGCAGAATCGCCTAGCATCAAATCAACTGCAGAAGCAACGTATGAATTAGCAGTCTTCAAGGCAGTGTCAAGGTCTTCTGCGCTCATAAGGCTTTCTGGGCCAAGCTGTACGGTAGTAGTCAGATTATCAAAAGCGGTTTGCAAGTCTTTATGGACACCCTCAAGAGATAGTCTTGTAGCAATAGCGTCGTCAGCAAAAATAAACTTTTTAGCCGAGCTATCGTAGGTAATTCCATTGTTTTCAAGAGCTTGAGCAGATTCTTTTGCCTGCTCAATTCTTTGATTAAAGAGTGCGTCTGCCTTGCTTGTATCGTACGAAGCGGTTGCATGCGGGCTCAAAGATCTGCTGCGAGTAAGCTCCAATGGCCACATCCAAGGATTCTGCTGGCTAATAGCATCGCGAGCATATCCCGCAGCGTCGTACGTCAAATCAATATCAGAGGCTTTGATGGTTAAATCAACGCCGTTTCCAGAGACTTGGACGGAGTAATTTGAGGCCTCATTTGCTCTAGAAGCTTGTAAATCTGAAGCAGGTTTTAAGGAGTAGTCTTTGCCATAAATGCTGGTCTGAGGCATAAAGAAGAAGTTAAAGAAGATTGCTCCACCCACGTACACAAGGGCGAGAACACCAACGAGCACGGCAGGTATTTTCCACCACTGATGTTTCTTGTGGTTAACAGGAGCTTCTTCTTTTTCTCCAAGCTCAGCGCTATCAAGGGGAGCAATGACAGTTAGATCATCTGCTTGCTCTTCTGGGGACTCTGTAGCTTGTGAAGGCTCATTGAGCTGATTGGCTTTTACCTGCTCTTCATTGAGAGCAACGTACATATCAGTATCGCCAAGACTTGGAACTGAGTCCTTAAGGGAAGGTGACTTCTCTGTAGCTTCCTCTGTGGAAAGAGGCTGTAGGTTAGCGGTGTGAGAAGCAGAGCTTTTTGCAAAGTGCTTAGCCAAGGAGCACTCCTTATAAAATACGAAGTTACACAGCAAGAATCAGTGTGTTTTGACAAACAAGCTTTCTGTAATTGAGTCAAAGACACATCTATTTAGTGTAGTGCATATTCGTCACATATTTTATGGAACTTACGAGGAATTATTTTCCACAGGAGAAGAACAAAACTGGAGTAATATATACGACATTTAGAAATAATTATTTTTCAATTGCAGGGGGAGCAATAGCGTATGTCACCAACTAGAGTCAATAGTACTACGCAAAAAATTAGATGCGTTTGTACTGCTCTTGCTGTACTTCTTTTATGCATTTCAGCTTTTCCTAAAATTGCTGTTGCTACTGCATCATCAGGCCAATCGAATTCTTATTCAGCCAATCAGCTGCTATTGCACACTGATGTCAAATCGTATGAACTTCTTCCGTCTGATTTTGCATCGCTTGTGGGCAATGATTCAACTTCGTTTGATAATCTTGAGCAAGTTAAGCCCTATGAGGCAGTTAACCCTGATTCACATCCAAACTATAGCAGGGTAAGTGATTTTGTTTACCTAGATAGAGACTTTTTTGACTCGTCGCTTTTCTCGCCAGATGATTCCTTGAGCTATACAACAGATGACGCAGCGGTAGACGCATACATTCAGACTCATCCGGAGCTTGCTGGCGTAACTGATCGTAGAATCTTGCTTCCGGTGTTTGAGTTTGATTCAGACAATGATATTCAGGCTCACAGAGACAGAATTAATTCATACATTGCTAATGGTCAGCTGGCACAAGGGTCGGTTGGTCAAGATAATACTGCTGTTATTGATACTAGTTTGTCTATGGGTCAGTATAAGCTGGAAAAAACGCTCTCGTATGATCAAGAGCACGGCTTCTATTACATCTACACCATGCACGTAGGTGTATCTGATATTGACCGCAATCTCACAACGTTTGTTGATAGCAACGGAAATAAGACTGAAAAACAAGGTCTATTCCAGGCTCCAGAGGTAGTGGGCAATGACATCCTTGACCACAAAGAAGTAGATTCTTATACGATTTCCGCTGGTTATGATGGTGATGGCAATGTTGCCCGTCCAGCTACGTATGTAACACATATTACGTATTACTACACCCTTGCGCACACCGCATATGTCTCTGATACCGGAACTACTTTAAAACCTATTGATGCTGGTCTTCAGAATGCGCCAGCTACCATCTCTTCTTATAGCTATGATCACACGGTTGATGCAGGTACAAGACGAGTACTAGATATTGATGCCGTGACAGCTCGCCTTATGGCTGAGATTCAATCACAAGATGTTACTCAGCTTTTCCCTGTTAGTGCTGCTACTCATAACGGAGACATCGCTATTAGCCGAACTCCTGGTGGTAACACTTACGATATTCAACTGTTTGAAAACGGCCAATTTACTATTGATTTGACTTATTTGCCAGATGGCACGCCTCGTGTCGTTGATGCCGATGGCAATGCTGTTTATTTCTCAAACCATTTCAAGGATGTTGTCTATTCTTCATACCAAGATGACACCTTGCCTGTTGGTCAGTATCGAATTGAATATCTGCTTACCCCAACATCTGCAGATCCAGATCACTTTGATTCGTATCAGCATTTAAAGGTCAATCTTGTTATTGGCACAAGTGATACTTCTCATCCGCCTATTACCGCAAATTGGACTCACGTATATGTGAGGCAGCCTGAGACTACTCCAGAAACGCCTGAGACTCACACCCCAGAGAAGCCTCAGCAAACTCAGAAGAAGTCTTTGCTCCCTGATACTGCAGACTATTCTCAGATTGCATTACAAGGGGCGCTTATGGGCTCTTCTGTCTCACTGATTTCTTTGAGTTTCTTCCTTAAGAGAAAACAGCTGCAGAAGTAATTTATGAATACATGACGTTGCTCTTGCCTCAAGAGTGAGAGAATACTGTCTATCAAGAGGCGAGAGGTACGTTATTTATGGCAACATATCCGGTTATTCATGTAGATTCATCTGACGACCATCGTCTTGATGTGTATGCTCGACTGACTGACAACCAGCTTCGTAATCGCCTTGATCCGTCCCGCGGTGTCATGATTTGTGAGTCACATTTTGTGATTGAGACTGCGCTTGCTGCAGGTTGTAGGCCGCTCTCATTTCTTGCGAATACTTCTCATACAGACAATATTTTGCAAATTGTCGAGAAGTTCCGTCCTCTGTCAGACAACACTCCCATTTTCATTCTTCCAGATGAGCAGCTCACACAGCTTATTGGCTACAAGATGAATAGAGGAGTGCTCTGCGCTATGAGAAGGCCACAAGGTGTAGCGTTAGAAGAGATTCTTAACACCTCTAAGCACATTGCCGTTTTGGAAGACTTGGTTGACGTTAATAACGTAGGCGCAGTCTTTAGGTCAGCCGCAGCTCTTAATGTAGACGCTGTTATTTTGACAGCTAAATGTGCTGACAACCTCTCAAGACGAGTTCTGCGCGTTTCTATGGGAACGGTTCTTAATGTGCCTTGGGCTCGCCTGGATGAAGAGACAACATCGCTAGATCTTATAGAAAAGCTTAAAGCTCATTCTTTTACTACGTGCGCTCTTGCGCTTACAGATTCTGCAGTACCTTTAAATAAAGAGCTGGTAGAAGGCAAAAAAGCCGCGCTGTTCTTTGGTAGTGAAGGCTATGGACTTGATAAGAAAACTATTGAGGCCTGTGACGTTACTACCATCATTCCTATGTCACATCAGGTAGACTCTCTGAACGTTGCGGCGTCATCTGCTGTTGCTTTTTGGGAACTTTTTGCTCGATAGCTTTGGTGGAATGCCTTTAATCGCGGTACAAAAACGGCCACCTACGAGAGTGAACTGCCTCCCATTTCTTAGACACGAGAAATAGGAGTCAGTTCAAAACACACCTAAGTCAGATAATCTGTCAAAAAGACGTATACATTACGCTGAAAATACCTCAAACGTGCAGATTATCTTTATTAGATGTGTAAAATGCCCGCATCTGAGCAGAATATCTTACTTAGGTGTGTTCCGTAGATACAGAATTTATCGATAGTTAAATTTCTTATATAAGTCTATTCATGTTTAAGCATATTAGATGAAGTTTATGCATAGAGATGCATATCAGGTAGTGCGACCGCCTAGCTGCCTGGCTATCTTGATTAAGAACATGTCGATTCTTCAGCAGAACCTACCAAAGCTGCACTATTTTGCGCGCCAAACGCAAAAGCCGACGCTAACACGCTGCAGAATCATAATCACCCGCATATGAACTGCCTCCCATTGCTTATGTCCAAGAAATGGGAGGCAGTTCAGAATAGGCGGTCGTTTAATTTTACTTATGAGACAAAGTTACTCTGCTGAAGGAGTAGTGGAACCTTCTTCGTTAGTGTTCTCAACTACTGGTGCAAAGGTATTCTCGCGCTTGAGGATATTCATGAACTCCTCGCCGGTGATTGTTTCCTTCTTTTGCAGGTAGTGAGCAATCTCATGCAGCTTGAAGCGGTTCTCCTTAAGTGTCTGGAGTGCGCGCTGGTGTCCCTCTTCAACAATGCGTCTGACCTCGGCATCAATCTCTTCAGCTGTTGCCTCAGAGCAGGTGAGGGAAGAGCCACCACCAAGATAGCGGCTTTGCTGCTGGCTAAGGGTAACCATGCCAAGTTTGTCAGACATGCCGTACTGCGTAACCATAGCGCGAGCAATAGCTGTTGCACGCTCAATATCGTTGGAAGCTCCATTGGTCATCTCGCCAAAGATAAGCTCCTCAGCAGCACGTCCACCACAGAGAACAGCAATCTCATCCATAGCCTGGCTCTTGCTCATCAGATAGCGCTCATCGTCCTCAACCTGCATGGTAAAGCCAAGAGCTCCGCCAGTACGAGGAACAATGGTGATCTTGGTAACGGGAGCATCGTTTTTCTGGATGGCACCAACAATTGCATGACCGGTCTCGTGATAAGCAACAACGTCCTTCTCGTGCTCAGAAAGAACGGTGTTCTTCTTCTTTGCGCCGGCAATAACAACGTCTACAGACTCGGTGAGGTCTTCAGTGGTAACACGACGACGACCAAAGCGAACAGCGCGAAGAGCTGCCTCGTTGATGATGTTTGCAAGGTCTGCGCCAGATGCTCCTGGTGTGGACTTTGCAATGATAGAGAGGTCAACACCTGGCTCCATCTTTACATCATTAGCGTGAATCTGAAGAACTGCCTCACGACCCTTAAGATCTGGAAGCTCAACAGGAATACGGCGGTCAAAACGACCAGGACGAAGAAGTGCCTTGTCCAGAGTTTCTGGACGGTTGGTTGCTGCAAGAACAACAATACCCTTGTGGTTATCAAAGCCGTCCATCTCAGAGAGCAGCTGGTTTAAGGTCTGCTCACGCTCATCGTTGGAGTTGAGAGAAGCATCACGGCGCTTACCAACCGCATCAATCTCGTCAATAAAGATGATGCATGGAGCCTTTTCATTTGCCTGCTTGAAGAGATCGCGGACTTTTGCAGCACCGCGTCCAACAAACATCTCAACAAACTCAGAGCCAGCAATCTGGAAGAAAGGAACGCCTGCCTCACCAGCAACTGCCTTAGCAATGAGGGTCTTACCAGTACCTGGAGGGCCTACAAGCAAGGCACCACGAGGGCAACGAGCACCAATTTCTTTGTATTTATCGGGAGTCTTAAGGAAGCTAACAATCTCTTGCATAGACTCTTTAGCTTCTTCTTGACCAGCAACGTCTTTAAATGTAATGCCTGTATCTTCTCCCTTAATTTCTTTAGCGCTTGAGCGACCAAGATTGCCGCCAAGACCTCCAAAGCCGCCGCCAAAGTTCATGGAAGGACCATCGTCACCCATGGCGCGTTTAAGGGATCGGTTGATAAAGTAGCCAATGCCCAAGAAGATGACAAGAGGGATTCCATACTGAATAAGGGCATAGAGCAACATATTTGTAGAGTTGTCAGGAATAGAAGCCGAGAAATCAACTTTGTGGTCTCTAAGCGTCTGAACCAGCGTTGTATCGTTAGGGAACTGCGTAGTCTCAAAGACCTTCTCGGAATCTCCAGAGCCTGTTGTGAACCTAATGTTTCTGTTACCAGTATTAAGGTCTACCTTGGTAACTTCATTGTTGTCAATCTTGTTAAGGAACTCACTGTACGAAACAGTTTGTACCTGTTGGCGCAAAAGTCCTGGTAATAATGTGTTGCTAAGCAGGAGATATACAAAGATGGCTACTGCAATATAGAGTAGCATCGACATAGATCTACGGTGCTTGTTATTGTTATCTGCCATACACGTCCCTTTACCTGTTTGGCTCAAATGTGATATGAGCTCACTTAGATATTGGAATTGTTTTACCCAATCTACATTTTTTATTTCTACAAAAATTTAAAATTTGGATTCCGCATAATTTGTTAAAAACGGTTTAAGCGTGTGTATTACTTAGTTCAATGAGTGCAAGACGTGGTAGTATTACTTACACAAGCTGTGATGAGGACAGTAGCTGGGTAGCGCAAATCTCAAGCGAGCGGAGTTGGTGGAAGTCCGCATTTGCGTCCGTGTGAACATCACCTCGGAGCTGCAGTTCAAACGTACAGGTTTTTGTACTAGTAGGTGCTGCCGGAAATGGTCGCCGTGACAGGCCAGCCGAGTAAACGGACATATCCGTCGCTGGGTGGTTACAACGAAGTGTATTGTGGCGCTTCGTCCCAGCTGTGAGGGACGGGCGCTTTATTTGTGCCCAGAAAGGTTATGCTTAATGGCAAACGAGTACAAAAAGACCACCAACCTGCCAAACACAGGCTTTCCTATGCGCGCATCACTTGCGCAGAACGAGCCTCAGCGTTTGGCTGATTGGGACCAAAACAACGTCTATGAGCTCCTGATGAAGAAGAATGAGGGACATGACAAGTTTGTCCTTCATGATGGACCTCCTTATGCAAATGGTCCAATTCACTTGGGTCACGCACAGAATAAGATTTCCAAGGACATCATCAACCGCTATAAGGCTATGCAGGGCTTCCAGACTCCTTATGTTCCTGGTTGGGACTGCCATGGTCAGCCAATCGAGCACAAGGTTGAGCAGATGCTTGGCACCGAGAAGTTCAATCAGTTGTCTACCGAGAAGATCCGTGAGCTCTGCCGCAAGATGGCAGTTGAGCAGGTAGATACCCAGCGTCAGGGCTTTAAGCGCCTTGGTGTGTTGGGTGAGTGGGACAATCCTTATCTCACCTACGTCAATGATTACGACGCTACTGACGTTGAGATTTTCAAGGCTATCTACGACAAGGGTTCTGTGTACAGAGGTACCAAGCCTGTTCACTGGTGTACTCATGATCATACAGCGCTTTCTGAGGCAGAGATTGAGTATCACGATGTCACTTCAACTGCTATTTTTGTGCGCTTTGAGCTAACCACAGTTCCAGAGGGTCTTGAAGCTTATGCAGGTAAGACTTGGGTAGACATTTGGACTACTACTCCTTGGACTATGCCAGCAGACGAGGCAGTTATTCTGCACCCAGAAGCTAACTATGTTGCTCTTGAGCTTCCTGATGGACACGTAGAGATTGTTGCTGAGGCTCTTGCAGAAAAGGCTGCTACCAAGTTTGGTTATACCGATTGGAAGCTTGCCAAGGATGCAGAAGGCAATACCTGGAAGAAGACTGGTGTTGAGCTTGCAGGCAATGAGTATAAGCAGCCAATCTTTGGTGACCTTGGTAACACTGGTAGATTTATCTATGCAGAGTACGTTACCCTTGACGACGGTACTGGTGTTGTTCACTCCGCACCTGGTCATGGCGTGGATGACTATAACGCTGGTGTTCGCTTTGATATTCCACAGACTATGCCTGTTGATGATGACGGTCACTTCTTCAAAGGTGACGGTCAGGGCACTGGTGGCCCCTTCTCTGGTATGGAGGTCAATGAGGCTAACCCTGTCATTGTTCAGTGGCTCAAAGACCGTGGAACGCTTATTCTTGCAGAAGAGATTACCCACAGCTATCCACACTGCTGGCGTTGTAAAGAGCCTGTTATTTTCCGTGCAACAAGCCAGTGGTTTGTCTCCATGGATAAGACTGGTCTGCGTCAGCAGGCAGCAGAGGAGCTCACAAAGGTTAAGTTCTATCCTGCAAACGCGGTAAAGCGTATTGGTTCTATGGTTGAAGGCCGTCCTGACTGGTGCATTTCCAGGCAGCGTAACTGGGGTGTTCCAATCCCTGCTTTCACCTGCGAGGATTGCGGCGAAACCGTTATCAATGACCAGACACTTGACGCTGTCATCAAGCTTTTCCGCGAGAAGGGCTCTGATGCTTGGTTTACCGACGATCCTAAGACCTATTTAGGAGACGCTTGCGTCTGTCCTAAATGTGGCGGCCACAATCTCAAGGCAAACAAGGATATTTTGGACGTTTGGTGGGATTCTGGTGTTTCTCACACTGCTGTTTGCAAACACCGTCCAAACCTTAAGTTCCCAGCTGATATGTATCTTGAGGGCTCCGACCAGCACCGTGGTTGGTTCATGAGTTCTCTCATGACTTCTGTTGGAGCCTACGGAGTTGCTCCTTACAAGTCTGTTGTCTCACAGGGCTTTACGCTTGATGGCCAGGGACGCAAGATGAGTAAGTCTCTGGGCAACGTTATTGATCCAAATGCCGTTTGTGCTGAACGTGGCGCAGACGTCCTACGCCTTTGGGTTGCTTCTGTTGACACTTCAACTGACGTTCCTTGCGATGATGCCATTCTTTCCCAGGTAGGCGATGCATACCGTAGGTTCAGAAACACCCTGCGCTTCCTTCTTGGCGAGCTTGAGGGCCAGTTTGATCCTGCTACCGATGCAGTTGCTGTAGCGGACCTTGAAGAGTATGACCGTCTTGTTCTTGCACGTATGTGCGAGGTTCATGCTGCAGTCACCGAGGCTTACGAGGGATATCGTTTCAACAACGTCTTCCGTACCCTCTACGATTACATCATCGAGCTTTCCAACGGCTACCTGAACGCAACTAAGGATCGTATGTACTGCGATGCTGCAGATTCTGCAACACGCCGTAGCGCTCAGACCGTCTGGGCAGAGATTCTTTCCATGCTTGTTCATGACCTGCAGCCAATTCTGGTCTACACCACTGATGAGGCTATGCAGTTCCTACCAGAGTCTATGCGTGACGGCCAGAAGTACGCCGCTCTTCTCAACTGGTATAAGGCTCCTATGACCACCGAAGAGTACACCTCACTGCTTCCTGCATATCAGGTGCTGGTTGATGCTCGCGCTGCCTACACCAAGGCATACGAGACTGCTCTTGAGGCTGGCGTAGTTACCGAGAAGACCACCCAGGCTACTCGTGCCGAAGTTACGCTTACCGCTGAGCAGGCTGCATCCATTTCTCATGCTGGCCTTGACTTTGCTGAGGCATTTGTCTGCTCTGAGGTAACTGTTTCCGAGGGCTCTGAGCTGAGCGTAAGCGTCTATCCTGCAAACGGCGAGCGCTGCGACCGCTGCTGGAACTATCGCGAGCTTGGCGAGGATCATCTCTGCCACCGCTGCCACGACGTTGTTGCGTAAATGAACATTGACCAGCAACAACATACAACTCACACGCTAGTGACCCGCCTTGCAGTTCTCTGCGGGGCGGGCGATGTTGCCTGCGTGCTTGATCAGGTAACTAAGCTCTGGGTAAGAACCTCAATTCCAGAGGGAACTGCAATACCGTTTATCCCCGGCGTTATGGAGCTCTTCCACGTGAGTAATACCGGAGCAGCATTTTCTGTGGGTTCTGGAAACGCTCTCTTTTTTGTAGCCCTTACTGCTGTGGTTATTGCCGCTCTTGTGGGCTTTGTAGTTCGCGAGAAGAACCTCCCGTTGCCGCTAATTGCGCTTTTGGGAGGCGTCGCAGGTGGCGGAATTGGTAATGCTATTGATCGCGTTTTGTATGGTCAGGTTACTGATTTCTTCGCTACAACGTTTGTTAATTTTGCTGTCTTTAATGTGGCAGATATCTTTGTAACCTGCGGCATCCTTATTGCTTTTGTGTACTGGATAATCTGGGACAAAAAGCAGCAGGGTAGTGGCAATGAATGAGCGTATTGTTGACATACTAGTTGGACCAGAAGGAGACGGCGTCAGATTAGATGCGTTTCTTTCTGCTCAAGATACACTTCCTTCAAGAAGTGCCTGCGTCAAGCTGGTAGAAGAGGGAAGAGTAACCATCAACGCTACGCTTGCTACGTCTAAGTCAGAAAAACTTATGTTGGGCGATAGGCTTTTGGTATCGCTTCCAGACGCAGAGCCTCAAACGGGACTTTTACGTCCAAACCCAGATATTCCCCTTGATATTCGCTTTGAGGATCAGTACCTCATAGTGCTCTCCAAGCAGATTGGCCTAGTATGTCATCCATCTCCTGGCCACGTTGATGATACTCTGGCAAACGCTCTGGTAGCTCACTGTGGCTACGAGCACCTAGGAATGCTTCAGGGAGAAGAACGTCCCGGTATTGTGCACCGCCTTGATATGGACACCTCTGGTCTTATGTTGGCAGCAAAGTCTGACGAGGCTCAGAAAGCTCTTCAGGACCTCATTAGGCTACGCGTGCTTGACCGCCGCTACATTGTGCTGGTACAAGGCTATGTTGCCCACGATTCTGGCACTATTGAAACGGGCATTGCTCGCTCAACGCGAGACCGCCTCAAAATGACTGTATCAGACGCGCCCGGCGCACGAGAGGCCATTACCACCTTTAAAACGCTTGAGCGCTTTGAAGCGGGCAGAAAAGGCGAGGGCTACTCACTTCTTGAGTGCCACCTCTACACGGGACGCACACATCAGATTAGAGTGCACATGCGCCATATTGGACACCCTGTAGTCGGAGATCAACTCTACGGTAAAAAAGATGTGAGCCTTAACCTTGGACTTAACAGACAGTTTTTACACTCCTGGCACGTTCAGTTTGAGCACCCTTTTACAGGCGAGAATATTGTGGTAGCAGACACGCTGCCAGAAGACCTGCAAGAAGCCTTGATTTCTCAGAGTGATATGTCTATGGGAAGAACTTCTGTAGGAAATGAGATCTGCCCACAGTTGTAATATGACTAAAAAGTTTCGCTTCTCATTTCACGTGGTGTAAGAGAAAAGTAGCCCTTAAATTTCCTATAAAACTCTGTTGTTCCACCATAGCCAATCATTGAAGAAATAGTAGAGACAGGCAATTTGGTATGAATTAACAGCGTTTTTGCTCGTTCCATTCTTTGTTCTAAAACAAGTTCAGAAAAAGTCTTGCCACATTTTTGTCTGAGAAGTTCAGAGAGATAAGTTGGTGTATATGAGTATTTTTCTGAAAGTTTAGCAAGTGTAATGCTTTCTGAATGAGCAGTAATTTCATTAAGGATAAGAGCGACCGTCTCATTAGTGTTACCTGGAGTGAATGTATAGTGAGCATCAGGAGAAAGGCAGGTAATAAGCGCTATAAGTAACGAAGTAACAATAGCTTCCCAATTTGGTTTTCTCTCGGAATAGGTAATGATTATTTGAGTATAAAGTGTATAAATTTGTTCAATATCAGCTGGATGAACATTTTGTGGCAGTGTTTTTTTATTTGATATAAGGCTTGTAGTAAAAGTAAAGAAATCTTCTGATGAAGGTATTAGAAAGAAAAGAAGACTTCCAAAATAGTTTTTACGAGCAAGTATTGAGAGACTCACAATGTCGTCTCCATAAGGTTTTGTAGAAAATTGGCTTAAATTTGTTAAATCAAAAGCAGAAGTGAGTGTAAAGAATCCTCTGATATGAGGGTTAACAGACTCTTCTGTTTCGTAGTGTGCACTCAAAATGACATTTGAAGTATCGCCTTGAGCAAGAGACTTTCCATTGGAAAGTATATTTTGAAGTGCTTGAGTTAGT
Organism: uncultured Atopobium sp.; assembly: GCA_963542025.1. Taxonomy (GTDB): domain Bacteria; phylum Actinomycetota; class Coriobacteriia; order Coriobacteriales; family Atopobiaceae; genus Lancefieldella. Next base: position 418,110 of record CAUTUQ010000001.1, on the reverse strand, counting down.
CGCTTTTCGCTCATAATCAGTCTTTCAACGATATTTTCCTGCGTCAAATTATAGGGTGATAACGCAATTTTATACGAGAAACCCGTCTTTAACCTTAAAGAATTTATCAAGTGCTTATTCTACAAGCGCAGGTAATTAATGTTTTGGAAAGGAGGTTGATCATGAAGATTATTATCTCTGCAAGCGAGCTTGAAGATAACCCTACCGTTGATACCCACAACTGTGTCATCGGAGTTATTGTTGAGTAGCGCTTTTAGGGGCGATTGTGGGTACACAATCGCCCGCTATTTCTCTTAGGATAGATTTTTAAGTTAAATGAGGGAAAATAATGAAATATAAAAATTCAATCTTTAATGAATACTTTACCTGTAGCGGAAAGAACTATGTATTCAATACTTCATCAGGTTCCCTTATTCAAATGAATAGAGACTATCCTTTACGTGCAACAGAGAAAGAGTTAGCTGTTTTATTGGATAATGGAATTATTGTTCGAGATACTTCAGATGAGGTATTTGAACTTATTGAAAAGGTTAATAGGAAGATAGATACTCCTATAAAGACACTTTATATAACTGTTGTTTTGACTAATAATTGTAATTTTGGTTGCGTATACTGCTATCAAAATCATTGCCATAAGGACTTTTCCGTAGAGGACGCTACTCGTCTGACTGTTCAAGTTGATGAATGGCTTGGAGGCGATATTGAGTCAATAGTGGTTAACTACTTTGGCGGAGAACCCCTGATGAATAGTGATATCTTAATCAGTCTAGATAGCTCGATTAAAAGTATTGCACGGAAGTACGACAAAGGGTATCAGTCAAATATCTCCACAAATGGTTCGATGCTTTCGATTGATATTCTACAAAAAGTCCAGTTTAACTTAATACGTCTGACGTTCGATGGCAATGCATTTTGGCACAATCGTTTTAGAAAGATGCCTGCATTCTCATATGCCGACCAGCTTGATCTTCTTGCTTGTATTCTTAAGAATAGTGATTCAAATGTTGAGGTTCGCTTTAATGTATGCAAAGAGAATACGGAATCGTTCGATAGCGTATTTGATGATATCTTAGGTATTTCGTCATTTGATGCTTCGCGAGTTAAGTTTGAAGTTGCGAGAATGAAAAATGTAAAAAATAATTCCGCCATATCTGAATTGACTCAAGAAGAATATGCAAGGGCGTATATGACAATACTTACGTATAAAAAGAATCACAATTTGAAGCTCAATCTTCCGAAGCCGGCTACAACACCGTGTCCCTTTTCAATCAATAAAGCCGTTTGTCTTGGGCCTGGAATGATTAAATACTTTTGTTCAGAAAGTGACGGAAAGTCTTTTGATAAGGATTTGCTGAGTAGTAGACGTCCTCATATTTCGTTGTCAAGGGATTGTCAGGAATGTAAATGCCTACCATTCTGCCTTGGTCCATGTCGAGTGCATAAACAGAGTAATAGTTCATGTATTCCTGAAAAATATATATTGCCTGAATTACTTACTGCGTTTTTAAGCTAATGATGTTTTGGATATGATGAGTATGAGTAAACGTCTCTCTCATTTATTTGTTATACGAAAACATATGCTTCTATCTGCCCTTGGTTTGGCAATTGGATATATTGCTGTTGCGATGCTGGGTATTTTTACAGGCGATCTAATTGATAGTATGCTTAATGTGCAAGTTGTTGATGGTGTTTGGCAAAAGCTAGGGCTGTTGTTGCTACTTTCGCTTGTAACGCTTTGCTTAAGCTTTTTTCTCACTGTTTGGATTCCACAGAAGCTCAATTTAGAAGCTGCGGTTGCTAGTTCTGAGGTAGCGATATCGGAATTCTTAAAGATGTCTCTTCGTGTTTTTTCAAAAAAGAAAACCGGACACTATCTTAATGTAGTTACAATGGCGGCTTTTGTCTTCAGTGGTGTTCAAATTGCTGTAAGCGTTGAATTTCTAGGTGGTCTTTTAGCAGTTATTGTTTTGGCAATCGTGGCGTTTACGGTAAATCCATGGATTGGTTTGCTTGTCTTACTTTATATCCCTTTTTATTTGATGGTTGTTGATTATCCGAGCAAGAAAACAAATGAGATTTTGACCGAGTCAATGAAAAAACGAGAATGCTGGCTGGATATCGGTAGGCGCATAATTGAGGAAAAGTTCTCGATTAATGTGCTACGAGCAGAGAACTATTTTGAAAATGCTTACAAGGCAGCTAATGATGAGTATTTCCTCTATGTAAAAAGAAGCAGTTATTTCAGTGCTTTATCAAAGAACCTTCCATCAGCGCTTTCAAATTTCATGCAAGTCGTAACCATAATTACAGGTGTTATGCTGTTTTCTATAGGTCAGATGAGTGTTGGAGAGATTTTAGCCGCCTATCTGATTTTGTCAGTATTGAGTGAGCCGCTTGATACGGTTTGTTCTGTTAAAAGCTCATATCTTGCTGCAAAAGCGGATATTGATGTTTATCTTGAGCACGAGAAAAAATCCCAAGAGCCTTCAGGTTATGAGAAGCTTTGGAACTCTTCACTTAAACCGGCTGTAAAGATAGGAGAGGGAACTCTTTTAGCTACTCTTGAAGGACCAAAACTTTTCCATACACAAGCTCTCAGCATTCCACAAGGATCTCTCGTGGTGATAAAAGGTTCCAATGGTTCAGGCAAGTCTTCTTTTGTGGATCTTTTGGCAGGCTGCTCTGATCCATCGCTATTCAGCGGTGATATAGAGCTTTCGGATGATTTTAAAGATTGTTCTCGTTTTGCTCGTCCGGTACCCCTTGTAGAAGGAAGCCTTGCTGACAATATGTTTGGGGAAAAGATTGATCGTACGGTTTACAACTTGCTCGATTTCTCTTCTCTTGAGACACATACTTTTGACGGGAAAGCAGAGTCCGTTTCTTTGGGTGAGCGACAAAAAATTGGTCTTTTGAGAGCTCTATCCAGAAAACAAGGGGCACTTGTTTTGGATGAACCTCTACAAAATTTAGATGCGCCAACAGCTCAGAGGCTTTGTACATATCTTACCAACCTCAAAGGTGGGCGGACTGTCGTGGTGATTATGCACTCCGATGAACTAGATCAAGAAGCAGATGTTCTTCTCGATATCCAAGATGGTCAATTGCATGTGAGTTAATGTGGGAGAGGAGACAATAATGAATACACGAACTAAATATAAGTTTAAAGTACCTTCATCTCTTGCTATTACAAAGAATAATATCTTTTTAATATTAGGATCAGTATTGTCAACTGCCCTCTCTGTAGTTACGAGCTTGGCCTTAGGCTCAATAGTGAGCGCTGTTTCTCAAGGCTCTTGGATGACTGGTAAAACGATTGCTTTTGTGGGGGTACTATTTCTTTCTCTCGTATCAGCAGTCCTTGTTCTTACATTTAAAGGATGGTTTCCTGTGCGTGCAGCGATTATCCAAAGAATGAGTTGTACTACGCAGGTTATACAAAGAGTTATTGCGATGCCGGCCCGTGTCTACAAAAAACATGAAAAAGGCTACTACATGAACCTCTTAAGCAGTTCTGCGACCATGTATGGATCTGTGTATAGTGCTGTAAATATTACTATTTTGAGTTCTGTCGGATGTATCGTAGTGATTTTATTAGCGCTTCTTATTACCAATTATGTATATTTCATCGTAGTGCTTACCTATATTCCTATCTTATTTCTTGTGACAAGGGTTCCAGCCAAGCGGATTGCTGATTTACAGCGAAATATTATTCCAGCTCAAGATAGATATTTGAACGAATCAAAACGCATCGTAGAAAATAAAAGAGCTATCAATATTGCGCGAGCTGACGTCTTTTATAAAGGGAGATATCATGACATCGGTTCAAAGTACTTGGATTCCATAAAAAGATATCGGTTTAATGAGGGATTGAATGAGAAGATTCCAAGCAGTATGTGCTCTCTACTGCAGATTATTATGCTTGCCCTAACCATTGAAATGTATCAGATTCACGCTACGTCTGTAGGAGATATTTTTATCTCATATCAACTTTGCGCATTGATTCAGAATCCTTTAGCGGAACTTTTTCAGTCAATCATGTTTGTAAAAGCAAATAAAGTTCATCTTGAGCGCCTACAAAATACTTTCAAAGAATCCCAAGAGCCTTCAGGTTATGAGAAGCTTTGGAACTCTTCACTTAAACCGGCTGTAAAGATAGGAGAGGGAACTCTTTTAGCTACTCTTGAAGGACCAAAACTTTTCCATACACAAGCTCTCAGCATTCCACAAGGATCTCTCGTGGTGATAAAAGGTTCCAATGGTTCAGGCAAGTCTTCTTTTGTGGATCTTTTGGCAGGCTGCTCTGATCCATCGCTATTCAGCGGTGATATAGAGCTTTCGGATGATTTTAAAGATTGTTCTCGTTTTGCTCGTCCGGTACCCCTTGTAGAAGGAAGCCTTGCTGACAATATGTTTGGGGAAAAGATTGATCGTACGGTTTACAACTTGCTCGATTTCTCTTCTCTTGAGACACATACTTTTGACGGGAAAGCAGAGTCCGTTTCTTTGGGTGAGCGACAAAAAATTGGTCTTTTGAGAGCTCTATCCAGAAAACAAGGGGCACTTGTTTTGGATGAACCTCTACAAAATTTAGATGCGCCAACAGCTCAGAGGCTTTGTACATATCTTACCAACCTCAAAGGTGGGCGGACTGTCGTGGTGATTATGCACTCCGATGAACTAGATCAAGAAGCAGATGTTCTTCTCGATATCCAAGATGGTCAATTGCATGTGAGTTAATGTGGGAGAAAAATAGATTCAAAGGCATGGGCGCTTTGACCCTTCCATTACGCTAAAATTGTAAGGTAATTGTTTATTGAGAGATTTTGGTTGATAAAACATATTTGTCTTGAGTTTGGAGCGTAGGGATATATGCCATTGCAATTTAACAGACTCGGTATCACTCCAATCGTTGTTTTTAATTTTATTATCTGGCTTTTCTTTACACTCGCATACTTCTATCAGATTGTGTATATCCTTCGCGTTTTAGTTAAGGGTGAGGTAAAGCTCCCAGAGGCAAAAAAGCAGCACCGCTACGCCTTCTTTATTGCTGCGCACAACGAAGAACCAGTTATTGGCAATCTTGTCAGGTCTATTCTTTCTCAAGATTATCCTCGAGAGCTGATGGATGTTTTTGTTGTTGCAGATGCTTGTACTGATAAAACAGCTGAAGAGGCAAGAAAAGCTGGAGCAATTACTTGGGAGAGAAATGACCTTGCTCGTAAAGGTAAGAGCTGGGTTATGGATTACGGTTTTGATCGTATTCTTAATGAGTACGGTGACAAATACGAGGCTTTCATTATTATGGACGCCGATAACCTGGTTTCTCCAAGCTACTTAAAGATTATGAACCAGGCTTTTGACGCAGGATATCTTGTCTGCACCAGTTACAGAAACTCAAAGAATTTTGATTCTAGCTGGGTAAGTTCTGCCTATGCTACCTGGTTTATGCGTGAGGCAAAGTTCTTGAATAACGCCCGTATGATGATGGGTACCAGCTGTGCAGTTTCTGGTTCCGGCTGGATGGTTTCTTCTCGCATTATTAAAGGTATGCATGGATGGGATTTCCATACTCTTACCGAGGATATTCAGTTCTCCACCTTCTGCAGCGCTCATAACATCCAAATCGGTTATGCGCCTGCAGAGTTCTTTGATGAGCAGCCTTTAACCTTTAAGGCATCCTGGACACAGCGTATGCGTTGGACAAAAGGCTTCTACCAGGTGTTCTTCTCGTATGGCTTTGATTTAATTAAGGGTATTTTTAAGGGTCAATTTGCCTCGTACGATATGTTGATGACCATTGCTCCAGGCATGATTTTGACGCTGCTTTCAGCCTTTATTAATGGTACTTACCTGTTGGTTGGCTATTTGAGCCACGGCTTTGTTGCTACTGATGCAGAGATTGCTATGAGCGTGGGATCTTTGGTTATGACGGTTTTCTCGATGTATGTGGTCTTCTTTATTTTGGCGCTTATTACCACTATCTCGGAGTACAAGCATTTCCATGTAAAGAAGAAGTGGCGTATTTTTACCAATCTCTTTACGTTCCCTATTTTTATGATGACGTATATCCCTATTACCGTTGCGGCTTTGTTCAAAAAGGTTGAGTGGGTTCCTACCAAACATGACATTGCTGTTAACTTTGAGGATGTTATTGCTTCAAGTGGGAGTTCAAATTAAATAATTAGCTCCACTGGTGGTACAATGCCAAAACACGTTGAGCATGACCGGTAGGTCAGGAGGGAGCCAAAAACAATGGCAAAGTTCTTCGAAGGCGAATCACACACATTTTCTGAGTATCTTTTGGTTCCTGGCTATTCATCAGCTGAGAACATCCCTGCAAATGTTTCTTTGAAGACTCCTCTTGTAAAGTTTAAGCGTGGCGAGAAAAGCGCTATTGAGCTCAACATTCCTATGGTATCTGCAGTAATGCAGTCAGTATCTGGTCCTCGTTTGGCAATTGCTTTGGCCCAGCAGGGTGGCATTGCCTTTATTTATGGCTCTCAGTCCGCTGAAGATGAAGCTCAGATGGTTCGCGAGGTTAAGAGCTATAAGGCAGGCTTTGTTGTCTCTGACTCCACGCTCACTCCAGAGATGACCCTTGGTGAGGTACTTGACCTTAAAGAGAAGACTGGTCACTCTACCATGCCCGTCACTGATGACGGTACTGCTTATGGCAAGCTTGTAGGAATTGTCACTTCTCGTGACTATCGCCCTTCTCGCGATGATCGCTCTAAGCTTGTTTCAGAGTTCATGACTCCAGCTGAAAAGCTTATTACCGCTCCTGAAGACACTTCCCTCAAAGCAGCAAATGATATTATCTGGGACAACAAGCTTAACGCTCTTCCTATTGTTGATAAGAACGGCCACTTGGTTAGCTTTGTATTCCGTAAAGATTATGATTCGCACAAGTCTGCTCCAGATGAGCTTCTTGATGACTCTAAGCGCTATATGGTTGGCGCTGGTATTAATACTCGTGACTATGAAACCCGCGTTCCTCTGCTTGTTGAGGCAGGCGCTGATGTTTTATGCATTGACTCTTCTGAGGGTTATTCCGAGTGGCAGAAGCGCACGCTTGAGTGGGTTCGTGCTACTTACGGCGATTCCGTCAAGATTGGCGCAGGTAACGTTGTAGATGCTGAGGGCTTCCGCTTCTTGGCAGAGGCTGGCGCTGACTTTATCAAGATTGGTATTGGTGGCGGTTCTATCTGCATCACTCGCGAGCAGAAGGGTATTGGTCGTGGTCAGGCAACCTCTGTCATTGATGTTGCTCGCGCTCGTGATGAGTACTTTGAGGAGACTGGCATCTATATTCCAATCTGCTCTGACGGTGGAATTGTCTACGACTATCACATGACTTTGGCCCTTGCTATGGGCTCTGACTTCATGATGCTTGGTCGTTACTTTGCTCGCTTTGATGAGAGTCCTTCTGACCGCGTTATCGTTAACGGCTCTTACATGAAGGAATACTGGGGCGAGGGTTCTGCACGTGCTCGTAACTGGCAACGCTACGACCTTGGCGGCAACAAGCGCGGTCTTTCCTTTGTTGAGGGCGTTGATTCCTACGTTCCATACGCGGGTCCTTTGAAGGATGGCGTTGAGGCATCACTTCTGAAGGTTAAGTCCACCATGTGCAACTGCGGTGCTCTTGATATTCCTGAGCTTCGCGATAAGGCAAAGATTACACTTGTCTCTTCAACTTCAATTGTTGAGGGCGGCGCACACGACGTCTTGCTGAAAGATTCAAACCAGCAGGTCAGCTACAATTTCCGTTCATAACTTACAGAATTTATGGACTACTGGCGTCACCAAGTATTTTGCTTGGTGACGCATCGCTATAAGAAAGGGGAACTCGTGAAAAACGAGGAAGTACAGAACGTCTCAGATACAGGTGATTTTCCTGCCTACGATGCTGAGGCCATTGAAACTAAGTGGCAACGTGTCTGGGAAGAGCAGAATCTTTACAAGACGGAAGAGGACAGCTCAAGGCCTAAAAAATACGTTCTAGAGATGTTCCCTTATCCTTCGGGCGATCTTCACATGGGTCATGCTCGTAACTACACCATTGGCGATGCTATGGCTCGTCAGGCTCGTATGCGTGGTTTTGATGTCTTGCATCCAATGGGCTTTGACGCCTTTGGTCTTCCTGCAGAAAACGCTGCTATTAAGCACAATACTCAGCCTTCTGTGTGGACTCATAAAAATATTGACCAGGCTGTAAAGACCATGTTCCGCATGGGCTTTGCTTACGACAAAGACCGCATGTTTAACACCTGCGACCCCGAGTACTACAAGTGGGGTCAGTGGATCTTCCTCAAGATGCTTGAGAAGGGCCTGGTATATCGCGCAACAAGCCCTGTTAACTGGTGTCCTAACGATAAGACCGTTCTTGCAAACGAGCAGGTAGTTAACGGTAAATGCTGGCGTTGTGGTGCAGTTCCAGAGAAGCGCGAGCTCTCCCAGTGGTACCTGCGCATCACTGATTACGCCCAGGAGCTCCTTGATGACCTTGATCAGCTTGAGGGTTGGCCAGAGCGTGTTCGCGCCATGCAGGCAAACTGGATTGGTCGCTCTGAGGGCGCAGAGATTGACTTTACCTTGGCAGATACTGATGGTGTCACACCAACTGATACCAAGATGACTGTCTTTACTACTCGTGCAGATACCATTTACGGCTGCACCTTCATGCTACTTCCACCAGAGTCTAAGCTTGCCGCTGAGCTGGTAGGGGATTCAGAGTACAAGGCTGCTTTTGACGTTCTTCATGAGGAAGCCGTAAAGGTTTCTTCCATTGACCGCCAGGGCACAGATCGCGAGAAACACGGTGTATTCACCGGCCGTTACGCAATTAACCCTGTCACCGGACAGACCGTACCAATTTGGGTTGCCGACTACGTCCTTCTCGACTATGGTACTGGCGCTGTTATGGGTGTTCCATCAGGCGATAAACGCGACTTTGACTTTGCAAAGAAGTACGACCTGCCTATTGTTCCTATCATCTGTGAAGAGGGAACTGATATCTATGAGGAGCTCAAGGGAGTTTCTGAGTACAAGGTAACCTCTGTTGACTGGGACGGACCAATGGATACCGTGGGTATTCTCGTCCAGTCTGGTCCTTTTACCGGTCTCCGCGGTGGTAAACATTCCGAGGCAGAAGAGGCTGTTGTTGCCTATCTGACTGAGCACAACGTTGGTCGTAGAACTGTCCAGTTCCGCCTTCGTGACTGGCTTATTTCCAGACAGCGTTATTGGGGCAATCCAATTCCTATGATTCACTGCGATTGCTGCGGTGACGTTCCTGTTCCTTATGATCAGCTTCCTGTTATGCTTCCAGATAATCTTGATCTGGCAGCAGGAGACACTCTTGCTGAGTGCAAGGAGTTTGTAGAGACCACCTGTCCTCAGTGCGGAAAGCCTGCAAAGCGCATCACTGACACCATGGACACCTTTACCTGTTCCAGTTGGTACTATCTGCGCTATTGCGATCCACATAACACTGAGCTTCCATTCTCCAAAGAGTCTGTGGACCGTTGGATGCCGGTAGATAACTACATTGGTGGTATTGAGCACGCAATTCTGCACCTTTTGTATTCTCGCTTCTTCACTAAGGTCCTCCGTGACCTGGGCATGATTGACATCGACGAGCCATTTAAGAACCTGATGACTCAGGGCATGGTCAAGGATGAGCACGGCGACACCATGTCAAAGTCAAAGGGCAACGTGGTACCTCCAAGCTCTGTCATTGAACCTTACGGTGCAGATACTATGCGCCTTGCCATTCTCTTTGTTGCTCCACCAGAGAAGGATTTTGACTGGGACGAGAAGGTCGTTGCAGGTGCAAACCGCTTTATCAAGCGCGCATGGCGTGTGGTATGGGAGCTTTCTCGTACTGCTGATGCTTCTGCCGTACTCGACCACACCACCTTGGACCCTCAGTCACTTGAGCTCAACCGTGTTCTGAATGCCATGGGAATCCGCTGCACCACTGAGTTTGACAAGGGCCAGTTCAACACTGCAATTTCTGCAGTTATGGAGCTGGTTAATGCAGCAAGTGCCTATATCAACGAGGTTCCTGCAGAGTCCAGAAATGCAGCACTTTGCTACAAGGTTGCTAATGACGTTGTAGCAATGCTGGCTCCAATCATTCCTCACTGGGCAGAGGAGCTCAGCCATGAGGCTCTGGGCAAAGACATTCCTGTCTATCATCAGCCTTGGCCAGAGTTTGATCCTGAGCAGGCAAAGAGCAATACTGTAGAGATTGCTGTTCAGCTCAAGGGTAAGGTTCGCGCTCGCATTGAGGTTTCTGCCGATGCTTCTGAGGAAGAACTTACTGCGGCTGCAACTGAGGCTATTGCCGATCAGCTTGAAGGCAAAGAGATTAGAAAAGTTATTGTCGTTAAGGGACGACTTGTGAATATCGTTGCCTAACAGCAAAAACACTTGACGAGAAGCCCTTTATCTCGTAAGATATCTCTAAACGTAGTTGTTATTAGTTGGAAGTGGGGTTGAGTTTTGACCCCGCTTCCTTTCTGTATGTAGATGAGGAGGTCAAATGCAAAACGAAGGTGCAACAAAGAAAATCTTGTCCGCACTAGAGCAGGCTGCACTCAATCACCACATTGATATTGTTGATGTTGAGATTGTTGGTTCTTCTAAGAATCCTGTGGTCAGAGTAAGAATTGACCATGATGATGAGAAGGCAGAGACCATTTCTCTAGATGAAGTTGCTCAGGAAACTTCATGGATCTCAGATACCATCGATGAGCTTGATCCTTTCCCAGCATCATTCACCTTGGAGGTTTCTTCTCCAGGAATGGCACGTCCACTTCGTCGTGCAAAAGACTTTGAGCGCTTTGCGGGAGAAGAGATTCAGCTTCAGACTACTGCTACAGAGGGACGCCGTAAATTTACGGGCAAACTCTTGGGCATTGAGGGTACAACAATCTCAATCCAGACAGAAGATGAGGTCTGTACTGTTGATTTGTCTGAGTTAAAGAAGTGCGTTATTAAACCAGTTTTTGATTTCTCGGCCTCAGCCAAGAAGTAGATAGAGAGGATTATTCATGGCATCTGAAATGATGGAAGCTTTGATGTTGCTTTGCCAGGAGAAGCACATCGATGAGTTGTATCTTCTGGACCGTTTGGAGCAGTCTCTGGCAAAAAGCTATGCTGACGTCCTCCATCTTGATTTTGGCGCTCGCGTCACCATTGATAGAGCAACTGGCCGTGTCTACGTCTATGAGCTTGTTCCTAAGGGTGAGCCAGATGAGGAGACTGGTGAGTACACAGAGTTTGATGAGGTAGACGTAACTCCTCCAGACACCAGCCGTATTGCTGCTCAGCATGCTAAGGCAGAGATCAAGACACTTGTGCGCAATGCCGCCCGTGCCCAGATTTATGATGAGTTCCGCGGTCGTATTGGTGACATCATCACTGGTACTGTTCTTCAGTCCACTCCTGATTTCACCATCATTAAGATTCGTGAGGGCGTTGAGGCAGAGCTTCCACACTTTGACCAGCGTCGTTTCCCTGATGAGCGCGATGAGCGTCCAGCAGGAGAGCGCTACCTTCACAACCAGCGTATCAAGGCAATTATCGTTGACGTCCGCGATCCTAATGCAACTCAGCCAGCAGTTCGTGGTGAGCGTCAGCGTCCACCAATTGTTGTTTCTCGTACTCACCCAGATCTTATCCGTCGTCTCTTTGAGCTTGAGGTTCCAGAGGTTTATGACGGTGTTGTAAGCATTCGTTCTATTGCTCGTGAGGCCGGCGTCCGTTCTAAGATTGCTGTTTCTTCCGTTGATGAGCGTCTTGATCCAGTTGGTGCTTGCGTTGGTCCTAAGGGCAGCCGTGTTCGCACCGTAGTTTCTGAGCTTCGTGGAGAGCGCGTCGACGTTGTGCCTTGGTTTGACGATGCTGCTCGTTGCGTTGCATCTGCACTTTCACCTGCACGTGTTTCTCGCGTTATTGTTGATGGCGCTACAGGACACGCAACCGTCATTGTCCCTGATGACCAGCTGTCTTTGGCTATTGGTAAAGAGGGCCAGAACGCCCGTCTTGCTGCTCGTCTGACTGGTCTTCACATTGACATCAAGAACGAGTCCCTTGCGGCAAGCATTCTGAACAACCTTCCTGAGGTTGTTGAAGAGACTGTTGACGAGGAAGAGATTGCTCATCGTTGCAAGTATGTGAGCCCTAACGGAACTCCTTGCCGCAATATGGCAAGACCTGGTTCTGATTTCTGTGGCATTCATGATGACATGGAGAATGCAGAGATTTCTTCCGATCCAGACTCACTGATCTAGGCAACTACCTGTAACTATCCCGTCAACCGGAAGGTTTTCATATATGGCAAAAATGCGTGTACATGACCTTGCCAAAGAATATGGTATGCAGAGCAAAGAATTGCTCGAGCACCTTGCGGACATGAAGATTCCTGCAAAGTCTGCTTCTTCTACGCTTGAAGATGCATATATTTCTATTGTTCGTAAGAAGCTCCAGCCTATTATGGAGGCTCGTGCCGCTGAAATCGCAGCTCAGAAGGCTGCCGAGGAAGAGGCAGCTGCCAGGGAGGCAAAGGCTGCTGCAGAGGCAGCAGAGGCTGAACGTCTTGCTGCAGAGGCAAGGCGTGAAGCTGAGCGTGCTGAAGAAGAGAAAAAGCGCGCTAAAGAAGAGGCTGCTCGTAAGAAAGAAGAGGAGCGCCGCCGCGCTGAGGAAGAGAAGAAGCGTCTTGAGGCTGAAGAGGCTGAGCGTAATCGCGTAAAGGATACTGCTCCTAAGGCTGCTCCTTCCTTCAATAACCTGCTTGATCAGATTGCTCAGCAGGAAGAGGTTTTGAAACAGCAAGCTGCAGAGTCCGCTGCTCAGAAGAAGGCCGAGAAGGGACCAAGAAATCACGCTCGCGCTAATGCAAGCGAGGCAAGTGGTGCTCCTTCTCGTCATAACTTCAAGAACGAGCGCGATGACGCCTCCATGTCTGATGAGCGTCCAAATGGTAAGCGCAAGAAGAACCGTCGTGGCGGAGATGACGGAGAAGACCGTTATAGCCGTATGGCGCGTGAGGCTGAGGCTTACAACAGAAGCCGCGTTTTAGATGAGGCTCGCGTTGCTATTGAAGAGGCAAGTCGTGAGTCTACGGGACGCCGTAAAAAGCGTAAAGAGCGTCGTCAGAAGCAGGCTGCAGAGGCTGCTATGGAGCAGCGTATTGAAGAAGCACTTGCAAATGACCAGGATATTTCCCAGCTTGATACCGTAAAGGTTCCTCAGGGCTCTACTGTCTCTGAACTTGCTGAGCTTCTTGGTGTTCCTGCAAATGACATCATTAAGCGTCTGTTCCTGCTTGGCAACCCTCTGACGCTCACCGAGACCATGTCTGATGAGCTTATTGAGATTGTTGCTGATGACCTTGGTCGCCAGATTAAGATCATGTCCAAGGAAGAGGAGAATTCCTTCACCTTCTACGATGATCCTAAGGACTTGAAGCCACGTCCTCCAGTAGTTACCGTCATGGGTCACGTTGACCACGGTAAGACATCACTTCTGGACGCAATCCGTCACACCGGCGTTGCAGCTGGTGAGGCTGGCGGCATTACACAGGCAATCGGTGCTTCTCAGGTCACCATTAACGGACGTGAGATTACCTTCATCGATACCCCAGGTCACGAGACCTTTACCGCTATGCGTGCTCGTGGTGCAAAGGTTACCGATATTGTCATTCTGATTGTTGCTGCAGACGACGGCGTTATGCCTCAGACCATTGAGTCTATTAACCACGCAAAGGCAGCTGGCGTTCCAATTGTTGTTGCTGTCAACAAGATTGATAAGCCAGGCGCAGATCCTACCCGCGTTCGTCAGGAGCTCACCGAGTATGGTGTTATTCCTGAGGAGTGGGGCGGACAGAACATGTTTGTTGACATCTCTGCTAAGCAGAATTTGGGCATCGACGATCTTCTCGAGACCATTCTTTTGCAGGCAGATGTCCTTGAGCTGAAGGCTAATCCAGACACCTTTGCTTCTGGTAATGTTCTTGAGGCTAAGCTTGACCGTGGTCGTGGCTCTGTTGCTACTGTTCTGGTCACACGCGGTACACTCCACATCGGCGACGCTCTTGTTGCTGGTATGGCATTTGGACGCGTCCGCGCAATGCTTGATCCTAAGGGCAATGCAGTTACTACCGCTGGTCCTTCTGATGCAGTTGAGATTCTTGGTCTGCAAACCGTTCCTGGCGCAGGCGATGAGTTCCGCGTCTTCCAGGAGGAGCGCGACGCTCGTGAGCTTGCTGATCAGCGTGCCCTTAAGGCTCGTATTGAAGAGCAGAACCGTGTTAAGCACGTTACCCTCGAGAACCTCTTTGACACCATGGCTGACCGTGACGTCAAGGAACTCAACCTCATTATCAAGGCTGACGTTCAGGGCTCCATCGAGGCTCTCCAGGATTCTCTGGACAAGATGGACCAGTCCGAGGTTCGTATCAGTACCATCCACTCTGCTGTTGGTGGAATCACCGAGACAGACGTTGTTCTAGCAGATGCATCCAACGCAATTATCATTGGCTTTGGCGTCCGTCCAGATGCAAAGGCTAAGCTTGCTGCAGAGCGCGTAGGCGTTGAAATTAGAACGTATAGCGTTATCTACAAGGCAATCGAAGAGATTGACGCAGCTCGTATTGGTATGCTTAAGCCAACTGAGCAGGAAGTCCAGACCGGCGTTGCTGAGGTTCGCGATACCTTCAAGGTTCCTAAGGTTGGTATTGCTGCAGGCTGCATGATTTCTGAGGGCGAGATTTCCCGTGACGATAACATCCGCCTCATCCGTGACGGCTTTGTTGTCTACGATGGAAAGATTGCATCGCTCAGGCGCTTCAAAGACGACGTTAAGAGCGTTAAATCCGGCTACGAATGCGGTATTGGCCTTGAGAACTTCCAGGACATCAAGCCTGGCGATCAGCTCGAGGGCTATCGTATTGAGCAGGTGGCTCGTACCGAGTAAGAAGGGACAGCATGAAACAGAATCAGTTTTCTCGTCGTACTAATGAGATTGCTCGAGAAAAGCTCAGCTGGATCCTTTTGTTTGAAATTTCCGACCCTGATCTCCAGCTTGTGACTGTCACAAGCTGCGAGGTCTCGGTTGATAAGTCCTTTATGCGTGCCTACGTAAGCTGTGAGCCTGATCGATACGATAAGGTCCTTGCAGCTCTTAAGCGTGCTAAGGGTAGGATTCGCTCGCTTTTGGGCCACGCGCTGAACTGGCGTGTAACCCCTGAGCTTGATTTCAAAATTGATACTACTACCGATGAGGCTGAGCGTATTGCTCAAGCCCTTGAGGTTGTTCCACCAACGCTTGGTGTTGAGAAAGACGAGTTTGGATACCCTCTAGCTTCTGATGAAGAGAATTCTGACGAGGAGGCGTAAGTAAGTGACGTCACTGAATACAAAAGTCAGTCGTCCAGAGTTTGACGAGGTTATAGCTCTGATTGAGCAGGCCTCGTCAATCGTTGTTTGCGCACATACTTCTCCTGATGGAGATGCGATTGGCTCTGGATTAGCACTTTCTTCCATTATTCAGAGAAGATGGCCTAGCAAAACTGTCACCAATCTTTTGGCAGATGCTGATGGGGAAGTACCACGCATTTATAAGTTTCTTGATGGTACTGAGAGCTTTGTCCCTGCAAATAAGTACGAGGGAACTCCAGATCTTTTTATCTGCGTAGATCTTTCTACTGCAGGTCGTTTGGCTGATGCAGAAGCGCTGATGGAGCGCTCTAAGACGGTAGCAGTGCTTGACCATCACCCTTATAACAACGTGTATTGGAATGCAGGACTCGTGCGTCCTGATGCAGCAGCAACCGGTGTCATTATCACTGAGTTTGCTTGTCATTTAGGCGCAGAACTTATTCCATCTGAGGCACAATGTCTTATGTGTGCGCTGGTAACTGATACTGGTCGTTTCCAGTACCAAAACGCTGATGGTGAGGCTTTTGAGGTAGCAAGTTTGCTGGTGGAAGCAGGTGCTTCTCCATCTCAGATTGCGCTTCATGTCTACCAGAGTGATCGCTTGGCCTATCTCCATCTTGCCGCAAAGGTTATGGGTCGTATTCGCACCTTTGGTGAGGGTCGCGTTGCCTACAGCTACGTTACTACCGCAGATCTTTCTGCATCAGGCGTTCCTCTAGCAGAGATGGATGGCCTGGTAGATGTTGTGCGCTGTGTTGAGGGAACAGAAATTGCCCTCTTCCTCAAAGAGGTTGACGGCGGAAAAGTTCGTGGCAACCTGCGTTCCAAATCTCAGCTAGATATTTCTGGCGTAGCTCGTCAAATGGGTGGCGGCGGACACACTGCTGCCGCGGGCTTTACCGCTGAAGGCACCATTGACGATGTGTTTACCCAGATAGTCCCTCTGCTCATCGATCTTCTCGCCCTTGACAAGGAGTCATAGGTGAAGCGAGGAGCAAGTGGAATTAACGCACTTATTGCAGTTGACAAGCCGCTTGGGCTGACCAGCCATGACGTGGTTTCTCGTGTTCGCTGTGCATTTGGCGAGAAACGCGTGGGACACGCAGGCACTTTGGATCCTAATGCAAGTGGCGTGCTGGTAGTGGGCATTGGACTTGCTACAAAGCTTTTGGGCCTTCTGACGCTTGACCGAAAGGGGTATGTAGCCGACATTTCGTTTGGCGCTCGTACCTCAACCGATGATGCAGACGGGCAGGTCGTATCCACTGCGGCTGTTCCAGAAAGTCTCTATGATGAAGAGTTTGCTCGCGCTGCATGCGCAAAGCTGATTGGCACTGTAGACCAGCTTCCACCTGCAGTTTCTGCAATCTCTGTTGATGGTAAACGCGCTTATCAGCTTGTTCGTGAAGGTAAGACACCAGAGCTTGCGGCTCGTAGAGTCTCTATTTACGACGCTACGCTTTTGGCGGTGCGCAAACCTTCTACTACGGATGAATCACTGGTATGGACGGTTGCTTTTGACGTTTCAAAAGGCACCTACATTAGAAGTATTGCTCGAGACCTTGGTCAGTCTCTTGGAACAGAGGCTCATATTCGTGGCCTGAGAAGGACGTTCTCTGGTCCAATTACACTTGGGAGCTGCGCTTTATTAGAAGAGCTTGAACAAAGCCCAGTTCAGGTGCTTGAAGCTAAACGCCTCAATCCAACTGAGGTTCTGGGATACCCTGTGCACAGGTTGACTGCAGCAGAATACAAGTGTGTTGAGGTTGGAAAACGTTTTGGTATTCCAGAAGATCTTTCTGAGGTTATTCATAACTCGTTGGTCAGCCTTGTGTGGAATGAAGCTCTCGTAGGAATTTGGACAAGGCAGGGCTCTTGCCTTGTCTGTCAGGCCAACTTCTCTCAAGGCATTTTGTGTAAGTAAGGATGCACGTTGAACAAGGTAGAACGCATAGCACAATCCGTTTTGTATGGAAGTGAGTTGCCAGCTCCACGTGAGTTTGGTGATGCCGACTTCTATATATTGCGTTCTGACTGCTACAAGCAACCTTGCGTGTGCGTGCTTGGTGTCTTCGACGGACTTCATGAGGGCCACCAAGGGCTTCTCGCCAGCGCAAAAAAGGACGCCGAAGCTCGCAATGTACCGCTTGTGGCAGTGACGTTTCTGCCAGACCCTGTTGAGGTGCTGTTTAATGGATCTCCTCGGCGATTGCTCTCGGGAGAAGATAGACTTCGTGCACTTGCCGCATGGGGAGTGGATGGCATCCTGGTGCACCACTTTACCCGCGAGTTTGCGGCATTGAGCGCTACGCAATACGTTGAGGGCAAGCTGCTTCCAAGCGTTTCGGCTGTGTCCGTTCATGTGGGTTCTGACTTTGGCTTGGGCGCACAAGGAGCTGAAGGAAGTGCATTTCTAACCTCGCTTGGACGTCAGCATGGCTTTGAAGTTCACGCCCATGAGCTTTTTTGCTCAGGTGGAGAGAAAATCTCTGCAACTCGTATTAGGGACTTGCTTGAGCAGGGTAAAGTTGAGGAAGCAGCAAGCCTGTTGGGCCGCTGGCACTTTGTGAGTGGCGTAGTCAAACACGGTCGAGGCCAGGGTACTGGTTTTGGTTTTCCAACTGCAAATGTTTCGCTTGACCTGCGTGATTGCATTCCTCAAGATGGCGTATATGCGTGCTATGTGGTTCACGGTGCAACAGCATGGCCCGCTGCGGTTAATGTGGGAAAAGCTCCGTCATTTGAGCCTCAAACAGGACCTTTACTTGAAGCTAACCTCCTAGGTTTTAGCGGCAACTTATATGATTCGCAGGTTCAAACGGTATTTGTGAAGAGACTGAGAGAATCTAAAAAATTTGATTCGCTTGAAGAGCTCAAGTGTGCTGTTCGTGGAAATATAGATTGGGTAGCCCAGAATCTGGGTACGACTTCATATAACTTAGGAAATGGGGAGGTGGAAGATGATAACTGACGAAGATAAAGAGCGCGTAAGACAAGCCACAGATTTTGTTACGCTTGTTTCCGAGACAGTTGAGCTAAAACCCCGAGGTCAGGACTATTGGGGGTGCTGTCCTTTCCACCAAGAAAAAAGCCCTTCATTCAAGATAAATCCTTCTACGGGTCTCTGGCACTGCTTTGGCGCTTGCTCCGAAGGCGGAGACGTCTTTAGCTATGTCATGAAGCGAGAAAATCTAGATTTTCCTGACGCTATCAGATATCTTGCCGATAAAGCCGGAATTACCCTTACAGAAGAGGCCCATGTTTCTAAAGGACCTCGCAAGAATCGCTTAATTGAGTGCCTTACAGAAGCCGAGAATTACTTCCACTCCATGCTTATGCGCGGAAGGGGAGAAGGTCCTGAAGCAGCTCGTAGCTATCTCTCTGGTCGTGGATTTGGAGCAGCTGTCTGTAAGCGCTGGAAGCTGGGATACGCGCCTGGTAGAGGCGCACTTGTGGCACACTTGCGCAAATGCGGATATACCACGCAAGAGATGATTGCTGCCAACCTTGCTGTTGAACGCAATGGTCGCATCAGCGACTGGTTCTATGATCGAGTGATGTTCCCTATCCACGACGAGCAGGGCAGAACCATTGCTTTTGGTGGCCGAATTACTAAAAAGGTAGAAAATGCTCCCAAGTATCTAAATACCAGGGACACTTCCGTCTTTAATAAAGGCAAGCACCTCTTTGCCTACGACGTGGCAAAAGAGACTATTGCAGCTCAGTCTGAGGCCATAATTTGTGAGGGCTACACAGATGTTATTGCCATGCACGAGGCTGGCTTTACTAATACTGTGGCAGCTCTTGGTACCGCATTTACGTCTGAGCACGTCAAGCTTATTGATCGCCAGCGTGCGCGCAAAATTATTTGCATGTTTGATGGCGACGCCGCAGGTCAACACGCTGCCGCACGTGCTATTAAATTTATCGATAAAACAACGGCCGCTTTTCTTTGCGTTGTTTTGCCAAATAATCAGGACCCCATGGAGTTTCTCGCCGAGTCTGGTGCAGAAAAACTGCGTCCCATCTTAGACTCTGCTCGTCCACTCATGGACTTTGTCTTTGATGCCACAACAGCTCAGTTTGACTTATCCGTACCTGGCGGTCGAGTCAAGGCGCTTGAGGCTTTAGCATCCTTATTGGCTCCGCTCAAGACATCGGTACTTCTGAGCGAGTATGCACTTCGTGTGTCAGACCTGCTTCATATTGATGTTGAGGAAGCAAAGCGCGCAATTAAAGCTGCACCTATTCAAGATGATTCGTTGGATTCTCGCACTTCAAAGGCAGCACGCAAACAGCCTCAGAAGAGTGCGGCCAACTCTTCGTACAACTCAACTTCCAAGACTTCAACGTATACTGACGGTCCTTCATACGATGATGTCCCACCGTATGATGAGGTTCCGCCATATGACGATCCATCGTCGTATGGTGTTCCTGCTGATGCTTATACATCTTACGGTTCGCAGGGGCTTTCCGCGGAAGACCGCAGACAGGTCAACTCAGAACTTGAGCTCTTAAGTGCTATGGCAACAAATCTGTCCTTGGTGCGAGAGTATCAAGATCGTATTGCAGACTTTGTATGGGCTGATGCTCGCCACCAAACTATGGCATGGGCAATGCTTGCTACTCCAGAGGGAGCTACACCAGCGCAGGTAGTTGCTGCAGCTGCAGCTGTTGAGCCAAATGCGGCAGCTATTCTTTCGTCTGGTCGCGTGATATCTGAGGGCAACTCCGATACGCGTCGCTCGCTTGAGTTTATTGTGGACACTGTTGACTACTACTCAGTGCAGCGTAAATTGCGAGAAATTCGTTCTAATTTGCGTTCCAGTTCTTATGCAGGGGAGTCTTCTGACGGAACTCTGGCAGAAGAGCAGCTTGCCGCCGCACAAGCACTTCAGACACGAGCGTTGGAGTTAGGTAAGAGGCTTACTTCAGGGCAATAAAAATACTCATTTTATGAGGATGCTACTCATCCAATTTTTTATAAATTAAAATGAGTAGTTTGATTAGGTAGAGAAACTTTTGGGTATAAAGATTTGCGCTAATCTATCGAAAGGATATTTGTGGCTGCAAAAAAGGCAAATGACGAGGTCAAACTCTCAGATGAGCTTACTAAAATTGTTGATGATCTGGTAAGTTCTTCAAAGTCTAACGGTAGTATCAGCGAAGACGATATTCAGGTTGCCATTCGTGACGTTGACGTTAACGATGATGAGCTTTCTGACCTGTATGATTCGCTGCGCGTTAAAGGTGTTGAGATTACTACCGCATCTGAAGCAACCGTTTCTTTCGCCATTGAAGATGACGCCGTAGAGGACGATTTTTCATCCGATGATGACTTGGATGACTCATCCGATTTTGATGATGAAGATGATGAAGATTTTGATGCCGTAAATGAGGCTCGCGAGGTCAAAGAGGCTCTCCGCTCTGTTTCTAAGGCAAAAGTCTCCAAGCCAAAACGTTCTTCTCGCGCTCGTGCTCGCCGTTCAGACACCACTACGGTTATGCTTACCGGCGATCCTGTCCGCATGTATCTTAAAGAGATTGGTAAGGTTGACCTGCTTACTGCATCAGAAGAGGTTCACCTTGCTATGAAGATTGAGGCAGGTACTGCAGCTTCTCAGAAGCTGGAGGACTTTGAAGATGGCCTCATCGAGCTTAACCGCGCAGAGCAGCGCCGCCTCATGCGTATTGAGTCTGTAGGACTTGATGCTAAGCAGCAGCTTATTTCGGCAAACCTTCGTCTTGTTGTCTCAATTGCAAAGCGCTATGTTGGCCGCGGTATGCTGTTCCTTGACCTTATCCAGGAAGGTAACCTAGGCCTTATTCGCGCTGTCGAGAAGTTCGATTACACCAAGGGCTTTAAGTTCTCAACGTATGCTACCTGGTGGATTCGTCAGGCAATTACTCGCGCTATTGCAGACCAGGCACGTACCATTCGTATTCCTGTCCATATGGTGGAGACTATCAACAAGCTCATCCGTGTTCAGCGTCAGCTTCTGCAAGATCTTGGTAGAGATCCTACCCCAGAAGAGATTGGCGCAGAAATGGGCATGTCTCCTGATCGCGTTCGCGAGATTCAGAAGATTAGCCAGGAGCCTGTCTCTCTTGAGACGCCTATTGGTGAAGAAGAAGATTCACAGCTTGGAGACTTTATTGAGGACTCTTCAGCTGTTGCTCCACCAGATGCAGCTTCTGATTCAATGCTTCGTGAGCAGCTTGAGCAGGTTCTTGACGGCCTTGCTGATCGTGAGCGTAAGGTTATTAAGTTCCGCTTTGGTCTTGAGGATGGCCACCCTCGCACGCTTGAAGAGGTGGGCAAGGAGTTTGGAGTTACGCGCGAGCGTATTCGCCAGATTGAGTCCAAGACCTTGGCAAAGCTTCGTCATCCTTCTAGGTCCGGCCGTCTTAAGGACTACATGGAGGAGTAGCTTCTTGGTTTAGGTATGCAAGAGATTGTGCAAGAAGAATTTGACTAAATTTTTTCTAAAAAATGCTTGCATGGTTTGGAATGTCTCTCTATACTTAAACACCGCTGAGAAGCACACATATTCCCCGATGGCGCAGCGGTAGCGCAGCTGACTGTTAATCAGCGTGTCGCAGGTTCAAATCCTGCTCGGGGAGCCAGAATTTTCAAGACCAGGCAATGCCTGGTCTTTTTTTGTTTGAAGAACCGTTCTGCTTTTCTCGCATTAAGCAGATTTTTACTCACAGATTTGAAGAGGACGATTTTCTCGACAATTTGGTCATTTGACCGATTTTTCTTTATTTATCCTCAAAAACTTCAAAATTGACACCGTAAAAGGTACAAAACACAACGCTTACGGTATTTCTGCAACCGTTGAGCGACATCTCACAAAGAGCTGTGATGAGATTTGTTAACGTACTCATTAAGGTCAGTGTTATGCAAAAGGCATAACAAATGAGAAAGGTCACTACTATGGATGTGTCTCGTCGCAGTTTTCTAAAGTTCTGTGGTCTAGGCGTTCTTAGCGTTGGTGGATCTAGCGTTCTTGCAGCTTGCGCACCTAGCGAGAAAAAAGAGGAAGGCGCTAAAGATGCAAAGGTAGAGAACAAGGATAAACCTGTTGTCTTCTTCAACCGTCAGCCTTCTAACAGCTCAACCGGTGAGCTTGATACAAACACTCTTAACTTCAACAAAGACACCTATTACGTTGGCTTTGATGCAGTTCAGGGTGCAGAACTCCAGGGCCAGATGGTTCTTGATTACATCAAGGCTCACGCAGCTGAGCTTGATCGCAACAAGGATGGCATCATTGGTTACGTTCTTGCAATTGGTGACATTGGTCACAACGACTCTATCGCTCGTACTCGTGGTGTCCGTAAGGCACTTGGTACTGGCGTCGAGAAGGACGGCAAGATTATTTCCGATCCAGTAGGTACCAACACCGATGGCTCCTCTTCTGTTGTTCAGGATGGCAAGCTTGAGGTCGGCGGCAAGTCCTACACCATCCGTGAGCTTGCTTCTCAGGAGATGAAGAACACCGCTGGTGCAACTTGGGACGCAGCAACTGCTGGTAACGCAATTGCAGCATGGGCTTCTTCCTTCGGCGATCAGATTGATGTTGTTGTTTCCAACAACGATGGTATGGGCATGTCCATCTTTAATGCATGGTCAAAGGCTCAGAAGGTTCCAACCTTTGGTTACGACGCTAACTCTGACGCTGTTGCAGCTATTGCTGACGGCTATGCAGGCACCATCTCCCAGCACCCAGATGTTCAGGCTTACCTGACTCTCCGTCTGCTTCGTAACGCTCTCGATGGTGTTGACATCAACACTGGTATTGAGACCGCTGACGAGGCTGGCAACAAGATTGACTCCAAGGACTATAAGTACGTTGCAGATCAGCGTTCTTACTATGCTTTGAACCTTGCAGTTACCGCTGAGAACTACAAGGATAATCTGGATGCAACTGCAACCTATCCAGGGGCATCCAAGCAGCTTGACGCTTCAAAGCACCCAGAGAAGAAGGTCTGGCTCAACACCTACAACTCTGGCGATAACTTCCTTGGTTCAACCTATGTACCACTGCTCAAGAAGTACGCTCCACTGCTCAACCTCAACGTTGAGTTCATCGCAGGCGATGGCCAGACTGAGTCCAACATTACCAACCGTCTTGGCAACCCTGACGAGTACGATGCATTTGCATTCAACATGGTTAAGACCGACAACGGTTCTTCCTATACCCAGCTGCTTAAGTAATTAAGTAGTCGATAGCACGAAACAATACCGGAGGGGAGACACCTGCTCTCCTCCGGTGTTCTCGCGAATAAGCGCAATAACTTAGCGAGATAAGGGGTGATTACATGGCAGATACAGAAAACGATATCGTTCTAACAATTGATGGAATGAGCAAGTCCTTTGGACGTAACCGCGTTCTGGATCACATTTCAATGAACGTACGCCGTGGAACCGTTATGGGTCTTATGGGAGAGAACGGCGCAGGCAAATCTACCATGATGAAGTGCCTGTTTGGTACGTATCAAAAAGATGAAGGTAAGATATTTCTTGACGGCAAAGAGGTTAATTTCTCTGGACCAAAAGACGCACTTGAGAATGGCGTCGCAATGGTTCACCAGGAGCTTAACCAGTGCCTTGATAGAAATGTTGTAGATAACTTGTTCCTTGGTCGCTATCCCGTTAATGCAATGGGTGTTGTCGACGAGGGACGCATGAAAAAAGAGGCTAACGAGCTCTTCAGGCGTCTTGGTATGACCGTAGACCTGACACAGCCTATGAAGAACATGTCAGTATCTCAGCGTCAAATGTGCGAGATTGCAAAGGCAATTTCTTACAACGCAAAGATTATTGTTCTTGATGAGCCTACTTCTTCACTTATGACCCAAGAGGTCGAGAAACTCTTTGAGATGATTCATATGCTCAAAGAGCAGGGAATTTCTTTGGTCTATATCTCTCACAAGATGGATGAGATCTTTGAGATTTGCGACGACATTTCAGTTCTTCGTGACGGTAAGCTTGTTATGACCAAGCGCTCTGATGAGACCAACATGAATGAGCTTATCTCAGCAATGGTCGGTCGCTCACTTGAGAATCGCTTCCCAGATGTTACTAACACACCTGGTAAGACGTATCTTTCTATTCAGCACCTTTCAACTAAATACGAGCCATACCTTCAAGACGTCACTTTTGACGTAAGGAAGGGCGAGATCTTTGGTCTGTATGGTCTTGTCGGCGCTGGTAGAACAGAGCTTCTTGAGACAATCTTTGGTGTAAGAACCAGAGCTGCAGGTCGTGTCTATGTCAACGGGCACCTTATGAACTTCTCGACAGCCGCAGAGGCAATGGATCACGGCTTTGCCATGATTACCGAGGAGCGTAAAGCAAACGGCCTATTCCTTAAGGGTGACCTGACGTTTAACACAACCATTGCAAACTTGAACCAGTACAAGGCTGGTCCAATTCTTTCTGATCCTAAGATGACTAAGGCTACCGTCAACGAGCTCAAGGTTATGAACACCAAGGCTCAGGGTCCATCAGACTTGATTTCAAGTCTTTCTGGCGGCAACCAGCAGAAGGTCATTTTTGGTAAGTGGCTCGAGCGCTATCCACAGGTTTTCCTGATGGACGAGCCTACTCGTGGTATTGATGTTGGTGCTAAATATGAGATCTACCAGCTCATTATTGATATGGCTAAGAGCGGTACCACTATTATCGTAGTCTCTTCGGAGATGCCAGAGATTTTGGGAATTACCAACCGTATTGGCGTTATGTCCAACGGCAGACTCTCGGGCATTGTAAATACCAACGAGACAAATCAAGAAGAACTCCTGCGCCTCAGCGCAAAGTACCTGTAGGAGAGGATGATACAAATGCCAAAAACAGGTGGATCTGTTCTGACGGCCGAGCAGGAAAAAGAGCTGCTAAAGCCTATTGATCAGAAGATTGGTTCCATTCAGGCTCAGATTGATGAGCTTCGCGCAAATGGTACCAACAAAGTAATTTCAACACTGAGCGCTATTGAGTCAACAAAGCGCGATAAGTCTATCTCTGCTGAAGAGCGCAACACGCTTATTGAGGGCTACAAGGCTGAGCTGGAGCTTGCAAAGAAGGTTGAGTCCGAGAACAGCGCTCAGGTCTCTAAGCTTATCGCAGAGGCCGAGGCTTATCTTAAGGAGCACTACAAGAACGAGTACCTGGAGCCTGTAAAGGCTAGCTGTGCCGTGGAGAAGGAGCAGGCTAAGCAGAATTACGCTGTTGCTCTTGAGCGCCTCAAGAAGGAGCACGAAGAGGCTGTCAGCAAGACTTCTGATGCTCAGGAAATCAAGGACGAGAAGTACGTCTATAAGAACCGTCAGTTTGATGCTAAGGTCAACTATCAGAAGGACCTTCAGCGCATCAAAGACCGTGCTCATAATGCGTTTAGTCATGAGTATCACCTCATCGACCTTCTCAGGATGTCTAAGTTCACTCCACTGGAGTCTCAGGCTCAGAAGTGGGAGAACTACAAGTACACCTTTAACACCCGTTCATTCTTGCTTCAGAACGGTCTGTATATTGTTATTCTCCTGGTATTTATTGCCCTTTGTATCATTACCCCAGCAGTTAAGGGTACTCAGCTTCTGACATACTCCAACGTCATCAACATTCTTCAGCAGGCATCGCCTCGAATGTTCCTGGCTCTTGGTGTAGCTGGATTGATTCTGCTTACCGGTACTGACCTGTCTATTGGTCGTATGGTTGGTATGGGCATGACCGCTTCAACCATCATCATGCACCAGGGCATCAATACTGGCCAGGTCTTTGGTATCACTTTTGATTTTACTGGTGTTCCAATTCCTGTCAGAATCATCATGGCTCTGGTTACCTGTATTGTCCTGTGCACGTGCTTTACCAGTATTGCTGGCTTCTTTACCGCTAAGTTTAAGATGCACCCATTCATCTCGACCATGGCTAACATGCTTATCATCTTTGGTATTGTTACCTATGCTACAAAGGGTGTTTCATTCGGCGCTATTGAGCCATCTATTCCAGACATGGTTATTCCACGAATTGGTAAATTCCCATCCATCATTTTGTGGGCAATTGCAGCTATCGCCATTGTTTGGTTCATCTGGAACAAGACTACCTTTGGTAAGAACCTCTACGCTGTAGGTGGAAATCCTGAGGCAGCAGCTGTTTCTGGTATTTCAGTCTTTAGAGTTATGGTTGGCGCCT
Source organism: uncultured Atopobium sp. (assembly GCA_963542025.1). Taxonomy (GTDB): domain Bacteria; phylum Actinomycetota; class Coriobacteriia; order Coriobacteriales; family Atopobiaceae; genus Lancefieldella. Next base: position 391,461 of record CAUTUQ010000001.1, on the reverse strand, counting down.
TTGTCATGGCTGGTATCCTCTATGGATTTGGTTCATGGCTCGAGTGCATGCGTATGGTTGGCTCCGGCTCTGCAGCTTACGGACAGGGTTGGGACATGGACGCAATCGCAGCCTGCGTTGTTGGTGGCGTTTCGTTCACCGGTGGTATTGGTAAGATCTCCGGCGTTACCGTGGGTGTTCTTATCTTCACCGCACTGACTTACGCACTAACCATTCTTGGTATCGATACCAACCTTCAGTTTGTCTTCTCGGGCGTCATTATCCTGACTGCAGTTACCCTTGACTGCTTGAAGTACGTCCAGAAGAAGTAGTCCACTACTACGTGCAAGTTTCGAGGCGTCTACTTACGTAGACGCCTCTTTTTTCGGCAAAAAACGGTGCCTGCACGTTAAGGAAAAGTGGCTTTACGGGGAAATTACAAAGCAGCTGGTAAACTAAGGTATCTCTTCGGACATATGTCCTTTTATGATTTTCGCACCACACCTATGACAGATAATCTGCAAAAATTGGCGAGAAAAGCACACCTAAGGCTGATATTCTGCAGATTTAGAGAGAAATAACACACCTATGACAGAAAATATGTTAACTATCGACAGATTATTTGACTTTGGTGTGCTTGGGTTTCTCGATACATGCAGATTATCAGTTATAGGTGTGGTCAGAGCATTGAACGGAGCTATTTCCGACAGATTATCCGACATAGGTGTGCTAGAAGAGTTAACCAGATTCCACATCCAACAGAATATCCGTCTCTACGGTGCTTATGCGTTTTTTAACTGTCGCAGGCTGCTGGTTTGGCGGTAAAAAACAAGAGGACCGATCTTCTCGGCCCTCTTGCTGGGTGATTTATGCGATTGTGACGTGCGGTTCGTTGTAAGCTGCGTGTGAACCTTCGGACATCAGCGACTACAGAGACTCGATGAAGCGATGTTGCGCGGCTCGTCCTTCTTCGTCCCACTTGAATACGCCAGCGTCTTCAAGGACGTGCGAGAAGACAATGCCAACCTCGTCGTAGATGTACTTCTTGAGCTGCTCGGACGAGAGGGAAGCGTTGCCCTTGCTAGAACCGTCGCCCTGTTCAAGCAACTTAGCGTAAATCTGTCGCGCCCAGTCAGCATGGGAGATGGTAGTAGAGTCCGTGGTCAACTGTCCGTAGACGGCATTGGCTTTCTTGTCATTTGCCAGGCACTGCTCCATAACCGACTGAACTTTGTTGAGCTCTGGCACAAGGCGAGGAGGAAGTACAGCAAGGCCCATGACCTCGATGAGGCCGATATTCTCTTTCTTGATGTGGTGATACTCGGCATGAGGATGGAAGATGCCAAGCGGATGCTTTTCGCTGGTAATGTTGCAGCGCAATGCAAGGAAGACCTCGTAGGTGCCATCTTCTAGCTTGCGGACAACAGGGGTAACCGTGTTGTGGAGCTCGTCATCAGTTTCCGCGTAAACAGAGACGGATTCGTCGGTATAGCCGCGCCATGCAGAGATGATAAACTCCGCAGCCTTGAGCGCTTCTTCTCGACTGGTGGAGGAGAGGCGAAGTACAGAGAGTGGCCACTTAAGAATTGCGCCCGCTACCTCGGGGAACTGCTTGAGTTCAAACTCTTCTGCAACTTCCGCGCGCATCATAGGGAACTCGTAACGTCCGCCCTGGTAGTGATCGTGCGAGAGAATCGATCCACCAACAATTGGCAGGTCGGCATTGGAGCCAATAAAGTAGTGGGGGAATCTGTCCACAAAGTCAAAGAGATTGACGAGCGCCTCGTGATCAATGTGCATAGGAATGTGATCAGAGTTCATAGCAATGCAATGCTCGTTGAAGTACGCGTATGGACTGTACTGGAATCCCCAACGATGCTGATTGAGCTCAATAGGGATGATGCGCAGGTTCTGCCTGGCAGGATGAGCACCTGCGCCAGACGAAGCGCCGCGTCCGGAGTAGCCCTCGTTATCCAGGCAGAGCTGGCATGCGGGGTACTTCTCGCCAGAAGTGTTTTGAGTTGTTTTAGCTGCTGCAATCTCACGAGGATCTTTTTCTGGCTTGGAGAGATTGATGGTAATCTCCAGGTCTCCCCAGGTAGTTGGGGTAGTCCACGTGATATTCCTGGCAATGGCGCTTCTTCTGACATAGCCTGCATCGCAGCAGAGCGTGTAGAACCAGTCAGTTGCGGCGCGAGGTCCCTCGGCAACGTACAGCTCATTGAAATGGCGCGCCACCTCGGAAGGCTTTGGCAGCAGAAGGCCCATGACGCGCATGGCAAAAGAGTCTTCACCGCTCTGGGTGTTCTCGGCAAGACCGTGAGCAACAGCTAAGCGAGCAAGCTCGGCAAGTGTCTGGTCAAGATCAAACGACTCCAGGTCAATTTTCTCCCAAGGCTTAACGGGAGCGGGCCCCTCGTACGAGAGCATATCCAGCAGAGCGTTATAGCACCAGGTCAGATCCTCAGTTTGAATAAGTCCGCGCTCGCATGCATATGCAACAAGCTGCTGAATACACAGTGCGCTTTCGTTATCTGCTACAGCCATTGTGCGCAAGCTCCCTGGTCAGAGATGGCGTAGTGGCGGCAAGCACCTTCGCCAAACCACTGGTTCATTTGTGCGATAAAGGTCTCGACAAGGGCGAGAGGAACAAAGCACTGGATAGAGCCGCCAAAACCGCCGCCGTGAATGCGAACGGCGCCAGAACCTTTTAAGATGCTCTCGGCCAAGCCAAGGGCAAGCATAGCCGGCTGATACGAGCCAGAAGTAGAAACGTTCTGCAGGTACATACCGGAGCTTGCACCGGAAGCGTTGGTGAGTGCGATAAAGGACTCAATATCAGAGTTTTGAAGATCTGCCCATCTCTTGTCTACCAGGTCATTCTCGTACCAATAGTGAATAGCGCGGAGAAGAGCGCGGTCTCCAAGATCTTCTCGCAGCTCATTGACACGAGCTTGGAAGTCTTCAACGGGAACCTCAGAAAGGCGAGTCTTGCCAAAGGCCGCGGCAACTTTCTGCATCTCAACAGGTACAGCGGCATACTCATCGGTGAAGGCAACGTGATCACAGCCAACATCAACAAGGCAGAGAGCATAGCCGTAATCCTCAAAGTTGAGGTCTAGCTTTTCTGCCTGTGGCTCTGCGGAATCTTCAAAGTTCATAAAGGCAAGGCCGCCAAGGCAAACAGCCAGCTGGTCCATAAGACCGCATGGCTTACCAAAGTAAACGTTTTCTGTGTTTTGACTCATTTGGGCAAGTTTAACAGCAGAAATCTTGCTGCCACCTTCCCAGAGTGCTTCCATAGCACGACCGGCTGCAGCCTCAAACGCAGCAGAGGAAGAAAGTCCGCCGCCACCAGGAACATTGCTTACTACTGCCATGTCAAAGCCGGATGGCTCAAAACCAAGTTTGACCAGGTTTGCTGCCATACCGCGAACAATAGCCTTAGTGCTCAGATACTCAGCTTCGGTGGGCTCAAGATTTGTGTAGTCAACTTCAAAAGGATCATATCCTACGCTGGCTACTCGAATAACGCCCAGGTTGTTAGGGGCACAAATGGCATCAATAGCAACGTCTAAGGCACCAGCGATGACATGACCGCCCTCGTGGTCTGTGTGGTTTCCTGCAATCTCGGAGCGACCAGGCGCGTGTACCGCAAGATAGCGGTCAGCTTTTCCAAACATTTGCTCAAAGTGCTCTTTTGCGCGATTGAGTTGAGCTGTGGTTTTCTCGTCAAACGTGTGAGCCATGGTGTTCCTTTCCCTTTAGTGCCGTGAAGCTACAGGTACCTTAAAAGAATCGATAAACAATTTGCGAGCTGTAAGGCTGCTCAGGTGTGCAGGTAGGCTGAGGCCACTCTGCATGGTGAGCACAATCTGGATAAAACTCGCTCTCAAATGCAAAACCAGCGTGAGGCTTGTAAATAGCGCCGTCTTTTGCGCGAGCCTCATCAATCCAGTTGCCGGTATACAGATGGGCGCCAGGAGCGGTAATTTGAATTTCTAGTGAGCGTCCGCTTTCTGATGTGGCGAGAAGAGCGGGGCGTAGCTGGCCATTTTCATAGTTATTAATGGCAAAGCAGTGATCATAACCACGAGCAATTTTGAGCTGCTCATTATCTGCGTCAAGATCTTTGCCAATGGTCTTAGGTGTGCGGAAATCAAAGGGAGTTCCTGCAACAGCATCGATGGTTCCTGCGGAAACCGAGTCTTCTCGTAGAGGCAGATACGAATCTGCCTGGATTGTAAGCTGGTGGCCTAGAACATCACCAGAATCATGACCATTGAGGTTGAAGTACGCGTGATTGGTCATGTTTACAAAAGTTGCAGCATCAGTTGTGCAGGTATACGTAAGATTTAGCGTTGACTGTGAGGCTTCTTCAACAAGCGTATAGGCCGCGGTAATATGACGGTTTCCTGGCAGTCCATATTCTCCATCTACCAGGTCAATGCTAAAGGTTACCGTATTATGCGCTTCATCGATTTCTGCCTGCCAAATGCGCTTATGGATACCAGCAACAAGATCAGTGTGCAGGTTATTTTGATTGTCTGGACCGTTGTTTTTAGGAAGGTGATAGACAACTCCATTAAGCGGAATTTCTGCTTTATCTGCTCGATTAGCAGAAGGTCCAATGGAAGCGCCAAAACAAGCTGGGTTATCTAAATACAAGTCAAACAAGCCATAGCCAAGAACGACATCTGCTTGTGTGCCATAGATATCTGGTACAGAAATACCAAGAATGGTTGCACCAAAATTACTCAATTTAACTGCTGAATGAGCGCCGCGAATAGTATAGGTAAGCGCAGCAGGGGAGTTAACAAAACTATCAAAAGGTCGAACATCAATCATCGGATACCTCCGAGATACCACTCATAGTGCATTACCCTTACTATGTTAACGTACTCATAACGAACTAACAGGAAATTATTAAGTTTTCAGTCAGTGGTATTTTTGCGGGGGCAAACGGTTAGAGCGCAGGTCAAAAGTCCTTCTCGCCGAACGGTTCTTTTTTTACCGTGAGCGTTTAATTTGCTGATAAATATGCAATTTTATCGCGTTATGTCAATCTGCCTGTTAGTATGAGTACGTAAACAAGCAGATAATCGGAGGAATTCGTGACTCGCTCGCATAGTTCTAGCTCAAATAAGCGCTCTGTTTCAATGGCTGATGTTGCACAGGTTGCTGGTGTTTCTCAGCAGACCGTTTCTCGTGTTGCTAATGGCGCTCAGAACGTCAGTAAGGCCACGCGAGAAAAAGTCCAGGCCGCAATGGAGTCTATGGGCTTTAGACCAAGCTTTGCAGGTAGATCGCTGAGGTCTGGCTCGTATCAATCGGTGGGACTTTGCTTGTACGACATTCGCGAGTTTGGTAACTTAGCCACGCTTGATGGCATTGTCTCTGCTGCTCGTGAGCATGAATATGCAATTACGATGATTGAGAAAGGCTCTGACGACGGCCTCTGCCTGCAGGACATTTCTCATCGTATGTCTAATCTTCCTGTTGACGGCATGATTATCAGCATGAGCCTTATGGCATCAGATTTTGAATCATTTGTACCACAGCCAGGCCTTGGAACAGTGCTTCTTACCATGCATGAGCATCCTTACTGCACAACCGTTGACTCAGATCAGTACGGCTGCTCAAAGCTTGTCATTGATCACCTCTATGAGCTTGGTCATCGCAAGATCCGTTTTGTAGCAGGTCCTTCATACTCTATTGACTCGCAATTTCGCGAGAAGGGCTGGCGAGACACTATGGCTGAGTACGGCCTAGAAATCATTGAGCCATTTGCCGGAGATTGGACTGCAAACAGCGGCTATGAAATTGGTAAAAAACTGCGAGAAACCCGTGATTTTACTGCGGTCTATGCAGCAAACGACCAGATGGCGCTAGGTATCATTGCGGCATTTGAAGAAGTGGGACTGAGTGTGCCGGAAGACGTGAGCATTGTTGGTGTTGACAACTCTCTTGAAGACTATCTGCCAAACTTCTCTTTGACCACCGTACGCTTTAATCTCCTAGAGCGCGGTCGTGTGGCACTTGAGCATGCAATACGTGCATCTGAGGCAGGGTATGAGCCTGAAGCAATCAGAATTGCTCCTAAATTGATTGTACGTACTACCACAGCTGCTCCAAAGAAGTAGTAACTCATTCAAGAAGTCGGGTTTCTCGCCATAATCAGCTATACTGTTCAGGCAATAGTTGATTAGAGGAGTTGTATGTCTGAGTCACCAAATAAAGAGTTAGGCTGGTCAGTTCAGGTTTCCTTGGATACGCACGAGATTCGTGCAGGAGAGACGGTAACTGCTACTCCTAAGATTATTGGTGCAGACCCTGAGGGCTTTAAATTCCACTATGTGTGGAGTTTGAACGACCGTTGGGATGAGGGTTTTTGGGATACCACAGAGCATCAATTTGGTGATTCAATTCCTAATACGTCGTGGACATATACCTTCCCAGAGCCTGGTCGCTATCATCTTTACATTGATGCATTTGACACACACAACAACCCTCAGACAGTTACTGCCTGGGTAGTTGTTGCTGGCGATGACGATTTTATGCGTCCACCGCTTCCATCTGAAGACGCAGAGACCGTTGTTGCGGTAAACGGCGTTTCGGAGATCTTTAACATTGCCTCTGAGCAGTTCAACTCTTTGAAAGAGTACTTTATTGCCTTTGCACGCGGCGAGGTTGCTTTTAAGGAGTTCAAGGCTCTTGATGACATCTCGTTTGAGGTAAAGCGTGGCGAGGCTTTTGGTCTGGTGGGTACCAACGGCTCTGGCAAATCTACCATGCTCAAAATCATTGCTGGTGTCCTTGAGCCTTCTAAGGGAACTTGCGAGGTCAAGGGTACTATTGCGCCTCTTATTGAGCTTGGTGCTGGCTTTGACATGGAGCTGACCGCTAAAGAGAATATCTACCTCAATGGCGCTCTTCTTGGTTACAAGAAGGAGTTTATTGACTCGCACTTTGACCAGATTGTAGAGTTTGCTGAGCTTGAGGGCTTTATGGACATGCCACTCAAGAACTATTCCTCTGGTATGGTGGCACGTATTGCCTTCGCAATTGCTACCGTCACAGAACCTGACCTGCTCATTGTTGATGAGACACTTTCGGTAGGAGACTTCCTTTTCCAGCAAAAGTGCGAGAACCGCATCAAAGAGCTGGTTGCTTCTAATAATGTTACGGTCCTTCTGGTTTCTCACTCCATTGACCTGGTCCAGCGCATTTGTGACCGTGCCATTTGGATTGAGAAGGGTAAGCAGCGCATGCTTGGTCCTGTAGATGAAGTTTGTGAAGCTTACGAGCACCTCAAGAGATAATTAAAATTCCTAACCAAAAGTTAGGTTCTGTACGAGTACAATATGTGTGTCTTTAAATGTGGTACGAGATACCCGTAAGGCTCATAGTCATAGTTTTGCCTTTTGGATACCTTGTGCCTGGTCAGGTGAGGTATCTTTTTTATTGGAGGCGCTATGGCTCAAGAAGGTTCGCACTCTCTCATTGTGGATGAGCAGTCCCTTGACCGCATGCTTACACGAATTGCTCACGAAATTGTCGAGAATAACGATGCAATTGAAAACGTTGCTTTGGTGGGCATTATTCGCCGTGGAGAGGTTTTGGCTTCTCGTCTTGCGGAAAAGATTTTGAGTTTTACCGGATTTAAGCCAAAAGTTGGCTCACTTGATATCAGTTTTTATCGCGATGATTTTAGAAGAAATACCGCACCGGTGCTCCACGCAACTAATATCGATTTTGATATTACAGGCACAAGCGTTGTGCTGGTAGACGATGTTCTTCAGACAGGAAGAACTATCAGAGCAGCACTCGATGCCCTCATTGACTATGGCCGTCCTGAGCGCGTTCAGCTAGCAGTTGTTGTTGACCGTGGTCATCGCGAGCTTCCTATTAGACCTGACTATGTGGGAAAAAATGTTCCTTCATCAAAGAGCCAGGTAGTCAGCTTAAATGTTAAAGAAATTGATGGTCAGGACTGCGTCTTGCTGTACGAAGCTGACTATTCTGACCCCTTTATTGAGGGAGGAAACTAATGCTTTCAGTTAAACATTTGATTGATACAAACAGCCTGACGCGTGACGATATCCAGCAGATTCTTGATACAGCTCAGTCGTTTGAAGCTGTAAATAACAGAGACATTAAAAAGGTGCCGGCACTTCGTGGGCGCACCATTGTTAACCTGTTCTTAGAGCCTTCTACCAGGACTCGCTCTTCATTTGAGCTTGCCGAGAAACGCCTCTCGGCTGACGCTTTAAATATGGGAGGATCTACTTCATCTGTGGTTAAGGGAGAGTCTCTGGCAGATACCATTCAGACTATCGACGCTATGAACGTTGATATGTTTATCTGCCGTGCAAGACTTGCAGGTACACCGCAGAAGATTACTGAGCACACTGATGCCGTTGTCATCAACGCTGGTGACGGCAAGCATCAGCACCCCACTCAGGCCATGCTTGACCTTTATACCATTCGCAAGAACTTTGGACACCTTGATGGCCTTAAAGTTGCCATTGTTGGCGACCTTTCTCACAGTCGCGTTGTTGGTTCTTTGGTGCCAGCACTCAAGACTATGGGCGCAGAGGTTGTTCTAGTTGGACCTCCAACATTCCACGTAGACGATCCAAGCTGGTTTGGCTGCTATCAGACCTCACACTTTGATGAGGTCATTGGTGATGTTGACGTCGTGTACATGCTCCGCGTGCAGCTGGAGCGTATGGAAGGAGCTCCTATTCCTTCTCGCCGTGAGTACAACAGGCTTTGGGGCCTTGACGAGCGCCGCAGTAAGCTGATGAAGCCCGAAGCAATCATCTGCCACCCAGGTCCTATGAACCGTGGTATGGAAATTAACAGCGAGGTAGCCGATTGCGCTCGCTCTCGTATTCTTGACCAGGTCAATGCAGGCGTTTTGACGCGCATGGCCGTAATGTATCTGCTTTTGGGAGGAGACTCTGATGGCATTTCTGCTTAAGGGTGCACGTGTTGTAGACCCACAGCTTAATCTTGATGCCGTAATGGACGTGCGTATTGAGGGAGAAACTATTGCTGAAGTTGCAGCAACTGTTGCACCTCAAGAGGGAGATACCGTTATTGATGCAAAAGGTAAGGTACTAGCACCTGGCCTTGTTGATATGCACGTCCACTTTAGAGACCCCGGTTTTGAGTACAAAGAGACTATTGAGACGGGCTCTAGAGCTGCGGTTCACGGTGGCTTTACTGATGTTGCTACTATGCCAAACACCAATCCTGTTACCGATAACGGACCAGCTGTTCGCTTCCAGATTGACCGCGGCAATGAGGTTGGTTTGATTCATGTTCGTCCTATGGGTGCCCTTACCAAGGGTTCTAAGGGACAGGAGCTTGCTGAGATTGGCAACATGGTTGATGAGGGAGCATCCGCATTCTCTGACGACGGCCACGGTGTTCAAAGCGCTGGTATGATGCGCACGGTAATGGAGTACGTCTCCCAGTTTAACCGCGTTGTTGCTGCTCACTGTGAGATTGAGTCCATCAGTGCTGGTGGCGTTGTTAACGAGGGTCGCGCAAGCACGCGACTTGGTATGTTTGGCTGGCCAGCACTTGGCGAGGAGCTGGAGATTTCCAGAGACATTGATCTTTGCCGCCTTACCGGCTGTCCTCTGCACATCTGCCACATTTCAACGGGCAGGGGAGCAGAGCTGGTACGCGCAGCTAAGAAGGAAGGTCTGCCGGTTACCGCAGAGGTTTGCCCTCACCATCTCTTCTTGTCTGAGGATGACATCACCGATACGTATAACACCAACCTTAAGATGAATCCGCCACTCAGAACCGCTGAGGATGCTCTTGCACTTCAGGCTGCTGTTGCAGATGGTACGGTTGATTGCATTGTTACCGACCATGCACCTCATGCAGCTCACGAAAAGGACTGTGAGTGGGAAATCTCTTACTTTGGCTGCATTGGCCTTGAGACCTCGCTGCCTCTGATGATCACCAACATGGTGCGCACCAATAAACTTTCTTACACTGGCCTTGTTCGCGCAATGGCCGTTAATCCTCGTCGTATTCTGCGCCTTGAGCCTGTTAAGATTGCTGCAGGCTATAAGGCCGATCTGACCCTTTTTGACCCAGAAAAGAAGGTTCAGATTACGCCAGAGTATTTTGAGAGCAAGTCTAAGAACTCGGCCTTTATTGGCGCTGAGCTTTATGGCGTTGCAACTGATGTGTTTGTTGACGGCAAGCGCGTTCTTGCCAATGAGGTAGTTGTTCCTGGAGGGGAAAAGTAATGCCACTACGTGGAAATGTACAGGTATTTGACTTTACAGTTCTGAGCAATACCCAGGTTGCCCAGAATCTGTATAGAGCTCAGCTGAAGGTACCAGGTCTTTGTAAGTCCTTGGAACCTGGTCAGTTTGTAAACGTCAATGTTCCAGGTGATAAGCGCCATATTCTTCGCATCCCACTGTCCTTCTCGCTTGCTGATAAAGCAACCGATACGCTGGAGCTTATCTACGCAACAGTGGGCGAGGGCACACGCAGGCTTTCTCAGATGAAGCCAGGGGACACTAGCGACATGACAGCTCCATGCGGTCGTCCCTGGCGCCTCAACGCTTCAAGCAAGAGAAGTGTGCTGGTAGCAGGCGGTGTGGGCATCACGCCTATTATCGCAGCGGCCCGTAAGCTTACTGAGCTGGGCGTTGCGTTTGACGCGGTCATTGGTGCACAGACTGCCGAGAAACTCTTTGGAGAAGAAGATCTTCTCGCGCTGGGCGCTCAGAACGTGTATGTCACAACAGATGATGGCTCCAAGGGTACCAAGGGCTTTGTAACAGCAGCTTTGGAAGAGCCTTTGAGCCAGGGCGTTTGGGATGCCATCTATACCTGCGGTCCTGAGCCTATGATGAGAAGCGTGGCCAAGCTTGCAATTGCTCAAAACGTTGCCTGCCAGGTTTCTATGGAGCGTATGATGAGCTGCGCCTTTGGTGCATGTAACACCTGCAATGTCCCACTTGCTAAGGGCGGCTATGCGTCTGCTTGCATGGTTGGACCTGTCTTTGAGGCAAAGGAGATCGCATGGTAGATCAGGTAAAAATGGCCGTCAATCTGGGCGGCATCCAGATGAAAAACCCTATCAATACCGCTGCGGGCACCTTTGGTTATGGCTGGCAGTTTGAGGGCTTCTACGATGTTTCTTTGCTTGGCGCAATTACCATGAAGGGCGTTGCTCGTGTTCCCTGGGAAGGAAACCCTGCTCCTCGTATGTGCGAGCTCAACGGCGGCATGATGAATAGCGTCGGCCTTGCTAATCCTGGAGTGGACGATTTTATCGCCCATACCGATGACTACATGAAGGATCTTGAAGGCCGTGGTACGCGCGTTATTATGCAGATGGCGGCACATTCCGTCCAAGAGATGATTGATGTTGTCGAGCGCCTTGAAGAGCTTAATCCACACATTTCAGCTATTGAGCTTAACGTAAGCTGTCCAAATCTCGAGAAGGGCGGAAAGCCCCTGGGCGGTACTCCAGAGCAGGCTACAGAGATTATGAAGGCAGTTCGTCCTTTGACTAAGTTGCCTATCCTGGTCAAGATGGCTCCCGTCAATGTTGCCGAGATTGGTAAGGCTTTTGAGGCTGAGGGCGCAGACGGTCTTACACTCATTAACTCTATCCCTGGCATGTCAATTAATGTTCACACCAGAAAGAGCAGGCTTTCTAAGCCAACAGGAGGCCTCAGTGGTCCTCTCTGTCACAATGCTGCTGTCCGTATGGTCTGGGAGTGCGCTCAAGCGGTCTCTATTCCTATCTGCGGTGTTGGTGGCGTAGAAACAGGCGAGGATGCTGCAGAGTTTATTCTGGCAGGAGCTACGGCTGTTTCTGTTGGTTCGGCAAATCTTTACGACCCAATGTGTGCTCCACGTATCCTAAACGAGCTTACTGACTGGGTAAAGTCTCAGGGTGTATCTGACATCCACGAGCTGATTGGAGCTGTTGAATGCTAACAGACGAGCAGGCACGCGACGCCGTTATTGTTGCGCTTGATTGCACAAGAGAAAGAGCTCTGGAGCTCACCGATCTTCTCGCCGGCCATGCACGTTGGGTCAAGGTTGGCATGACGCTCTTTTATCGCTATGGACCCTCGATGGTAGACGAGATGCACGCACGCGGCTTCAAGGTGTTCCTTGACCTCAAGGTGCATGACATTCCATTCCAGGTCAAAGGCGCTGTCCACTCTGCATCGCTTTCTGGCGCAGACATTCTTTCTATTCACGGTCTGGGAACTGCTCAGATGATTGCTGCTGGTCGTGAGGGTGCAGAAGAGGCTGCCGTAGAGCGTGGCGTTGATGAGTCCGGTCGCACCAAGCTAGTGGCTATTTCTGTCCTCACCAGTATGGACGAGGATGCGCTCCATTCTATTGGTGTTGATGGTTCCATTAAGGACGAGGTTGCTCGTTTGGCTTCTCTTTCTTATAACGCTGGCGCTGACGGAATTGTCTGCTCGCCTCAGGAAGCACAGGAAATGAGAGAACTTTTGGGACCAAATGCACTCATCGTGACCCCAGGAGTACGTCCAGAAGGTGCCGAGAAGGGCGATCAAGTCAGAATCTCCACACCTTCTGCAGCAATTAAGGCCGGAGCAAGCAAATTGGTAGTTGGTAGGCCAATTACCTGCGCAAACGATCCAGTTGAAGTATTTGAAGCCATCATTTCTGAGCTTAAAAATTAGCAAAAGTTTTTGGAATTATGGTGAACAGGTGGTTTTTGATGCGTAAATATTAAAAAACCCCTTGTAAATAACGTGTTATGTGGCAAACTATTTTGCTGAAGTGCAAAAGGCACATTAAATTGAGTTTCGTATATGACGTACGAAAACGATGTTTGGAGGAACAATGGCTCTACCTACACTTACCGATGAGCAGCGCAAGGCAGCACTTGAGAAGGCAGCTCAGGCTCGTCACGCTCGCGCAGAGCTTCGCGAGAAGGTTAAGACTGGTAAGGTCTCCCTTAAAGAGGTCCTTGATTCTACCGATCCTATTGCTGAGCGTATGAAGGTTTCCGCTCTTATCGAGTCCCTTCCTGGCTATGGCAAGGCAAAGGCAGCAAAGATTATGGACGAGCTCGGAATTTCTGCAACTCGCCGCGTTAAGGGCCTTGGCGCTCGTCAGCGTGAGCAGCTCCTCGAGGCACTGACCAAGTAGTGGCTCGTTCAGCCAAACTTTTTGTAGTATCTGGACCGTCAGGTGTAGGAAAAGGAACGCTTGTCTCTCTGTTGAGAGACAAGCGCCCAAACCTAGGCCTGACGGTTTCGGCTACTACACGCTCTCCACGACCAGGAGAAGTCGATGGAGTTGCGTATCATTTTCTCTCCGATGAAGAATTTAAAAAGCGCGTTGATGCTGGTGAATTCCTTGAGTGGGCTCATGTTCATGGTCATTGCTATGGCACGCTCAAATCCGAGGTTGATCGCCTGATTTCTGCAGGTCAGTCTGTTGTTCTAGAGATTGACGTTCAGGGTGGACTTATGGTCCACAAACAATATCCCAACGCCATTCTCGTCTTTATTAAGCCACCTTCATTTGAAGAGCTTGAACAGCGTCTTAGAGGTCGCGGTACAGAAGACGAGAAGACCATTTCTACGAGACTTTCTAATGCGTCACGTGAAATGGAGTATGCAAACGACTATACTGTTTGCATTGTGAACGACAACCTTGAGACTGCTCTCAGCAAGCTCGAGGAAGTTTTTGATGACTATGAATCAGACGGAGGTCAGCTTTAATGTCTGTTATTAAGCCTGAGATTGACAGCCTGCTTCAGAGGACTGAGCAGAATCCATTCTTGCTTTGCTCTCTTGCTTCTAAGCGTGCTTGCGATATTAACAATATGCTTCACGGTCAGCACCTGCGTGTAACCGCTGTTCAGGATTTTGATGACATTACTACTGTTGCAAGTGGTAAAGATTCTGTCTCTATTGCTATGAAAGAGATTAACGACGGTACCCTTGGCTTTGTTAAAGAGTCTTTTGACGAGGCAATTAAGGGCGAGAACACCATCGTTTACTAAGAGTTATGACTGAAAGAGTATGTCTGGTTCACTACCACGAAATTGGTTTAAAGGGTAAGAACCGATCCACTTTTGAAAATCAGTTGGTAACAAATTTGCGACGAGCCCTCCGACACTTTCCAGTGGCGGGGGTTTCTCGCATTTCTGGCTACCTTCTTGTAGAAACCACTGATAAACAAGCAACTGAAGAGCTGCAACATGCCGTGGCTCAGGTTCCTGGTGTTGCTCGCGCTTCTTTGGCGTATCGCTGTGGCTTAGATGAGCAGGAGTTTTGTAACGCCGCCGTGAAGGCGCTGGGGGAGTCCGGTGACTTTACTACGTTCAAAGTGCATGCTCGCCGTTCCTCAACGGTCTATCCAAAGCATTCCATTGAGATTAACCAGCTTGTAGGCGCAGTACTTTGTGAGAACTTCCCTGATAAAAAAGTTCAGATGCATAATCCGGATATGACGGTCTATGTGCATGTTGTTCAGGGTAACGCATATGTTTATGCTGCATCTATTCACGGCGTTGGCGGTCTTCCTGTTGGCACCGCTGGCAAAGTAGTATCGCTTCTTTCAAGCGGTATTGATTCTCCTGTTGCAACATGGATGGTTGGTCGCAGAGGTGCTACGGTTATTCCAGTTCACTTTTCTGGCCGCCCTATGACTTCCGATACCAGCGAATATCTGTGTCAGGATATTATTGAGGCACTTGAGCCTGCTGGTCTTATTGGCAGAATGTATGTTGTGCCTTTTGGCGAGCATCAGCGTGAGATTTCTCTTGCTGTTCCACAGGCTCTTCGTGTCATTATGTATCGTCGCGTGATGTACATCATTGCGCAGAAGATTGCAGAGCTTGAGGGCGCTAAAGCGCTGGTAACTGGCGAGTCACTTGGCCAAGTTGCTTCTCAGACGCTGGATAACATTGCTGCTGTCAACGAGGCAGTTACCATACCTGTTTTGAGGCCTCTGATTGGCTCTGACAAGCAAGAAATCATCCGTCGCGCCCAAGATATCAATACGTTTGATATCTCAACGCAGACGGCTCCTGATTGCTGCACACTGTTTATGCCTCGCAGACCCGAGACTCACGCAAGAATGCGAGAAGTGCTTGAGGCATGGAATTCTTTTGATCATGAAGCCATGATTGATGACCTTATGCAGCATATTGAGTACATTGACTTTAGTCAGTGTCCTTCATATAAGCCACCAAAAACACTTGCCGCTCGTCATAAAGAGCTTGCTCCTGCAGAGTTTATTACTGACTAGAATATTTCTGCAGTTCAAAGGCTTTGATGGCTTTGCATAGATGCATTTTTAGAATCCGTCCTGTAAAAGGGCGGATTTTTTATTTGAGTGGATTGATAATCTTATTTAGGACAATTTTGGTGATTTCAGTTTGCTTCACTTATCTGCCAATTGTTTATAACTGTGTCAGATTACCAGCAGTTTTAGGACAAAATCGCTAGATAAATATTTAAAAGTCATGCTTCTTATTAACTTGATAGTTGAATATAAATCTGAGGTGATTGTATGGCTCAGATTTCAAATAACCGCACTCAAATAATTAATAAATTGATGAGAAGGTCTAACCTCTCTAAGCAGCAACTTTTAGCGGTTATTGCTGTGATTGTTCTAGGTATTGTTTCAGTAGTTGTATTTATTGGGATGATTAACGCTGGAACATCAGAGTCTTTTGACAGATCACATAATCAGGCAAACTCTACACAGAGCGCGATTGTTGCGGAAAATTCACAGCACACGCAAGAGGATAAGACTGCAGAACAACCAGGAGAAGACCATAAGATTAAAGAAGCATCTCCTCAGATGATGGTTCATGTTGATGGGGCTGTTAAATCGCCTGGTTTGTATGCGCTTCAGATGGTAAATCCACGTGTAAACGATGCAATTCAAATAGCAGGTGGCTTGACTGAAGATGCTGACAGCCAAGGCATTAATCTAGCGTCTCCTGTAGAAGATGGTCAAAAAATTTATATTACTCGAAAGGGAGAAGAGGCTCCGCCAGAGATTTTGCAGCCAGAGCAAAATAAAGCTACGAGCAACAAGCAGACAGATAAGAAAAGTGACAAAAAGACAGTTGTAGATATTAATCGAGCAACCGTAGAAGAATTTACCAAGCTTCATGGCGTTGGAGAAGGATTGGCTAAGCGAATTGTTGCAGATAGACAAAAGAATGGACCCTTTAAGACTACTGAAGATTTGATGCGCGTTTCTGGTATTGGTCAGAAAAAGTTTGATCAGCTTAAGGACAATATTCGTGTCTAAGGTGATAGAACAACCCTCTAGGCCTTTTATTCCGTATAGCCTTTGCGTCTTGCTTTTTGTCTGCTTATGGCTTCAAGTTTTTATTGCAAAAGGTGCAGCGCTCGATACTGTTCTGATTCATATTCTAGGAATCTGTGCGGCGGCTGCTTTAGGATTTTGGTATGTAAAGCATGCGCATACCAGCATTATGAATGTTGGGGTAGTTTTACTCTTACTTGTAGTTATCCTTATCAGGTCTTCCTTTATATACGACAGTCAAATGGCGTCAGTGAATCTTTTAGAGTCAACTTCCGTACATGATTTTGAACTCGTTGTATCAAGAGATTTAGTCTACAAAAATCATGCATGGACTGGTCAGGCGTCTGTTCTGTACCAAGGTAGTTGTATTGGATCTGTTGGCATACATGCCAAGGAACAATTCTTACGTGAAACGCATCTGTGCTGCGAAGGTAGGTTTACTCGGTATAAAGATAAGGAGTTTTCAGACGAACAATTTAAGAGAGGAGTACTTGGTTCAATTCAGATAACCAAGGTAAATTCCACATCTTATGATGAGGGAATTATTGGAGAAGTTGCTCAATTTAGAAAAAGCTGCATTTCTCAACTTCAGCCAGAGGCGAGCTTTGGTCGAGCATTGGCTGCGTGTGGCCTTTGTGCCTATAGGCCTAGCTTGTATAGCTTTAACATTCCTCGGATATTTATGCGCTGTGGTCTCATGCACCTTATAGCCATATCTAGTTGCCACATGGTAATTCTCTCTACCTTTATTGATGCTTTTCTTAAAAAGCTAACGCTAAAACCTCTTTTGAGAGGAGTGTTAAATGTAATTCTACTCAGTAGTTACGCGCTTTTTTGTGGATTACCTGCATCTGCAATAAGGGCAATACTTCTTGTTGAACAAAAATACGTTATGCAATGTGTTGGCAGGAAACAACACACGCTATCTGCTGTTTCAACTCTGGGTCTACTTATGCTTTGTGTTGATCCACAGCTGAGCGTAAACATTGCATTTACCTTGTCTTTAGCTTGTATTTTTGGAATGAATATATATGGTGGTCTTGCTCAGTACTATGCAAAAATTGCCTTTCACTTATCTGGCTATGGAAAAGTACAGAATGTTCTAAGAAAATCGTTTTCTCATGTACGAAACACCATGTGTGCAACAACAGTTGCTCAACTCTCATGTCTTCCAATCTCATGTATGTACTTTGGCCACTTTTCGTTACTTGCACCTCTCTCAAGCGCGTTAATTACAAGCTTGTTTTCTCTTCTGAGCTTATTTGGAATTGGGGTAATAGTTTTTAGTGGCTTCAAGCCAGTTCAAGAAATTGCTCTTTTTCTAGTGGATTCTCTTGGTCAGTTTATAGAGACGCTTGCTTCTTTTATATCTGAAAGATCTTTTGCAAGTGTGTCGCTAACTGACATTAGTTGGATAGTGTCTTTGGCTGTTTTTGCAGCAATGGTGGCGCTCTACCTGTTTTGGCCTAAGGGAAAAAGAGCGGTTTTAGTTGGCATATGTTCAATGGCAGTTATGCTTATCTTGGGTTTAAGCATCTACTGGAGGTTTTTCTCGCCAACAAGGATTTGTGTGATGGATATTGGTCAGGGAGATGCCATATTGCTGAGCGATGGCGCGCACTCCCTGCTTGTAGATACAAGCGTGGGAGATGTGGTTAATGATGCTCTGGAGCGACAACATATTTCATATCTTGATGCAATTTTGCTCACACATCTTGATGAGGACCATGCTGGTGGCGTGAGGTACATGGTTGGCTCGGTAAAGACAGGACGGGTATTAGTTGGAGAAGGAATAACAAAACAAGAAAAGCCTGAGTTACAAAAAGCCATTCAGAGGATTTCTGGTAGTGATTCTTATGAAGTTTTATATGGCGATGAATTTGATGTTGGTCGCTTTCATGTCCGGGTGGTGTGGCCACATAGGGGATATAAAGCTAAAGAAGCTAATAATGCGTCGGTTGAGCTCTATGTGACGTATAACGATGGGCAAAATACCCTGACTACACTTTTAACGGGAGACGCTGAAAGAGATCAAACAAAAGAGACGGTAACATCGGGTGATGTCGGTGATATTGATTTTTTGAAAGTTGGACATCATGGAGCGGCAAAGTCACTCTATCCAGAAACTGCTCGCGCGCTAAAACCTGAGGTAGCAGTTGCAAGTGCTGGAAAGAATAATCGTTATGGACATCCTAAACAGGAAGCGGTGGATATCTTAGAGGGTGTTGGCGCAAGGTTTTATTGCACAAAAGATTATGGAGACGTCACAGTATTTCCTGGAGAACATGGACCTAGGGTGAGCGTGCAACATGCTAAAGTAGATACAGAATTAGAGGAGGAAAAAGATGGCGGAGCAGGCTAAGTTACTAGCTGCATATTTGGCTGTTGGTCCTGATGAGATGAAGCGTGCAAGGGCTATTGATAAGCTTAAAAGCCGTCTTAACCAGAGCTTTATTACCTTTAACCTTGATGAGATTTCTGTAAGCGCTGAGCTGACTCCAGAATCTGTTTTGTCTTCTGCTCAAACACTTCCTATGGGTGATTCTAGGCGAATTGTTGTTATTGACGATGTTGGTAAATTGCCTAAGTCTGTATCAGAAACTCTTGTTGAGTATCTTAAAAATCCTAATCCAACTACTACACTGATGCTTTCTGCACAGACGCTAGCAAAGACTACAAGGCTTTATAAAGCAGTTGATGCGTTGGGTAAGCTTGCAGTTATTAATTGTGGTGCAATTTCTAGAAAAGAATTGCCCAAATATATAGGGGATCTTGGAAGAAAGTACGGACTACAAATCCCACTAAATGTGGCCAGTGAGCTTGTAAGTCGTGTTGGCGATAATACCACCATGCTTGATTCTCAAGTTAAATCTCTAGCAGCTCTTCTAGGTCATCCTGGTGCAATTGACATTCAATTTGTAGAAACCCATGTTGCACGAGTAGTGGAAGTCAAGCCGTGGGATTTTCTCGATAGTTTGTCCACGAGAAATGCTCCAAAGGCTCTGGAGCTTTACAGTCAGATGGATGAGTCGGGAGCTATTGGCAATCTATCGCTTATGACCGGACGTGTAAGAGAACTCATTTGCGCTAGGTCTATGGTCAAGCGCGGTACAAAACGGGAAATTGCCTCAGTTTTAGGTAAGCAGGACTGGCAAGTAAGAAATTATGCACGGTGGGCGCGCCAATTTGCTGATGGCGAGCTTGAGCATATTTTGAGTCTCTGTGCAGATGCAGAACGTGGTCTTAAGAGTGGAGAAGATAAAACAACCACAATGACCAAGCTTATCTTTGCTCTGTGCGGCGTCTCGAATGTGTAGATTCAAAGAATTAAGGTAAGAAAAAACGGACTCCAAGGAGTCCGTTTTAAAAAGTTAAAAGTAGATAAGAGCTACTTAAGGGTGTTAACAAGCTTCTGAACGCCGCTCTTACGCTGAGCAGCCTGATTCTTGTGTACGATGCCCTTAGAAGCAGCCTTGTCAAGAAGACGGGATGCCTTGTTAGCTGCAACCTGTGCGTCCTCAAGCTGGCCTGCCTCAACAGCAGTACGAACTGCCTTAATAGCAGTCTTAAGCTCGGAACGAACAGCCTTGTTGCGCTGGCGTGCCTTCTCAGCGGTGAGAATACGCTTCTTCTGAGACTTGATGTTAGCCACGTGCGGTTCCTTTCGGTGTTTACTATGTGAGGCCTCTTCGCTGAGACACGTTTGAGGCAGCTTTAGAAGTATAGCACGAAGGGGGTACTTTACGCTATTATTTTCCTTATGAATACACAGGATACTTCACATATTCGCAACTTCTCTATTGTTGCGCACATCGATCACGGTAAATCTACCATCAGTGACCGCATTTTGGAGCTTACTCATACTGTTGAAGAACGTGATATGGAGTCACAGCTCTTGGACACTATGGACATTGAACGTGAGCGAGGAATTACCATCAAATCAAACGCTGTCCGCGTCATGTATGACGCAGATGATGGAGAGCGCTATCAGTTCAACCTGATTGACACTCCGGGCCACGTTGACTTTACCTATGAGGTCTCAAGGTCTTTGGCTGCCTGCGAAGGAGCGGTGTTGGTTGTTGATGCAACGCAAGGCGTGGAGGCACAGACTGTCTCAAACGCCATGCTTGCCATGAATGCCAACCTGGATATTGTTCCTGCAATCAACAAGATTGATCTTCCGTCTGCTCGTCCTGAAGAGGTTCGTGCAGAAATTGAGGATGTTCTTGCAATCCCAGCTGATGATGCCGTATGCGTCTCCGGCAAGACTGGTGAGGGTATCCATGAGCTTCTTGAGGCTTTGGTGTATTTGGTTTCTCCTCCAAAGGGAGACCCTACAGCTCCACTTAAGGCGCTTATTCTTGACTCGTATTTTGACCAGTTCAGAGGCGTCGTTGCAACAGTGCGTGTTTTTGATGGTTCAATCAAGGCCGGCGATCAGCTTCTTATGATGCAGGGATCTGTGCCTTTTCTTGTTGAAGAAGTTGGCGCCAAGAGACCTCTTGAGATGGCTGTTGACCAGCTTTCTGTTGGTGAAGTTGGCTATGTGGTAACTGGCCTCAAAGACCCTGAAGCTGTTCGTGTTGGAGATACGCTTACCTATAAGCAAAATCCATGCGCAGAGCCACTGCCGGGTTACCGTGAAGCAAAACCGATGGTATTTACCGGTCTTTTCCCCGTAGATAACAAGCAGTACGAGAACCTCCGTGATGCACTTGATAAGCTGCACGTTAACGATCCGTCACTTACGTGGTCACCTGAAACTTCTGTGGCTTTAGGTTTTGGCTTCAGAGTTGGATTTTTGGGCCTTCTCCACATGGAAGTTGTTAAAGAACGTCTTGAGCGTGAGTTTGATCTTGACTTGATCGCTACCAGTCCATCTGTTGACTATCACGTCTATAAGACCGATGGAACTATGATTGAGATTACCAGTCCTCAAGATCTTCCAGAAGTTACCAAGATTGACCGCATTGATGAGCCATACCTCAAGGCAAAGATTATTGTGCCTCCTGAGTTTGTTGGTACGGTTATGCAGCTTGTTGTTGATCACCGTGGCGTATCTGAGGACATGGTGTATTTGTCTGACAAGTCCGTTGAGATGATTTTTAGCATTCCTTTGGCTGAGCTTATCTTGGACTTCTTTGATCAGCTTAAGAGTAGAACCAAAGGTTATGCCTCACTTGACTATGAGTTTGATTCGTATCGCACTTCTGACCTGGTTAAGCTTGATATCTTGCTTGCTGGAGACGTCGTTGATGCGCTCTCGTTTATTGTTCACAAGGACAAAGCATACGATCTTGCTCGTGGTCTTTGTGACAGACTCAAAGGCATTATTCCTCAGCAGCTCTTTGAGGTTCCTATTCAGGGTGCTATTGGCAATAAAATCATTTCTCGTTCTACCGTTCGTGCACGTAGAAAGGACGTCTTAGCTAAGTGCTACGGCGGCGACATTTCCAGAAAGCGCAAGCTGCTCGAGAAGCAAAAAGAGGGTAAGAAGCGCATGAAGCAGATTGGCTCGGTCGAAGTGCCTCAAGAGGCATTCTTGGCTGTTCTCAAGGTTGATGACGAGTAGAAGGTATTTGTGGAGTCGCTTCAAACCATCATTTCAACCTGTGCACCTGTAGCAGGCCTTTCTTCACATATTGTTCCTTTTGCAGCAGGTAACTCACTCAAGGAGCGCCTGTCCGCTAATCCTGTGCTTATGGCTCCTATGGCCGGTGTCAGCGATGGCGTGTATCGCACTATGGCTCGAGCTGGCGGAGCAGGTCTTGCGTATTCAGAAATGGTTTCTGTTGCAGGAATTCATTATGGTGGCGAGAAAACCTGGGAGCTTGTAGAGCCTCTTGCAACAGAGCCTGATATTGCTGTTCAACTCTTTGGTTCAAAGCCAGATCAGTTTAAAGAAGCAGCAGCTCAGATTAGTGAGCGTTTAGGGGATAAGCTGGCTCTTATCGATATCAATATGGCTTGTCCTGTTCCTAAGGTGGTTAAAAAAGGGGAGGGTTCAGCCCTTCTGGACACCCCAGAGCTTGCTGCAGATTTGGTTAAGGCTTGTCTGTCTGAGGTTAACGTACCTGTTACTGTAAAGATTAGGCGTGGTAGACGTCAGGATGAGGAAGTGGCACCTGAGTTTGCTCGCGCCATGGAGGCTGCTGGAGCATCTGCCGTTGCTATTCACGGTCGCTTTGCTACCCAGATGTATCGTGGTCAGGCAGAGTGGGAGACAGTTAATAGGGTTTGCGACGCCGTCTCTATTCCGGTCATAGGCTCTGGCGACATGCTCTCTGCTGAAGCAGCAGCTCATGCTCTTACAGAGACAGGTGTGACGGCTGTAATGATTGCTCGTGGAACGTATGGAAATCCGTGGATATTTAAAAACACTCAAGCTTTAGTTGAGGGTCAACCTGTGCTTGTCCCAACGCTTGATCAAATGCTTGCATCTTTTATGATGCACGTAAAGTTGCTTGATGCTGCCCACATTCATATTGCTCGCGCTAGAAGCCTCTCTACCTGGTATTTTAGAGGTATTCCAAACGCAGCCTATTGGCGTGGAAAGTCAGTAAAGTGCGTTACGGCCCAGGATTTTATTGATCTTGCACTAGAGATTAAAGAAACCGTCAAGCAGCTTGATAGTGAGCAAGAATCTCCTGAGCACAATCTACCTATGAGCTAGTGATCTGTTGTGGATTCTTGGCAGTCTAAATACAATCAAACGGCTACCTCTGCACTTTATCTGCATATTCCGTTTTGTGCACAAAAATGCTTCTATTGCGATTTCTCTTCTTGGTCCACAAGACAAGACGATAATCGCATGAAAAATTATGTTAAAGCACTAAAACATCAGCTAGATGAAGCTGCTCAACTTGGGCTGTTAGCAGCTACTAAAACGGTTTATATGGGAGGCGGAACTCCCAGCTTGCTTGGGCAAGATGCGGCAGATTTGGCGCAGAACGTCTCAGCTCTTACGCAGCCTAGTGAGTTCAGCATGGAAGCAAATCCAGACTCACTATCTGACGATCTTCTCGCCAATCTCTCTAAAGGTGGAGTAACGAGAATTTCTTTGGGAGTTCAAAGTTTTAACGACAACGAGCTTAAGAGGCTTGGCAGAATTCACTCGGCAGACCTCGCGTATGATAGGGTTTTAGCTGCAAAAGAGCGCGGCTTCGACGTGTCGGTTGACCTCATGTGTGCTATTCCTGAGCAAACAGAGAGCTCCTGGGAGTATTCGCTTTCAAAGTTTATCTCGCTTGGAGTGGATCATGTGAGCGTTTATCCGCTTACTATTGAAGACGGTACGGCGTTGGCTAAACAAACCCAAGATAAAGACACTCCTTGGAACGCCTACGACGTGCAGGCAGATCGAATGCAAGCTGCGTCAAAGACGCTTCAAGCAGCGGGATTTGAACGCTACGAGGTAGCAAGTTACGCCCGAAATCAGAAGAGCTGCAAGCACAATAAGATGTACTGGACGGGAGAATCGTACCTTGGTCTTGGTACCAGCGCTGCAAGCATGCTCACCGCACCTGAGTACGATATGCTTGCAGAGAAGAACACCTCTTTACCTGCGCGTCCACAAGACGCTGCTCGCGCACGGCTGGTAGTTCTTGATTCTCCAAGAAAAATTGGTGAAGGTGTATCGCTCTTCTCGACAGAGTTTGATGTTGAATTTTTGACCCATAGAGAAGCTGTGGCAGAAGATTTGATGCTGCATGCTCGCCTTATGGAACCAATTTCGCCCGCGCTTTTGGTTGAGTCTGAGCTGGTATTTGGCGCGTCGCGTCTACAAGACGTGCTTGATACGTGCGTTCAAGACGGTTTGTTGGACTGCGTTTATGCAGATGTTTTAAAGGGCACAAAAACCTATAGGCCTACCGAGAAGGGCTGGCTGCTTGGAAACGAGCTCTATGGACGTCTTTGGGATTTACGTCTGTAGTGTGTTTGTGCTGCATTAAGTTAAAAACAAGTGGGTACACTTTCAAACGTTCTCATGATGCAGATTTAGTTATGGGTTGAATCGGAGAGATTTCATGGCTGCTATGAACGAAAAGGACTACTACGCCATCCTTGGTGTTTCTGAGTCCGCGACAGCTGAAGAAATTAGAAAAGCTTTTCAAACTAAAGCTCGCAAGCTTCATCCAGACGTCAACAAAGAGCCTGATGCTGAAGAGCGTTTTAAAGAGGTTTCTGAGGCATATGCTGTTCTATCAGATGCCGAGAAACGCCGTCGTTATGACGCAATGAGAAGCGGCTCTTTCTACGGTGGCGGTTATGGCCCCTCTGGTTATCCAGGTGGATCTACGTATGGAGGTTCTCCTTTTGAGGGAGGCTTCCCATTTGGCGATATTAACTTTAATAACTGGACAACTGGATCTCAAAAGCGTTCTCGTGCATACAAGCCTCAGACTGGCGCAGATATTGTTTACGACTTAACACTGAGCGATGCTGACGCTAAAAATGGTGTTAAGAAAGGCATAACGTATCAGCGTTTTGTAACCTGTGATGCTTGTGATGGTAAGGGATCTCAGCATAAGACTGAGGCAACCACCTGTCCTACCTGTCATGGAACAGGCCACATTGATATTGATCTTTCTTCCATTTTTGGAGTTGGAAAGTTTAGAGTTGATTGTCCAGAGTGCGATGGTGCCGGACACGTTGTACAGGACCCCTGTGATGTTTGTGGTGGTTCGGGACGTGTTTTATCTGCAAGTGAAATTATGGTTGATGTACCAGCTAATTCACATGATGGCGATCAAATCAGAGTACCTGGAATGGGAAATGCAGGAACAAATGGTTCTGCAACTGGCGATTTTATCGTAAATATCAAGGTTCCTTCAGAGCAGTTGACATTCCGTCAGCGCGCGGGAGCTCGTATTACTGGTATTACTGCAATGCTTTTAGTATTTGTGGCACTTAATTTGAGGTCACCGCTATTTGCCATTGTTTTGATTCCACTTTTGATATTTGGCATGAGAAATGTTCTTGCAGATGGCGTCAAGATGAACGCCGGCTGGTGGAGAAGCTTTGCGAATGCATTTGTTTCGGGAATCATCAATGGTGCCTTCTACTCAATTATTATTATGACTTTGTATGCTTGTACGGCCGGTTTGGGCCATGTTGGCTATATGGGAATTTAAGTTTTAGGTTTTACAAGGGGAGAGTTAGTAAGCGTGGCAGAGAAGAAAGACTTCTACGAGCTCTTAGGTGTTGCTCGTGATGCAGACCAAAAAACTATCAAGCGAGCTTTTTTAAAGCTTGCAAGAAAGCTGCACCCTGATGTTTCTGATGACCCTCATGCAGAAGAAAAGTTTAAAGAGGTAAACGAAGCTTATTCTGTACTTTCAGATGAGCAAAAGCGAGCCAACTATGACCGTTATGGTGATCCTAATGGTCCATCTGGTTTTGGCGGCGGCTATGTGGATATGTCAGATATCTTTGGCGGCGGTTTTGGTGGCTTTGGAGATATCTTTGATTCCTTCTTTGGCGGAAGCCATGGTGGCCGAGGTGCTGCTCAACGCACTCGTGGTAGTGATATGGGTATCAGGCTGTCCATTACGCTGGAAGAAGCCGCAGCTGGAGTTACTAAAACTATCTCATATAACAGACTTTCTACCTGCGATGATTGTAATGGCACCGGTCTTGGTGAGGGCGGAAAAATTGAAGACTGTCCGCGCTGTCACGGTACGGGCACGGTAGTCCAGGTTCAAAATACTGTCTTTGGCCAGATGCAGTCTCAGACAGTATGTCCGGAGTGCCAAGGAACAGGCAAGAAAGTTGAGCATGCCTGCGAGACCTGTGGAGGTCAGGGAAGAACCCCTGATCACGAGCGTGTTTCCGTTGAAATTCCAGCAGGCGTTCATTCTGGCCAGTCAATTTCCATTGCCGGTAAAGGTGAGGCGGGCGTTAGAGGCGACACCTCTGGTGACCTTATCGTAACCATTGAGGTTTCCCAGCATAAAGACTTTGAGCGCAGAGGAGACGATCTCTTTACCTCTGTGAGCGTTGATTCTCTTGAGGCAATCGTTGGTACTACTGTCATCATTGACGGCATTATCAAAGATGAAACTATTGAGATTGCTATTCCGGCCGGATGTAAATACGGTCAGCAGCTAAGTGTAGCTGGTAAAGGAATGCCTCGTTTGCATACTAAGGCTCGCGGCAACCTTTACGCTCTGGTTCACATTGAGACTTCAACTGGACTTACCACAGAACAGTTAGAGATGCTTACCTCCCTTATTGATGAGCGCAAACAAAGTAGCGCTCAAGATATTCAAGATGAGCAGCACGATCAGCGTTCTGCAGCAGAAGATTCTTCGGATCATAAAGACAAGAAAGCCAAAAAGGCTTCCAAGAAGAGGCGCTAATGGCTCATGGAATTGCGCTCATAAATCTTGGATGCAGGGTAAATCGCGTTGAGCTTGATTTAATGGCGGACTCTCTGCTTCGCATGGGGTGCCGTATTGTTGAAGAGGATGAGGCTCAGGCAATCGTTATCAATACCTGCGCTGTCACTGCAGAAGCCGAGGCTAAGACGAGAAAAGCTGTGCGTAAAGCAGCACTTATGCCGGGAGCTCCTCTTGTAGTTGCAACGGGTTGTGTTGCAAGTCTTTTTGCTGACGAGCTAGCCTCTCTTGCTCCTAATGTTGTGGTAGAGCCCGAGAAGGACAAAGTTGCAGATAAAGTTCTTGAAGAGCTAGGCTTTGCTCCAGAATCCGTAAGTGACGACGGACTTATTATCTCTAAGCCAACTCCAACAGGTCGCACACGCCCTGGTATCAAAATTCAAGACGGTTGCGATAATCGTTGCACCTTCTGCATTGTCTGGAAGGCGCGCGGTGCGGGAAAATCCCTTGATCCTCGTGAGGTTGTTTCGCAGGTAAAAGATGCTATGAGCAGAGGAGCTCAAGAGGTTGTTCTTACGGGAATTAATCTTGGTAGCTATAAAGCTCAACTTGAGGATGAGGGCGAGAAGACCCTCAGACTCCCAGATCTTCTCGAGTATGTGCTTGAAAAAACCGAGGTAGGCCGCCTTAGGCTTTCTTCTCTTGAGCCACCTGATGTAAATGCTCGTTTGGTAGAGGCCATTGCCGCTTCCAACGGAAGAATTGCACCTTTTTTGCACATCTGTCTTCAATCGGGATGTGACGCTACGCTTGCACGTATGGGCAGGGTGTATAGGACAGAACTTTATCGCAATGCTGTCGAGGAAGCTCGCTCGGTACTGCCAACTATTGCGTTAGGAACAGACCTTATTGTTGGTTTTCCTGGAGAAACTGATAAAGAATTTGAAGAGTCGTATGAGTTTTGTCGTCAGATGGGCTTTTCAAAGATGCACGTATTTAGGTATTCCAAGCGACCTGGAACTCCTGCAGCAACCGCTCCAAATCAGGTAGATCCAAAGGTGATGGCTGAGCGCGCCAAGAAAATGCGTGATCTGGGTAATGCCATGCGCTTTGATGCTGCTAAGAAGCTTGTTGGTACCTGCGATAATGTGGTGGTACAGTATCCTGGTAGGGGAATTTCTGGCGGTCTTTTTGATGTTCAGGTTGATCCTACTATTGAGCTTGATGAACTCATTGCTATGCGCTTTGACGAAGTTTTACCTAATGGAACGCTAAAAGCTACTCGTTTGTAAATTGGGGGAACATGGAGCCAACACAGATTCGCTTAACTATTCCTGATTCAGTAGACCCTTTGTACCTGACGGGTCCAGCTGATAGTTTGCTCAGAGAAATCGAATCGTCATGTGCAGCTCTTATTTCAATCAGAGGCAAAGCAATCTTTTTGTCAGGAACTTCTCAAGAAATTGAGCAACTAACACTTATTTTTTCTCGCCTGATTCAAATGGTTGAATCAGGATCTAGGCCAACGCTTGAAGATGTAAAGCTTCTGCTCGATAGCACAAAAAGAAATGCCAGCTTAGAGCAAACAGGAACTCGAACACTGTTTGTAACCCATAAAGGAAAAGCTATTCAGCCTAAAACGCAAGGTCAAATTGAGTATACCAAGGCAATAGCAAACAACTCCATTACCTTTGGCATTGGTCCTGCAGGAACTGGTAAAACGTATCTGGCAGTGGCTATGGCACTTGCCGCTTTAACATCTCAGCAAATTAGCAGAATTGTGCTGGTAAGACCTGTTGTAGAAGCGGGAGAGTCTCTTGGTTTTCTTCCAGGCACGCTTCAAGAAAAGCTTGATCCCTACATCAGGCCACTCTATGACGCCCTCTTTGATATGACCTCCATGGAGTATGCAAACAACCTTATTGAACAGGGAATTGTTGAAATTGCTCCGCTTGCATTTATGCGTGGTCGTACTATG
Organism: uncultured Atopobium sp.; assembly: GCA_963542025.1. Taxonomy (GTDB): domain Bacteria; phylum Actinomycetota; class Coriobacteriia; order Coriobacteriales; family Atopobiaceae; genus Lancefieldella. The sequence continues at coordinate 362,829 of CAUTUQ010000001.1, read as the reverse complement.
AACGATGCGTTTGTCATTTTGGATGAGGCACAAAATACTACGCCTGAGCAGATGAAAATGTTTCTGACTCGCCTGGGTTTCTCGTCAAAATTTGTTATTACCGGTGATGCAACACAGCGAGACCTTGTGGGAAGAAGTGGTCTGGACGTTGCTCGACAGGTGTTGGGTAACTTGGAAGACGTTGCTTTTGTTGATTTAGATAGAAATGATATTGTTCGCCACACGTTGGTTGGTAAGATAGTTGATGCATACACTGCGTATGAGAAGAAACAGCTAGGGGAGTAACGTGGTAAACGAGTACGACATTGTGATCGAAGAAGGCGTCGCGTGCCCAATTTCTGTAGAAGAGATTGAAGCCGATTGCAACCTTGTACTCTCTGAAGAGGGTGTAGAGCGCCCTTGTACTGTGTCCATTTCCATTGTCAGCGATGAAGAGATTCAGCAGGTAAATCTTGAGTGGCGAGAAAAAAATACGCCCACAGACGTTATTTCACTTGAGGTAGAGCGACCTGATGATCCAGATTTGGCTCCTGGTGAGATGTGTGAGCTGGGCGATATTATTCTGGCTCCTAACTTTATTGCACGTCAGGCAAAAGAATATGGCACTACGGAGGCAGATGAGTTTAGACTCATGCTTGTTCATGCCATGCTTCACCTGCTTGGATATGACCACATTGAAGACGATGAGGCAGAGGTTATGGAGGCTCGTGAAGACTCCCTTGTTGCTCTGCTTTCAACGGATAGGACTATAGAGCCAGTTGTGTTGACTCGCCACCGCGAGGGGATTGACGAGTAATGATTCCGGGATCTAAGGGCAGACATCCAAGCTTTAAGCGCGGTCTTCTTTTTGCACTACAGGGCGCTCGCCAAGCATTTGCTCAGGAAGCAAACTTGCGTCGTATGGCAGTTGCTGCTGTAGTGACCGTGCTTGTGGGATTGTTTGTTGGCTTGGATGCCGTAAGCTGGGCACTTGTCCTTGCTTGTATTGGTTTGGTTTTAACCACAGAACTTCTCAATACAGCAATAGAAACCGTGGTAGATCTGGTTTCTCCAGAGTTTCACCCCATGGCTGGTAAAGCTAAAGATATTGCGGCAGCTGCATCGTGCTGCATTAGTATTACCGCAGCCCTTATAGGACTTTTGATCTTCTCGCGTGCGATTTTTCATTGGTAAGTTGGAGGATACATGACTACCAATTCGTTTTCTGAAAACACTACATCTGAGACCACTCCATTTAGGAGCGGCTTTGTTGCTTTAGTTGGTCGCCCTAGTGTTGGTAAGTCCACGCTGTTAAACGCATGTATGGGCCAGAAGGTAGCCATTGCAAGCCCTGTTGCCCAGACAACACGACGTCGCTTTAGGGCAGTGGTGAACGGAGAAAACTCCCAGCTGGTCATTGTAGACACTCCAGGCCTCCACAAGCCCAAAGACGCTCTTGGAAAAGAGCTCAATAAAGCTGCGCTGGGAGAACTCAACGACGCTGATGTAATTGCTTTTTTGATTGATGCCACTAAGCCTGTTGGCCGTGGTGATGAGTGGGTTGCCAATCATGTTGAGCAGGCACACGCCGCCTTTAAGCTGCTGGTTATTACTAAGGCAGATATTGCAACACCAGAGCAGGTGGCAGAGCAGCTTGAGGCTGCACAGGCTCTTGCTCACTTTGATGACGTGCTTGTTGTTTCCGCGTCAGAAGACTTTAATATTCAGGCATTTATTTCGCTTGTTTCTGAGCATCTTCCCGAGGGTCCTATGTGGTTCCCAGAGGACATGGAGACTGACGCTTTGCCAGAAGACCTGGTAGCAGAGTTTGTTCGCGAGAAGTTATTGCTTAACCTTCGTCAGGAAGTTCCTCATTCTGTTGCCGTTGTCTGCGATTCGTATGAGGTAGCAACGGACGGTCACTTATCCATTTCTGCCACCATTTTGGTTGAGCGAGAAGGACAAAAGGGCATTGTAGTTGGCCAGGGTGGTTCCATGATCAAGCGCGTTGGCGTCGAGGCTAGAAAAGACCTGGAGAAGCTGTTTGGTCGCAAAGTTTACCTTGACCTTCAGGTTCGTGTTCAGCCTCTCTGGAGGCGTGATGCCAACGAGATTAAGCGCCTAGGCTACTCAACTGAGGACTAGTTGTGCCTGGTAGAAAGACCACTCGTCTTAAAGCTATTGTGCTTGATAGAACAAAACTTGCCGAGCAAGATCTCATCTTAACCATGCTCTCTGATTCGGGAGAAGAACGTCGAGCTGTCGCAAAGGGCGCCAGAAAGCCAGGCGGTCGCTTTGCTGCTCGTGTTGAACTCTTTTGCGAGTTAGATGTGTTGCTGGCAGAAGGTCGCTCGCTTGACATCTTGTCCGAGGCAACCTTGCTTGAGCCGCATGCCACACTTCGCGGAGATCTCTCTAAGGTAGCGGCCGCGTCAGCTATCTGCGAGGTTGCACGTCTTTCATGCATTGATGGCATTGAGGACGCGTTTCTCTATCCGCTACTTTCTCGCGCTCTCAGAGCCTGCGAAGAAGTAGATGACGATAAACATTTAGATCTTGTCGTTGCCGCTTATGTGTTTAAGGTTTTGGCACACGAAGGCTGGCGTCCTGAGCTGGAATCGTGCATTGCCTGTGGAGATGAAGCTCTGACGTACTTCTCGCCAGCTGCTGGTGGTGCATTGTGTGGAAGTTGTGCGCATGAGATTGAGGGCGCCATTGAGGTAACTCCGCTTGAGCTCTCGTGGTTGTCGTCGCTTCTAAAACTTACCTTTGACCAGCTTGTTGTTGCCGATATTGCTCCAGAAACTGCGCTCTTTTTGCTTACTAGTGCACATATTTGGGCGGCTACGCACCTTGAAGCGCGCCTTAAAGCATTTGAATTTCTGCTGAGTATCTAGTTGAAGTGGATTTTTGCTAGCAAAGTTCACCAGTAACTGGTATCCTCTTGTAGGTTATTTCCTTGTTCTTAGGGGCTAGTCACTGCCGGCTACCTTCTCAGTACAAGGAGTATTCAACGCGAAAGGCGGTTTATTATGGCAGTAACTAAGGATCGTAAGGCTGAGCTCATCAAGCAGTACGGCAAGGACGAGAAGGACTCCGGTTCCGCACAGGTTCAGGTTGCTCTTCTTACTGAGCGTATTCGTCAGCTCACCGACCACATGAAGTCCCACCAGAAGGACTTCCACACTCGTCGTGGTCTTCTGATGCTCGTTGGTAAGCGTCGTCGTCTTCTTTCTTACATCAAGTCGAACGACATTGAAGAGTACCGTACTCTTATTGCTTCCCTGGGTATCCGCGACAACATCCAGTAAGTTGGCTTTTTAGGGCGCCGTCTGGCGCCCTTTATGTTTGAGGCCCGTTTGCAATGGGGCAAACGGAGATAGAAGAGGAAAGAAATGACTAAAGTAACTCACGAATTTGACCTCTACGGTAAGCACTACACCCTTGAGGCTGGTGAGCTCGCAAAGCAGGCAACAGGTGCCTGTATCGTTAAGTGCGGCGATTCCACCGTACTTCTCACTGCAGTGGTTTCTAAGGAGCGTAAGGATTACGACTTCTTCCCACTGACTGTTGATTTTATTGAGAAAATGTACGCAGTTGGTCGCGTTCCTGGCGGATACCTCAAGCGCGAGGCTCGTCCATCCGAGAAGGCAACCCTTACTGCTCGTATGATTGACCGTCCTCTGCGTCCTTCCTTCCCAGAAGGTTTCCGCAATGAGGTTCAGATTGTTGCAACTTCTCTTGTTGCCGATCAGGTAAACGCTGTTGATACCATCTCTGTCATGGGTGCATCTGCTGCTCTGGCTGTTGGTGGCGTTCCTTTTGAGGGACCACTTGCGTGCGTCCGTATTGGTCGCAACGCTGATACCGGTGAGTTCCTGGTTAACCCAACCTACGAAGAGCGCGATCACTCTGATCTTGATCTTGAGCTTGGCGGCTCTTCAACCTTCATTTCCATGCTTGAGGCTGGCGCAGACGAGATTTCCGAAGAGGATATGCTCTCTGCTATGGCATTTGGTCAGGAAGCAATTGCAGCCTTCTGCGAGGAGCAGAAGAAGTTTATTGCTAAGTGGGAAGAGGTTAACGGTCCTATTGTTAAGCGTGAGTACATCCTTGATGAGCCAATCGCTGAGGTTCATGACCGCATCTTTGCTTACTATGACCAGATGAGCGCCGCTCTTAAGGATGCTGACAAGCAGTCCCGTATGCAGAAGGTTGCTGACTTGATGGACGAGATTAAGGCTCAGTTCACCGAGGAGGAGCAGGAGCTTTGGAGCCGCGCTATTGCCGTTGAGCTCAAGGGTCTTGAGAAGCACGCTATGCGCGTCATGGTTGTTGAGACCGGCGAGCGCGTTGACGGCCGTGTTGCAGACGAGATCCGTCCAATCATGGTCAAGCCTGATTACCTGCCACTTGTTCACGGTTCTGGTCTTTTCCAGCGTGGTCAGACTCAGGTTCTCTCTATTTGTACACTTGGCATGCTCAACGAGTGGCAGCGTCTTGACACCATTGAGCCAATGGACGGCAAGCGCTACATTCACCACTACAACTTCCCACCATTCTGCACCGGTGAGACTGGCCGTATGGGCAGCCCAAAGCGCCGTGAGATTGGTCACGGAGCTCTTGCAGAGCGTGCACTTCTGCCTGTTATTCCTTCTGAGGAAGAGTTCCCTTACACCATCCGCGTTGTCTCTGAGGTAATGGAGTCCAATGGTTCTTCTTCCATGGCTTCTACCTGTGGTTCTACGCTTTCCCTTATGGATGCAGGCGTTCCTCTGAAGCGTCCTGTTTCTGGAGTTGCAATGGGTCTTATTCAGGAGAACGGCAAGACCGTTGTTCTTACCGATATCCAGGGTCTTGAGGACTTCCTTGGCGACATGGACTTCAAGGTCTGCGGTACTACCAAGGGTATTACTGCAATGCAGATGGACAACAAGGCAACTGGTCTTACTCCAGAGATTCTGCGCAGCGCACTTCTCCAGGCTCAAGAGGGTCGTATGTTCATCTTGAACAAGATGCTCGAGCAGATTCCTGCACCTCGCACTGAGACCAAAGAGACCGCTCCACAGATTATCTCGCTTTCCATTCCAACTGATAAGATTCGCGACGTCATTGGTTCTGGTGGCAAGGTTATCCGCGGTATCCAGGAGGATACGGGCGCAACCGTTGACATCCAGGAGGATGGCACCGTCTTTATCGCTGGTACTAACGGTGCTGCCGAGGCTGCTGCAGAGCGCATCAAGGCTATTGTTAAGGTTCCAGAGGTAGGCGAGGAGTACACTGGTCGCGTCGTTGGTCTTCAGCCATTCGGCGCCTTTGTTGAGCTCCTTCCTGGCAAGGACGGTCTGCTTCATATTTCCCGTGTTGCACAGGGACGTGTCGAGAAGATCGAGGATGTCCTGGCTGTTGGCGACGAGGTTAAGGTTCAGGTCCTTGAGGTAGACGAGAAGGGCAAGATTTCTCTTGACCGTCTTGATAAGCCAGAGGCACCACAAGGTGCTCCAAAGAAGGACCGTGAGGAGCGTCGCCCACGTCGTCAGAACAACGACAACGGCAACTCTGAGCGCAGGCAGCCACGTCGTCACCACGACGCATAAGGCACGCTCAAACTCAATGGGTTTCTCGCCACGCGAGGTTTTATAAAACATGAGGTATTGAAGAGAGCTTCGATGCATGTCGGAGCTCTCTTGTTATTCTGTTGAGATTTTGATTCTTTGGGAATATATAGCGTAATACGTGCAGATTTTTTATATAATTAAACAACATGTAGATTTTGCAAAAAGTCTTGTAGACGGCCCTTTGGGGTTGCGTCTGTTATAGAAAGTTATTTGAAAGGAAAGCGTTTTAATGCCTAAGAAAGACCCAGCTCTTAAAGTCATTCCTATGGGCGGACTTGATGGCATTGGCAAGAACATGACCGTTTTTGAATACGGTAATGATATGGTGCTTGTTGATGCTGGTTTAATGTTCCCAGATGACGAACAGCCTGGTATTGACCTAGTTTTGCCAGACTACACCTATGTACTTGAAAATGAAGATAAGCTTCGCGGTATTTTGATTACCCACGGTCACGAGGATCACATTGGTGCTCTTCCGTACCTGCTTATGGACCTTACTCGTAAGGTGCCAATCTATTCCAGCAAGCTCTCGCTTGGCTTTATTGAAGGCAAGCTTGCTGAGCACAAGATTGTGGGCACCAAGCTTCGTGAGGTTACTGATGGTTCAAAGGTCCAGCTTGGTGCCTTTGACATCACGTTCTTCTCGATGACCCACTCTATTCCTGCTGCTTTTGGTATTCATATGAAGACTCCTGCAGGAACCCTTATTCACTCCGGTGACTTTAAGCTTGATCAGACTCCAATTGATGGCGTGCGTCCAAATTATGCGGCTATCACCAAGTTTGGCTCCGAGGGCCTTGACCTGCTGTTGTCTGACTCAACCAACGCTAATCGCCCTGGTATGACCCCATCTGAGGCTTCTGTTGGTGCGGCGCTTCGTCACATCATCAAGAATGCAACTGGTCGCGTCTTTGTGGCGTCGTTCTCAAGCCACATTCACCGCCTTCAGCAGGTGTGCGATGCCTCTGTTGCGGTAAAGCGCAAGGTTGTTGTTACAGGCCGCTCCATGATTACCAACACAAAGGTTGCTCGTGAGCTTGGCTACCTCAACATTGCCGATAAAGACATCATTGATGCTTACGACGTTGATAAACTTGCAGATGATCGTATTGTTGTTCTCTGCACTGGTTCCCAGGGAGAGCCTCTGAGTGCTTTGGCGCGCATGGCAAACGGCGAGCACAAGTCGCTTTCCATTCGTCCTCAGGACACCGTAATCATCTCTGCAACTCCTGTTCCAGGTAACGAGAAGAGCGTTCAGTCCATCATCAACGCTCTCTCTAAGATTGGCTGCGAGATTTACGACAAATCAAAGGCGCTTGTCCACGTTTCTGGTCATGGTAGTCAGGAAGAGCTCAAGCTTATGCTTGGTATGGCTCGTCCTAAGAACTTCATGCCTGTTCACGGTGAGGCTGTTCACCTGCGTGCTCACGCAGAACTTGCTCAGCAGATGGGTGTTCCTGCAAACCGTATCTTTATTCTGGATAACGGAGACACACTTGAGATGAGAAACGGCAAGGTCACACGTGGTAAGACGGTTGAGTCCGGCGTAGTCTACGTTGACGGCCTCTCTGTCACTGACGCGAACCCTGTTGTTCTTCGTGACCGTCAGCGTCTTTCTCAGGACGGCATTGTCACAGCTGTGGTAACCCTTGTTGGTCGCAACCTCAAGCCAGGTGTTGTTGAGATTTCTGGCCGCGGTGTTTCATTTGCTGATGATGATGAGCTTATGAATGACGCACAAAATCTTGTGAGAAATTCAATTGAGAAGGCCTCTAAGTCCGAAGGCGCAAACATTGAAGCAATGAGAAAGAGCGTTCGCAATGCCCTTTCTAACTTCCTTTGGAGCAAAACTCGTACTCGACCAATGGTTATTCCGGTCATTATGGAGGTATAGGCCCAATGCCCTCTAAACGCACTTCAAACGCAGCAAAAAGAAATTCTAGAAACGCCGCTTCTGCCCAGGCAGTAGGCTTAAGTCCGCTGCAGAACGACATCATTGGTGTTGTTCTTGCAGTGGTTGCTATTGCTCTGTTTTTGTCCATTATTGTCCCTTCTAACGCTGTTATTACCAGCGCAATGGGTCATGGACTCAAACTTTGCTTTGGTACGGGAGCGCTACTTTTTCCCATTGCAGTATTTGTCTTTGCTATGACCTTCTTTATGCGTGATGATCAGGGAATCTCTACGCGCATTGCTATTGGTCTTACGCTTGACGTTCTTGCAGCACTTGCTCTTATCTCGCTCAACTTCCCAGGAGCTGAGTCTGCTCCAGATATGCTTTTAGGCACAAAAGTCCTTGAGGCTGCTGGTGGCTATGTAGGTGGCGGTATTGCTTGGGTTTTGCTGCGCTTTGTTGGTCGCGTGGTGGGCAATGTCCTATTAGTTGGCTTTATCATTGCTGGCGTTGTTATCTGTGGCTTCTCTATTTCTGACATGGTTGAGCGCGTGAGCTTCCGCTTGGATGAGGCACGCGAGAATCATCGCTACCGCAAAGAAGAGCGCGCTCTTGCTAAAGAAGAGGCACTCTTTGCCGCTAATGCTCCACAACCTGCAAAGAAGCAGGGTAGACGTGGCGCAAACAACCAGTCTTCTCTCTTTGATGAGACCGGTGAAGGGGAGACCACGTATCTGGGCAATCGCAAGACTTCTGTCATCAAACGTGACGCCCGCCTTTACGAGGAAGAAGAGGCGCAAGAGGATGCAGGTGATGCTCCTACTACGCTTCTTGATAAGGCTAAGAACAAGCTGCGTTCTAAGAAGAAGGACCAGCCAGAAGATGCAGTTGTCGAGAAAAACGATGTTGCTGTAGCTGACGTTGCTTCTACAACAAAACAGGCTGAACCTAAGAGCAAGGCTAAAACGACGCCCGATTTTCTCGCCACACCTGACCAGCTTAAAAGACCAGGCGACAACGATGAGTCGTATGAGCTGCCACCATTTAGCATTCTGAAGACAAACAAGAACTCCGCCACTTCTGCCGTAAGCGATGACGAGCTTGAAGCTACTGCTCAGAGGCTTCAAGCTACGCTTGAGGAGTTTGGCCTTTCGAGCCAGGTAGTTGGTTGGACTGCAGGTCCTTCTGTAACTACGTTTAAGATTTCGATGGGCGAGGGAGAACGCGTCAACAAGATCACCAATCTTGAGGATGATATTGCGCTTTCACTTGCGGCAAAGTCTGTTCGTATTTTTGCTCCAATTCCTGGAACTTCTCTGGTTGGTATTGAGATCCCTAACGAGAAAGCCCAGGCAGTCAACTTGGCTGACGTTCTTCCGTTTGCAAAAGGCGGTCCTCTTGAGTGCGCCTTTGGTCGCGATTCTGAGGGCAAGCCAATTGTTGTTGACCTTGCAAGTCTTCCTCACTTGCTGGTAGCAGGTACTACCGGTTCTGGTAAGTCTGTTCTGCTCAACGCCATTGTCATGTCTATGCTCATGCGCGCAACTCCTGAGCAGGTCCGCCTTATTATGGTTGATCCAAAACGCGTTGAGTTTACGGGTTACGCTGGCCTTCCTCACCTGTATGTTCCAGTTGTTACCGAGCCAAGGCAGGCGGCAAGTGCACTTCAATGGGGCGTCACCGAGATGGAGCGTCGCCTTAAGGTATTTGAGCACTACAAAGTACGTGACATTAAGACGTACAACAGAAATGTTGATGGCGATAAGTACGCTGATATGGAGAATCCTCCAAAGCACATGCCGTACTTTGTCATTGTCATCGACGAGCTTGCTGACCTTATGATGGTTGCTGGCAAAGACGTTGAGTCTTCCATTGTCCGTATTGCTCAGCTTGGTCGTGCTGCAGGTATTCACCTGATTGTTGCAACGCAGCGTCCTTCTGCAGACGTTGTAACTGGTCTTATCCGCGCAAATATTGATAACCGTGTTGCGCTCTCAGTTGATAACTCTTTGAACTCTCGCATTATTCTGGACCAAAAGGGCGCTGAGCAGCTTCTGGGTAAAGGTGACATGCTGGTTAAACTTCGTGGTAAAAAACCAAATCGTGCACAGGGTTGCTGGGTCTCTGACGAGGAAATCGAGGAGACTGTTAAGTACATTCGCACCCAGCGCGTGGCAGAATATCACGACAATATCTTGACTGTTGCAACTCCAACACAGGCCGAAGGCGTTGGCGGAGTTGGTGGCATGGCACAGGCAGACGACCCACTTATTTGGGAAGCTGCGCGCATTATTGTGGATTCTCAGCTAGGTTCTACATCTAGTTTGCAAAGAGCGCTCTCTGTTGGGTATGCTCGTGCTGGTAGAATTATGGATATGCTTGAGGCAAAAGGTGTTGTTGGCCCTGCTAACGGATCAAAGCCTCGAGAAGTTCTTATCGATAAAGAAGCTCTTGAAGAGCTCAAAGTTCAAGACGCTGCCTATAGGGAGGTAGAGTAAGCATGCCACGCCCTCGTTTTAGTGAGATGCTCGTAGAACGTAGACGTCAGCTCGGGCTTTCTATCACTCAAGCATCAAAGATCCTTCGCCTCAAGGAGCAGGCACTTATTGCTTTTGAGGAAGGCGATTTTAAGAATATGCCTCAGAGTGGCTATGCTCAAGGCATGCTCTCTTCGTATGCTCGCTATCTAGGACTTAATCCGCGTGAGATTGTAGACCTCTTCCAAGAAGAGAGTTACGAGTTTGAAAACGGCACCTATTCTCATGAGTTGCGTCGTCGTACGCGTGATACCCAGTCTGGTCGTGGCATTGCAGGCTATGACGTTGTAAACGAGTCTGGTAGCAGACCAAAGGCATACGTGCAGTACCACGGTCTTCTCCCCACATCGGGAGGCCCTGCTGGCGATATGGGCGCATTTGCAACTACCTCTGGTGTTCGCTCCAGGCAAACCGGTGTGCCTCTGGGTGCTCAGGCATCTGAAGAAGACGCTGGCGGCTACTCATATTCTCGCTACGCCACAGGTCATGCGTATAACGCTGGTATTGAAGAGGCTTCTCGCCAGAAGACCATGGCAAGTCGTACACGTGGCGGCGTTCAGCGCAGACGTGTAGGTATTGCGGGCGTTAGCATGCCAGCTTATAAAGACGATGTAACCAGAAGAACTGTTGCTCCAAGCGATTACACCGATGACCTTCGCTATGACAATGTAACTGATCCTTATGAGCGAGCATCTACTATTTCCGGTCGCCGTGGCTCTAGAAATATTGCGCAGGTAGATAGGCCTAATGTTCGTCGTCGCCAGCCATCTAGCGCCGCCGCTCAACAGCGCCGTGCTCCTCAAAGACCAGGCGTTATGGGTGCGCTTCAGAATTATTTCTCTGATACGGGCCGCACCATTGCCACCGTATTTGCTCTTGTTGTTGTGATCATTACTGCCGTTTTGCTGTTTAGCGTTCGTTCCTGCATGACAGCTCGCACTACGCCTACTACAACTAAAACGGTAAGCGTTAACAACTCAACATCCGATTCTTCTAAGAATTCCACTACTACAAATAGCAACACGGACACCTCTAAGAAGGATTCTACTGATACTTCTAAGAGCACCACTACAACTGAGCCAAAGAAGGAAGAGACTCCTAAGCAGACTACCGTAGTGGTTACTGTTGCAGATGGTCAGACAAGCTGGGTTGAGATTACCGTTGACGGCAAGAGTGTTGAGGCTGATGCTATTACCGGCCCATGGTCTCAGACATACACCGTCACTGACTCCATGACCGTTCTTGCAGGTACTCCTGGTGCTGTTGCGGTAACCGTTAATGGTACTGCTAAGCCATTTGACGCAAATGCTTCTGGTATTGGCACCTTGACTATTCAGGGTACTAAACCTGCTGACGCTAACGGAGCAAACGCTTCAGGAACTCAAACAAACAGCACGTCAACAAATACAACAAGCGGAACCTCTGGTACAACTAACAACCAGAATTCCAACAGCAATTCAAATAACTAAACGCCATAGGGCGAGAAGTTCTTCTCGCCCAGGTAATACGGAGGGGAAATGGCTAAAGAATCAAGCTTTGACGTTGTGTCTGAAGTAGACATGATGGAAGTTGATAATGCATTTCAGCAGGCAGCTCGTGAGCTCACCCAGCGCTACGATCTAAAAGATTCTGGTGCAACACTTGAGCTCTCTAAGAAAGAGGGCAAGTTCACTATTGAGGCTCCTGCAGATTTTGTTGCATCTCAGGTGAGGGATGTTCTTGGCTCCAAACTGGTTAAGCGCGGAATTGATCTTACTGCTATTCGTTGGGGGGACCCCATTCCTGCAGCAGGTTCTACCGTGCGTCAGATTGGCTCTATTGTTTCTGGTATTGACCAGGAGACTGCCAAGAAGATTGCTAAAGATATTCGTGATATGAAAGTTAAGGCTAAGGCAACCGTTGAGGGCGATAAGCTGCGTGTTTCTAGCGCTTCTCGCGATGTTCTTCAGTCTGTGATTGCAAGCCTTAAGGAGAAAGACTATGGCCAGCCCCTCCAGTTCAACAACTATCGATAGGGGCTACAACGTCCTATATATCACGTTAGGATGCGCTAAAAACGAGGTTGATACAGACCGCATGCGTGCGCGTCTTTTGGCCTCTGGTTTTGGTGAAGTTGCAGACCCAGAGTCAGCAGATGTTGCAATTATCAATACCTGCTCGTTCTTGGCTTCTGCAACAGAAGAGTCTATTGAGACTACCCTTGAGATTGCCGAAGGCGCTTCTGAGGGAGTGCGTAAGCTGCCCATTATTATGTGTGGTTGCGTGCCTTCTCGATATGGCGCAGAACTTAATGAGCAGCTTCCTGAGGTTGCTGCTTTTGTTCCCGCAGATCAAGAGGACGGCATTGTCAGCGTTGTCGCAGACGTTCTGAATATTCCTGAACCAACGCAGTCTATTGTTGCCGCTCATGGCATGCTGCGCACCATTGATGGCGCCAGTGCATTTGTGAAGATTTCTGAGGGTTGCGATAGATTCTGCGCTTTCTGCGCTATTCCGTATATTCGTGGCCACTATCACTCAAGACCTGCTGAAGAGATTCTTCAAGAGGTACATGAGCTGATGGAGGGCGGTGTTCGTGAGGTCATTTTGATTGGCCAGGACACCGGCATTTGGGGCTCTGATATGCCTGACACAGAGGATGGCCAGACGCCAACGCTTGCTAAGCTTATGCAGCAGGTTGCTGAGGTTGTCCGTCCGTATAAGGGCTGGATTCGCGTTTTGTATCTGCAGCCAGAAGGTATGACCGATGAGCTTATCAGCACCATTCGTGATACGCCTGAGGTTCTACCTTACATTGACATTCCAATTCAGCACTGCAATGAGCGTATTCTTAAGCGCATGGGTCGCTCCGGCTCTACGCAGGAGCTTCGTGAGCTTTTTGATCGCCTCAGAACAGAGATTCCTGGCATGGTCCTTCGTACCACCGGAATGTGTGGTTTCCCAGGCGAGACCGATGAAGAATCAGACGAGCTCTATGACTTTATTCAGGAGCAGGAGTTTGACTACACGTCTGTCTTTACCTATTCGCCAGAAGAGGGAACTCTAGGCGCAAAGATGTCCGATCAGGTCCCCGATGAGGTAAAGATTGAGCGCACGCAGCGTCTGCTTGACCTTGTAGAGCAGCTTGGCTTTGCCGCAACTGCCCGTCACGTTGGTGAGCGCTGTGAGGTCATTATTGACGGAATTGAAGAATCCGACGAGGGCACTGAGCTTATCGGCCACACGTGGTTCCAGGCTCCTGACTGCGATGGCGCGGTTCACATTGCAGAGGGAGAGGCCGCGGTTGGAGATATTGTCCTTTGTGACCTGGTAGATTCTTTCTGCTATGAAATGATTGGCGAGATTGTAGACGCTACAGACACGCAGTCTGGCGAGAAAACCGTTTAGTTGGGGATAGGTCATGTCATCAAAGACAATTTGGACACCTGCAAATATTGTTACCTGCGCTCGAGTGGTGCTGGTACCCTTTTGGCTTCTCCTTGCACAGCTTTTAGGCGTATCTCTGGCCGATTCTCTAGCAACACCTGGTTTTAACCTCGGAGCCTTTATTGTCTTTATTGGCTATGTTGTCATTTCTTTGACCGATAAGCTTGATGGTTATCTTGCGCGCAGTAGAAATGAAGTTACTACTTTTGGTAAGTTCTTAGATCCAATTGCCGATAAACTCGCTGTTGTTGTGGCTCTTTTTGTGCTCCTTGAGTGGCATATGGTTTCTCCTTGGGTGCTTTTAGTGATTGTTGCACGAGAGTTTTTGGTATCGGGCCTTAGGATGGTTGTTGCTTCAAAGGGAGTTGTTATTGCAGCTTCTGACTTGGGTAAGTGGAAGACTGCAACAACTATGGTTGCTATCTGCGGTTTACTCTTCTTGCCTAGTATTCCTGGTGGAATGATTCAGGACGTTTTGCTCTTTATCTTTAACGTATCTATGTGGGTTGCAGTGGTTCTTACGGCCTGGTCAGGAATTGACTACTTTGTAAAGTCTTGGCAATACATTGCTGAAGTTTAACAAGATGGCTTCTCTCTGAGGCGCCATACGTATATACGATAGGTATGTTTTCATACCAAACGTTCGCAGGCGGACCGAAAAGTTGTGATTCATATGTTTTCATCTGAAGTGCTTTCAGAAGCTCAACAAGTTGTTTCAGAGGCTCTTGAGGCTGGCCTTACCGTTGCTTCTGCCGAGTCTTGCACGGGAGGACTTGTTGCAGGTGCTCTTACCGCCATCTCTGGATCATCAAGCGTGCTTAAAGGCTCTGTTGTGAGCTATACCATTGAGATTAAACAGAAGGTATTGGGTGTCTCAAAGGATATTTTTGAAGAGCCGTCCCTTGGTGCTGTTTCTGAACCCTGTGCTGCTCAGATGGCTTCAGGCGTTAGAGAAGTTATTGGCTCAGATATTGCAGTTTCCGTCACAGGAATAGCTGGTCCAACAGGAGAAGAGCCTGGTAAACCAGTTGGAACGGTTTGGTTTGGTATTACCAGTAATAACTTTACCCATACGGTCTGTAAACATTTTTCTGGTATTAGAGAACAGGTACGAGAAGCTGCAGTTTTACAAGCTTTGCAATTAATTCATGAAGCAATTGTGAAGGCTTAAAATCTGATTTTAATAGTGAAGTCCAAAACAAATCAGTTTTGGACTTCTTTTTTATGCGGCTTTGCAGGACTTATACAGACAAATTTGTAATTCAGAAGAAATTTGCTGCTCAAGAGCGGAAAAAGAGAGGTAAGAATTCTGACAAATTACCTCTATAGAGTATATGTTTGACGTTGACATAGAACGTCTGTTCTTATAATATTCTAGTAACAAAAAGAGCAAGGAGTTCCCATGGCTAAAAAGTCCGTTTCAAAAGAGATTAAAGCTCGTACTACTGGTGATGAGAGGGATGAGGTCATCTCTTCAACTACAGCAGAGATCGAGAAAAAATTTGGCGCTGGCGCAATTATGCGTTTAGGTGAGGGTGGTCCTGCCTTTGATATTCAGGCTATTCCAACTGGCTCACTTGCTCTTGATGCCGCATTGGGTATTGGCGGCGTTCCTCGCGGCCGTATCGTAGAGATTTATGGTCCAGAGTCTTCTGGTAAGACAACTCTTTCACTAGAAATTCTTGCAGAAGCTCAGGCGCTAGGTGGCGTTGTAGCTTTTATTGACGCTGAGCACGCACTGGACCCAGGCTATGCGGCTCGTATTGGTGTTGATATTGACGATGTTCTTATTTCTCAGCCAGATACTGGTGAGCAGGCTCTAGAGATCTGTGACATGCTTGTTCGCTCAGGCGCAATTGATGTTGTGGTTGTAGACTCCGTTGCTGCCCTTGTTCCTCGTGCAGAGATTGAGGGAGAAATCGGCGATTCTAGCGTTGGTCTTCAGGCTCGTCTTATGAGTCAGGCTCTCCGTAAATTAGCCGGCTCTCTTTCAAAGTCTAATACGCTCTGTATCTTCATTAACCAGCTTAGAGAGAAGATTGGCGTTATGTTTGGTAGCCCAGAGACCACTTCTGGTGGTAGGGCTCTTAAGTTCTTCTCCACTGTCCGCATGGATATTCGCCGCGTTGACAGCATTAAGGTTAACGGTGAAAACGTTGGTAACCGTGTTCGCGTTAAGGTTGTAAAGAACAAGGTTGCTCCACCTTTTAAGGTTGCTGAGTTTGACATTATGTATGGTCAGGGCATCTCTAAAGAGGGCTCCATTCTTGATATGGCTGTTGACTTTGAGATTGTTAACAAGTCTGGTGCTTGGTTCACCTATGAGGGCGAGCGTCTTGGCCAGGGTAGAGAAGCAGCTAAAGCTTTCCTTACGGCTAATCCAGATCTTATGGAAGAGATTGATCACAAAGTACGAGTTGCTTGTGGTCTTGTATTTGATGAGGATTCCGAAGTTGGTACTCCAGTTGCAACGGAAGATTCTGCTGAATAATGTCAGAGATTTCTTGGACAATTGAGCTTCCACAAAAGAAACAAGCAGTTCTTGGTCAAGCAAAGCCCAAGGCAAAGATTATTTTAGAAACTGAAGTTGGAGGAACAGAGGAATTCTTTGTTCCTCCAACAGTAGCTCGAGCTCTTTTGAGTAAAGAGAAGGATGGTGTTTTTACGCCTTCTTCTCGCAACGAGTTTTTGTATGAGGTTAAAGAGATTTCAACTCAGTGCATTAAAGCTCGTATTGAGGCTTTGATTGTAAAAAGGGACTACTCTACAGCTGAGCTTCAAAAAAAGCTCATGCTTGATGGCTATCAGAAGAATGTAAGAGACCCTGCAGTGCAGAGGGCTGTTGAAGTTGGTTTGATTAATGACAGTCGTTTTGCAGACGTCTATATACGTTCTAAAATTTCACAAGGCTGGGGTCCTCTTAAAATTAAAACTGAAATTTCTAAAAAAGGGATTGAAGTTGAGACGCTCCCTGGATGGCCTGACGCTTATTTTTCTGATGTGGATGAATTTGAAGTTGCGTATTCTTTGGCCAAGAGAAAACACCTGTCGGGAAAAAATGATTATGAGAAGCTTGTCAGGTTTCTCGCCACAAAGGGATATTCATTTTCTATAGCATCATCTGTTGCTAAAAAGATTTTGGATGAAAACGCCACATCTGAATGAATATATTTGCTTAGCTTATAAGTCTGTTGTATTGATGTACTTTACTTTTCCTACCTGCTATTTATTGACAAAAGTTACAATGCTCTATACGATAAATATGCCGTGAATAGGCTCATTTCCGCTGGGCAACCAGCGTCACGTATACAGTAGGTATCTCATACATTTGATCTATCTCTGAATGTGGCATGACCAGCCAATGAACCCTGCTCATGGCGGGTTCTTTAGATACTGTTGTGTCTAAAGTCTCCTGAACACTTTTGTAATCGCCATTTGAGGAGTAGGTATGGAATTAGCAGCGGTAGGCATTGTTTGCCTTCTTGTGGGAGTAGGCCTTGCATACGGCGTACTCTCTAACATTAGTAATTCAAAGATTAAAACTGCAGAACAGCAGTTAAAAGATGCTCAGACTAGTGCAGATCGTATTGCTTCTGAAGCAGCTCGCCAGGCAGAAACAGTTAAAAAAGAAGCTGTTCTTGAGGCTAAAGAAGAAGTTCTTCAGCTTAAGCAGGCAGCAGAGGCAGATGAGAAAAAGCGTAAGAGTGAGCTCCGTAGCATGGAGAATCGTATTCTTCAGCGTGAAGAGTCCCTTGATCACCGTACTGATGCACTAGAGAAGCGTGAGCATCAGCTCTCCAGCCTTCAGGGCCAGCTGGATCGTCGTAAGAACGATTTGGATTCTCTTGTTTCTCAGCAGTCTCAAGAGCTTGAGCGCATTGCAGCTCTTACAAAAGATGAGGCTCATGATGAGCTTCTGGCTCGAGTCCGTTCTGAAAGTGTTCGCGATGAGGCTATGATTCTTCGTGAGTCTGAGCAGCGCGTTCGTGCACAAGCAGATAAAACTGCACGTGAGATTATTTCTACCGCTATTCAGCGTGTCGCTGCAGATCAGGCTTCTGAGATTACAGTAACTTCCGTCCATATCCCATCTGATGATCTAAAGGGTAGGATTATTGGACGTGAGGGTAGAAACATTCGTACCTTCGAGCAGGTATCTGGTGTTTCTCTTGTTATTGATGACACTCCAGAAACTGTAGTTCTTTCAAGTTTTGATCCAGTCCGCCGTGAGACTGCTCGTGTTGCACTTGAGAACCTCATTGCAGACGGTCGTATTCATCCAGCACGTATTGAGGAGCTCTACAAGAAGGCTGAGGCCCTTGTTAACGAGCGTGTTCTTGAGGCTGGTGAACAGGCTGCATTTGATTGTGGCATTCACGATCTTCATCCAGAAATCGTAAAGACTCTTGGTAAGCTTCGCTACCGTACTTCTTACGGTCAGAATGTTCTTGCTCACTCTGTTCAGGTTGCAGTACTTTGCGGCATTATGGCTGAAGAGCTTGGTCTTGAGCCTGCTCCAGCTAAGCGCGCTGGTCTGCTTCATGACCTTGGTAAGGCAATTGACCACGAGGTTGAGGGTCCACACGCTGTAATTGGTGCAGATCTTGCTCGTCGTCATGGTGAGCGCCCAGAGATTGTTCACGCCATTGAGGCCCACCATGCAGACATTGAGCCAAATACTGTTCTTGACATGCTTGTTATGGCTGCAGACGCTATTTCTGCTGCACGTCCTGGTGCTCGTCGTGAGTCCGCTGAGAACTACATCAAGCGCCTTGAGAAGCTTGAGGCTATCTCTAATGCACATGAGGGTGTTGAGCGTACGTATGCAATGCAGGCTGGCCGTGAGCTTCACGTAATGGTTGAGCCTCAGATGATTAGCGATTCCGAGGCAACTGTTCTTGCTCACGATATTGCTAAGCAGATTGAGGATGAGATGGAATATCCAGGACAGGTTCGCGTTGTTGTTATTCGCGAGTCTCGTGCTGTGGATGTTGCTAAGTAATTTATGGCAGCCACTTCTACTGACTTAACAGGTTTTGTCGCCTCCATGGGAGGTGAGCGCGCACTCCGTGTCGAGGAATCCCTCGGCGCGGGGTACGTTCGTTTACGCGTAGCAGAAGCAGAGCGTAGACAGGCAAAGCACGATATCCGTTCGGTAGAAGATATTGTTATCGAGCTCTTGCGTAATTCTCGCGATGCTGGTGCTCGTCATATTTATGTAGCAACCTCAAAAGAGGGGGCTCTCAGAACTATCACTATTCTTGATGATGGTCAGGGCATTCCAAAAGACATGCAAGAGAAGATTTTTGAAGCTCGTGTTACCTCTAAGCTTGAGAGCATGCACATGGACCGTTGGGGAATCCACGGCCGAGGCATGGCTCTTTATTCCATCAAAGAAAACTGTGAATCAGCTCAGGTTGTTGCTTCAGCTCCGGGACTTGGTTCTGCTATTCAAGTTGTGGTGGATACCACTAAAATTTCCGAGCGAGTAGACCAGTCTACTTGGCCAACCTGCGGTCTGAATGAAGATGGGCTTAAAACAACCGTTAAAGGTCCTCACAATATTATTCGTACCTGCTGCGACTTTGCTCTTGAGGTTAAAGGCTCGTGCGAGGTAATGCTGGGCTCCGCTGCAGAGATTGCAGCTACTGCTCGACGTAGAATTGCTCAAACCCTTGATATTGCTGACCTGCTGTTTGTTGAAGGCTTTGAAAACGTTCCTGTTCTTGAGCGCTTCAGGGCCGCGGCAGATGCAACAGAGCTTTCTCAAGTTTGTACGTCTCTTGGTCTTTCTATGTCAGATAGAACCGCTCATAGGATTATTGCCGAGCAGATAAAGCCATTACGTAGTGTGTATGCACAGGTCAGCCATTCTGCTGAACCTGAAGGGATTTCTCGCGAAGTTGATCTGATGAAAGACCACAGAGGTCTCAAGATGAGTAAGGCTGATATCAGTAGCTTTTCTCGCAAAATGGAGCAGAGTTTTGCTGAGTTGTCCGAGAAATACTATGTTTCTTTGACAACTGAGCCTCGTGTTCGTGTAAGTAAAAACAAGATTGTTGTGACTTTTGATATTGAGTCGCAAGAGTAGAACAAACGCACAATAATTGGAGCACTCATGGGTTTGCTTAAAGTTTCAAGTAAGTCTTCACCAGCTTCTGTAGCAGGAGCTATTGCAGGACTGGTTAAAGATAACGAGCCTGTTATGCTCCAGTGTATTGGTGCGGGTGCTGTCAACCAGGGCATCAAGGCTGTTGCCATTGCCCGCGGATTCTTGATTCCGTGTGGATTGGACATTACCTGCGCTCCAACGTTTTCTGATATTGAAATTGCAGGGGAGAGTAGAACTGCAATAAAAATTGCCATTTATGTCCACACATTGTCTGCTCCTGATTCGCAGACGCCAGCTGTTAGTCCCACTGAGTATGACGAGGTACTTTAAGCATGATTGAAAATTCCGAGCTCGTAGGAAAAACATATCACATCAAAACTTTTGGCTGCCAGATGAATCTGCATGATACAGAGCGTGTCTCTGGTCTGCTTGAGGCTTGTGGCTGTAATGAGGTTCCAGATACCGATGACGCAGATATTGTCATCTTTATGACCTGCAGTGTTCGTGAGAACGCCGATCAGCGTCTCTACGGTCAGGCTTCTGCCATGGTCAGCGCACCAACGCCTCCATCAGGTAAGCGCATTGTTGCCATTGGTGGCTGCATTGCGCAGCGCGATGGCGAGAAGCTCCGTGAAAAGGTTCCAGCCGTTGACGTTGTGTTTGGTACCAGCGCACTTGCAAGCCTGCCAGCACTTCTCACCAGCGCATTTAGGGGCGAGAATGACCGTGTTGCTGTAGATACCTCTGAGGAAGGTAAGGGCTTCTCCACAGACCTGCCAAGTAACCGTGCTCAGCAGTATCACGCTTGGGTACCTATCATGACTGGCTGTAATAACTTCTGCACGTATTGCATTGTTCCTTACGTTCGTGGTCGTGAGCGCAGTCGTACCTTTGAGGCTGTTATTGGTGAGTGCGAGCGTCTTGTTGCAGATGGCGTCCGCGAAGTTACTCTGCTTGGTCAAAACGTTAACTCGTATGGTCGTGACCTTTACGGTAAGCCTCGTTTTGCAGAGCTTTTGCGTGCCGTGGGTCAGACGGGCGTTGAGCGAATTCGTTTCACCTCATCGAATCCAAAAGATCTTACAGATGAGACTATTGCGGCTATGAAAGAAACTCCAGCTGTCATGCCTCACCTTCATCTTGCGGTTCAAAGCGGATCCACACGCGTTCTCAAGAAGATGAATCGCAGCTATACACGAGAAGAGTACTTGGACGTGGTTTCTCGCCTTCGTGCGGCTATACCAGGTTTGGCGCTTTCAACTGACATTATTGTTGGCTTCCCAGGAGAGACAGAGGAAGACTTTGAGGATACGCTTTCTTTGGTCAAAGAGGCTGGTTACTCTTCTGCGTACACCTTTATTTACTCTAAGCGTCCAGGAACTCCTGCGGCAAAATACGAAGACAACACGCCTCATGAGGTCATTCAGGAGCGCTTTGACAGACTTGCCGAGCTTGTTGCTCAGCAGGCACATGACGCTAACCAGGTAGATTTGAATACGACGCAGGCAGTTCTTGTTGAGGGAACTTCCAAGCGTGACAATTCTGTCATGGTGGGACATAGCGAGAAGAACCAAACTGTGCACTTCAATCTGCCAGAGGGTTATACACCAGAAGATCTTATCGGCAAAATTGTTGATGTTAATATTGATGAGGCTCGTACCTGGTACCTGCGTGGAACTATGGAGTCTGATCCGCGATGAGCTCTCATGGCTCGGTAATCTGTATTGTAGGTCCCACGGCTTCAGGCAAAAGCTCATTGTCCGAGCTTGTTGCTAAGAAGCTTGAGACCTCTGTCATTTCTGTTGACGCAATGCAGGTCTATCGTGGCATGGATATTGGCACTGCTAAAACTCCCGTTGAAGAGCGAGAAGTTCCTCTTTTGATGGTAGATTGCGCCAATATCTTAGAAGAATATTCTGTTCAAATGTTCCAGACTGCGGCACGCGCAGAGGCTCATAAGCTCATTGATGCTGGTAAAACGCCTGTCTTTTGTGGTGGTACAGGTCTCTATCTCGATTCGATTATTGACCAGATGGAGTTTCCCTCTGGGTCAGTTGAGTCTCCTGTACGAACCCGTTATGAAAAGCTTGCAGAAGAGCTAGGATCTGAGGGCTTACACGAGGTTCTCGCCACAAAAGATGCAGCAAGTGCAGAACTTATTCATCCAAATAACGTGCGACGTGTTGTAAGGGCTTTAGAGCTCTTAGAAGAGGGCAAGTCGTATGCAACTCATCATGAGGGATTAAAAGCCCATACACCGTACTTTAACGCCCACATATGGGGCCTTACAATGGATCGCCAGCGTCTTTATGAACGGATTAACCAGCGCGTAGATCTTATGTTTGAGCAGGGGCTTATTCAAGAGGTTCAGGCGCTTATTGAGTCCGGTCTCTCTGAGAATTGCACAGCTGGTCAGGCTATTGGCTACAAAGAGTTCTTTGCGTACTTTGCCAGTGAGCAGTCGCTTGAGCAAACATGTGAGCTTATTAAGCAGCACACTAGGCAGTATGCTAAGCGACAGATTTCTTGGCTTAAACGAGATGGTCGTGTCAGATGGCTTGATATGGATCAGCTTTCGCCTGAGGAAGCCCTCAAGCTGATTCTTGCACAACATTCTGACGTACAATGCCAGTAGGACGCATCAAAACTAACGTATTTACCTAGTCTTAGATGGGGAGTTTATGGGTCGTTTTGTTCCATTTGATACCGCTCCTAAAGTTGAACGAGCAATTCTTGTAGGCGTTGATTGTGGTAAAAGCGATTGGTCGCTTGAAGAATCAATGGACGAGCTTGAGCGCCTCGCACAAACCGATGGCGCTGAAGTCTTTATGCGTTTAACACAGAAACTTGACTCACCCATTCCAAAAACGTTTATCGGCAAAGGTAAGACGGAAGAACTTGTTTCTCTGGTTAGAAACACCAATACTGACGTGGTCATCTTTGATGATGAGCTCACACCTTCTCAGCAATCTAATCTAGAAAAATTGCTAGGTGAGCCTGTTAAAGTCATTGATCGCACAGCGCTGATTCTTGATATTTTTGGTATTCATGCACGTACTAAAGAGGGTCGCCTTCAGGTACAGCTCGCGCAGCTCCAGTACGTACTTCCAAGGCTTCGCGGCATGTGGAGTCACCTGGTAGGCGAGCAAACTCGCGGTGGTATTGGTAGCCGTTTTGGTCAGGGTGAGAGTCAGCTTGAGGTTGACCGTCGTCTTATCAGAAAACGCATCTCAACCCTTAAGAACGAGCTTAAACAGCTTGGTCAGCGACGAGAAGTTCAGTCTAAGTTCAGGTGGAATTCTGGAACGTTTAGTGTCTCACTTGTCGGCTATACCAACGCAGGTAAGTCAACGCTTTTAAACCAGTTAACTGGAGCAGATGTATACGCAAAAGACGAGCTCTTTGCAACGCTTGATCCAACTACCAGAGCACTTTCTCTTGATGAAGGAAGAAAGATTGTTCTTACCGATACTGTTGGATTTGTTCAAAAGCTTCCAACTAATCTGATTGAGTCGTTTAAATCTACGCTGGTTGAAGCTAAAGAAGCTGATCTTCTGCTGCTGGTAGCTGATGCAACTGACAAGAATCTTTCTAAAGAAATTGCAGTTGTTCGTAGTATTTTGAAAGATATTGAGGCCGATAAAAGCGATCAAATTCTTGTTCTTAACAAGGTTGATTTACTTTCTGAGCAAGAACTTCAAATGCTTAAAGCGCTCTACCCAGACGCTGTATTTATTTCTGCTCAAGAAGGTACGGGCATTAACGGTCTTCTCCATAAAATTCAGGAGATAGCTAGTGCTGGCGATAAGGTGGTTAGTGCACTTATCCCGTTCAACAAAGGCGCTCTTGTTAAGTCCGTTCACGAGAGATGTCAGCTTCTACACGAGCAATACGTTGCTGAAGGTCTTTTGCTGTCAGTTAAAGCCGACACCTATATGCAGGCACTTTTAGAGCCTTATGTGGTGTCAGAGGACGATATTCTGACTGACGAATAAGGCAATGAGCAGCAATATTGGTTGGTGCAAAATATAAACGATAAGCGAATGTTTTCCCATCGCTGTTATAAGGGGGAGGGAAAATGTTTTCATCCAGTTAGGATAGCCTTCTGCCTTGAACTGCCTGTTAAATGCTGCTCCACTTAGATACAAGAACAAATAGGGGAGCAATGGATAGTAATCTCCAGATGAAAAAGATGGAGAAGGAAATCCCGCCCAGGCTAAATACGGTGTTTGATACAACTCTTTTGGTAACGAGAAAATCGTGTTACCTAAACCGATGTGACCTGCAGAAATTGGAATGCAGATAACAAATAACAAAAGAAAAAGAATTGCCGCTGCATACCCTTTGGGCGGAATAGCGAAACGTGAAATAAGGGCTTCTACAAAGGTGCATGAAGCCATGCAGAAGAAGATTCCAAAGTTAATAGGAGTATCAATATTCGCAAAGGTGGTAGCTGCGAATATTGCAAGAGCAACAAGACCGTAAACTCCTGCTCGCTTAAAGGAATTTTTTGAAAAAGCACACATGCAGCCAGCAATAAAAATAAAGGGATACGAAATTGAAGGCACCCAAATTTGCATGACTAAAGGAGTAAACCACGTAAGCTTGATGTGAGAGATAAAGAACAAATCATAGGTAAAGTGAAACAGTATCATTGATACCACTGAGATTCCTCGAATAGTATCAAAGAAAGTTACTCTACCTTTGGATTGTTCTAATTCCACACCCATACTGTGACTATGAAATTGATCTAATAAGTGCAGTAACCCTACCTAAAATGACAGGATTCTGTACGTAGATTGGCTCCATAAAATCGTTTTCTGGCTGAAGACGAATACGATTATTTTCTCTATAGAATGTCTTAACAGTCGCAGAGTCATCAATGAGAGCAACAACGATTTCTCCGTCATGGGCATCTTGCTGCTCTTTTACAACAATATAATCGCCATCAAAAATACCAGCGTTAATCATTGATTCTCCACGTACGCGAAGAATGAAAGAGCTTGAATCTCCAACAATGCTTGTTGGAAGAGATAGAGATTCCTCAACGTTTTGCTCAGCAAGAATAGGTGTGCCTGCAGCAACACGTCCTACAAGAGGAAGACTAATGACATTATTAGCTACATCTTGCGTTACTGGAGCGAGCTTTGCTGCGTCAGAAGTGCTAGAAGCCTGGGGAACAATCTTCATAGTACGAGGCTTCTTTGGGTCTCTATCAATTAGGCCAAACTGCTCCAGGACCTTTAGATGCATATGGACAGTTGAAGGAGACGCAAGATTAACAGCAGCACCAATCTCTCTTACTGAAGGGGGATAGCCGTGTTGATCTGTGTATGAACAGATGTATTCATAAATTGCTGCCTGACGCTTGCTAAGTTTGCCCTTTGGCATATGAGCCTCCTTTTACTTTTTAGTAATAATACACGTGTTCTAAAAATTAATCAAACGAATGTTCTATTTTTTCTTGACACGAACAAATGTACTACATATTATTAGTACAAACGTTCGGACATGACTTTTTGTCCGGTGTATTAGATATAACTAGTTCCGTAAAAACTATTACGGAAGGAAATGATATGAGGCGTATGTATCAGTCAAAGATGTATCAGGTTAACGGTACTTCAGCACTTGCTTCTTATAAGCCTGTATTTAAGGTTATTGAAGGCGGCGCAAAGAAGGGTTCCGTTGCACCTCAGCGTGAGGAAGTCTCTTACGTAAAGACGCTGACTAACAAAGAGGCTTTTATTGCAGGTCTTATTGTTACCGCATCATTTATTCTGATGTTTGCGATTTCTTTCCTTCGTACAACTGCTCTTAATTCATTTGCAACATCTGTAATGGATAGCGCTTCACAAACAATTACCGTTCAGAGCAATGATACGTTGTGGTCAATTGCAGAGAGCAACCCAATTGAGGGCGTCTCTACAGAGCAGCAAGTAAGTTGGATTAGAGAAAGAAATAATCTCGATTCTTCTCTTTTAAGAGCTGGACAAACCTTAGAGATTCCTTCTGTATCTAAATAGTAAATATTTATGTAAATTTCTCTCAGAATTCTGTGTTGATAGCAGTCAATACCTGCGTAAAATGGTATCTTCCTTTTATACGAAAAAAGGGGATTCCATGCGTTGTCCAAAATGCGGTCACGAAGAGTCAAAGGTTATTGATTCTCGCTCATCTGAGAATAACGATGCCATTAGAAGGCGTCGCGAGTGCATGTCCTGTAAGTTTCGTTTTACAACCTATGAGCGCTTAGAAGAGATTCCTATCACCGTTGTTAAGAAAGACGGTCACAAGGAGCCTTTTGATAGACAGAAGCTTATGAGAGGTCTTGTTGCTGCAACAGTAAAGAGAGATATCTCTGTTGCTTCCCTTGATCATTTTATTGATGGTATTGAGTCTCAGATTAGAGATAAGGGCCAATACGAGATTAAATCTGAAGATCTTGGAAGCATTGTGCTTAAAAACCTAGTTATGCTCGATAAAGTTGCATACATTAGGTTTGCTTCTGTCTATAGAGACTTCAAAGATGTTGATGAATTTAGCGCAGAATTAAGGAGCCTGAATTAATGAGCAATTTTGACATCCTGCTACCTATTAAACGCCTTGATCCTACTGTTGAGCTACCTTCGTACGCCTATACAGGAGACGCTGGATTAGATCTTAGAAGTGCTGAAGATGTTGATCTTGCTCCTTTTGAGCGCAAACTTATTTCCACTGGTTTAGCTATTGCAATCCCTGATGGATACGCAGGATTTGTTCAGCCTAGAAGCGGTCTTGCCCTTAAAAAGGGCCTTTCTATGGCAAATACTCCAGGCCTTATTGATGCTCATTATCGCGGTGAGCTTAAGGTTTGTGCCATTAACCTTGATAGCAAAGAAACTATTCATATTGAGCGCGGTGAGCGTATTGCGCAGCTTGTGATTCAACAGGTCCCTGTTGTACAGCTTGTTGAAGTTGATGAGCTTGATCAGACTGATCGCGGTACAGGCGGTTTTGGTTCAAGCGGCGTTCAATAATTTTTTATTTTGGTGATAAGCGCTTCAGCGCTTGCATAAAGGAAAAGCCTCTTTAGGAAGGAAGAGCTTAATGGAGAAGTTCTTTAAGGTAGCTGAGCGTGGCAGTAATCCCGCTCAAGAGTTTAGGGCTGGAATTACTACATTCCTCGCAATGGCATACATTATTGCAGTAAACCCAGCTCTTCTCGCTGCTGCAGGAGTTCCAGTTTCGGCAGCTATTACTGCTACCTGTCTTGGTGGCGGCATCATGACCATTTTGATGGGTCTGTTCTCTAACCGTCCACTTGCTTGCGCATCTGGTATGGGTGTACACGCTGTTGTAGCTTTCTCTCTCACTCCAATTACTGGTGGAGATTGGCACGCATCAATGGCAGTTATCTTCATTGAAGGAATTGCTATTCTTCTTTTAGTTCTCTGCGGCCTTCGTGAAGCAATCATGGATGCAATCCCTGTAAACCTACGCCACGCAATCTCTGTTGGCCTAGGTCTTTTTATTGCCATGATTGGTCTCAAGAACAGCGGTATTATCGTTGCTAATGAGTCCACACTTGTTGCTCTTGGCGATATCTTCTCTCCAACCTTTATCGTTGGTGTAATTTCCATTGTTGCAACAGTTGTTCTTTACTCTGCTCGTGTTAAGGGCTCCCTGCTTATCGGCATTATTCTTGCCGTACTTGCTGGTATTCCACTTGGCGTTACCGCAAGCCCTACTGGCATTGTTTCTGGTCTTGATTTCTCCACTTTTGGTGCACCATTCTTGACCGATAGTGCTGGTGTTATGGGTATTGTTAAGGCGCTGACAACGCCAGTTCTTCTCGTCTTTGCATTCTCTTTGATGATGTCTGACTTCTTTGACACCATGGGCTCGGCTATGGCTATTGCTAAGCAGGGAGACTTCCTCACTGAGGACGGCAACGTCAAGGACATCAAGCAGATCCTCATTGTTGACTCTGCTGCTGCAGCTGCAGGTGGTTTCTTTGGTGCTTCTTCCATTACCACATTCATCGAGTCCGCATCCGGCGCTGCTGACGGCGGTCGTACTGGTCTTTCTTCTATTTTCACCGGTCTGCTCTTTATTGCAGCAGCATTTATTGCACCTCTCATTTCTATCGTCAGCTCTGCAGCTACCTGCGGCGCACTGGTTCTTGTTGGCTTCCTGATGATGTCTGAGGTCACCGAGATTGATTGGAATGATCTTCTTGAGGGCTTCCCAGCATTCATGGTTATCGCTGGTATTCCAATGACTTACTCAATCTCTGACGGCATTGGCTTTGGCTTCATCTTCTATGTTGTTGTTGCTCTTGTAACTGGTAACGTTAAGAAGGTTAAGCCTCTGATGTGGGTTGCAACTCTTGCGTTTGTTGCTTACTTCATCATTGCTAACTAGTTTTTAGTATTAGAGAAGCGCGTTCAAGATGGGGGTCTTGACGCGCTTCTTTTATATTTGTGAATAGATTGTGTACAATCTATTTTTTAGAGATAACTGATAATGATTGTCACCAGTAGGGTATAACAAAGCCAGTTACGATTTATACGATTGGAGCCAATCATGGCAGACGTTATTACTAAAGACCTTGTGATTGTTGGCGGTGGTCCTGCAGGACTTTCAGCAGCAATTTATGCAAAGCGTGCTCTTCTCGATACTGTTGTTTTAGAGAAACAGGCAGTAGGTGGCCAGGTCATCACCACTACTGAGGTTGAGAATTATCCTGGTATGCCAAACACTGATGGCTTCACTATTACCGATACTCTTCAGAAGCAGGCTACAGACCTCGGTGCAGAGATTGTCATGGCCAATGTCCTTTCTATTGTTAAGGATCCAGAGACTAACCTCTTTGTGTTGGAGACTTCTGAGGGAACCTATCACGCAAAGGCCGTCATTGTTTCTGGTGGCGCTAACCCTCGCCACGCTGGCTTTACCAACGAAGAGAAATTCACCGGCAAAGGTGTTTCTTACTGCGCTACCTGCGACGGTATGTTCTATCGCGGCAAGCAGGTGTTTGTTATCGGCGGCGGTAACACCGCTGTAGAGGAGTCTCAGTTCCTGGCTCGCTTTGCTGACAAAGTAACTCTTATTGTTCGCAAGGATCACCTAAGAGCTAACGCTACTGCAATTAAGCAGTTTGAGGAGAATCCTAAGACAGAGATTCGCTATCTGACCAGCATTACTGCAGTTGATGGTAACGATTTGCTTACTTCCATCACCTTCCGCAATAACCAGACGGGAGAAGAGCACACAGAGACCTTTGATGAGGGCAGCTTTGGTGTCTTTGTCTTAGTAGGTCGTGTTCCTTCAACTGAGCTTTTAACAGACCTTGTAGACCTTGACGAGCAGGGATATGTCCTTGCTGATGAGCGTATGGCTACTAGAACTCCTGGTCTCTTTACCGCAGGAGACCTCAATAAGAAGCCACTGCGTCAGATTATTACTGCAGCAGCAGACGGTGCCATCGCTGCAACTTCTGTTGCATCTTATCTTGGACAGCCTGTCGAAGGATAATTATTTATTTCATATTTGATAGATATTTGATAGGGGATCGAGCTATTCGATCCCCTAAATATTTAGATTGACTACTAAAAACCATATCAGCTATTTTCAAAGTACTATTTCAAACTTTTAAGATAAGTTTTTTGTTCTTTGGTGATTCGATAGCTTTCACATGCTTTTTGAATCGTTTTATTGTGCGCCCATGTTTCCAGCTTTTTGGTTTCAAGATAGGGTAGTGTAGAGTCCCATTGTTTGACTAGAGCCGTTGCAAAGAACCAGGCAATCATCATGTTAACGTAGTATTCGTCTGAGTGAATTTGCGCAGGAATTTCAAGGTATTTGGAGTCAAAATTATCATCCAGAAAATGGGTCATAAGCATCTCTATACCAAAGCGACAGGTATATACATGGCTCGAAGATGCCCACCTTGGAATTTCAGTTATAAGACGCGTGTAATTCTTTTTGAAAACCTGCGGCGACAAGATGTCACACACTGCCCAGTTATCGACATAAGGAAGAAATGCATCAATCGCTGAGATACAGTCGTCAAAGTCTTTAATCTCGGAAACAAGCAGGCTATGCAGCATGTTTTCGTCATAGTAGGCATGTGGAAGGGCGAGTAGAAACTCGTTAGCTTCTTTGCTTTTTCCAAGACTTTTAGCAAGCTTTCTGAGTTGAGGAACGCGTACACCAATGACGGATTCTCTTGAGATATTGGGTGTGAGTTTACTTTGAAAAGCGGCATATTCTGTATCTTGAAGTGCAAAGAGTTCGTCTTGAATCATTAGGCTCTCCTTTGTCTCATGTGGAAATATGAATATATAAATAAATCCATTTCAATGTATATCAAGCCTTGTAGACAAATTTATCCATTTAAATTTTTAGTTAAACCGTAATTTCAATTTGATTGTCTTCAAGGGCAATAATGCAACTTTCATAATAGCCATCTCCGGTTGTTCTTGGTCCGCTGATGACTTCATAGCCGTCTGCTTTCAACTCTGCAGTGAGGGTATCTACCGTTTCTTTGCTTCCTACGCTAAACGCGATATGAGCATATCCCGTGCGGTTGATCTCTTTTGGTAAATCTGACATTTTAGGTTTGTTCATGATTTCAAGTCGTGCACCTTTATCGAAGGAAAGGAAGTACGAGCGAAAATCCGTTTGAGGATTATGATAGCCATCGTTGGATGTTGCTCCAAAGTGCTTTACAAAAAACCGTCGAGCACTCTCTAAATCGTTTACATACAGTGCGATATGTTCAATTCTCATGGCTGTCTCCGAAAATCTATGACTGCATTTTGTTCTTCTAGTCAATAACGCCCAGCGTAATCACTCTTTGCTACAGCAGTCCATTTTCTGATGAATTTTGTTTTAGCTTCTGTATAAGCATCTCTATTGTGTTCAAATTGTTTCCATAAACCCAATTTCAACGTTTCGTATTCTTTTGCAATCTGTGGATGGTCTTTCAGGTAATCTCGAAAATACAGTTCATCGTTATCTCCGACATATCGGAGATGAATGTGAAAGACCTTATCGGCAAACCCATTTTTAGTATAACCAGAGTTCAAAGATATTCTGCGATCTTCCGTTGACATTTGCAGAAGTCCACTGCGTTCGATAAGTTGCGCAATACATTCGATATTAGAATCTGTTGAAATTTCAACAAGAACGTCGACTATATCTTTTGCCCATATTCCAGGAACTGCGGTACTACCAATATGACTAATCCTCTTTATAGAGTGTTTAGGTAAATTATATTGTAGCTTGGCTTCCATTTCACTATAAAATGCATCCCATTTGTCATTGTGCTCGACAAGAAATATTGGGAAAAGTTCCCATAATTCGTTCAGAGACATTTCTGACAGTTCTTTTTCTACTTTCATAGTTTTCTTTCTTTGATAGTCTCCTAAATTTGTCTTGATATATTACTTTTTCCTCGCCACAAAGTAGTATCGATGAATTTTTCCCTTGATTACGCCATCTTGCTCAATAATTTTCTGAGCTTTAAAGAGGTTCTCTTGGTATTTTTTGACTTCAAAGTATGGGAATTCCCAGTCAATGATTCTTGCAAACCAAACAAGAGCACCTACATCATAAAATTCTATTGGCCTATAGGCTTCAGCTTCCTCAATAATGTCAAATCCATTATTTATTAATTCTTGTCTGGCAATACTTAAATAAGCTTTAGGAAAGGGAAGCTCGATATCTCCTAGTAGAAGCTCTACCAGGTCCCTGTCATTCTCAGCGCCAACCTGTTGCGTAAGAAACATACCTCCACTTTTAAGAATTCTTTTTAGTTCTTGTATGTTGTATTTACCGTGTCTGTTGGTAACAAGATCAAAGTAATCATCTTCAAACGGAAGCTCATCTCCTCCGTCAGCTGCCTTAAAGTCTATCCCTAAAGGAAGGAGTCTCTCTTCACACAGTTTGATGTTTGGAGCATAACCTTCAATTGCTGCAGTCTGTTTAGGATTGGTGAGAAAAGACAAAAGAAATTCTCCACCACCCGTTTCCATATCTAATAGATAATCAGTATCGTGTAGATAGGATTTGATGATACTTCCAAAGTCCCATGGAAGATCATCCTCTTCTTTATATCTGTTCCTAATATGGGAGAAATCCCATCCCTTGATATGAGCAATTTCTTGTTCATGAAGCCATTGGGCGAGAAGTGCTTGTTTTTCCATAGTATGTTTCCTTAAGACCGTGATTTTCGGATGTACAATTATTATATATCGTTTGACTGTATAGAAGGATTTTTACCTAATCTACCTGCATATTTATTGTATTTATGCAGGTAGATTGCTTATTTGATATATAAAAGGGGAGTAAAAGGTCAAAAGCATACAATGAAGTATGATGCGGTGTAATTTTGTATCATCAATACATTGAATATATAAAGCTCTGTGATTAAGTTATTTCAAGATGATTTATCAATATGTATAACTATAAAAATACGTTCAGCCCTAAAAATTAGTTTTAGAGAGGTACCAAGAAAGCTATTTTATAAATAAAAGATTCAGTATTGTCGCCAACTTATCAAATTGAATAATCATCAAATTTATCATGTCATTAAATATAGTTTATAGAGCTGTAGGTGTAATTACTCATAAGTAATTAATATCGTAGCTTAGAAAGGCTCTCAGAGGCTCATTTTCTGGGTAATAATAATGTGATTGAAGCTCTGTATACTATTGCAGTCGATACTATTTATATAATAGTATGTAAAAGTCTGATAATCGATATTATGTAAACTAATTAATTGACGAAATGAGAGTGCGTTTTGCAACCCCTCTCCTTTGTGTAAACGTGTGCGACAGTGATGTGTGTTATACCGATGAGTCGGTCATGAGATTCAATTTAAGAATGACATCACTCTCGTATAGCTCATCATAAATGACAAGAATTTTGTCGAGTGCCATAAGTTCTGTTTGACCCGTTGGAATAATCTCTAAGCCAGCACGATCAATAGTTACAACCCTCACTTTGTCAGGCCATGGGATATCTTGGAGCAATTTGCCCTCAACGGGACTTCCTTGACCAACGGTAAACTCATGGAGAATTTTCTCGCCAGATTCAATCGTTGATTTGGACTCCCCTTGTTTTGAAGCTAAGAATTGTGCAAGTAGATGCTCGTAGAATGGGTCAACACGCAGGATATTTGCGGTTACGTAAGAGATTATCGCTACAGCAGACATGGACATAAGGGCCTCAAGAGAGCCTGTGAGTTCAAATATGAGCACTACTCCAGTAACAGGTGCTCTTACTGCTCCGGCAAATATACCCGCAACTCCCATGGCAATAAAATTAGGTGCATATGCCATTGGAATACCAAAAATATGGGTAGCTACCAGGGCAAACAGCGTTCCAACAAGGGTTCCCATGACAACCATTGGAAAGAGGGTTCCACCTGGTGTTCCTGCTGCAAAACAGGTTGTAGTAAAGAAGTATTTACCTAGTAAGAGTGCTATAACCATGAGCTCAGTAAGCGTTGCCGGCTCTTTGATTTTCTCGATAATGGCATCGCCACCACAAAGAAGGTCTGGCCAGGTAAAGGCCATAACTCCTGCCAACATAAATGGAATAATGAGCCTTGAGAAAGGCACAAGTTTGTCAATCTTTTTGTAGAGTCCCTGGGCAAAGAACATTCCCTTATTGTGGAGTGCGCCTAATAAACCGCAGGTAACACCAACAAAAAGCACAAAAGCATAGTCAACGTGTGGCAGTGGTGCCACGTATGGAAGCTGAAGAACAGGCTTCATGCCAAGAACATTGGAAACGAGAAAATCAGCGCCTACTGATGCGGTCATTGCTGAGATAATCAGGGGCGCATGAAACTCCTTTTGGATCTCTTCGATAGCAAAGAGCGTTCCAGTAAGAGGAGCATGAAATGCGGCAGACATACCAGCTGCAGCGCCACAGGTAACTAGAAGACGTTCTTCTCCCCTTTTTCGCTTGAGAAACTTAGAGACTGCTTTACCGGAAACAGCTCCTAGCTGGACTGATGGACCTTCTCGCCCCATAGACAGTCCGCCAAAAGCCACCAGGACGCCCTGGATAAACTTAACGGGAAGAACTCGATACCAAGGCATATCGGCAGATCCCATGACCTCAGCATTGGTCTGAGGGATTCCAGAGCCGACAGTGTAGGGTTCAAACTTCATAAGCAGACAAACGACCACCATCAGGATGAGCAGTATGCCAAACCAAAGAGCCATATACGGCCAATTACCTGCGATTGATTGAGTAATAGAGCGCATTTGAGCTTCTGCAAAAGAAAGGCTGAGTCGGTATAGTGTAACAACCCCGCCACCCAGAAGACCCACAAGCAGGCCTTCTCCAATAAGTGCAACCTGGAATCTACGAGAAAAATGGCGTTCGACCACGTTTGTTTTTTTCTTTAGATGAAACGCCACAATCTCCCCTAGCAGTTTATGGTTAATAAAAAGCACGTAAAGCGTACTTGGATATTGTACGACTTTACGTGCGTGTAGTTAAAAGTTTGTACAGAAAATTGTACGTAGAGGAGTGCATCTGGTGTCCCTGGCTATTGATTAGCCGGAGAATGGTCCTCCACCATAGCAGGCATAAACAGGACCTTCGATAACACCAACAGACTCGTTAGCAGCGTGAATCATGCGGCCACCGCCAATGTAGATTCCAACGTGCTCATAGCCTGCACGAGTAAAGATGATGTCGCCATAGTTAAGCTCATCCATAGAATCATGCCAGTTACCAGCAGCGCGAATAGCACGGCCAATGGTTCCTGCGGTACCTGCACGGTAGCCGAGGAAGCAGTAGTAGACTAGACCACCACAGTCAAAGCCAGAAGCAGGAGAAGCTCCGCCCCAAACGTATGGATAGCCAATGCAAGCATAAGCTGTAGCAACGCCACCGCCTGCAGCTGGGTAGCCACCGCCACCGCCGGAGTATGATGACCCACCACCAGAATTAGAACTACTGCTGGAGCTGTTGGAGCTGCTGGAGCTAGAAGAGCTGGAACTTGAAGAGCTAGAGCTGGAATCGTTAGAGGAGCTATCGTTAGACTCTGAGCTGTTAGAAGGAGTTTCACGAGTAACAGTCTCGATTGCATACGCAACGTTGTTGTTAGCCGATGCAGCCTCCTGAGCAGCAAGCTGTGCTTTTACCTCAGCATCAAGGGAGTCATAGTAAGCCTTAGCCTCTGCAACCTGGCTCTGAAGACCATCTGCGGTAGTCTTCATCTCGGCGACCTGAGCCTGAAGGTTCTCCTGCTCAGCCTGAAGCTCAAGCTGCTGAGCCTGAAGCTGGTCACCAAGAGCCTTGACGGTATTGATGGAGTCAGCCTCCTGCTTGCTGGTGCGGTCCATATAGTAGACGCGGCTAACAAAGTCCTCTGGGCTAGATGCTCCAAGGAGGAAGTCCAAAGTCTCCTGTGGGCCTGCCTTATAAGCACTCTTCATTGCTGCAGAAAGGACAAGACGCTGCTTATTGAGCTGGTCTGTAGTCTCTGCAATCTGCTCCTGAACCTCACCAATTTTGTTGTTGGTGGCGTCAAGTGCATAGGTTTTCTCGTTAAGGTTATCCATGGCCTCTGCAAGAGCTGCACCAAGAGAGTCTAGCTGGGCAGATGCGGCCTCAAGATCGCTTTGTGGGTCTGCGAATAGCTTGGCTGGGGTAAGCAGCGTAGCAGCTACACCAAGACCTGCAAATAAGAGAGCGTCTCGTCTTGTGAAAGATCGGCGCTGTGACATATAAGCTCCTTCCGCAAAGCACGAAATCAATTGGGCAACGTGTTGCTTTGCTTTGCCATCTAGGATAGCTCATTTGATAAAAAATCAAAGTCAACTCGCCGATTTCTTAGCGAGAAACCCTTGTTAAAGGAAAGCTACCCTATCGAGTATTTGAATAGTTTACCCCGAAAATGACATTTCATACAAATTCCAAAGACTATTTGTGCAGTTATATAGCATGGAGCGGGCAAATATCATTGCATAAATTTATCTTTGACCTGCAATTATGGAGAAATTCTATGTATTGCAAACAAGTTTACTCTGATTAACAAAATGCTTATGTAAATTAGACAATTGGCTGACAAGCACGTAGTCTTGCCAGCCAAAATTGTCAGGTTAAAGTAAGTCTGATGTAAGTGATTTAGCTTATTGAACCTTAATAAGGGTGTAAACCTCTTGGTCAAAGCACTTGCCAATAATCTCCCTTGGGTGCAGGTAGCAAAGCTCAAGCGCAAATGCAAAGCCAGCCACTTTTGCACCGGCCTTCTCGGCAAGTTGAGCACAAGCAACGCAGGTGCCACCAGTAGCAACCAGGTCATCAGCAATAAGAACAACGTCGTCTGGGGTAAGAGCATCGGTGTGAATTTGAAGCTCGCTGGTACCGTACTCCAGGTCATAAGCCTGTGCGTAGACCTCACGGGGCAGCTTACCTGGCTTACGAGCAGGAACAAAGCCTGCGCCCAGTTTGTAGGCTACAGGGGTTCCAACAAGAAAACCACGAGCCTCAGCACCAATAACCTTGGTGATTCCTGCATCAGCAAAGTGCTCTGCAATGTCATCAACAACTGCGTGGAAGCACTCAGGATCTTTAAAAAGTGGAGTTACATCTTTAAAGATAACGCCCGGCTCTGGATAATCAGGAATGCTAATGATATGACTCTCATAATCATACGTAGACACAATGTCCTCACATTCAATATCAAAATCAATGAATAGTTATATATACCTAGATTACTCGTCTAGGTGCATATCCTTAAAAGATTCACGAACTAATTTAGTGATAAGTTCATTTCTAACCGCATTGGTGAGGCCTAACATGCGGGTAAGAGCAGCCATAAACTTCTGACGAGTCTCGTCAGTATGGTCAACCTCAACTCCCCCGCCTTTTTTAGCGTATACGACAAGCGACTTGGCAAACATACTAGATTCTCGGTTTGCAGCCATAACGTATTGACGCAGGTTCTTGGGCTCAAAACCAAAGTGACGAAGTTCGCTACAAAGGCGAATCAGCGTAAGGTCCTTGCCATCTACAAGGTCTCTACCATGAGGAGAGCGCTTTAAAGCAATAACGCCTGCTTCGGAAAGCTGACGAACAAAGCCTACAGAGCATCCCACAATTTCTGGGATGCGATCAATAGCGTGATATTTCTGAACTACCTCAGGGTCATCTACAGGTACCACAATGGCATCAGCATGTGTGGCGCCAAGAATTGCTTGAGACACTTGCTTTCCATCAAGCTGAGGTTGAGCCTGGCGAGAAGAACTTTGATCTTCAGGTGCAGCCTGAGCCTCAGCTCCAGATGCCTCATCAGTCTGAACTTTGACCTGTTGTTCAGCTTCAGGGTTTTTATCTTGCCTATCAAGCTCTTCTCTAATAACTGAGAGTGGCATAAAACGGCTTTTCTGCAGATACAGAATAGTCTCAAGACGCTTAACATCTTTTTGGGAATACAGACGATAGCCACCAGCAGTTCTGGTAGGAGTAAGTAAGCCCTCATCCTGCAGGTATCTAACTTTAGAAACACTCAAGTCAGGATAGAGAGTCTGTAATTTCTTGACTACTTTACCAATGGTAAGAAAGCCTGAATCAGCCATAAAGCTATCCTTTAACCTTAAGCTGAAACTCTACTGGTGTGGAAGACCATGCGGAAGGTGCCAATCTGAATGGTTGAACCATCACGCAGTGTAGCTTTGTTAATGATGGCGCCATCAACCCAGGTACCATTGAGAGAATCAAGGTCCTCAATAGTTGCGTAACCAAGCGCAAGATTTGAAAGGTCAATGGTGGCATGATTTCTAGAAACTGTCATGTCATTCAAGAAAACGCTGCTCTTTGGGTCTCTACCAAGAGAAATCTGTGGGAGATTGAGCTCAAAAGTTTGACCAGTCTGTGGTCCCTTAACAATAGTAAGGACAGGATGAGCTGGCTTTTGTTGAGCCATAAGATCTGGAACCGTAGCGTCAGCTGATGGCATGCGGAAAATCTCTGTTGAGTCTGGTGACTGCTGTTTGATGTCGTCAGTTGACATGGTTTCTCCTTAATTTGGTTACATCATAATAATAACGCTTAACGACACGCAATGCAGTCCATTTCGATGAGCGCACCAAGTGGCAACGCAGAAACTTCAACAACTGCTCGACCAGGTGCAGGAAGAACAAAGTACTGCCTATATATCTCATTTACCTTTGGCAAATCGTTGATATCAGCAAGGTAGATAGTTGTCTGAGCTACATCAGAAAGCGTGCAGCCAGCTTCAGCCAGAATTGACTGAGCAAGATGAATGACACGGGTGGTTTGCTCTTCAATTCCACCGTCAATAAGTTTCTTTGGGTCTTCTGCAGAAACTGCAATTTGACCAGT
Source organism: uncultured Atopobium sp. (assembly GCA_963542025.1). GTDB lineage: Bacteria > Actinomycetota > Coriobacteriia > Coriobacteriales > Atopobiaceae > Lancefieldella. The sequence goes on along the minus strand of CAUTUQ010000001.1, from coordinate 324,906 downwards.
TACAAAGACTAATCTTCCCGCGGTAGTACCCTGCGAGTATGGTCCCATTGGAGTTGGAACACCTACTGCATTAATTGCATATTTCATAGAAGATCTCCCCTTGCACCAATAAAATCAGCAGAGGTTCTAAGCAAACCCCAACCTTCAAGTTTATCTTTAGCTAATACTACTTTAGTGTTAGTTGCAAGTTCTGAAAACCATGGAAGATGTGTTTTAAGACCCTCAATGAGCTGCTTATGTCCAAGAGGATGAACCATCTCAAAAGAGAGCAGACTCCTAAAAAGAATTACTGTATGTACTGGTGGAACCATAGCCAGGTATGCAGGAACTTTTTTGGTTGAAACATTGGCTATAAGTGCAGGAATTGTTTGGTCAAGCATAAGGTTACATAGTTTTGAGTCTTCTGGGAGTTGTTGTTCACCCAGATAATCCATGAGCACCTTTTTTGCCTTTTTACCAGCAAGAAGAAGTGGCGTGAGTAGCGGAGTTGCATCGTCTAACGACACCTCAGCATAAGGAGCTACGCCGTTTTGCTCGACAGAAGCAATGATAGAAAGCCACTCTTCTAGAACAAGTGAGCGCTCAGAAGCATCAAGTACCACGTACTCGTTTTGTCCAGATCTGGTGAGAAGACCGATGGAAGACAAAGATCCGTCTCCTGTGAGAGCGCACTCAAATGAGGTCTCTCCCACCTCAAGCTGTTCACCAGCAAAGACGGCTTCAACAAAATTTTGAGCAACCATTCCACTTACCAGCGTGTAGCTAATACCGCTCAGGTCAACAAGGGCGCAGTCTTTCAGAGCCTCCTCAAGGGGTTTCTCGCCATAGAAAGATTGAGCTAAGTTGAAGCCTTCAGTTGAGGTTGAAAATTGTGCACCAAGATACTCAAGCTCGGTATGAAGGATAGAGCGTTTCTGCTCAGACATTAGTTTCTCCCAAAGAGATACGGAGCAACCGAATACAAGTCAAAGAGGTTGTAGGCAGGAATAGTCCATAGTGTAAGGTGTGCCTGCGTCATGGTGGTGCCTACCTGTGCGGAATCCTGAGACCAGTCAGTTGAAGAAACAAGCTGGTTGTTGGCTACAGGATAGTTAGGTGAAAGCATGGACGTCTGGTAGGTAAAGTCTTTAGATCCAGGCCAAGCCATATACGTGGTGGAAGTTGATGGCTTAACAACTGCAGAAAGCAAGAAGTTATCCTCGCTCGTGCGGATCTGAACAATTTGGTCAGCACGTTGAATACTCACGCGATTGTAATTGCGATAAGCCCAGTTCATCAGAATGGCTGTATCGTCAAAACGACCTTGAGTAGTCTCGCAACCAAGCACGCAGGTATACAGCGTAATGTTTCCGCGCTTGGAAGCTCCTAAGAAGGCGGTACCAGAGTCCTCTGCACCTGTTTTAATGCCGAGAAGACCTTGGTAGGTGTCCATAAGGTCATCGGTTGAGTGGAACGTACGCTGCTCCCCTCCTACCGTTGTAGAGTATGACCTGGTGTGCACTGCACTTGCAATGAGTGGATAGTGTTCGCGCGCATAGCGGCCCATCAGAGCAAGGTCCCGCGCGGTTGAATAGTGACCATCAGCATCGAGGCCATGTGGATTCTGAAATTGCGTGTGAGTCATGCCAATTTCAGCGGCTTTCTTGTTCATCTGATCGACAAAGGCCTGCTGAGAGCCGGATACATTGATGGCAATGTTATAAGCCGCATCGTTTGCGGAATACACCAGCATTATCATAATGAGCTGTCTAAGTGTGGGTGTATCGTCCGAGGTCAAACCTGCAACCTGAGAGCCCTCTTCAAGATCTGGAACGGTAATCTTGCAGGGCTCATCAAGGTTAACACCCGAATCAAGTGCAACAATTGCGGTCATAACCTTGGTGATGGATGCCATAGGAAGCTCTTGATCTGGATTTTTGCTCCAGAGAACGTTTCCTTGAGCATCGGTGACAATGGCAGTAGTTGCCTCGGTAAGTTTTGGCTCATCCGTTACAGAAGACTTGTTAGAAGAGGTATTTTCTGCCAAAACCGTAGTTGCCGGAGCAAAGGGAGCAGCTAAAACAAAAACAAGCAGCAAGCTAACAAGAAAAGCCAGCGTCTTATCAGAGAGCTGGCGCAAAGAAACATGGTTGTGCTTAAGGAAAGTCATAAACAACCTAACTTATGCTTGAGTATTTTTACTATCTTTAACTATTTTAGCTGCTTCACCAGTATAAACAACTGCAGTAATTGCCGAGAAAACAATTCCTATATATACAAAGAAGATACCGAGCGCGCTGCTCTCAGAGTTGAGACCTGGAAGCCAGCTGACGTTGACCAGACCAAGTCCGGATACAACTGGAATGCCCAAAAGAAGCAGGCTAAAACCAGTCATCAAAAAAGCAGTTGCAGCTTTACCGACAAAGACAACATCAATAGGACGCCTGCGGAATTTGCGAACGGCAAGTGCACCAAAAGTAAGGTAAACGTCACGGCCGATAACAAACAGCGGAATCCAGAGAGGAAGCTCACCAATAATCAAAAGACCAAGAACGCCAGTGATAAGAAGGACTCGGTCCATGATAGGATCCATGATTTTTCCTAGCCAGCTGACAGTTTGCGTTCTACGAGCAATCTGGCCGTCAAGGAAGTCAGTAACAGCTGCAGTTACATAACAGCCTAGTGCAACCCAGCGATTTCCGCCTGTTGAGAAGAGCACAAGAAAGATAAGCGTAAGGATTAACCTGCAAAACGTAATGACATTTGCAACGGTAAAAACGGCATTAGAAGGATTATTAGAGCTTCCAACTGGATCAGTAATAGTTCCCTCTGCCTGCGCTTTTGCTGCATCGGCGTCTGCTGCTTCTTTAATTTGGGATGCTACTTGATTAGCTAGCTGCTGCCTAGTTTGCAACGTTTCACTCCCCTTTTTGTAGTACATAACATGTGTCTATTTTAACGTAAGTTGTGCGATAGCAAATTATTGGCACATTTGTTTAACAAAGGACACAAGAACGCGGACACCTTGAGCATACACGCGTTTCTCGATGCGCTCGTCAATGCCATGAACGCCGTTTGCCTCATCTTCTGGTGTTGGCCTAAAAGGACAAATGCGCAGAATAGAATCACAGATTCCCTCGTAACGGACAGAATCGGTGCCACCACACACAAAGGATGGAACAAAGGTGACGCCTGGATGGTAGTGCTCCATAATGGCTTTGAGCTCTTGATAGCCAGCACCAGCTGGGGAATCGATTCTTCCTGCAGGAGTGGAATGTAAAGCCTCAACCTCAATGGAAGGGTCAACCTGAGCTACCACCTGTTTTATGTGTTCAACGGTTTTTTCAACACTCACACCAGGGAGCAGCCTAATGTTGATAGTCGCACTGACATTACCAGGCATAACGTTAGCCGCGCTACTTGAACCCTCAAGCATGTTGAAAGCGTACGTGGTGGTTACAAACGGATAAAGTTCCTTGATTTGAGCTGCGGCAAGAGCAATCTTATCTGCATTGGTATCTACGTCATGTACCAGCGAAGCAAAGGGCTCCTCGGTGATTTCTGGCGCAAGAACCTTGAAGGTTTCTTTAACAATGTCATTAAGCTCAGGTTGAGATTTAGCCTCAGAAAGAGCGGCAAGTGCGCAGCTCAAATGCTCAAGTGAAGTTCCACCAAACGGATTAGATGAATGTCCGCCGTGACCAGGTGCGGTAAGTTTAACGTTCAAGAAGCCCTTTTGCGAGATGCAGATGTCAGCCACGGTTGCCTCGGGCGCACCATAAGCGCTGCCATCAAAAAACGTAGTGGTGCCCTCGTCCAGGAGGCAAGCTGCACGCATTTCTCGCGAGGCCATGACCTCTGCAAGCTTGGTGGCGCCGTGGCTCAAGACCTCCTCGTCCTCGCCAAATGCCAGGTAGATAGAGCGCCTTGGCGAGAAGCCCTGTGAAAGCAGATACTCAAGTGCCTCAAGCTCACCCATAAGCATGTCTTTGATATCAAGCGCACCACGTCCCCAAACGTAGGTTTCGTCGACATCTCCACTAAAGGGATCATGCGTCCATGCGTCTTCTGTACCAGGAACAACAGGAACTACATCTTGATGAGCAATAAGCATCAATGCAGGAAGCTCTTGATTGGATCCTGGAATCTCAATGAGAAGCGAGTGGCCAACCACTTCAACGTTAGAAGCTGCGGTCATAACATATGGGAAGCTATCAACAATGTGCTGTTGAAGGGCGTCAAACTGAGACCAATCGGTTGTCTCCGCATCGGTATACACCGTCTTGAAAGACAGCGCCTTTGCAAGTCTCTCAGACATTGCCTCTATGTTGAGCTCTGGATATTCATCCTCGTGAGCAAAGTGGTCGTAAATATTCATGGACCTCTACTAATCTCGTAGTTTTAAGTTAACAACGTAATAATAACGGCAATTTTTACGCGTTTCTCTACTCTTGCTGGTAGAATTAACAAAACACTCATTTAGCACACGCATCTTGGGAGCCCTGATGATTAAGCTTGTTCTTTCCGATATGGACCAAACGTTAAAACCCGCTGACACTCCGGCTATTTCTGAAAGAACTCATCAGGCAATTAATAATCTTAAAGCCGCAGGTATTGCGTTTGGACTTTCTACCGGAAGACCTGTATATGATGCACTTTCTTATCTAAAGTCTGACGTTTCCCTGACAGACACTGGTGTGTTTTCAAGTGGAAAGATTCTCTACTTTAATGGCAAGCTTATTTTCACAAAAAAATTTACGTACGAGATGATGGAGAAGATCTACGAGGTCATTTCTCCAATGCAGGATTGCCTGCTTACCTATTACGCAGAAGGTCCGCTTGAGCAGCCTTTAGATACATCATTTACTTCTTGTTGGAAAATAGTTGATACCACTCAAGAGGTAGTAGATCATCTAGCGGCCTCGTTTAACACTTTTGTGCCAGGGCTTGGTCCGCAGTCTGTTCCAAGAGATGTTCCTATGTATGCAGGTGGTCTGCTCTTTCCTCAAGATGAAAAGCGCCAGCAAGAGATTTATGAGGCTGTTACCAGCGCAGTTCCAGAGGTTGAGTTGGTTTCTCCCTATATTGGATGGTTTGACATCAATTATCGTGGCTGGAATAAGGCACAGGGATTTGAGAAGCTCATTGAGACTATAGGTCTTAAGCCAGAAGAAGTTATTGTGTGCGGTGATTCCGAAAACGATCTGGACCTTCTTAAGATTGCTCATCACTCATGCTGCATGGAAAATGGCACTGACGAGGCTAAGGCACTCTCTAAGTATCTGTTGCCTAGCGTGTATGAGGAAGGCGTAGCTCAGCTCTTAGAGGCGCTTACAGAGGCTCAGGGAGACTTTGATTCTGAGGTTGTCCAGGCTGTCCTGAAGAGAACTCTATAGAATTAGAGCTTGATGCAGAGCGTGGCGATATAGTCATTTCCATACTGTGATAATCGATTTCTTTTGTCACACGACTCATAAAAGTCAATCATCGCAAGACCATTTTTGAGTTGGCCTCTAATCTGAGTTTCTAAGGTATGACTAAATTCATATCCATACGCTGGATCTATGGTTATTTTGCCCTGCTCTTCAAGCTCTCTTGAATTAAAAGGAATTGAATACTTTAAAAGTAATTCCTCATCGGGTCTGTCCCATACAACGTCAGCGTCATACATGTACGTCCAAGGATTCATAAACCCGACCATTAGCAGGCCACCCTTTTTCAACACGCGAGCGGCTTCTTTATACATGTTTTCTAAGTCTTCAATGTATACATTAGAAACCGGATTAAAAATAATATCGAAAGTTTCATTTTCAAAGGGAAACGTTTTTGTCATATCAGCTTGGACAGTATGGATTATTAAGTCTTCTCTTTTAGCAACCATCTCGTCTTTTTGTAATTGTGATATAGAAAAATCCATTATGGTTACGTCATAGCCTTTAGCAGCAAAAACGGGACCCTGTTGTCCGCCACCGCAAGCTAAGCCTAATAGCTTTTTCCCGCTGGCTTTTTCAAACCATTCTTGTGGAACTTTTTTTCCAACCGTTAATGCAACAGAAATTGGATTATTTCTAGCTTCTTCTAATTCTTCATGCGTCAATGGCTGAGTATAGTCATTGTTCACATTATTCCATCTATCTTTATTTAATTGTATATAGTCATTCATCTTGTAATCTCCTCAAAATACCATTGTATTTCGATGTAAATTTTATATCTGAATCGTAAAAAAGTGGCTGCATTTGACGTATTGTCTGCAGCCACCTTTGTATTACTTGTACATGTCAGTTTGCTTACGCTTTAATTTCGTCAATCTGTTTGTTCTTCTTGCTCCTACTTAATCAGTCCGCTGTTCTTAAGAAGCTGCTCAATATCGGTGCCCTTAACAGCTTTAAGAGCTACCTTTAAGAGCATCTTCTCCTTGAACGAAAGCGGCGCCTTATCAAGCGTCTTCTTGTCCAGAGCATAGTAGGTTGCCCTTAGAAGCTCTCTGATGTCGTACTGAGAACCCCAAACCTCTGGTACGCCCCTATCAACGTCCATCAACGTGTAGACAGACTCCATACCAGTGCGGATTGAGTACTCCGTAGTAAAGATGGTGTCGCGAGGAGTCTCGGCAAACTGTCCAATAAAGGCAAAGTTAACGGAACCCTCAGGAACAACCAGAGGCCTGTCCTCAGCCTTTCTTGGCTGGAAGAATGCGTTGATGTAAGGCATGAAGCACGTAGTTGTGTTGCAGCGGTTCTTGGCCCAGTCCTCAATCTTCTTGGTTGGAACACCAATGTGATAGAGCCACTCCTGGCACACTTCCTCGCCGGTGCAGTTACGCATAGCCTTCTTTACAAAGTTACCAGGCTTGTTGGTGCTCAGTGCATAGACCCAGATAAGTACGGTGTCCTTGTCCTGTGCCCTGAACTGTGGCTGACGGTTGATGGTCCACGAGAGGTACCAGTTATCGGTACTATCCTTGACGGTTACGATACCGCCAGTTGTGACCTTACCTTCTCTTGGGTCTCTCTTGCAGACGCCAATAATCTTCTTGATAATCTCTTCGTCTTTTGTCTGAATGGTGGCGCTCATCCAGTTAGTTGCCTCAAAGTCGCTGCAGAAATTATCGGGATTGCCGTACTCGCCATGCTTGGCCTGAGCTGCAATGTTCTTCCACAGATCCCAGGACTCCCCTACGCCATTTCTGACGTTGCTAATGTCTGGAGCGGTATTTTGATCGCCATAGCAAGAGGTATCGGTGCAGCAGCCATTGGTGATAAACACCAAATCGTCTTCGGTTAGATCAATGGTTTGCTGTGAGCCGTTCTTCTCGTAAACAATTTGAGTGGCTACCTTTTTACCATTGGTGTCGTTGATGATGACGTTCTTGACGTCCATACCGTAGTCAACGCTTACGCCGTGATTCTCAAGATACCTGACTAGTGGCAAAATCATGCTCTCATACTGGTTGTACTTGGTAAAACGCAGCGCAGTAAAGTCAGGCAGACCGTCAATATGGTGACAGAATCTGCAAAGATAGCGCTTCATCTCAAGAGCAGAGGACCATCTTTGGAACGCAAACATAGTCTGCCAATAAAGCCAGAAGTTAGTGTTCCAGAAAGAATCAGGAAGTACGTCACTAATCTTCTTGCCCTCAAGGTCCTTCTCGGGAGTCATAAACAGCTTGGCAAGTGCAAGTGAAGACTCTTTATCAAGCTTGAACTTCTTATCTGTGTGGGCATCTTTGCCGCACTTCTCAGAAGCTCTACAGAGCGAGTAGTTAGGATCGTGCTTGTTGAGCCAGTAGTACTCATCAAGTACCGAGACGCCAGGTGTTTCAATAGATGGAACGTCTCTGAACATATCCCACATGCACTCAAAGTGGTTGTCCATCTCTCGGCCACCGCGCATATAGAAACCCTTGCTTACATCTTTGCGGCCGTCGCAGCTTCCGCCTGCAAGCTCAAGCTTCTCGAGCAGGTGAATTCTTGATCCCTTTACCTGACCATCGCGAACAAGATAAAAAGCAGCAGCTAGACCGGCAAGTCCTGTTCCAATGATATAGGCTGATTTTTTGTCGGCATCTTTGGGCTTTTCTGGTTTAGCGAACGATTCATACGTTCCAGCAGAGTAATACATAACTTCCTCCTTAGTATTCCGCATCAATCACCTGCGGAAATTAGTAAGTCGCCCTTACCTTGCGTTCACTATAAACTTATAAACTGCTAAAGAAAATGCACAAAAAGAACGATTGGACATATAGGTTATTTTTTGTCGCAATCTACCTGCTAAATTGTTTCAAAAATAGCAATTAATTTGGCTTTTTTCGCAGGTAATGATGTGCTTAACTTGTATCAGTTAGATAAAGCTAACTTTAATCTTTCATAGTATGAAAGGGGTCTTAGTATGGAAGCTGGTCACGAGTTTTTACTTCGTATGGGCAAGACAAGACTGCGCCCCGGAGGTATTGAGGCAACCAATTGGCTGCTTAATTCCGTAGAGATAACGCCAGAAACTCAGATTCTTGAGGTAGCTTGTAATATTGGAACCACTACGGTTGAGCTGGTAAAACGTTTCCACTGCCACGTAACCGCAATTGACCTAAATGCAGATGTGCTCCCTAAAACAAAAGAAAATATCGCGAGAAACAACGTGGAGCAGTACGTTACGGTGGAACAAGGAGACGCTACAAACCTCTCCTACCCTGATAACAGCTTTGATGTTGTTATCAACGAAGCAATGCTCACTATGCTCTCTGACCAGCAGAAGGCATCTGCGGTAAAAGAGTATGCACGCGTACTCAAGCTAGGTGGCGTGCTGCTTACCCATGACGTTCTTCTACTCAAAGAAGACGATGAACTGGTCCACGAACTCTCAAGAACCATCAACGTCAACGTAAAGCCGCTAACCCTTACAGGTTGGAAAGACCTTTTTGAGTCAGCAGGTTTCTGCCCAGAAACTAAAAACGGCAAGATGACACTCATGAATCCGGCTGGACTTATTGCGGACGAAGGCGCTGATGGTGCTCTAAGGGTTATTAGAAACGGCCTTAAGCCAGAAAATACCAAGATGTTCACCAGTATGTTTACGTTCTTCAACGATCATACTGACGACCTCAACTACATTGCCGTAGTTAGCAGAAAGCCAAGATAGCCATCGTTTCAAGCAAGTCACTGTTTCAAGCAAGGCATCGTTTCAAGATGGGCACACGATCACTCCAAACAGACATAAACCGAGCTAGACTCAGGCTCGATAGCAAAGAAGGAAGCTGGCACCTCCACCAGCTTCCTTCTCTTTTGTGTGTTATGTGCGGAGCTTATTTGGCCTTTGCGCAGGCAGCCATAGCAACGGAGCCAATGTAGTTGACTGGGTTGGTGAAGTTTGGCTGGAACAGAAGGTCAACAGCTGCAAGGTTATCGATAGTCATACCAGCAGCAATAGCAACGGACACAACGTTTGCTGCCTGAGCAACATCGTCATGTGTCGAGAAGAACTGTGCGCCCTTGATAAGGCGAGTCTCTGGATCCCAGACGAGCGTAGCGGTAACTGGCTCGGTAGTCAGCATAAACTCAGGACGGTAGTTCTCGGTGATGGAGACAGAATCGTACTCGTAGCCACGAACTTTGCCACCCTCAACGGTGAGGCCTGCTGCAGCCATGGAGTAGTTGTAGAGCTGAACTGCGCTAGAAGCCTGAGTACCTGCATAAGCAGCGGTTGGCTCAAGCATGTTAGGACCAACGTGCAGACCCTGGCGCACAGCGTTGGTTGCCAGAGGAATGTAGTCCTCTTTGCCAGTGACGTTGAAGATAATGGAAGCGGAGTCGCCAGCTGCAAAGACGCCAGGCTCACTGGTGCGCATGTACTCATCAACCTTGATGGCGCCGTTAGGAAGCATATCAAGCTGACCGTCAAAGAGGTCAGTACGAGGCAGGAAGCCAATGCCCAGAATTGCATAATCTGCACTGTAGGAGCCCTTATCGGTAACAACGGTGACAGAATCGCCATTGTCCTCAAAGCTCATGACCTTCTCGCCAAGTGCGAGGGTGACGCCGTGCTCTTTGTAAGCATCCTCAACCTGATCAGTGATTGCCTTATCAAAGTTCTTTGCAAGAACACGAGGAAGCATGTCGATGAGAGTGACGTCCTTCTGACGCTCAGAGAGCTGCTCCGCAAGCTCGGCACCAATGTAGCCAGCGCCGATGACAATAGCGGACTTGGACTCTGCCATGGTGTCGTGAATGCGGCGACCGTCAGCCCAATTCTTGCACTGAAGAACGCGAGGTCCGTCAATGCCAGGTAGTGGTGGAACAATTGGCTTAGAGCCGGTGGTGACTACGAGGTAGTCGAAGTCATCCTCAAAAGTCTGACCAGTCTTGAGGTCCTCCCAAGCAACATGCTTGGTCTTAACGTCTGCAGAAGTGACGTTGGTGGTCATGTGAACGTGAGCGCCAGCCTCTGCAAGGGCTTCTGGAGAGCTATAGAACATCTTGTTAGGATCGCTTACGTGGTCACCTACCCAAAGAGCAATACCGCAAGACAGGAAGGAAACCGTGTCATTGCGCTCAAAGACGTGAACCTCCCAATCTGGGTGTGCGCCCAGGATTGAAGAAGTGGCAAAAACGCCTGCATGGGTACAACCGATAACTGCAACTTTAGTCATAGAAACCCCTCTGTTAAATGCTACTAATGACTAACATTAATTGTTACTTCGACAGTGGCATTATGCCACATTCTGTTATCGAGAAGAGCGTCATTCTTGAACGTTCTTTAATAAATCGAATATTCGAGGTTCGTGAAGCAATTTATTTGTAGATCTTTACACAGTGGCGAGAAAAACTTAGTGTTTGTACAGGTCGATTATGAGGAGACTGGGATGTTTGATCAGATCATTACAGAATGCACGATCTTTAATCCAACTCTTGAAAGAGCATTTAAAGTTGCTCCTAAAGAATTTGTCTCTGCATATCAGTGGTTTATCGATCATGAAAATAGTGAGATTGATAAACTCCCCCATCGTCTAGAAAAAGGATTTACCGTTGGTGGAATTCCTATTTCTAGGGATTCCGGAATCTATAGTCCATCTAAAAGCAAAGTTTCTTATGGATTAAAGCAGTACGCACTCTCAGTTCATACTTCAAATGGTAATGGTCTGTATGAAGATGGAGAGCCAATTTACTATTCTGATGATACCTGGTCAATTGAGTACAGTGAGCATATTAAGACTCAAGGAAACCAAGTACAGTCAAAGTTGTACAACGCACTTTTAATGAATTGCCTAAATGACGGTCTCCCCATTGGTTTATTTATTAAGGATAAAAATAAGAAATATAAAGTGATGGGATTAGCGTTTGTAGAGCGCTATAACAGCGCTACTGGAATGTTTACTCTCCATGGACCGGTTAACGCCAAAACAGTTAATAATTCATCTTTTATTTCAGCAGGTTTTGATGAACTCAAGCCAGAGATTCAAAATCAACTTGAACAGATTGATGACACTGATGAGCGAATCAAAGAATTGAGGGAGTCAGTACGTAGACAAGGTCAGACTCAGTTTAGAAATGACTTGTTAAAAGCATATGCAAATAGATGTGCTATCTCTGGAAACGATGTCCCTCAGGTTTTACAGGCAGCTCATATTGGTCAATACCGCGGACCTAAAACGCAAATAGTTACCAATGGAATTCTTCTAAGATCTGATTTGCATCTTCTTTTTGACGCACATTTACTATCAGTTGAGCCTGATAGCAAGCGTATTAGATTATCCAAGTTGCTTGATAAAACTGAATATTTTGATTTCAATAAAAAGCAGCTACATATGCCCGTTTATCTTGAAGCTTATCCAAATGAAAAGCAGCTAGAAAGGCATTTTGATCAATTTATGGCTGAAACAGAAATTTTAATATAAGGCTTAATTACATGATTTCTAGTTCAACCCATGAGCAAAATTCGTGGGCAAAGTATTGGTCTGACTTTAACAGATCAATGTGAGCCATTAAATCTTGTAATGAGGGATCAAATTCATAGCCGTTTACATTTAAAAAAAGAATATATTGCGACTGCCGCAAATAATTCATTTTGATTTTTGAGTGGCCTTAAATTGACGATATAAAATGTATAAGCAAAAGCATTCCAGCTAATAGTAGGACATTCAATTTCAGTTAAAGGGACCCTATTGTAGTGATCACAGATCTGAGCAAAACACTCAGTCATAGTTTTATCAATTTGTATATTTGGATCAATTAATTCAGCAAGATTCTTTAAGTCATTAACTGTAAGTATTCTCATATTTTTCCTTCCGTAATGAAATGAAGAATACCGATCTATCTTTGAGTTATTTTGACGACCTGACTAGATCCACAAAATCCACGATCAAAAAAACGCCTCCCAGCGCATAGCTAGGAGGCGTTTTAAGGAAAGGACTAGAGGGGTTTCTCGCCAATTAAGCAAGCATCTGAGCAAGATCCTCGGAAGCATCGCCGATTGGGCCAATACCGTAGTTCTCAACAAGAATGTTAAGGACGTTAGGGCTGACAAATGCAGGAAGGGTTGGTCCAAGCTTGATGTTTTTGATGCCAAGGTGCAGAAGCGTCAGAAGGACGCAAACTGCCTTCTGCTCGTACCAAGACAGAACAAAGCTCAGTGGCAGGTCGTTAACGCCGCAGTCAAATGCATTTGCAAGAGCAGTTGCAATCTGAACAGCACCGTAAGCGTCGTTGCACTGACCAACGTCAAGAATGCGAGGAATGCCACCAATGGTACCCAGGTCAAGGTCGTTGAAGCGGAACTTACCGCAAGCAACGGTGAGGACAACGGAGTCTGCAGGAGTCTGCTCAACAAACTCGGTGTAGTAGTTACGACCAGGGCGAGCGCCGTCGCAGCCGCCAACAACAAAGAAGTGCTTAATAGCGCCCTGCTTAACAGCATCGATGATCTTATCGGCAATGCCAAGAACTGCGCCGTGGCTAAAGCCGGTGGTTACCTTGTGGCCACCGTTAATACCAGTGAGCTCCTGAGCCTCAGTATATCCGCCAAGCTCCTGAGCCTGCTTGATAACAGCGCTGAAGTCCTTCTTGCCGTTAGCGTCCTCGTCAATGTGGACGAGCTCTGGGAAGGCAACAAGCTCGGTGGTGTAGACGCGGTCCTTGTAGCTAGGACGAGGTGGCATGAGGCAGTTGGTGGTGAAGACAACAGGAGCTGGAATGTCCTTGAACTCCTTCTGCTGGTTCTGCCATGCGGTACCAAAGTTGCCCTTGAGCTGTGGATACTTCTTGAGCTCTGGATAACCGTGAGCTGGGAGCATCTCGCCGTGGGTGTAAACGTTGACGCCAGTGCCCTCGGTCTGCTCAAGGATCATCTTGAGGTCAAGAAGGTCGTGGCCGGAAACAACAATGAAGGGACCAGGCTCAATAGTCAGAGGAACCTCAGTTGGAACTGGAGTGCCATAAGCGCCGGTATTTGCGCTGTCGAGAAGAGCCATGCACTTGAGGTTGACCTCGCCTACCTCAAGGGTAAGAGGCAGCAAAACGTCAACGGAGGACTCGGTAGCAAGAGCAGCAAGAGCCTTTACAAAGAAAGCGTCAACTGCGTCATCAGTCTTGCCAAGAACGCGTGCGTGATAAGCATACGCAGCCATACCACGGATACCAAAGAGAATGAGGGACTTGAGAGACCTAATGTCCTCGTTGTCGGACCAAACGCCGCCAAGTGGAAGATTCTCAACAGGCTCTACGCCAGCCTCTGCAGCTAGACGGTTCTTCTCGTCACGAACCTGAGCGGTAATTGCGTCAACCGCGCCCTTGTCAAAGTTGACGTTGGTGATGCAGGTAAACAGACCATCGACAATCAGCTGGTCTGCGCGGTTAGAACGCTTGCCAGCAGCAAGCTCGGTGCGAGACAGGCCAACCAGAGCGCCGGTGAGCTCGTCCTGAGCAAACGCAACGTCAAACGGCTTGCCACAAACGCCAGCAGCACCGGTACATGCAGTACAAGCAGCAGTCTGCTCGCACTGGAAACAGAACATCTTGTTATCCACTATTTTTCCTCTCCATAAAACCATATAGCGAGAAGAGATTTGCTCTTCTGGGTTTCATGATTACAGGAATGTGGAATAGTGTATGTTGTAATTACAACAAAACGATTTTCATGACGAAATTTTTGGAGCGTTGATGAACGTACAAGATATTAAGCCTTCGTTTTTGCTCAATACGGTGGTGTTTAAAGGTGTAAAGCCAGAGCAGCTTGAAGCTTTGCTGAAGCATCTACGTGCGACAGTGCGTACTTATGAGCCTGGAGAAATTATTCTATGTGCCGGTGATAAGGCACATCAGTTTGGCATTGTTGTCTCGGGCGCTATCCACGTTGAGGGATCAGATGCTCAAGGTAACATTTCTGTGATGGGGGCCTTCCATACAGGAGAAACCTTTGGAGAGGCATATGCAGCTCTTGGAAACGTGCCACTCTTGACCTCGGTTGTTGCTACCGAGAAATCGGATATTCTGCTGCTAGACGTGCGACAGATCACCACCAGAACGTGTGACATTTGCGGCGGCGTAGACATTATCACCAGAAACCTTATGGCTTCTATTGCGCAGAAAAACATCATGCTGAGCCGTCGTATTCAAGATGCTGCTCCAAAGAGTATACGTGGCAAATTGATGGCGTACCTGAACACTCGCTCGCAAGCTGCGGGTTCGTCGGAGTTTGACATCCCCTACAATCGCCAACAACTTGCTGATTATCTTGGTGTAGATAGAAGCGCCTTAAGCGCGGTAATATCTTCTCTATGTAAAGAAGGCGTCTTTGAAGTAAAGCGAAGCCACTTCAAACTTTTATAACAGCATTTCAGCCTAAGGAGGCTTTTATGGCAGAGATTTATCTAGCAGGTGGATGTTTCTGGGGTCTTGAAGAGTACTTTTCCAGAATTAAGGGCGTTACTGCAACCACTGTTGGCTATGCAAATGGAAAGACCTTGGATACCAACTATCAGGAGGTCAAGGCTACAGATCATGCAGAAACAGTGCATGTAACCTATGATCAGAGCGTTGTAAGCCTCTATGACATCCTGCGTTATTACTTTAGGGTTATCGATCCCCTCTCAGTCAATAAGCAAGGCAACGACATTGGTAGACAGTATCGCACGGGCATCTATTACACAAATGATGCTGACCTGCTTGTCATTGACCGCATTATGACTGAACAGGAGTCTCTCTTTGGCCAGAAACTTGCCGTTGAGGTTGAGCCGCTAGATAACTACGTACTTGCTGAAGAGTATCATCAGGACTACTTGAAGAAGAACCCAAGCGGATATTGCCACATCAATGTTGATGACGCATATAAGCCACTTGCGTAAGCCGCTCTCCTAAACAGTTCAGTTCACGTTTACAAGAAAGGCGCTCGCTTGTGAACTGCCTCCCATTTCTTGGACACGAGAAATGGGAGGCAGTTCAAAACACACCTAAGTCAGATAATCTGTCAAAAAGACGTATACATGACGCTGAAAATAGCTAAAACGTGCAGATTATCTTCATTTGATGTGTAATATGGCCGCAATTGAGCAGATTATCTGACTTAGGTGTGTTCCTTAGAAGTGGAATTTACCTATAATTAAATTCTTTATATTTCTCTATTCATTATTCAGCATATTACATGAAGTTTATGTATAGAGATGTATATCAGGTAGTGTGACCGCCTAGCTGCCTGGCTATCTTAATTAGAAACATGTCGATTCTTCGGCAGAACCTACCAAAGCTGCGCTATTTTGTGCGCCAGGCCTAAAAATCAACGTTAACACGTTGCAGAATCATAATCACCCGCATATGAACTGCCTCCCATTTCTTGGACATAAGAAATGAGAGGCAGTTCATTGTTCGGGCGCCTTTTTGGTTCAATGTTTGTTGCAGCTAAGCTAATAAGCAGTACGGTTCAAACTACTTTTTAACCTCGTAGTGACTCTTTACGGTAAACGTAATGACATAGGTCTTACGATACGACTCTGGTGCAGAAGTGAGAATTGCGCAGTCAGTCAGGTTGTAGTTTGTTGGGTGTGCAAGAGCTTGGTCAACGGTATTGCCAATCTCTTCTGCGGACTCAAGCACCTGAGCCCTCTGAGCTGCATCGATAGTTGCTTTTCTCATCAAATCAAACTGGTCTGCTGTACCCTCAATGCGAATGATGATTGGCCAGAGGCTGTCTTTATCAATCTGAGTGGTAATTTGAAGATCTGGATACAGGCTGTTATCAAAGCTGAATCCCTCAGGAATCTGATAGGTGCCATAGCCGGTTGCGTTTGAACTGTTTGATGAGGAGCTAGAGGAGCTAGAAGAATCCTCTTTTTTCTCGTCTTTCTTTTCTTCTTTTTGTTCTGACGTGGTGGATTGTGACTGGTCTTGTTTGTTTTCTGTTTGTGAGCAGCCAGACAAAATGCCCACACTCAAGGCTGACGTTACCAGTAGTACAAAAATTGCAGTAAAGAACTTGCTCAGGCTAGAGCTACGCTTCATTTGACCTCCATTAAACGGAACGTGCCAACTACCAGGAACTCACTGCGATTGTACCCAGCAAATAGTGCTTCTTAGCTGGGAGAATATTTCACAACATAAAATAATGTTTCATCTTTTTATGCTTCCCACAGAAAATGCTTCATATCAACCTTGCCGTTCTCCAAAAACTGCACGCCTTCTGCCTCAAGAAGCTCTTTCTGAGCGTCAGGTCCACCAAAAGCAAAGCCAGTAGCCAGAGAGCCGTCTTTGAAGACTACTCGGTGACACGGTACACCGCCCGCAACGCCAGGACTTTGATGCATAGCAAATCCCACATATCGAGCTTTTCTTGGCTCCCCTATCATGCGAGCTATCTGCCCATACGTGCCAACCCTACCCTCAGGAATTTGCTTGACCACTGAAAACGCACGCTGAAAGAAGTTGTCCATATCTCGCTCACTCTATCTTCACGGTTACCGGGAATTGCTTGCTCATTTTATGTTGGAATGCTATCGTATCAAAAGCAAACGGGTGGTGGCGCAGCTTGGTAGCGCACTTGACTGGGGGTCAAGGGGTCGCTGGTTCAAATCCAGTCCACCCGACCAGAATTTCTCGCCAGGAATATTCCTGGCTTTTTTATATATTGAAGTATTTTTTCAAAAACCGATGTGATCTAATTTGTAGCATAGACAAAGTGACAAATTGGGATTTATTGAATTTAGCAAGGTATAAATTTCTATGAAATGAGATCTATAAAACTTGTACGGATATATGAGAAGATTAAAGCGGTGTAGACAAATTAGAAGTTATCGAGGTGAAATATGCAAGATAAAAAAAGTTTTGATTTATGGGCAGATGATTATGATAAGAGTGTAGGTTTGTCTGACAAATACGGCTCGTATCCTTTTGCAGGCTACAAATCTATTCTTAATGTAATCTATAATCGTGTAATTTGTTCATCTGCGAAGACTGTCTTAGATATTGGGTTTGGAACAGCAGTACTGACTTCAAGATTATATGAAAACGGCTGTACGATTTACGGACAAGATTTTTCAGATAGAATGATTGAAATTGCAAAAGAGAAAATGCCTAAAGCAAGTTTGTATAAAGGCGATTTTTCCAATGGCTTAGTGGAACCTATACAGAAACAAAAGTATGACGCGATCATTGCTACATATTCTCTCCATCATCTTACAGACTTTCAAAAAGTAGATTTTATTACATCATTATTTAAGCTGTTGAACGAGGGAGGATGTATATATATCGGAGATATAGCATTTGAAACTCGGCCATTACTTCAAGAATGTATGCGGATTGCGGCAGATGAATGGGACGGTGATGAAATGTATTTTGTATGGGATGAGCTAAAAGGTCAATTTCCAGAAATGCGATTTGAAAAAATGTCTGACTGTGCAGGACTTATCACCTTGCAAAAATAACTTCCAGTTTGTCAATTACAGGTGACATTAAAAGAGCCAGCCCATTCAAGGTGCTGGCTCTTTCAAAATGTGTGGATAGTTATGCGTTAGTACCTTCAAACTGACTCTCGTAAAGCTTGGCGTAGAAACCGCCTTGGGCCAAGAGCTCATCGTGAGTGCCTCGCTCAAGAATCGAGCCGTCCTTGAGAACAAGAATGCAATCGGCGCCTTGGATGGTAGAGAGCCTGTGGGCAACAACCAGTGAAGTTCTACCCTTCATGATGGTATCAAATGCCTTCTGTACCAGCTGTTCTGTTCGCGTATCAATGCTTGACGTTGCCTCGTCCAGAAGCAGGATAGGTGGATTGGCTAGCATAACGCGGGCAATGCACAGAAGCTGCTGCTGACCCTGGGACAAAGATCCACCAGACTCACCTACCATGGTATCGTAGCCCTGAGGAAGCTGCTGGATAAACTCGTGAGCCTGAGCCTTCTGAGCTGCGGCAATAATCTCTTCATCCGTGGAGTCTGGCTTTGCATAGCGGATGTTTTCTTTGATGGTTCCCTTAAAGAGCCACGTATCCTGCAACACCATGCCAAACTGCTCTCTGAGCGACGCCCTCGTGAGCTTTTGCGTGTTGTGACCGTCTACATAAATTGCACCAGAATCAATGCTATAGAACCTCAGTAGCAGGTTAATAAGGGTAGTCTTACCGCAGCCAGTAGGGCCAACAAGAGCAATCTTCTGACCAGGTTCGGCTTTGAATGAAATGTGGCTAAGCAGTGGGTGCTTGGGATCGTAGGAGAATGCTACGTTGTCAAATTCAATGGAGCCTTGTGGGTTCTGAATGATTTCAGCATCGGATGGATCGGGCTTGATTTCTTTTGCGTCGAGAAGATCAAACACACGGCGAGCGCTTGCGTAGGCGGTCTGAACCTGCGTAACAACTGCAGAAATAGCGTTAAAAGGCTTCATGTACTGGTTAGCGTACGAGAGGAAGCTCTGTATCTGACCGATAGTGAGTGGAGAAGGAACGCCCGTCAGAACGCAAATGCAACCAAGAGCAGCTACCAGAGCGTAAATGAAGTTATTTACCAGACGCGTGGAGGGGTTAGAAAGTGATGATGCAAATTGTGCGCGCTCTCCTACTACACGGAGTTTCTCGTTAATAGCTTCAAACTGCTCAATTATGGCATCTTTGTGGGCAAATACGGTAATAAGCTCCTGGTTAGAGACCATCTCTTCTGCATATCCGCCAAGCTGGCCCTGGTAGCCCTGCTGCTTGCCAAAAGACGAGCTAGCGTACTTGGTAATGGCGGATGCAACAATAATTGAGAGCGGCGTAGCCAGAGCAACCACAAGGCCCATAGGAATCGACATATAGAACATGAAGCACAAGGTTCCAATAATGGTAACCACGCCCGTAAGGAACTGCGTGAGGCCTTGCTGGAGGCCATCTCCTAGCTGATCCACATCGTTTACTACCCTAGAGAGCAAATCTCCCTGGGAATGCGTGTCAATGTACGAGAGCGGTAGATTTGACACCTTGGTATGTGCTGCCTCTCTGAGGTCACGGGTGACCAGGTAGGTGAGCTTATTGGTAGACCAAGAAGCAAGCCACTGCGTAGCGCTTGCAAGCAATACAACTACTGAGAGAAGGGTTAGTGTTGGCAGCAAAGCAGCCTCACCGCCCTGAACCAATCTAATGAGCTGGTCAATGGCACTACCCACAATAATGGGGACCCAGAGTTGGAGCAGTACGGTTGCAATAGACGAGACCAGTGCGAGGATCAAAAAACCTCCGTGTGGAGAAACCCATGAAGCTAGTCGGCGTGTAACTTCTGCTGCGGACATAGAAATAACGTCTACGGAGCCGCCCTTGCCGCGCTCAGGTGCACTTGAGGCAATAGCGGACGTGCTTCCGCCAGAATACATATCGGCCATTACTCCACCTCCTCAGGACGAAGCTGCGAGAGGCAAATCTCTTTATAAAGCGGGCATGTGGCGAGAAGTTCTTTGTGTGTTCCTAATCCCACTTGTTTGCCATGATCAAGAACAAGAATCTTATCTGCTTGCATTACCGCTGCTACACGCTGCGAAATAATAATGCTGGTTGTAGTGGCGCTCAGTTTGCGGAGTGCCATGCGGAGATGTGCGTCCGTAGCAAAATCAAGAGCAGAGGCAGCATCGTCCAAGATAACAATACGAGGACTTCCTACCAGTGCACGAGCAATAGTCAGCCTCTGACGCTGACCGCCCGAGAAGTTCTTTCCGCCGCGCTCAACTATGCTGTCAAGCTGATCGGGTTTCTCGCGCACAAAGTCTGCTGCTTGAGCAACCTCAAGAGCTTTCCAAAGTTCCTCATCGGTGGCGTTTGGATTCTTCCAGCAAAGATTGGAGCGAATGGTGCCACTGACCAGCGAGGTGTGCTGAGGAACGTAGCCAATAAGGGAGCGCAACTGCTCAAACGTGTAAGTTTTAACATCGTGACCAAAAACACTTACAGAACCACTATCTGTATCAAAAAGACGAGGAATAAGTGAAGCAAAGCTAGACTTACCAGAGCCAGTACCACCGATGATTCCCAGCGTCTGACCAGCCTGTAGCAAGAGGTTGATGCCAGAAAGTGCAGGCTCTCCTCCACCATCGTAGACAAGAGAAGCATCTTTGAACGCCACTGCAATGTCTGTAAAATCAGATTCAGTAAGGTTGATATATGTGTTTCCCTCATCGGTAAGCGTTGGCTTGGTATTGAGTACTTCCATAACACGATTAGCAGACGCCACGCCACGTGTGATGATAATAACCAGGTTAGCAACGTATCCAATTGCCAAAAGCGCACTAGTCATATAACTGACAAGTGCCACCACGGTACCTTGAGAAAGAGTTCCAGCAGTAATCTGAGGGGCCGCAAGCCAAAGCGTAACAGCAATTCCCAGATACATTACAAGGAACGTTGCTGGGTTAAGAAGAGCTGAATAATTTGCCGCATCAGTTGCTGTTTCTGTCTGAGCTAAAACCGCCTTAGAGAACTGTGCTTTCTCCTCTGCCTCATGCCTAAATGCTCTGATTACACGAATGCCAGAAAGCATTTGTCGCATATATAAAGAAACGGTATCTAGGCGTTTCTGCAGCTCAGTAAAAAGCATGGTAGATTTACGTGCTACAAAGAAGAAAATAGCGGCTACCAGTACTGTTGACAGTAAAAAGACCATGCCAAGTTTGGCATCAAGCATAATTGTTGCAATGATGGATCCTGCTGCGAGAATAGGCCATCTAACGAGCTGACGAATACCCAGAGCAACCGTAACCTGTACCTGGTTAACGTCATTGATAAGCCTTGTTACCAGAGTGTCTGTTCCAAGCGAGGAAATATCGGCGCTTGAGAGTCCTTGAATCTTCTTGAACAGTTCATTACGCAGGTCAGTTCCCGTACGCTGAGAAACAATGGAAGCAATTTTTTGACAGACAAGCGTAAAACTAAAGCCAACTATTGCAATTACTACCAGCAAAATACCGTAGCGAATAATGTCATATATGTTTGACCCATGTATGCCCAGGTCAATCATGCGAGCAATAATCAAAGGTGTCAGAAGGTCACCTACGACCTCAACACCCTTACAAAGTAAAGCAACAAAACTCTTACGCCCATACTTTGGCCATACAAACCTAGAGAGTAATTCTCCCATTTATGCCTCACCAAGTTTCTCTGCAAGCGTTAACCACTCGTCTTCCAACTCCATAAGCGCCGCTTCGGCATCATTGAGTTGTTGCTGCAATTCCATCAAACGTTGAGCATCGGTTGCATCAGCAGAGCTCATCTGCTCTCTAATCTGCTCGGGAAGATCCTGTGCCTTGCTCATACGTCGTTCAATTGAATCAAAACGTTTCTTGAGCTCGCGACGCTCAGCGTTGCTCAGCACCGCGCTCTCCTGGCGAGAAGATCCGGCTCCCTGCGACTCATGCGTACCTGAACTTCCGCATGCACCCGACAACTCCCCCACTCTTCTCGCCGTCTGCTTTGCAGCGTCAACAAGTTTAAGGTACTCATCAACACCGCCGGGGACGTGGCGAATATGACCATCTATGAGGGCATATTGATCATCAGTAACGCGTTCAATCAAAAAGCGGTCATGACTGACAACCAGAAGGGTTCCCGGCCACGAGTCCAGTAGATCTTCCAAGACGGCAAGCATGTCCGTATCCAGGTCGTTGCCTGGCTCGTCCAGCACCAGCACGTTTGGCTCTTCCAGAAGGACGCACAGAAGAGCTAAGCGTCTACGCTGTCCTCCGGAGAGGTCTTGCAAGCGATTGGTAAACTCTCGACGATCAAAGCCCAAGCTTTCAAGCAGCTGCGTAGGGCTCTGCATCTTGCCGTTTACCAGGTAACTTGTCTTGTACTGGCCAAGCAGTTCAAGAACAGTCCACGTCTCTTTTGTAGTAAAGGTGTCAATCTGCTGAGAAAGCCAGCCAAATTTGACGGACTTGCCTACCTTTACCAGACCAGACGTTGGCTGCAACTGCTGTGTCATCAGCTCAAGAAGCGTAGATTTACCAGCGCCATTCTCGCCCAGAATGCCATAGCGGTCACCTGGGCCAATGAGCCATTCGACCTGCTTGATGACGTCTACCTGCGCATTTTGATCTGCTTCCGTTGTCTGTGCAGCATTTTTGTAGGCAAAAGAGACGTCATGCATCTCAATAACCTGCTTGCCTAGCCTAGAGACTGCCATGCGTTTGAGCTCAAGCGTGTTTCTAAGTGGTGGATCTTCGGCTAGAAGCTCCATGGCAGCATCAATCCTAAACTTAGGCTTTGACGTGCGAGCCTTTGCACCATGAGCAAGCCAGTTAAGCTCTTTTCTGAGCGTATTCTGACGGCGCTCTTCCATCACCGCTGCCTGTCTATCACGTTCAACTCGAGCTTGAATGTAGGCAGAATAGCCGCCGTCAAATGGGTCAATAACGCCATCGTGGACTTCCCACATGTGGTCGCAGACCTCATCCAAGAACCAACGGTCATGTGTGACTAGAATGAGGGCGCCATTCCCCTCTGACCAGCGGTTTTTAAGGTGATTGGCAAGCCACTGAATGGCATGAAGATCAAGGTGGTTGGTAGGTTCGTCAATAAGCATTAAGTCCCAGGTGCCCACAAGCAGTCGAGCCAAATCGCAGCGTCTACGCTGACCTCCAGAAAGCTCTCCTACCAGGCCATTCCAGTCCAAGTCTCCAATAAGCTCGTCGATAATCTTACGGATGCGAGCGTCAGATGCCCACTCGTACTCTGGCGTGTCTCCCACAACAGCACTGCAAACCGTCTGCGTATCAGAAAGTGAATCACTTTGGCCCATATAGCCTACTTGGATGCCACTTCTCCAAATTACGTTACCTGAATCGGGCTCAATTCTATGGGCGATAAGATCTAAGAGGGTTGATTTTCCATCACCGTTTTTGCCCACAACACCAATACGGTCACCCTCATTAACGCCAATAGTCTGGTTGGTAAGAACCTTCTTACCAGGCCATTCCATAGAGATTTGTTCGCAACCTACCAGAATTCCCACTAGTTATCACCTAAAAAAGAACGAAGTAACGCAATTTCTTCTCCCCAACCAGAAAGCTCAGAATGAGGAGTCTCCAAAATCATAGGAAGCGTGTTGACGCGCGGATTAGTCACCACAGCGCGGAACGTTTCTAAGCCAATGAAGCCTTTGCCAATCTGCTCATGTCTATCTTTATGAGCCCAAGAGGATTCTTGGAGTCATTAAGATGCAAGGCTTTGAGCTTTTTCAAGCCAACTATCTGGTCAAACGTATCTAGAACAGCATCAAAATTTTCTACAATTTCATAGCCGCCATCGTGAACATGACAGGTATCAAGGCACACGCCCATAAGCTCAGGATGGTTTACCTTATCTAAAATCGCGGCAATCTCTTCAAACGTTTTACCAACTTCTGTGCCCTTGCCAGCCATCGTTTCAAGAAGAACGGTGGTGTGCTGACCTTCAAATAGACAGTCGTTAAGCGCGCTTGAAATTTGCTCAATTGCCACGTCAGAACCTTGACCCACATGGCTACCGGGATGAAAGTTGTAATAATTGCCTGGCAGATACTCCATGCGCTCAAGATCTTCTGTAAGCGCACGACGAGCAAAATCCCTGGTCTCCTCTTTAGCCGAGCACAGGTTCATGGTGTAAGGAGCATGCGCAACCAGAGGTCCAAAGTGATGAGCCTCAAGAAGCTCCTTAAGCCTTGCAACATCAGCCTCATCTAGAGCCTTAGCGTTGCCACCACGAGGATTTCTAGTAAAGAAAGCAAAGGTAGTTGCCCCAATAGAAAGAGCATCCTTACCCATTGCCTCCCAGCCCTTAGCTGCCGAGAGATGACATCCAATAATAAGATCTTCTGGTCGCACGCTATGCACGCTCCTCAAGCATTTTGGCCACACGGTCCAAAAGCTCTGAAGCTACGTCGACAAGTGGCAAAGTCTCAAGCTGTTCTACACCTTGAGGAGTTACAAAGGCCACGCGGTCTGTATCTGAACCAAAGGTTGAATCTGGCCTAGACACATCATTTGCCACAATCATGGAGCAACCTTTACGCTCAAGTTTAGCCTGAGCATGCTCCAAAAGGTTATTTGTCTCTGCCGCAAAACCTACGACAACCTGGTCTTTTTTCGTCTTTGACAGGCTGGCGAGAATATCGGTGGTTTCTTTAAGGTCAATAGACTCAAGATGCTCTTGTGATTTCTTGAGCTTATGATCTGCGGGGTGAGCTGGGGTATAGTCGGCAACAGCTGCCGTCAAAATAGCGGCATCAACGCTGTCAAAGACGCTTGTACAAGCCTTATACATATCTTCAGCAGATACTACTCTTTGCACGTTGACTCCTTGAGGAGCCTCAAGATATGTGGGTCCAGAGATAAGGGTGACATTTGCTCCACGATTAGCTGCAACTTTAGCCACGATATAGCCAAGTTTTCCTGTAGAACAGTTGGCAATAAAGCGAACTGGATCGATCTTCTCGTGCGTTGGTCCTGCCGTAATAAGAAGCTTTTTACCTGCAAGATCCTGCTTACCTGATGTGACGTTTTTGCCAGAAAGAACCTTCAGTGCAGCGTCTACAATCTGCTGTACTGGAGCAAGCTTTCCATCACCGGTATAACCACAAGCAAGATGACCAGACTGGGGCATAACCATCTGGATGCCGCGCTGACACAGCAGTGCCACATTTGCCTGTGTGGCTGGATTTTCCCACATGTGCGTATTCATAGCGGGAGCCACAAGAACTGGCGTATGAGCTGCTAGAAGCGTTGTGCTTGCAGCATCATCAGCTATACCATGAGCCATTTTTGCCATGATATTGGCAGTAGCTGGTACAACTACCATGCAATCTGCCCAGTCAGCAAGGTCAACGTGAGCAACAGGAGTTTCGGCATTGTTGTAGAGCGACTGCACTACCTCATGATGCGTTAATGCTTCAAAGGTAGTCTTTCCTACAAACTGAGCTGCATCTTCTGTCATAACAACACGAACGTCGCAGCCTGCTTTCTGAAGGCCTCTGAGTACTTCGCAGGCTTTATATGCAGCAATTCCTCCGCACACCACAAGGCATACAGAGGACTGAGCGGTTTTATCCAACATAGCGATAAATTCCTTTATTCTTCAAACGCTGTAGATGTAATAAGCATCCTGTGGCAATAAGGGCACTCAGCAATCTCGGAGCTGTGCTGAAGATCGTGGAATGAACTTGGTTGCAGCTTAACACGACAGACACTTGGGACGTTTCCTACAAGATGCTCAACTGCCAGGCCCTTAAAACGTTTACGTGCAGCTTCATAGCGCTCAAGCGTGTCAGAAGAAATCTGAGCTGCAAGCTCTTCTCGAGATTTAGAGAGATCAACAATCTCTGCGCGAAGAGCCGCAGAATCAATCTCAAGGGACTGAGAAAGGCTCTCGCGCTCTTTCATAAGCTTTACCTGCAAGTCTTGAGCTGTCTGATAAGCCTTCTTGCACTTCTCAAGCTCTTCTGTTTTTGCTGCAAGTTTAAAATCGCACTTCTCGATATTCTTTGCCAAAGAAGAAAGCTGCTGATCAAAGTCTCTAAGAGCGCGATGATTAGTTGCAGTTTCTACAGCAGCAGAAACCTCATCTGTTTTAAGGACATAATGGGCGCGCTGCTCATTGAGGTCAGAAATATCAATTTCTACGTCTTTTTTAACGCCAAGTACTTGCTTAAGCTGAGAAGCAATCTTTTTCTCTGCAAGTTGGGCGTTTTTAATTTTTTGAACCTGTGGCATTGAGGCCAAGTTGGATGCGAGTTTTAGCAGCTGTAAATCAATATCCTGGAGCTGCATCAGATTAACAGACTCACTCATAGGGCCTCCTCATATACGGTTACTCATCTAGTCTACCGTATATAAGGACGTATCAGACGCAGAACATAACTAATGTAGAGATTAGTATGTGAAAAATTTATCCAACAATCTGCAGCAAGGTTGCACAGAAAGTATCAAGGTCTTCCTCAGAAACACGCTCGTCAAAGGTTATGCGTAAGCTTCCTAGAGCCTCGTTTCTAGAGATGCCCATAGCCGAGAGAACGTGGCTTGCGTCAAGAGAGCCTGAAGAGCACGCAGAACCAGCTGAGACCTCATAGCCTGCCTGGTCAAGCTTTAGAATAAGCGTCTCAGAATCCATTGAGGGAACCATAATGCTTACTGTGCCAGGCATGTGATCTTTGCCGGCGTAAGCCTCTGTAGTTGGTTTAATCTTGGGAGAAGCACAAAGAGTCTCGTACACCTTATTTGCGCGTGCAGAAACGCTCTCTTGCGTTTGAGTAAGGTTCTCCAGGCACCACTTGGCAGCTGCGGCAAACGCGAGGGCACTACGAACGTCCTGTGTTCCATGACGCCTGCCAGACTCTTGTCCCCCGCCGTAACTTTGAGCCTTAAAGGGAACCTTGGAACGCATAAGCACTGCGGCAATACCCAGAGGTCCACCAATTTTATGGGCGGCAACAGTCAGAGCATCTACGTCTGCTACCTCAAGAGGAATACGACCAAACGCCTGAACAGCATCGGTATGGAAAAAAGCTCCCACCTTATGAGCAGCGCGTGCAAGGTCTACAACTGGCTGAATAACACCTGTTTCATTGTTGGCATACATTATGGAAACAAGCGCTACCGACTGGTCCAAAAGACCCTCAAGGGTAGAAGCCTCAATCTTTCCCTGACGGTTAGGCTGAGCAATTCTAACCTCAAAGCCCTTCTCGCGAAGAACAGGTGCTAGATCCAAAACAGAATCATGTTCAATTGCCGAGAAAACCACCGTGTTGCGCTTGTGATCCTTGTTACGAATACCTTCTGCCATACCAAGAACTGAGAGATTATTGCCCTCGGTACCGCCGGAGCAAAAGACCACGTCAGGAGCTCTAAACTTGCCGCCTACCGCACGTGCAATAACACCACGAGCACCATCAAGCTCTCGCGCTGCTTGACGACCAAGCGAGTGCAAAGAGTTTGGGTTCACCCCTGCAATGGGTGAAGCTTCATAGGTTTTCTCGGCATCAAGCGCCTCTTGGCGCATTGGTGCTGAAGCTGCATAGTCTAGGTAAACGTAATCCATAGCGTGTTTCTGTTGTTTCAATCTTGGTGGTCTATGTGCAAATGATGCTTGAGAGTGCAGCCTAGCCCTGAACAGTGAGAGCAGACTCGCCTGCGTCGCGGATTGCCTGGATAGTTGCACCGCGGTCTTCCTGGCCAAATACAGCGCTTCCTGCAACAAGCATGTCTGCACCGGCGGCTACAACATCAGCTGCGTTAGCGGCACTAATACCACCATCAACCTCAATCAGAGGATGAACGTTATGTTTGCGGCAGAGCTCTTTAAGAGCTTTGAGCTTCTCAATTGAGTGAGGAATAAACTTTTGGCCACCAAAGCCAGGGTTAACCGTCATGATAAGCACCAGATCAAGGTATTCGATAAGATCCTCAAGAACGCTTACAGGAGTTCCTGGGCAAAGTGAAATACCAGCTTTAACACCGGAATCCTTGATAAGGTGAACAAGACGATGAGCATGGACCTCGGCCTCGTAGTGGAAGGTGACAACGTCAGCACCACGGTCTAGGAACAGTGGCACAATCTCAGCTGGATTGGTGACCATCAGATGAACATCAATAGGCAGCTCAGAAGACTTTTTACAGTACGAGAAAATATCTGGACCAAATGAGATATTTGGAACAAAGTGACCATCCATCACGTCGTAATGGATGAAGTCAGCGTTTGCAATTGAATCAAGCTCACTCTTGAGCTTGGAGAAATCTGCAGATAGAACAGATGGTGCTACCAGGACGTTATTCATCAAACTCTCCTATCGAGTCATTCCATAAAATTCTTCATTTGGAAGGCGGTTTGTAAGGCGAGAAGTAATTTCTTCTGGCGTAGCACCTTCGTAAAGTACAGCGTGAACAGCTGAAGTGATAGGCATCTCAACGCTCATCTGCTGACCAAGCTCATAAAGACCAATGACAGCCTGAGCACCTTCAACAACCATACCGGTCTCTTCCTGATAAGACTGAAGCGTCTTACCTTTGACCAGGGCTTCTCCAAAGGTTCTATTTCTAGAATGCTCAGAGGTGCAGGTAGCAACCAAGTCACCCATACCAGCAAGACCCATGCAGGTAAGCGGGTCTCCGCCGATAGCGCACACTACGCGGCCAAGCTCTGCCAAGCCGCGTGTCATCAGTGCAGCAAGGGCGTTATCACCATTACCCAAGCCAACAGCAATACCACAGGCAATAGCTACGACGTTTTTAGCGGCAGCACAAGCCTCAACACCGCGTACATCAGAGCTAACGTAGGTTCTGAAGTACGGACGAGAAAGCAGTGCCTGGAAGCGCTTTGCAACCTCGGCGTCTTCAGACGCTACAACAGCTGCAGAGATTCCCTGCTTAATAACCTCTTCTGCATGGTTTGGACCAGAAAGCACAGCAATTCTGGCAGGGTTTCCCAGCTCGTCAGCAGCAACCTCATGCATAAGCTTGTGAGAACCTGCTTCCATACCCTTGGAGAGGATCAAGACATCAACCTCTGGATCAAGATATGGTGCGCAAGCAGCACAAACAGAGCGAAGAAACGCAGAAGGAGCGGCCATAACAACAGCATCTACACCGGTGAGAGCCTCAGCTTCACTGGTGGTAGACACAATATTGTGCGGAAGCTCAGAATCAGAAAGATGCCTACAGTTGACGTGCTCTTTATTGATGGATTCGGTGACATCGGCCTCTCTAGACCAGATAATTACCTCATCACAGGTAGAAGCAAGTAGTGTTGATAGTGCGGTACCCCACGATCCCGAACCAATAACAGCAACTCTTTTCATGATTACTTGTCCTTTTTCTTATCGCCGAAAGAGAATTTAGACTCACTGCCAGCATTAAGACGATTGATATTCTCGCGATGTGCCCAAATTACTGCAGCAGCTACAACAAATACTGGGATGGTTGCCACAGGGTCCATGCCAAATAGCAGGCAGAATAGTGGAATGGCAACAGCTGCACCGATGGAGCCAAGCGATACGTACTTAGTTGGTACGGCAAGCGTAATAAACACCGCAAGAGCTACGAGGGCTGCAAGTGGATTTACTGCAAGGCCACCACCAAATCCAACAGCAATTCCTTTGCCACCGTGGAAGTGAAGCCATGGCGAGAAGATATGACCAAGAACACAGCAGGCATACACAAAAGAAATGATGAGCTCTGCCTCTGCGTGATCATTTCCCGAGACCAGAGGAGTAAATCCCTGAGTTCCCAAGAACCAACGGACCAGCATGACACTGATGATACCCTTACCTGCATCGCACAAAAGCGTAAGAATACCTGCGGCTTTACCAGCATTTCTAGCAACATTGGTAGTGCCAATGTTTCCTGATCCAAGCTTACGGATATCTTCATGAGCCATAACGCTTGCAATAATCAGACCAAATGGAATGCCACCAAGGCCAAACGCAATAAGTCCAAAAATCAGAGCAACAACAATTCCAGACATTAGTTAGATTCAACCTTCTTACGGAACTTCAAACGAATAGGTGTGCCAACTAGAGGGAACTTCTCGCGAAGTCTGTTCTCAATAAAGCGCTCGTAGTTATCGTCAACAAGGTCTGGAGCGTTGCACCAGAACGAGATAACAGGAGGCTTGGAGCCTGTCTGAGTGGCGTACTGAATCTTGAGACGGCGACCGCGGTCAGAAACCGTGTGACCACCCTCTCTAATCTGGGCGAGAAGCTCGTTGAGCTCGGAAGTCTTGAGCTGAATGGCGCGGGACTCTGCGGCCGAAAGAGCAGCGGCAAGCACCTTATCAATAGCGCGACCAGTAAGCGCAGAAACGTTGATAGATGCAATCCATGGTGCAAAGGCCAGGCGCTTTGCTACAGAGACTGCTACCTCATCGCGCTTTGCCTCAGAATCAATAAGGTCCCACTTATTAAGGAGAAGCACCAAGCCGCAGCCACGCTCAACAGCCATGTTTGCAAGCTTCTGATCCTGCTCAGTGACACCAATAGAAGCATCAACAACAAGAAGACAGACGTCTGCGCGGTCCATTGCCTGCAGGCCTCTGACCAGACTGTAGTACTCAACGTCCTCGTGTACCTGGCTCTTTTTGCGAATACCGGCGGTATCAACAAGACGAATGGGAGTTCCCTTCCATTCAATCATGGTGTCAATAGCATCTCTCGTAGTACCAGCTACATCAGAAACAATAGAGCGCTTTTTGTTAGCTAGGCGGTTTGCAAGTGAAGATTTACCAACATTTGGACGACCAATAATTGCAAGGTTGAGAATGCCATCATCTTCTGGCTCCTCATCTACCTCTGGGAATGCATTAACAATATCATCCAGTAAATCACCCGTACCATGACCATGTGAAGCAGAAAGAGGCAGAGGCTCGCCACAGCCAAGGGCGTAGAAATCCCAAAGACCATCCTGCTCTGTCGCAGGGTTATCCTTCTTATTGACAACCAAGAAAACGGGCTTAGTAGTCTTGCGAACAATGCGCGCAACCTCTTCATCTTCATCGGTTACACCGGTAGAGCCATCTACCACAAAGACAATAACATCTGCTTCTTCACACGCAAGAAGCGCCTGCTCACGAATGTGTGGAGCAAAGCGATCCTGGGATTTGACAGATTCAATACCGCCGGTGTCAATGAGCTTAAACTCACGACCATTCCAGTCAGCGTCGTGATACGAACGGTCTCGGGTTACTCCCCTAGATTCGTGCACAATTGCATCGCGTTTCTCGGCAATTCTATTTACCAGCGTAGACTTACCAACATTTGGGCGTCCAACAATAGCAACAATGGGCTTAGCCATGTCTCACCTTTCATTCAGTTGGTTTAATAATACCAGCAATACGTGGCTAATCCCACTCTTTGAGCGCTTTAATGCACGACTTGGCAATGTTTGTGGGACCAGGAATTGACATGATGACTTTTGCTCCGCGTGCCTCTAGCTGCGCAGTTAAATCGGCTAGTGACATGCCATCAAGGGTGACCTTATCAAAGTTAAACATAACCTCAGGGAGCACTACCAAAATGTTTGTGAGGTCTTCTGGTACCTGGGCGAGAAGGTCAACGGCGCAGATAAGTCCTGTGACATTAACGTCTCCGCCAAAGAAATCGTTGCGTACTGCAAAGGTAGAAACGTTGCCGTCAGCTGACCAGTCGTCGCAGAAGGTTTGGATGGTTTGCTGAGCTGCCTCGCCTACAATCAGCACAATCTTGCGTGAGCGAGTAGAAAGATAGGTATCTGCCTCATCAAGGCCTGCACGCATAGTGCTACAGACCTCTTCTGCCTCATCGAGGAAGCTTCTGAGCATACCAATTCCGTCATAGAACTGAGGATAGCCGTCATAGGTATACGCAGGTGGAATAGGTAGCTGGGCGTCTACGTAGAACTCGTCAGAGAGCTGGAAGCGGGTAATGCCCAAAGATGCGCGTGCTCGCTCCTGATAGGGCTCAACAATCTTGACGACAGAACGGGAGAGCTCCACGTCATCAGAATAGGAATGCGTAAAGCGCTTAGAGTCTTTGGTATAGCCAAGCGGAACAATAGCCAGAGAAGTAATCTGCTGGTGAGCCTCTACCCAATCAAGCGTTTTATCAAGCTCTTCGCCGTCGTTGATATTAGGACACAGAACAATCTGGCCATGGATCTCAATGCCGGCGTCCATAAGCTTTTCAAGTACTTCAATGCCCCTGGCTGCGCGAGCACCAATCAGATTGCGGCGCACGTCAGGTGAGATTGCATGAAGCGAGACGTTCATAGGCTCTAGCTTATGAGAGATGATGCGCTCAACATCCTCATCGGTGAGGTTAGTCAGCGTGACAAAATTGCCCTGCAAAAAACTCAGGCGATAATCGTCATCTCTAATGGAAAGCGAGGGGCGCATATCTTCTGGCAGCATTGCCATAAAGCAGAACTGACAGGCGTTTACGCAGGTCTTGATGCCGTCAAAGAGCACGTCAACAAAGTCAACACCCCAGTCTTCTCCAGACTCACGCTCAAGTACGCACTCATAGAGCTCATCGTCACCAGGTACAGAAACTTCAAGCTCACAGATGGAGCCGTCGGCTTCCCAGCGCCAATCAATCAGGTCTTTTGGTACTACACCATTGACCTTCTCGATAATCATGCCTGGCTCAAGGCCAGCCTTCCACGCAGGACTACCCTCTTCAACGGACTCAATCAGTGCGCCAAGTCCACCAGATTTTGTGTTTCCGTAGTCTGCGCGCTGTTCCATATTAGGCGCCTACGATTTCCTCAATAGCCGATTTAACTGCGTTGATATGAGCCTCTGGTGTAGAAGCACCCGCGGTAATACCAATATGCTCTGCGCCCTCAAACCAAGAAGCCTCAAGCTCATCGGCGCCTTCAATGTGGTAGGTTGCGGGACAATACAGCTTAGAAATCTCTGCCAAACGAGTGGTATTAGCAGAAATCCTGCCACCAATGACAATCATGACGTCAGACTCTTTTGCAAGCCTCATGCACGAGTCCTGATGGCCCGCAGTAGCCTCGCAGATGGTATTCATGACGCGAAGTTCGTCAACAAGTGGAAGTACCGCGTTAACCACCTCAGAAAGCTTTGCGGCGCTCATGGTAGTCTGAACTACAAGACCAACCTTCTTTGCAGCTCTCATGGCATCTGCCTGAGCAGCAACTTCTTCCACAGAGTCTATGGCCAAAGAACCTGGCACGTGAGCAAGCGTAGCTTCTACCTCAGGATGTCCGGACTCTCCTACCACGTACACGGCATAACCCTGCTTGGCGAGAAGTTCTGCGGCTCCGTGAGCCTTCTTCACAAACGGACAGGTTGCGTCAAGTACGTCAACACAGCCGTCCTTGGCTATCTGCTCCTCTTGAGGGGTTACGCCATGAGTGCGCAACAGAAGCGCACTTCCTGCAGCTTCAGAAGCGGAATCAACAACCTCTACGCCCTGATCTTTAAGAGACGTGACAACACGAGGGTTATGGATAAGCGGGCCAAGCGTGCGTACGGGAGCATGAGCATCTTTGACGGCCTGCTGGACCATCTGAAGTGCTCTTTCTACGCCGTAACAAGCGCCTGCTTCGTCAGCAATTCTAATAGTAGGCACGAACTAATTCCTTCCGGGATGCTCTTTGAGCATTGCATCTCTTAGTTCGTATACCCGCTCCATGGCCATCTCTTCCATCTCTTTTGCCTGATCTTTGCGTTTTGTAGAGGTCAAATCACTAAAAGAGACCTTCTGACCTGCACGAAGAT
The DNA here is from genome assembly GCA_963542025.1 of uncultured Atopobium sp. GTDB lineage: Bacteria > Actinomycetota > Coriobacteriia > Coriobacteriales > Atopobiaceae > Lancefieldella. Next base: position 291,249 of record CAUTUQ010000001.1, on the reverse strand, counting down.
ACACCTTTACAGGCTTAACCAGAGGTGAACCTTTTTTCTTAATATCAAGTGCGCCAATGATTGCCAGAGGCTGCACATCTACTTTTGCAAGCTGGGCGATAAGCGCAAAACCACCGTGAGTTTCTCCACGCTCAGTATTGCTTCTGACTCTTGTGCCCTCAGGGTAAATAAGAAGCATTTCTCCTCTAGAAAGCGCTGTAGTGGCACGACGAATTGCCTTCATATCGGCAGTTCCACGGTCTACCGGAATGCCACCAAGTCTAGAAAGCGCCCACTGAAGTGGTTTGAATTTGTTGAACTCACTCTTGTAGATGGTTCTAACGGGAATGCCATGAACAAACAGGTGGACAACAGTAACAATAGGGTCCAAGAACGTTGGGTGGTTCATGATAAGAACGCGAGGGGTCTTATCGCCAACAAAGAGCTGGTCATTGTCCCAACGCCACCTAAACCAAATTTTTGTAATCAGTCCAAGCACACTGACTGCCAGCCATTTAAAGAACTTTGCTGGAGCTGGAAAATCAGCAAGCGCGGTATCGTAATAATCGTCAAATGAGTTTCCACCAAAAGGACGCAAACGCTTAGATGCCGCTGCTATAGAAGACTTTTTCTCGGAGCGCTGAGGCTTTTCTGTGTGAGACTTCCCGTCATCAGAAGAGTTGCCCTCTAATTCATTTCCCTGATGAGAAGACCTATGGTTACGAGCGTCTCTGTTTACAAGACCTGGATGCAGGGCAATAATGGCTGCAATAACCTCTTCAACAGAAAGCGCGGAAGAGTCAATGTGATGAGCGTCTTCTGCAGCGCGCAGTGGTGCTGCCTTACGCTCAGAGTCAGCCTTATCGCGAGCCTTGATGTCTTCGAGGATCTTCTCTTCACTCTTGGCGTCTACCTTGGCATCATTGCCAGTAGCTGCGTCTCCACCCTGGCGCTGAACAGCGCGGCGATGAGCGCGTGCTGCGGGATCTGCGGTCAAGAAAACCTTTACATCTGCCTCGGGGAATACCACGGTGCCAATGTCACGACCTTCTGCGACTACATCGCCATTCTCGCCAGCGCGACGCTGAAGCGTGACCATAGCCTCACGAACCTCAGGGATAGCTGCAACAGCACTGACGTTTCTATCTACCTCTGGAGTACGAATCTCTGCGGTAACGTTTGAGCCGTTTGCGTAGACGGTCTGGCCGTTTGCGGAGTTACCAAACGAAATGCTAATGCTGCGTGCAACCTGGATGATTTTCTCGGTATCAGTCATATCAATGCCCTGACGCAGGCATTCTACAGTTACCGAGCGATACATTGCACCCGTATCTAGAAAGATCAGATCCAGGCGATCAGAAAGTGCACGAGCAACCGTAGACTTTCCGGAACCTGCTGGGCCGTCAATAGCAACAATCATTACTTATCCCCCTCGGTGACACCCCAAATGTCACGAAAATCGTAAAAACTTGGCTCAGTGGAACGACGAATAACCTCTTCTGGATCAAGGTTAAATCCACCAAGCTTGAAATCTGTTCCGCCTGTACTAGTAAAAAAGATTGAAGAGACATTTGCAAGATGTACATTCCAACTAGAACTGCCTGGGATGCCAAAAATCTCCGCCATCATAGAGCGCAGATAGCCGCCGTGAGAAATGCAAACCGTGCGTCCAGAAAGATTGGAGAACTCATTAAGAATGTTACGGCACCTGCTTCTTACCTGCTCATATGACTCGGCTTCTGGAGCTGGTATGGAGTGACCGTTTTCATCTGAAGCCCAAGGAAATGTGAGGCCGTAGGGCTTTAAAATCTCTTCTGCATCAGCAAAACGCTTGCTCTCTAGAATGCCAAAATCCATCTCTGCAAGATCGTCTTTTACCTCGCAGGAAATACCAAGCTCGGCTGCGGCCATCTGGGCCATGTCTTTGCAGCGAGATAAAGGAGAGGTCCAAATTCTATCTGGATGAAATGCAACAAGTGCGCGAACGGCATGCTCTCGCTGTTCAACGCCATGTTCGGTGAGCTCAACGTCTCTTCTGCCGCTAAAAAAGCGCTGCGTATTAGCCACGCTTTCTGGATGGCGCATAAACAAAATGCGATGAGCCTGAGCTGGAACTTCAAATGGCTGCATTATGTCTCCTCTCTGGGCGGGTCGTAGGTATGTAACGTACGCTTTGTAATCGTGCGACTAGTAGTTACTTGTTGGCGCTTAAAGGCATGATGGGAGAAGCACCCGGATCTCTGCCAATAGTGCGCTCCAGAGCAGCAACTTCCTCCTCTGTAAGAAGCCTCCACTCGCCTTCTTTTACGCCTGTTAAGTGCAGCGGACCAAACGTATCTCTGTGGAGCGCAAGAACCCTATGGTGAATGGCCAGAAGCATCTTCTTGACCTGATGCTTTCTACCCTCTCTAATAGTGACGCTGACCAGGGCGTTTGGCTCTCCTCCACCGGTTTTTCCTAAACCCTGTGGGGCGAGAAGGGCCTTCATCTTGGCATTATCAGAGACAATCTCTACCTCTGCTGGAGCCGCAGGCCCATCTTCAAGTTCAATACCCTCACGCAGACGATCTAGCTGCTCTTCTGTTGGCGTTCCTACTACATGGGCAACATAGTGCTTCCACACATGCTTTGAAGGATGCAGAAGCTCTTGTGCCATCTGGCCATCGGTGGTAAAGAACAGAAGACCTGTGGTATCCATATCAAGGCGTCCAACAGGAAAAAGACCGGGATATTTGTCAGTGGGAACCATGTCCACAATGGTCGGTCTACCCTGAGGGTCTTTCATAGTAGTCAGGTACCCTGCAGGTTTATTGAGCATCAAGTAGACGGGTTTCTCGGCAATTGAACAGACAACGCCGTCAACTGCAACAACGTCCATCAGCGGATCAACCTTGCTGCCAAGCTCGGTGACTACCTGGCCGTTTACGGTAACGCGACCGGAGGTCATCAGGCGCTCAGAGCCGCGACGACTAGCTACTCCTGCACGCGCCAAAAAGCGCTGCAGACGCATGGGAACAATGCGCTCTTCTGCCACGGCCTATGCTTCCTCTTGCGTATCGTAGTCGTCTCCCAAAAGCGAGCGCTCATCATCAATGTCTTCTGCGGCCTCTTCAAGCGTTGAAGTAAAGCTTCTACCAGAGAGTCTCTCACGAATAAACTGCTTGGACTCCTCGTCAGGAGCAAAGTCTTCCAGTGGTGGCAGCTCTCGCAAAGACTTGAGACCAAAGCGCTCTAAGAAAAGTGCAGTGGTGCCATAAAGAATGGCCTGTCCCCTATCTGCCTCTTTGCCCACTTCACGAACAAGGTTTTTCTCGCGAAGTGAAGAGATAACACCGTCAGAGTTAACGCCACGGATAGCGCGGACGCCTTCACGGGTTACCGGCTGGTGATAGGCAATGACCGCCAGCGTCTCAAGAGCTGCCTGAGAAAGGCGGCGCGTGTCCCAAGAAAGGACAAAGTCGCTAACAAGCTGATGATGGGCGGGGTGCGTAAAGAGACGCCAACCGCCAGCTACCTCTCTAAGCTGAAAGCCCCTGTTGCAGCGCGTGTACTCCTCTGCAAGCTCTTTGAGAGCTTCAGCTACCTCGGCGGGAGCTGCATTGGTGACCTTGGCAAAGTCAGCTGTGGTAATTGCATCTGTTGCAACCAAAAGCAGTGATTCTAGTGCGCTTTTGAGCGACTCAGAATCTAAATAGATAAGCTCTTCTGCCATAAGTTATTCCGCCTCTTTCTGTGCTTCATCGGGCGATTGAGTTAACGATAATAGCGTCTGCTGGACGTCTTGGAGCGCATTTTGAGACAAGTTAAATCCTTCAAGGTCTGGCTCATCACCAGATAGTTCTTCTAGTTCCAAAAGAACTGACTCATCAAGCTGGTATGAATCTGCACCCTCTATATGCTCAATCTCAATCTCGCCAAAGATGACATCCTGCTGAACACGAACAAGACCGCGCTTAAAGAGCTCAAGCACTGCCAAAAAGTTTGCAACCACAATTTCTGGCGTATCTTGACCGTCTAAGAGCTCAGAGAACGTCACCTTGCCCTTAGAGCGCGTCAGTCGGTCCACAGAAGCTACCGTCAGAGCTACTGGGAGCCTTTTTGGCGCCACATGTTCCGCTTCAAGCAAGAATGTCTCACGTTTTGAGTCAATGTCCGCACAGATGACGGCAAGGCTTCTAAGGGTAATGCCCTCAAGATAGTCTGGCATAAGATTCAAGAAATCAGGATCTGGGCCCACTGAGCGTGGGAACATGTACGATTCTGCCTCCATACGACTACCTAACGCAGCGCCCGCATTTCTGAACTGCTTATAGGCAATAAGGCGAGCAATAAGAACTTCTCGAGCCTCATCAGGAGAAAGCCCGTCAAGCTCGTCATCATACTCATCTTCATCATATGAGCTTTTAAGCGACACATCTTGGGGCACCAAGGCATGAGCCTTCATATCCAAAAGCGTTGACGCAACAAGAACAAAGTCACTGGCAACGTCTAGGTCAAGCTCTTCCATGGCGTCAACTTCTGCCAAATACTGATCAGCAACCTCAGAGATAGAAATAGAGCCAATGGCAACTTTTTGCCTACTTACTAGCTGAAGCAGCAGGTCAAACGGGCCAGAATATGTTGCAGTGTTTACTTTGTACGACATTAGATGATTCTCGCAAGCAGGCTCAAAATGACGTTAGAAATGCCCCCAATAATGGACGAGAAAAAGCCAGGCGCAAAGAACATGAGTCCCACTACAGCAATCATACAGTAAGGCTCAATGGCGTAGAACTTTTGACGGTTTTTCTCGCCAAGAAAATATAGCAGCAGCTTAGAGCCGTCCAAAGGTGGAATTGGCAGCATGTTAAAGACTGCCAGGCTTACGTTGATCTGGATATAGAAGATTACCAGCGAAGAAACATAGTACATTACCAGCGGATTATATGCCGCACCAAATGCAACTGCTAATGCGTTGAGCAAACGCAATAAGAGCGCGCCGAGAAACGCCTGCAAAATGTTAGACGCTGGGCCTGCGAGTGCTACAAGAATCTCGTCACGACGACGATCTTTGAGGTAGTTGGGGTTATAGGGAACAGGCTTTGCGTAACCAAAGCTAGGACCACCCATCAATACCAACATAAAGGGCAAAAGAATCGTACCAAATAGGTCAATGTGTGCGAGCGGATTGAGCGTCAAACGGCCAGACATTTTAGCGGTAGGGTCTCCGCACTTGTATGCCACAAAGCCATGCGCAACCTCGTGAACCACAATGGCAAAGATTACCAGTGCAAATTCAGCGAGCGTTGTCAAAAGCGATGGAATTGATGTTAAAGCAGTTGGCACAGCAATCCTTATCTCAACATCTGCAAAACCGTGCAGACAGGCACGTACAAACAAAGACTCTCAAGAACATGACGTTAGTTACAAGACAATAGGTACAAGACAATTTTACCCAAGATTGGCAAAACTACCTACTCATCAATGTCTGCTTCCATTTTTTCTGAAAGCTCCAACCATTCAGCCTCAAGCGCAGGAATCTTCTTAGAAAGTGCCTGGTATTCAGCCATACACTCATCAAACTTTTGAGGATCATTATAGAGAGCCTCGTCAGCCATAAGCGTCATGAGCTCATCGTATCGTTTATGCGCAGGAGTCAGCGCTGCCTCAACCTCGTCCAGACGTTTCTTGGTCTCTCTAAGCGCACGACTTCTACGATTGCGCTCCTCTGCCTCAGCTCTTCTCTGCTCCTTAGTCTTCACATTGCGAGAAGATCCTGCAGCTTGACCTGCCTCTGGGCCAGAACTCTTAACCGCTCTTGCACCCGATGTTCCATACGAGGACACCGCCTTGCTCGACGTCTCTCCCTGAGCTGCTGCTTGGAGCTCTGCAAGCTTAAAGAGGAAGTAATCGTAGTCGCCGTCATAAACCGTAACTTTGTGGTCACGAACGTCCACAACCTTATTTGCTACAGCTCTGACCAGGTGCTCATCGTGACTGATCAAGATGATAGTTCCGGGGAAGTCAACAAGTGCCTTCTCTAGAACGTCAACAGAGTCAATGTCCAGGTGGTTAGTTGGCTCGTCTAGAAGCAACAGTGGGTCTGGAGAAACCAGCATCTTAGCAAGTGCGAGACGAGCGCGCTCGCCACCAGATAGCACATTTACGCGTTTCTCGACGTCATCGCCATGGAAAAGGAAGGCTCCGAGTAATCTACGCTCTTCAGAGGTAGTCCAGCCAGCAGCAACGGTATCAAGCTCTGCAAGTACCGTATTTGCAGGATTGAGCTCTTCAAGCTGGTGCTGTGCATAATAGGCTTCAGTAACGTTTTGACCCAGGCCAATCTGTCCCGCATCTGGCTTAAGTTTGCCAGCAATAAGCTTCATAAGAGTAGATTTACCAGCACCGTTAGGGCCAACAAGCGCAACGTGATCTCCGCGATACAGCTTAAGGTCAACGTTATCGTAGACAAAGTTATCCTCGTAAGATTTGGCAACGCTCTCAAGAGAGATGACGGTATCTCCGGTACGAGGAGGTTCTGGGAACCTAAAATGCATGTGATGAGATTGCTCTGGAAGAACTACCAGTTCTTCACGGATCTTCTCGACCTTTGCCACGCGCTCTTGAACCTGTTTTGCCTTGGTAGGCTTATACCTAAATCGCTCAATGAAGGTCTCCATGTGAGCAATGTCGCGCTCTTGAGCTGCACGTTTAGCACGAAGCTGCTCAAGATTTTCTTCTCGCTGATGAAGATAGCCGGAATAATTGCCGGTATAGGTTACGAGCATACGATTCTCAAGCGCCGCCACGTGCGTTACACAGGCATCCATAAATGAACGGTCATGGCTTACCAGCAAAACCGTGCCGTCATATGACGATAAGAACCTTTCAAGCCACTGGACAGATTCCAAGTCCAAGTGGTTAGTAGGCTCGTCGAGAAGAAGAACATCAGGACGACGCAGAAGCAGCTTTGACAAAGAGATACGCATCTGCCAGCCGCCCGAGAACTCTTTAGCAGGCTTATCGAAGTCTTCAACGGGAAAACCCAGACCTGCAAGAATCTGGCGAGCTCTACTCTCTAGTTCATAGCCGCCAAGACGCTCGAAGCGCTCCATAGCATGAGCGTAGTCTTCAAGATACTTATTGAGCGTTGCACCTTCGGGAGTTTCGGCAATTTTGATTGAAAGGTCGTTGACCTTTCTCTCCCACTGTTTAATCTCATGGGCAGACTCAATGACTTCATTAAGAGCAGTTCTATCTCCCATGAGCTCTGTTTCTTGCTCAAGATATCCCAGGGTAGCATCTTTTGCAAAGGTAATAGTTCCTTCATCGGCAGACTCTAAGCCCATAATGATTTTTAGAAGCGTAGTCTTACCAGCACCATTAGGACCAACTAAAGCCCAACGCTCTCCCGCATTGAGCTGAAGTGTTGCATTTGAATAAAGAACTCTGCCGCCAAATGACTTTGAAATCTTATCCGCAAGAGCAATCAAGTGAACTCCTCATACATATCTGAACTGGATAAGTATAAGTCATTCACTTGATATACGTGGTGAATTATGTAAATGAAACCAGGCTTATGAAGATTTATTGACGCTTCTTATGAAGGAAGAGAGCACCGCCAGCAACAATAATAGTTGCACCAGCAACGCCAATAATCAAAGGAAGTGTAAGAGCGTTATCACCAGTATCTGGAAGAACGGACTTCTTAACCTTCTTAGCCTTTGGGGTCTCTGGCTGAGGCTGTGGCTCTGGTGCTGGAGTTGGCTCTGGCTCTGGAGCAGGTGTTGGATCTGGTGCAGGAGTAGGAGCAGGAATACGAGGATCAACAAAAGTTACTGTGGCAGTAGTATTTGTACCAGTGATCTGACCAACACGAACCGTAGTATCAATCTGGTAACCATCAATAGTGGTGAGCTGTGTGATGGTAGTGGAAGTGTTACCCATAAGGTTAGGAATTACAACAGAGCCATCTGCACCAGTTGTAAGAGAGTAGCTTCCGTCAGCCTCCATGGTGAGAATACCGGTCTGAGTAAATGGAGGTGTTGGGATATGAGGTCCAGCAACGTTTGCGGCAGTAGCCTTAAGAGTTGCACCGGCAATAGGATTGCCATCTGTGTCAACAACTTTAACAATAATATTGCCTAAAATTGGCTGGTTCTCCAGTTCAGCAGTGACCACATCACCTAAACCATATGTAGCGCCATCAAAAACGTAAGAAACAGAGTCGACCTGATGAACATAGCCATCTTTATAAGTGGTCTGTTCAACTCTATAAGCACCGTCAGGAAGAGGAAGATAAGGATTAAAGTAACCGTTAGCGTCTGTTTCTCCCTCGGCCACGATAGTAGAACCACCTTGATAAATTACAACATGTACGCCCTCAATTGGTTCACGTGTGTATTTGTCAACAGCGAGAGCACTAATCTCATTAGAGTCTGCAAGAGCAATTCTTGGAGCGATAACTGATACAACAAGCGTTAACGCAACAAAAATAGCAAAGACAATGTTTTTATATCGTTTCAATTCAATTCCTTAAAACCGAATCATACAAGTAAATACTTCTATCTATAGTAAGGGAATTAGACATTGAATTAAAGATAATATCCAAAACTAAACACAATTATTTCAAATTTTTAACTGGCAAAACTGAGGAAATCTGTACTCACCTTATAAAAATCAAGTGAACTCCCCGTACATTTTCAAATTACTAAATGCACAGGTCGTTCACTTGATAGACATAAACAAATTTTGAATCAGATTCAATAAATCCTATAGTCTTAGAAACGTTTCTTGCTCAGATACATTGAGACACCAGCAAGAGAGCTTAATGTACCTGTAATTCCAACAATTAAAGAAGAGATACCAGAAATGTCAGAAGTGTCTGGAAGTACAGCCTTCTTTTTCTTTGGAGTCTTAGGCTTTTCCGGAGTCTGTGGTTGAGGCTCAGGAGTAGGCTCTGGAGTTGGCTCTGGCTGAGGTTCTGGCTGTGGCTCTGGAGCAGGTGGCTCTGGCCTACGATTTACAAAAGTAACCGTGGTTGTTTCGTTAGAGCCAGTAATCTCACCAACCTGAGGATTAGGGTCATCGATAGTGTAGCCATCAAGAGTGGTCAGCTGAGTAATAGTAGATTCTCTCTCAACAAGATAATCCGGAATAATTACGGTGCCATCAGGACCAGTTGTGAGCAGATAATTGTCATCAGCATCTCTATTCAACTCACCTGTCTGAGTATAAGGGACACCAGGATTTGGTGCATCCTGAGTCATAGCACGAGGTGTACTAGTACCAGTTAAATAAGCTGGATCTGGAGTATTAAAACCGCCAATGGATGGTGGACATGCTGGAGATGGAATTCCAGGAGTGACTTCATAAGCAGGAGTTGCTTTTAGAGTTGCACCAGCAATAGGATTGCCATACTGATCAACTACCCTAACAACAATATTGCCAATTCTAGTTGGGAGTTTAATTGTTGCACGAGTTGTTTGTTCAAAAAGACGTGTATCTGAATCATAAGGGAACGTTACAGCATGTAGAGGAACCATACCATTGTTACTGGTTGGAGAACATGCGAAAACAGAGTCAACCATTACGGCGTCGTTGTTATATCCATAACGAGTGGGATAATTTTTTGGAATAAGCGTGTAGCTTCCTGTTACCGGAACAGTAACGCTTTGTCCACCTGGAACATTTGAAGCAATTCTATTTCCAAATTCATCTTCAATGTCAAATTGGATATCAGTAATAGCATTTGAACCCCAAACACTACTTGGTACCTTCTTTTCAGCACCAACATAAAGCTGGCCCATAATATGGACATTTTCAAAGTTAATGGTCTGAGGATCGCCATCACTACCCGCAGGAGCGGAGAAAGTCACGTTTTTAGCTGTGTGATCAATAACATATCCAGCTTTAAACGTTGTCTGCTCAACCTTATAACTTCCGTTAGCAAGGCTAGTCTGAGCTCTACCGTTTTGGTTAGTAATCATAGTTGCAGCGTTGGTACCGGTAACTGTATTAGTCACTGTAATTGTTACACCATCAACAGGTTGACCATAATAGTCATCAGTAACATTAACCGTGAGCTGATTTTGAACTGCTGCTTCTGCAAGCGCAAGCTTTGGAACTCCAATTACAATTACGCAGCATAGCGCAACCAAAATTGACGCTGCAACATATTTGAACTTTTTCACTTCAAACCTTCCAAATCCATTAAGGATTACAAATGTCTAATTCAAATGATAAAAGAAAATATCATTCAAATGAATATAAACTACATTCTAAATTGCAATTTATTAAATTTTCATATCATCAACAATAAGAATTAGCTATAAACAGCTATTCCCTATCCAACCACACACAAAAAGCGGGAAGGCCCTTCTACATGAAAGATCTTCTCGCCAAAAAATCGTCAATAAGTTTGATGGAATAGCGCTACTTATCCATAGTGAGATGAATAGCAAAACCAGCAATCTCTTCTTTGAAATAGACCAAAAACGTACTGCCGTCTGGATTAAGCCTTCTAGATGACTCATCGATTTCAAAGCCACGACCTGCAAAGTATTTCTCGGCAGCAGGAATGTTGTTAACATGGAAGCCAATATGACCCTTTGTGCCTCGCCCATTTTGTTTCATGACCTCTACCAGGGTCCCTGCAAAAAATGAGGGTGGCTGCTCAATAGTTGGAAGTCCCATAAGAGCGGTGAACAGGTTTGCAATCTTTTCTGCCTCGTCCGCATTGCTTGCGTTAATGCCAACGTGAGCAACATACATATCAAACTGCTCAACTGGATTAAGAGCGCTGGAATTGTTAGTTGAATATGTCATACATCTCCCCTTTCCTAGAGCTCAAGTATATAAGGGAAGCTCTAAGATGTGTGCTTGGCAGTAAATATTAACCATTACTGTAACTAAGTACTAACAAAAAAGGCCCAGTTACCTAGGCCTTTAAATATTTATGGTGGGCGATGCTGGATTTGAACCAGCGACCCCTTCCGTGTGAAGGAAGTGCTCTACCCCTGAGCCAATCGCCCGAACGACTTGCAATAATAACAAACAATGACGCTAATTTCTAGCTTTTGACTTTTTTGAAGGTGAATACGTAGACACAACTTTATTCATCTGAACAAGAATAATTCCCAGGAAGATAAGCTGAAGAATCATTGGTGTAATAACCATAGGCTGAGATGAAAGCTGTGATACAAAAACCCATTCAATGGTAAAGAGAATGAGCTCAATACCAGCAACAAGACGGACAATGCCGTGGGTTTTCTCAAAGTCTTTAGCCAAGCTGATGCATTTCTGAAGAATATAGCAGCAATAAACTGCCATTAAGCTGCACAGCAGAAGCACAATCATGCTTGAAGAGAAACGACCATAGCCAACTGAGAAGGCAAAGATGACAATTCCAGCAACGCCAAGTGCTCCAAGCATAGAGGAAAGCGCCATCATCAACTTAGTTCCACGATCCATACAAACCCCCAACAAGTCAGTTCACAAAGAAAAACGTACACAAGAGGAGCTAGAACAATAAAACGACGTCAACAAAATAATTTACTTGGCCTCAAGAGACTTTTTAACTTTATGAGATCCTCGAGCAACAGCGCTTGCCATTGCCAAAAGTGCAAACAGCTCAATAAACTGCAAGGTAACAGATGGTTTAAGCACCAACTGTCCAACAACAATAGCAGCTAATACAACGCATGATCCAAAAATCATGGGATAAGCGGCTGCAGCTCTATTAGGTACATTAGCCTCTCTAGCTGCATAACCACCAGTTAGAAGCGAGATCATACTTGCAAGTAAAAGAAGAGCGGAATCAATTGATGGACCAGCACCAATTACAAGAACCGCAACATTTACCAAGCCCAAAAGTCCGCCAACCAAAAGCGCCAGACTGAAGAGCTTCATTTTGCGAGTCTCAGGAGTCATATATCCCCTATCTATCAAATATCACTTTGGCTATTGTACCCGTCTTTTATATAAATTAAGTAATCGAATCATTAAACGGTAGAGAGTTTCGGTAAAAGAAATGGCGAGAAACGCAAGGTGTTTCTCGCCACATGTGTATTTGGTGGGCCCAGAGGGATTTGAACCCCCAACCCAGGGATTATGAGTCCCCTGCGCTAACCGTTGCGCCATGAGCCCGTAAGAAAAAAGCGGCGACTGATGCCGCCGCCAGAATGCGTGGTGGAGAATAGGGGGATCGAACCCCTGACCTCATGACTGCCAGTCATGCGCTCTCCCAGCTGAGCTAATTCCCCGAACGTGGTGCGGAAAATACTATAGCAAACCAAAGCTCTGTTTTTCTTGACAATTTTGTAATTGGTTGCATATAAAAAGAATTTGCATAAGTTTTACTGGGTACACAAGTAGTAATGATTACTCTTAAATAACACTTAATTGGAGTTTTTGATGAATATAGAACTAGTACAAGGAATTTTGATTCCTTTTGCAGGAACTTCGTTAGGCGCGGCGATGGTCCTGTTTATGAAGAAATCCTTGAATCGCACAGTTGAGCGCGCTCTTACTGGTTTTGCTGCCGGCGTCATGGTCGCTGCTTCTATCTGGAGTTTGTTGATTCCAGCCATTGAATCCTCTGAGGCAATGGGACAGTTTGCGTTTATTCCTGCGGTTGTTGGATTTTGGATAGGCACCCTATTCTTGCTTTTACTTGATCATGTAATCCCCCACCTTCACCTTGGCGAGACAGACGATGAAGCTGAGGGTATTAAAACAAGCTGGCAGAAATCAACGCTCATGGCGCTAGCAGTAACACTCCACAACATTCCAGAAGGCATGGCCGTAGGTGTTGTTTTTGCTGGCTGGGTCTCGGGTAACTCTAATATCACTTATGCAGGAGCAATGGCTTTGGCGCTTGGCATTGCTATTCAGAACTTTCCTGAAGGCGCCATTATTTCTATGCCTCTTCATGCAGGTGGCACCTCTAAAGGCAAGTCACTCATTTTGGGAATTTTATCGGGCATAGTTGAGCCTATTGGAGCGGTGCTGACTATTCTTGCAGCAGAGCTTGTTATTCCCATTCTTCCCTACCTGCTCAGTTTTGCCGCAGGTGCCATGATGTATGTTGTTGTAGAAGAACTTATTCCAGAAATGAGTGAAGGCAAGCACTCAAACGTTGGAGTACTTGCCTTCGCATTAGGCTTTACCGTTATGATGACACTTGATGTAGCGCTTGGTTAAAAACCAGGCGCTCTTTTTTAAAGCTCGCGCTCTGGAAGGATCTTCTCGGCCAACCAAGAAGCAACTTCATCGAGGGCAACCTCAAAGCGCTCACCGGTAGCGCGCTCCTTAACTTCTGCGATGCCGTTTGCAACGCCCTTCTTGCCCACAATTACCTGCCATGGGAAGCCAATAAGGTCTGCATCAGCAAACTTGACGCCAGGACGCTCTGCACGGTCATCAACAACAGTCTCAAGTCCAGCAGCAACGCAAGCGTCAGCTACAGCACCTGCAGCATCCCAAATCTCTGGATCTTTGTCAGAGAGGCAAAGAACAGAAACCTCATAAGGAGCAACAGAGACTGGCCACTTGATGCCCTTCTCGTCATTGTATTGCTCAACAACGGCAGCAAGCAGTCTGGAAACACCAATACCGTAGCAGCCCATGACAAGAGGCTTATCCTCGCCGTTTTCATCGGTGAAGGTAGCGTTAAGTGCTGAAGAGTACTTAGTGCCAAGCTGGAATACCTGGCCAACCTCAATACCGCGAGCAGCATGAAGAGGAAGACCGCACTCAGGGCAAATATCGCCCTCCTGAGAAGTAACAAGATCTTTCCACTCGTTAATCTCAAAGTCACGACCAAGCTCAACATGATCAAGGTGGTAGTCTGCCTTGTTAGCGCCGCAGAGCCACCACTGAGTATCCTCAAGGGAGAGGTCTCCAACAACACGGATACCCTCAGGTAGACCAACAGGTCCAATGAAGCCCTTGATGAGGCCATACTCTTCTAGCTCTTCATCGGTCATCATGTGATAGTCACCAAAGACGTGCTCAGCTTTTACCTCGTTGAGCTCATGAGTACCTGGAACAAAGCACACAACTGGCTTGCCATTTCCGTCAACAAGCGCAAGAGCCTTGCGGGTTGCTGCAGGTGAAACGTGAAGGAACTCTGCAACGTCATCAATGGAGCCAATACCAGGAGTGTGAATCTCGCACATCTTGCCAGACTCGCGCTCTTCTACGTTGATTTTTGCAGCAGCTGCCTCGGTATCTGCAGCGTAGCCACAATCGCAGTAAACAAGGCTTGCCTCGCCAGCCTCAGCCAGAGCCATAAACTCAACAGAGGTGTCTCCACCAATCTGGCCGGAGTCTGCAACTACCTGGAGAGCCTTAAGGCGTGTACGATCGCAAACGTTCTGGTAAGCAACCTTCTCCTGGTCATAGCACTCTTGCAGTGACTCTTGATTTGCCGAGAAGGAATAGCCGTCTTTCATAATGAACTCACGGCCACGCATAAGACCAAAGCGTGGACGACGCTCGTCACGGAACTTATCCTGAATTTGATAGAGCGTTACAGGAAGCTGCTTATAGCTCTTGAGCTCATTTCTAATGAGGTCTGTAAAGGTCTCCTCGTGAGTTGGACCAAGGGCAAACTGACGGTCGTGGCGATCATGCATACGCATAAGCTCGTCGCCGTAGACGTCCCAACGACCAGACTCTTCCCAGAGCTCAGCTGGAGTCATAATAGGAACAAGAATCTCCTGAGCACCAATACCGTCCATCTCATCGCGGATGATGGCCTCAATCTTTAAAAGAGAGCGCCATGCAAGTGGCAGATAAGAATACAAACCAGCAGCGGTCTTTCTAATCATGCCAGCACGAAGGAGCAGGCGGTGACTTGCAAGTACAGCCTCAGCTGGGTCTTCTTTGAGCGTAGGTGCATACAAAGAAGACATGCGCATCCAGTGCTTCAAGGTAGTTTCCTTTCAATATGAAGTAATACGTATAGTTTACTTATTTTTTGCCAAAACGATTCTCAATTTCGGCGAATAGCTCATCAACAATCTTATCTTCAGGCACTTTTCTAATAGGATTGCCGTTTTCAAACAACACTGCCTGACCTTTGCCGCAGGCAACACCAAGGTCAACACCCCTGGCCTCACCAGGTCCGTTAACAACACAACCCATAACTGCCACAGAAATTGGAGCACGAACGCCATCCAGACGCTTGGTAACTTCCTCTGCAATAGGAATCATGTCAACGCCACACCTGCCGCACGTAGGACAACTTACAAGCTCTGGCTTAATGCGACGCATACCAAGAGCTGCAAGAAGCTCCCATGCCACATGGACTTCTTCTACAGGATCGGCCGTCAAAGACAGACGCATGGTATCGCCAATACCGCTCTCAAGCAAAATGCCAACTGCGGCAGAATTCTTTACCGTTCCCTGCCTCAGTGCGCCAGCCTCCGTAACACCTACATGCAGAGGAATCTGTGGAAGCTCCTTTGAAAGTGCGCGATAAACCGCAAGCGTAGTGGGGACATCGTGAGCCTTTGCGGACAAGACAATATCGTCAAAACCGCGAGAAGAAAAATGCTCTACAAATGACTTTGACGACGCCACGAGTTTCTCGACAAGAGTCATATCTTGTCTTGTATCAAATTCTTTAGCAAGAGAGCCAGCATTGACGCCAATTCTGATAGGAATGTGGGCCTCTTTAGCTGCATCAATAACAGCGTCCACGCGTTCCATAGAGCCAATGTTGCCCGGATTAATACGAAGCGCAGCAGCACCTCGTTTTGCAGCCTCCAGTGCAAGCTTGTAGTCAAAGTGAATGTCGGCGACAACAGGAAGTGGAGAGTATTTGCAGATTTCTTCAAAGCCATCAAGTGCTTTTGCGTCAGGAATTGCTACACGAATAATCTCGCAACCAGCTTCTGCAAGCTCTTTAATCTGGTGGAGCGTGGCATCTGGATCATCAGTTTTGGTGGTGCACATGGACTGAACAGAAACGGGAGCACCTCCGCCAACCTGGACGGAACCAACCATAACGGGACGAGTTTTTGTGCGAGCAATCTCAGACATAAAATCAGCTACCTAAACAGCAAATGAAGGATATCGTTTCTCAACGCAACAACAAAGACAAACAGAAAAAACGCCAGTCCAAGGTAAGACAAAATGTTTTGAACTTTGATGGACAGAGGCTTTCTGATAATCACCTGAATTACCTCAATCAGAATCTTTCCGCCATCAAGGGGTGGAATAGGTAAAAGATTCATAAAGCCAAGTGACATAGAAATGGCTGCTACCAGCATAATAAGGGTCGAGAAACCCTCTGCAGCAGCTTCTGAAGCCATCACAGAAATACCCACAACAGACGACGACTGATTAAGGACTTCCATAGTCTGCGTTGGAATGAGCAGTCTTAGGGCAAACTGTCCAACCTGTGCAGCATACGATACAGCTGCGGCAGACGCATCAATAAATGAGAAGTGATACATGGTCATCACGGGTGACACGCCGATGATCTTATCGTCAGGACGTAAAGCTGGCTTAATGGTAGTTTGAAGCTGAATGCCACCACGATCATAAGTGACAGGAATATCAGTTTTACCTGAAGACATTGCGTCTTTAATGGCAGCGGTCAGGTCTTCCCAGGTATGAACCTCTACCTTGTTAAACGTAAGAATAGTGTCCCCAGGAGTAAGACCGGAAATAGCTGCTAGAGAGCCAGATTCAACTGAGCCCAACTGTGCCTTGTTTTGTGCGGCAGGAACACCAACAAACATGAGGGAGCCTACAACCAGCACAAAGGCAAGCGCAATGTTAACCAGAGGTCCGCCCAAAATCATAAGCAGGCGCTTAGGAACAGTTGCGCCAACGTAGGTATGAGCTTTCTCTTGTGCAAAGAAGTCCTGAGCAGACATCTGTGGAACACGAGGCTCCCCTGCTGCTGTAGAGCCTTCCAGCTCAAAATTGTGACCGCGGTCATACTCGCAGCGAAGCTCAGCATCTCTCGCAAGCGTCTGAAACGTGGTGTGTGCTAGCTCATCTGACTCTTTAACAAGCTCAATGGAGCCCCAATCTGCAAGGGTGTACAGCAGATTGTAGGCGCGCTCATCCTCACAGTTAAGTTTTGCTGCAAGAGCACCAACCTCAAGTGAACCCGACTCTTGAACGCTCATCAGAGCTTGTGGCAGCAGCTCATCTAGCTCGCCTTCCATACCGCAGATGCGCGTATAGCCACCAAAAAGAAGGGGCGTTACGCCAACCTCGGTACCGTATTTTTTGCTCTTATGAGAAAGCTTGTACTTGAACGGCATGCCCAAGAAGAACTCAGTTACACGGACGCCACACAGTCGAGCCATACCGTAATGGCCAGCCTCGTGAACAAATACAAGGAGCGAGAGGACCAAGAGTCCCCAAAAAATTGGTGAAAGAATAGCTAACAAATTCACAAAATTCCTATCCCACAAAAGAACGGGCTAAAGCTCGTGCCTCTGCGTCTACAAGCGTCAATTGTTGAAGGTCTTCTACCCTTTGAACTTCAGAGGCATTCATAGTCTCTGCAACAATGCGCTCAATATCAAGAAATGAACATCTTCCTCGTCTAAATGCATGGTTAGCAACTTCATTAGCTGCATTCATAATGCAAGGAAGCGTTCCGCCAACAGTTCCTGCATGACGAGCAAGAGCTAGGCATCCAAAGGTCTTCTCGTCAGCATAGTCGCCTGTGAGAGGAGCGGTTTCTTGCCACTCAACCGGCTGAGAAATAGCAGGCCAACGATGTGGATAGCTCAGCGCAAACTGGATAGGCAGCCTCATATCAGAGGCTCCGAGCTGCGCTTTAACAGAGCCGTCAACAAACTCAACCATAGAGTGAATGCGACTCTGACGATGTACCAACACCTCAAGCTTATCCATTGGAGTGTCAAAGAGGTGATGAGCCTCAATGAGCTCAAGGCCCTTATTCATGAGCGTGGCGCAATCGATGGTAATCTTGGCACCCATCTTCCAGGTTGGATGTGCCAAGGCGTCGTCGGCCGAAACGTGTTTGAGCTGCTCGCGAGAATATCCGAAGAACGGACCACCAGAGCAGGTAAGCCAAATCCTCTGGATATCAGCGGGGTTCTCGCCAATAAGGCACTGGAAGATGGCACTGTGCTCAGAATCAACGGGGATGAGCTGACCAGGCTTGACCAGAGGCATCAGGAGGTCTCCGCCAACAACAATTGACTCCTTGTTAGCGTAAGCCAGCACTTTGCCAGCCTTCACAGCGGCCAGACCAGCGTAAATGCCAGCCTCTCCCACCACTGCGTTGACTACGCAGTCAACCTCATCTAGCTCAGCAAGCGCCTGAACAGCCTCAGGGCCAAAACTTGCTTTGCAGCCTTGGGGCAAGCTGTCGAGAAGAGCATTGCCCTTGACACTTGCATCGGCAAAAGCAACGTATTTGCAGTTGAACTCAGTTGCTGCCTTCACGGCAAACTCAACCGACGACCTCACCGCAAGGGCTGCAACCTCCACCTTTTGTGGGAAATGACGACATACATCAAGTGTCTGCATGCCCACAGAACCCGAAGCGCCAAGGACAGCAACACGCAGAGGCTCATGCCTTACAGCACGAGGCGCGGTATCTTCAAAAATGCTCAAAACCTATGCTCCAAACGGCAGCGCAATAGGTAGCTTGACCTGGCTAAAGAGCACGGCAAGCTGGAAGAGAAGAAACGCCGCCATAGTTCCAAAAATCATCGAATCAGTTCTATCAAGTAGGCCACCATGACCAGGCATAATTGAACCAGAATCCTTGAGGCCCACTCCTCGCTTAATGCGAGACTCAAAGAGGTCTCCAACAACAGAGAAGATGCCTTCTGTTACGCCAAAAAGCAGCGCAAATAGTGGATTCATATCAATTGCGCCAAAAACTGCCATCAAGAACCACACAAGCATTGAACCTAAAAGACCACCGTAGAAGCCTTCCCAACTCTTATTGGGAGAAATTCTTGGCGCCAGTTTATGCTTGCCAAATTTGGATCCAAACAAATACGCAAATGAATCATTAGCCCACACAGAGAGCATGACGGCAAGCGTGATCCAAGGAATAGAAAAACTAGGCTCTGTGGACCTTAGAAGCACTACCGTTGAAAGTGAAAGCGAGGTATACAGTGGTCCAAAGGCCGTAACCGCCACGTCTGCAAGGTTTGCTCGCGGTGTTAAAACATACCAAAGTCCGCAAAGAATAATCAAAAGCAGAGAAAATACCAGCGGAAAGACGTGACCAAAGTACGCAATAATGGGAAAAACAAGCGAGAAGACAAGGCCAAGAGGCTCGTTTGGCATACGTCCGCCCATACGGCAAATATGGAAGAACTCAGAGCAGCAGAGCCATGCCATGCCAGCAATCAAAACAATAGTGGCTTCTTTGCCAACAAACAGCGCAGCAAGCACAATAGCTGCATAAACTACGCCAGACAGAGTTCTTGTCAAAAGCTTCTCGGTAACGCCACGAACTCGCTGACCCATAAGGTTACCAGCGGCTCGTTGCAGCTCTTTAAGTGAGCGACGAATCTCCAGCTTTTCAATCTGTCTATCAATTCCAACGCTACCTGTTTCTTCAGGATTAGGCTGAGCATCAGCAGGAATCCTAGAGGTAGGCCTTCTGGAATCGCGCGTATTGTCCACCACTATTTCACTCCTCCGAATCGCCTTTCGCGACCCTGATAGTCCTTAATGGCGCGCAAAAAATCCCACTTAGAGAAGTCAGGCCAGTAAGTTTGCGTGACATACAGCTCCGAGTAAGCCAGCTGCCATAGCAAATAGTTAGAAAGCCTCAGCTCTCCTGACGTACGAATCAACAGGTCTGGATCAGGAAGACCTGCCGTATAGAGGTTCTTCTCAAAATCTGCTGGAGTCACCGAGTCAGCGGACACGGTGCCCTCAGCAATTTGATGAGCGAGAAGAACAGCTGCCCTGGTTAGCTCTGCACGAGAGCCATAGTTAACAGCAAGCGCAAACGTCATGCCGGTGTTTTGCGCAGTCTCATCAAGTCCGCGCTGGAAGGTCTTACGGGTCTTCTCAGGCAAAGCCTCAAGGTCACCAAAGAAACGCAGCTTAACGTTTTCTTGGTGGAATAGTGGAAGTTCTTTAAGAAGCGTCTCTGCAAACAGACGCATGAGCAAGTCAACCTCACGCTGAGGGCGTTTCCAGTTTTCAGTGGAGAACGCATAAACTGACAGAACGTCCAAACCAAGGCGCACACTTGTAGTAACAGCCTCACGCAAAGAAAGAACACCGGCCTTATGACCTTCGGTTCTGTCAAGTCCGCGAGCCGTAGCCCATCTACCGTTTCCATCCATAATGATGGAAACGTGAGACGGAATAGTTTCTAAATTGATATCAGAAAGACTAATATCTTCTGGTGCGTCAGAGAAATACTGGACGAGCTTGTCTGTATCAAACTGCACTTAAATCTCCATGATTTCTGAAGTCTTGGTCTTAAGAAGAGACTCAATCTGTGCAATATAGGTATCGGTCAACTTCTGAATACCGTTCTTCTCGCGCTTCTGATCGTCCTCAGACAGCTCCTCATCGCGCTCAATCTTGCCATTAACGTCACGACGGACGTTACGAACAGCTACGCGAGCTTCCTCAGCAATCTGAGAGCACTCTTTAGCAAGCTCACGACGGCGCTCCTCGGTTGGCATTGGGAAAGGAAGTCTGATTGCGGAGCCATCATTAGATGGAGTAATACCAAGGTCAGAAGTCTCAATGGCCTTCTCGATGCTCTTTAGAGCAGTCTTATCCCATGGCTCAACAAGCAGCATAGATGCCTCAGGAACCTTGATAGCTGCAAGCTGAGAAATTGGGGTTGGCTGGCCATAGTAGTCTACCTTGATGTGATCAAGCGCATGTGGATTTGCACGACCAGTACGAACACGACCAAAGTTATTCTTAAGTGCCTCGATGCACTTCTCCATAGACTGCTTAGCTTTATCAGAATGAACGCTCATTAGTCCTCCTCAACGACAGTAGTACCGACTTCTTCTCCGGAAATTGCTTTCATGAAAACGCCTTCAGACTGCATGTCAAATACAAGAATTGGCATCTTATTATCTTTGCACAGCGCAATTGCTGCAGCGTCCATAACCTTAAGTTCTTTGGCGAGAACATCTTTGTAGGTGACAGTGTCAAACTTAACTGCATCTGCGTGGGTAACAGGATCGCAGTCGTAAATACCATCTACCTTTGTGGCCTTCATCAGAGCCTCTGCACCAATCTCGCAAGCGCGAAGAGCTGCAGCAGTATCAGTGGTGAAGTAAGGGTTACCGGTACCTGCAGCAAAGATGACAATACGGCCCTTCTCAAGGTGCCTAATAGCACGACGGCGAATATAAGGCTCTGCAACCTGAGCCATGGAAATTGCACTCATAACACGGCAATCCATGCCATTGCGCTCAAAACAATCCTGGAGCGAGAGAGCGTTGATTACTGTTGCAAGCATGCCCATGTTATCGCCTTGAGCACGATCCATGCCAGCTGCTGCCTGAGAAACGCCTCTAAAGATGTTTCCGCCACCAACAACAATGGCAACCTGAACGCCAGACTCCCAGACAGGCTTAATTTCTTTAGCAAGCATTTCTGGAATTGAAGGGTCAATACCAAAGGATTGCTCACCCATCAATGCTTCACCAGAAAGCTTTAAAAGTACTCTTTTGTATTTAGCTGAAGACAAAGCTTCCTCGCTCTCTCCGTTTGCCATAGTTGTAACAATTTTAACAAACGACACCGTAAGTTTTGCAGGAATCGCGTTAAAAAAAGAGCCGGTTGAAGACAACCGGCTCAAAATAATTGAAGTAAAAAGTCTTACTCTTCACCAAAAGCAAAACGCACGAAGCTGACAATCTTAACCTCGTCGTCAACCTTCTTGGAGAGCAGCTTTGCGTACTCAGAAATGGTCATATCTGGGTCCTTAACAAATGCCTGCTCAGTAAGGACATACTCCTTGTAGTACTTCTCGAGACGACCATAAGCCATCTTCTCCTGAATAGCCTCAGGCTTGCCAGACTCAGCTGCCTGTGCCTTATAAATGGAGAGCTCATGATCAACGATGTCCTGTGGAACATCCTCACGGCGAGCAGCAACTGGAGCAGCTGCAGCTACCTGCATTGCAACGTCGTGTGCAAAGTTCTTGAAGTCCTGAGACTCAGCGGTTTCTGGCTTGTTGAACTCAAAGGTAACAATGTCAGCAAGCTTGCCACCAAGGTGGATGTAGCTAGCAAGAGCGCCGTTTGCAGCCTCAACGCGCTGGAAACGAAGAACGCGCATGTTCTCGCCGATGTTGTGGATCTTATCGGTGATTGCCTCGTCAACAGTCTCGTCGCCAAGCTTAGCAGCCTTGAGCTCCTCAACGTCAGCTGGGTTGCTCTCAACGACAACTGCAGCAAGATCGCCAGCAAAGCCGGTGAACTGAGGGTTAGTACCAACAAAGTCAGTCTCGCAGGAGAGCTCGAGGATTGCGCCAGTCTTGCCATCTGGGCTGATGAAAGTAGCAATGGTGCCCTCGTTGGTGTCACGGCCAGCACGCTTAACTGCCTTAGCAACGCCCATAGTACGAAGGATGTCTACTGCCTTTTCAATATCGCCCTCAGCCTCGACGAGTGCCTTCTTGCACTCCATCATAGGAGAGCTGGTCATATCACGAAGCTGCTTAACAAGTGCTGCGGTAATCTCTGCCATGTTTTCCTCCCAAAAATCTACTGAATAATTAAATTATTTGACCCGTTGCTAAGAGTTACTCAGCAGCTGGGGTCTCGGACTCAGCGCCCATCTCTTCAGCAGAAATCTGCTCCTTGCCGCTACCTGCAAGAATTGCGTCTGCAGCAAGCTGGCACATAAGAGAAATGGAACGAATAGCATCGTCATTTGCAGGAATGCCGTAATCAACAACATCTGGATCAGAGTTGGTATCAAGCAGGGAGACAACTGGAATGTGAAGACGGTTTGCCTCACGAATTGCGTTCTCCTCACGCTTGGAGTCAACAACAAAGAGAGCCTGTGGAAGAGAAGTCATGTCACGGACGCCACCGAGGTTAAGCTGAAGCTTCAGAAGCTCCTTGTTCTTAAGAGCCTGCTCCTTCTTAGGAAGGGCTGCCATACGGCCGTCCTCTACCATTGCCTCAAGCTCCTCAAGGCGCTTAATGCGGGAACGCATGGTGACAAAGTTGGTAAGCATACCACCAAGCCAGCGCTGGTTGATGTAAGGCATGTTTGCACGAGCTGCCTCAGTAGCGATTGGCTCCTGAGCCTGCTTCTTGGTGCCGACGAAGAGAACGCGGCCACCCTTAGATGCAACATTCTTCAGGAAAGTATAAGCAGCGTCTGCGCCAAGCATGGTCTGCTTAAGGTCAAGAATGTAAATGCCGTTGCGCTCACCAAAGATGTATGGCTTCATCTTAGGGTTCCAACGACGAGTCTGGTGACCATAGTGGCAACCAGCATCCAGAAGAGTCTGAATAGTAATCTTTGCAGCCATTTTTTACCTCCATTGGTTGTTCCTCCGTACGAGTTCAAACCTTGTTAAAACCACCCAACACCTGGCTTAGCGTTAGGCACCACGGCAAACAAGTAGTCGTACGTGCGATTTTGTGCTGTTTGGTAACAGCATGTTGTGCTTCTACACAACTTTTGAAAGTATAACAGGAAAACAAGGGCTGCGTCTATAAAGAATTTAGACCATAACCTCTACAAATACTGCACAAAGACATCAAGCTTCCAAGTACAAGATCTTCCGCAACAAAGCACGGTTTATTTTGATCTTGGATGAGCTGCCTTTGCCGCTTCTTTGAGCCTATCCACTGACAAATGCGTATATACCTGCGTAGTTGAGAGCGATTCATGGCCTAAAAGTTCCTGGACAATACGCAAGTCTGCTCCACCTCCAAGAAGCTCCGTGGCGTACGTATGCCTCATTGCATGTGGAGAAAGTGAGCTGTCTAGTCCTGCAGCCGCTAAATACGACGAGAAAACCTTGCGCAATGAATCTGCGCTCATGTTATTTCCTCTGACAGAAATAAAGAGAGCTGAGTGTGTACGGCCTGATTTGTCTTTTAACAAGAGCGTAGGACGAGAAGACCTAAGGTACTTCTTAACCCACTCAATTGCAGACTCATACAGCGGAACAATTCGCTCTTTAGAACCCTTACCAAAGAGACGTACTATTCCATTTTGTAAATCAATCTGCTCAAGCTTAAGCGTTGCTACCTCAGAAAGACGAGCACCTGTTGCATACAAGAACTCAAGAAATGCTCTATCTCTCAGACCTACTGCTGTTGAGGTATCACATGATTCCAAAAGCCTGTTTACATCAGAGTCAGTCATGGTATGTGGAAGATTGCGTGGCGCTCGAGGATTACTAAGTGCAAGAGCGGGATCTGTTGAAATCAGTTTTTCTCGCTGCATCCACTTGTAAAAACCACGTAATGCAGACAAGTGTCTGTTAAGCGTTTTAGCTGAATATTGAGCTTGTTTGAGGTAAGCCAAATACAAGCGAAGGTTTCTGTGATCAACCTTAGCCACCTCAACGCCTTCCCTACTGCACCACTGCTCAAATGCTAAAAGATCAGTTTGATATGATCTTAAAGTATTCTCAGAAAGGTTTCTAACCTTGCTTAAATACTCAATAAATTGTTCAACGTGACTGCCCTGCTCTTTTGAAATTCCCACATTAATCACGCTTTACACAATCAAAGAGTTCATGACGAGAAGCAAGATACTCATCAAAATCTTTATGCGCGCGCTCCGCCATCTTCTGACGGCGCTCGTCTTTTCTTTTAATGTGCTCGTCCAGTGGCTCAAAAATTCCAAAGTTAACATGCATGGGCTGGTAATCTTTGGTGTTTGGGTTTGTTGCATATCCCACAAGAGAGCCAAACGAGGTTGTTAAAGGAAGCTTGACTTCCTCTTTGCCCAACAGACGCGCATACATGTTGAGTGCTGCAAGCAAGCCTGAGGCAATCGCCTCAACATAGCCTTCGGTACCAGTGATTTGACCTGCAAGAATAGTAGAAGTACCAGGAATTCCAAATGACCTATCAAGCGCATGAGGAGAATCAACAAAAGAGTTTCTGTGCATGACACCATAGCGAACGAACTCAGCATTCTCCAGACCTGGAATAAGTGTAAATACGCGCTTTTGCTCTCCCCACGTAAGGTTTGTTTGAAAACCAACCAGGTTAAATGCTGTTTTAGCTGTATTTTCTGCACGAAGCTGGACTGCCGCCCAGGGACGTTTGCCTGTTCTAGGATCAATAAGTCCTACAGGTTTTAGGGCTCCAAACCTAATGGAATCATGTCCTGTTCTTGCCACTTCCTCAATAGGCTGGCATGCCTGGAATAAATCGGATTGCTCAAAATCGTGACCAATCACACGCTTAGCTGCGAGTAATTCCTCTACAAACGTGTCGTATTCCTCTTTATTCATGGGGCAATTAAGGTAATCGCCGATTCCTAAATCCTCATAACGAGACTGGGAGAATGCAATTGAGCGGTCGATTGACTCTTCAGAGACAATAGGTGCCGCCGCATCAAAAAACGACATTCTGTCAGTACCCACACGCTTAGAAATAGCCTGGTACAAGCTGTCAGAACACAGAGGGCCTGCAGCGATAACTGTTGGTTCATCAGTAAGCTCTGTAACCTCTGCATGAGTCACAGAGATGTTAGGGTGATTTTTAATCTGTTCAGTTACTGCTTTTGAAAACTCTTCCCTATTTACCGCAAGTGCGCCACCTGCAGGAACAGAGTTTTCTTCTGCTATACGAAGCAGAAAACTGTTCATCTTCTTAAGCTCAGACTTTAAAATTCCAGCTGCAGAGTCTTCCTTAGTAGATTTCAAAGAGTTGGAACAGACCAGTTCAGCAAACATGTCTGTGTGATGCGCTGGAGAAGAAACAACAGGACGCTGCTCAATGAGCTCTACAGAAATACCACGAGAAGCAAGTTGTAAGGCACATTCACTTCCAGCTAAACCAGCGCCTACTACAGTAACTTTTTGCGTCATTTTTCACCTATCACACACTACGAGTCCAAATAAAAGTCTTTAGAAGGAGTATACCTTCCATCCGGTAATCTTTTTACCATTCCACGAGCTTCATAATCAGTTAGAGAATTAAGCACAGTAAGAACGTTTTCCGATAACCGCCATGCAAGCTCTTCTGGTCTTGAAGGAGATGCAATAAGAGCAGATAAAAGCGGCGTTAACTTTTTATCATGCTTCATTTGTTCTTGAACTAAACAATCAAAATCTAAAGAAATTGCAAGGCCCAACGAAGTCTCGTCAGGAATAATTTGAGCACCTTCAGCAATTAGTCTATTAGTGCCAGCAGAAGCTGGAGAAAAGATAGACCCAGGTATTGCATAAATAGTTTTTCCAAGTGAGTTAGCAAATTCGGCAGTGCTCATGGTGCCCGAGCAAAGTCCTGCCTCCGTTACCAGAAGCACTTTGCCCAATGCTGCAATTACTGCATTTCTCCTGGGAAATGCATAACGCCTAGGTGGTGTTCCCCACCTATCTAAAGATATAACCGCTCCCCTTCCTTCTCGTGCTGCTTCAAAAAGATCTAGCGATGTAGTTGGATACGTCACATCAGCTCCACAACCTGCTACTACAACGGTTTTTCCGCCAGCATTAAGCGCAGACATGCCCGCCATATAATCGCAGCCAAGAGCTCCACCAGATACCACCACAATATTGTTATCTGCGGCGCATCTGCCAGCCATTTCTGAAATTGCCATGCCGTATGGAGTGGCTCTACGAGCCCCAATTACCGACATACAAGGTTGCTGCAAAACACTTCTATCTCCCATTCCATAGATAATTTCAGGCGGATGGTTAAGCAGCAGCAGCTCTTTTGGATAATCCTCATCTTCTGATGAAATCTCCCATCTCTCCATTGCTACTCCAAAGAACGAGACCTATAAGCCACAGCCTCAGATACGTCGTCTTTTGTTACTTTTTCATGGTGAGCAATGTCGGC
Source organism: uncultured Atopobium sp. (assembly GCA_963542025.1). Classification (GTDB taxonomy): domain Bacteria; phylum Actinomycetota; class Coriobacteriia; order Coriobacteriales; family Atopobiaceae; genus Lancefieldella. The sequence goes on along the minus strand of CAUTUQ010000001.1, from coordinate 264,292 downwards.
GATAGTCCTTGCAACTCTGCAGGTACGTGTTATTGCCCTACCTCCCAAATGAAGTCCTCGAGCAAATCTATGCAATAGTTGCAAAGCTGATTCATCAAAACTCTCCACGTACTTTTGGCGAGAAGTGCTTTCCACTCCACGGGTTTCTCGCCAAGAGGCAAAATCTCTACCAGAAATAACAAGAGAGCGCATGCCTGCTGACGTGAGTCCTAGCTCACCTTGAATTACTCGATCAGAAGAAGGTCGGGCCACATCACACACAATATCTATTCGATCCATTAAAGGACCTCCAATTTTTGATTGATACGTAGAAATCTTTCCTGGAGAGCACTTGCAGGTATGTGTTTTGTCTCCAAAGTAACCACAGGGGCATGGATTAGCTGCAGCGATGAGTTGGAACTGAGAAGGAAACTTATAGATGCCATCAACTCTCGCAAGACGAACGTATCCATCTTCAATAGGCTGACGTAAAACTTGCAACGTATTAGAAGCGAACTCAGGCAGCTCATCCAGAAAGAGCACACCTTTATGAGCAAGGGAAATCTCACCTGGAATAACAGGCCTACCTCCTCCAATCATTCCTGCTACAGAAGCCGAATGATGTGGTGACCTAAAGGGTCTTACTCCTGCTTGAATAGAATCTGTCTCACATCCTGCTACTGAATGAATTAACAGCACCTCATCTCGCTCTTCTTTTGAAAGCTCTGGGAGGATAGTTGGAATTCTTTTAGCAAGCATGGTTTTACCTGCACCTGGCGGGCCAATCATGAGCATCCCCAGGTTTCCTGTGGCTGCGATTACGATAGCTCGCTTGACTAATTCCTGGTCAATCACCTCTTCAAAGTCTAAATTATCGCTGAGCATTGCTGTTTCAACAGCATGCTTACGCTGAACCAATGGCTTACAGAATGATTGATCTCTTAAACTCAAGTTGAGCAATGATTGAATTCCTATGACGTGACTCCAGTCAGAACCAAACAAATTGCAATCTGAAGAGGAGATTAGTTTCATTCCCAGTTTTTTAGCAAGCATTGCATAGGCTGCCATACCTCTAACTGAAGAGATCTTGCCGTTTAATGAGAGTTCTCCAACAAACAGCCTGTTATGTACAATCTCTTGTGGAATCTGTCCAGTAGCTGCAAGAATAGCAACAGCTATAGGCAAATCAAATCCAGTACCTGTCTTCTTTATATCTGCAGGCGTCAAATTGATTGTTACCAGTAATCGAGGGATGGTAAAACCAGCAGCTTTTAGTGAGCAGCGCACACGAGAACGAGATTCCATAATGGATCCGTCGGGCATACCTACGATGGTTATTCCAGGTATGCCGCCTGAAATACCCACTTCCACATCTACAGGTATTGCCTCAATTCCTCTAAGAGTTGCGGTATGAACGCAGATGGTTGCTTGACTCATTGCTCATCCCAGCTAAATGCCCCAATTAAATGCCTTAGACTTGCTGTGCTTGGAGCTACAAGATTAATAGCAACAACATCAAATCTAATAGAGGTAAGTGCTGGATGAAGCGCTGCATACATAAGCGCAAGTGTTCTGTATTTTTCTTGCTTTGCCCTATTTACAGCCAGCTCAGGCATGATGCTATCGTCTTTGTTCAAAATACGTCTTGTCTTTACCTCAACAAGCACAACGTTATCGCCATCTTGAGCAACAATATCAACCTCACCAATCTGACACGTCCAGTTAGTTTGGATAATTTTGTAGCCTCTTTTGATGAGGTATTTTGCTGCAATCTCCTCGCCTTTCTCGCCAATTTGGCGAGAAGACATCTCTTCTAGCGGAACTCTTCCCTCTTGTGCGTTGTCCTCTTCAGAAACCTTGTCCTGATCTTTTGGCTCCTCCTGTGGTGAGGGTTTCTCCTCTACCTCATTAGGCAAAGATCCTGGATACTTGTTTGTGTCTTTCTTGCTCATAACTCTCCTTTCATTGTGGGAGAGTTCAGTTTGCAGGAGCACTTTGACACTAACTTGACTGCTGTCTGTCTAAACAGCGTAATGATTCTGACGAAAATAAAAAATTTGATATTACAGGCTTGCGGCTCTAGAAAAAGCCCGTTCATTCCTCTTAGAATGAACGGGTCCATGTTTGCGTCTGCAAGTTAATCTGATTGCGTAAATTGGGTGTATTAAAACAGTCTTTGCGTCTTAACAAAGTTTCCACAAAACGAAGCTCTGTGTATAGGTGAAAGTCCCCTCTCACCAATAGCTTCAATGTGTTCAGAGGAAGCATATCCTTTGCATTCTGCCAGGTGATAGCCAGGGTACTCCTCATCGTAGGCCACCATTAAAGCATCTCGTGTTACTTTTGCCACAATTGAGGCAGCGGCAATAGATGCAATGCGTGCGTCACCCTTAACAAGAGTCTTCTCTTTAGGATGGATGTGCATAGGATTTCCATCAATCAAGACACAGTCAGGCTCAATACCTGTGTTTTTAACAGCTTGTAGCATGGCGTCTCTTAGACACTGTGCCATACCAACTTCATCAATCCTTTGAGGCGCAATATGAGCAATGCCAATTGCTGTAGCAATTTCTTGAATTTGCTCTGCAAGAATCTCTCGATTTGTTGCGGTCAATTTTTTTGAGTCATTAAGTCCGTAAATAATAGGCTCATCAGGCAGACATACCGCACAAACTGTTAAAGGACCAGCTACAGAGCCTCTACCAACCTCATCAACGCCAACAACCAGTCCGCCTCCAGAAAGCTCCTTCTGAAAGCGATACATTTCTTCTACACGGGCCTTCTCGGCATGTTCTTTTTCAATACGCTTTTTAGCTGATTCCAACGCTTTGATAACTTGTTTACGAGGATCTTCACTATAACGAGCTATAAGTTCGTATACCTCAGCCTCTGGGGCATCGCTTAAACGAGCAATTATGTCTTTAGCAGAATCAGCCATGTTTTCTCCAAACCACATGACAATGGTACTAAAAAAGCCGCCCGAAGGCGGCTTTAAAGAGCATATGAAGTTGATTAGCGCTTCTCGCGAAGACGAGCAGCCTTACCAACACGATCGCGCAGGAAGTAGAGCTTAGCGCGGTGAACAACACCGTGGCGAAGAACCTCAAGCTTAGCAATCTTTGGTGAGTGAAGTGGGAAAGTACGCTCAACACCAATGCCGAAGCTGATCTTACGAACGGTAAAAGTCTCGCGGGAACCCTCGCCGGAAAGACGAATGATGTCACCCTGGAAGACCTGCTCACGAGTACGGTCACCCTCGACAATACGATAGTGAACCTTTACGTTGTCACCAACGCGGACCTCAGGAATGTCCTCGCGGATCTGCTGACGCTCAATAGCGCGAATGTAGTCCATTGTTTCCTCATCTCTAGAGGTGCCGACGCCCTTGCGAACGACACATAGTTAACACACAGACGGAAAGTATACGTGAATACTTTCCACTGTACAAGGGTTAGTTTAGATAAAACTTACTTTACATATCTCCTTTTACCCCAGGAACGAGGCAGGCGAAGATCTTCAAACACTCTTGTTGCATATCTATCGGTCATACCAGACACGTAATCTGCTACTTGGATTTCTGGGTGATCAAAGTCATGACACTTATATTCTGCAGGAACCTCATCTAAATGGTTAACAAAGTAATCAAACAACTCAATGATGAGGTCATATGCCTTGGGTTCTTCATATTTTGCATCTCCTGATGCGTACAGATTAGCAAACAGGAATGCTCTCATGGTCATCATAGCGCCCCACATGGAGTCGGTCATTTTAATATCGCCTACGCGAGAACTCTCGGAGACAATGTCGTGAACCATATTTTCAATACGCTCAGGAGAGCTATTGCCTAACACCTCACGAGCTTCAGTTGGAAGATACTCCTCCGAAAGAAGTCCTGCTCGTTTTGCGTCATCAATATCGTGCGTTACATACGCAATGCGGTCCGAGATGGCAACAATTCTTCCTTCTGCTGTTTCTGCACGTAGATTGCCTGAGTGACATCTAATACCATCAATAACCTCATGAGAAAGATTGAGACCCTGACCGTCTTTCTCCAGATACTCAACAATACGAGCGCTCTGCTGGTTATGAGCAAAAATATACGCATTTTCTGGAGCTTCGGGGTCCATTCCCCTATACAGACTAATAGCGTGCGAAAGCGCCTTCTCACCAATATGCCCAAACGGCGTATGACCTAAATCATGTCCAAGCGCAATTGCCTCAGTAAGGTCTTCATTTAAGCCAAGAGGTCGTGCAATGGAGCGCGCAATCTGCGAAACCTCAAGCGTATGAATAAGGCGGGTTCTATAGTGGTCCCCTTCTGGGGCGAGAAAAACCTGTGTCTTGTGGGCAAGCCTTCGGAAGCTCTTGCTATGCAGAATACGATCTCTATCGCACTGATAACAGGTACGGTACTGGTCAGGTTCCTCTGCTACCGCGCGACCTTTACTTTGATCAGAAAAAGCCGCTTCAGGAGATAAGATTTGATGCTCGCGAGCTTCAAGATCTTCTCGTTGAATGGATAACATAGACCCTCCTTGTACCTGCATCTTTATCACATAATAGCAGGTTATTGCTATCTAGCAAAAGAGGGCGACCGAAGCCGCCCTCTAGAGTTTGTTGCAGTGTGTCTAGAAGAAAACCTACTTGGTAGCAATCTTCTGTGGACCACCGTTAGCCTGAATCTTAGCCTGTGCTGCAGCAAGACGTGCGATTGGCACGCGGTATGGAGAGCAGGAGACATAGTCAAGACCAAGGTTGTAGTACATGTGGATGGACTCTGGATCGCCACCAGTCTCACCGCAGACACCAATGGTGAGGTTAGGATTACCCTTACGGCCACCCTCAACGCCCATGCGGACAAGCTCTGCAACGCCCTTATCAAGAGTTGCAAATGGGTTGGTCTTAACAATCTTGCGCTCAAGGTAGAGAGGCATGAATGCGGACTCAACGTCATCACGAGAGAAGCCAAGGCAGGTCTGGGTAAGGTCGTTAGTACCGAAGGAGAAGAAGTCTGCGTGCTTAGCAATCTCCTCAGACATGATAGCTGCACGTGGAAGCTCGATCATGGTACCAACTGGGATGTTGAGCTCAACACCGTACTCGTCAGCAACCTGCTTGATGGTCTGCTCAACCTCTTCACGGACCTGGATGAGCTCCTCTTCGAAGCCAACCAGAGGAACCATGATCTCTGGGCGAGGGTCAAGACCAACGCGCTTGAGCTCTGCAGCTGCGCTTGCGATAGCACGGACCTGCATAACGTTGAGCTCTGGGTAGACAAGACCAAGGCGGCAGCCACGAAGGCCGAGCATTGGGTTTGCCTCCTGGAAGGCGTCAAACTTAGCGAGAAGAGCACGCTTTGCAGCGGTGTCCTTACCCTGCTCCTCATCATGAGCAATCTCAACGTCAAGCTCACGTGGGGAATCAAGGAACTCGTGCAGTGGTGGGTCAAGAAGACGGACAACAACGTCTTTGCCGTCCATTACCTTGAACATACCAAGGAAGTCACCCTTCTGAGCACGGCCAAGCTGCTCAATAGCAAGCTGCTTAACGTCCTCAGAGTCTGCAAGGATGAAGTCCTGAATGAGGTGCTTACGCTCACCAAGGAACATGTGCTCTGTGCGGTCAAGACCAATTGCCTCAGCGCCGTTATCAACGGAAGTCTGAGCATCTGCTGGGTTATCAGCGTTTGCACGTACGCCAATGACGCGACCACGGGACTCGTCAAGACGGACCTCATCTGCCCATGCAAGGATGGTCTGAAGGTCACCAGAAAGCTCTGGCTGAACAAGCTCAACAGCACCAAGGATGACGTCACCGGTGGTACCGTCGATGGAGATAACATCGCCCTCGTTAACAACAAGGCCGGAATCAGCAACGGTGAAGCGCTTGTTAGCAGCATCAATGCGGAGTGTATCAACACCGCAGACGCAAGGAGCGCCCATACCACGAGCAATAACAGCAGCGTGGCTGGTCTTGCCGCCGTGGGAAGTCAGGATGCCCTCTGCAGCAACCATGCCGTGGAGGTCATCTGGAGTGGTCTCCCAGCGGACAAGAATACAAGGCTTGCCTGCCTCTGCAAAAGCCTCAGCGTCTGCAGAAGAGAAGACTGCAGCACCAACAGCTGCACCAGGAGAAGCGTTAAGACCCTTAGCAATGGTCTCGTACTCAGCGTTAGGATCAAACTGTGGGTGCAGAAGCTGATCGAGCTGCTCAGGAGCAACACGAGAAACAGCCTGCTCCTTGGTAATACGACCCTCTTCGTACATCTGAATTGCAACCTTGAGTGCAGACAGAGCAGTACGCTTACCAACACGAGTCTGAAGCATCCAGAGCTTACCATTCTCAATGGTGAACTCGATGTCCATCATGTCTGCGTAGTGATCCTCAAGAATCTCGAAGACGTGGAAGAGCTCCTCGCCTGCCTCCTTGAGTGCAGGAACCTTAACAAGGTCTGCAATAGGCTCAGTGTTACGAATACCAGCAACAACGTCCTCGCCCTGAGCGTTGATCAGGAAGTCACCGTAGCGCTCGTTGGTACCATCTGCAGGGTTACGAGTAAATGCAACACCAGTTGCAGAAGTCTCACCCTTGTTACCAAAGACCATGACCTGAACGTTAACTGCAGTACCAAGCTCATCAGGAATCTTGTTCTGCTTGCGGTAAAGGATTGCGCGGTCGTTCATCCAAGAACCAAAGACTGCCTGCTCAGCAAGGCGGAGCTGGAGGTAAGGATCAGATGGGAAGACAGCGTAGCCGTTCTTGGAGACCTCTGGGTGCTCCTTAACGTCAACGTTTGCAGCAAAGATGCCCTTGAACCAAGTTACAAGGTCACGAAGGTCGTTTGCGTCCAGCTCTGTATCAAGCTTAACGCCCTTCTCGGCCTTCTTAGCAGCAATTGCGTCCTCAAAGAGCTGTCCAGAGACGCCCATAACAACGCCAGAGAACATCTGAACAAAACGACGGTAAGAGTCCCAAGCAAAGCGCTCGTTACCAGTCTGCTTAATGAGGCCCTGAACGGACTCATCGTTAAGACCAAGGTTAAGAACAGTGTCCATCATGCCAGGCATGGAGAATGGAGCACCGGAACGGACGGAGACAAGCAGTGGATCTTCTGCATCGCCGAGCTTCTTGCCCATGCGCTCCTCAAGAGTTGCCATTGCAGCGTCAATCTCATCAGTGACGCCCTCAGGCCAGACGTTGCCGTTGTTGGAATAAGCAACGCAAGTTTGGCAAGTAATTGAGAATCCTGGAGGTACAGGCAGGCCAATCTTAGACATCTCTGCAAGGTTTGCTCCCTTGCCACCAACAATCCACTTTGCCTCTTCTACGGATGCGCCAGCGACCTCAGTAACATCGTTACCGGCGTGGTCCTTTCCGAAGCTGTAAACGTGCTTCTCGGACATAACACTCCAAACTCTCAAACTGTCACACGCAAAGCGTGCACCAACACAATTGAACGCAAAGACATCAAACCAAACAAAGTTGGTTCTGTCCTCACATTCATAGTATGTTACCAACCTACGCGATTCATCTGAACAAAATAACGGTGAGCGGTCAATATCGACCGTTCACAGAATTATTTACAAACTTATGATTGCAAATTGTGAAATTCTCCATAAAGAAAATGAGCACCCAAAATGGATGCTCATTTAACTTTTTGATATTTTGAGGCGTCAGCACTCTCTTAGCGAGTAACTCCCTCAAAGAATGCGCCAATTGCGTGGCTTGGCTCTTCACCCGTAAGCGTAGAAATAACGTTTACCGCTGGTCCCAGAAGATCAATAGATGGGATGAGGCGCTGATCAAGCTCACGACGAATCTCTCTTCTGAGAGAGCCATCTGCAAATGTGTGGAAGACTGCGCGAGGACGATCCTCATCTTCATGCTCGTTGAAGTATGCGCGTACATCATCAACGCTGTGAATGTTTGGAACCCTTACAATCTCTACGGAATCATCGCCAAACTGAGCAGCAGCAGCCTTAACTACTGCAGCACCGGTCTCTCCACGAGAGTCTGACAAAACGTAAACGATAGGCAGACCATCACCAAGAGAGTTGTTGTCGATATCAAGTGTGCTCATGCTGTAACCCTTTCAGTCAAGTATTCAGAAAGATACAAACATTTATCAGTCTAAGCGTACCCTACTTCTTACGAGAAAGCACACTAATATCGGCGACATTACTAAATACCTGGGCAAACTTATTCAAAAGACGTAAACGATTTCGGCGAACGGTATCATTTTCATCCATGACAAGCACTTTGTCGAAGAAAATGTCAATTGGCTCACGCAGCTGAGACAGTGCAGAAACAGCAGCAGCATAGTCCGCGCTAGCAAGAGCGGCAGCCACCTGCTTCTGGCCCTCTTCGCAAGCAGCAAGCAATGACATCTCTGGCTCAGTAAGAAGCTCTGTATCAACCTCCACGCCAAGAGAAGCGTCACTGAGGTGAGCCGCACGTGCATAAGCAGTAGCAAGATCCTCAAAGAGCTCAGGCTCGTTCTGACGTGCCTCATCAAGTGCACGAGCACGCTGAAGGAACTCATCAGGATTGATAACACCAATTGCGCTAACAGCCTCAATAGCGTCTGCAGAGATCTTCTCGTCCTTTGCAATAGATGCAAGGCGGCCAATAAAGTACTGCTCAACCTGAGACTGAATAGACTCGTCAACAACAAGACCCTGCTGGCGGTAGAGCTCCAGAGAGCTTGCAATGAGCTTCTTGAGGTCAAGGTTTGCCGTTGAGCGGACCAGTGCAATAACACCAATAGCTGCACGACGAACGGCATAAGGATCGGAAGAACCGGTTGGTGGCTCGTTGATAGCAAAGATGCCGCAGATGGTATCAAGCTTGTCAGCAATAGCTACAAAGCGACCAATCTGGCCACTTGGGAGCTCGTCGCCGGCAAAGCGAGGACGATAGTGCTCGCGAATTGCTGCAGCTACATCGCTCTTCTCGCCAGCAGCCTCTGCGTAGTAGCCACCCATAACACCCTGCTGGCTGGTGAACTCGACAACCGCCTGGCTGACAAGGTCTGCCTTTGCAAGGTGAGCAGCGCGAGCAGCAAGCTCAGCCTCTTCTTTGTTGGAAGTCTCATCGATCGCAATCTCTGCAGCAAGAGCCTCCATACGCTGGGTCTTCTGCAGAACCGTGCCAAGCTTCTCCTGGAAGACAACGGTCTCTAGGCGCTGAGCAAACTCATCAAGCGTATGCTTCAAGTCCTCCTCAAAGAAGAACTTAGCGTCGTCGAGGCGAGCGCGAACAACGCGCTCGTTGCCGTCAATGACACGCTCTGCGCAAGATGGATCTGCGTTTGAAACCACAATAAACTCTCGAGTCAGCTTTCCTTCAGCGTCATAAATTGGGAAATAGCGCTGGTTAGAGAGCATGGACTCAGTAATAATCTCTGAAGGAACGTTGAGGAATTCCTCGTCAAAGGTGCCCACAAGAACCTGAGGCCACTCGGTAAGGTTGATGACCTCCTCAAAGACCTTCTCTGGCATATCAACGTGAGATCCTGGACGAGCAGCCTCAACCTCTTTAATACCAGCGAGAATAACGTCTTTTCTCTGCTCCTGAAGCAGAACACCAGCATCTTTAAGTACCTGCTCATAGTCTGCTGGACTTGCTACCTCATGGTAACCAGGACCAAGAACACGATGGCCCTGGGTGGTGTTTGAGCTCGTTACATCAGCGTACGTAACAGGAACAATCTCTGAACCAAAGAGGACGCAAAGCCAACGAACAGGACGAACATAACGCTCGTGGAAAGAGCCCCAGCGCTGGCTGCGAGGCCAGCCAAGAGCAGCAATCCAAGAAGTTGCCAGCTCGGAGAGGATCTTTGTAGCAGGAACTGAAGGAATGTTAAGCTCCGCAAAGACATACTCGTGACCATCGGTATCTACACGGCGGGTCAGTGCATCAGCACTTACGCCGCACTTACGAGCAAATCCTTCAGCAGCCTTGGTTGGCTTACCCTCTGCATCAAAAGCAATTTCTGCCTTAGGACCACGCTTGACCTCAGAAATCTCTTCTGTAGCCTCAGCAACATCTTTTACATAGGCAGTTAAACGACGAGGTGTCGAGAGGATCTTAACCTCTCCAAATGACAGACCAGAGTCTTTAAGTCCGGAAACTACGAGCTTATTGAACTGAGCAATAGCTTTCTGCAATGGAGCAGAAGGCATCTCTTCAGAACCAATCTCAAACAGGAAGTCTCTAACCTCAGCCATTTAAGCCACCTCCTCCTGAGTAGTTGATGCAGGTGCTTTCTTAGAAGCAACCTCCTCCAAATACGATTCGCAGCATGCCTTGGCAACGGTGCGAACGCGAAGAATATGGTTAGCTCTTTCAACGGCAGAAAGAGCACCACGAGAGTCAAGCAAGTTAAAAGCGTGGCTGCACTTCATAACGCAGTCATATGCAGGAAGTGGGAGCTTGCGCTCAAGACAGCTATGGCACTCTGCCTCATACTCGTCGAACTTCTCGCGCATAAGCTCAATGTTAGCGACCTCAAAGTTGTAGGTTGAGAACTCGCGCTCGTTCTCAAGGAATACCTGGCCGTATGTCATTGGAGTGCCGTCTGGCAGGTAGCTCCAGACCAGGTCATAGACGGAATCTACACCCTGAGCATACATAGCAATGCGCTCAAGACCATAGGTAATCTCAACAGGAACAGGGTCTACCTCAATGCCACCTACCTGCTGGAAGTACGTGAACTGAGTAACCTCCATGCCGTTGAGCCAGACCTCCCAGCCAAGACCCCAAGCACCAAGCGTTGGGCTCTCCCAGTCGTCCTCAACGAAGCGAACGTCGTGGTCTTTTGGATCAAGGCCAATAGCGGCGAGTGAACCAAGATAGAGATCTTGAGAGTCTGCAGGAGATGGCTTAATCAAAACCTGGAACTGATAGTAATGCTGCAAGCGGTTGGGGTTCTCGCCATAGCGTCCATCAGCTGGACGACGGCAAGGCTGAGGATAGCAGGTACGCCAGGCATCGGGACCAAGTGAGCGCAAGATAGTTGCGGTGTGGAAGGTACCGGCACCTACCTCAGAGTCATATGGCTGCATGACCGTGCAACCTTTTTCTGCCCAATAGTGTTCAAGGGTCAAAATCATATCTTGAAACGTAAGTGGTGTTGCGCCCATGATGTTCTTTCTCTCAAATGTCCGACGTAAGTACTATAGCCCGCGAGCATGGTCAAAGGGCCAGAAAATAAACATTGCCTTAGAGGTCACGGTAGAAACCGCAACAGCTCCAAAATATCTGGAATCCAGCGAGTTTGTTCTGTTATCCCCCATAACAAAAATATGACCTGCAGGAACAGTATACGGATAATTCTGAATTACGGCACCCGTGCGATCCGCAAGAGAATAGGTTGGCTTGCCTTCAGTGTAAGGCTCGTCCATAAGCTGACCGTCAACATACACAGCACCGTCGCGCAAATCTACCGTTTGACCTGCTGTAGCAATGACGCGCTTAACTAAAAGCGTATCGGGATTCTGAGGACTGGTGAAGGTAACCACATCACCTGCTTGCGGAGTACCGCCAAAGCGATAGGTAAGCTTCTCTCCTACCAAGCGGTCTCCCAGCTGAATGGTATTGAGCATGGAACCTGTTGGAACCTCATATACCTCAGCAACAAAAGTCCTGATAAAAAATGCCAGCGCAACAGCAACTGCAACAATTACCAGGTATTCAAAAATTTCAAGTACTTTGGAATGTCCACTACTCATCGTCATCACCAGATTGCTGATCAAGCTCTGCTAAATACACTCTGTCCTTCTCAGTGAGCCGAGCGCTCTCTAAGAGGTCTGGACGCCACGCACGAGTGCGAGCAAGTGCAGATTGTCGTCTCCAGACTGCTACCGCTCCGTGATCTCCTGAAAGAAGCACAGACGGAACTTCTCGCCCCTCAAAGTTTGCTGGACGCGTGTACTGAGCATACTCAAGAAGGCCATCGTCGGAGAATGACTCATCCTGTGAGCTCATCTCATCGCCAAGAGCACCAGGAAGCAAGCGTACAACCGAGTCAATCACGGTAAGTGCAGGAAGCTCTCCGCCCGTCAGCACGTAATCTCCCATAGAAATAACGTCATCTGCCAGCTCATAGACGCGCTCATCCATGCCCTCATAACGGCCGCAAACAAACAGAATGCGCTCTTTTTGAGCAAACTCTTGAGCAATAGCCTGAGTATACGGCCTACCAACTGGCGAGAAAAACACCACGTGGGGCTTAGGTTCCGCTTGATCAGTAATCTCACGAACTGCCTCAAAGATGGGAGCTGGCTTCATAAGCATGCCTTGTCCACCACCAAAAGGAGCATCATCTACCGTACGATGCCTATCATGCGTCCAGTCACGCAAGTCATGCGCATAGAACTCAAAAATATTTGCCTTTTGAGCTCTGCCCATAATAGAAGCATGTAAATAGGGCGAGAAGACCTCAGGAAATACTGAGAGCGTTTCTAGACGCATGCTACTCACCTAACCTAAGAAGACCCTGAGGAATTGAGACGGTAATAGGACCCTCGACTGGAGCCTCTTTGATAAATTCATCAACGGCAGGCATCATTACCTGGCCAAAAGGTCCCTCAAGTACCCACACATTTTGTGTAGGTCCAACAAGAACCTCTGAAATTTCACCCAGAGAACCATGTTCTATATCAAGCACTTCTCTACCAACAAGCAGAGAAACATTGACCAGACCAAAGTTTTCTGGAAGACAATCTTCTTCTACCAGAAGCGTTTTACCAATAAGCTCTTCTGCATCAGAGATGGTAGTTACATCTTCAAAAGTTACAAGACTACCTTCTCTGTCATCTGACTCAACAGAGACAACCAAATACTTCCTTGGGCCTTTAAGTGCAGGCGGAACAGGAACAACCGTCATGCCTTCAGCTATAAGAGAAGGAAGGCTGTGAACGGGAACCGTCACAACCTCCCCTCTTTTACCATGCGTTTTAACAATTTGAGCAATTGCTCGCCAGTGTTTACGCAAAATTAGCCTACAACCTCGACATCAACAGAGGTGCCAACACGCTGGCCAAGAGCACGAGCCAAAGTACGAATAGCCTTAATGGTTCTACCCTTGCGGCCGATGACACGTCCAGCGTCTTCCTCAGAGCAAGAAACCTCAATTAAGGCTCCATCCTCGCGATCGGTGACGTCGAGTGCAACAGCATCTTCATTATCGACAAGACCACAAACGATGTACTCGACAAGATCAGCAACCTTGTCAGAGGGCATCTCCTGAATATCTTGATCGACAGCGTCTACCTCAGTGGGCTCTGTGAATTCAGACACGATTTACTCAGCCTCTGGAGCCTCGGACTCCTCAGCAGCTGCGGCAGCAGCCTCAGCAGCAGCCTCTGCAGCTGCAGCAGCCTTTGCCTGTGCCTTCTTGGAGAGCTTGGTCTTCTTCTCTGCAACTGGAGCACCAGTACGAGCGATCTCAATGAGGTGAGAAACTGCGCTTGTTGGCTGAGCGCCCTTTGCTACCCACTCGTCAACCTTCTCGAGGTTGATATCAATCGTCTTTGGGCTAGTCAGTGGGTTATAACGACCGACTTCTTCAATGTAACGACCATCGCGAGGCATACGACCATCAGCGACAACTACGCGATAGTACGGACGCTTCTTGGCACCGTGACGGGCCAGACGAATCTTAACTGCCAATGAAAACTCCTCCATACGAGCGGTGCCTCGGATGTTAGATGGGCTGCACCGCAAAGCCACAAATCGGGTTACAAGTGTACAACAACGCGTTAACCTCGAAAAGTATAAATTTGCTCTCTTCAAAAAGTACTCGTAATTTATGTATGAAACACTTGTTCTATTTACGCAAAAAGTATACACTATATTCATGGAGACGTCAAAGAACATATCAGATAAAACAGCACGTAAATCGTGTGATTTTGAATGGCATGGTAAGGCTATTGGCCTTCTTGACCTAGATGCGTTCTTTGCATCTGTAGAACAACTTGATCATCCTGAGTGGCGTGGAAAACCAGTAATTGTAGGAGGTTCTCCTCACAAACGGGGCGTTGTTTCAACCGCATCTTATGAAGCAAGAAAGTATGGCGTTCATTCTGCCATGCCTTCAGCTACTGCGGTAAGGCTTTGTCCTCATGCAATTTGGACTTCAGGACGTTATGACAGATACTCAGAAATGAGTGCTCTTGTTATGGGTTTTCTCAAAGATGAGACTCCCCTTGTTGAACAAGTTTCTATTGATGAGGCATTTTTTGACATTACTCCTGGAAGATTTTCTAAAGAAAATCCTTTAGAAATTTGTAAGCGCATACAAAAGAGAGTTTCAGCACTAGGTGTTACCTGCTCCATTGGTCTGGGAACAAATAAAACAATTGCCAAGATTGCTTCTGAACAAGAAAAACCTCGAGGTCTTACTGCGGTCTTTCCTGGTACAGAAGGTCGCTTTCTGGCGCCACTGCCCATTGAAGCAATGAGCGGCATTGGTCCTGCTATGGCAAAGACACTTCATCAACAGGGAATCAAAACGCTTGGAGAACTCTCAAGAGCAGATGCAACGTATCTCACTTCCCTTGTTGGCAATACTGCCTCAAAGATGATTTTGCGCGCGCAGGGAAAAGAAATTTCAGAGGTTCATGAAGCTGCTCAACCTCGCGATGTTAAGTCTGTTTCTAACGAGAGAACCTTTGAAACAGATCTGTTTGATAAACAAGAAATAGAAGAAGCTATCAGACACATCTCTGGTGTTGTAGGCAGACGTCTTCGCCGAAAACAGCTACAAGGTTATACCGTAACGCTTAAGGTAAAAGCCTCTGCAACAGAGTCTCATACCGCTCAAAAAAGAATGCCTACCCCAACTGATGATGAGCATCTCTTTGCAGAGGTCGCCGTTGGCCTTCTTTCAACCATTTGGAAAGAAGGACAACCGGTAAGACTACTTGGTGTTGGCATAAGCTCATTTACAGATGAGACACAGAGCAAGCCTGTTCAAACGTCTCTTTTTGATCAATTTGAAGACACCTTTGATACGGCAGCCTCTGGATCCGCAACAAAAAAGAAACCTCGGAGTGACTTACGTCATCTCTCCGAGGTAACCGATAAACTCAAAGATAAATTTGGCGCAGATGCTGTGCAGTATGGTAGAGACCTACGCTTTGAGCATCGCGTTTCAGACACCATGCCTACAGGCAAAAACGAGCAAATCTAGGACGCTCAACCTACTCAGTAGGATCAGCAGATTCTGGAAGATTGTCTACCAGGTCATCCTCGGAAAGCTCAAAGGCTGGAGCCAAAGCATCCTCTGGAAGATCAGCGTAAGGAATCTCAGAAGTCATAGCGCCCTCAATATCTAGCTCTACACGAGGAGCATCTGCCCAAAGTCGCTCAAGACGATAGTAAGACCTTACCTCTGGCTGGAATACGTGAACTACAACTGAGCCGTAATCAATCAGAATCCAATTAAGGCCATCACGGCCTTCAGTAGAAATTGGACGAACGCCGCAATTTGCCGTGACCTTCTCGCGAACCTCATCAACAATAGCGTCAGCCAAACGAGCATTTCCGCCGGTGCAGATAACAAAGTAATCGCAAACATCACTGAGACCAGTGAGGTCGAGCACAAGAATATCTTCAGCTTTCTTTTGATCTGCAGCAATTGCAGCAGTCTTTGCAAGCTCAAGTGAAGTTACAGCCATGAATTTCTCCGTTTTCTCATGTAGCTAGGCTACTCAGATGTCTTTTCAATCATCTCATTGTATAGGGCAATTGAGTTTGGATACAAATAACTTCTAGTAGAAATTACATACATCATAACGCCACAAAACGCCGTCTCATAAAGCTCATCAAGAGAACCGCCGCGTAAATATACCTCCCGAGCCTCTTCAACTGACTTGAAACTTGGTCGCAAGGGTTCAATAAGATCCGCTACATACAAGATTTTATCTAGCTTACTCATCTGACGGTCGCCCGCAGTGTGTTTCTGAATAGCACTGAGAATCTGATCAGAGAGCCAAGGATACATTGCTGGTAGGGTTTTTGCGGCGAGAGGACCGTGCAAGAGTCCTACGATTTTCTGATAAGGAGCTGCTGTCTGGATACGAAAGTGCTCTGCTAGTTCAATGGTTTCTGCATCAGAAAGGAGTTTCTCCCAATCATGCAAAATACCTGCCACACGAGCGCTAAACATATCTGCTCCATAGGCCTGCGCGAGGGTTTCTGCACAATGTCCAACAGAAATAGAGTGTGCAAAGCGCTTAGGATTCTTGTGGTGCATATGAGACTTCAGATCAGACTCAAGCTGATCAATGAGCGCCTGTTGTTCTGCGGTGTAAACAATATCTTTTGCTATAAGTGTTCTTTCCATTATGTCCTACAAAATATTGGATAAAACCTACTATCCATCTATTTGACCCGGCCTAGCTACGAGCGTATATCAACCTGAGCAGCAGGTCGCTTTGGCTTGACCGCTTAATTGAGCGGTGTTGTATCAGCGCCGTAAAGGCCATGCTTATGAATATAGCCTGTAACTGAATCGGGAGTCAGATATCTAAGGCTCTGACCTTTTTGAACTCTACTGCGCAAATAGCTTGATGAGATTGCTAGTGCAGGAACCTCAAGATAAGTTACCTTGAAGTCATACGGTGAATCCACAATAACCTTTTGAGCACGACTTAATTCATAACCAGGACGTGTTGCAGCAACAAAGTGAGCAAGTTCTGCGACCGTCTGCGCATCTTTCCACGTAACAATATCAGCAATTGCGTCGGCACCGGTAATAAAGAAAAACTCAACGTTAGACGGATATACCTTGCGCAATCTTCTAAGCGTATCAGCGGTATACGTAATACCCTCGTAGTCCACCTCAAAACGAGAAGCAACAAAATGAGGATTATCTGAGGTTGCTAGAAGCGTCATTGAGTAACGGTCTTCTCCCCTGGTAACTCCCTTATTTTGTTTAAACGCAGGACGTCCAGCAGGCATAAAGACAACTACGTCAAGGCTGAGGTCATCATATGCCTGTTCTGCAGCTACCAAGTGGCCATTGTGAATGGGGTCAAAGGTTCCACCCATAATTCCCAAACGGTACGTACGGTTTTTATCCTGTCCCAAACGAGGCAGACCAGGGTGCATGTTATTTAAGACGTCAACTGCCATATCCTACTCAGTTTCTGAAGAAGCCTCAGCTATATGAGACGTATCAGATGGAGCATCTTCAAACTCAACATCATCAAATTGCTGGTCAGAGTTATCTTCGTCAGGAATCTCTATGCCATCTGTATTTGGCTTGTTAGGATCTTCATAGGTAAAGGTAAGTTCAAGAATGCGAATCTCGTCGCCATCAACAGCACCTGCCTTTGCCAGCTGAACTTCAAGACCCATACGGTCAAGACGACGCTGAAGATACGCCACAGCTTCATCGTTGTCCCAATCGGTCTGGATAACCATGCGCTCAATCTGGCCGCCGGAGACACGCCAAGCATGACGCTCTTCTCGCTCAATGCGAAGTTTGTTATCACGGCGAAGTCGCTGGTTCTCCCAAGCCTCACTACGGTCAACCGTAGGTGTAGTAATAGCAATTTCTTTACGGAGCTCTGCTACCTCTGCAGCACAGGTAGTCACAAAGTCATCAAGATTTAAACCGGTTACCGTAGAGATGGCAAAGAAAGTCCTGCCGTCAGCCTCTGCAGCCTTTCTGAGAGCCTCAATAGCGTCTTCTGTGCCAGGCATGTCACACTTGTTTGCCACCACAATCTGAGGGCGCTCAGCAAGCTTTGAAGCGTATGCTTTAAGCTCCTCGTTAATGGCGTGATAGTCTTCTACAGGATCTCTGCCTTCATAGCCACCGGTAACATCGACCATATGGACAATAAGCGCCGTACGCTCAATATGGCGAAGGAACTGATGACCAAGACCCTTTCCCTCAGAGGCGCCCTCGATAAGACCAGGAACGTCTGCGCAGACAAAAGACTGTCCATTTTGTGCACGGACGACGCCAAGATTTGGCACAAGAGTAGTAAAAGGATAGTCAGCAATCTTTGGGCGAGCAGCACTAATGCGTGCGATAAGAGAACTCTTACCAACAGAAGGCATGCCCACCAAAGCCACATCAGCCATGAGCTTCATCTCTAGCTCAATCCAATGCTCTTGGGCTGGCTCGCCCTTCTCGGCAAATGCCGGTGCACGCCTTACTGAAGTGACAAAGTGAATGTTGCCGCGACCGCCGTTGCCGCCAGGAGCAACAACTACCTGCTCACCGGGAGAAGTAAGATCAGCAATCTCGTAGAGAGGCTCTTGTGTTTCTGGATTAAGCTCGCGCACAACGGTTCCCAGAGGCACCTTGAGCAGCAAATCCTGTCCGTCAGAACCGTGGCGGCGAGCACCCTTTCCGTGAGTGCCGCGCTCAGCCTTAAAGTGATGCTTATAGCGGTAATCAATCAGGGACGAGAGCTGCGGATCTGCAACAATGACAACATTGCCGCCGTGACCGCCATCGCCACCGTCAGGACCACCTTTTGGAACATATGCTTCTCGGCGGAAAGACATGCAACCTGCGCCGCCGTCTCCACCTTTAACGTTGATATGACAAAGATCAGTGAAAGTTTCCACGTGTCCTCCTTCTAATACCTTAATGTTACGGCATTTACCAGCGAAGCACAGTGAAAACGCGAGAAGTTCTTATGAGATCACGAGGATAACAACAATTACTGCAACGCCAAGAATCATCAAAGCAAAGTCAGATGGAGCCAAAGGATAGCGTTTAAATGCAGATGAAGCATTCCTTAGATAGAAACCTCGCTGCTCAGCTGCAAGTGCTGAGGCGTCGGCTTTTTTAACAGAGCTTACCAGCAGAGGAACAATCAAAGGCATGGTGAGCTGGAGTTTCTTGAGTGGATTTTTGGTATCAAACTCAACACCACGAGCCATCTGAGCCTCCATGATGTGGTTCATCTCGGAAGCAAAGACGGGCACAAAGCGCAAAACTGTTGCAATGGTAAATGCATAAGGATATGGAACATGCGCAACTTCTACCAGCGCATTCATCAGGTCTTCTACACGCATCAGAGAGAGCATAGAAAGTAGTGGCAGCGCCAGTGCGATTGTTTTAAGAGCAACGTTAAAACCGCGCTCCAAACCACCTACCGTTATGCATAAAAAGAGCACTTGACCAGCAGGAGCAACCAGCGTCTGTACCACGCACAAGATAAGACCTAAGACGGCAAAGCCAAATACCAGCTTAAAAGTCTTCTGAGCATTTTGTGAGATAACTCCCACAAGAATGGTAAGCGCGAGCACCGCAAGTACCTCAAGCGTTCCTTGAGCAGCAAAAGCTGCTACAAAGAGTTCAAGCGCAAATACAAGCTTGGCCACGGGATTTGCTTTATGAAGGAAGCTTGTTCCTTCGGTGTAATCAATAACACTACCCACGAGGAGCCTCCTTACCATTCAGCGTTGCTGCAATACGAGCAATCTCAAACTGATGCTGCAATGCCTCAAGCACCTTGGAAGCGCTGTTAAGCCCAGCAAATGACAGATCTACGTGCGCGCCTGCAAGCTTTGACAGCTGAATCATCTGAGGAGCCTCAACATACGCTTCCTTCAAAACCTCATCTGTCGAGAAGACCTGTGCAACTTCCCCATCATCTAACACGCTGCCATGCGCCATAACGACAATTCTTGTAGCAAAGTCCAGCACAACCTCCATGTCATGACAGACCATAAGAACTGCACAGCCCTTCTCGCACAGTGATTTGACCATATTCATGACCTGCATACACTCTTTGTAATCCAGACCCGAAGTTGGCTCATCAAGCACAAGAATATCTGGCTCGCAGGCAACCACAGATGCAAGCGCAACCATCTGACGCTGTCCGCGAGAAAGCATAAACGGCGACGCGTCCGCATCAAGCCCCATACAATCAATTACTTCAAGCGCTTTCTTGCGAGCATCCTCTGCAGACACAGCCTTGAGCTCAAGACCAAACGCAATCTCCTCAAGAACACTCTCTTTGCAAATCTGGTAATCGGGATTTTGGAACAGCGTAGAGACGTGTTGAGCAATCTGCGACGTCTTCCAATCCTTGCACGATGCACCCTTAAGGTGAATGTCTCCAGATCGAGGACGCAACAGGCCATTTACCAACTTAGTTAGAGTTGTTTTACCTGCACCGTTTTGGCCGACAAGCGCCACAAGCTCGCCAGGGTGCAAGCTGAGGGAGATGCGCTCAACGCCATCAGTACTATTTTGATATTTAAAGGTGGCGTCGATAACGTCAAGAACAGATTGAACGCTTGGCTGCTCTGCATCTTGAAGAACACCAATCCTGTCAAAAGGTCCGCTCGACTCAGCAACCACAGGACCATCTATTTTTGGAAGATGCGTCTCCCCTGCTAGCTCAACAGCATCAGTAGCTGGTGATTCAGCGGTCTCTGAAAGAGAAATACTACGATGCTGCAACGCCCCAACACAGCACGCAAGCTGCTTGGTGGCTGACAGAACCGAGAGTGCGGTTTCATCGCAGACAGCCTGGTCAGCATCGCTGAGTAGATGAACATATTCCACTTGATGCGAGAGCTCGTGAACACCCTTTGAGACGCGCACGCAACGAGGAACGTCAACACCAACCTCTTGCAGCAAATCTACCTGTGAAAACACTTCCTCTCCGCTGCCAAAAGCGCAGATGGTTCCCTTGTCCATAACGCCAATCTTTGAGCAATACTTGGCGAGAAGACCTACTTTTTGCTCAATTACCACAACCGTAATACCTTTGGTTCTGTTGAGCTCTAAAAGGGTCTGGAAGATTAACTCGGACGACGTCGGATCCAAAGCAGCTGTTGGCTCATCTAGTACCATAACCTGCGGCTGTAGCGCCAAAAGAGCTGCTATAGCAACCTTTTGTTTTTGTCCGCCAGAAAGAGAAGCAATCTCTCTAAAACGAAGGTTAGCAATACCAACAGTTTCTAGAGCATAGGTAATGCGCTCTGGAATCTCTGCGTGAGGAACCGCAAAGTTCTCAAGACCAAAGAGAAGCTCATCCTCAACAATTGAAGCAACCATCTGCGCATTGATATCTTGGGTGATAGAACCCACAATCTTAGAGATGTCAGTCAGCGCAACCGTACAGGTATCCATTCCAGCAACAAGAATCTTGCCAAAGAAATTACCTCTAAAGTGATGAGGAATGGCGCCAGAAAGTGCAAGAGCAAGCGTAGACTTGCCTGCACCAGAAGGACCAACAATACCTACAAAGTCACCTTCCTGAACGCTCAGCGAGAGCTCATTCAGAGCGCGTGCTGAGCTATCAGGATAGCTGTATGACACAGATTGAACTTCAATAATAGACACAGTGTTCTCCAGGAAATATGTGCGTATCTAAGAACTTATCGGCCCAAAACCTTCTTAAGAGGAGCCGCAAGAACCTGAACAACAATAGCATTAAAGAATGCAGTTCCCACGATGACAGGAAGCATTACGTAGAAAAGCTCAATAGTTGCACCTTTGGCTGGAATAGCAATGGCAGCAAAGATGAGACCAGAGATGAGAGTTGTTACAAAAGAGCCAATTGCAGGCATTACTGGCTTATCTGCAAGAGCGGACTTTGTGAAAGCAAACATAACAAGTGAAGCAATGCCCTCTGCAACAAAATCAGCGCCAGGAACAGAGGTGGTCAGCTGAATAACGGTAGCTGCAATAAGGCCAATAACCAGACTCTGAACAGCAGTTGGCTTCAGCAGAAGAATAGCCAGGCAGAACGACGCAATAATGAACTCTGGGCCAATACCAATAGCACTAATTGCTTTGCCAACGGTCAGGTTAAGAATAAAACCAGCAGCAATAAGAACGGCAACAAGAACAAGAGAAGTAACGTCCAATACACCTGCATTTTTTGAAACAGTAACAACACGTGGCGCCTGCTCTGCAGATCCTGTCTTTGTGCCTGCGGCGTTGACCTGATCGAGATTTTCTGTAGACATACAAACTCCTTTAACGCAAAACAAAACGAACAAACAAAACTTTCAACTAAACGGGTTTCTCGCCATCCGGATTTAGCAAGAAACGTACGCACAAAAAAAGCTCTCGGTCACCCGAGAGCCTCTAAATGCGTATGCAGAAGCAACTCA
The DNA here is from genome assembly GCA_963542025.1 of uncultured Atopobium sp. Lineage (GTDB taxonomy): Bacteria > Actinomycetota > Coriobacteriia > Coriobacteriales > Atopobiaceae > Lancefieldella. The sequence continues at coordinate 242,206 of CAUTUQ010000001.1, read as the reverse complement.
TCGCTGACCGGAGAAAGACAAGTTGTTCCACCACCACTGCTGAGTGCATGTAGCGCGCATGATATGTCCTCCTCCCAAAAGCGTAAATTGCAATGTAAGAAGAATACCATTACTTAGCCAGATTGTGTCAAGAAATACATTAAGAAACAATTTAGAAACTGAAAACGGTAACGCCAAAGACAAAATACCGCGAGAAACAAAAAGGGGTCCCGAAGGACCCCTTGAATGAACTGTGGATGTTCAAGAAAATTTATGCCTCAGCAGCAACGACGTTAACGACGTGCTTAGCACCCTTCTTGAACTCAACAACGCCATCGCAAAGTGCAAAGAGAGTGTCATCCTTGCCGCGACCAACGTTTACGCCAGGAGTGATGTGAGTACCACGCTGACGGATGATAATCTGGCCAGCCTTGATTGCCTGACCACCGTAAATCTTAACGCCAAGGCGCTGTGCTTGTGAGTCGCGACCATTGCGGGAAGAGCCGAGACCTTTCTTGTGTGCCATAAATGCTACCTGCCTATCTCAATATCAGAAGTGACCAATTACTCTGCAGACTCGTCGGATGCCTTAGCAGCAGCCTTACGAGCGGTAGGGAGCGCGGTAACCTTCAGCTTAGTAAGGTTCTGACGGTGACCGTTGGCGCGGTGATAGCGCTTACGCTTGTGGAACTTGAAGACGAGGACCTTCTTGTCCTTGTACTGCTCAAGAACCTCACAGGTAACCTTCTTAGAGGAAAGAGTGGCAGCGTCAGCAACAACCTTCTTGCCGTCGTTAAGCATAAGAACATCAAGCTTTACCTTATCGCCAGGCTGCGCATCAAGCTTCTCGACGCTGATTACGTCGCCCTTGGCAACCTTATACTGCTTGCCACCAGTTGCTACGATTGCGTACATGTGTGTAACCCTTCATTGCTGATTCTTGCAACGATTAATACTATCTTTGCATTTCTGAAGATCCGAGCAAAGATCTTCGCCGCCGTGACCTGTGGCATCCGCGGGAAACTGTCGGTGTCCCATGTCCCTCGGCGAGAAACACAACTCGAAATAGTCTACTGCATATTTCAGAAAATTCCAAGACAAAACTACATGTTATAAAGGCTTCACAAGGAGTCCATTTTCTGAAACGTGTGCCTGTGAGGTGCGACAAACCTTCAACGAGTCAATGCCTCGCAGTCCATCAAGTCCCGCTTCTGCTGCAATTCTTTGTGCCTCATAGATCAAAACTGCAGGTCTAAGCGCCGCTCGTGGATCTTGCGACGTATCAAGCTCAAATGAAATGCACGTATCAGATGAGCTCTCAGAGATGTTGTAACCCGCAAACGTTGTCTCCAAGTTGACCACTTTTTGCTTGTCTCCGCGCAGATACGTCAGTTCTTTTTTGGCGAGAAGATCCTCAAACCCCCAACACAATGCATCGGACTTAAGGCCCTCTCCCAAAATGTCGCATCTCCAGTGAGCGGCATTCAACCATGCTTCAAGCGCTGGCAGCGACCGGTCAACGTAGCTGACAGCAAACGGTGCAAGCGCGGGAGGCGTTGCCGACAACAGCCTCTCTAGCGCCTCATCTGGGTCCACATATTCGGTGAGCTTCAAGTCAAAGTACTCCGCCTCAGACGAAGCGCCTACGGGAAGCGCCTGAGAGAACTGCACACCCATGCGTTTTGCAAAGCCATTTCCCACTCTAAACGGCAGCTGAGCTCGACGAACACAGCGCTCAATAGTGCCAATAAGCTCAAGATGTCCTAAAAACGCAAGGCGGTCGTCTTTCTTGTAAGCCACGCGAAGCCTAAAAATCTCTGCTCCACGCTCCGTCATAATCTCTGGCTGAATCTGTGGCCTACCAGCGCGCCAGTCTTTCTTCGCTGGTTCAACCGCCTCAGGAGCCACGCTCTCTAGCTGTGTATCCGTCATGAGCGCACCCCCATCAAAACGTTGTCGACCTTCAAGGTCTGGCATACCGCACATCCCGTACAAGAAGTAAACGTACAGTCTGGTGTGGTGACCTCGTCCATTGCTCGACGATATTCTCGCTGTAGATAGCCCTTGGAGACGCCAGGAGATGTGTGATCCCAAGGAAGTTTTGCCTGGATATCAAAGGTTTCTGTTGCAATATCAGAAAGCGAGAAACCCAGACTTTCTGCTGCCGCATTCCAAGCATCAAGATTAAACTCGCTGGTCCACGCATCAAACTTGCAACCATTTTTCCAAGCCCGGTAAATCAAATCAAAACCGTCGCGGCCCATCTTTGAGAGCGCTCCTTCTACCAGCGAAGTGCCGGAGTCATGATAGGCAATCTTGAGTCCCCTATCGTGGTTTGACGACAAGAGCAACTGCTGCCTGCGCTGGGCTTCCTCACGAGAAATCTGGCCAACCCACTGGAATGGCGTGTAGGACTTGGGCACAAACACGGCAACAGAGGCAGAAACCGTAACGCCCTTGCCGCCAATTTCTCGACCGATGTCCAAAATACGCTTTGCAACTGCAGGAATAGCTTGGATGTCCTCGTCAGTCTCGGTTGGAAGGCCCATCATAAAATAGAGCTTCATGCGGCGCCAACCGTTTTCAAACGCGTTTCTTGCTGCGGACTCAAGATCATCCTCGGTGACGTTTTTGTTGATAACATCGCGCATACGCTGAGAGCCCGCTTCTGGCGCAAATGTCAGGCCACCGCGCCTTGAGGTAGAAACGGCGTCTGCCATCTCCGCGCCAAACGCGTCCATACGCTGTGACGGAATAGAGATACGCACACCACGTTTACGCAGGTCAGAATTCATACGGCGGAGAATATAGCCGCATTGAGAGTGGTCCGTTGTAGAGAGCGACGTGAGCGAAACCTCATCATAGCCGCTCTTCAGAAGACCCTCCTCACCTGCTTTAACAATTTGCTGAGCCGGGCGCTCACGAACAGGGCGATACGTCATACCAGCCTGACAGAACCTACAGCCACGAGCACAGCCGCGCTGAATCTCAAGCGCCAACCTGTCTTGCACAATCTCGGTATACGGAACAATGCGCTGGGCCACGGGGTCAGTCACCGAAAGATCTGGCAGACAGCGCTTATAGACCACGCTTGGCGCACCGCTTCCCTCTTTAGGGACCGCGTAACCCCAGCGTGTTGCGGTGTCATCGTGCACAATCTGATAAAGCGATGGTACGTATACACCCTGAATCTGAGACAACCTGTGCAAAATCTCTTGGCGAGAAACCCCGTCCAGCTTGGAAGTTCTTACGCACTCGCACATCTCTACCAGTGCTTCTTCGCCATCACCTAAGAGAATGGCATCAAAAAGCGGAGCCACGGGTTCTGAGTTCCAAACAGATGGACCGCCACCAAAAATAAGTGGATCTTCTTCATCACGCTCTTCAGAAAGCTTTGGAATACCTGCTAAATCAAGCGTTTCTATAATATTGGTAGCAATCATTTCATGCGCCAGGGTGAAGCCCACCACATCAAAAGATGCTAAAGGTGCCGCACCCTCCAAAGAAAGCAGAGGAACATTGCGCTTACGCATCAAAGCGGACATATCCGTCCAAGGCAGATAGGCGCGCTCACAAGAAATATGAGGTGCCTTATTCAGGGCGTTATACAAAATAGCAATGCCCAGATTAGGCTGACCAACCTCGTACACGTCGGCGTAAACCATACAAACGTGAAAAGGGCCTTCTTGCTCCTCTACCGCTCCCCACTCATGATTCAAATATCTAGAGGGTTTCTCGACATGCGGAAGCATGGGCTCAATGAGATGGAAGAGATTTTCTCGTTTAACACGCACGATAGTCTACTTTCTATCTTTTAGCGAGGGACTGTGTGGTTGGTATCTCTACGGTATTTGATTGTGAATTTGTATCTGCTGTTGCACTTGCGTCTGTAGAAGCACTCGAAGTGCCGGTTTTGGTAGAAGAATTAGCTGCTGCCCTGTCGCGTTTCTCGGCAATTTTGCGAGCATACGCGTGAATGACGCGAGCAGTAGTGTGAGTTCCTGCGTATCCCATGCCAGCCTTAAGCGCCCAGCCAAATCCAGGAACTGTGCCTGCAACCGTGCGTGCAACCGTACGGTATCCAAAACCCGCGCCCACAACGCCGAGAAGTTCGGTGATGGTTTCAACACTCATATTGATGTTATAGGCGGAGGTAATATCAAGTGCGAGTCTAATCTGACGCGCTGTCATCAGCGGCATATCAGAGCCAGGAACAAACGCCACAGCTCCAATAGCTGCATTTTCTTTAGCACAAGCAGCAGTTATCTGTTTGACCACCTGAGATCTACAAAGAGGATACGCTGCCGCAAAAGAGACTGATTTTCCTGTTGCAGTTGCAATCCATGAAGAGAGTCGATCAAAGAGCACTTCTTCAGTAGTACCCGCAACAATGCTAATAAGCCCTGTGTTGTAGAGCGAATCAGCAATTTGTTGCGCTTCAACTGCAGACTCTACAACCACCGCACAAGGAATTGAATGACTTACCAACATGGTAAGGGCGTCCTCATACTGTGATGTTGGCGTAGGAATAATCACCGCAATATCAGGAATAGCGGCATTCTTTCCCGTACGACCAGTGCCTCCAGAGGTAAAAGAGACGCCATCGGCAAGCTTAGAAACGCGCACTAAAGCATCTGTTCTCTCTGGCATAAAATACGTATGAACAGCAAGAATTGCCTCTTCAGAGGCAAGGGAATCAACATAGATATGCGTGTAGGTTGGCTCAAGAGATGAGAGCGAGCCGCGGAATTCCTGCAGTACAGAAGTTGCAAGCTTGCCTAAGCTGTTTCTTTTTGCCATAGCTTATGCCGCCTTAGTTCTATGTCTGTAAACTGACTGAACAATTCCTACTGAAACAAGCTGGGCAATCATCGATGTTGATCCGAAGCTGATAAAAGGCAGAGGAATGCCGGTAATAGGCATGATGCCAATACACATGCCAACGTTTTGCAAAACCTGGAACGACCACATAGCCGCACAACCAACAAGTACCAGCTTAGAGAAGGTATTCTCGGTCTTCATGGCAAACAAAATGGTTGCAAAAATCATCCACGCAAAAAGCGACAGCATAATGAATGCGCCAAGGAAGCCAAACTCTTCCGAGAAAAGCGCAAAAACAAAGTCCGTGTGTGCCTCAGGTAAGAATCGACCACTTGCCTGCGTAGCGTTACCTGGTCCTTTTCCAATAAAGCCACCAGAACCTACGGCAATTTTTGCCTGCTGCAGGTTATAGCCATCTCCTGATGGATCAACGGATGGATCCAAAAAGACGGTAAGACGCTTCATCTGGTACTCCTTAAGAATGTGAGGAATACCAGGAATCATCGAAGTCACAACAACAAGAGCTACAACGGCAATGAGCAAAAGAACGGTCACAAGAATCCAAGAACGTTTTGCACCAGAGCAAATGATGATAGTAGCTCCGATAACCAAAATAATCAGACCAGTTCCCAGGTCTGGCAAAAGCATAATAGAGCCAAATGGAACCATAAGCGTTCCACAAAGCTTTACGTAGTCTCTCAGCGTTTCTACCTTGCCGTTATACTGAGCACACACCGAAGCCATAAGGAAAATTGTGACAATCTTTCCCAGCTCAGACGGCTGGAATCTAAAGCCAACAAGCGGGATATTAACCCAACCGGTCATACCCTTGACCGAGACACCAAAGCCTGGAACCTTAGGCAAAATCATCAATACAACAACGCTAACAAGCAGCACGTTTGTCATATTTGCTAGTGCTCTGTAGTCATAGCGCCACATAAGCGTGGCAAAAACAAGACCCAAGCCAATGCCCAAAAGATGCCTAGGGAAACTGGCTTCAGCAATGTTCATCGATGCGGTCCAAATAACCACAATACCAATGAGGACGAGAAGAGCCGCGGGAACAAGCTGCGCAAGATAGAGATTGTTCAGAATATTCTTACCAGTAAGTCTCTCTTTCTTAGCAAGACCGCCTGAAGGAATACCTCCACGCCTTCTAAAGGGAGAGCTCATTCTCTGTTTTGTAACTGCAGATGAATCAAGTGCCATGGGTTTCTCGCCTCCTTACCTACCAACATTGTCTGGCTGATTATAAATTGCGCCAAAGACGTCTCGAACAATATACATACCAGAACCTGCACCAGAAGGTGCGCAATCAAGGTTTGCAGCAACAACGTACTGAGGCTTATCAGCAGGTGCATAGCCAACAAACCAACCAACTGGCTCGCCGATAGATTGCTGCTCAGCAGTACCCGTCTTGCCATTAACCGTGACATCAAGATTGGTCCAGTGAATAGTCTGAGAAGCGGACTCCTCATAGACGACACCGTAAAGACCACGAGCGACAATGTCTCGGTGTTCATCTTTTTCTTCTGGGTTCAGAATGACCTCATTTTTGTACTCAATAACTGAGCCATTGCCGTTTCTGGCGTTAATGCTCTTCAGAACATGTGGCTTATAAATTGGACCTCTGTTTGCAATGCCACAGTACGCATTTGCCATCTGAAGGCAGGTTACCAACAGATCGCCCTGGCCAATAGCAAGGTTACAGTTGTCACCACCCTGCCACTTACGAGCATCATCAGGCGAGCTGGTAAAGTAATTCCACTTCCACTCCGCATCTGGAACGCGACCAGACGCCTCTTCTGGAAGGTCAATGCCAGAAAGAGCACCAAGTCCAAAGGCACGGAACGTCTCCTGCATGCCCTCGGGATGATCGTTGTTGTAGAAGAAGCCCTTACCAATCTCATAAAAAACAATGTCGCACGAGTTAGTGATACCGGTAATGAGGTTAACGGTGCCGTGTCCAGAAAGCAGCCAGCAATGCATACCGTATTGCTCGCCAAATCCTGTCCAAAAACCTGTGCAATACCAGCTGGAATTTCCATCGCAAATGCCGTACTTAAGTCCAGCAAAGGTAGTAAGCGCCTTGATAGTAGAACCAGTTGGATACTGGCCGGCAATAGCGCGGTTCATCAGCGGGTAGTTTGCCTCTTCTGAAGAAAGCGTGTCCCAGTCAGAGCTGGCAATACCACCAACAAACATTGAAGGAGAATACGTTGGGTAACTTGCCATAGCAATGACTTCGCCGTTAGTACAATCAAGCGCAACCACGCTTGCACTACGGCCCTGGAAGTCTTGGGACCTAACCGTGTTAATAACACTTACAAGCGATGCTTCTGCAGCTTTTTGAATGTTAGCATCAATGGTTAAGACAACGTCTGAGCCACTCTGGGGGGCAATGGACGTTGAGTGCGACAATACGTTACCTGCAGCGTCAACATACACCGTCTGCTCTCCACGAACGCCCTGAAGTGCAGACTCGTACTGATACTCAACACCCGTTTGACCCACGATATCGCCGTGGGCATACACAAAGCCGCCATCTGCAGTTTTACTACTTTCTAGCTGCTCTTGCGTAACAGTACCGGTATAGCCAACAACATGAGCTGCAAGAGAACCGTTTGGATAGGCGCGCTGCGTACGCTCCTCAATTGAAACACCGTCAAGCAAAGCACCGTGAGCGTAAATGTAGGCAACTACGCGCCTGGATACGTCTACAGAAACGGTACGAAGCGCCTGAGCACCATCTGAGGTATCCATAATTTTTCTGCGCACCGCCAGCATGGGCATGCCCAAGAGGTTGGCAAGAATCTGCAGTTTAACGTAGTCTTCAGCAACATCTGCTCGAGCTACTACCGTTGGACTTGGTCTGTTGGTAACAATCTCCACGCCATTTCTGTCCAGAATGCGACCACGAGGCGCTGCGGTGGTAACCGTGCGCGTACGGTTGCGCTCTGCTTGCTCAGTATAGTCAGCTGACGATAAGAGTTGCATGGTCCAAAGACGACCAATAAGCACGGCAAACATACCGCCGACGGCAATTGCAAAACCGATAAGTCTGGACGAGAGGGTTTTCTCGGCAGAACCATCAGAACCGCCGGAAGCCTTAGGCGCGCCACCACCAATATCAAAGGTAAATGGCGAATCTTTTCTACCAAAGGTTAGGTATACGATGATCAAACCAATTGCTGCGACAGCGCAACAAGCAAGGATAACAAGGGTGAAATTCATACTATCCCCTTATTTAAGGCGCTGTGGAGCTCGGTGAGATCCGCGATAGAGCGTTGTTCCACCCAAAGAAGAGTGAGATCTTTGGGAATGCGAAAGCACATAGAAAACAGGTAGAGCAGCCAAAAGAGTGAACAACATAGTGGGGAAAGACTTAAACAACAGTCCCTCGAAGAAGTTGCCGCCAGAGCCAATCAAAGAGTTGATGAGCTGGTACATAAAGGTGACACCAAAGGTTTGAAGTGCCACAAAACCCATAGAGGTACCAAAATTGCCAGAAATTCTGTCTCTTACCTCTTGACCCATGAAATAAGAACTGACCACAAGCAAGAGTGCCATGAGACCAATGGGGTTGGCAGAAGTCAGATCATAGATTAGACCTGCAATAAAGCCGCTTATTACGCCAGTTTTGCCACCATATCTCAGGGCAATAGCTGCCGAGAAGATCAGTGCAAAATTGATGACTCCCCCACCAAAAGAAACCTGTGGTGTAAGCATAATTTGCAGAATGAAGCAGACAACAGCAAGAACGGCGATGCTGCGTGTGTTTTTATTTCTATCAGAAACCTGCATACATCCCCCTTAATCTGTTCTTCCGCTGTTATGTTGTGTGTTACCCGTTGGAGCAGCAACCGTTGCATTCTGCTGGGAATTTGTTGTGTTATTGGTAGAGCCACTGCCAGAAGAGTTGCTTGATGAAGAACCCGAAGATCCGTCTTTGGAGTCTTTGTCCTTACTGTCAGAATTAGTTGCTGTTGGAGTATTTTGCTTATCTGCCTCTGCAATATCATCTGCGGTAGCTTTTTGCTCCTCAGAAAGAGAAGTGATAACCATTACCTCTTCATTGGTACTGACATTGCCAAAAGGCTCAATAACAATGGTGTAATAGAGCGATCCTGGAGCAGCTTCAACGCTGGTAACCTTACCCAGAGGAAGGCCCTTAGGGAACACGCCACCAAGACCACTGGTAACTACCGTATCGCCTACAGCAACCTTCTGGTTAGTGTTGATCAGGTTAAGGGTAATCTGCCTTGAAGCGGAGCCCATAAGCATGCCCTGAGCTCGGCTGCTTTGAACCATAGCAGCCACACCGCTCTTCTCGTCAGTAATAAGACGAACAGTAGAAGTTGTAGGACCGCACTCAATAATCTGGCCAATAACGCCACCGCTATCAACAACAGGCATGCCAACAGCCAGCCCGGACGAAGTTCCCTTGTCAATCGTAATGGTGTTATTGAACGAGTCAGTAGAACCAGAGATAACACGAGCACCTGTGGACTGCAGGTTATAGGTATTTTTGAGGTCGAGAAGACCCTGCAAACGCTGCGTAGACTGGTTTGTCTCTTCAAGCTCTGCGTTTCTTGAGCGCAGTTGCTCGTTTTCTGCCTTAAGGTCAGAAAGTGTTTGCTGGTCTGCCGTTAAGTTGCTAAAAATGTTACCAATGCCCTGGAAAGGCATAGCGATAGCAGAACCTGCCATTCTAAAAGGCATGGTAATAGTAGAGAAGCCGCCTCGAACCATCTCGAGCGGTCCCCCTGCACCCATACGAGCGCTAACCGTCAATAACACAATTGAAAGCAGCGAAAGAATAATAAAACTACGGCCGCCCGTATGCTTATTATTGTTAGATCCAAGGCCTGATGAAGCACCCTGGATCTGATTAGACAATGGCATATTTATTGGCCTGCACTCTGAACAAATCCACCGGACAATGCGTTAGCCTCAAGAACCTTTGCACAACCGGTAACAACATTTTCTAGAGCGGTTGGGCTTACGTTAACAGGCACGCCAGTCTCTTCACGAAGTCTCTGGTCAAGACCGCGAAGCATTCCGCCGCCACCAGTGAGCAAAATACCGTAGTACATAAGGTCAGAAGCAAGATCTGGTGGAGTTACATCAAGAGCATCTTTAACTGCCTTGGTAACCTCATCAAGAGGACGATCAAGGGCACGACGGATCTCTTCTGATTCAATACGAACTGTCTTTGGAAGACCGCTCATAACGTCACGACCATTTACCTCAACGTCAAGTTCTTCTGCAAGAGGAGCAGCTGAGCCAACTTTGATCTTGATATCTTCTGCGGTACGCTCACCAATAGAGAGGTTATACGCATCACGAACGTGCTCAAGAATAGTCTGATCAAACTCGTCACCTGCAGTTCTGATGGACTGCGAGACAACAATGCCGCCCATGGAGATAACAGCAACCTCGGTAGTACCGCCACCGATATCAACAACCATGGAGCCTGTTGGATCCTCAATTGGCAGGTCTGCACCAATAGCTGCAGCCATAGGCTCTTCAATCAAGAATGCCTGACGTGCACCTGCCTGAATAGTTGCCTCAAAAACAGCGCGTTTCTCGACAGATGTAACGCCAGAAGGAACGCAAACAACTACGCGTGGACGTGGTGACCAAGGATATTTACGCTCACGCGCCTTCTCGATGAAGTAACGAAGCATAACCTCGGTAACATCAAAGTCTGCAATGACGCCGTCTTTAAGAGGGCGCTCTGCAATGATGGAGCCAGGAGTACGGCCAATCATGCGCTTTGCGTCAGCGCCAACGGCCAAAACGCGGCTCTCGCTTTTATCGATTGCAACAACCGATGGCTCATTGATGACAATACCCTGACCACGAACTGCAACAAGGGTGTTTGCAGTTCCCAAATCGATGGCTAGGTCTCCGCCATATTCTCCGAAGAGCGAATCGAAGATAGACATGATATCCAATCAAACGTGCTACGCGTGTGCGTAATAATCCTGCAGAAAGAACAGTTAAAACAGTTTAGTACTAGTTACCAGACTTTGAAGAGCTGGAGGAACTATTTGAGGAATTTGAGGAGTTAGATCCATTAGTTCCAGAGGTAGTTCCCGAGTTAGAACCGTTGGTACCAGAAGTTGTACCAGAGTTCTGATTGTTCTGGCTGACATACGAAGTGGTAACGCTTGCCACCTTCCAGCCGATACCATCACGAACAAGCTCAATGGTGTAGTCAACGTTTCCGCCGTTAGAAAGGCTGACGGAAGCGTTTACTGTTGAGTGAGTCATGCTCTGATCAACACCGTTGATGGTGACAGCAGAGCTTGATGGCAGACTGTTAGAAATCTGCTGCAGCGTGGTGCTAGAAACAGAACTAGAGACATAGCGACCAATATCAGTGCCCTGTGCTTTAGCGTTGAAAATGTCCTGAACAACAGACTGCTGGGTTGGCCATCCATAGCCACGGTAATAAGCATAACCAGCACCACCAACAGCCAAGATAAGCAAGATAAGAATGGTAATAAATACCTTAAGACCGGTGTGGCGATGCTTACGCCTAATCTTCTTGTCCTTCTTGTCCTGCTCAATGATCTCCTGCTCAGTAATCTGGAAGAAGCCAGTATCTTCTGCGGAAGGAATGAGCTCGCCAGACATACCTGTAGGATCAAGTGGATCGTAGGCACCATAACCAGCTGCCTGAAGGAAGGCATCGGTCTCAGATGGCTTGCCAGAAGTCATTGCAGTAATTGCCTTACGAGCAGCATCAAAAGCAGACTGCTGCTGATTAGACAGGACAAAGCTGCCATCTGCAGTTGCGTGAGTAAAGGCGTCAACTGCCTCAGACATGCGATTAGCTGCAACATACGCAAGACCAAGATCTGCATAAATCTTATTGGAGTTCTCCAATGGATTAGCAAAATCAAGAGCAGTGCGATATGCCTCAACTGCATCAACAGGTCTGTTCAGACCCATAAAGCATGCACCAAGACTGCAGAGAGCAGATGAAGGATTAGGGTTCTTCTCGTCTACTGCAGCGTTTCTGTAAGCAATACCTGCGTTACGAATATCGCCGATTTTCTCGTAAGCAGAACCAAGGGCAAGCTGTGCCTTATAAGGAGTTGCGTAAGAGACGTCCTGGACAGCGTTAGTAAGGGCGACAATTGCCTCCTGTACCCTACCAGCAGCCAGAAGAGCGCGACCCTGGTTTGTAGAGAGTGCGCCAACCTTGCCATATGACGTATCGGCAAGTGCTGACTTATAAGCAGAAGCGGCAGAATCAAACTGGCCAAGCTTCATATATGCGTTACCAAGCAGGTGGTCAATCTGACCGTTTACCTCGCCTGGCTCTTTAGCCACATCAAACTGACTGATAGCTACAAACCAGTCGCCCTGATCATATGCAGATTTACCTAACTCAAATGCCTGTTGATTCACAATATCCTCCAAGAGTCTGTGCGACTTGGCTTTAAGCGTTTTCAATTCTAATGGAATTGACGATATCGCCAACCTTTAACTGGGAAATGACGTCCATTCCCTCGATAGTTGTACCAAATACGGTGTAACCGGAATCCAAGCCATGCTGTGGACCAAGACAGAAATAGAACTGCGAACCCGCGGAATTTGGATCTTGAGAACGAGCCATAGCAAGTGCACCGTCAACATGGGAGTTGTTAGGATTAGTGGTGAACTCCTCTTTGATGCAATAACCAGGACCACCAGTACCAGGGATTCCATCAGGACCAGGATTACCAAAAATAACATCCTCAACACTCATCTCACGAGTATTAGGATCTCCGCCCTGAAGAACAAAACCAGGAACAAGGCGGTGGAACTTGGTATCGTCATAGAAGCCAGACTCTGCAAGCTCGCAGAAGTTTGCCACATGAATAGGTGCGCCCTTACCGTCAAGTTGAACCTTAATGATTCCCTTGTTGGTATCAAAGACGGCAACCTCAGTACCAGTAACCTGGCGCTCTGGTGTATACAATGGATCAAGTCCAAACATAATTCCTCCAAGCTTCTTTACATCTAAGAGAAGAAGAAAACGCGAGAAACCCTTAGTAATAAAGAACTTCTTTTCTAACCTAATTATTTTACCAGTATGATGAGATTTTTGAAATTAAAGCAGCTGAACGGTAGATTTTTACTGCTTTTGTGGCTTCCAATTCACGTAATTTTCATCAAAAAGTTTCTGGTATGAGCTGGAACCACTTGAGTCTCTGATGTTATCGACTGGCGCCAAGATGTGCTCTTTGTCCTGAGAAGGATTATTAGAAGCAACTGAGCGCTTCCATCCCTCACTCAAAGCATCAGAGCGATTACGGAGCCAGTTGCCCAGCTTAGTAAGATTTTCAATGGTCTGACGATAGTTTCCATTTGAGTCATCAAGGCTTGAAAGGTCAGAGATAACATTACTGATATCCAGCGATATCTGCTCCGCCTCCTGCTGGGCATCAGCGCGCTCTTGATCAGAGCCGGTAATAGCAAGCTGATCAAAGGTTTTCTCGTTATCATCAAGGCGCTTTGAGAGATCTCCCAGCTTCTGATAATCGCTATTAAGCGCATCAAAAACAGCATCTGAACTTGTGTTTTGCTGAGTTGCACTAGTGTCTTGACCTGTAAGATGCGTAACAGGAGTGGTAGTAGGAGTAGATGAGACTGGAGCCTCAACTTTTGCTCGATTATCGGTTGCCTGTGGGTCCCATGGGTGCGTAATGATAAAAATTGCAGCCACTACCAGCGTTGTGACAAGAAGAGCTGAGAGCAGAATAACGCGTGTGCGAGGGATTCCTTCTGCCTCAGGAAGGTTCTCTTTTGAAGGCTCGGAAGGAATTGCAGACTCAAAACGAGGAGCTGGCCTGCGGCTCACCGAGGCAAACGCGCTGGTGGCGTCTGGGTCAGCGTTGTCGGCTGGCATTTGTTGCAAAACAGTAGGATCAGCTGCAGCAGAAGATGATGCATTAGGGTCTGCGTCTGCAAGTGAATTGTGTTTCTCGCCAGATGCTGGAGCGGCGTCAATCTCTGGGAGCGAGATGTTGCGTGTGGGTCTAATGGCTCGCGCGGGACGAGCGGCTGGCACCGCTTGTGGCAGAGGGAGGCCGCACTTGGGGCAGCTTTCTGCAGCAGCAGCCACCAAGGCGCCACAATGAGGGCACCAGTGGGCTTGAGTAACAGGAATCCTTTGGGTCAAACTTAGATCAATCTGACAATGAGGGCAGGTTAAAGCCCCTTCATCGACCTCAGATCCACAGTTTGGACAACGCATACACCCTCCACAACTCTTTGCTTGTGCTTCAGTTTAATCGTTTATATCAGCAGAAGAGCTATAAGTTGACTTTCCTCCCATTAATCTCACAACCAGGTCAAAGAATCGATCCTTTGCATAGTTGTGAATGTAACGCTCGGAAATTCTGTTGAAGATGATAACGGAAATCACCAGACAAAGTGCCAAGTATGGCAAGATGCGTGGGGTGAGAGGTGCAATACGGAAGAAGTCCTGCGCCACCGTGCATCCACCAACAACAATGGCAATGCATACAACAAGAAGTGCAATGCGGAGCTTGGTAAGCGGCAAAGAAATTCTTCTGAGCAGCGCAAAACCAACTGTTGCGGTGGTGATAAGCGCCATCGTAGACACCTGAGAAAGATTGAGTTTAAACAGATGACCCGCAGTCATAAGGAGCGCAAGCGTGATGGTAACCGCAATAGAAGCTGGTAGTGACTTGCGCAAAATGTTAACCAGGAAGTTGCCTTTTACGCGGTCGTGATTTGGCTCAAGTGCCAGCACAAACGATGGAAGGCCAACGGTTGCAAATGACAAAAGTGACATCTGAACAGGAATAAAGGGATATGGTGGCGCAATAATGCAATAGAGCGCAAGCGCTGCAGTGTAAACCGTCTTAACAAGAATGAGCGCAGCAGAGCGCTGAAGGTTATTGATAGAGCGCCTGCCCTCAGCAACAACTTCTGGCATGTGCGCAAAATCGTTGTCTGCCAGGACAATCTCTGCAACGTTTCTAGCTGCTGCAGAACCTGAAGCAACAGAGATAGAGCAATCCGACTGCCTCAGAGCCAGGATGTCGTTTACGCCGTCGCCGGTCATGGCAACGGTGTGGCCCAGCTTCTGGAGTGCAATAACAAGCTCACGCTTCTGCTCTGGCGTGACGCGACCAAATACGTGGTACTTCTCGACAGCTGCAGCAATATCTGCTTCTGTGTGCAGCGTAGTTGCGTCTACCCAACCGTCGGCATGAGGGACTCCCGCACGCTCAGCAATAGCAGAGACGGTACGAGGGTCGTCGCCCGAAATAACGCGCAAGTCAACGCCTTGCTCAAGGAAGTACGCGATGGTTTGTGGGGCGGTCTCTCTAATCTGGTCCCTGAGCACCACATAACCCAGGAGCTGAGGTGTCCCCTGCAAGGCGTCGTTTTGGTCAAAACCGTCAACGCGGCAGGCAACCAGCACGCGTTCAATGGATGCAAAGGCATCGGAGCCTGCAATAACGTCTGCTGCCTCGGGACCAAGTACAAACTGAGCAGCACCGATAACAAATGCCTCTCCGTCCTCAGTCACGCAGCCAGAGTACTTTCGCTTGGAAGAAAACGCCACAACGCGAGAAGGACGTTCACTTTGAATCCCCTGCTTGGATGCATACGCAAGAATTGCTGTAGCCGTGTCGTTAGCGTCATCTTTATTTGCGCCGACAACGTTTACAGCCGCTTGCAGAGCACCCGCAGCCTCAGTAATTGGCGAAAACGAAGCGTCCAAAACACGAGCAACTTCCATGTTTCCCGTGGTAATAGTGCCCGTCTTGTCCAAACAAAGAGTATCTACGCGTGCCAGCGTTTCAATACAGTATTGCTGCTGAACCAAAACATTCTTCTGGCCAAGCCTAATGGTTGCAATAGCAAGCACCGAGCTGGTGAGAAGAACAAGTCCTTGAGGAATCATGCCAATAACGGCAGCAATCATCGAAAGAAGCGCTTCGTTTAAATCTGCATGGCCGATGAAATACGTACGAACAAACAGGCCAATACCCAGCGGAATCAGCGCAATGGAGCCCGCACGGATGATCGACTTAATGGTGGTAAGAATCTCTGAGTTGATCTCTTTAACAAACTTTGCCTCTGCGTTAATACGTGCAGCGCAGCCTTCCTGGCCAACACGACAAACCTTACCGACAAGACTGCCCCTCTCGACAAAACTACCAGAAAGTAGCTCGTCTCCTGCGGTTTTTTGCACAGGCTCTGCCTCACCAGTAAGAAGGCTTTCGTCAACGCTTACGTGCTCTGACACAAGAATGCTGTCAGCAGGAATTTGATCGCCAGTCTTCAAACGCACAAGATCGTCAATGACAAGCTGGTCAGGTTTGATAAAGGTATCTTTACCGTCACGAATGACACAAACACTCTGAGCCGTCATAAGAGACAGTCGGTCAATCATGCGTTTTGCACGAATCTCTTGGACAATGCCAATGACCAGGTTTGCAAGAACTACGCTCATGAAAAGCGCATTTCTGTACTGCCCCGTTACAACAACAAGCAGCGCCATCAAAACATTAACTATGTTAAAGAGAGTAAAACTATGCTCTGCAATAATCTGAGCAATAGATTTAGTTTTGACGTCTGTATTAGTATTAACTTTACCTGCAGAAACTCTTTCTGCAACTTCTTTTGATGTTAGACCTTCATACGTTTCTTCTAAACGCACGTTTTTCTTGCCTTCAGTACCCTGCGATGACATATAAACGATCTCCAGTCAGTGATGGCCGGTTTTTTGCATGTGGTGACCCCGGTGGGTTTCGAACCCACGACCTTTTGCTCCGGAGGCAAACGCTCTAATCCACTGAGCTACGGAGTCATGGTGCATAAGTATACCCCAGCCTACTTACTGCCCTTTGTAACGGTTTGCGTAATTTTCTTCTGGTATTTTCCCATGCTAAAATGAAGCTAACCAGCAATTGAGGAGCTCATGAATACTATTTCTGTTGACCTTACGTCTGACTCATATCAAATCTATGTAGGACATCACTTGCTTGCACAAGCTGGTAAGCTCATTCGCTCGCACACCTCAGGTTCAAAGATTCTTCTAGTCACTCATCCAGATTTGAACAAACTCTATGGCTCTGAACTTCTCACCTCGCTGGAGTCAGCTGGCTACTCCGTTACCACTGCCACAGTGTCTACAGGTGAGCACGCAAAATCGTTTGAGTCGTATCAAAAGCTGGTAAGCATTCTTGCGGAACATCGTTTTACACGAGAAGACATTGTGGTTGGCCTTGGCGGTGGAGTCATCGGAGACCTTGCGGGATTTGTTGCAGCTACCTACATGCGAGGTTGTGCGCTCGTACACATCCCCACCTCGCTCTTGGCTATGATTGACTCTTCAATTGGTGGAAAGACTGCCATTGACCTGCCTTTTGGCAAAAATCTTGTTGGTGCCTTCTATAACCCCGGGGCAGTTATTGTTGACCTTGAGCTGCTAAATTCTATTCCTGCACCACTTTTGCAAGATAGTTGCGGAGAACTCATTAAATACGGTGTGCTTTCTGGACAGGAGCTCTTTAATAAAATCTCTATGGCGAGAAACCCCGTGCAGGTCATCGATGTATCGCGCAGACAAGAGCTCATTCAAGCGTGCATTGAAATAAAGAAATCAGTTGTTGAAGCAGACTTCAAAGAAGCAGGATCAAGAAAATTGCTCAATCTGGGCCACACACTTGGTCATGCTATTGAGACGCTTAGCAACTTTGAGCTTGGACACGGTTCCTGTGTTGCTGCAGGAACAGCCATGATGGCAAAAGCCTGCTCCAAACTTGGCCTCTGTTCTGTTAAAGACGCAGAGAGCATCGCTGAGCTTACGCAGTCTTATGGGCTTCCTACCAGCACTTCATTTACTGTTGAAGAGCTTTATAACGCAGCACTACATGACAAGAAAAGCCATGCGGATTCTATTGATGTAGCGCTTATCTACGGTATTGGTGATGTACGCATTGAGCGCAAGTCTTTTACAGAACTTAAACAGCTGATTGAGCTAGCAAAAGAAAACTAACGCCCAAGACGTTCTAGCTCTTCTGCAAGCTTACGTACTGACTGTTTTAGGACAGTCTTATCTTCAGCTAAGATGTCATTTTTGTTGAAGATGCCATTAGCAGTTCCTACATAGGAGTATCCACCAGCAAATACTTCAGCAATATTGTCTGTTGTGACTCCACCAACTGCCATAAGAGGCAAGTTTCCTAGAGGCTCGCAAACTTTTTTAGCATACCCATAGCTAACCTCATTTGCGGGGAATACCTTGACAATGTCAGCGCCAAGAGCAAATGCATGAGCAATTTCTGTTGGCGAAAACGCTCCTGGAACACTCAAAATCTCATGCTCTTTGCAGTAGTCAAACATCTCTTCAGAAAGCATTGTTGGTGCTAAAACAAACGTAGCGCCAGCCTTATGAGCCGTCTGTAAATCTTCGAGAGTAAGCACCGTACCAGCGCCAATATTGATATCTGAGCCATATTCACGGGATAACTTCTGAATCAAAGTAGCAGCTTCTGGCGTGTTCATGGTTACTTCAACGTTATGTACAGGAGAATCAACAAGAACCTCAACTACAGCTTTAACCTGATTGTATGTATAACCACGTAAAACCTGAGTTACGGCGCTAAAAGGCTTATTCACTTGCTTCCTCCTTTAATCTTCAAACATTTTAACCATATCCTTCTCTCTCACTCAACTGCGGTATTCTTACATCAAGCAAGTAGATACGGAGCGTACACAGTATGGATGTTTCAATAACACCTCATGATTTATTTGGAACGGTAGAGGCAATCCCGTCCAAATCATGCGCTCATCGAGCGCTCATCTGCGCTTCATTTGCAAACGGTACTACTAACATTACCTGTCCTTACATCTCAGAGGACATTCAAGTAACCGTTGATTGTCTTAAAGCTTTGGGCACAACTATTGCTAGAACCAAACAAGGGTTTAGAGTTGTTCCCGCAAAGGACCAGAATCGCCCTCAAAGCGTGCAGCTCAACTGTAAAGAATCTGGCACCACGCTCAGGTTTTTACTCCCCCTTCTGGGCGCGCTGCACGTAAACGCCACAATTTCTGCAGAAGGAAGACTCTTCTCACGACCCCTGGAACCACTTATTTCAGAGCTTTCTGCTCATGGCATGTCTTTTGCCTGGCAGGACGAGAAGTTCCTTAAGGTTTCAGGCAAACTTATTGGCGGTTTATTTGAGCTACCAGGAGATATTTCTTCTCAGTTTATTTCTGGACTTTTACTGTCATTACCTTTGTTGAATGAATCTTCAACAATACAGATTACCGGACCCATCCAGTCAAAGGATTATCTGGTTATCACAGAGCAAGTCATGGGAGATTTTGGTGTTTGCGCTACATTTGATGCGCAGAACGCCATCTATACCATTGAGCCACAACACTACGTTTGTCCAGGCGTTTATTCAATTGAGGGAGATTGGTCAAACGCCGCTCCGTGGCTTGTTGCAGGCGCCATTGGTCAAGGCATAGAGGTCACAGGACTCTCTATGCAAAGTGCTCAGGGAGACAGAGCTATTTTGGCCGCGTTATCGCTTGTGGGTGCACGTGTTTCTCGTCAGCAAAAAGGCGCAGCTTGTATGATGCATCACCTGAGGCCGTTTACTATTTCTGTCTCAGAGGTATGTGACCTTGCTCCAGTACTTGCTTCGCTAGCTGCGTTTATTCCTGGGACTAGCAAGCTCACCGATATTCAGCGCCTGCGCCTTAAAGAGTCCGACCGTGTCCAAAGCATCTGCAGCACACTGAGGGCATTTAGTGTGACCGTCGAACTCTCTGAAGACCAAACAGCGCTGGTCATCACCGGAGGAAAACAACCCACAAGCTGCATCGTAGACTCGTGCAATGATCATCGCATCGTAATGATGGCAACTATCTTGGCTTCGTATGCAACAGGTCCAGTTGTCATCACCCGTGCAGAAGCAATCAATAAGTCGTATCCGCTTTTCTTTGAGCACTTTAAGCAGCTCGGTGGTGTCTGCCACAGTATGGAGTCATAAATGATGACCTCAACTTTTGGAAAAACAGTAAAAGTGTCTATTTTTGGCGAGTCCCATGCCCCAAAAATCGGCTGCACCATTGAGGGTTTACCTGCTGGTTTTGCGGTTGACTTAGCTGATCTCAAGACATTTCTTCAAAGAAGGTCTCCGTCACATCCATGGGATACTCCGCGTAAAGAGACTGACGACCCTCAGTTTATCTCTGGAATGTCAGCAGAGGGCATTTTAGATGGTTCTCCGCTCACGGTGGAGCTACCTAACACAAACGTTCGGCCACAAGATTATGCAGCTACAAAGCTTGTCCCACGACCAGGACATGCCGATTTTTCCGCCTGGGCAAAATGGGGAGACTCCTACAAACAAACGGGTGGAGGTCATTTTTCCGCTCGTCTAACAGCCCCTCTTTGCATCGCAGGAGGCATAGCGCTCCAGATTTTACGTGCTCAGGGTATCTCTATTGCAGCTCATGTGCTCAAAATAAAGGACATCAACGACACTCCCCTTGAGCTTGTAGACAACTCTCTTGAGGCCAATAAACAGCTTGCTCTCCAAATGGGTCAGCTGCTACAAGCTGATCCTCAAACACTTCCCTTTCTCGATGCACAAGCTGGCGAGAAAACCAGCGCACTCCTTACGCAGCTGCGCTCAGAGAAAAATACTGTTGGCGGCAGCATAGAATGTGTGGCAACGGGTGTTCCTGCAGGTATTGGGCGCCCTCATTTCCATGGGCTTGAAAATACCATCTCTGCTGCAGTCTTTGGTGTTCCCGCTGTTAAAGCCATTGAATTTGGTAGCGGCATGAATGTTGCAAATTTACTTGGCTCTGAGAATAACGATGCTTACGAAGTACGTAACAGCTCCGTTGTGCCAACCACCAATCATGCGGGAGGTATTCTGGGTGGTATTTCAACAGGAGCTCCCATCTGGTTTAGATGTGCGTTAAAACCTATCTCGAGCATTGGCCTACCACAGAACTCGGTAAACCTTCAAACTATGGAACCAGAGCAGCTTGTTGTTCAGGGCAGACATGATGTAACTGCGGTTTTGCGTGCCGTGCCCTGCGTTGAAAGCGCTTTTGCACTAGCTCTTCTCGACACCTTATATTCCTGGCCCTCTGAGCAGAACGGATATAACAATGACTAATCAGCTAGAAACGCTTCGCCAGGAAATCGATTCAATTGATGCGCAAATCTTTGACCTCTTTGAGCAAAGGATTGCGGTTGCCAAACAAATTGGTGCTTACAAAAAAGAGCATGAACTTACTGTTCTTGATTTCTCAAGAGAAAATGCCAAAAGAGACCAGGTTAAAGCCTCTGTTTCTAATGAACTTGAACCGTATGCTTTAGAGTTACTTGAGGTTTTGATGAACGCTGCAAAAGCAGTTCAGGAGACATCCCGTGAGCTCTAAAACTGTGCAACAAGGTTCAAGTAACCCTACAGCCCCTCTTGCTCCTTACGGCCTTATTGGCGAGAAACTCTCTCATAGTTGGTCGGCAGCAATTCATGAAAAGTTGGGGTCATTCCCCTACCAGCTTCATGAGCTTTCTGCTTCGGAGCTAAAGGACTTTCTTAAAGACCAACTTTGGCGTGGTTTGAACGTTACCATCCCTTACAAAAAGAATGCCTGCGCTCTTGCGGACTCCGCTTCTGAGGATGCTCAAGCTATAGGAGCGGCAAATACACTGGTAAAAGATGCAAATGGGTTCATAACAGCTGACAACACAGATGTGTATGGCTTTGAGTATCTGGTTAAAAGTCTCAAGGTCAGCTTGAACCAAAAGAAAGCGATAGTTTTAGGAGCCTTTGGCGGTGCTGGCCAGGCAGTTTGCTATGCACTTAAAAAAGGTGACGCGTACGTTGTGGGAGTCTCCAGAAACCCTCAAGTAAGCTCTTCATTTGTTGACTGTGCAATTACGTATGACCAGCTTCAATCCCACTATGACGCTGATCTTCTTGTCAATGCAACACCAGTAGGAATGTCACCTCACGCTGGCATCTCCCCTCTAACCAAAGAGGAAATAGCTGCATTTACGTCCCTGCAATGCGTGGTTGATCTTATCTATAATCCGCTACACTCTCAGCTTCTTCTAGACGCAGAAAGTCTTGGAATACTCAATGCAAATGGTTTAAAAATGCTGGTGGCTCAAGCAGCTAGAGCAAGCTCACTCTTTTTGGGACGGGATGTATCAGACTCGCAGATAGAACGTATCTCTCGTGACCTCCATGCTTCAAAAGAAAACATTGTGCTTATCGGCATGCCTGGTGTAGGAAAAACCTCTACGGGAGAAGCACTAGCAAAGCTTCTGAATCGTCCCTGGATAGACACAGACCTTCTCATCAAACAGAAAGCTCACTGTGAGGCGGCAACCTATCTACAAACACACGGCGAAGCAGCGTTTAGACGTCTAGAGCATGAGGTAATTCAAGAGATTTCCAGCATGAGTGGTGCGGTGATCTCTTGTGGAGGTGGCTTAGTTGTTACACCTGCAAACTACCAGCTCCTCCGTCAAAATGGAAAGCTTGTCTATCTAACTCGCCCTCTTGAAGAATTGACTATTGCAGGAAGACCACTCTCACAAAGTGTTGGCATACAAGAACTTGCTGCAAAGCGACTACCTCTCTATGAAGCATGGGCAGACGTAACTTTTTCTTGTCTTGGTAGTCCAGAAGCTGATGCCAAAGGTCTTCTCGCCACAGCATTTAAATAACAGAAAACGTTTACAGTTATTTTTCAACCGTTCACCGGACGACCAAGAGACTTTGAATTTTGGCACGTTAAAGCCCCTATACTTATACCTCGTAGGTTTGTATTCAGAAAACTTCAAGGATGCTACGTCCAATCAAACAGTTAAGTATTTGATATTTGGTCGTATTTGGGGAGATATCCGATGGATAGCAATGCTATTGCTCACGAGATTCTTAATGCAATAGGCGGTTCAAAAAACTTAACTCACAACGAAGTATGCATGACGCGACTTCGTCTTTCTATTGATGATATGACGCTTATCGACCATGAACAGTTAGCCACAGCCACTGGCGTTCTTGGCATTGTGGGAAAGGGATCAAACGGACTTGAGGTAGTCTTTGGTCCCAATCTTGTCGGTCAGGTAAATGACGCGCTCAATTGCATTTTGGGTGAGCCAGAAAAGACTTTTTGTTCGTTAGACGAGAAGCGAGCAGATCTTCCCACTCAGCATAACGAAGAGGTGGATGAGCTAATCTCTCTGCTTGCCCAAAAAAATACTCTTAATCAGGATGAAGAAGACTTTGACGGCCTTGTTTCTGGCTTAGACGCAGACGACTTTGAAGATGACTATGAGGATGATCTCGAAGCCCCTCGCCTGCTCATCATTAATGGCCCAAACATCAACATGTTAGGTATTCGTGAACCAGAGATTTACGGAAAAGCTGACTACAGGACCCTTATAGAAGTCTGTAAGGCGGAGGCGCAATCTCAAGGTTTCTCTGATTGCGTTTGCTATCAATCAAACCACGAGGGCGATTTAGTTGATGCAATCCAGGACGCGCTGGGTAGCTATGATGGCATTATCATCAATCCTGCTGCCTATACGCACACCTCAGTTGCTCTGCTCGACGCCGCGCTTGCCGTACAAATTCCCATGATTGAGGTGCATCTTACCGACATCTCTACCAGAGAAGACTTTAGGCGCATTTCTTATATAAAAGATGCCTGCTTTGCTACAGTTACTGGTAAAGGAATTGACAGCTACAGAGAAGCAATCCAACTGATGGCGGCTCATCTCAAAGATGAAGCATAGCCAGTTGCTTATAGCCATTTGGCGAGAAACACAAGCCTGCTGTAATGCTAAATTGCAGCAGGTTTTTTATGCACACGTAAGTACATCTGACTCGGTTATCACCATATCTACGGCAACATCAAATGCTGTATGAGGAAGCGTTGTCCGAATCAAATTTTGCTGGTAAGCAAGACAAATTTTCTTGCCAGGGTACGTAGACAAGAACCGGTCATAAAAACCAGCACCATAACCCAAGCGATACCCTTTTGTATCAACAAGAAGTGCTGGAACAATGCAAATCGAATTGTTCATATGGTTTTCTGTTAAAGCGGATAGGTCTTTTGATGGCTCAAGCAAATTAAAAGGAGCTGGCACAAGCTGATCTAATGAAGTGATGGCAACAAACTCTAAACGATGTCCAGGTAAGCAGCGAGGCACCGCCACCGTTTTTCCATCACGTAGAGCACACTCAATAAACATCCTGGTAGAAACTTCAGATGAAACAGAAACATACGTTAAAACAGTAGTTGCCTCTGAATATTCAGGGGTCTCAAGAAGTTTCTGAGTAATGCAATCATCAAGCACACATCTCTCTTGCTCAGAAAGAGTTTCTCTTGCTGCTAGACGTTCTTCTCGCAAGCGTTGTTTTTCTGTTGCTACAGTATTCATGAAGCCTCCCCTATAGCTAAGAATAACAACAATTTTGTGGACATTTGGAGAAGAAACAGACACCTGTCGCAATAAATGTGACTAATTCTCAACAATTTTTATATAGCTTTCTTTTTAGCAAATTTCTGACCTGCGCAAATGTAAACCGTTTCTAACTTGTCAAAATATTGCGTATTTGTCACTTGTTTGGCACTACATATTGAGTAAAGTTAGAGGTCGCAACTAATATTTGACGTCATTTGTCCAAAGACATACCTGCTGTCAAAATTAGTCTCAAGATTGCTATTTGTAAACTGCTGAGCGGCCATGCTCCACTCAACACGCTCAGCATGAACATGGACTCAAAAATCCATGTAAAAAGGAGTGTGTTATGCAGGAAACACCAGCACAGGAGGCTTGGGACGGCTTTGTCGGTGGTAACTGGCAAAAAGCAATTGACGTCCGAGACTTCATTCAGAGGAATTACACCCCTTACGATGGCGATGATTCCTTCCTCGCTGGTCCAACTGAGGCTACCACAAAGCTTTGGGCGGATGTTATGGATCTCTTTGCTCAAGAGACCGCAAATGGTGGCGTACTTGATATGGATACCAAGCAGGTTTCCACTATCACTTCCCACGAGGCCGGCTACATTGATAAGCCACTTGAGCAGATTGTTGGCCTTCAAACAGACAAGCCACTGAAGCGCGCCCTTATGGTAGACGGTGGCATTCGTATGGCAATGGCTGCTTGCAAGGCCTACGGCTACGAGGTTGACCCAGAGATTGTTGACTTCTATACCTATCGTCGCAAAACTCACAATGCTGGCGTTTTTGATGTCTACACCGAGGACATGCGTAAATGCCGTCACTCCCACATCATCACTGGTCTGCCTGACGCATACGGCCGTGGCCGCATCATCGGCGACTATCGTCGTGTGGCTCTCTACGGTGTTGACGCTCTTATCGCCGATAAAACAAATCAGAAAAATGGCACCGGTACCGTCATGGACGAGAAAACCATTCGTCATCGTGAGGAGCTTTCCGAGCAGATTCGTGCTCTCAAGGAGCTCAAGCAGCTTGGCGAGATTTATGGCTTTGATTTGAGCCGCCCTGCTGAGAACTTCAAAGAGGCTGTTCAGTGGCTCTACCTAGGCTATCTTGCTGCTGTTAAAGAGCAAAATGGCGCTGCAATGTCCATTGGCCGTAACACCACCTTCCTGGACATCTATGCAGAGCGCGATCTTGCTCGTGGTACCTTCACTGAATCTGAGATTCAGGAGATTGTTGACCACCTAGTTATGAAGCTTCGTATGGTCAAGTTTGCTCGTACTCCTGAGTACAACGAGCTCTTCTCGGGAGACCCTCAGTGGGTCACTGAGTCCATTGGTGGCATTGGCATTGATGGCCGCTCTATGGTTACCAAGTCCTGCTTCCGCTGGCTCCACACCCTTGAAAACATGGGCACCAGTCCAGAGCCTAACCTGACTGTCTTGTGGTCCACTAAGCTTCCAGAGGGCTTTAAGCGCTACTGTGCAAAGATTTCTATTACCACTAGCTCCATTCAGTACGAGAACGACGATCTTATGCGCGTCTATCATGGCGATGACTACGCAATTGCTTGCTGCGTCAGCTCCATGCGCGTTGGTAAAGAGATGCAGTTCTTTGGTGCTCGCGCAAACCTTGCTAAATGCCTGCTTTACGCAATCAATGGTGGTCGTGACGAGAAGACCGGCGAACAGATTGGTCCTAAATACCGTGCCGTTGAAGGCGAATACCTTGATTACGACGATGTCTTCTCCAAGTACTTGGATATGATGCGCTGGCTTGCAGGCGTTTACGTCAATGCTCTTAATGCAATCCACTACATGCACGATAAGTACAGCTACGAGCGCATCCAGATGGCTCTGCACGATGAGCATGTTCACCGTTGGTTTGCAACAGGCATCGCAGGCCTTTCTGTTGTTGCCGACTCCCTCTCTGCAATCAAGTATGCAAAGGTAAGGGTTGTCCGCGATGAGACTGGCCTTGTTACCGATTACGTCACTGAGGGCGACTTCCCTAAGTATGGTAATGATGACGACCGCGTTGACACCATTGCTCATGACATCGTTGATATTTTCATGAACATGATTCGTCAGAACCACACCTACCGTGATTCTGTTCCAACAACTTCTATCCTGACCATTACCTCAAACGTTGTATATGGTAAGGCTACCGGCAACACTCCTGATGGCCGTCGTGCGGGCGTTCCTTTTGCTCCTGGCGCTAACCCAATGCACCACCGCGATACTCATGGTGCGGTTGCTTCTCTGGCCTCCGTTGCTAAGCTTCCATTTAACGACGCACAGGACGGTATTTCCAATACCTTCTCAATCATTCCTAACGCTCTTGGTAAGGGCTCTGACGTCTACTTCCATGGCAGTGAGCTTGACCTTGAGCACATCGACTTCTCTGATATGAATCTTGATATTCAGATTGAGAACAAGATTGATTGCGCCTGTGAGGCAAACCCATCCGCAGCTGAAGGTGCTGAGGATCGTAAATAACAAGCCCTGGCGAGAAGATCTATCTACACGTTTCTTCTCGCCAACAAACTCGTAAGGAGAAACACATGCAGTCCAACGAAGTAGCTTCCGAGCAGATTGACAACCTGGTAAACATGATTGATGGCTATGCCGAGAAGGGCGGTCATCACCTCAACGTTAACGTTTTTACTAAGGACACGCTTCTTGATGCTCAGGCACATCCAGAGAAGTATCCTCAGCTGACCATTCGCGTTTCTGGTTACGCTGTTAAGTTCAACTCCCTTACCAAAGAGCAGCAGGACGACGTTATTTCTCGTACCTTCCACGACGCTCTCTAAGGATTTCTTGTCCATGTCTTGTTCTGATACTCACATGGATCTCAATGACCCGCTCACAGTTTGTGGGCGGGTCCACTCTATTGAGACCTTTGGTACTGTAGATGGCCCTGGAACTCGCCTGGTTGTATTTACCCAGGGGTGTCCCATGCGCTGCGCCTATTGTCATAACCCGGATACCTGGCAATTTGGTATTGGATCAGAAACATCAGTAAAAGAAATTCTTGCCACCTTTAACCGCAATAGAGCTTTTTATAGAAACGGTGGAATTACGGCTACTGGTGGCGAACCACTCGCCCAGCCAGAGTTTGTTGGAGCTCTTTTTGAGGCAGCGCATAATGACCCTCATGGGCGTATTCATACTTGTCTTGATTCTTCTGGCGTCGCCTACAATCCAGATACTCCAGAGAAATTTGAACGCGTGCTTGATAATACTGATTTAGTGCTTCTTGACATCAAACACTCTGATCCAAAGGGTCACATAAGTCTTTGTGAAGTTGGCTCAGAAAGACCGCTTGCATTTGGCGATGAGCTTAATCGTAGAGGCACTAAAGTGCTTATCAGACATGTTGTAGTGCCTGGCATTACTGATTCAGCAGAAGAGCTTGCAGGTGTTGGTAGGATTATTGCTCGCTGGGATAATGTTATTGGATTAGACGTACTTCCCTACCACGTTATGGGTGTAAAAAAGTACGAAGAGCTGGGCATTCCTTACAAGCTTTCTGATACTCCTGCCATGGATGGCAAAAAGATTCCAGAGCTGCGCAAGCAAATCCTTATTGCCCGTGCCCTTGAACGCAAAAGGCTTGGAATGCGCTAAACTTACTTAGTTCACGCATTATTTAAGTTCAAGGAGTAACTATGCCAAATGAAGGCAGTTATGAGGCAGCTGTTCGCCGTTCAGATGAAATTCAGGCTGATTTAGTTGAGCATGCAGAAAAGTACAACATGCTTACAGGTGATCGCCCCACCGGAAGGCTTCATCTTGGTCATTATTTTGGCACAATTGTTGAGCGTGTAAGGCTCCAAAACCTTGGTGTTCATACCAACATTATCATTGCAGACTACCAGGTCATTACAGATAGAGATACTACTGAGCATATTGCAGATAATGTCTACAATATGGTTATTGATTATCTGGCATGCGGAATTGATCCAGAAAAAACTATGATTTTTACGCATTCCGCAGTTCCAGCTCTCAACCAACTCATGCTGCCATTCCTCTCACTTGTTACCGAGTCCGAGCTACATAGAAATCCAACCGTTAAGGCAGAGCAGGAAGCGTCTGGACACGCTCTCACAGGGCTTCTACTTACGTATCCTATTCATCAGGCATGCGATATTCTTTTCTGCAAAGGAAATATTGTTCCGGTTGGTCGCGATCAGCTGCCTCACATTGAGATCACTTCTAAGATTGCCCGTCGTTTTAATGAGCGCTATGCATACGTATTCCCAGAAGTTTCTGGTCTTCTCACCTCAACCCCATTGATTCCTGGTCTTGATGGCCGCAAGATGAGCAAGTCTTACGGCAATGCCATCTCGCTTTCTATGACAGCTGAAGAAACCGCCAAGCTCATCAAGAAGTCCAAGACTGACTCTGAACGCATGATTACCTTTGACCCAGACAACCGTCCTGGCGTCTCTGCACTTCTTACCACTGCTGGTATTTGTACTGGCCGTGATCCAAAAGAGATTGCTGATGAAATTGGTATGGGTGGTGGCGGAGCTCTCAAAGCTTACGTCATTGATGCTGTTAACACCTACTTTGAGCCAATTCGTCAAAGACGCGCAGAGTTTGAAGCTCAGCCAGATCTTATTCGCGATATCATTCACGACGGAAACGCTCGCGCTAACGTTATTGCTAACGCCACGCTTGACGAGGTTCGCGAGGCAATGGGAATGGTTTACTAAGTGTCTGAGCTTACCTTACATGTTGAACGTATGAGCTATGGTCCAGATGCCATTGCTCATACTTCAGAAGGAAAAACAGTCTTCATCTCTGGTGGTGCCGTCCCCGGAGATACTGTGAGCGTACGTATTACCGAGGACACAGACAGATTTTCTCGCGGTGAGCTCGTAAAGGTTTTGGAAGCATCTGAATTCAGAGACCCTCGACCCAATCCATTTGTAGCGCTCACAGGTGCCACTCCATGGGGCAATATTGTCTATGAACAGCAACTTGTCGAGAAACGCAACGGCGTAATCTCTGCTCTAGAACGTATTGGGCATTTTTCACACGAAGATGCTTCAGTGCTGGTAAAAGACATTGTTTCTCCTGGTGAACCATGGGGATATCGCAATAAAATTGAATTGGCATTTAAGCGCAACGGCAATAAAACGCTGGTAGGTATGTATGCACCTAACGGACAGGACATTGTTCGCATCAAAGACTGCCCGCTCTTAGATAAGACCAACCAGAAGGCAGTTGGTGCCGTAAGTGGTGCTCTCTCCTATCTCTCAGGCTCTCACGAGCTTGATATAGAACGTATTGGCATCAGAGTGTCTAGACGCACTAAAGAACTTGAAGTAGCGTTCTGGACCGCTCCAAGTGGCTTCCCACGCACACAAGTAGCGCGCGTTTTAGCCGATGCGGTTAAAGCGACAAGTGTTGTCCGTGTTATGACTAAAGGCCCTCGTAAAGCACGTCGTGTTGTAGGTGTAGAGCGCCTGAGCGGCTCAGGCTCATGGAGTGAGCTCATCGACGGCCAGAAGATGCTACTCTCC
Source organism: uncultured Atopobium sp. (assembly GCA_963542025.1). GTDB lineage: Bacteria > Actinomycetota > Coriobacteriia > Coriobacteriales > Atopobiaceae > Lancefieldella. The sequence continues at coordinate 212,367 of CAUTUQ010000001.1, read as the reverse complement.
GCCCCTTCATTTTTCCAAGTAAACACAAAGGGTGCCGAGAAACTCGTTGAGCTGGTACTTTCTGGTTTGGATGTTCAGTCAGACGACGAGGCTATGGATCTTTATTGTGGAGCGGGAACCTTTACGCTTCCCCTTGCTAAACGTGCAGGATTTGTATCTGCTGTTGAAGCCTATGGTCCAGCAGTTAGAGATCTTCGCCGTAACCTTGAACTGTCAAAACTTGATAACGTTGATGCGATTGGTGGAGACGCAGGCAGAGAATTCCCCGATACAAATGCTGACGTAATTATTGTTGATCCTCCTCGTGCAGGCCTTGCTCCTAAAGTGATACAGCAACTTTCCAAACAGCCCGCACGCGCTATAGCATACGTTTCTTGTGATCCCGCAACACTGGCGCGTGACCTCAAGCGCTTTGTTGAGATTGGTGCATATAAACCGATAAGCGTTACTCCGGTTGACCTTTTTCCGCAGACCTTCCATGTAGAAGCCGTGGTTCTGTTGACTAAAGTGCACAATTAATAGTGTGAAAAACTGAAATAAAGGATTTTCGATAGTTTTTATTATTAGAAATTGTACCTTTGGAAATATCCAAAAAGTCTTGAAAAATCTAGAAAATTTTAAAGTTTGATAGACAGGAATATTGAGATTGGGTCGATTATACGTAAATGTTTATTTGTGATGTGTGAAAAAATTAAACGTGATAATGTGGACCAAACAAAAGATGGCCCAAAAAGAATGATAATAAAGTTCATTTTTAAAAAGCATAATTAACATAATTAGTTGATGAAAATTATATGAATTTATGTGAGTTATATTACTCGATAATATAGATGAAAAGAGTGATATGAATAAGAAAAGATGCTATAAACATTGAAAAATAGTCCTATAACAGACTATATATGAATAGTTTAATAATTACATGTTGAATGCGTAGTTTTGATGTCAAAAGTACAGAAGTAAATACTGAAAAAGGCTTAAGAACAAGGTATTTACGAGAGTTGAGAGTTTTTTCAGCTTTAGGATTTTTTTGTTTTAGGATGTTTGCAGCCAGGAGAAACCGAGGGTTAAGTTGACAGGTTGAAAATGAGCAAGGTTGAGTTGATAAGATGATTTTGTGTAGGGATGAGTAGATATATAGAACTGCTTGTCTATAGAATTTATATGAAAACACTATTAAATATCATAAAATTCCATCAAAACAATTTACGTTAATAGACTTGATTATGTATAATGTACCAGTCAAATTATGCGTATATGTGAGGTGGCACAAATGGTAGAAAAATATAACGACGGCTGGATTGGGATTAATGAAGTTGCCGAATATCTTGGAGTAACAAAAGAAACAGTTAGAAACTGGATAAAAAAACAAAATAGCATCCCAGCACAAAAAATAGGGAAACTTTGGAAATTTAAACGTTCTGAACTTGACGCTTGGATAAAAAGCGGACAAAGTGCAGACATATAATCTAGGAGGATTTAGCTATGAAAAAACTTATTCTCCTTCCAACAGTGTACTGAAAGAAGTGGTTCTTAACGCACTCAGGGAATTAGGTGGAGAAACAGCAACAGAGCAAATTAATTAGAAACTGATAGAAATGTTCAATCTGCCAGATGAGATTGCGCAACTGGAAGATTAAAGTGGATTGGAACCAAACTGAATTATCGTTGCGTTGATGTAGAACGAATCTCAAATCACGCCGGTCAAAATATTAAGCGAGACATTTGGTCTTTGGATTAAGTGACCATGGAGGAACCATGTTAACATATAAGCTTGAAAAGCAGCATTTTGCTAATATCACACCACATCAGAGGAAGGCAATGCTTGCTGCTTTTGAAGAAGATGATAACGGGGATATTATTATCCCATATGAGCATAAAGGATACACTGTCAATGATATCCAGATAGATTATCGTACTGATGTAAAAGCAATCAGTATGTTTTCTGGTGCAGGTGGCTTGGATATTGGCGCGCAATTAGCAGGAATAAAAGTCTTGTCAACCCTTGATATCTTCGAAGATAGTGTAGAGACAATTAAGATGAATCCTTTCTTCAAAGATTCGATACATGAGGTTGGCGATATAACTCAATTAAGTGGCAGTCATTATAAAGAGCTTTTGGACAGAGAAAAACCGGAAAAACTGATTATTATCGGTGGCCCTCCTTGCCAACCTTTTTCTAAAGCGGGTTATTGGGTAACTAATGAAAAAAGAAATTCGCGCGAGGATCCAAGAAATTTAATCGTTCCATATTTCAAAATTATTGATGATTTACAGCCGGATGGTTTTGTCCTTGAGAATGTTGAAAGTATAATGCATCCCTCAAATAGGGAAGCTGTCGATACTATTTACGAGAACATGAGTAGACTTGGATACAAATGTTCTGTATTGAAGATCAACGCTGCAGAATACGGAATTCCACAGAAAAGAAAAAGGGTGTTCTTCTTAGCGAGCAAGAAGGATATTAATGCATCCCTTCAACAGACTCACGGTTCTGAAAAAGAAATTTTGGCTAACCCAAATCTACTTCCTTATGAGAGGGTAATTGATTGGATTGGCAAATTTGATGAACCAGAATATTGTGGCGAGGAAAAACTTGTAGCAGAAGGAAAATGGGAGCATGAACTGACTTGTATCCCGTTTGGCAAGAATTATATTGCGTTAACGGAACGTGAGAAACATCCGAACCCTGTGTTTGTGGCAGGAAAGAGATACTGGCTTTCCCTTCTGAAACTACATCCGCTTCAACCATCTTGGACGATTATTGCTAGTCCGGGTCATTGGGAAGGTCCCTTCCATTGGAAGAACAGAAGATTAAATATTAGAGAATTGGCGGCAATTCAAACATTTCCGGATGACTATGTATTTTATGGAAGTACATATTCACAACACAAGCAGATAGGAAATGCCGTTCCTCCGTTACTCGCAAAAAAGGTGATTGAAGAATTATGCAAATGGATATAAAAAGACCAAAAGTTATCAGCCTTTTTTCCGGTGTGGGCGGTTTGGATATCGGATTTGAACAGGCGGGATTCAGAACAGTGTATGCTACAGATGTATGGGATATCGCTTGTGAAACCTTAAAGAAGAATGATATGGCTGACGAAGTGTTTTGCGGGGATGTTAGAAATATTAACTTCAAGGAATTGAAAGAAAGATACAGAGAAATCGACTGTCTTATAGGTGGTCCTCCCTGCCCACCTTATAGTCAAACACGCCATTACCTTGTAGGCAAAGCTGATGGATTTGATGATGAACACGCAGGTTTTGCGGTCCCAGAATATTTCAGAGCTGTGGAGGAATTGAAACCGAAGATTTTTCTGTTTGAAAATGTTGATGGTTTTTCGTTTAAAACTCATCAAAAAGAATTTGATTTTCTGAAGGAAAAAGCAGATAGTTTGGGATATAACATAACTTACAAAGTAGTAAATTGTGCAAACTATGGTGTTCCACAAACAAGAAAACGCTTCTTTTGCATTGGTAGCTTAAAAGAACTTCCTAAATTTGTGTTTCCAGAAGAGACGCATGCTGACCCGCAGAAGAAAACAGATAAATTGCCGTGGATAACTTGTGGTGAAGTTTTGTCCGATTTTGATAACATCACGGAGGAGGAGAAACTTCAACGACCAGGAGCAAAGGACTATGAGTTGCTTCTTGAAATTCCTGCAGGAGATAATTATTTGTATTTTACAGAAAAGCGTGGATACCCTAATCCGAAGTTTAAGTGGAAATCACGATACTGGACATTTCTTTTGAAACTTACGCCAGATAGGCCATCCTGGACTATACAAGCAAGCTTTTCAAATAATCAAGGCCCATTCCACTGGCGTAACCGTTTCCTTAGAATTGAAGAATTAAAACGAATACAAACCTTTCCGGATGAATATACGCTTATCGGGGAAATGAAAGAACAGTGGCGTCAAATAGGTAATGCTGTTCCTGTAGAAATGGCACACATATTAGCCACAAAGATAAAGGAGATATATTTCGATGAAACGATATGAAATAAATCATGATGGCGTGATTGTTTCACACGAATCTGCACTATGCTCGGATTTAGATAAAATGCTAACGTCCTTGTTTAATCAGCACGGTTGGTCATCGGAAATTGTTGATAAAAAAGGCTCATGTAGAAGAATTCTCCTGAAAAATGCAAACGGAAAAAGCAAGTACATCAATGTTTATTGTGGAACTATTCGAAATGAATCAAGAAATCCGTATGAAAAGAAAATCCAATTAGGTACTGCGACTGATCCAAAAGAGCAATCAAAGGAAGATACCCTTATCATCGGTGTATATGTGTTTGAAGAAAATGACGGAATTTCTGATGCCATTTTTGTAGGCTATCCGATTGATGAAGCTATTAGATATGATACGAATCCGAGCATCCGAGGAACCTTTGTTAATCAGTTGCTGGTTGATACTAAAAACAATGGGTTCATATATGATAAAGAGCATAATACCGTTGGTTTTTTAGCTCCTTTTATCTATTACTATTTAGATAATCATTATGACATCCATTACACTTCTGATAAGTATCCGGAAGTGAGTTATGATGATGTGTCAAATCATAATATAGCAGAAACTACCAACAGTACTTCAAGTTTGTGCTATGAAACAAAATGTGATGCAAAGAAGTTCTCTCGCAATCGTATTTTGTTTGGTGCGCCGGGAACTGGTAAAAGTTTCACCCTAAACAAAGAGGCGAAGGAACTGTTGGCAGATGGTGGACACGAGGAACGTGTTACTTTCCATCCGGACTATTCTTATGCAAATTTTGTTGGTACATATAAACCTGTTATGGTTGGTGGAAGTTCCGGCACACTTGACTGTACGAGCAAAGAAGTAGTTTCTGTGTTGTTGGACAAAACAAAAACTGCACAGGAAAAATATGATTTGTTATATGAAAGATTTAAGGATGATGGGCTATCAAGTCTTCCAATTTTGTTGGGATTATACACTGATGAAGTCTTTGAAACAAAAAAACAAGATGGAACAGATACTGTTGGTGATATTAGCGTAGAACGAAATCAAGGAAAGGCACTTAGACCATATGTGGCGCTCCCTTTTGATGTAAAAGCAAAAGAAGAAATTGCATATGAATATGTCCCAGGTCCCTTCATGCGAGTGTTGGCAAAAGCACTTAAAAGTGCAATGACTAATAATCCCAAACCACATTTACTTATTATTGAAGAAATAAATAGAGCCAATGTGGCCGCTGTTTTCGGTGATGTGTTCCAGTTGCTTGACAGAACATCAACTAACTATAGTGAATATGAAATCGCTACAACTAATGAAATGCGTATCTATCTTGCAAAGGAACTTGGGGTAGATAAAAGTGTGGTAGAAACTATCAAGATTCCAGATAATATGTTTATTTGGGCGACAATGAACAGTGCTGATCAAGGAGTATTTCCGATGGACACTGCATTTAAGCGCAGATGGGATTTTACCTATTTAGGAATCGATGATAGTGAAAAAGATTTGATTGGAAAAACGGTTATATTAGGTTCTGGAAATACCAAGCATAAAGTTGAGTGGAATAAACTTCGTAAGGCTATTAATAATTTCCTTGCAAAAGAGAAGATTAACGAAGATAGGCAGTTAGGACCTTATTTCATTTCACGAAGCATTGTTGTTCCTAAAGATAGTAACGAGATTGATAGAGAAAGATTCATAAATACATTTAAGAATAAAGTAATAATGTATTTGTTTGAGGATGCTGCCAAACAGAAGAGACCTAGACTATTTGAGGGATGTTTCCAAAATAGTAGTAGATACTCAGAAATCTGTAAAGAATTCGAAGTAAAAGGTGTCGGAATTTTTAACAATGATATTCAGTTAGACTGTGAAGTGGAAGACGTAAAATTCAGCGAAGAGCCATAGGAATAAGGAGGTCTGGTTTATGATCTCTGAATTTGTACGAGAACAGAAAAGATATACACAAAAAGAACTGTGTCAGTTTTTAAAGTGCAGTGAAGAAGATGCAATCTCTTTAATCAGAAAGCTAAAAGAGTTCGATGTTCTTAAAGTAGTGAAATCTTCTGATGTACAGAAAAATATGGCAGATTTGTTGGAAGAGGATATCGAGGTGGCTGATGTAGAGGTGGGAGAAAACGAATATCTCTACGTGTTCACCTTCGTCGGAGTTATTGTTATAGCTGGACGAGTTCTGAAGTGCTATCCTAAGTACCTCATGAACGCAAAGGATCCCACAGACGAATTACGAAAAATTATAAAGGTTTTGGAGAAGTACAACGCTAAAGAGCAGATTGTCCGAATGTTCAATGATAGCAGTGAAAGTAGCTCCTTTAATCTGTTGGGTGTATTGCTGTTTCTTCTACAAGATTACTTCGAAAATGGAGTTTATACCAATACAGAGGATATCATTGAGTGTAACGGCTCTGGTGAAATTCTGTGGGATAAAACCATCAATGAAACTTTTACATTGCTTTCAGAAAATCGTCCATATTATACAGAACTTCAAACTCGTAAGAGGGTCACTAATGATTTTGATTATTTCAAGAGACTTCATGAGTGCGTGGTGGAAATGGCATCAAAAGAACTCCAGGATGCAGGACTGCTTAACTTATTCGAAATAACAGGGGTTGACCTTACTGATGAAGAGTTGGATGATTTCGGGGATAAAGAATACATCTTATATCGAATCGAAAGTGAGCTGAATACTCAGTTCAACACAAGAAAACAACTAGTTTTAAAGACAATATATGCTTATATCGATAGAGGCGAAAGTCTCTGCGATACTGAGTGTCTGTCTTTATTTGGAACAAACAGGTTTAATCTTGTATGGGAAAAAATCTGTGCAGATATTATGGATAATCAATTAAATGTTCCACTTGGTACTTTAAAGCTTCCTGTTCCATTGAAAGATAGCTATAACAGAGAACAAAAGCTGATTGAACTAATAGAGAAACCATTATGGACAATTACAGGAGAATGTGCGAAAGATACATTGATTCCAGATTTAATTTCCATTTGTAGAGTCAATGACCAATATCAATTCATTATATTTGATGCGAAATATTACAATGCTCATTTAGAAAAGGGAATTGCTCCGACAGGTCAACCGGGTATAGAGTCGGTTACTAAGCAATATCTATATCAATTGGCATATCAAAAGTTCATAGATGAGCATGAATTTGCATCTGTAAAGAACTGTTTTCTGTTGCCTACAGAAAACAGTAAGATAGAAGATAAAAGAGAAGTTAGAATGGAGATGCTTTCTAATATCGGACTTCAAGACATTAAAACAAGGTTGATTCCAGCCAATACGGCATATGATTTATACCTTTTAGGTAGAAAAATGGATATCAATACTTTGAAATTATAAAATGAAATTGATTTTTATTCCCATAGAAAATGATATTAATGTTAAACGATATATTAGTGTTCAATTAGACAAACAAATTCCGGTTTATCTATGTAATACCTTTTAACGATAAGTTGCGCTACCGTTAAAAGGTATGTGGATATGTTCTCACATACAAAAAAACTACCTGACACATGCTTAATGTTCGCTCGTCCCATGTAGAAAACGTTTGTTTACTTACGCGGGTTTAACTTCGGAGGGTCAATGGGATATATAAAATCCATTCAAATTGCTCTGCTCGTATTTCCCATTTTGGCATTTTTTATTACCCTGCCCTATATGATTTTTAACTATCGCAAATACGGCTCTATTAATAAGCTTAGAACTTTGATTTTATATTCGTTTGTTCTGTATTTGCTAACCATGTATTTATTGGTAATCCTACCGTTACCAGATCCAGATACGGTTCATACCACCTACGCACAGATGCTCAATCTGGTTCCTTTTACCTTTGTTTTTGATTTCTTGAAGGAAAGTCCTTTTAAAATCACTAAACCTGCTACCTGGATTATGTCAATAAAGGATGCAACATTTTACGTTCCAGCCTTTAATGTTTTAATGCTTATACCATTTGGAATGTATCTTCGTTATTACTTTAAATGCAGCTTTAAAAAGACACTTTTACTTACTGCGCTTCTCAGTTTGTTCTTTGAACTCACTCAGCTCTCTGGTCTTTACTTCTTATATCCAGGACCTTATCGGCTTGCTGATATTGACGATATCATTCAAAACACCACAGGCGGCTGTATTGGATATGCTCTTGGGTCGCTGCCCGTATGGCTGCTTCCTTCTAGAGATAAAATTGACAAGGAAGCGTTCGAGGCAGGCTCACAAGTATCTCAAATTCGAATTGGGATTTCATTACTCATCGATACGTTTATTGTGACTATTCCTTATAACCTTTCAAAAACTACGCTTCCTTTTTCACTGTTCATAGCTCTCTACTTTGCTGTAGCCCCACTCTTTAATGGCAAAACACTTGGTAGCGCCTTATTGCGTTTTAAGCTCTCATACGAAAAACAAAGAGTTCCTCGTACCATGCTAAGAGGTTTACTTATTACAGGTTATTTCTATCTAGTTCCTAACGGATTACTATATTTGACCAATGAGTTTAATAAGACTCCAGACTCGATGTTATTCCTCGTACTATTTCTAATTATGTTTATGGCATTTATTCTCTTCTATATCATTACTGCCGTGCTCATACTGATGAACAAGCGTTTCTTATTTGATCGACTGTCTGGTTCCTTCTACACAAGCACGATACAAAATGAACAGTCTGCAGTAATTGATACGGTTGAAACTCAAACGGAGACTCAAGCAGAGGCTGAAAAAGACATTTAAGAGCATCAAATGCGGTTCCAAAAACAGATAAGAAAAGGACGCGTGAACCCACCGATGAAAGAAGAAAGCAAAAGAACCATTGCCCTCTATACTCCGTCTTTAGAAGATCTTTGGTTTCGTCAGAAAATGATGGCAGATGAAGAATCGATGTCATATAACCATGCATGGGGAGGTACAATTCCTTTTCCAAAAGAGATTTGGCATGGCTGGTATGATTTTTGGATTGTAAAGCATGAGGGCAAGCGTTATTACAGGTATTTAAAGGATAGCGGCGGTCATTTTGTTGGAGAGATTGCCTATCATTACGACAGCGATCAAAATCTTTTTATAGCAGACGTCATAGTCTACGCACCATATAGAAAAATGGGCTACGGCAGTATTGGATTAAATTTGCTCTGTGATGCGGCTAAACAGAACGGTATTAAACAGCTCTATGATGATATCGCCATAGACAATTGAACTGCCTCCCATTTCTTGGACATAAGAAATGGGAGGCAGTTCATATGCGGGTGGTTATGATTCTGCAGCGTGTTAGCGTCGGCTTTTAGGCCTGGCGCACAAAATAGCGCAGCTTTAATATGTCTCGCTGAAGAACCGACATATTCCTAATCATGGTAACCAGGTAACTAGGGGCTCACTGTTTGACAATTAGAGAGCCTCAATACTTGGTATACATTTATATGCATAAACTTCACTAAATATGCTTAAACATGAATAGACTTATATAAGAAATTTAACTATCGATAAATTCCGTCTCTATGGAACACATCTAAGTCGGATATTCTGCTCAATTGCGGGCATTTTACACATCTAATGACGATAATCTGCATGATTGAGGCATTTTCAGCGTCATGTATACGTCTTTTTAACAGATTATCTGACTTAGGTGTGATTTGAACTGCCTCCCATTTCTCGTGTCCAAGAAATAGGAGGCAGTTCAAATCCATCAGTCAGGATGTTTTTTAAGAATGGATTTGTTGAAGAGTACAGGACTAGTGAAATTATTATGCTCAAAAAAGAGTTATAGACTGTCCCCTAACAAGACACTTGTACCAAATGAAGCGGTTGGTCTAAAAATTAAACCTTTTATATATGCAGGTCAAATGTGCACTTACTACTACAAGTAATGTTCTTTCAATTATCTGCGTCTTTGTTGTTGCATAACAGCAAAGAAACGTGTAAAAAATACATTGCAATCAAGTAGTCTTGAATGCAAGATAAGTATTACTCGAGTAAGGGGCTCGAGATACGGAGAGGAATGTATTATGAAGGCAACAGTTAATGAGGATTGCATCGGTTGCGGTCTCTGCGAGAGCACTGCTCCTGAGGTATTCGAGATCGGCGAAGACGGTCTTGCTCACGCTATTGAGGAAGAGGTTCCTGAGGCTGCAGAGGACGCAGCACAGGAGGCTTGCGACGGCTGCCCAGTCACCGCTATTGAGCTTGACTAGTTTTTAGCTTAGCTTTTCTTTCTTAGTATGTAAGCCTGATGGGTTTTTCGCCTATCAGGCTTCTTTTTTGGGTACAGTATCAGCATAAGCACAACTGATAGGAACACATATGATTCTTGCATCACAATCCCCTAGACGTCTTGAACTTATGCAATCTATGGGCATAAATCCACAGGTTATTCCTGCTGATATCATTGAAACCCGCAAAGAGGACGAGAAGCCCCTTGCACTGGTAAAACGCCTGGCTCAAGAAAAAGCTATTGCGGTGTGCTATAAGCTCATGGAGCAGCCTAACTTTGAGCAGCTCAACAATGAGATTGTCCTTGCTGCAGATACCATTGTCTGGACAGATGACGGTCAGGTTTTTGGCAAGCCTACAGACGCTGAAGACGCCAAACACATGCTTTTTAAGCTTTCTGGCCAGACTCACCATGTATCCACTGGTGTTGCTCTGCGTCGCTTTAAGGCCTTCAAGTCCCCCTCTCCTGACGGAGCTCCCTCTGTTGTTGCCGTAGCGTTTGTAGAGACCACTGACGTCACGTTCTTTGAACTTTCTGAAGATGAGATTGCCGCCTACGTTGCCTCCGGTGAGCCAATGGATAAGGCTGGCGCTTACGGCATTCAGGGAAATGGTCGCTATCTAGTTCAGAGCATTCAAGGAGATTACGAGAATGTCGTAGGACTCCCCGTTTCTCTGCTTTCTCGTGAGCTAGTTAAATTTACCGGTAATCATGACTATCTAGAGCATGCTCTAGCAGGACGTAAGCATTAAAGCACCTCTATTGATAAAGGAAAACCCTCGTATCACCATGAATGAACTGCCTCCCATTTCTTAGACACGAGAAATGGGAGGCAGTTCAAAACACACCTAAGTCAGATAATCTGTTAAAAAGACGTATACATGACGCTGAAATTACCACAAACATGCAGATTATCTTCATTTGATGTGTAATATGGCCGCAATTGTGCAGAATATCTGTCATAGGTGTGTTCCTTAGAAGCGGAATTTACCTATAGTTAAATCTTTTATATGACGCTATTCATTTTTAAGCATATTAGATTAAGTTTATGCATAGAGATGCATATCAGGCAGTGTGACCGCCTAGCTGCCTGGCTATCTTGATTAGGAACATGTCGACTCTTCAGCAGAACCTACCAAAGCTGCGCTATTTTGTGCGCCAGGTCTAAAAGCCGACGCTAACACGTTGCAGAATCATAATCACCCGCATATGAACTACCTCCCATTTCTTATGTCCAAGAAATGGGAGGTAGTTCAGGATGCGAGGGTTTTACTTTTAGATTTGAAAGAACGTTTAGTTGAACTTAACAACCTTCTGAGCCACACGGTAACCACCAATAGTGACTGTCTTTCCAATCTTGCCAGGAAGGTTTGTAGCAGTGCCCACAAGACCGTAGCGAGCCTTGCGGTACATCTTCTTGTCATAAGCGCGAAGCTCATCCCAGAGCTCCTCAAGCTGGTCCATAGCATCTTCACGGTCACTCATCTTAGAGAAGACTGAGCAAATTGCCATGATGATAGTGAAGTAGCTCATCATGTACGTCTGAAGACGTGGAGAAGAGATGTCGTCGTAGATGTGATATGCGTGCATCATATTGCGCGCTACGCGCCAGTAATGATCAACGCGGCTTGTTAAGACCTTCTCGTTAACTGACTGATCGTCTCGACCAATAAAATAACGATACAAGTCAACATCAACGTAGTAGATAGTCTTTACCTTAGGGAATGGAACGTAGGCATAGACGTTATCCACATAGAAGGTGTGCTCAGGCATCTGGATATTTGCAGAGCGCAGAACCTCAACGCGGTAGGTAATTGCGTGCATCAAAAGGTACTGAGACAGCTTGAAGCGGCCAATCTCTTCCCAGCCAATAATCTTGTTGGTAGGAACAGCATCGCGATAGTCTACAAAGTTTTGGGTATTATCCTCAACGTGCTCGTAGACGTAGTTGGAGAGTACCAGGTCAACAGGATTATCAGAGGCAATAAAGGTACGGAGCTGCTGAAGGAAGGTCTTCAGAGCATCACCATCTACCCAGTCATCTGAGTCAATGTTTTTGAAGTACACACCGTCAGCATGAGAAACGGCTTTCATAACAGCAATGCCATGGCCGCCGTTCTCTTGGTGAACTGCCTTGATGATGTTGGGGTAACGCTCCTGCCAAGCGTCGGCTTTAGCAGCGGTGTCATCTTTTACAGAGCCGTCATCAACAATAACAATCTGCACGTCATCAGCGTAATCAGAGCCCTCAAGAATAGATTCAATGCAGTGATCCATGTACTCAGAAGAGTTATAGCATGGAATACCAAAGGTAATTGTCTTTTTCATGCAAGCTCCCTATGCCTGATGAGCAATAAGCTCGTCAGAGAGTTCCAGTGCAGAAGCAACAACGCCATCCATATCGTAGTAACGATACTCAGCAAGACGACCAACTGCGTGGAAGTTCAGAATGCCAGAAGTGCGCTCCTTGTAAGAGCGATACAGCTCCTGATTTTCTGGCTCGAGAATAGCGTAATAAGGGGTCTGGCCACTTTCTGGAACATAGGCATGTGAGTATTCACGCATGATGGTTGTTTTACCAGGAAGAACCTGACCAGTCATGTTCTTGAACTCGGTGATGCGAGTAAAGTCCTCACTGGTGGTGTAATTGACGGTACCAACAGGTTGGAACTGATCTTGATCAAGGGTCTCAAACTGCATATCAAGCGTACGATAAGGCAGAGCACCCTGATCAAGATTGAAAAGCTCATCCAGAGGACCAGTATAGATTACCTCACCTGCAAATGGTTTCTCGCAAACAGCCACGTTAGAAGCGGTGAGCTTCATGATGTCACGAACGTCAACATCAAGGAAGACGTCAATCAAATCATGGTCAAGCATGTTCTCAAAGAGCTTGGTGTAGCCCTCTTTTGGCATGCCCTGATAAGTTGCACCTGGGAAGTAACGGTCATCATCGCCGACAAAGATTGGAACGCGGCCTGTGATGGACTTGTCAATCTGGTCTGGAGTCTTACCCCACTGCTTCATGGTGTAGTGCAGGAAGACGTTCTCATAAACGTAGTCAGCAATCTCTTCCAGATCTGGATCGTTCTTCTCGCGAAGCTCCATGATAGGAACTTTAACGTTCTCACCAAACGTAAGAACCAGCTTTTGATAGAGTTTCTCGCCACGCTCTTCTCCAAAGGCAAGCTTCAAAGACTGGTGGTTAAAAGGAACCGGCATCAGCTGGCCGTTAATGTTAGCCAGAACTTTATGCTGGTAGTTAGTCCACTCAGTAAAGCGCGAGAGGAACTGATGAACGCGGTCACTCATGGTGTGATAGATGTGTGGACCGTACTCGTGAACAAGAACGCCCGCGTCATCAAGGCGATCGTAAGCGTTACCGGCAATGTGGTTTCTGCGCTCAAAGATTGCTACCTTTGAATTGCAGTTTTCTGCCATACGACGAGCAACAACTGCGCCTGCATAGCCAGCTCCAACAACAATAACGTCGTAGTTGTCGGGGTTAAAACCGGCAGGAAGACCATGATTGATAGACATGTAAACCTCCGTGTGCGCCTAAGTGCGCAGGATTTGTATGTGAAACTTCACTCATTTTAACACGCGTCTATAAAGTGAGCCACGCGGGGCGCAAAGCTGTGCTGTTAGGCGTAAAATATGCAACTGGTGTGAAAATGCATTTTTTGGCTTTTTGTGTCTAGCTTTTATACAAACTACAAGCTGAGAAGTGCAAAATTCAACGAGGCACAGATATCAAAGTATGATTGGAGCACGACACATGAGCAAGTTTCTTGACCGTATGAAAGAAACCGCTAAGTCCGACGTAAAGACTATTGTTCTTCCAGAGGGAGAGGACCAGCGTACCATCGATGCAGCTAAAAAGATTGTTGCAGAAGGTATTGCAAAGGTCATTATTCTGGGCAATCCTGAGCAGATTAATGTTCCAGGCGCAACGGTAGTAGACCCTGCTACTGACGAGCGCCATGAGGCATATGCTCAGAAGTTTGCTGAACTTCGTGCTCGCAAGGGCGTCACCATTGAGGAAGCTCGCAAGCAGATGAACGACGCTACGTACTTTGCAACCATGATGGTCAAGATGGGCGATGCTGACGGTCTGGTTTCTGGTGCTTGTCACTCTACTGCAAACACCCTAAGACCTGCACTGCAGATCATCAAGACAGCTCCTGGTACCAAGCTTGTTTCTGCATTCTTCATCATGAGCACCACTACTGACTTTGGCGAGGACGGCACCCTGCTCTTTGCTGACTGCGGCCTCAACATTGATCCATCTGCAGAGGAGCTCTCCGAGATTGCTCTTGCCTCCGCTGATTCTTGGCGCGCATTTATGAGCGACGAGCCTCGCGTTGCTATGCTCTCCTACTCCACCATGGGCTCTGCTGGCGGCGCAACTGCCGAGAAGGTCCAGGAGGCCACAAAGCTTGCTCACGAGAAGAACACTGAGCTTGCACTCGACGGCGATCTTCAGCTTGACGCAGCTCTTGTTCCTGAAGTTGGTAAGCTCAAGGCTCCATTCTCAAAGGTTGCAGGAAACGCAAACATCCTTGTCTTCCCTAACCTTGAGGCTGGCAACATTGGCTATAAGCTTGTTCAGCGCTTCAGTGGTGCTGAGGCATACGGTCCAATCCTTCAGGGTATTGCTCGTCCTGTAAACGATCTTTCCCGTGGTTGCTCCGCTGATGACATTGTTGGTGTTGTTGCAATCACCGCTGTTCAGGCTCAGATGGTAGATAACAACTAGTCTTTCTGCACTTCTAACTTGGTATACTAAGCCAGTCTCAAAAGAGGCTGGCTTATTCTTTAGCTGGAGGCATCTATGTCTGAAATTATTTCTATTTCTAACGGCTCTCTTACCGCTTCAATTGACACCATGGGTTCACAGCTCATGAGCTTGCAAAAAGGTGAGTCGGAATACCTCTGGCAAGGAGATGCTAACTGGTGGCCAAGGCGAGCCCCTATTCTCTTCCCCATTGTTGGGGTACTTAAAAACGGCAAGGCAGAGTCTGCAGAAGGCACCATTTCTCTTGCACGTCATGGCCTTGCTCGCCTCAACCAATTTGAAGTTGTCGAGAAAAGCGATTCTTCTGTAACGCTCCAGCTAAAAAGCACCGAAGAGACTCGCAAGTCTTACCCGTATGATTTTGAACTTAGACTGATTTTCTCGCTATCTGACGATACGTTGACACAAACATATGAGGTCACCAATACGGGAAACGTTGTGCTGCCATTCACTCTTGGCGCACATCCTGCGTTTAACATTCCTGTACCGGGAGTTGAGGCAGCCTCTTTGGACCAGTATCGCCTCTTGTTTACACGCTCCTGGACCAGCTTTGGCCCTTCCATTACTGATGAGGGTCTATGTGACTACGCGACTCCTCAAAGGCTTGTTGTGGACTCTGACGCGCTTCCTCTATCATGGGAGCTCATTGATCGCGAGAAGACCATCACGCTTGAGGACGTTCCGGATAGACGCATTACGCTTGCAGCTAACGCAGAAGCTTCGTCTGAGGCTCATGGCATTCAGATGGAGTTTGAAGGCTTTGATTACCTGGGTATTTGGAGTGCTGCTCCTGGTTGTCCATTTGTTGCTCTAGAGCCATGGTGCGGCATTGCAGATACCGTTGATACCGACGGCATCTTTGAGCATAAACCAGGCATCATATGCCTTGATCCGGAGCAAAGCATTGCTAAAACATTGAGCATCAAAGTCTTCTAATGCATATCAGAAGAGCATAAGCCGCGAGAAAACACATCAAACAAGAAAGGAGCCTGTGAATCAATCTCACAGGCTCCTTAACGTTTACCTTACGTTGTTGCAGTTTGTGTTACTGAGCACGCTTCTTGCCAAGAACACCAGCTGCAATAAGAGCGGAAGATGCAGCCGCTACAGTTGCTGCAGCAAAGGAAGCATCACCAGTTGAAGGAAGCTTTGGCTCCTTCTTCTTTGGCTGCTTTGGCTTCTTAGGAGTCTCTGAAGGTGGAATAGTTGGAGTTGGAGGAATGTGGGTGTTAGTGATGGTAAAGCCACTGGTAACATCACCTGTTACCTCAGCGGTGTAACCCTCAACCTCATCCTCAACAACGGTATACGTAATAGCTGTTGTGGTACCAGCTTGATTCTTGTCAAGGTTGCTAAATGTTGCAGTCCAACCATTTGCGTCAGAAAGAACCTCGCTCTTACCAGTGTCTACACCATCTGCGTAAAGGTGAACGGTAACAGATGTTGGACGAGTGCCGTCAGCGTTGTTCTGATCATCCCAAACCTTGGATACAGAAACGCTTACCTGCTGCTCACCAGTTGCAGTACCAGCACCGCGAGGATTAATCCACCAACCTTCACGAGTGAAGTTTTCAGTGTTGCCATCAAAATCAAGAGTTGCTCTATTGTCTACCTGGGTAACGTTGGCTGGAACAATGGTCTTGTACTCAAGCCAACAATCCTGGATAAGTGGTTGGAAACCAGCAAAGTTAACCTGATTATTGAGTCGAGCAAAATCAAGAGTGTAACCATTAGGAGTAAAGGTAATTGCAGGAAGAATCTGATCTGCAGAAAGAGTCTGAACAGCACCGTTAACAAGGTGGAGAACAAAAGAGTGCTTAAGATATGGACCAGCAAGCTCATCTGAAGGATTAACACCAGTACCAGTAAGCTTTGATGCATCAACGGTATAAGGATTTACAATCTGATCCTTAACAGTGGCATTAAGCAGACCAACCTGGGTGATATCAGATGGAGTTAGGTTAACAACCCAGCTGGTAACGTAATAATCATTTCCAGTTGTAATAGTTGCACCAGAAGGAAGCGTATAGGTTGTCTCTGCAGTTGCACCAGTTCTGTTGTACTTAGTAATTGCAGTATCCATTGCAGCAATAGAACCGCCATACGTCATGTTAAGGCTGGTGTTACCAATATTGAGCGTAGTGCTGCCATTGCCTCTCTGTGCAATTGCGCTTGACCAATTGAGCGAGAAAGACATCTGGCCATGAACGTTAAGAAGACCCGCAATATTGTTATTGAAGGTAACAGTCATGGTATTAGGGTTACTGGTAGGAGTTGCCGTACCAACAGAAATACTATTTCCGTTTGCATCTACACCCATAACCTCAAAAGGAGCTGGAGTATTATTCTCTAGCTCTGGAGGAAGCATGATGGTGAAGGTATCACCTGGTTGAGCAGGAGCACCGTTGTTGAGCGCATAATCAAAATTTACACGCACGTTACTACCAACTAACGTTGTGTAGGTAGCATTTGAAATAGTTGGTGTGTACTCAACAGCTTGTGCCTTGGTGTTAAACACACAAAGCGCAGCAAATACAGTGAGCACAAACATAACTGCAAAGCTCAAAGACCTGCTAACTAAACCTCTAGACTGCATGATGCTCCTCACGGATAGTTCAAAGATTTATTAGTTCGCACACAATAACCTGCACAAAATAACAACATATCTTTGAAACACTAAACTCCT
Source organism: uncultured Atopobium sp. (assembly GCA_963542025.1). Taxonomy (GTDB): domain Bacteria; phylum Actinomycetota; class Coriobacteriia; order Coriobacteriales; family Atopobiaceae; genus Lancefieldella. Next base: position 194,681 of record CAUTUQ010000001.1, on the reverse strand, counting down.
CCTTAAAAATATAAAGTTCTAAAGTACTGATGTCAAAGAACTATCTATATCTCCATAAAAAAACTCCCGCACTGAGTGCGGGAGTTACTAAATTTTTTGGATTGTAAGTAAAGCTTACTTACCCAGAAGCTCCTGAACATCAAGAGCGATCATGTACTCCTCGTTGGTAGGAACTACCAGGACGCGTACCTTTGAATCTGGAGCAGAAATGTCACGGATTTCACCGGAACGAACCTTGTTCTTCTCCTCATCAATCTTGACGCCCATCCACTCAAGCTCTTTAACAACGCCAAGACGCATCTCATCGGAGTTCTCACCAATACCAGCGGAGAATGCCATGGTATCAAAGCCATGCATAGCCTGAGCCATCTCCATGATGAGCTGGGAGGTGCGATAGTAGAACATCTCAAGTGCAAGCTGGCAGTTCTTATCGCCAGCGTGAGCGCCGTCCTCAATATCGCGAGAATCAGAGTGACCAGACAGAGCAAGAAGACCAGACTGCTTGTTCATCATTGTGTCAATCTCGTCGATGGAGTAACCGCCAACGCGAGAGAGATAGAAAACGGTAGCAGGGTCAATAGTGCCGCAACGGGTACCCATGATAAGGCCGTCGAGTGGAGTAAGACCCATGGTGGTCTCAAGATCGCGGCCATCCTCGATAGCGGAAAGAGAAGCGCCAGAACCAAGGTGGCAGCTTACCAGCTTGTGAGTCTGACCATTGGTGAACTCATTGGTTGCACGCCAAATATAGCGGTGAGAAGTACCGTGAGCACCATATTTGCGAACATGGTACTTATCAACAACGTCGCGAGGAAGAGCATAGCGATGTGCCTTCTCTGGCATATTGAAGTGGAAAGAAGTATCACAGACGATTACATTGCCAACCTCTGGGAAGAGCTCGCGGCAAATCTCAATAACGTCAGCCTCAGCATAGTTGTGAAGAGGAGCAAGTGGAGCAACCTCACGAACCTGAGCCAGAACCTTATCGTCTACAACAGCAGACTCTGGGAAGTACCAACCACCCTGAACAACACGGTGGCCAATGCCATCGATTGGCTTATCAATAGTCTTAAGGATGTCAAAGACATGCTTAATAGCAGTCTTGTGGTCAGGAAGAGCAACCTCAAGCTTCTGCTTCTCTCCACCAAGCTCCTCGTGACCAACAAAAGAACCTTCGATACCGATACGCTCGCAGTTTCCTTTTGCGTAAACCTCGCGGGTGTCAACGTCAAGAAGCTGATATTTAAGAGATGAGCTACCTGCGTTGATAACCAGTACGTTCATGTGACTCCTCTTTCCGTGAAGTAGAAAAGACTACTAAGTCTTCCTCTCCTACTTCAAACAAACATAACCGCATGACATCATAAACCCCAAGATACCCCGGAGTTAAATAGACGAGCAAAAAACTTGAATATTTTTATTTACAGCCCATTGAATCGTCCATCATTTTGCCACCTAAAATATGGAAGTGGACGTGGTTGATTGACTGTCCGCCGTGTTCTCCAGTATTGGTAATAACACGGAATCCAGTCTCCTTAATTCCTGTCTTTTCTGTTACTGCGGCTATAGCCTTAGTAACACTCTCAAGTGTTGCAGCAGGAATACCATCAATGATGTTGTCATAGTGGCCCTTTGGTACAACAAGAACATGCACGGGCATAAGAGGATATAGGTCATTAAAAGCTACAACGTTTTCATCCTCATAGAGAAACTCTGTAGGGATTTCTTTGTTAGCTAACTTACAGAAAATACAGTCAGACATAGTTTCTCCTTTACTCATCTAAATATGCAGTAGAAGGTGCTGCGGTAGTATCTGTAATTGCAGCTCCTGCCTGAGACTCATCAAGCAGAACCTTAACTTTTTGCTCTGCCGTATCAAGTCTTCCACGAAGGTCTTTAACTAGTTCAACACCACGAGCATACAGAGCCAAAGACTCCTCGAGCTCCAAATCTGTGCCCTCGAGCTTACGCACAATCTGCTCAAGTTCAATAGAAGCGTCCTTAAAAGTCAGCTCTTCGGTCTTCTTAGTATCCATGTTGTTCCCCCTAATCTATGAGAGCTCAATATCAGAAACAGTTGCCTTAATTGTTCCATCCGTCATTTTGACTAGCAAAGAATCCCCAACCGAAGCATCTTTGGCCGTTTTAATGACAGACCCCTTTTCATCTTGGACATATGCATATCCCCTTGTAAGAACCTTTAAAGGAGAAAGTGCATCTAGTTTTCCCGCAAGCGAAGAAAGAGAAGCCTCATATGGATGAAGCATGGCTGCACTAGCTCTGGTAAGTCTTTGCGACTCAACAGAAAGTATCTCTTTCTTTCTTAAAAGAAGCGCTGGTAGAGCGTCCATTAGTCTTTGCTCTGTCTGATTAAGATCTTCTGTTCTTGTAGAAATAATATAAGCAGGATCCTTCAGACATGGACGATCGGACAGCTTCTCTAGCTGGAATTTTTTACTTGATAAGGCATTTCTCATTGCCAAGTTTGAACGCTGTGCAACAGTAGTTAGATTCGTCTTGTAGAACTGCAAAATCTTTCTTGTTGCGTTTCCAAGGCGAGAAATTCTGTTGTTAAACGTAGTTTGTAGCTCACTAATAGCAGGTGCCACAGACTCTGCAGCAGCTGTTGGCGTTGAAGTTCTTCTATCAGAAACCATATCTGCAATGGTGGTATCTGGCTCATGGCCAATACCTGTAATAACAGGTACAGGACACGATGCGATAGCACGCGCCACTCCCTCGTCATTGAAGCACATAAGGTCTTCAAATGAGCCTCCACCACGCACCAGCAAGATTGCATCTGGACGTGTAGTTGCGGCCACCTGAAGCGCCCTAATGATAGTGGCAGGTGCATGAGTACCCTGAACAGCGCAACCAGACACCTCAAGCTCTACAAGAGGGTTTCTGCGCGCAAGCGTACGCTTAACGTCATCAATGACGCTGCCAGAAAGTGACGTAACTACGCCAATACGTGTACAGAACTCTGGAATGTAGCGCTTTCTGGAAATATCAGTAAGGCCCTCTTTTTCTAGCTTTTTAGCAAGCTGAGCAACCTTTTGGCGAAGGTCTCCTTCTCCGGCAATCTGAATGGTGCGGGCATGAAAAGAAAGCTTGCCACTTGAAGCGTAAATATCAAACTTTCCTGTCATCTGAATCTTCATGCCGTCTTGCAGCGTAATGCCGCTCGCAGCATAAATCTTTGACCAGACAATAACCGCCATAGAGCTAACCGGGTCTTTTACGTCAAAGTAGCAATGACCAGACTTGTAGTTTGGTCCTCTAAATCCAGAAACCTCTCCCACTACCGTCATAGATGGCATTGAAGCAACTTCATTTTTTGCAAAGAGCACCGCATCAGATACTGAAAGAACAGAATCTTCTTTCTCTTGAATCTGATCCATTACTAGTTCCTGTTTCTAGAAGAACCAAGTAGATATAAAAGCTGAAGTGCAGAAACCATTGCAGCAGCTACGTACGTAAGAGCAGCAGCAATTAGTACCTTTTTTGCGCCATTGTAGTCAAAGCCTGCGGGAGCGTTTGCCTTCAAAAAGGCTAATCCACGCCTTGAGGCATCAATCTCTACAGGAAGCGTAACTATATGGAACAAGAAGGTAAATGCATAGAGCCAAATTGCAAGCACAGTCAAACCTGAAACATTGAGAAAGACACCAGCAAGAAAGACATAAATCCATGCAGCGGAAGCCAAATTAACAACAGGGACTAGAGCGGAACGAACGCGAGATGGCATATACATTTTGGCTGTCTGAACCGCATGACCTGCCTCGTGACAAGAGACGGCAACAGAAGCTACGCTACCCTCTGAGAAGTTTGCATCAGAAAGGTGCAGGCAATTGTCACGTGGATCATAGTTATCGGTAAGCTCACCAGAAATCCTCTTGATACCAACATTAGCTGCTCCATTTGTGTCCATCATGGCACGAGCAACAGAAGCGCCAGTGGCATTAAACCCTGAAGGAACTAAGGAATACTTTTTAAATTCATGCTTGATGTACCACTGAGTGCCCAATCCGAGCACCAACGAGGCAACTACTAAAACAACGTATGGGATAAACGCACCAGAGTAATACATATTTTTCTCCTATCTATGTATAAAGATGAGTATACCCAACTCACCGGACAAAAAGTCAGGTTTGAATGAGTAATCACACTTGCCCTAAGTTAAAGAGCCTCTATTACAGCAGCTCTACTCGACCGTTTTTGACGGTAAGTCCTACCTCGCCATTGAGTAGTCCAACAAGCTGCTTGCCCACTAATTGATAGCGCCATCCAGTTTTAAGCCTTGCATCAACCTTGTCCAAAAGCAGGTCAGTAAGATCATCCTTATTGGCAATTAAAGGAGATGCAATTCCTTCTTTTTCTGAAACAATCCTAATAAGAGCATACATAAGCTCAACAACACCTTCAGAACCGGCAGAAGGATGAGCATGATGCTCAATTTTTGGACACTGATCAGCGGGGGTCTTTTGGCCACGTTTGATTGCATCCAAAAGATGCACTACCCCACCTTGAGAAATCTGCTCAGTACCACGAATTTTGCGTAGTCTATCAGGTGATGTAGGGACGCGACGACAAATCTCAATAATGAGTTCATCAGAAAGCACCCATTTACGTGGAACATCTCTTTTAGCCGCAGTTTCTTCTCGCCAGGCGCACACCTCTCGAGCAATAGCAAGCTGTCTGCGCGTAAGCGAACCAGAGCGCTTCAAACGAAGATATGCTTGATAAGGATCTCGACGATACTGCTCAATATTAGTGTGTTGATCCATCTCTGGCTTTACCCAGCTCAAACGGTCAAGCTTGATGAGTTTCTCGATCATTTGATGATAAATTGCAGGAAGATATCTCACGTCATCCTCGGCGTATACCAGCTGTTCTTTATCAAGCGGTCGCTTTGACCAGTCTGTTAAAGACTCAGCTTTAGCAAGCTTAACGTTAGCAAAATTTTCTACCAATCCGGCGTAGCTTACCTGCTGACGCATACCTAAAAATGCAGCTGCTACCTGCGTATCAAAAACAGGTGCGCATGCGCAGTCCATTTTTTCTAGCAAGACCTCAAGATCCTGTGAGCACGCATGGAAAATCTTAACAATCTGCGGGTTTTCCAGGAGCTCTTTAAGAGGAGTAAGGTCATCAATAAGTAGCGGATCAATTGCGACAATCTCTGAACCTGTAGAAACCTGCACCAGGCAAAGCTTGGGGAAGTAGGTTTTCTCGCGAAGAAACTCCGTATCAACTGCAAGGATATGTGAGGTCTTTGCTCGCTCACAAAATGCGGAAAGTTCTTCTGAGGTTGCTATATACAATGCGTCCATCCAATTGCCGATTAAGTACCTGACGTAAAGCGATACACTCATACGTATCAAAATGATATACCAGCTTGTCTCAAATCTTCGGAGGATATATGAGAACCCTCATCATTCACAATCCTTGCTCAGGTTTTAGCTCTGACGCAATCTTTGAATTTGAGCGTGCTCTTCTGAAGTCTGGCGATGAATGCCTGGTAAAACTTGTCGAGAGCCATTGGCACACCGACGAGGTGCTAGGTTCTGTTCAGCCTGAGGATTTTGACGTAGTGGTGGTCTCCGGCGGCGATGGTACGGTATCTAGCCTGCTCTATGGCCTCAGAGGTTGTCAGACGCCTATTTTGGTCTTCCCTTCTGGAACAGCCAATCTTCTGGCCGCAAGTATCGGAAACGCGCCTGAGCCTAACGCACTGGCGTTGGCCTGCAGAAACCTTCAGACCGCACGTCTTGATTTGGGTGAAATTACCTGGACCACCGTATCGGGAGAAACCCATGTAGCTGGCGTTCCTTTAATGGCTGGTACGGGACTTGATGCCGAGATTATGCGCTCGGCTATCCCCCACAAGCAAACCTTTGGAGAAGCTGCGTACTTTACGGCAGCCCTCGCCAACCTCATGCCACCAGTTCACGACTTCAAAATTACCGTTGACGGCAAAGTACATGAGCTTCAAGGCATTGGCTGCCTCATTGCAAACAGCTCTATGATGCAAGCAGGAATTGAACTAGCCCCTGGTAATCGCATGGATGACGGTCTGCTTGAAGTTATTGTCATTGAGACTCACATGACTGCAAAGCTGGTACGTCCGCTGCTCTCCGGCTTCTTTGATCGCACGGGAGACTCGCTTGGTAGACCCTACCTCAATAGCTTTAGCGGCAAAGAAATTACCGTTGAATCAACGGCACCTATGCCTCTTGAAGTAAATGGCGAGGTTACCTGCCACGACATCTACGCTTACTCCGCTCGCTGCCTTCCAGGTGCGGTAAACGTAGTGGTGGACCACATGAGCCCTTACAGCAAGAAAGCGTAAGCGCAGGTAAACGTTACATTAGGTGCCGCCAAAGCTTGCGTTTTCTATTCTTTCGTTTTCGTAACATTCAGCCAAAAAGATTGCACGTAGCCGTCAGATTAACTAATCTTTTATAGATACATTACCAGGGTACGCGCAGAGACTTCTGTAGTGTACACGCAGTTGATGGGATATTTTTTGGTTGACGTTTCTAAAATTCGCGAGAGGTTCGATGAGCTTTCAACTCCTATTTTGAAGTCTGGAAGACTCTATCAGCTTGCAACTTTTACACAACACGGAACTACCAGCACACTCGACCACGTTATTGCAGTTGCTTATAGCAGCCTCGCTTTTGCTATGAATGCTGGTATCAAAGTTGATGAACACGCGCTTGTACGTGGTGCGCTCCTCCATGACTACTACCTTTACGATTGGCATGATCACGAGGCTGCACCAGACAATTGGCACGGATTTACTCACCCCCGTCATGCACTTGATAATGCCCGCGAAGACTTTCCTGATCTAACACCTGTTGAGGAAGACATCATCTTGCACCACATGTTTCCTCTTGTCCCCGTTCCGCCTCATACCAAAGAGGCTTGGATTGTTACAACCTGCGATAAAGCTTGCTCAACTGCAGAAACGCTGACAGGTAATCCATACAAAAAAGACGGTTTCCGCCCAACGGGTTTCTCGACACCTGAAAGTGATTTTCAGGGCACAACCAAGAGCGAGTCAGACGAGTTCAACGACTACATGGATTACGGAAATCTCTCGTGAGTACCATGACTGAGACACTGCGCACGCTTTTTGCACTCGATAAGAATATTGAGCTCTTTGTACAGCATCTGCCTCAGATGGTCATAATTTTTGCGCTGATTTCTTTTGGCGGCTGGGTGTACGAGACCATCTATTGCTCCGTTGTCGAGGGCGAATTTACCAAGCGCGGCTTTCTTTTTGGTCCCACGTGCCCCATTTACGGCATTGGTGCGCTTGCAGTTTGGCTGGTACTAGGCCAGATTTCCAATCCGTTTATTGTCTTTATTATTGGCGGATTTTTGGCCACCGTTATTGAGTACTCGACCGGTCTCTTTTTGGAGCGCCGCTTTAAAAAGAAGTGGTGGGACTACTCCATGTTTAAGTTCAACTTACATGGTCGCATTTGTCCCCAGGCCAGCGCGGTGTTTGGCGCGTTTTCTGTTACCTCAGTTTTTGTGCTCGTTCCAACAATGCTTGATGTTTTGATGATTTTCTCCAAGCACACTGTCTCGGTTGTGGCGTTTATTGTGGTTACGCTTTATTTTTTGGACACGGTTGCCAGCCTTCTTTGGAATGGACCTACTACCCATCACAAAGTTGAAGCCGCAGCTCAAGATGCATCAATGAAGGTTGAAGAAGCCGCACAGAATGCGTCACAGAAAGTAAGCGCTGCAGCGCAAAACGCATCGCAGAAAGCAAACGCAGCAGCTCAAAAGGCAAATGCGGCGGCCCAGAATGCAACTCTTATTGCTACCCAAAAGGCTCAACAGGTTTCACAAAAAGTCCAGGTAACTAAGCAGAAACTTGACGATACCACGCAAAAAGTCAGAGACCACTTGCCGGGTTCGTTCCCATGGGACAACTAGACGGGTTTCTCGACATAGTGTAATACCTCAGCAAACGCTGATTTCGAGTTTGGATGTGTATGTACACCATTGAAAGTAGAGTTAGATATAGCGAGTGTGATGAGACCGGAAAGCTTTCCCTGGTAGGCGTTATGAACTACCTGCAGGATTGCTCGACGTTCCACTCAGAAGATATTGGCCGCGGCTTTAAACAGCTGACCAGCGAGGGATACGCATGGGTCCTGGCAACGTGGCAAATCCAAGTTGACCGTCTTCCCCAGTTTGGCGAGAAGATCTGCGTAGGTACCTGGTCATATCAGATGAAGGGTCTTCAAGCATCTAGATCGTTTATCATCAATGATGAAAACGGCGCGACTATCGTAAAAGCTGACTCTACCTGGTATTTGATGGATATCAATGAAGGCAAGGCTGCTCGTGTTCCAGAGAGCGAGAGCGTCTACATTACCGGCGAGCCTCGCGTAGATTTGCCACCAACTCCTCGAAAAATTGCACTTGAGGGAAATGCAGTTGATGGTCCAGCCATTCTTGTTTCTCAGCAGCACCTGGATACAAACAAGCACGTCAACAATGCTCAGTACGTGCTCATGGCTGTCGACACGCTTGTGGCCCTTGGCTATTCTCACAAGCTGCGCCGCATTGTGGTTCAGTACAGAAGTCAGGCACGCTTGGGCGACACCATTACTCCCCAGGTATACACCGATGAGACGGGTTTCTCGGTAGTGCTCAAAGATGCCGAGAGTTCCACCGTCTTTGCAACAGTCAGGCTGGAGGGATAACATGGCCGAGGCCAAAACAGTCAATGTAGCTGCAGCTATCTTCTATAAAGACAACAAAATTCTTGCCGCTTGTAGAGCTGATGCGGATAATGCTGGCTTCTGGGAGTTTCCTGGCGGAAAAGTTGAGGCTGGAGAAACCTCAGAGCAGGCGCTGCGTCGAGAAATTCAGGAAGAGCTGAACTGTAGCGTGCAGGCAGCGTTTTTCTATGACACGGTAGCTTACTCCTACCCCACCTTTGACCTGCATATGGATTGTTATATCTGCACGCTGGGCGAGTCTGAGAAGCCTATCGCGGATCCAGAGATTCACTCGGAGCTTCGTTGGCTTGCTCAAAATGAGCTGCTTGACGTGCAGTGGCTTCCCGCGGATATTGAGCTCATCAAGCAGCTTGGCACGTTCTGGAACGACATCTTTGCGTCGCAGCACCTGTAGGAGCCGTGGACGCGTAAACCGCGGGCGCGGACGCTGCGGGTGTAAGCGAGCGCTGCGGGCGCGGATGCTGCGGGTGTAAGCGAGTTGCAGGCGCGAACAAGTCGTCGTGTTCAAAATACTTTGCAGAGAATGTGGAGTGACAAAAAGAGGGGTTTCTCGCCATGAAATCCTTGGGCGACGACGGGTATCATCAAAGTGTAAGCGTTTGATTGAGGATTGATGGCAAAGAAAGACGACAACCAAGATACCAGGGACAACAGGCATAAATTTGGCGGCGAGGGCCCTGACTTTGACCCAAACGATCCGTCGCAGATGCCTGACGGCTCTCCTTTCCCTGCAGGCTTGCTATTTTTTATAGTTATTATGCTGCTCTCGGGACTGGGACGTTCTTGTGTTTCGAGCAATCAGACTTCCTCAAGCCCGCTTTTTGGGGATCCCTACAGCGCTTATACTGACAGCAACTGGTAATGTACTTGGAAAAGACTTGCTATACGTACAACTAGCAGGTGTTTATTCCATTTTGAACGGTATTTTGAAGGATTGAATATGAGCAAAGCAGATCGCATTTTTATTGATATGTGCTCCGACATTATTGAAAACGGCACCACCACCGAGGGCGAGAAGGTCCGTCCTACCTGGGAAGATGGTACCTCCGCATACACAATCAAGAAGTTTGGCGTCTGTAATCGCTATGATTTGCGCGAGGAGTTTCCAGCGCTGACGCTTCGTCGCACTGCGCTCAAGAGCGCTATGGACGAGATTCTGTGGATTTACCAGAAGAAGTCCAACAACGTTAACGATCTTAACTCACACATCTGGGATTCATGGGCTGACGAGTCTGGCTCCATTGGCAAAGCCTACGGTTATCAGGTTGGACAGGTTTCTCACTACTCCGATGGCGATTATGACCAGATGGATCGTGTACTCAAGGACCTCAAAGAGAATCCGTTCAGCCGTCGTATTATGACTAACCTGTATACCTTTGCCGATCTTTCTGAGATGAACCTCTACCCTTGCGCATTCAACGCAATTTACAACGTTACTCAGGAGCCAGGTAAGGATAAACCTACGCTCAACCTGCTGCTTGTTCAGCGTAGCCAGGACATTCTTGCAGCTAACAACTGGAATGTTTGCCAGTACGCTATCTTGCTCATGATGGTTGCGCAGGTCAGCGGCATGGAGGCTGGTGAGCTGGTTCACATGATTGCCGACGCTCACATTTATGATCGCCACGTTGACATTGTTAAAGAATTGATTTCTCGCCCCACCTTTGATGCGCCAAAGGTGAGCCTGAACCCTAACATCACCAACTTCTACGACTTCACTACTGACGACCTCATTGTCGAGGATTATCAGCACGGTCCGCAGATCAAGAACATTCCGATTGCGGTTTAGGCGCAGTTGCTGCAGACGCGGCTGGCGCTGCAGGCGCCCGGACGGATGCTCAAGCTAAGATCATCATTTCATGTAAGACGATACTTGCCAGGAGAACCACATGAACGCAATTGTTTCTGTAACACGCGATTGGGGCATCGGATGCGACGGAGATCTTCTCATCCCCAACAAGGCTGACATGAAGCATTTTGTTGAGCACACGCGCGGTTGCACGGTTGTCATGGGCAGAAAGACGCTGGAGAGCTTCCCTGGTGGACCGCTTAAAGGTCGCCGCAACATTGTCATTTCTAGAAATGCCGATTACCAGGTTGAAGGCGTTGAGGTGGTGTCGTCGACAGAGGAAGCGCTTCGTTTAGTTGCGGATGAAGCTCCCGAGAAGGTCTGGCTTCTTGGTGGAGCTTCAATTTACCGCGCTCTTCTCGACAAGTGCTCTTACGCGTACGTGACGAAGCACGACACCGTGGTCAATGCGGATACGTACTTCCCCAACCTGGACGAAGATCCTGCGTGGGAAGTTTGTAACGAAGAAGATGGCGGCGTGACTCCAGAAGGCATCGCTTTCAAGTTTGTTACCTACAAGCACGTTTAGCTGACATCTTGATTAGTCATATAAGTTTTGTGATGATTGATTAGACTGTTTCATTTGAACTTTAATTTGCTCTGTTATCAAGCCCTCTTTTACCTGCAGGTATGAGAGGGCTTGTCTTGTTTTGACAGAAAAGAAACGGAAGTCTGTCAAGCTGCTGACAGGTTGCTGAAAAGTCCTGCTGTTATATTCGTTACTCATTTTAAGGAGGAACGAATGGATATTATTTTCTCGCATGAAACTGCACTACAAATCTGCGCGCAACTTAAGACGCGCGGAAACAATGATGTTTTGTTGCAACGGACAACAAGGGATTTGCGCGCGACGTATTCTGCGTGTTCAACCGAGATATACGATGAAAAGCTTTGTTTTCTGAGGAAAGCATATGGCATTGTCTTAGGGCAAACTACACATGAGCTATTAAGAAACAATTCAAGAACAAGATTTTGCGATGAGCGAGTATCTCACCAGTTCAAATGCCTTTTGCCAGCAGGTTCCCTTATTGAGCTTGGACAAAATGTGTATTGTGTCTCGCCTGCTTTAGCTGTCTGCTTGCTCTCAAGGAATAAAAGTGCTCTTCATCAAATTGTGCTTGCGAATTTAATGATGGCTAGTTATGGTCATCTCCCAAACGGTGACCTCTGCGAATTTAATACGCCGTTGGTAAGTGCGGAAGAGCTTGCCTCTCTATTAAATGCGCTTGAATCTTATTCTCCTGGATTGCATGTCACACAAAAGAATATGCGCTTTTTCTTTTCTGATGCAGCCTCTCCCATGGAAGTAAAGATGGCAATTAGATCTGCTCTCCCATATTGTGAAGGTGGTTTCAATCAAATGCCGATTGCGTTGAATAAATCGTATGTAATAAAAGACCAGATAAACCCGGAGTTACAAGCTAAGGAAAGAAGATTAGATTTACTTTTTGGCAAGATGTCTAAGTCAAATTTGTCTGGATTAAATTTAGTGGCTATCGAATATAACGGTGCGTATCATGATGACTTCTACCAGCAAAGAAAAGATTATCAAAGAACTAATGAACTGAACTCGGTGAGTATTAAAGAGTACTTTGTAAATGCGGATATCTACAGGAATCAGCTGGCAATGCAAAATATGTTCCTGAGCATTAAAAAAGACTTGGGAGACAGCAATCTGTACCGGATCAAGCGGACGCTGCGCCAGTATTCTCATGAGCAATTCATTCTGATGAATAAACTTGATTCAATATACAGATTTATGAATGAACTAATATATAAAGTTTAACTATCCCTAAATTGCCCTATGTGACAACACAGCAAAGTCAGATAATCTGCAAAATTCGATGTCAATAGCACATCAAATGAAGATATTCTGCACTAAACACGCATTTTTGGAGCAATGTATAGCCTTTTTTGACAGATTAAGTGACATAGATGTGTTTTGCGAATCCGTAATCGTAGGTCCAATTAAATTTGCCCCTCGGGCGATTAGGTAGAAGGTTTAGAAAGCCAACAAAAGAGCCGGTTACCTGGGTTTTAGGTAACCGGCTCTTGCTTTGTGCTTTACGCGCTTCGCGGTGGGCGCTCCGCGGTGGGAGCTCCGAGGCGGACGTGCTAGCGACGCGGCGCGCGGGTGCGAGGATTAGTCCTCGTAGAAGCCTGGCTCGCGACCGTAGTAAGCATCCAGGTAGAGCTCGCGAATCTCGGAGACAAGTGGGTAGCGTGGGTTTGCGCCAGTGCACTGGTCATCGAATGCCTGCTCAGACATCTCGTCCAGGGTATCAAGGAAGTACTTCTCATCTACGCCGTAATCCTTGATGGTCTCCTTGACGCCAATGTATGCCTTGAGCTCCTCAATCTTCTTGACGAAGTTCTCAAAGACCTCACGGTCATCCTTACCGGTAACACCGCAGAAACGACCCGCCTCAGCATAACGTGCAAGAGTGTGTGGGTGATCGTACTGTGGGAAAGTACCCATCTTTGTTGGGCGCTCAGCTGCGTTGTAGCGCATAACGCGAGTAAGGATAACTGCGTTTGCCCAACCGTGTGGAATGTGGTGGAAAGCGCCCAGCTTGTGAGCCATGGAGTGGTTGACACCCAGGAATGCGTTAGCAAATGCAAGGCCGCCCAGGCAAGAAGCGTTTGCCATGTGGTCGCGTGCCTCGACATCGTTTGGATTGTCGTAAGCACGTGGCAGATACTCAAAGACCAGCTTCATGCCGCGAAGAGCCATGCCATCTGTGTAGTCAGATGCCATCATGGAAACAAATGCCTCGAGGCAGTGAGTAAGAACATCGATACCAGAAGCAGAGGTCAGGCCCTTAGGCTGGCTCATCATGTTGTCGGTATCAACGATTGCCATGTTAGGCAGCAACTCGTAGTCTGCAAGTGGGTACTTAACACCATTGTCAGCATCAGTGATGATAGCAAATGGAGTTACCTCGGAACCGGTACCAGAAGAGGTTGGGATTGCGACGAAGAATGCCTTGTTGCCCATCTTAGGATAGTTGTAGACACGCTTACGGATATCCAAGAAGTCCGCTGCCATGTCCTCAAACTTCTCCTCTGGGTTCTCGTACATGGACCACATAATCTTACCTGCGTCCATAGCAGAACCGCCGCCGATTGCGATGATGCAGTCTGGCTCGAAGGAGCGAATGCGAGCTACGCCCTCAAGAGCGCACTGAAGGGTTGGATCTGGAGCAACATCCCAGAATGAAGAGTGAACAATACCCAGGGAATCCAGGGTCTCCTCGATAGTCTTGGTGAAACCACTCTTGTATAGGAACTGGTCTGTGACAATGAAGACGCGCTTCTTGTTGTAGACCTCTTTGAGCTCACGGAGAGCAAGAGGCATGCAGCCCCTCTTGAAGTAGACCTTCTCAGGTACACGAAGCCAAAGCATATTCTCTTGCCTCTCTGCAACAGACTTGTAGTTAAGCAGGTGCTGTGGGCCAACATTGCCGGAGACGGAGTTGCCGCCCCAGGTGCCGCAGCCAAGGGTTAGGGATGGAGCCATCTTGAAGTTGTAAAGGTCTCCAATACCACCCTGAGAGGAAGGTGTATTGATCAGGATACGGCAGGTCTTCATTGCCTCCTGGTGCTTAGCAATCTTCTCTTTCTCGTTAATGTTGACGTAAAGAGAACTGGTGTGACCATAGCCACCATCAGCAACAAGACGCTCAGCCTTAGCAATAGCCTCATCAAAGTTCTTTGCACGATACATACCAAGAACTGGAGAAAGCTTCTCGTGAGCCATCTCCTCTGAAGGCTCAACGGAGGTTACCTCACCAATAAGAATCTTAGTCTTCTCTGGGACGTCGACGCCAGCAGTCTTTGCGATGAAGTGAGCAGACTTACCAACAATAGCTGCATTAACAGCACCGTTGACAATGACGGTCTTACGGACAGCGTCAAGCTCCTTACCCTGCAGGAAGTAGCAGCCGCGATCAGCAAACTCCTTCTTAACCTGGTCATAGACACTATCAAGAACGGTAACGGACTGCTCGGAAGCGCAGATCATACCGTTATCGAACGTCTTGGAGTGAATGATAGAGCTAACTGCAAGCTTAATGTCAGCGGTATCGTCGATGATAGCAGGGGTGTTACCAGGACCAACGCCCAAAGCAGGCTTACCAGAAGAGTAAGCAGCATTAACCATGCCTGGACCACCGGTTGCCAGAATGATGTCAGCGTTGCTCATGACTGCTGCAGTCATATCAATGGTAGGAGCTGGTACCCAGTCGATAATACCCTTGGGGCAGCCGGCCTTCTCGGCAGCATCGCGAACAATACGAGCGGCAGCAATGGTGCACTCTTTAGCGCGTGGATGTGGGGAAATGATAATGGCGTTTCTTGTCTTCAGAGCAAGAAGTGTCTTAAAGATTGCGGTAGAAGTTGGGTTAGTAGTTGGAATAACTGCAGCTACGATACCCATTGGCTCGGCTACAACTCGATAACCTGCAGCTGGATCGTCCTCTACAACACCACAAGTCTTCATATCCTTGTATTTGTTGTAAATATACTCTGCTGCGTAATGGTTCTTGATAACCTTGTCTTCCATTACACCCATGCCAGTTTCTTCAACTGCCATGCGAGCAAGAGGGATACGATTTTTCTCGGCCGCAAGAGCAGCCTCATAAAAAATCTTATCGACCTGCTCCTGAGTGAATGTTGCAAACTCTGCCTGTGCCTCGCGCATCTCTTCGAGGCGCTTGAGCAAAGTATCAACATCCTCAATTTGAGTAGCCTTCTTTGCCATAAAATCCCCTTCTGTTTAGGAACATTAATTCAAATTATACCAAGGTCTGCTAAACAAGTGCTTACCGTTAACCGAGTCTCTCAAAATTTATAATCTGTGTTCTGGCGTCTTCATCCGTTGCTGCAAATCTATGCCATTCACCTGGCGATTCTCTCCACATGTAATCCACGTACGGGCCAAAACCGCCCACCAGCTGCGATGTTGCGCGCGCAAAACTGGGGTCCGTCTTGAGGCCCGGATAGCGCACCGCCTCGACGCGCGGATGGCACGCCAGGTACGTGGCAACCACCTGCGCCGCGTCGCTCGCCGCGTGGCGAGAAACCCGTGTACTCGCCTGCTCTTCCGCTCCCGCGGCAGCTACCGTCACGTCCTCTGTAGGGCACGCCTTGGCTTCAACCGCCTCTGCTACCCACGGTATGCAGCACTTCCGCATGCACACGACAACATATCCCGGCACCCGAGCGTCCGCGGCTACTGCGATCTCTGCTCCCAAACGGCACGCGGGGCTGAACTCAGCACCAATCGTGCGCACATCCACCACAAGCAGCTCCCCTGCTGCAGCTCTACCCTTGATGTCGCATACCTCAACAGGCACGCCAGCAAGCGGCTCCACGACGCTTGCTCCGCCTGCAATCAGTGTGGCGAGAAGTTCGTCTACATATGAAACAGGGACAAGCCGCGCACGGCCTGCCCCTGTCATTTTTACGTATTCAGCTACAACCTCGGTTGCGGTTTGCGTGACGTCAACAGCTCCGCCGCTGTTCTCGCCAGCCGCAGCGCTACCTGTAACCTGCACTTTGTCCGAAACCCTATTAACCAACGCGCTCCGCATTCTCTTTGACAACCTGAGCAATAAACTCGTCAAGCTCTGCGGTGTGAGTCTCGTTGGAGCGGTCGCGGACAGAAATGTTTCTAGCCTCAACCTCCTGCTCACCAAGGATGAGCATGTAAGGAACACGGTCAAGTGAGCGAGCCTCACGAATCTTATAGCCAATCTTCTCGTCACGGTCGTCAACCTTAACGCGAATACCAGCGGCTGCGAGCTTCTCGGCAACCTCATGAGCATAAGGACGAGACTTCTCGGAAACAGGAAGAACCTTGACCTGGCATGGGCTCAGCCAGACAGGGAACTTGCCTTCGTAGTTCTCGGTCAGAATACCAATGAAGCGCTCGAAGGAACCAAAGCCAGCGCGGTGAATCATAATTGGCTGCTTCTTGGTGCCGTCGGAGTCAATGTACTCGAGCTGGAAGTTATGAGGCAGCTGGAAGTCAAGCTGGATGGTACCGCACTGCCAAGAGCGGCCGAGGCAGTCGGTCAGATGGAAGTCAATCTTAGGACCGTAGAACGCACCGTCGCCTTCGTTGACCACGTAATCAATGCCCATAGACTCAAGTGCATCGCGCAGGCCCTGCTCAGCGCGCTCCCAATCCTCGTCAGAACCCATAGAATCCTCTGGGCGCGTAGAAAGCTCAACGCGATATGGGAAGCCAAACTGTGCATAGTAAGCGGTAATGAGGTGAGATGCATCCGTGACCTGCTCAGTAATCTGATCAGGGCGGATAAAGAGGTGTGCATCGTCCTGAGTAAACTCACGAACACGGAACAGACCGTGAAGAGCACCCTTCATCTCATAACGGTGATCAAGACCAGCCTCAGCCAGTTTCATAGGAAGATCCCTATAAGAACGTGGCTTAGACTTGTAAATCAAGCATGCACCAGGGCAGTTCATAGGCTTAATGGCAAAGTCCTCTTCATCTACCGTGGTGGTGTACATATTCTCTTTGTAGTGGTCCCAGTGACCAGAAGTCTCCCAAAGGGAACGCGAGAGGATCAGTGGGGTCTGAACCTCCTGATAACCAAAGCGAGCCTGCATCTCATGCCAGTAATCGGTAAGAGCATTGCGCAGAGCCATGCCGTTTGGAAGCCAGAATGGAGAGCCTGGACCAAAGTCGGACATCATGAAGAGCTCCATCTCGCGGCCAATCTTCCTGTGGTCGCGCTTCTCGGCCTCTTCAATCATCTTGAGGTACTGAGCAAGCTCCTCTTTGGAACCAAACGCAACACCATAGATTCTGGTGAGCATCTTATTGTTCTTATCGGCCTTCCAATAGGCGCCAGAAATGCTGGTCAGCTTGAAGGCCTTAACACCCTTGGTGTAGAGCATGTGAGGACCAACGCACATGTCAACGTATTCACCCTGCTTGTAGAAAGTGATGTGTGCGTCAGGAGCAAGATCACCAATGTGCTCAACCTTGTAAGACTCGCCGCGCTCCTTCATGTAGGCAATAGCCTCATCACGAGGAAGCTCAAACGTCTCAATCTTGAGGTTTTCTTTAGCAATCTTCTTCATCTCAGCCTCAATAGCTGGGAAATCGTCCTCGTTAACCTTGGTGTCTCCAAGATCAACGTCATAGTAGAAGCCGTTTTCGGTTGCTGGACCATAGGCAAACTGTGCGTGAGGATACAGGCGCTTCAAAGCCTGAGCAAGCAGGTGAGCTGCATCGTGGCGAATAACCTCAAGCTCTTCAGCTGCATCGTTAATCTCGCCAACATGGCCGTCGTTATATAAAACCTTCATGTAAACCCCTCAGAGGTAGATACTCATAGAAACAGGCATGGCGCCTACTCTGCTCACACGGGAGCTTAGGAGCAGACGCCTACATAGTCTCTGTTGTAAAACACCAGATTGCCATCATAAAGAACAAAACCAAACGTTATTGAATGCGAGTACGGCAGTAAGGGCAAACCTTCCAGTCTGCGTTCAGAGGACGATGGCATGTTGGGCAAACGTTTCTAACCTGCGTATTGCAGATTGGACACACGATAAAATCGCGGTCGATTGGAGCGGAGCACTTAGGGCAAATGCCGTAGTGAGACAGCTGGTGCTCACGAAGGGCAATGTCCAAGTCCTGCTCCTCACGGTCAATGAGGTAGCTGCTTGGACGCAAAATAACGTATGCAAGCAGGCCAACAACAGGAACAACAGAAATGACTGCCCACATCCACCAAGGCTCTGCGCCACGACGCTGAGCATCGCGAATAACGTAGATGATGGAAAGGATATAAAGCATTACGACGCAAATAACCATGAGGTAGATAACCATACGTACCTCAGGTGTAATAATCTGATCAAGAATCTCCTGCATCTGACAGCCCCTTCTGCTGGCTTTTTGTTCTCTCCTAAATCGTACGACAAACCGCCACAAAAATGAGCGAAATGTCGCAGATAAATTTATTTTACCAAAGCATCGCTAAATTGTGCAGCAACCTCGCCAGCAAGTGAAATTGTTCCACATGCCACAAAGCCCTTCTCGCGCAAGGCGTCCACTGCCTCAGGGACACTTCTGTAGACAGCTACCACGTTAGCGCCACAGGCTTTGTACAGCTCAGCAAGCTCATCTGCATCCATGGCGCGATCGTTGTCCGTCTGAGTTACCGCTACCTCAGGGAACTCATTGGCGAGAAGTTCTGCGATGCCCTTAACGTCTTTATCTGCAAAAACAGCAGTCAAAAGCATAGGTCGATTGGCAACTTCTGGCTCAATTGAGCGGATAGCAGTCAAGAACGTCTCGATTGACTGGGGGTTGTGAGCTGCGTCGATAAGCATTAAAGGCTTTGGCTGTAGCAGCTGGAACCTGCCGGGTGTAGGGCACCTAGTTGTGGAGAAAAACGCTTTCTCCGCATCAAGTGGACGACCAAGAAAATCCTCAGCTAAGCAGGTTGCCAGAGCAATATTTGCTGCCTGATAGCTTGGTTTAAGTGCAGCAAGATCCTCGTAGGTTGCATGCGGCGTCACAACCGTCAGCTCAAGCGGAAATCCGATGCTCTTAGGCTTTTTGGTGATGAAGAAATGTGCGTGAGGTAGCTCTGGATGGTCAATAGCCTGACCAGCAGAAACCTCTCCCTCAACGTCTTCTGGCTTGTCAGCTACAAGAAGAGTTGGGACAACGCCCGCAGAAGCTGCTTGGGACAAAAATACGTCCTGGACGCTCTGAGGAGTTGTCGTTCCCACGCCAAGCACGCAGGTGCGACCAGGCTTGATAATGGCGGCCTTCTCGCCAGCAATAGCCTCGAGGGTATCGCCCAAGATGCGCGTGTGGTCTAGGCCAACGCCCGTGATGGCAACGGAGGTAATGTTTTGAGCGGCGCTTGTTGCGTCCCACCTGCCGCCCATGCCGCACTCAAGCACGCAGACGTCAATCTCGGCCTCAGCAAAAACAACCAGGGCTGCAACCGTAAGCAGGTCAAACTCGGTGATGTCATAAGGGCGCTCGCCTAGGGCAGTTCGCTGAGCGTTGACGCGCTCCCCTGCCACCTGTGCTGCAGAGACGCCGTGCGCAAAGGCTTCCTCAGAAACAGGCACGCCGTTGATCTCCATGCGCTCGGTATAGCTGATGAGCTCGGGAGACGTATACAGAGCGGTCTTGAGACCCTCTCCTTTGAGCAGGGCTGCCGTATATCTGGAGGTAGACGTTTTACCGTTAGTGCCTGCAATCTGAACACTCTTGAAGCAGAGGTCAGGGTTACCCAGCTCTTTGAGCATGTCTTCTACGCTCTCCAGCAAGGGCTGAATGCCAAACTTCTTTGTATCGTGAAGCACCTTTAAAGACTGCTCATAGCTCAGCTCAGGCACAGAAAAAGGGACGGAATAACTCATTACACAGACCTCTTATAGACCAAGCAGACGCATAGCCTCTGCACGGGTTTTCTCGTTAGTCTTAAAAACGCCACGAACCGCAGATGTGGTGGTCAAAGCACCCGACGCCCTAATGCCGCGCATGCTCATGCACGTGTGCTCGGCCTCCATAACCACCAAAACGCCCAGAGGATCAAGCTCTTCTACCATAGCGTCTGCAATCTGGCCCGTAAGGCGCTCCTGCACCTGCAGACGGCGAGAATATCCACTGACGCAGCGAGCAATCTTGGAAAGGCCGGTAATGCGGCCATTCTGCGGAATATAGCAGACGTGTGCTTTACCCACAAAAGGCAAAATGTGATGTTCACAGGTAGACGAGAATGGAATGTCGCGAACAATAACCATCTCTTTATTGCCTTTTTCGTGGAACTGTTTGCGCAAGTGAGCTGCAGGATCTTCCTGCATGCCACCAAAGAGCTCCACGCACGCACGAGCAACACGGTCTGGCGTGTCAAGCAGACCTTCTCGCTCTGGATCCTCGCCAATAGCAAGCAAGAACTCAGTGACTGCGGCTTTTACGCGCTCTTGGTCAAGCTCTTTATAGTTATTCTCTGCTGCCACGGGGCAACCTACCTTTCATTCTTATGCAAGCGTTCTTTGAGCTGCAGCAACAACATGACGAGCAAGAATTGCTGTAGTTACGCTGCCTACACCGCCAGGAACGGGAGTATAAGCGCTCACCAGTGGCGCTACCTGCTCTGTATTGACGTCGCCAACAAGCTTTTGAGCGTCTTCATCCCAGTTAATGCCTACGTCAATGATAGTCTGACCGGATCTTACGCAATCAGCTCCAATAAGATGTGCACGACCTGCAGCTACAACTACAACCTCTGCCTGCTTAAGCGTGGAAGCAAGGTCTTTTGTCTTGCTGTGGCACACCGTCACCGTAGCGTTTCTGGCGCTTAAAAGCGCAGCTACCGGACGACCAATAACGTTAGAGCGACCAACAACTGCAACAGGAACTCCCTCAAGGGGCACCTGGTAGAAATCAAGAAGTGCGAGAACTGCCTCTGCAGTGCAAGGTCCCAGTGCGCCAGGAGTTCCACAAAGAGTTGCCAGCAGCATTGAATCGGTTACACAATCAACATCTTTTTCTGGAGCTAGATGTTGAAGCGCTTCATGTTCATCAATTCCAGCAGGAAAAGGACGCATAGGCAGACAACCATGTACCGATGCATCGGTGGAAACCTGATCAAACGCACTATTTACCTGCTCTTGTGTAGCGTCTTCAGGAAGCTCAATGGTCTCAACTTCAAAACCTACCTTCTCCGCACGCGTATATGCTGCGCGCTCATAGGTAAGGTCATCGCTTTTCTGTCCAATACGAACAATAACCAGCTTAGGAGTTACCCCTTGTGCACGAAGCTCCTGAACTTGAGCAGCAAGTTCTTCAGTTATTGCCTTGGCAACAGGAGCACCACGAAGCTCCTGCGAAGTAGTCTCTGAGCTCATGTTATGCCTCCTGTCTCAGCTGTGCGCTTACCGCATCACTTACGGCATCAGCTCGTGATACATAGGTGTCCAAAAGCTTATCCGCCTCATCAAGCAGCGTTTGAGCGTACGCCGTATCATGCATAGAACGAGTGTTTACAAACAGCGTATGAGAAGCGGCAATCAAAGCACCGCGTGCAAGAGCAGCACCACAACCTACATCGGATAGAAGCATACGAGACCCCTTGATGAGCATCTCTTCTAGAAGCTCAATGGACTCGCATACTTTTCTCATAACTTTTAGTGGCGGCTGAGCTGCTTCTTTAAGGGCATCCTCAACAATTTCTGCTCGCTTTGGGTCATCCTTGGGCACACTAAACGCACTTGAAACCAGCAAGAACTGACGAGAGTCCTCGTCCATCAACTCCATAAAGTCCTGACGGAGCGCACCAGCTCGAGCAATGTATGTTGCAAGATCGTCTTCATGTTGAGCGTAGGCAGGTTTTCCTTGTGCGTAGACACCGGCCATTGAAGCCAAAGACACGGCAAGCGCACCTACATAAGCAGCAGCACTACCACCGCCAGGAATAGGCTCTTTAGCAGCAAGGTGTTGCGCATAAGCATCTGCACTATACGTTGTAAACGCTACTTCTTCAGGTGAAGAGGGATAAGACATTAGAAAAGACCCACAATTCTTCCATCATCAAGAACATCAATGTGCTCTGCAGCAGGAACCTTTGGAAGTCCCGGCATGGTCATAATAGAGCCTGTAAGGCAGACCACAAAGCCAGCACCTGCAGAAACACGAACTTCTCGCACGGTAATCTTAAAGTTTTCTGGAGCACCCAATTTAGTCTGATCATCAGTAAATGAGTACTGAGTTTTTGCCATACAAATAGGAAGCTCACCAAAGCCAAGCTCTTCAAGCTGCTGAAGCTGCTTGGCGGCACTTGGAGCAAATTCAACGCCATCAGCGTGGTAAATCTTGGTAGCAATGTCAGTAATCTTCTGCTTCAAAGACTCTTTGACATCGTATGCAAAGGTGAGTTTAGACTCAGTCTGACAGAGGCGCATGACCTCTTCTGCCAAAGCTTGACCACCCTTTCCACCTTTTGCCCAAACCTCAGACAGCACTACATTTACGCCACGCTTCTTGCACTCCTCCTCTACCAGAGCAAGCTCTTCTGCGGTATCGGTTGGGAATGCATTGATAGCAACAACTACAGGAAGTCCATAAACGGTCTGGATGTTGTCAACGTGACGAAGCAGGTTAGGAATGCCCTCTTTAAGCGCATCAACGTTTTGCTGGTTAAGATCTGCTTTGGCAACGCCTCCGTTGTACTTAAGAGCACGAACGGTTGCCACCAAAACAACAGCCGATGGAGCAAGGCCAGTAGCTCTGCATTTGATGTCCAAGAACTTCTCGGCACCAAGATCTGCACCAAAACCAGCCTCGGTAACAACGTAATCAGCAAGACGAAGAGCAGTCTTTGTTGCCTCAACCGTATTGCAACCGTGAGCAATGTTGGCAAAAGGACCGCCGTGGACAAGAGCAGGTGTGTGCTCAAGTGTCTGGACCAGATTAGGCTGAATAGCATCTTTGAGCAGTGCGGTCATAGCCCCCTCTGCGTGAATGTCACTGACGGTAACAGGCTTGCGATCGTAGGTGTAGGCAATAACCATTCTACCCAGGCGCTCTTTAAGATCTTTGACGCCCGAAGCAAGGCAAAATACGGCCATGACCTCGGAAGCGACCGTGATATCAAAGCCGTCTTGTCTTGGCATGCCATCAGCAATGCCGCCAAGTCCGTCAACAACATTTCTGAGCTGGCGATCATTCATGTCAACACAGCGTTTCCACACCACGCGGCGTGGATCAATGTTGAGGTTATTACCCTGCTTGATGTGGTTATCCAGCATGGCGGCGCAGAGGTTGTTTGCAGCGCCAATAGCGTGGAAGTCTCCGGTAAAGTGAAGGTTGATGTCCTCCATAGGAACTACCTGGGCATAGCCGCCACCTGCAGCACCGCCCTTGACACCAAAAACAGGGCCCAAAGAAGGCTCTCTAAGAGCCAACATGGCAGACTGTCCCAAGCTGGTCAAGGCATCTGCCAGACCTACCGAGGTAGTGGTCTTTCCCTCGCCCGCTGGCGTTGGGTTAATGGCAGTTACCAGCACAAGCTTGCCGCGAAGAGGCTTATCTGCCAAAGCACGTGCATCAAGCTTTGCCTTATAGCGACCATAAGGCTCCAGCAAATCCTCTGGAATACCCGCACGCTTTGCCACCTCAAAGATGGGAAGCATCTCGGATGATTGAGCAATCTCGATATCAGATGTAACCTCAGACATGTTGTTCCTAACCTAAAGTGGACTGCATGCACGTACTAAACACATGATGCGGCTGTTACACCGCATCAAGTTTTACCTATGAGAAGTCAGCAATCTGCTGCTCTAGCTGAGCAACAAGCGTAGTAAGTTCTTCTGCGCGCGCACGTTTCTTCTCGATAACTTCAGGCGCAGCCTTAGCAACAAAGCCCTCGTTAGCAAGGGTGCGCTCCACACCAGAAAGCTCCTTCTTTGCAGACTCAAGGTCCTTCTGAAGACGCTTAGCCTCTGCAGCAAGGTCAACGAGCTCTCCAAGAACAACGTACATCTCAAGGCCAGCGTCGGTGACAGAAACAGAACCAGCAGGCTTCTGAGGAGCCTCAGCAACCTCAAGCGAGCTTACACGGCCAACGTTCTGGATGAACGCTGCCTGCTCCTTTAGAGCTGCAACATCCTGTGCTGGAGCTTTGACCACAACAGCAAGGTCTGTCTTTGGAGACAGCCTATAACGAGCGCGAGAAGAACGAACAGCAGAAACAACAGTCTTAGCAAGCGAGAAGTTATGCTCAGCTGCCTCGTCAACAAAGTTGGCAAGTTTCTGTGGGTCTGGCCACTCAGAGATCATCAAGAACTCTGCATCGTGACTCAGAAGACCGGATGCAGGAAGAGCATCCCAAACGCTCTCGGTAACAAATGGCATTGCAGGATGCAGAAGCCTCATGCTGACGTCCAGGACAAAGACAAGGTTGCGCTGAACCTGCAGGCGCTCCTCAGGAGTTCCGTCTAGAAGGCGACCCTTGCAGAGCTCAATGTACCAGTCGCAGACATCATTCCAGAAGAAAGACTGAATGTTGCGGGCATACTCGCCAAAGCCATAAGTCTCAAGCTGCTCGGTTGTCTCTGCAACAACCTTTGCAAGGCGCGAGAACATCCATGCATCTTCTGGCGTTTCTGCCTTAGGCATGCCAGCAGTGTAGCCGTCAAGGTTCATCTGAACAAAGCGACTTGCATTCCAAATCTTAGTAACAAATGAACGTGCCTGATCAGTTCTTGGAGACTCAATAAGCTCACGAGTCTTTTTATCAAGAACAGCATCAAACTTGACGTCCTGGTTGTTAGTAATAAGTGTAAGCAGGTTATAACGCATTGCGTCAGCACCATACTTAGCAATCAGGTCCATAGGGTCTACGCCGTTACCCTTTGACTTGGACATGCGGCTGCCGTCTTTAGCCAAAATAGTTGCGTAGATGTAGACATCGTGGAATGGAATCTCTTTGGTGAAGTAGAGCGAGCTCATAATCATACGAGCAACCCAAAGAGCAATGATGTCTCGAGCGGTTACCAGGACCTGCGTTGGGTGGTGACCCTCAAGCTGCTCAGGATGGTCTGGCCAGCCCTGTGTGGCAAAGGTCCACAGCTGAGAAGAGAACCAGGTGTCCAGAACGTCCTCATCCTGGTGAACATGATGACCGCCACACTTAGGACAGACATCAGTGTCTTCCATAAGCGCATCCTGCCAGCCACAATCATCGCAGTAGAACACAGGAATGCGGTGTCCCCACCAAAGCTGCCTGGAGATATTCCAGTCGCGGAGATTCTCCATCCAAGTGAGGTAGGTCTGAGTCCAACGCTCTGGGTGGAAGGTAACCTGACCGTCTTTGACCACCTGTGCTGCAGGCTCTTTGAGCCTATCAACAGCAACAAACCACTGCTCAGAGAGCCATGGCTCAAGCGTAGTGCCGCAGCGGTAGCAATGCATAACGGAGTGATCAAGGTCTTCAATGTGATCAAGCAGGCCATGCTCTTCAAACCAAGCAACAATAGCCTCGCGAGCCTGATCTCTGTCAAGACCAGAGAACTCACCATAACCGTCAACAACAACGGCGTGCTCATCAAAGATGTTGATCTGCTCAAGATTATGAGTCTGACCCATAGCAAAGTCGTTAGGGTCATGAGCTGGGGTTACCTTAACAAAACCGGTACCAAAGCCTGCGTCAACGTGCCAGTCAGAGAAGATTGGGATCTCTCTGTCAACAATTGGCAAGATAACAGTCTTTCCAACAAGATCAGCCTTTTCTGGATCTTGAGGAGAAACAGCTACGCCCGTATCACCCAGCATGGTCTCTGGACGAGTAGTAGCTACCGTAATGTACTCAATGCCATTAACAGGCTCTTTGAGCGGATAGCGCAGGTACCAGAGATGGCCCTTCTCGTCAGCGTACTCTGCCTCATCGTCAGAGATAGAAGTCTCGCAATGAGGACACCAGTTTACGATGCGCTTACCACGATAAATAAGCTGGTCATGATACCAGTCAACAAAGACCTTACGTACTGCCTGAGTGTACTCAGGAGACATGGTGAACTTCTCGTCATTAAAATCAATGGAGCAGCCCATGCGCTTAATCTGAGAAACAATGGTTCCGCCGTACTCGCGCGTCCAATCCCAGCAAGCCTCCAGGAACTTCTCGCGACCAATCTCCAGGCGAGAAATACCCTCTGACTTAAGCTTCTTATCAACCTTAGTCTGAGTTGCAATACCTGCGTGGTCAGTTCCTAGAATCCAACGAGTTGAGTAACCGCGCATGCGAGAATAACGAATGTAGGTGTCCTGGATGGTGTCATCCATGGCATGGCCCATGTGAAGGATGCCAGTAACGTTTGGTGGAGGGATAACTACCGTACGGTCTTCAGTTCCTTTGCTGCGACCATAGCAATCTGCCTTTATCCACTTTTCAATGAGCTCAGGCTCAGCTGCCTGAGGATCATAATTCTTGGGCATTTCTTCCACAGTAATCTTGCCTTTCATATGCTTTTAGCAGTATTCCTATTAACCATTTGAACAGTATAATGCATTAAAACAGATGTGGTTTAGGGGAATATATTAATGTAATTTTAATATTACATATAAAAAATTACACTTTGTATAAAAAGTAGTAGTATTGATTTGTCGCAACATTCAATTCAAAGTTTTATCTGAAAGAAGCCATAACAAACATATCAGACACTAGAATTGATTGAAAATTATCGACAACATTTTAAATAAAAGTATAGTCAACAACTTTTTCTACAGATAAAGAAGGTTTGACATGAAAAGCACTGTTAAAGAAATTCAAAACGACCTTAAACGGAGTCTTTTTTGGAGTAACAAAAAGTTGTTACTCGGCTCTTTTTTCTTTACAACTTCTCTAGAACTAGTTACGGTATGTTCTCCCTATATAACTTCAATTCTCATGAACTCCGCTGTGTCAGGGTCTTTTAATGACTTTCTACAAGGTTGTCTATTTGCCGCTATATTAACAATCTCTGCAATTACAAATAAATTAGTGGTTCGTTATTTTGTTCCTAATTATCTCTATCGTGCTGCTAACTCTTATCGCAACACTGCATTTAAATACATGCTGAAAAAAGGTATAAACTCGTTTGAAGCAAGTGGTAGTTCCGTTTATGTATCTGCACTTACTAATGATTTAAATACTATAGAGACTACATATCTTGAACAGATGTTTTCTTTGGTAAGCGATAGCATATCTTTCATTGTGGCCCTCATAATGCTCATGGTTCAAAGCATTCCATTAACTATGGTAGCTATTGCCGCTTCAATTCTTCCTCTAATCATTGGCGTAAAGCTAGGTGGAACACTCGGTAAAATTCAAAAAGAATCTTCTGCAAAAACTAGTCAATTCATTGCCCAAGTCACTGATCTAGTAAAAGGCTTTCCTTTGATAAAAGCTTACGGTGCAACAAAGGCTGCAGTGAGACTTTTTGAAGAAGACAATAAAGCTCTTGAAAAATCAAAAAGAGAAAGTAGAAAAACTACTCGATTCATTAATACTCTGAGTTGGAGTGCTTTCGGCTTATCTCAATGGGCTGTTTTGATTGCTGGTACATATCTTTGTATTTCAAATCAAGGAGTAACACCTGGTGTAATTCTTATGGCTACGTTACTTATGAATTACATTAGTCTCCCTTTACAAACAATTCCACCGGTACTCGCATCGCGTAAGGCTTCAAATGATTTGATTTTAAAATTTTCTGAGACTCTTGCTGACAATGAAGAAGAAGAGGGGCAACAGACATTAGATAAAGTTACAAAAGGAATAGTCATCAACAATCTTTCATTTGCTTACGAACAAAATAAAGCTGTGCTGAAAAATTTATCAATCAAACTTCTACCTAATAAAAGTTATGCAATTGTTGGAATATCAGGATCTGGAAAGTCTACTTTATTTAATCTTCTTATGGGTGGCAATTTAAGTTATCAAGGAGATATATTTTACGATAGCTTAGAGTTAAGAACTATTAATAAAAAGAGTCTCTATCAAAACGTTTCACTTGTACAACAAGAGAATTTCTTATTCAATGCATCAATTGAAGACAACATTACTATGTTCGAAAACCACTCAAAAGATGCTATTTCTCAAGCATGTGAAAAGGCTGGACTTACAGAGTTCATTAAACAAAATAAACTGAGCTATCAATGTGGTGAAGCAGGTTCAAACCTTTCTGGTGGTGAACGTCAAAGAATCTGTATTGCTAGAAGTTTGTTAAAGGGTTCTAAAGTTCTGTTTTTCGATGAAGCTACATCAGCACTTGACCATTCAACTACTGACCAAATTATAAATTCAATAACAAATCTCAAAGGCACACTACGCCTAGTTATTACACACAACTTAGAGGAAGCTCAGCTGAAAAAATTTGACGAAATTATTGTAATGAAGGAAGGTAGTATTATCGAAAAGGGTTCGTTTGAGGAACTTATGCAACAAAATCAGTACTTTAAGGCCCTCTATACTCTTGAACAATAAATACTATCTGCAGATACATTTTATGAGGAGTTCTATGTCTGCCACAATTCCTGAAGCCACTGCTCGACTTGAACTTGTCCTGGGGAAAGATCGCCTTGGACAGATTCAAAATTCCTGCGTTATGGTCTTAGGACTTGGTGGCGTTGGTTCAAACTGTGTTCAGGCGCTGGCCAGAGGCGGTGTGGGTTCCTTTGTTTTAGTAGATGCCGACGCAGTAGAAGCATCCAACCTTAACAGGCAGGCTATTGCCTATGTAAGTACCATTGGAAAAAGAAAAGTTGACGTCACAAAAGAAATGATTCTGGATATTAATCCAGATGCTCACGTGATTACACTTGACGCTTTTCTACTTAAAGACAACGTTGATGAACAACTCTCTGCGCTTCCCAAACCAGACGTTGTAGTTGATGCCATCGACACCATTTCTGCCAAATTGGCTGTTGTAGCATGGTGCCAGAAAAATGGCATCTACCTTATCTCTAGTATGGGCGGCGGCAATAAAATCCACCCAGAACTCCTAGAGATCACTACGCTTTCAAAGACACATACCGATGCGCTTGCAAGGGTTATGAGAAAAGAGTCCAAAAAGCGCGGACTTGCCGACTTTCGTGTTCTTTACTCGCCAGAACCAGCGCGACCAGTTTTTGCACCAGAGGGCGCAACGGGCAAATCTGCCAAGCTAGGCACTATGTCCTACTACCCTCCTATTATGGGCCAGATGATTGCCTCAGATGTCATCTTGCACCTATCAGGGCTTGATCATGAGTAACCTCACGTATTTTGATGCGCACGTCCATGCCAATCTTATGGACTCCCCACTCAATTTAGCGAGAAATTCCTATGAGGCTGAATTAGGTCTCTTTACCTGTGGTGTTACTCCTCAAGACTACCTAAAACTTGCTCCCCAGCTTTCGCAAGACAACATTCGTGTGGGACTTGGGGCACACCCATGGTATATCTCTGACGGACACGTCTCTGAAAAAGATATAAAACTCCTGTTAGAGCTTATGGAGCAGACACACTACGTTGGCGAGATTGGACTAGATTTTTCTTCTCGCTATTGTGTTGATGGATTGCAAGAGCTGCAGGTTAGAACGTTTACCCAGATTTGTGCACGCGCAGCAGAGCTTTCGCGCAATGGCCAGCCACGGGTGCTTTCGATGCACACCGTTAGAAGCGTTAATGCAGTACTAGATATTCTTGAGCAGACAGGAGCTGCTCAAGCGTGCGTTCCTATCATCCATTGGTTTAGCGGTAGCTCTAACGAGCTTCAGAGGGCCATTAAGCTTGGTTGTTGGTTCTCTGTTGGCGAGATGAGTCTTAAAACAAAACGTGGACGTGAATACGCCAAGGTCTACCCAAAGGACAGACTGCTTACCGAGACTGACCTTCCTTCCAGTGATCACACAGATATTGACTCGGCGTACATTGTGGACAGCCTTAAGCGAGCTCTTTACGGGCTCAGTGAGGCTCGTAGATACTCTGTGCAAACTGAAGTTATGTCAAACGCAGCAGGCGTTTTTGGCGTCTAAGTGTTAAAGTCTTACGTATGAGAAGATTACGTAAAATACCCACACAACGCCTTGTTGGAACAGGCAGGGCGCAACTTTCTGGAGCAATGCTTGCAAGCTCATCCGATGAGCTGGGTCTTGCTCTTAATGATGTTGTGCTTGTATTTGCCTGCAGCGATAACTTTGTGCCGTATTTATCTGTAGCAATTCAATCCATCATTGAGAACGTCAATCCGGAACGTCGTTACGATATCATTGTTTTGACTCGTGACCTCACTCCTACCAGCATGATTACGCTTACTCGTCAGGCTCAGCTTGTTGATAACGTCCATGTTGGCTTCTTAGATGTTGATGCTGCTCTTGGTGATATTGAGCTTCCTCATCATGGTCACTTTAGACCAGAAACTTACTACAGACTGCTTGCTCCCTCACTGCTTCCTAACGTCAATAAAGCCATCTACCTTGACTCTGACCTAGTAGTTAATACCGATATTGCAGAGCTCTATGATATCGACGTCACAGGATACTTGGTAGGCGCTACGCGCGACGCAGATACTATTGGACAGATTGATGGCTATGACGCCACAGTTGGCCCCTACCTCAAAAATGAGCTGGGCATGGATGATCCTCACGATTACTTCCAAGCAGGCGTCATTTTGA
The DNA here is from genome assembly GCA_963542025.1 of uncultured Atopobium sp. Classification (GTDB taxonomy): domain Bacteria; phylum Actinomycetota; class Coriobacteriia; order Coriobacteriales; family Atopobiaceae; genus Lancefieldella. Next base: position 163,870 of record CAUTUQ010000001.1, on the reverse strand, counting down.
TGAACCTGGAAGAGATTAGAAAGCAAATTTCTCCTGAGGAGTTTCTGAAGGTCTCAACCATGCGTGCATGGCGCTGGCTTGATCAAGATGTTCTTAACAGGTTTGTGAATGGCCATTATCTTCGTATTAATATGAAGTGGAATTACCTGGTAGACTGGCAATTCCTTCGCCGTGATCACATTGTTGCTCAGGCACCAAAAGACGTGCGAGAAGAATACGAAGAGGCTCGTAAGAATATCTGCATTGCGCATTTTGCAGGACCAGACAACAGGCCTTGGCTCTATCCAAACTCAGATCTTGCAGGTCTTTTCTGGTTCTATGCTCGTCGCTCCCCTTACCTTGAGGAGCTTCGTTCACAGCTTGAAGAGTCAAGACGTACGGTAAGAGGTCTTTCTCACCGTGTGCAGAGCGGCGTACTTTTCCGCGGCTTGATGCCTTTATTTGATACCGTCTTTCCACCAGGCACTAAAACCCGCACCAAAGTGATTACGTCATACAACAAACTTGGTGGCGGCAACCTATAACGTAAAAGGAGGTCTTTCGACCTCCTTTTTTATTGCTATGCGAGTTATTTCTTTTTACCCCTAATGATTTCTGGAGCGTTATCTCCGCCAACGCTTTCTGGAGTGACCACAACCTTAGTGATATCCAAATCTGATGGCAGGTCAAACATAGTCTCTTGCAGCGTAGACTCACAAATTGCACGAAGACCACGAGCTCCGGTACCACGAGCCAATGCCTTCTTAGCAATCTCTCTGAGTGAATCCTCAGTAAACTCTAGGTCTACTCCCTCAAGCTCAAACATGCGCTTGTACTGCTTGGTAAGAGCATTCTTTGGATCTGTGAGGATACTCATCAGATCCTCCTCACCAAGCTCACGAGTAGAAGTGATAACAGGAATACGGCCCAAAAGCTCTGGAATCATGCCAAACCTGTGCAGGTCCTGAGGCATAACCTTGGCGATAAGCTCAGACTCACCCTCTTTGACATTCTGAGCAACATCAGAGTTAAAGCCAATTCCCTTTTTACCAATGCGATCAGCAACAATTTTATCCAGGCCAACAAAAGCGCCACCACAGATGAACAAGATATTGGTGGTATCAATGTGAATAAGCTCCTGCTGAGGATGCTTACGACCACCTGTTGGTGGAACACTTGCAACCGTACCCTCAAGAATCTTCAGAAGTGCCTGCTGAACGCCTTCACCAGAGACATCACGAGTAATAGAGAGGTTCTCGGCCTTGCGAGCAATCTTATCAATCTCATCGATGTAGACAATGCCTACCTGAGCACGCTCAACATCGCCGTCAGCAGCAGTAATAAGCTTAAGCAGGATATTTTCGACATCTTCACCAACGTAACCAGCTTCGGTAAGGGTTGTTGCGTCAGCAATAGCAAATGGAACCTCAAGAAAACGAGCAAGCGTCTGAGCAAGCAGCGTTTTACCAGTACCAGTTGGACCCAGCAGCAAGATATTGGACTTTGCAATCTCAACATCCTCCTGGCCTTCCTGAGGCTCATCGTTGCCCGAAAGAATACGACGGTAATGGTTGTACACCGCTACCGACATAGCGCGCTTAGCGTCTTCCTGACCCATTACGTACTGAGACAACTCATCGTAAATCTCATGTGGAGTTGGCAGGTCTTTGATAACAGGCTCATCAGATTGAGTCTCAATCTCTGACTCTTCATCAAAGCCAAGAGACTCGTCAATCATATCCGAGCAGGTAGAGACGCATTCGTCACAAATGCAGACTCCGCCAGGGCCCTGAATAAGCTTATTTACCTGCGACCTACTCTTTCCGCAGAAAGAACAGTGCATCTCATCTAATCCGCCAAAAGGCGAGAAGTTCTGGTCATTAGCCATAACTTAAACCCTCAATACGAGAACAATTATTGGTCGTTACGAGAAGAGATAACGCGGTCAACCAGACCGTAGTCACAAGCCTCCTGTGCACGAAGATAATTATCGCGCTCGGTGTCTGCATTGACCTTCTCGATAGGCTGTCCAGTATAATCCGAAAGTAGCTCGTTGATGCGCTGACGAATCCACTTTGTCTCATCTGCAACAATCTGAATGTCAGTCTGCTGACCCTGAACGCCACTGGATGGCTGGTGAATCATAACCATAGAGTTAGGAAGCGCAAGACGCTTACCCTTTGCACCAGCTGCAAGAAGAACGGCGCCCATAGACGCTGCCATACCAACGCAGATAGTAGAAACATCAGGCTTGATGAAGTTCATGGTATCAAGAATGCCCAGACCTGCATAAACATCTCCACCAGGAGAGTCAATGTAGAGAGAAATATCCTTGTCTGGGTCCTGGCTCTCAAGGTGCAAAAGCTGTGCGATGACCAGGTTTGCAGAATCACGAGTTACAGGCTCTCCCAAGAAAACAATACGATCATTGAGCAGCCTGGAGTAGATGTCATAGCTACGCTCACCACGAGGAGTCTGCTCAATAACATACGGAATAGTTGGAATGTTTGTTGGATAATGCATAATCCTCCTTCAAAGGTCTTTCCTTAGAAACATACCCCGGGAAGCATGTCTCTAACCCGGGGTATGAAAAATTCAAAGTAACTGCAACTTTTGTCGCAGTCTTTCTGGTGAGAAACCCAACCAGCTGTGGACTACTCAGCGTCCTTCTCTGCGTCCTCGTCCTTCTTAGCTGCCTTCTTCTTAGCAGGAGCCTTCTTAGCAGGCTTCTTCTCTGCCTTCTGCTCTTCCTTAGCAGCCTCAGCAATCTCGTCGACAACGGTGACGGTTGCGTTGTCGCGCAGCCAGTCAAGAGCCTTAGAGCGACGGATGGACTCGCGGATTGCAGGAAGACGGCCAGCCTTGCGCCACTCCTCAATTGCAGTCTCAACGTTAGGAACACCAGCGCGCTCAAACTCTGCGCGGATGTCATCCTCAGTTGCCTCAAGCTTGAGCTCTGCAGCCACTGCGTCAAGAGCCAGGGACTGACGTGCGCGCTCCTCAGCCTGAACACGAAGATCAGAGATGAAGTCATCAGTCTTGATGCCGCGTGCAGCCAGGAACATGTCAAGAGTCATACCCTGCTGCTGAAGACCACTCAGGAACTCCTGAGCAATCTCGTTGAAGACCTCGTTCTTGTACTCCTCTGGAACCTCATCAAGCTGAAGACGCTTGCCTACAGCCTCAACGACGCGGTCCTCTTTAAGAGTTGGAAGAGAATTCTTCTTGTCGGACTCAATCTCAGACTTAACAGCCTCACGGAGTTTCTCGACAGTGTCATAACCAAAGGTGGTCTTTGCAAGCTCGTCAGTCAGCTCTGGAGTGACGGACTTCTTGTGAGCAACAACCTTGACGTTGATATCGTAAGTGTGGGAGTGAACCTCATCGCCGTGAGTGTGGCTGTGAGTCCACTTGACCTCTTTCTCCTCACCTGGCTTCATGCCGATGAGTGCCTCCTCAAGCTCCTGTGGAGCCTGGGTGCCATTAAGGGTAAGAACGCGGTCCTCGCCCTCCATGTGAGCAGCGCCCTCAATGTTCTTGATGTCTACACCAATGGTGTCGCCCTCTTTAACAGCGCGCTTTTCCTTGGTGTTCTCAAACTTAGCCTGGTAAGAAAGAAGCTGCTTGATCTGGTGGTCAACCTCAGCCTCAGTTGCCTCATTTGGAGGCATGTTGATTGCAGGAGCATCGTAAGAATCAAGCTTAGCCTCAGGACGAACGTTGAAGACTACCTCATAGGAGTAATCCTGACCCTCAACAGGAAGGTCTGCATCCTGGTTGTAATCACCACGGCCAACAGGAACAAGGTCAAGCTCCTCAAGAAGCTGTGGCTCTGCTGCGCCGAGAAGATCGTTGGTTGCCTGAGCAAGGACTGCCTCGCGGCCAACAATGCCATCAATGACAGGACGAGGTGCGCGGCCCTTGCGGAAACCCTGGAAGGAATACTTGTTTGCAATGTCCTTGTAAGCCTGCTTAATGGCAGCGTCTACCTCTGCAGCAGGAACTGTAACCTTGACGGTGAGTTTCTCGTCAACTGGCTTATCTGCGGTAACGGTGATGTTCAACGTTCCTCCAGTGTCTCGTAAAAAATGCTGGCGTACCAGCTCTTAACCAAATATCTGCATGGTGCGGGCGGAGGGAATCGAACCCCCACGGACTTAGTCCACTAGAACCTAAATCTAGCGCGTCTGCCAGTTCCGCCACGCCCGCATATTTATGCAGCCTTGCAATAATAACAAACTTTTGCGCTCTTCACTAGGAGAACTTCGCATTCTAAACACTTCCCTCACGAAAAAAGACCGGTCTTTTTCAAGACCGGTCCAAGTTCAAGTAAAAAGCTCATCTTCCAAGCACGTTTTAGAGATCTTGTAGTGCAAAAGTCTCTGGCTCGCTCTTTCTTGCTGCTGCAAGTGCCTGGATAAGAGCGGTGGCTGCAGACATTGCGGTGACGCAGGTAATGCCCTGGCTGACAGCTTCTGCGCGCATCTTGGTGCCGTCGCTATGAGCCTCGTGACCATGAGGCGTATTGATGATGAAGCTGACGGTCTTATCGCGCATAAGGTCAACAACGTTTGGATGACCATCGGAAATGCGGTTGACGGTGGTGCAGTCAATTCCAGCCGCACGCAGCGTCTTTGCGGTACCACCTGTGGTGTAGATGCCATAGCCAAGGTTCTCCAGAGCCATAGCAACAGGAGCAATAGCGCGCTTATCGCGGTCGCACACGCTGATGAAGACGGATCCCTGCTCAGGGAGCTTGTTCTCAACTGCCTCGCGAGTCTTTGCGTACGCTGCTGGGAAGGTGCGGGCAATACCCATAACCTCACCGGTAGACTTCATCTCTGGGCCAAGAATTGAGTCAGCACCAGGGAACCTAGACCAAGGCATAACCGCCTCTTTGACCGCGTAGTAGTCGACGGTACGGTTCTCGTCAGGGAGCAGGCCCTGTGCTCTGAGCTCACTGATCTTCTCGCCAGCCATGATACGAGATGCGTATTTGGCCAGGGAGACGCCAGTTGCCTTTGACGAGAAAGGCACGGTTCTAGAAGCGCGAGGATTGAGCTCGATGACAAAGACGTGCTCGTCGCGGACAGCGTACTGGATGTTCAGGAGGCCTCGGATACCGCAAGCAAGCGCCAGCTTTTTGGTGATGGCCCTAATCTGGTCAACAATCTTTTCAGAGAGCGAGAAGGGCGGCCAGCAGCAAGCGGAGTCGCCCGAGTGAATACCGCACTCCTCAATGTGCTCCAGGACGGAACCCACGTAGCACTCCTCGGTGTCACAAAGAGCATCAACGTCCAGCTCAATGGCGTCCTCAAGGAAGGCGTCCAGGTAGACAGGACGGTCTGGTGTGACGTGTGTAGCGGATTCCATGTAAGTGACCAGGTCGGAATCGTCGTAAACAATGGCCATACCGCGACCACCAAGAACGTAGCTTGGGCGGACAATCAGTGGGTAGCCAATGCGGCGTGCAGCGTCGCGAGCCTCGTCCATGGTAGAAGCAACTGCCGAAGGAGGGCAGGCAATGTTCAGGCGGTCTAGAAGTGCTGCGAAGCGGTCGCGGTCCTCTGCCAGGTCAATTGCCTCTGGCTGAGTGCCCATGATTGGAACGCCGGCGTCCTTGAGGGCGCGTGCCAGCTTGATTGGCGTCTGGCCGCCAAGGGTAACAATGACGCCTTCTGGCTTCTCAACCTCAATAACGTCCATGACGTCTTCAAAGGTCAGAGGCTGGAAATACAGGCGATCAGAGGTGTCGTAGTCTGTTGAGACCGTCTCGGGGTTGCAGTTGACCATGACCGTCTCATAGCCCTGCTCGCGAAGAGCGTAGGCAGCATGAACGCAGCAGTAGTCAAACTCAATGCCCTGACCAATACGATTAGGACCAGCGGAAAGAATCATGACGCGTGGCTTTTCTGCCATCACGTACTCCGTGGCATTGCCCTTCTCGTACGTGACGTAGTGGTACTGCGTGGTTGCGCCAAACTCACCTGCGCAGGTATCAACTGTTTTGACCTGCGGGCGAACACCCAGCACTTCCCTAACGGCGCGGACAACGTCTGTCTTGGTACCAGTAAGGTGTGCAAGCTGCTCATCCGAGAAGCCCAGCTGCTTGGCAGCAAGCATGTTATCGGTGGTGAGACCGGAAAGTCCCAGCTCTTTGATGCGTTTCTCGGCGTTGATGATGCCTGCCATACGATGCAGGTACCAAGGATCAATGCCAGTCATATCGTGGATGCGCTCAACGCTCCAATTTCTGCGCAGTGCCTCAGCAACGTAGAAAATACGCTCTGGTGTTGGCTTGCTGACCAGCTCATCAAAGTTCTTCTCGTCAAAGACATCGTGACCGTCTGCGCCCAGACCAGCGCGATCTTGCTCTAGGGAGCGAAGCGCCTTCTGCAGGGCCTCCTCAAAGGTTCTGCCCATGGCCATAGCCTCACCGACCGACTTCATGCGGGTGGTCAGAACGCGGCTGGTGCCCTTAAACTTGACGAAGGCAAAGCGAGGAACTTTGACCACGCAGTAGTCGATGGAAGGCTCAAAGGCAGCGGGAGTTGCCTTGGTAATGTCGTTGGTAATCTCGTCAAGCGTGTAGCCAACAGAAAGCAGTGCGGCCATCTTTGCAATGGGGAAGCCAGTTGCCTTGGAAGCCAGCGCGGAAGAACGGCTGACGCGAGGGTTCATCTCAATGACAATGACGCGGCCGTTAGTTGGGTTGACCGCAAACTGAACGTTGGAGCCGCCGCAGGCAACGCCTACACGCTCGAGAATAGCGATGGAGTAGTCGCGGAGGTTCTGGAGCTCTTCATCGGTAAGCGTCTGAGCTGGAGCAACGGTAATGGAGTCTCCTGTGTGGACGCCCATTGGATCGAGGTTCTCGATGGAGCAGACAACAATACCGTTACCTGCGGTATCGCGCATGACCTCCATCTCAATCTCTTTCCAGCCCTCAATGGACTCCTCTACCAGTACCTCGTGCTCTGGAGAAAGCAGAAGGCCCTGCTCAACAATCTCTACGAGCTCTTCTGGGGTATGTGCAATGCCGCCACCTGCACCGCCAAGGGTGAAGCTTGGACGAATAACCACAGGATATCCCAGCTCAGCAACAATGCGCTGGGCGTCTTCCATGGAGTGAGCGATGTCTGCGCGAGCAACCTCCAGGCCAATGTCCTGGACTGCCTCGCTAAAGAGTTCGCGGTCCTCACCGGTACGAATGGACTCCAGGTTGCAGCCGATGACCTCGATGTTGTACTTGTCAAGAACGCCAGCCTCGCCAAGGCCAATAGTGCAGTTCAGAGCGGTTTGTCCGCCCATGTTTGGCAGAAGTGCGTCAGGGCGCTCGCGCTCAATGACGCGAGTTACGGACTCAACAGTGATTGGCTCAACGTAGGTTCTATCTGCAGTTTCTGGGTCAGTCATGATGGTTGCTGGGTTTGAGTTAACCAGAACAACCTCAAAACCCTCTTTGCGAAGGGCGCGACATGCCTGAGTGCCGGAATAGTCAAACTCGCAGGCCTGACCAATAACAATTGGGCCAGAGCCAATGACCAGGATTTTCTTAATATCAGTACGCTTTGGCATTAGAAGCGCCTCCCCTCACGAACGTCGATGGCAAGATAGTCAGACTGTCCCTCCATCAAACGTGCAAACGCCTTGAACAAGTAGGATGAATCGTGAGGTCCTGGGCTTGCCTCAGGGTGATACTGAACGGAAAACGCTGGAATATCCAGGAACTGAATGCCCTCTGGGGTGCCGTCGTTAAGGTTGACGTGTGTGAGCCTGACGCGGCCAAACTCCTTTGTCTGGACAACAGGAGCAATGCGCCTTGCGGACCACTCACAGAGGTTGTCAAAGTGCTCGGAGATTCCGCCGGACTCCTCAGCAATAAGCTTGCCTAGGCTTGGGAAAACCAGGCCATAGTTGTGGTTTTGAGCAGTAATCTCAACCTTACCGGTCAGAAGATTCATGACTGGTTCGTTGCCACCATGGTGTCCAAATTTGAGTTTCTCGATATCTGCACCTGCGACAATGGAGAGCATCTGATTGCCCAGGCAGATACCAAAGACGGGAACCTTACCCAGAACGCCGCGAGCAGCCTCCTGCGTAGCGTCAACCTGCTCTGGGTCGCCAGGGCCGTTGGAGAAGAAGATGCCGTCTGGGTTGTAGGCCAAGGCGTCCTCTGCGGGTGTGTTCCACGGTACAACCGTGACCTCGCAGCCGTTTGCCGCAAGACCCTGGAGAATGCCGTTCTTCTCGCCACAGTCGTATGCGACAACGTTGAAGCGCTTCTTGGACGTAGCGGGAACCACGTGGGGTGCGTCGACGGACACGTCGGGGACAAAGTTGTGCTCGGAGATGTTGGGCGATGCCTGGACGCGCGCGAGCAAGTGGGCGGGGTCCAGGTCCTCGGTGGAGATGGCCGCCTTCTGTGCGCCAAAATCGCGCAGGTGCATGGTCAGCGCACGAGTATCGATGCCCTCGATGGCAACGACGCCGTTTTCCTGCAGGAACTCTGGCAGACTCTGCTTGGATGTCCAGTTGCTTGGTTCGTAGCACATGTCGTGCACGACAAAGCCACGCAGGTGCAGGGTGTCTCGCTGCATGACCGCAGGATCGATGCCGTAGTTGCCTACCTGCGGATAGGTCAGCGTGACAATCTGTCCGGCGTAACTTGGATCGGAAATAATCTCCTGGTAGCCCGTCATGGACGTGTTGAAAACAATCTCGCCGAAGGTCTCTCCGCTAGCACCACAGCACCTCCCCTCGAAGGTTGTTCCGTCTTCGAGAACAAGCAGCGCGCGAGGCTGCGAGGTGGCACTTGCCAGTGGATTCATATACTCTCCGATCTGCGTACGAGCATGCCGAGCCATAAAAAAGAGCACTCCTTATGGAGGCTCAACAGCGAACATGCGCACTCAACGCTATGGGGCCTTGCCGGTGTCTCGCACCGTCCTTAAAGGTTGGTAGTATTGTAGCGCATAACCAATAAAGGAGATGGCATGTTTCCAGATTTTCTAGAGAATCCCTCAGATGTGGCCGCGCCACTGCTTCTGGGATGCACTCTGACAAGGACAATTACGCTTAATGGCGAGAAACACAAACTAGTTGCAAGAATTGTGGAGACCGAAGCCTACGACCAAGACGACCCTGCAAGCCATGCGTTTGGCGGGCCTAGCGATCGAAATGCAGCCATGTTTGGACCTGCAGGTCATCTGTATGTGTACGTTTCGTACGGCATGCATCACTGCTGCAATGTGGTGTGCGGACCTGAGAGTTTTGGCAGCGGATGTTTGGTGCGCGCCGTTGAGCCTCTTGATGGCGTAGAGGTAATGCGCGAACTCCGCGAGGCGGGACGTGTGGGTAAAGCGCACGCGAGCCACGAGACTGCGAGCGCAAGCATCAGCTGCAAGGAAACGCCATCGGGCGCAGGTCATGACTGCAGTGCGCCTCAAGTAGGACGTGCACGCAAGCACCCGCTCAAGCTGCGCGATCTTACTAACGGCCCAGGTAAAGTATGTGCTGCGCTTAGCATCGACAAGGCTCTGTATGGGCATGACCTAACAGTTGAACCGCTTGTGCTAAACTATGCTCCCCTGCTGCCAGGAGAAACGATTGGACGCTCGCCTCGTGTTGGTATCAGTAAAAACGTTGATGCTCCAAAGCGCTATTTCATCGAGGGAAACACATTTGTTTCCCGAGCGTAAAACGCAGGGCGTTTTAGGAGCGTAGAGCGTTTCAAGAGCGTAGAGCGCGAACAAAAAGGACCTTGGAAAACCAAGGTCCTTTTTGATTCTTACGTTAAACCAGCGTTGCAGTTTGTTCAATTAAGTGCTGCAACAACGGGTTTCTCGCCAAATGCGATACAAACTAGCAAACACCCTGAGCCATCATTGCATTTGCAACCTTGAGGAAGCCGGCGATGTTTGCGCCAAAGACCAGGTTGCCGGGGTGGCCGTACGTTGCTGCGGCCTCTGAAGCAGCAGTGTAGATGCTCTCCATGATTCCCTGAAGCTTGGAGTCTACCTCCTCGAACGTCCAAGAAAGGTGCTCGGCGTTCTGGGACATCTCAAGACCAGAAACAGCTACGCCGCCTGCGTTTGCAGCCTTGCCAGGTGCGAAGAAGACACCGTTCTCGATGAGGTAATTGGTTGCCTCGAGGGTGGTAGGCATGTTAGCACCCTCGACGACGTACTTGGTGCCGTTGGCAACAAGTTTCTGCACGTCAGCGAGCTCGAGCTCATTCTGAGTTGCGCATGGCATGGCGATGTCGCACTTCTGGCTCCAAGGACGCTCACCTGGGAAGAAAGTTGCGGAAGGACGTGCGTCGGCGTACTCCTTGATGCGTGCGCGGCGGACCTCCTTGACGTCTTTCAGCAACTCAACGTCGATACCATCTGGGTCATAGACATAACCTGAGGAGTCGGAAACGGTTACCACGGTTGCTCCCAGCTGCTGTGCCTTCTGGGCAGCGTAGGTAGCAACGTTTCCGGAACCAGAGATGCAGACCGTTTTACCTGCGAGTGAATCGTTCTTCTCGGCAAGCATGTGAGTGAGGAAGTAAACCGCGCCGTAGCCGGTAGCCTCGGTGCGAGCAAGGGAGCCGCCGAAGGACAGGCCTTTGCCGGTCAGGACGCCGGTCCACTCGTTGCGGAGGCGCTTGTACTGGCCAAACATGTAGCCGATCTCACGTGCGCCGGTGCCGATGTCGCCAGCTGGAACGTCGGTATTTGGACCGATGTGGCGGGAAAGCTCGGTCATGAAGGACTGGCAGAACGCCATAATCTCGCGGTCGGACTTGCCCTTTGGATCAAAGTCGGAGCCACCCTTGCCGCCGCCCATTGGAAGTGTAGTCAGGGAGTTCTTGAAGATCTGCTCGAAGCCGAGGAACTTCAGGATAGAAAGATTAACGGTTGGATGGAGACGGAGGCCGCCCTTGTAAGGTCCGATTGCGGAGTTGAACTCGATACGGTATCCGCGATTGACCTGAACGTTGCCGGCGTCGTCAATCCATGGAACACGGAACATAACAGTGCGCTCTGGCTCGACAAGACGCTCAAGCAAAGCGGCTTTCTCGAACTCTGGATGAGCGTCGAGCGCAGGCTGGATGGTAGTTAGGACTTCTTTTGCAGCCTGGATAAACTCAGGCTGATCTGCGTAACGCTCTTCAAGCTGTGCAATTACCTTAGATGAGTAGCTCATAAAACCCCTTTCGAAGTGGTTACGAATAGCATAGTCATCCATTGTTTCGATTACATAACAAAATAGAAAAATCTGATAGACGAAAATTAGTTCAAAAAGATTGCAATTTCTTCTTGCTCTCGGGCGATTTGTCACCTATACTTTTCTCTCGGCTCGGGGTGTAGCGCAGCTTGGTAGCGCAACTGCTTTGGGAGCAGTGGGTCGCTGGTTCGAATCCAGTCACCCCGACCATTTTTTCTTTTTGCTTTACCCTTGCGGCGGTAGTTCAATTGGTAGAGCATCAGCCTTCCAAGCTGACTGTTGCGGGTTCGAGTCCCGTCCGCCGCTCCATAAAATTCCCTATTTTTCTTCCATCACTTCCCTGCTCTAAGCATCACTCTGCTTATTCCCTGCTCATTCTGCTTATTCTTACTGTGACTCTGTCAAACACGCTGATAACTTTTAAGTGCGTTGCGGCTTTTTCCTGTGCCTCTTCCCTGTTTCCCGGACATTTTATTAGCAATTTTTCTATTTACTTGTCATCATCTACTTTTGATTAATTTCCTTGCATATTTATGTAATTAAATGCATTTCTATGAATACATAATTTTTGAGCTCAAAATTATGTGCCGAAAAAGGTAAAAAACCCGTTTAGTTGGAAATGAAAATTGAAAATTAGCCGATTTATCTCCAACTAAGACGATTTTTTACCGCACTAAAAACTTTTATCTGGGCAAACATTGTATGCAGAAAAATGAAATCTCCAACTAAACGCATTTTTTACCGCTTGCACGATAAACTAGTCCTCAAACGGTCGTGTCCCGAAAAGTGGTGTAAGCAAGCATTTCAGGTGTTTAAAAGAAGTGCGGTTATTTCCTAAAATATAGTCACCACAACCAATTCAGAAAGGAAATAACCGCAATGCAAACTCTACACGAAACTGAGCTCACCTACACCCAAGATCACAAATTAGATTTAAACGGTATGGCACGAACACTGCTTGAAGACTTAGTAAATACCGTAATGGTTGAGCAAGTAGAAGAGCTTGGTTGTGTTCGTAATGGATACCGTGAGCGAAAGCTCGTAACTTCAGTTGGCACTCTTACCTTAAAAATACCTAAACTTCGTGAAGGAACCTATTTTCCTGACGATATCGTCAGTAAGTGGAGCAGGTGTGATACAGCCCTTGCAAGTTGTATCTGTGATATATGGACCCAAGGTATTTCAAGCAGAAAGGTAGAAAAGGCACTGAGTGAGCTTGGTGTTGAAAAAATCAGCAGAAGCAGAGTCTCGAGACTTGTTAAGTCTTTAGATGAAGAGGTAGATGACTTAAGACACAGCTCTTTGTCTTTTGACAGATGGCCTTACCTTTGGCTTGATGCAACCTATATTCCTATACGAGAAGCAGGACATACAACCAAGCGTGCTGTTGTTATTGCTATAGCTGTAAACACAGAGGCTAAAAGACAAATCATAGGGCTTGAGTGTATAGATACCGAGTCATATCTATCTTGGAAAGACTTCCTTATATCTTTGAGAGAGCGAGGACTTAGTGGCGTAAAACTTGTTATCTCTGATGCCCACGCTGGTCTTGTAAGAGCAATCGGTGAGGTACTCACAGGCGCTGCCTGGCAAAACTGTCTTTGTCACTTAGAGAGAAATGTCTTTGATAGATGTAGAACAAAAGCTCAGGGAAAAGCAGTTATTGCTGCTATGAAGCATACCTTTGAAGCTAGTGATACTGATTTGGTACGCACTGGCTTTGAGCACCTCTATGAGGTGTATGAAAAGATAGATCCAAAAGGAGCACACCTTCTAGAAGAGTCAGAGCCATATGTACTGACTTATCTGGACTTTCCAAAAGAACACGCTCACTGGATACGTACAAACAATCTCTGTGAAAGACTCAACAAAGAGATAAAGAAGCGTACACGTGTTGTTGGAGTATTTCCCTCCAAACAAGCTATGCTTCGCCTTGTAGGAGCGGTATGTATCAATCAAAACGAAGAGTGGTTTGTAGCAACGCACTTCATGGATAAACGCTCTCTTCTCTTTGAAGAACCTCCTAAGAGAGAGTCATGTACACAAGAGACCATCAACCATCTCTTACAAGTAATTGATAGTGACTTTAAGGTTTGTAAAGAGGTGGCATAATGTAGGCAAGAAGGTAGTAAGGAAATAGCCTTACACCACTTTTTGAGACGTAACTCTCAAACAGCATCGATCGCACAGACTGTGCAGGTCAACGTCCAACTAAGCCAGACTTCATGCATCAAAAAAGAGGCTGTGCGAAGCACAGCCTCTTTAGCGCTTGTAATCTGTAATCCAATAACTAACGGCGAACCTTTACAGAATACGCAAGACCAGAAGCAATAATACCTGCAGCTGCAAGTGCGCTTGCAATGGACATTGCATCGCCGGTATCTGGCAGGTTAGACCTTTTCTTCTTAGGAGTCTTAGGCTTTGGCTCTGGATTAGGATCTGGCGTTGGGGTTGGTGTAGGAGTAATTGGCTTATCAGCTGTGGTAACTTCCGCAGGAACAATAGTCTCATCTGCAGCGTTAAATGTTGCAGGAGCTACGGTAAATGGAATCTGATTTGTATTGAGCTCATATCCTTCAGGAGATGCGGTCTCAACCAGATAATAATCGCCCGGTGTCAGATAGAACTTATCTCCATCCTGATAAATGCCCTTGGTCAGTAGGTCTGCAGTAGCCGCGGTATTCTGAACCAGTGCGGTTAGCTCTGTCTTTGTAAGAATATCACCGGATATAAAAGTACCATCAGCGCCAGTAGTGATTCCCTCTTTGACCAGTGTACCGTCAGCCTTATAGAGGCTATAAGTTGCACCGGCAACAGGCTTGGAAGCATCGTCAGAGTCAGTCTTCACAAGCTTTAAAGGAGATGGAACGGCACGATACGTGAGGTAATACTGCCTAGTACGGTTTACAGAACCGTCTGCATTGAAGCCAGGAGCCAAAACGGAATTATCGCGAGGACCAGAGTTATACGTACCAATTGCAAGAGATGTTCCCTCTGGAACGTCGATATCATTTGCGATATAGACGTAAGAATCACCAGGTCCTGCAGCCTTGATCTCGTCGACTGACTTGCGAACAGTAGTCAGCAACATGTTGGTTGATGGATCGGTCTCAAACTTATTACCGCCAGCAACAGAGTCATCTGCAGTAACGCCAGCATACTCAGGCATATACACGACATGACCCTTTGTGTTGTAACGAGCAGACACCTGACGATCCTCAAACGCTGCTGAAGTTGTATACGTAGCAGCAAGATCATCAAGACCAAGAACGCTTACTGCGCCGTTACCATAAATAGGAAGACCAGCATTTCTTTGAGCAATAGGATCACTTAGGCCAAGGCCGTTAAGCTGCCTGTAAGCAAGGTCATCGACATAGTGATACACAGCTGTTGCGGTATCAATGACTCGCGCAGGATAACGCTTGGTGTATGCGTGAGTACCTCCCCAAGATTTCTTAATGCCACCCTGAATTCCCAGCTGATAAGACCTATCAGAGATGTTCAATGGCGCGGAGAACTCAATGTACTGACGAGCTGTAACTGGTGCAGTAAATACAGCAGCGGGCTCCTCATATGAATTACCACCCATGATGGACTGGCCATTTACCTTGACAGTGAACATCAAGTTAGTCTTTGGACCACCACCCGAAAGAGCACCTGTTGCATCCATTGGCTTGTACGTATCAACAGCAGCATGCGCCGAAACAGCCACCTTACGCAGACCATAGCCATTTGGATCGTTCTGTGGGAAGTTGATCAAATTCTCTGCATTACCGAGAAGGACGTAGTACGCACGAATTTCTCCGCCTTCAGCAATCATCTGCGCAACGGAATATTTAGTTGGATCCATGTCCAGCTTGAGCGCAGTGCCATCAGGCTTTACCCAGTAATAACGCGCGATAACACCTGTACGGTCCTCTCGCGGCTTGGCAGCCTGAGCATTAATCTCTGCCTGAATCTCAGCATCAGAGATAAAATCTGGGAATGGATTTGCTGAGGTATGTGTTCCGTCCAGCGGAGCACCATCCACATCTTCAGAATAAACTGTTGGGTCAGCAGCAAATGCCGTGCGTGGAAGGGCAAACGCCAGAATTGCGCCCACAAAAAGCATCCAAATTGCTAAAACCGTAAAGCGAGAAAACCAAGCGCTTCTTACGCTTCTAACAGAAGTACCGTTCATACATCCTTCTTTCAACGTGAAGGGTGAATATTTATGCATATACCATAGCTTATTTCATACATTCTTGCGCAGAAGAGGACATATCAAATGCCCTTTCCATGCATTAAACCGCTAAAGGAACACATTCAAACGGCCTAGACTACTAGTCTAGGCCGCCTATTAAGATCACTTGTTAAGACTGCATTAGACCGCTGGCTGAAGCAGTGGTTTGCTTGTCTGTATTACTTACAGTTACTTGTCAGGAGTAAGATGCCAAATCTCATCGTTATATTCAGCGATAGTTCTATCAGATGAGAATGTTCCTGCCATAGCAATATTGACAAGAGACTTCTGAAGCCACACTCTCCTATCCTCGTAGTCATTAAACACGCGCTCTTTTGTTGAAATGAATGCTTCCAAATCAAGAAGTGTCATGAACCAGTCTTTTGAGCACAAGTTTTTGTGAAGTCTCTCCAGGCGTTCCTTATTTCCAAGAGAAATAAATTCTGGACTGATTAAGAAATCAACGAGTGGTTTAATCTCGGGTTTCTCATAAAACTCTTTTGCTTTATAACCTTTGCACTCATAGAGGTCCACAACCTCATCGCTTGATGCGCCAAACGTGTAGATATTCTCCTCACCTACCAAGTCGGCAATTTCTACATTAGCGCCGTCAATAGTGCAAACAGTAATGGCGCCGTTAAGCATGAACTTCATGTTGGAAGTTCCAGAAGCCTCCTTAGAAGCTAGCGAAATCTGCTCTGAGATATCAGCTGCTGGAATAACATGCTCAGCTGCAGTAACGTTGTAATTCTCAATCATTATCACCTGAAGATACGGGGAAACTTCTGCATCGTTTGCAATCAATGATGAGAGAACAAGAATTGCATGAATGATGTCTTGAGCAGCTACGTATGCTGGTGCTGCCTTTCCACCAAAAATGACAGTAATAGGATGCTTTGGTAGATGGCCAGACTTAATATCAAAATATTTCCAAATCAAATAGAGCAACAGCATTTGCTGACGCTTATATTCGTGGAAACGCTTTACCTGGACATCAATAATGGAGTCAGGGTTAACTTTTGCATCTTGATTATCCAGTAAAAACTTAACCATTCGATCTTTAGCAGCTTGCTTAATGTCTTGTAGTTTATTGAGGACCTCTTCGTTGTCTCGATACTCTAAAAGTCCCTCGAGATGAGCAGTTGTTCTCCAGCTATCTCCTAACAACGTATCAAGATACTCCGCAAGCTCAGGATTACAGCCCATTAACCAGCGACGGAACGTAATTCCATTAGTCTTGTTTGAGAATTTTTCTGGATACAAATCAAAGAATGGCTTGAGTTCTGTCTCTTCCAAAATCTTAGTATGGAGTGCCGCAACACCATTGATACTAAAGCCGTAATGAATGGCAAGGTTAGCCATGTGAACTTTCTTATCAATGATGACTTGTACGCTTGGATCAGCAACGGTACTGCGGATGCGCTGATCAAGCTTTTTAATAATCGAAGCAATCTTTGGAGAAACTTCCTCGATGAATTTAAGGGGCCATTTCTCAAGAGCCTCTGCCAAAATCGTATGATTTGTGTACGCGACCAGTGAAGAAACAATGTCTACAGACTCTTCAAACGATATTTCGTATTTCTCGGTCAAGATACGAATAAGCTCTGGAATTACCATTGTTGGGTGCGTGTCGTTAATCTGAATCACAACATAATCAGCAAGGTCGTGAATATTACTGCCGCGCTCAACCGCCTCTTTAACAATCAGCTGTGCAGCATTAGAAACCATAAAATATTGCTGATAAACACGAAGAAGCTGGCCATCTTCATCAGAATCATCGGGGTACAAAAAGAGCGTTAAATTCTTCTTTAATGCAGTCTTATCAAAATCAATAACGTCATCAGAAACTAATGAGTCATCAATGCTTTGCAAGTCAAACAAGCGAAGTCTGTTTTTCTTTGTTCGGTCATATCCCAAAACGTCAATGGAATAGAGCTCAGACGTCACCGAGAAATCCCCAAATTCCACGGTAAATGACGTCTTCTCATCTTCAAGCCACCTGTCATCAGAAAGCCAAGCGTCTGGAACAGCGGTTTGCTGTCTGTCTGAAAACTTCTGATGGAAGAGGCCAAAATGATACTTAAGACCCACACCATCGCCTGGTAGACCAAGTGTGGACATAGAATCGATAAAGCAAGCTGCCAATCGACCAAGGCCACCGTTTCCAAGCGAAGGCTCAACTTCAAGCTCTTCAATATCTTCTAATGAATGGCCTGCCTTGGAGAGCTGCTCTTTTACCTCGTTATAAATTCCCAGATTAATGAGGTTATTTGAAAGCAGTTTTCCAATCAGAAACTCTGCAGAGATGTAGTAAAGCCTCTTCTTACCATTGTTTAATGGTAGAGCGTCTGACTTACTCTTAACCACCTGAAGCAGTAATTCAAAAACCTGACTGTCAGTAATTTCAGACAGTGGCTGACCAAATTGTTGAAGAGATAAGGTGTCTAAGTTCATTACTTCTCCTCTTTGTACACCCTGAAGTACATCTCAGTGATAGTTCTTAAGAAATCTTCTGTGTGACGCGTGATAGCCCCTTGCTTCATACGCCAACACCAGTTACCGCCAACAGTGGCCGGAATATTCATGCGTGCAGAATCATCTAAGCCGAGAAGATCTTGCATGGTGTGAATACAAGTGTCGCTCACAGAAGCTGCAATTCCACGCGAAAGCGCCTCACCAATTGGCTCATCTTTTGATCGATGCAGGTAGATATCTGCCTGCTCACGCTCTCTATCAGTAGCCTGTGTCTCGTACCAACCACGAGCCGTTGGATTGTCATGTGTTCCTACATATGCAATGGTATTTGCAGTGTAGTTGTGAGGAAGATCTCTTGAATCATGCTTTCCGTCAAATCCGTATTGCAAGATTTTCATTCCTGGGAAACCAGTTTTTTCTCGCATGACAATAAGTTCTGGTGTAATCAAACCCAGATCCTCTGCAATGATTGGAAGCTTTCCAAGCTGTTTCTCTAGCTCCTCAAACAGCTCCATATCTGGACCTTTAGTCCATTTGCCTTCTGTGGCATTTGCAGCTCCGTAAGGAATCTCCCAGTATGCCTCGAAGCCTCTAAAATGATCGATTCGAAGCACATCAAACATTTCAAGATTTGTTCGTACTCGCCAAACCCACCATGCATAGTGCGATTTTTTCATATACTCCCAGTTATAAATGGGGTTTCCCCAATATTGACCGGTAGAAGAAAATTGATCGGGAGGAGTACCCGCAACCGCAATAGGCCGTCCTGTTTCATCCGTTTTAAACAGTTCTGGCTGTGCCCACATCTCAACAGAATCGCGCGAGACATAAATGGGAAGGTCGCCAATTATGAGCACTCCCCTTTTATTGGCATAAGCCTTAACCTTTGCCCATTGAGTAAAGAAGAAATACTGAGTCATCTTGTGATACAAAACTGACTTTTGCAGTTTCTTAATCTCTTGTGCAGTTGTTTCATTTCTTTGCTGGTAATGTTTTGGCCACTCCCAGTAGGCTTTATGACCAAACTCTTCCTTCAAAGACATGAACTCCGCGTAAGGATCAAGCCACTCTGCTTGATCGTGGCAGAACTTCTCAAAATCAGCAGGTACATCTTGCACAAACCTATCAAAAGCACGATTAAGCAAGCGACGATGATTTACGAAAAGCGCACCATAATCAATGCAAGTTTTGCTAGTCCCAAAAGAAATATCTTCAAAGTCATCTGACTTCAAATATCCAAGTTTTTCAAGGTCTTTTAGATCAATATAGTAAGGACTTCCTGCTGCTGCAGAAAACGACTGGTAAGGAGAGTCTCCATAACTTGTAGTAGTAAGAGGTAAGACCTGCCAATACCTTTGTTTAGTTCTGACGAGAAAATCGATAAAATCGTAGGCTTCTTTGCCAAACGTGCCAATCCCATATGAATTTGGAAGAGAAGAAACGGCCAAAAGCACTCCGCTTGCTCGTCCCATAGTTGCCTCTTTCGCAAAAAGAGTACTGGCTTATCTCTTTCAAGATAAGCCAGTACAAAGCTTTAATACTTAACTAGATTATCTTGCGTGTTCTTATCAAAGAGATGAACGGCGTTATCTTCAAATTTAAACCATACCTGGTCGCCAATGTTGAGATTTCGTTTTGCAAGCTCAGTTGCAGGAACGATAAGAACAAAGTTGCCGTCATCAGTATGAACATGAAGGTGAACTGTGGAACCCATGAGCTCGCTTACTTCAAGATTGCCCTTAAAAGCACCAATTTCATTTGGCTCAGTCAGATAAATCTGCTCTGGTCTAATGCCAACAATAACGTCTGTTGCAGGTGCAGCTACCCAAGACTGTGCTAACAGATTTGCCATCTCAGGAGAAATATCAAATGACATGTTTTCTGTCTCTACATGGAACTCATTGTCCACGCGGATAAGATGTGCGTCAAAGAAATTCATTTGTGGCATGCCGATAAAACCAGCAACAAAGAGGTTTGCGGGCCTATTGAACACTTCTTGAGGAGTTCCAATTTGCTGAACAAAGCCATCTTTCATAATGACAATACGATCACCCAAGGTCATAGCCTCTGTTTGGTCGTGTGTAACATAGACAAAAGTTCCATTGACCTTTTGACGAAGCTTAATGATCTCTGTACGCATCTGATTTCTTAGCTTTGCATCAAGGTTTGAAAGTGGCTCGTCCATCAAGAAGACTTTTGGATCACGGACAATTGCGCGACCAATTGCAACACGCTGACGCTGACCACCAGAAAGCGCCTTTGGCTTACGATCAAGATATGCCGTAATACCCAGTGTTTCTGCAGCTGCACGGACCTTCTCGTCAATGACTTGAGGATCAACCTTTTTAAGCTTAAGGGTAAACGCCATATTGTCGTAGACGGTCATATTTGGATACAGCGCATAGCTTTGGAAGACCATTGCGATGTCGCGGTCTTTTGGCGCAACGTCATTGACCAGCTTTCCGTCAATATAAAGCTCACCAGCAGAAATATCTTCTAGACCTGCAATCATACGCAGCGTAGTAGATTTTCCACAACCTGAAGGACCAACAAGCACCACAAACTCGTGCTCTTTAATAGTGAGATTAAAATCCTGAACAGCAACAACGCCTTCTTCAGTTACCTCAAGGTTGCTCTTTTTCTGTTCAGTTTTCTTACCAAAGAGAGACTTGCGCTTTTTCTCATTTGGATAAATCTTTTTTATATTCTTTAAAACGATTTCTGCCATGATAAAACCTTTCAGAAATGCCTATAGTCTGCTGCAATACATTGAGATTTAGCCTTTTACCGCGCCAGAAATGACACCATTGATGATGTAGCGCTGGCACAGCAAATACATAATGACAATGGGGATAATAACCATCATGATGCAGGCAAACATTGGACCCATCTCTACTTTTCCATATCCACCTCTAAAGTACTGAATCAAAATTGGAATAGTTTGGTATTTAGTCCTATCCAGTACAAGATATGGCAGCAAATAGTCATTCCAGACCCACATGGTTTCGAGAATACCAACAGAAATATACGTTGGCTTCATAATAGGCAAAACAACATGGAAGAACGTCTGAAGTGGGTTGCAACCATCAATAGTTGCAGCTTCTTCAATCTCAAGTGGAATGGTCTTAACAAATCCAGCAAACATAAATACTGCTAGACCAGCGCCAAAGCCCAAATAAATAAAGCAAATATTGAAAGGAGTATTAAATCCAAGCGTATTTGCCATATTGGACAGCGTAAACATAAGCATCTGGAAAGGCACTACCATCGAGAAAACAAACAGGTAGTACAAAATGTTGCTAATGCGATTTTTTACACGGACAATAAACCATGCACACATTGAGCAGCACACCAAAATCAGTGCAACAGATGTGATGGTAATTACTAGAGAATATCCAAAGGCTGCTAAGAAACCTTGCTTCTCTAAAGCGGCAATGTAGTTAGCAAAACCTGCAGAGTTCTCTGATGTAACAAAATCAAATGCCGTAGATGTAGTAATAGTTGTTTCTTCCTTGAATGAATTCATCAAGATCATAACCATTGGATAAATCCATGCAAGAGAAAGAACGGTAAAGAATACAGCAAGAATTTTATTAATGATTTGATCGCGCTTCATTATTGCTGCACCTCCCTTGACCTGGTGGCTCTCAGCTGAATCATGACAATACAAATAACTAGAATGCAGAAAATAACAGCTTTAGCCTGGCCGATACCCATCCACTTTGCTCCCTGTCGAGCGTAGAAGGTATTGTAAATATTAAGAGCAAGCATTTCGGTTGCATGCTTAGGCTCACCTGCAGTAAGTGCCAGGTTCTGATCAAATAATTTAAAGCCATTTGTTACCGTCAAGAAAAGACAAATGGTAATAGTAGACATTAAGTTTGGAATTTTTACCTTCCAAAGTGTCTGCCAAGCATTTGCTCCATCAACTCGCGCTGCTTCAAGATAGTCACTTGGAATAGACTGCAGGCCGGCAATATAAATAATCATCATGTAACCAACCTGCTGCCAAAGGGTAAGGAAAATCATTCCCCAGAATCCAGCAATGCTATTAAGCGCAAGAAGCTGCTCGCCCACAATAGAGAGCACACAGTTAATCAAAATATTCCAGATGTAACCCAAAACAATGCCACCGATAAGGTTTGGCATAAAAAAGACAGTCCTAAATGAATTGGTGCCCTTAAGATTCTTGCGAGTTAAAGCGAGTGCAATTGCAAGCGCCAACACGTTAATAAGAACTGTTGAGACAAGCGCAAATAATGCGGTGTACCAAAAAGCATGAGCAAACTGTGGGTCAGAAAAAGCTGCTACATAGTTATCTAGACCAACTGGTTTAGCATCACTGATGGTAATAAATTTACAAAATGAAAGATAGAATCCCTGAACAAACGGGATCATAAAGCCAAACAAAAAAGAGAGCGCTGTGGGCAGAACAAATAATGGCCACCACCGCTTCAACATCTTAGCCATAGAGATACCCTCCAATAACAAGAGACGAGAAGAGAGATCTCTCTTCTCGTCTCTCACCAATCAAAGTATTACTAGAAGGACTACTATGCGTTAGCCTCTTTCTCAGTCTTCCAACCATCAACGAATGCGGACTTAACAGCATCCCAGCCCTCTGTTCCTGCTGCATAGCCCTTAAGCGCACTGGAGAGGTTGTTCTTCCACTCCTGAGAAGGAATGTAAATGAAGTCCCAAGCCACGGGCTCATTGCCCTTCTTTGCATACTCAGCTGCAATGTTTGCAAGTGCATTCTTAGTTGCCTTTGCGTTCTTGAATGGAATGGTGAAGCCCATTTCCTCAGCAATTGCAGTGGTAGCAGTATCAGAAGTTACGCACCAATAGATAAAGTCAAGCGTTGCCTTCTGGGAAGCGTCGTCTGCCTTGGAGCTTACGCACCAATAGTTCTCGCCGCCAGAGCACATACCCTGCTTCTCTTCACCCTTAACGCCGATGTAAATTGGAATCATACCAAGGGCATCGTCGCCAAGTTTCTTGATGTCATTGTATGCCCAGGTACCATTTTGGTAGAAGACTGCTTCACCGTTAACAAACTCTGCAACAGCGTCATCGCCAGTCTTGCCAGAAAGCTCAGTTGGACTGCATGTAGCGTTGTTGATATAGAGGTCAAAAATCTGCTTGTAGTTAGGAAGATAGGTTCCCTTGATTTCCTTAGCCTCTGGATCACCAGTATCCTTGAACTCATAGTACAAAGGAAGGTTTGCAAGGTGTGTGGTAAAGCGCCAGTCAGAACTGGAATCAAGGCCAGCGCTGGTGAATGCGCCCTTTACGCCAAGCTCTGCCTTGCGAGCCTGAATATCTTCAGCAATCTTCTTTAGGGAAGCAAAGTCCTTGATATCGTCTCCCTTATAACCTGCCTTCTCAAGCAGCTTCTTGTTGTAGATAATGCCGTAGTCTTCCTCTACGTAGTCAACACCGTAGACAACGCCATCCTCCTGAAGCTTAAGAGCATCATTAGTGAGCTCATCCAGGATCTTGGCACCCTTAAGGTCAATGCAGTAGTCCTTTACGCCAATAAGACCAGAAGGACCATTTGTCTGGAACAGTGTTGGTGCTACAGAAGCATCCTTGTTAATCTCAGACTGGAATGTCTGTGCATAAGTATCAGAAGCAGCAGTTACTACCTTTACAGGAACCTTAGTTTCCTCAGTATACTTAGCTGCAAGATCTTTCCACTGCTGATCAGACTCAGGCTTGAAGTTTAGAAAATAAACTGAGCCTTTTGCTGAATCAGAATCTCCCTGCTTTGAGGGGTTATTTCCGCCACAAGCAACAAGACCCAGTGAGCAAAGAGCTGACGCACTTAAGGTGACAAACTGCCTACGATTGATACCAGACATAAGACTCCTCCTTAGAGAGCGCTCCTAACCCTTTGCTAGGTTGACGTCTCTTCTCATGATTTTCATAAGCCATGCTTTGACACACTGTCAAAACAATTTTGCTTACGTCTACAAAGAAAAGTATATTTGTAGTATCAAGTTGTTTAAACAACTCACTTCCGAACGGTATGAAATTGTCGGTAAATGGTATGAAAGGAACCATTTTATGTTTGTTTCATTTTTATAAAGCTACTATCTAATCAAGGGTAGTTTGAACACGTAACTTTGAACTTCAGCAGCCTGTTAAGGAAATACTATGCCAAGTGCACGATTCGATACGATTTATCAGGATTTGAAAAATAAAATCTTAGACGGTACCTACGCCTATGAGTCTTTTTTACCCACCGAGATGGAGCTGACCAAAACATATTCTTGCTCAAGAAACACTGTTCGACGAGCACTTACTCTCCTATCGGATGAAGCGCTCCTTCAACCAATTCATGGCAGGGGCGTGCGTGTCATATGGCAGAAAAAACCAAGTGAAGTTATTGGCTCACTAGAAGGACTTGAGTCCTTTCAAGAATATGCCCATAGAAATCATCTTATACCTGATACGGATGTCATTGTCTTTGAGCATGTACCATGCACAGATGACATTTCTCATCAAACTGGTTTTAGGGCGGGAGAAGAACTTATTCACATTGTTCGAATCCGCAAACTCAACGGATCTTCTCGCCAAATAGATAACGATTATCTCTTGGCATCCGCAGTGGGAAATTTAGGCAAAGACGATGCGGCAACCTCGATTTTTGCGTATTTAGAGAACACGCTTCACATGAAAATTCTAAAGAGCAAAAGAACCATCAGTGTTGAGCTGGCAACTGAAGAAGACCAGCAACATTTAGAGCTTGGAGATTTTAATTGCGTAGCGGTGGTAGAGAGCCATTCGTTTAACTCGAGAGGCGTTATGTTTGGCTTTACGCAAACTCGCAGCCACCCAGAAACGTTCTGCTATAAAGTTATTTCAAAGAGATAGCCTGGCGTTAAATGTGCAGAATAAATTTCTTCTCTAGTTTGTGGAAGACGGTGTAGCCAATAACTAGGGCAAGAACTGCAGAAACAAGGCAACCTAAAATGGTGCTTGTTGCAGGGAATTTCTGGAAAAGAAGACAGTCTCTAATAAACGTTACAAAGTGGAACATTGGATTAAAACGCTCGATCTGAAGCATCCAAGGCGACATGATATTAACGGAGTAGAACAGAGGCGTACCATACATCCAGGCCGTAGTCACAACACTCCACAGGTGAATAACATCTCTAAAGAAGACCGCAAGGGCCGAGAGAAGCATTGCAAGACCAATACAGAAACAAGCTAAAAGTAGCAAAGCTACAGGTGTGAGCAGGGCATAAATTGTAAGCGGGATGCGGAAGACAAGCATGACAATGCCAACAGCTATGAGCGAGAAAAGATAGTTTACAACCGCAAAAAGTACTTTCTGAACAGGGAATACAACGCGGTTGATGCGGACTTTTTTAAGCAGGCTGGATGCATCAATAATTGAGCGCATTCCCATAGTTGTTGCATCGTTCATCAGCTGAAATGCCGTATTACCAAGAATAAGATACAGAGGATAGTTCACAACATCTTCGGCACGGTTGCCCAAAAAGGTAGAAAAGACAACCGCCATAACGGTCATCATCAAAAGTGGGTTCAAAACCGACCACACAACGCCCAGGACAGAACGACGATACTTAAGCTTAAAGTCTTTGCTTACCAGCTGACGCAAAATGAACTGATCGCGCTGGTGTGTTGGATACCATGCATCTCGAGCAGAAACAGCTACAAGACTTGCACTTGCACCATTTGTATTTGCAGAAACTATACTTGCATCCTGCGCATTATTGGTTTGTGTTGAAGACTCGCTCACGCGCTACCCTTTTCTACCGATTTCTGTATGGTTTATCCTAGCACAGACAGACAAAGCCGTTTAAACTTGAAACGTTGTTGAACTGTTTTCTCCACTATTTTGTTTGTACATGTGGTGACAAAACTATTTAATATCGGCGCCCTCAACGGCAGCGTTTGTAGAAATGGTGCAAAATGTCTCACTCCCCTCTTGGTCGCACGCTTATCATAGCTAATCCTGCTGCTCACAGTGGCAAAGGTGCCGCTGGTGCAGAATTTGCCCGCAACTTTTTGACCAGCTATTCAGCAGCAACTGACGGCTACGAGCTCAAACTTACTACCGCTATGGGTGACGCTCGCGATATGGCTGCAGCGTCAACAGGCTTTGACACGGTTGTTGCGCTTGGCGGAGATGGTGTCATCCATGAAGTGGTCAACGGCCTTATGACCTTATCGCCAGAGATGCGACCAGCACTTGGCGTTATCCCTATGGGTTCCGGCAACGATTATGCACGCACGCTGGGTATGAAAATCAACGATCAAGAAGCTGCATTTGCACAGCTTGTTCGTGGAAAAGTTAAGCAGCTAGAAATTGGTCGCATCAACGATGTCTACTTCATGGAGACCATGTCGTTTGGACTTGATGCAGCTATTGCGGCTGATACCACCAAGCGCCGCGCCAACAACTCATCTACCGAAGGCGAGGCGCTCTTCTTTACCTCGGGTCTCAAGTTTATGGCTGCAGGTAGCAAGGGCTATCCCTGCACCGTCTCGTTTGATGGCGAGAAAGACATTGAGCTTCAAGCTCTTATCATGGCGTTCCAAATTGGCCCCACTTACGGTGGTGGCTTTAAGGTCTGCCCACACGCCCTACCTGACGATGGTCTTCTCACTGTCTGCTACAACACCAAAGTGCCCAATATCCCCCACCTGCTAGCCTTATTTGGCCTGGCAAAAGCTGGAAAGCACGTTAACTCTCGCATTATGGTAGAGCGCCATCTCAAGAAAGCTGTTGTAACCTTCCACAAACCAGTTCCCGTCCAGGTAGACGGAGAAGAGCTTCCTTTTGCAGAGCAATTTGTGGTTGAGGTCATCCCAGCTGCACTTTCTGTAATTGTTCCCTAGCACAGCAGCTCGCACGGCGTGAGTGGTGCGAGAAGACCGATCTTCTCGCCAGATGGTTTATTGCACAAAGAAACAGGGGCACCTGCCAGCGCAGATGCCCCTGAATTTGTATGAAGTGAGCTAGACTTAGCGAGCTTCACGCTCAAGCAGAGCCCTAACCTCAGCTGCGGTATCAAGCTCCATGACGCGAGCGGTGAGCTCATCTGCCTCAGCCTTTGTCCAAGCTGCAATGGTCTTACGAGTGCGCAGGACAGATGGTGCAGAAACGGAGAACTCGTCCAGGCCAAAAGAAAGCAGAACTGGGATGAGCAGTGGATCTGCAGCTGCCTCGCCGCACATACCAACCATAATCTTCTCCTTGTTGCCCTCGCCGATGAGGAATTTGAGGGAACGGAGAACGGATGGCTGGTAGACCTCGTAGAGGTAGGCAACGCGATCATTGCCGCGGTCAGCACACATGGTGTAACCGATGAGGTCGTTGGTGCCAATGGAGAAAAAGTCGCACTCACGAGCCAGCTTATCTGCAATCAGAGATGCAGATGGGGTCTCGATCATGGTGCCAACCTCAATGTCCTTGTTGTAAGCTACGCCCTCAGCGTCAAGCTCACGCTTGCACTCCTCAACAAGAGCCTTAGCCTCACGGACCTCGTCAACAGTAGTAACAAGAGGAAGCATAATCTTGATATCACCAAATGCGGATGCGCGAAGAAGAGCGCGGAGCTGAACCTTGTACTGTTCAGCATTGTTGAGGCAGTAACGGATAGCGCGGAAGCCCATGAATGGGTTTTCCTCAGCCTTCATGTTGAGGTAAGGAATCTCCTTATCGCCACCAACATCAAGGGTACGGATGATGACAGGCTTATCCTTCATGCGCAGAGCAACCTTCTGGTAAGCAGCAAACTGCTCTTCCTCGCATGGAAGCTCCTTTGCGTCCATGAACAGGAACTCGGAGCGGAACAGACCAATACCCTCAGCGTCAGCGTCAACTGCGCCGTTAGCGTCATCTGGGTTGCCGATATTAGCAACAAGCAGAACCTTGATGCCGTCAGCAGTTACGGTCTCCTTGCCACGATAAGCCTCAAGAGCGGCCTTCTCTGCAGCATAAGCCTCAGCCTGAGTCTTGTACTCAGCAAGCTCAGCCTCAGAAGGATTGACGACAACCTTGCCGTTGGTGCCATCGACAACAATGGCGTTACCAGTTGCAACCTCAGAAGTGATGTTTGGAACAGAGAGAACTGCAGGAATCTCAAGAGCGCGCGCAATGATTGCGGAGTGAGATGTACGGCCACCAGTCTCGGTAACAATACCTGCAACGTGGTCCTTGTCAATGTCTGCAGTCATTGAAGGAGTCAGCTCATGGCAGACAATAACGGAGTTCTCTGGAAGTGTGGAGAGGTCAACAACCTCTTTACTAAGAAGGTCAGCGAGAAGACCGGTCTTTACGTCAGCAACGTCTGCAGCGCGCTCACGGAAGAGCTCATCCTCCATTCCAAGGAACATGTTGTAGTACATGTCGTATGCGTCACTTACCGCCTGCTCAACGCAGGTGCCACCGTCAATTGCGCCGTTAACAGCCTCTTTGATGCCCTCATCCTCTGCAAACTCAATGTGAGCACCCATAATTGCAGCAGCTTCCTCGCCCACCGTCTTGGTCATGCGCTCAATCTGCGCATTTGTCTGTGCGATGAACTTGGTTACAGCCTCTGCGTAACGAGCCTTCTCTGCAGCTGTATCTTCAACAGTGTGTGGAGTAAAAGTAAGGTCTGGATCTACGGCAACCTGAGCAGTACCGATGCCGATTCCATTGGACGCATTGACTCCCTCAAACATACTTGCTCCTATCATTGTCCGCGAAGCGGTGTATAACGTTCTGCAAAGCCTATCCACATAGGACAACAGTCGCAGAAACAAACCTGTCTTTTTACAGGGTAACATTTTTTTGACCTGTTACGTTGTGAGTATCTTTAAATAAATTTCAATAAAAAACACTTGGCGAGAAAATCGTTCTCGCCAAGTGTTTGTACGTTCACAACAGTAAAAGCGCTCAGTATTTCTTGCGCGGCGAAAGTGCACCATCTGAGGGTTTCTCGCCAAAAGAAATACGTGTTCTAGCTGCGATTACTACTCAGAATCTGCAAGCCAAGAAGACTTACCCTCGCGACTCTCCTCTTTCTTGCGAGCAAGCTGAATCTCTTCTGCGATAGAAGCAGGCATTTCTCGGCCCATCTTCTTGTAGAGAGCAGTGACAACACGATCGATGGTTGCGCGCTTTGCGATTCCTCGGCTTGCTGCAGTTGCCGTACCGCAAGCAGAAGCGTAGATAAGCGCAGTGTCGTAATCGTAGCCAGCGGTGGTCTTTGCCAAAAAGCCTGCAACCATGGAGTCACCAGCGCCAGTTGCGTTAACAAGGCGAATCTTTGCAGTTGGGACAATGTGCTCAGTTCCGTACTCGTCCAGGAGCAGCGAACCTGCACCGCCGCAAGAAACGATAACGTTGCGAGCACCACCGTCCTGGAGCTTCTTTGCAAATGGAATGCACTCTTCTGGAGTCTCTGGATTAGCACCAAAGATACGGCCAACCTCATGGTTGTTTGGCTTAATCAAGAATGGCTGAGCCTTGATAGCTTCCATAAGCAGCTGACCAGGAGCGTCAACAACAAACTGAATACCGCGACCAGCAAGCTGAGCCATAAGGCGAGTGTAGATATCCTCTGGAAGCGAGCTTGGAATAGAACCAGTAAGAACCAGGGTGTCACCTGCGCCAACAACATCCATGCGCTCCAGCAGCTCATCAACCTTTTTCTCTGGAATGCGTGGGCCGTTGCCGTTGACCATGGTCATAACAATGCCGTTAAGCTTGACGTTAATGCGGGTAAAGCCTGAATCCAGCTTGACGAAGTTACTTGGAATGCCCTGACGCTGAAGATCACTCAGCAGGTATTCACCAGTAAAGCCACCGACAATGCCCATAGCAACGGTGACCTTATCAAGCTCTTTT
Organism: uncultured Atopobium sp.; assembly: GCA_963542025.1. Classification (GTDB taxonomy): domain Bacteria; phylum Actinomycetota; class Coriobacteriia; order Coriobacteriales; family Atopobiaceae; genus Lancefieldella. Next base: position 134,105 of record CAUTUQ010000001.1, on the reverse strand, counting down.
AAGAGCGTGGAGACGTTAATACCATTACCACCGCAATGCAGCTCTTCTGATGAAGAACGGTTAGTAAAGCCCATGTCCAATGTGTTTGGATGCATGACATAGTCAAGCGCGGGATTAAGCGTCATTGTGTAAATCACGGCGAGTCCTCCGAACTACAATAAAATCATGGAGACTTCAGTATGACGCAATCACTCACAACAAACAATTAGAAACTAGCGACTCACAAAAAAATAAAACCCCGACGCAAGCCGGGGTTTGAAATTCAAATGGTGGATCGTCAGGGGTTCGAACCCTGGACCTTGGGATTAAGAGTCCCCTGCTCTACCAGCTGAGCTAACGATCCAATTAACGTTTCGAATGGGGTGGGAAAAGGGGCTCGAACCCTCGACCTACGGAGCCACAGTCCGTCGCTCTGCCAACTGAGCTACTCCCACCATTTGGCCACCTCATGAAACGCAGCTAAATCATTATTACAGAATCAGAAAAAGATGCAAGCGAGAAACGCAGATTTTTCAAACTCTTTTTTGATTTTCTTAGAAATCTGCCGGTGCTACGGGTTTCTCGCCAAACAAAATGCGGAGAAGAACGAGCTTCTCCGCAGGTGATCTCATGCACTATACGAGCAGATATATGGCGATATGTCAGTAGTGCGGTGTCAAGAAACCGCAATCAGTCCGCTTAAAGCTGCAGACTGTGTCTAGAAACCATGAGCCGTAAGTACTGCATCCAGGCGATCCAGCGCTTCCTCAATCTCCACACGAGGGGCTGCCAAATTCCAACGCTTGAAACCCTGGGCAGCCTTGCCAAAGAAGACGCCGTCGGTGAAGAAAATCTGGGCCTCAAACTGCAACAGATGCTCGAGCTCTTCTGGAGTAAGGCCAAGGTCCCTGAAGTCGAGCCACTGGAGGTAGGTTCCCGTGATTGGTGCGAGCTTCACCCGAGGGTGCTTGGTGGCGAAGAAGTCCAGGACCAATTTCTGGTTATCGTCAACAGCCTTGATGCATGCGTCCAGCCATGCCCCACCCTTGCTATAAGCCAGCTCACAGGCCTTGAAGCTGATTGGATTGCATGAGGTGGTTTCTCGTGCCTGCAGGCGCTTCTCGAGGCGGCTGCGCAGTTCTGGATTGCTCACGATGATGTTGCTGAACTGCGTGCCAGCCAGGTTGAAGCTCTTTGACGGAGACGTGCAGGTGATGGTGCGCGCTGCCACCTCATCCGAAAGTGTTTCAAAGACGGTATGAGTGGAACCAGGCATAATGAGGTCGTGGTGGATCTCATCAGCGACCACGATGAGGTTGTGCTTAACCGCAATTTCCGCGATACGCGTGAGCTCCTCTCTGGTCCACACGCGACCACTTGGATTGTGTGGTGAGCACAGAATAACCATGGTGTTCTTTGGCTCTGCGGCAAGTTTCTCAAACAGCTCAAAGTCAATGTCGTAGTGAGGACCCTCTGACAGGATAAGCGGGCACTCTACAAGTGCTCGGTTATTCTCCTCAACCGCCATGTAAAACGGGTGGTAGACAGGGGTAAACAGAATTACGCCCTCGTCAGGCTTGGTAAATTCGGCGACAGATGCAAAAAGCGCAGGTACAACGCCGGACGAATTGAGCAGCCACTCAGGCTTCACATCCCAGTTGTGACGCGTCTTCATCCACTTACACACGGCCTGCTTCATCTGATTGGTTGGCACGGAATAGCCAAGGATTGCGTCGTCAATGTACTCCTTGAGGCCCTCGACAATCTCTGGAGCTGTGTGATATTCCATGTCAGCAACAGAAAACGGTGGAATACCAGGAGCTACATCTGGATTTACGTCATACATGACGTTCCATTTTCTAGAACCAGTACCAGCGCGATCAACGCGAGATTCAAAATCGTAAGACATGTTGTCTCCATTCACGTAAGCCTATTACCAGTGTAGCCACTTTTTCTTCCCTGCTACCATTCATCTGACGAGAAAATCTTTGATGGTCTGATGTTTTTACGATTCATATTGCTATAATGAACGACGCTATATGTCTCCTTAGCTCAGCTGGATAGAGCGTCGGTCTTCTAAACCGCAGGTCGCGCGTTCGAATCGCGCAGGAGGCACCAAAAACACCAGGTAGACGGCTTGCTGTCTACCTTTTTTGTTAGGCCGACACCGCAAGTGCCTCCATTTTGCCCCCAAACTGTATGGCTACTGTAAAAGTAGAATACCTGTTCTAATAAAAGTTTTAACTATCTAGATAGGCGTTCTACCTCGATATATTAAAAAGTTAAAATCAAGCTTTACGATGGCATGATTGACCGTATTGAAACGATCTAAAAGTTAATACAGTAAAATCAGCTTTACATATGACCAGATAGAGAGGAGCTCGATAACAGCGAGCTTATAAGGTTTCATCTTTTTCATATTAAGAATGGTTTTCCAGCCTGTGTAGAAATACCTGATTCAGGAATGATTGGAACAGAAGGCTTTTTGGCAAACGCTACTTCAGCTTTGCGAACGTCTTCATGCTCTTTTTCAAGTCTCTCTTTCACGATCTTGACGAGCTGCTCTTGAGTAGTTACAGGTTCCTTCAAATCCATTTCTTTCCTTTCAACAGGTTCCGTCCGCTTGGACGTTTACGAGAAGCATTACCCTTACTACGAGGTAAGTACCGCTTTTCCGCAACGGTTGCGTATATGAAAAAAGCCACTTTTCAGTGGCTTAAATCAACAAAATTAGATACACTTCTCTAATTAAAGGACGAGCCAACGGCTGGACTGAGTCGGGTTTGTTGGTGAATAAAATGCACTTACTTATGTGGGTGCATTTTTTAATATGCTTTATCTGCCGTCACCTCAAATCGCATAGATTTTGTAAGTGGCTTAAATCAACAAAATTGGCACCCGACTAACGATTCGAACGTTAATTTTCGGTTTTGGAGACCGATGTACTGCCCTTGTACGAGCCAGGCGTATGGTATAGTTGACCTAACAAAAAGACCTTGGCGCTCTGAATAGGGAACCAGGGTCTTTTTTAATATCTATGCAAATTGTTATCTTTGTCGACAAAGATAACCTCATCAATATGTGAGCCTTCATTTGCTTTTCAATTTGCTCAGCTATCTATGAAAAAAGCTACTTTTTCAGCGACTTAAATAAACAGAATTGGGTATTATGGTTAATAAAGATACCTGTCCGATTCTACTTGATGTGGATTTGCACGGGTATTATCGAATTAAAAAAACTCGCTTATTCTATTTGATATGGATTAAGCGAGTTTTTTATATTACAACTACAGATTACGCGTTCGAATAGCGCAGGAGATACCAAAAACACAAGACAGCCTACTTTTTTACAAAAAAATGACACCAAATTGATCTACTACAGAGAATTTATGAATAAAAGAAGGTTAATATGCAGAATAACTAATTAAAAAATTGATATGTTGAACTTTGGGTAGAGTTTTGGGCAAAAAATCCGTTTAGTTGGGGTTTATTTTTGGACTTCGAAATTTTGTCACTTACGTTTACCCAGCTCAGAAATTCTGTACTAATTTCCACAATTTTGTCCACGCAAAATTGCTGGTATAAGGCTTGCATAAAACCTAAGCATTTCTGTATACCCCAACTAAACGCATTTTTTACCATTTTGCTGCCGAGCGACACGATATCTTTGAAAAATCCCACATAGCAAAAAATACCCGCTCAATTCCACGAAATGAATTGAACGGGTACCGGTTCAGCGAAAATGATGTGTATGCACGCATTGAGTGCCCACGCATTAATCGTGCACGCGTTGAGTGCGCTTACGCTCAGTGCGTAATTAAGCGTACGGCCATGAGCGTGGCTGCACGCCAGATATTACAGCAGGTACTCCGCAATCTGAACAGCGTTAGTTGCAGCACCTTTTCTGATCTGGTCGCCGCAGCAGAAGAACGTCAGTGCGTTGGTCTCATTATCTGCAGAGAGGTCCTCTCGGATGCGGCCAACATAGATAAGGTCCTGGTCAGACGTATCAAGAGGCATTGGGTACTGAAGCTCTGCTGGGTTGTCCACTACTTTGATGCCTGGAGCATCCTCAAGAATTGCGCGAGCCTCATCTGGACTCAAAGGGCGCTCAAACTCAACAGTGATGGACTCAGAGTGTGAGCGCATCGTTGGAACTCGAACACAGGTGCAGTTAACGCGCAGCTCAGGAAGATGCATAATCTTACGGCTCTCGTTTTGCATCTTCATTTCCTCAGAGGTGTAGCCAACCTCGTCAAAGCCGCCAATCTGTGGAATCAGATTGACTGCCAGCTGGTAAGCAAAAGGAGCAGTCTCGGTTACTTCCCTACCTGCAACAACGTCAGCCATCTGATTCTTCAAGCTCGTAAGGCCAGGAAGGCCAGCGCCGGATGCAGCCTGGTAGGTTGATGCAATAATACGCTTTGCACCTGCTGCCTTATGTAGAGGATACAGAGGTACCAAGCCAATAATGGTTGCACAGTTTGGATTAGAGATGATGCCGTTGTGATTCTTGATATCCTCGGCATTAATCTCTGGGATTACCAGCGGAACGTTTGGGTCCATTCTAAATGCATGGGAGTTGTCAACGCAGACGCATCCGCGCTTAACTGCTTCAGGGAGCAGCTCTTTTGCCTGCTCGTCACCAGCTGCACCAAGAACAATGTCTACGCCCTCAAATGCTTCGGGAGTTGCCTCACGGATGGTAATCTGCTGGCCAGCAAATTCGATAGTTTTACCAGCGCTTCGAGCGGATGCCAGAAGCACCAGCTCCTTGATAGGAAAATTACGCTCTTCAAGGCACTGCATCATCTGGGCACCAACAACGCCGGTAGCACCAAGAATTGCAACGACCTTACCGTTTGGATCAAAAGTCATAGTTACCTCGAAACCATTTCGTCACGAACAAATCCGTTATAAATGACGCCAATTGTGCGATCAAAGTCCGCATTATCAACGCCCACGATAATACTAATCTCTTCCGAGCTCTGCGTAATCATACGAATGTTGACGCCCGCATTACCCAGTGCACCAAAGATCTTGCCAGAAGTACCGGAACGCCTGGACATATTGCGGCCAACAACAGACACAAGAGCTAGACGGTCTACCATCGTAATGTCATCAGGCTCAATCTCGCGGCGAATATCGCTGATGATGGAATAGACCGTATCTTTTACGTCAGAGGCGTTCACCACAATACCAAACGAATCAACGCCTGTTGGAATGTGCTCAACAGAGACGCCATAGCGCTCAACAATATTGAGTGCACGGCTAATAACACCAACCTCGTTGGACATGTGAGCCTTCTTGACGTGAATAGCCAGGAAGTCCTTCTTACCTGCAATACCAGTAATCAAGTGCTCGTTTGTATCGCCATCAGCGGTCTCACGAATAACCGTACCCGAATCTTCTGGACGGTTGGTGTTCTTAATCTGGATTGGAATGTTAGCCTCGCGAACAGGGAAAATTGCCTCCTCCTGAAGAACGGAAGCGCCCATGTAAGAAAGCTCGCGCATCTCGTCAAAGGTAATGCGGCCAATGGCGCGTGGATTCTGAACAATGCGAGGATCCGCAGAAAGGAAGCCGGAAACGTCAGTCCAGTTCTCATACAAATCCGCGTCTAAGCAGCGAGCAACAATAGCGCCGGTAATATCGCCACCACCGCGCTGGAACAGCTTAATGGCGCCGTCAACGGTAGCGCCATAGAAGCCAGGCAGCACAAATGAACCACTGCGAGCAACAACCTCTTTAAGCCTAGAAGCGGTGCGCTCCATATCAATGGTGCCGTCATGATGGAACAGCATAACGTCGGCAGCATCAACAAAAGGCAAGCCAAGATACTCAGCAAGAATCTGGCAGGTAAACCACTCGCCCCTACTTACTACATACTCTGGCGAGAAGGACTTAATGTTTGAAGCAAACTTCTCAAACTCCTCAGCAACAGGCCACGCAACTCCCAGCTGGTCAGCAATCTCCACGAAGCGAGCCTCAATGTCTGCAAGCAAAGACGTGCAGTCAACGTGATACTCAATATGGGCATTTACCAGCAGTAGAAGGTCAGTAATCTTGTTGTCAGTCGAATGACGCTTTCCTGCTGCAGACGAAACAATAAAACGTCTATCAGGGTCAGCCTCAACAATAGCTTTAACTTTTTTGAACTGCTCTGCAGAGGCAACACTTGAGCCGCCAAATTTTGCAATTTTGATCATTTCTAATTCCTCTTTTCGAGTGCAGCCATAAAGGTTGTGGGGTCTTGCGAAAGTGCGTTGGTAAGGAGCTCGCGGGCCTTCTCGGCACTTAAGCTCTTAACCAGCTGAGCGCCTGGCTCCCAGAACGAACCGCCAGGAATGTCGGCTTGCGTCCTAAACACATAATCGGAAACAAGCAGCTCAGGATTATATGACAGGCCTGCCGAGAAGGTCTGTTGGCCTCCAGCAGGAGCGCCGGCACAGTCAATAATATCCTGAACGACGGCGTTTGCTGTTGGGTCGCCACCGGCACCTTGACCATAGAACTTGAGCTCGCCAATGGTATTTCCCACGGCAGTAGCAACGTTAAAGTTAGTTGGCACGTTTGCTTCAATGGTTGAGAGCGGAACTGCAACTGGCTCAACGGCAACCGCGTACGACGTTCCGTTAGAAACGCCTCGTCCAAAGAGCTTGATGGTCATGTCATGGCTGCCAAACATGGCAAGGTCACGCTTAGTTAAATTTCTGATGCCAGACATAGGAATCTGGTCTGTGCAGATAACATCAAAGGCAATGGACGCAGAAATCATGGTCTTAGAGCGAACATCGATGCCGTCAATATCACTTGACGGGTCTCGCTCAGCGTAACCCAGCTCCTGAGCTTTGCTTAAAACCTCAGCAAAGTCAGTTCCATCTTTGAGCATGGAATAGACAATGTAGTTGGTGGTGCCGTTCATGATTCCCCAGAACGCAGAAATCTCGTCAATACGACGAACTTTCTGAATTCCCGCAATCCAAGGAATGCCGCCACACACGCATGCTTCAATCTTAAGGTTGACACCCGCCTCAGCAGCAAGACTCATGAACTCCTCAAAATGCGCAGATACCACGGCTTTATTTGAGGTGACTACATTTTTCTTAGCTGTGAGCGCTGCTTTAATGTACTCATAGGCTGGCGAGAGACCGCCCATGCACTCGACAACCGTATCGAGCGCGGGGTCAGACAAGAGCGCATCAAAATCTGATGTTGCGCGAGGATCAACATGCTCTTTACCAGCTCTAACCAAGATGGACGTCAGATTAGCGTCAGAAACGCGCTCGTCAAGAATGCGCGCAACCGAAGCGCCAACCGTTCCAAATCCAAGTAGGGCAACGTTTTGCATATAACTCCAAATCTAGCAGCCATCTTTGCGAGAAAACCAATGCTAGCAAGGATAATTGCATGCAAGCCCATTGCATAACAAAGGTAAAGCCCACAAAGGTGACTACGCTGATAACAATCTCATAGACAAAAACTACTAAAAACCTAGACAGAATCTAGTCGACAGTTTTTCTCGTCTTCATAATGCTATGAACAATTCTATGTTACAAGCGACATTTACTTCTCACTGTTAAAATAATAGAAACGCAATACGTAAAACGCACAACATGGCGCGTGCAATATGGCGCGTGCAACAAGCGCAGCGCGACCCGTTCAACACGCGGCACATTCAACAGATTGGTGGTTTCATGGCCGTCGCATATCACAGCACAAGAAGCTCTGACCATAACGTCTTGGCTAAGCAGGCCATTTTGCAGGGAATTGCTCCCGATGGCGGCCTTTACATCCAAGATTCTATTGGCGAGAAACCCCTTGATCTTGCAAAGGTTTGCGCTCAGAGCTTTAAGGCCACCGCTTATGACGTGCTTTCTACTCTGTTGGATGATTACTCTAATGAAGAGTTGACTCGCTGCATTGAGGGTGCGTATGGCCCTCAGTGGGACACCCAGGCCATCACCCCTATTTCCGCTATCGGTGAAGACTGGCTGCTTGAGCTCTTCCACGGTCCAACGTCAGCTTTCAAAGACGTTGCACTTCAGATGCTCCCCCGCCTGATGAGTGTCGCTCGCGAGGACGCGAGTGGCGCGAGTGCTGCGGGTGCAGCCAGCGTCGCGGGCAAAAACATCATGATCGTGACCGCCACCTCCGGAGACACTGGTAAAGCTGCACTTGAGGGCTTCAAGGACGTTCCTGGTATGGGCATCACCGTCTTTTATCCTGAGGGAAAAGTCTCGGACATTCAGCGTCTGCAGATGGTGACCCAGAAGGGGTCAAACATTGCTGTTTGTGCAGTTAAAGGCAACTTTGACGACGCTCAAAACGCTGCTAAAGCAATCTTTGCTAACAAGGGGCTGGCACAGGAGCTTGCAGGCAAAGGCACCGTACTTTCCAGCGCGAACTCCATCAATATTGGTCGGTTGGCTCCACAGGTAACCTACTACTTTGATGCATATGCCCAGCTAGTTGCTAAGGTCGCCATCACCCAGGGCCAAAAGGTCACATTCTGCGTGCCAACCGGCAATTTTGGCGACGTTCTCGCAGGTTACTTTGCAAAAGAGATGGGACTTCCTGTTGATCGCCTCATTGTAGCTTCTAACAGCAATAAGGTGCTGACTGATTTCTTAGAAACAGGCATCTACGACCGTAGACGTGCATTTGAAAAGACTATCTCTCCATCGATGGATATTCTGGTTTCATCAAACCTTGAACGACTTCTCTATCTTGCATCCGGCAAAGACACCGAGCTTGTCAGCTATCTTATGAACCAGCTGGTAACCAAGGGTATTTACACGGTACCTGCTCAGGTGATGGACACCATTCGCGAAACCTTTGACGCTGGCTTTGCCACCGACGACCAGACACGTGAGACTATCCGCTCTACCTGGGAGAATTGTCGTGTGCTGATTGACCCTCACACAGCCGTCGCAAAGCACGTGCTCGACAGGGTTTCTCGCCAGACGAATGACGTGCGCGTTTGTCTGTCCACCGCGAGCCCGTATAAGTTCTCGTCCGACGTGCTTGCCGCGCTGGGTCACTCGACCGTTGGCCTGGACGACTTCGCGTGCATGCATACGCTCGCCGAAATCACGGGCACTAATCCGCCAATCCAGCTTTCATCGCTGAATGATAACGTTATCATTCATACTGACGTTCGCGAGAAGGAACAGCTTGCTTCGTACGTTTCTGAAGCATGCGGGCGTATTTTTGCTTGTTAGACTCTGAGAAAGCAGGTTCTACATGATCGACAACACTATCTTGACCGTTTCTGTACCTGCTACCTCTGCAAACATTGGCGTCGGCTACGATACACTGGGTCTTGCGTTTAACCTGCGCGCAAAAATTACGTTTAGGGAATCCCCTACGCTCATCATTGACGGCTGCCCCGAGCAGTTCAGAAACGATGACAACCTTGTGTGGACGTCGTATATTCGCGCCTGCGAAAAGCTGGGTGAAGAACCCACTCCTAAGCACATTACTATCGACTCGCCTATTCCGCTTTCCGGTGGACTCGGCTCAAGCTCTACCTGCGTTATTGCAGGTATTGCGGCCGCGATGACCGAGTCTCACAGCGGTTGGGACCCTGAGCGCGCGCTTGACTTTGCCTGCCATTTTGAGGGCCATCCCGACAACGTTGCTCCCGCTATTTACGGCGGCTTGACCTCATCATTTGTTGAGGGCGGTCATACCGTTTGCACCCGTAGACTCGTAGCACGTGGACTATCTTTTGTTGCGATTGCGCCGCCTTACACGGTTAACACTGAGGATGCCCGTAAGGTGGTTCCGCAGGAAATCTCTCTTGAAACGGCCGTTTACCAGATGGGACGTACCGTTGCTGTCACTCACGCCCTGGAAACAGGAAACGGCGGACTGTTGGCAGCAGCTTGCAACGACAAGCTTCACGAGCCGTACCGCAAGGAGCTCATCCCCGATTACGAGGAGCTTAAGCAGGTAGCTAAGCTTGCTCGTGCTTGCGCCTTTGTTATCTCGGGCTCAGGTTCCACCATGGTTGCCATCTGCGACTCCCCTGTTACTGCTCGTGCTGTTGCCGAGAATGCCAAGCAGGTCAGAGGCGATCTCTGGATTCAGATTCTTGAGCCAGCACTTTTGGGTACCGTCCTTACCTTGGACGACGGCAAAGAGCACCACAACACTTTTGACGAAATTTAAGGTGGCAACGTGGGTTTCTCGCCAAGTCGCTTTTCGCGCAGCGTGCGCCTAAAAAATGAAAAGATTCTGTATTTGAGATACAGAATCTTTAAAGAAATCAGGCAAATCCACAGATTCTTTGATACTTTTAGGCAAAATTTACCGATTCTTTAATGAAATCGGGCGCGCTGTAGCTAGAACACACAGCTCTAGGTGACCCTAAATTTCTGAGCCTGAAAACTACATCAAGTCTGAGTAAATTTACTCAGACTTAGCGAGAAAAACCGGCAAATAGCTCAGATATGGTGCGCTTTTCAGGCAAACTGTTCAGACATGACAACAAAACCCGGCTCCTACGTTGTGTGGGAGCCGGGTTGTTGTTTAAGTCGCGTTTACCGTAAGTTGTGTTTATGCACCAAGATACGCCTTACGGACTGCGTCATCATGCAAAAGCTCTTGACCAGTTCCATGCTTAGCAACCTTACCAAGCTCAAGAACGTATGCACGGTCAGCAACCTTAAGTGCCATATTAGCGTTCTGCTCAACCAGCAAAATGGTGGTTCCTGCATCGCCGAGCTGGCGAATAATCTGGAAGATTTCCTCAATCAGAATAGGAGCCAGACCCATGGAAGGCTCATCGAGCATAAGCAGCTTTGGCCTGCTCATCAGAGCACGACCCATAGCAAGCATCTGCTGCTCACCGCCAGATAGTGTTCCTGCCAGCTGGTTTTTACGCTCACGAAGACGTGGGAAATGCTCGTAGACCATCTTGACGGTCTTAGCGTTCTGGGAATCGGGCTGCGTATAGCCGCCCATCTCAAGGTTTTCAGCAACACTCATGCGAGAAAACACACGGCGGCCCTCAGGGCACAATGCCAGGCCAGCCTCAACAATCTTGTGAGCGCGCTGGCCTACAAGGTTTTTCTCGTCAAGGGTGATGGTGCCAGAATCAGGCTTTACTAATCCAGCGATAGTGTTCAGTGTAGTTGATTTACCGGCACCGTTAGCACCAATAAGGGTGACAATCTCGCCCTCATTAATATCAAAAGAAATGCCCTGAACTGCATGGATTGCGCCATAAGAGACATTGAGATCCTTGACGGACAGCAGAGTTTTTCCTGCGCCAGTTGCCTGGGTGTTTGTAGTTTCAGCGGTCATTAGCGCACCTCCAGCTTTCCAAGATATGCCTCGATAACGCGAGGATTATTCTGAACTTCTTCTGGCGTTCCCTTTGCAATGATGTTGCCGTGGTCAAGAACGGCCAAACCCTCGCAGATACCCATAACAAACTTCATGTCGTGCTCGATAAGAAGAACAGCAATCTTGAAGTCATCACGAATCTTAAGGACATTCTCCATAAGCTCGTCGGTCTCTGCTGGATTCATACCTGCAGCTGGCTCGTCAAGCAGCAAAATCTTAGGCTGCGTTGCCAGAGCACGAAGAATCTCAAGTTTGCGCTGAGCGCCATAAGGCAGGTTACCTGCAAGGGTATTTGCAAGATTCTCCATGCCAAAAATGCGCAGCAGCTCGCGAGCGTTATCAGCGCTCTCTTTTTCCTGCTTCCAGTGAGCTGGAAGTCGGAAGACATCCTCAAAAAAGTGAGAAGTCATGTGGCTTCCCTGGCCAACCTGGATGTTCTCGAGAACAGTCATGTTGTTGAACAGGCGAATATTCTGGAAGGTTCGAGCGATACCCATATGATTTGCCTCAACAACGCTCTTTCCAGCAAGATCGTAACCGTCAATCATGACAGTGCCGCGGGTTGGCTTATACACGTTGGTAAGCAAGTTAAAAACAGTTGTTTTACCTGCACCGTTAGGACCAATGATGCCAGAGATCTCGGTAGGACCAAGAGCAATGTTGAAGTCGTTAACAGCCGTCAAGCCACCAAAGTCAATGCCAAGGTGCTCAGCCTGAAGAACTGGAATCGCACCAAGGTCTCGCTCAGGAATGAGGTTAGGAGACTCTTGCCTGATAAGTTTTGTAGTGTTTTTAGTTGCCATCGCTCTTACGCCTCCTTCGAATCAGTTGAGGCTTCTACCTGCGTATCCGCCTGCTCGTTTGCCTGAGCGCCTGCCTTCGCGTTGACCTGCACGTCTGTCTTCTCGTCCAAGTCATCATTATTCCAAGGAAAATCCTTGTTCATGACTCGCTCAATAATGCGAGACAGCGAGAAGTCGTAAGAGCCAAACAGACCCTCTGGTCTAAAGATCATGACCAGAATCAGCACGATTGCATAAGCAACCATGCGGTAGTCAGCAAAGGCACGCAGAGCCTCTGGGAGTACAGTCAGAACAGTTGCGGACACAACGGAACCAAACATAGAGCCCATGCCACCAAGAACAACCATAACCAGAATCTCAACAGACTTCATAAAGCCAAACTTCGCTGGTGCCATAACGCCGATGCAGCCCGCGTAAAGGCCTCCTGCAATACCAGCAAGGAATGCAGAGAAAACAAAGGCAAGGGTCTTGTAATACGTAGTGTTGACGCCTGAAGCCTCTGCTGCAATCTCGTTATCACGAATGGCGAGAATAGCGCGTCCATGCCTAGACTTCATCAGAGTGTGAATAGCAAAGATGGCAAGCGAAACAACAATGGCGGTGTTCAGGTAGCCTGTATAAGCAGGAATACCCGTGAGGCCTGATGCGCCACCAGTAAGCTTGAAGCCAAGAGCAGAGTCAATGTTTACCAGGACAACGCGGATAATCTCTGCAAAGCCCAGAGTAATGATGGCCAGGTAATCACCACGAAGACGAAGTGCTGGAATTCCAATAACCACACCCATCAGAGCGGCGCAAATGCCGCCAAACAAAAGGCCCACAACAAAAAGAATAACTGCAGGTGTAGAGCCTGAAGCCATGGACTGAGCATCCAGCCCAAAGAGTGGCATCATGCGAATGATAAAGATTGCGCAGGCATAGCCGCCAATGGACATAAAGCCAGCGTGACCCAAAGGAAGCTGTCCCAAATAACCAGTAACAATGTTCAGAGAAACGGTCATCAGAACATACACGCCAATTTGCTCAAAAACAACGGTCTGATAGCGAGAAATAAGGCCCTCTCCTACCAGGAAGTTTCCACCAAAGACAAAGAGTGCAACAAGAATTGCATTGATGGCATAGCGAGCAGGCATAGTGAGCTCACGACGCTGACCATCTTTTCCACCAAAACCAGTGACAATTACGGGGTTGTGGTTATTATCGCGTGGATACATTTTAGTCATGTGAGCCTCCTTACACTTTCTCGGTAACTGGTCGGCCAAGCAGGCCAGTTGGTTTCACAACAAGAACAAGAATCAAGAGTAAGAAGACTACTGCATCCTGCCAGACAGACAGACCAAAGGCAGCAACAAAGACCTCGGAGAAGCCAACAATAAGGCCGCCAATAACAGCGCCAGGAATGGAGCCAATGCCGCCAAGAACTGCTGCAACAAATGCCTTAGTGCCCAGCATGACACCCATGGTAGGAGAAACCTGCTGGTATGCCATGGAGTACAGAATAGCTGCAATGCCTGCCAGAGCAGAACCAACTGCAAAGGTAAAGCTAATAGTGCTATTGACGTTGACGCCCATCAGACGAGCAGCGCCCATATCCTCGGAAACGGCACGCATTGCCTTACCAAGACGAGTCTTCTGAACCAAAAGGGTCAGAACAACGGTTGCCACAATAGTAACGGCAACAGTCAAAAGTGCAGTGCCGGAGAGCGTCGAACCAAATACCTGAACAGTTCCCAGGTCAATGATGCTTGGAACAACCTTAGCGTCAGCACCAAGAAGTAGCTGAACACCATTTTCAAGCAGGTAAGAAACACCAATTGCGGTAATCAGAATAGAAAGCCTTGGAGCTTCTCTGAGTGGTGCATAGGCAACCTTATCAATAAGAACGCCCAGCACAACACAACCAAAAATGGCGAGAAGAACGGCGATTGCAGGATTGAGTCCTAACTGAACAAGCGCAATCCAAGCAACGTAGGAGCCAAACATGATGATGTCACCATGTGCAAAGTTAAGAAGCAAGATGATGCCGTACACCATTGTGTAACCAAGCGCCACCAGTGCGTAAATACTGCCCAATTGAAGTCCATTGAGCACCTGAGTCAAAAACATCTGAGGTTCTCTTTTCTATGAAGGATTGATCGTGTCATAGATGGACTCTTTGCCATCTTTAAAGGTAATAATCAAGGTGGACTTCACTGGGTCACCTGTTCCCTGATATGAAAGGGTTCCAGTAACACCTTCGACCACACCAGATGCAATAGCGTCAATAATTGCCTGCCTATACTCATTAGAGTTGTAGGTATAGCCGCGCTTCTCGGCAACCTCAAGAGCAGAGCAAAGAATCATTGCTGCGTCGTAACCCAAAGAGCAGAAGTTAGTTGGAACCTCACCGTATTCCTCGGTATAAGCCTTAACAAAATGCTGAACTTTTTCATCTGGGTTTGAAGCAACAAAGGCAGAGCAATAGAAGCATCCTTCAAGGTCAGCCGCAGAAGCATAATCCTGCTCGCCGCCAATGATGCCTGCCCAACCATCTGCGCCCATAAAAGGCTTTTTGCAGCCAAGCTGGCGAGCCTGCGTCACAATCTTGCCATTATCCTGGTAATAGTTTGGAGCCAAGATTGCGTCAGGGTCCAATCCAATAATGCTGGTAAGCTGGGCGTTAAAGTCAACAGCTCCCGTTGGATAGCCCTGCTGGGATACAACTTCAATGCCCAACTCACGAGCTCTCTGGACAAATGCGTTGTTTACGCCAATTTCGTAATCGCCGCCAGAGTTAAAGATGGTTCCTACACGCTGATAGCCTTGCTTTTTAGCAAACTCTGCAAGAACAACGCCCTGGAATGGGTCGGTGACAGTAGCACGGAACATGTTATTGCCGTGGGTAACAACATCTTCTGCTGTTGCAGATGCCGTTACGCAAGGAATGTTGTCCAGAACCGATTTCTGCGCCAGTGCAATAGTTGGCGTTGAGGTAACGTCACCTAGGATTGCACAGACGTTCTCGTCAAGAAGCTTGTTATAAACAAGAATAGCTTCGGTTGAATCGCCTTTCTCGTCCTCAACAATAGGGACAATCTGGCGTCCGTTAGCGCCACCCTTCTTGTTGAACTCCTTGAGATACAGAAGAACGCCACTACGTACAGCAAGACCATACTGAGCAACGTCGCCGGTAAATGGGCCCATCACGCCAACGTAAATGGAGTTAGGGTCTTGGTTCTTTGGCGAACAGCCTGCTAGAGCAAACGACCCCGCAATGGTCCCGGCCACCTCCAAAAAGCGTCGTCGCGTTAGCTTATGTGCCATTTTCATCTCCTTTTCTCCATAGCGTTGAATATGTGACACAACACAATATGGCTGCAGCCCTTAAAAAAGAACCACAGCCAAAAAATGTTATCTAACTTGAAATAATTTTAGAGAAACCGGATGTTTCTGCTGCCGAAGCCTACACGACTATTGCGCGGTTACCTTCCAACTGCACCGCACGCTTCTACTTACGCCTCACGTACCAGCGGAAGCTCACCAGCAAAGTGACGAGGCTTGTAAGAAGCCTTGTCTGTGCTGGTCTTCTCACCAAGATCAAGCGAAGAAATCTTCTTCATCTTGCTGGTGCCGCCCTCAATCAGGCGAAGCAGCTCGCGCGTTGGTCTCTCGTCAGCCGCCTGAAGCTCAGCTGCCATCTCACGCTCAACTGCGTCAAAGATGTCCTGAACATGCGATGACGTATCGTTTGTAGCCTTGACCAGCGGCATTGCGGTTGATTGTGCAACCACACCAGCGTAGTTTGGCTCGCGAGAAGGATGCGTCTGATCTGCGGCAACCTTGTGAGACACAGCAGGTTTTGCACCCGACAACTCCACCGAGCTTGCAACTTCAGCCTCAGCAGCGACCTGACCAATAAGTGGCAACTGCACCGGATGGTACTTGCGCATTTGCTGCTGATCATGGCGAGCTAGGTGCTCGTCCATTGCAGCCAGCGCAAGCGTCCAATCATCAGCATGCTCAAGCTCGTCAATCGTACGCTTCTCAGGGAAGACTCCCTGGTCAACGTAAGAGATACGGCTAGAAATATCAGCAGCATGGTTAGTAAAGTCTTCAGGAATAGCCTCGGCACCAATCTCAGCAATACCAAAATCGCGCGTAATGGACTCTTCGCCCACAGCCTTAGTCCACCAAGCTGTACCAACGTCACCAACGGTTCCATCAGCACGCTCGATAATGGGCAGACCGTCCATAGGATCTTGTCCTAAGCGCTCAAGAAGTACCGCAGCAGCACCCTTTGCACGTGCAACGGTACGCTCGCGCCAGCTCAAAAGCTTGGTGTAGTTCTCTGCAATCTGCGCGTAGTCGTTTGTAGAGTGCGCAGGAGCCTTCTTTGCGCGAACGGGAAGAACGCCCTCTGCGGCCGTACTTACAACCTGCGACTTCTTTGCAGACAGCTTAGTAGACTGGACACGGATGGAGCCAGTCATATCCCACTGAGAAGCCCTCATGTGCTTTGGCTTGTACGCAGCAATCGAGCGCCTTGAAGAGTCCAGTGGAATCACAATGCTCTCTTCTGGCGAGAAGTTCGATGCAGCTGAGACCTGCTTTGAAGATAGAGCCTCATCTGTGCTCTGGAACGTTGCAGCTGACTGGCTCTTTGCTTCTACCTCATCGATTTTCTCGCCACGATTTACCGAGCGAGAGACTACCAAGGCCGCACCAGAAATGACTGCAACCACAGCAAGTCCTACTCCAATGCCTGTAAAGATTGCACCAAGAGGCGTTTGACGAATTTCATTAGCGGTAAGGGCATACGCAGATGCTGGCTCTGCTACCAGAACCAGACCACTGAGCAGGCCGGCGACTACTGCCGGATTCCTACCTTCTGTCATACAAACTCCCCCTACAAACGCTAAGAAGATGTATGAAGACACACGCTAAATTTGCATATGCTACTAAACCCAAAACGGGCGACGTGAGCAACGGGTGGGCTTCATTTCATCTTTGTGTAATCCGCTGCAACACATAATTGTGCTGTTAGAAATGACTATAGCGTAATTCATTATTTTTTACAGCGTCTTTAAAACTTTTTCATAATTCTTCGGCAGTTATTCAACAAAAATGGCAATAAAAAAAGAAGTGCCTCCCAACATAGATTGGAAAGCACTTCTTGCGTCATCTTTAAATCTGACTAATTCTGTGGATAGTCAGACTGTGCAGCCTTCTTTGCAGATCTAATCAGGAAGTCCTGGTTATTATCGGTCTGCTTAAGACCACTGATAAGAGCAGTAGTAGCACGCTCAGTGTTATTGAAGCCTGCAAGAATACGGCGAACGCCCCATACCATAGGCTGAAGCTCTGGCTTAATAAGCAGATCCTCATTACGAGTACCAGAAGAAACAGGATCAATAGCTGGGAAGATACGGCGATCTGCCAGGTCTCGATCAAGCTTGAGCTCCATGTTACCAGTACCCTTGAACTCCTCGAAGATAACTTCGTCCATCTTGGAGCCTGTGTCTACCAGAGCAGATGCAATGATAGTGAGCGAGCCGCCGTTCTCGATGTTTCGAGCTGCGCCCAAGAACTTCTTTGGTGGATACAGAGCTGCAGAGTCAACACCACCAGAAAGAATACGACCAGAAGCAGGAATAGCCAGGTTGTATGCACGAGCAAGTCGTGTGATGGAGTCCAGAATAACCACAACGTCCTGACCCATCTCAACCAGGCGCTTTGCTCGCTCAATGACAAGCTCTGAGACAACGGTGTGATTCTCTGCTGGCATATCAAAAGTTGAAGCAACAACGGTGCCCTTAATGGAGCGCTCCATGTCTGTAACTTCCTCAGGACGCTCGTCTACCAAGAGGCAGAAGAGGTGGACCTCAGGATTGTTGGTGGTAATAGACTGGCAAATGCGCTTCAAAATGGTGGTCTTACCTGCCTTTGGAGGCGAGACAATCAAACCACGCTGACCCTTACCAATAGGAGCCACCAGATCAATTGCACGGCCCGTAATGGAGTCTTTACCGTGCTCCATAGTAAGAGGCTGGTCTGGGAAAATTGGAGTCAGGTCTTTGAAGCGAGGACGGTCCTTAAGACCCTCAACTTCCCCACCGTTGACCTGGGTAACCTTAAGCAGTGGTGGATATTTGCTATTTACGCGAGCAGGTCCCACCATACCCAAGACGCTATCACCCGGACGCAGACCAAGATTTCTAATAATCTGCTGGTGGACAAAGGCGTCGTCATCGCCTTCCATGTAATTACCTGTACGAATCCAGCCGTAGCCTTCGTTGCTAATCTGAAGAATACCCTCAACAGTCTTAAAGCCCTCAGCAGCTGCAGATGCAGCGTATACAAGCTCAATTAAATCGGACTTATGAACGCCTGCGTACTCAATGCCCAGCTCAGTTGCTTTAGCACGAAGCTCAGAAAGCTTCATCTCTTGCAGAGCCTCTTTGGAAAGCGATGGCTCGCTTGCCTGGCCCTGCTTGCGATTCTTGTTGCGCTGGTTGTTCTGTCTACGATCGCGAGAAGGACGCTCCTGGTTGTTGGCGTGTACGTTTTCCTGCGTCTTCTCGCCCTCCTGAGCCGCTTCTTTTGGCTCAGCATTACGATGTCGACGACGTGCTGCACCCGTACGAGAACGCCCTGGACGCTCTGCTGGAGCTGCATCGGAATCTGCTACTGCACCAGAAGCCTGCTCCTGAGCTGCACCATCCTGCTGCTCAACACTACCCTGCTCTTCAGCAAAGTTCTTCTGAGTCGCATTGTTATTCTGGCCAGCTGCACCCTCTGCCTCTGCTTTAGTGAAGGCAGGAGCCGGGGTTACCTCCGCAGAAGGCTGAGTTGCGTCCTGAACAATCTTGGTAAGGCGATCAGTGTCTACAACGTCAGAAGAAACCTTGCCACCTGCCTGGACCTGAGCCAGGACCTCTGCCTGAAGGGCCTCAAGAGTCTGCTCCTGTAAAGCGCGCTCCTCCATCTCTTCTTTGCTTGGACGGCCACGGCGACGTTTAGGAGGCTCTGCAATGCCAGCTGCATTTAAAGCCTCGGCCATAACTGCCTCTACTGCACGACGAGCCTCGGTCTCTTTTTTAGTTGGACGACCACGACGACGCTTTGCAGCAGATGAATTAGAGGCTTTTTCTTCAGTTGCCTCAGAATTGGTATTTTCTGAAGTTGAATTTTCTGAATTACTATTTTCACTCTTACGAGGTCTACCACGTCTACGTGGTGCTGGAGTGTTTTCTACATCATTTAAAGAATCATTTTGGACCGAAGATGTTTCGTCCGACATGTACAAACCTCTCTGTTTGCTCATCAAAATAATCTGTAAAAATACGTGAGAAATATGATGAAGGGATAACAAACAAAATCAAATAGGTGCAAATCCAAAAGGAATATACCACGAAAATGCCCGCCTTATGATGAAAAAATAAATAAAATTCACCATAAAACGGGCAAATGGGGATTTATAACCACTAACTCTTAAACCTCGAGAAACCCATCTTCTAGATTTCTTTAATCTGCATAAATCATTTAAACAGCTGTACGGCTTTTTCTTTTAACAATAATGTCTTCAATTTGCTGAACGATTTCTTTGATATACGTCTTGCCTTGAGGGGTGAGCCCAACCATAGTTACTCTTCTTGAAAGAGCGTCGTCATGTTTGCGCTGTACCAGGCCACTTTCTGCCAAAGCAGTAAGAGACATAGAAACAGTTGGCTGCAAAAGACCAAGCGCGTCAACAATCTCTGTAATAGAAAGAGCGTCTTTAGGAGAATCTAGAATTGCAAGAAGAACCATATCTGCTGCCCTGCAATACAGAGCTCCCATAGCGTCAACATACATGACGATGCGCTCAAACGAAGTACGTGAAAGCGCCTGGCCGGGCGCAATACGAGCACAGGTAAGCTTGGACAGCTCCTCAACTGCTTCTACACCCTTTTCTGTGATGATACACACTACGTTGCGTCGATCAATGGCGCCTTCATCTCTCTTGATGAAACCAAGCCTTGCCAGGTGCGAGGTACGATGAGTAATCGTAGGACGAAGAGCACTCTGATACTCGGCAATTTCTGAAGTCTTAACAGGGGCGCCCTTCACATTGAGGCGACACAAAATAGCAAACTCTTCAAACGTGAGTCGTCTGTTAGCAGGCACCACTCTTCTAACCAAGTTGTAAGACCTGCGAATGGACATGTACTCGCGAAGTTCCATAGAGACCTCCACTCTTATGCCCGAACCATTTACTATTTGCTCGCATGATGAGTATACCCCTAAAAAACACGTGTTAACGTGGGGACAAAACAATAGTTAGTCAAAAATATGTTAGAAAATGGCGCTTATATGACATCAATATAGGCTTTTATATGCTGCAATATAAAATTTTGAGTAATAAAAATTAATTTTATTATCTCTTTTATACATTAAAAAAGTTTTTACATAACGCAGAAATGTGTAAATTATCTGGAGGAATTCACTAAAGATACCGTGCAGATATTCAATACTTGCACGGTATCATGACAAAACAACATAGTTAGCTATCGTTTACATTGACTCAGGAGCAGAAACACCAATCAGATTAAGAGCAATTGCAAGTACGCGACGAGTTGCATCACACGCAGCAAGACGAGCCTTAGAAAGCTCTACGTCCAGTGGACGTCCTTCAGAAGGAAGTACCTGGCAAACGGTATAGAATGCGTGGAACTGACCAGCAAGCTCTTCAATATAGTGCGTAATGCGGAATGGTGCCCTATCGCGAGCACAACCCTCTACAAGACCTGGAAACTCAAAAAGCTTACGGGCAAGCGCCTGCTCAGCGGCGTCAGAAAGTAGCCCAAGATCAACCTCAGAGCCAATAGCCTTATCTGCAACAGCATCCATACCAAGGCTCTGTGCTTCTTCCAGGTTAACGCCAGCAGCACGACGCAGAATGGAACAAATACGAGCGTGAGCATACTGAACGTAATACACAGGATTAGAGCTGTCCTGACGCTTTACCTGCTCAATGTCAAAGTCAATCATCTGGTTGGAAGACTTTGAAACAAGGGTGTAGCGCGTTGCATCAACACCAACCTCGGCGAGAAGCTCGTCAAAGTGGATACCAGTTCCTTTGCGCTTAGACATTCTGACGGCAACGCCGTTTCTGAGCAGGTTAACAAGCTGTCCAAGCAAAACCTCAAACTGAGTTGGGTAACCAAGAGCTGTTGCAGCAGAGCGAACACGCTGAATATATCCGTGATGATCTGCTCCCCAAATATCAATAACGTGGTCAACACGCTGGAACTTGTTCCAGTGGTACGCAACGTCGGAAGCAAAATAGGTATACTCGCCATTTGTTTTGATAAGTACACGGTCTTTATCGTCACCAAAATCAGTGGAACGGAAGAACAGCGCACCCTCATCAGAACGGTACAGGTAGCCAAGCTTATCCAGAGCATCAAGCGCACGATCAACGGCATCTTTACCCTGGTCATCCTTAACGTATAGAGAGCGCTCAGAGAACCAAACGTCAAAGTCAGTACGAGCATTGTGGCAGGTGTTTTTGATGGACTCAAGCATCATCTTGTAGCCGCGCTCGCGGAACTCTGCCATGCGCTCATCTTCAGATTTATCTGCCCAGACCTCACCATCATTTTTAAGGAAGAAAAGTCCCAGGTCAACAATATAGTCTCCAGCGTATGCATTACCGCCAAGCGAGTTAATAAACTCGTCGGTAAACGGATGTTGCTCTGGATGAGCATCGTCTTCATCTGCAACGTAGGCATTGCGGTCTTCCGCAAGTACCTGAGCAGCTGCGTCAGCGTCAATACCACGCTCCTGAATAATGTCAATCAGCTGCAGGTAACGCTTGGAAATAGAGTGACCAAAGACGTCCATCTGAGAGCCATGATCGTTGACGTAGTACTCGCGCTCAACCTCATAGCCAGCGAAGGCAAGAATGCGGCTGAGAGAATCTCCAAGAGCAGCCCAGCGGCCATGACCAATATGCAGAGGACCAACAGGATTTGCAGAAACGTACTCTACCTGCACCTTTTGACCCGCACCAAAAGAAGAACGGCCAAAGTCTGCGCCCTGCTCGCGAACAGTATTAAAAATCTCATTGCCCGCAGCAGTTGACAGATAGAAGTTTACAAAGCCAGGACCAGCAACCTCAACGCGCTCAATCTGAGCATCTTTGGCAATATGTGCCACAAGAGCTGCTGCAATATCGCGCGGTGCTTTGTGTGCCAGCTTTGCAGAACGCATTGCAACCGTAGAAGACCAGTCACCATTTGATGAGTCCTGTGGGCGCTCAAGTCCCACATCATCAATCTGGAATTCAGGCAACTCACCCGCAGCCTGGGCATCTGCCAAGGCTTGACGTACAAGTTCCTCGATCTTCTCGCGCATGGTTCTCCTTTAAATTCAGTGCACGTGTGCAGCGTAATTACGTAGTTGGTTGTGTAGTTTTTAAAGGACTACTCAGTTTCCTCGGAAGATTTTACCTGATGTTGGGCGGCAAGTTCGTGACGCAAATTGGCCAGACCGCGCTCAAGACCCACAGGATAAATCTGAGGGTTCAAGAAGCGTGTGTATGCCGCATCAAGGTGCATAAGCGCTGCATGGCAACGATCGCGCGCAACCTCAATAGACTCGCTCTCCCCTACGCGCTTGCCATCTTCTACCAGCCTTACCATCAGTTCGCGAGAAGTTCCTTCAAGCTTGTGGGTTGAGTATGGATCAATGATGTCGACAACAGTTGCCTTAGACTCTGGACTCTTGGTTACCAGGTAATCTGGATCAAAAATCATGTCGCCTGCAGGGCAGCCGTTTGCATCGTAGAAGCGACGAATGTGCTGAATGCCTGGGACGGTACGCTTGTAAGCCATCTCAGACAGCTTGATAACAGGAGTCCAAGGCTCAGCGGTAGACTGGCGGCGAGCAGTTAGCTTGTAGACGCCGCCAAGCGAAGGCTGAGGATCGCAGGTGGCAAGCTTGGTGCCAACGCCAAAGGCGTCAATAGGTGCACCCTGAGCAAAAAGCGACTGAATAGTGTACTCGTCAAGATCATTTGAAACGGAAATCTTGATGTAAGGAAGGCCGGCCTCGTCAAAAGCCTTGCGAGCTTCCTTAGAAAGGCGTGCAAGGTCTCCGGAGTCAATACGAACGGCGCTTAAGCGCTGGCCACGCTCTTCCATCTCTTTTGCAACAATAATGGCGTTCTTGATGCCTTCGTGAACATCATAGGTATCAAGCAGAAGTGAGCAGTTAGTTGGGCTAGATTTTGCAAACGCCCTAAAGGCATCAAGCTCAGTATCAAACGACATTACCCAAGAGTGTGCGTGGGTGCCAAAAACAGGAATGCCGTAGATTTTGCCAGCAAGGACATTTGAAGTGCTTGAAGCACCCGCAATATAGGAAGCACGAGCAACTGCCAAGCCACCATCTGGACCTTGCGCACGACGCAGGCCAAAGTCAGAGACGGGATTACCCTGAGCAGCCTTGATAACGCGAGCGCACTTAGTTGCTGCCAACGTCTGGAAGTTGACCAGGTTAAGCAGGGCGGTCTCAATGAGCTGACAGTCAACAATGGAGCCCTCAACGCGGACCATGGGCTCACGTGGGAAAACAAGCTCTCCCTCTGGGATTGCATCAATGGTTACATTGAGCTTGTGGTTGCGCAAAAACTCAAGGAATGCTGGCTTAAAGAGACGACCGCCACCAGGAGAGTTAATGCTTGCTAGGTAGTCAATATCGTCGTCTTCAAAGATAAAGTTCTCAACTAAGTCAGCAATTTGACCAGTACCACAAGAAATTGCAAATCCACCATTAAAGGGATTCTCGCGGAAGAATGCGGTAAAGCATGCCTCTGCGTCAACAAGTCCGGCTTCCCAATAACCTTGAGCCATCGTGAGCTCATACAAGTCTGTATTAAGGCTTACGTCCGAAGGCTTGGTGCGATCAGTGAGTGACATGTTTGCTCTTTTCGATTAGTCAAAACTGACGGTAAGACGATATATCTAGAGTAGCAGTCCTACAAAATAAATTGGCTTACAACAAAGACAACTGCGAGAATTACCACAGTTCCAATAACAATTTTTTGCCCCAGAGGCATCTTAATGTCTTCGTCGTCCTCATTGGGCTCCATAAGAGCGCGGCCCTTGGCGCGCTGCTCCTGAATGCGACGAATCTGCTCGGCTTCCTGCTGAGCCGCTTGGTGTGCAGCGCGCTGTTGAGCTGCAACAAGTTGAGCGTCTTCGGCGGCGGCTGCCTCTGCCTCTGCTTGCGCTGCTGCTTGGGCTGCACGGGTCTTCTCGGAACGAAGCGCCTCGAGCTCCCTGCGCTCTTTCTCTGCGCGAAGGGCTTCGAGCTCGGCGCGTTCCTTCTCTGCGCGAAGGGCTTCAAGCTCGGCGCGTTCCTTCTCTGCGCGAAGAGCCTCGAGCTCAGCGCGCTCCGCGTCCGTGAGCGCGGCCACCTGTGGTGCTGGGGTGGTTTGGAGCTCTTCGGGTTTCTCGACAGACATGGTTACTCCTCGGTTGGTGTATCGGGGATGCTGGTGGTGGCGTCGTTGGCGGCGTCTCCGTGTGCCGTGCGGAGCATGAGTGCGGGGCCCTCAACACCTGTTGCGTCAAAGGCTGGCACAAAACTCTCGGAGACGGTTCCACCCTCCTGCCACCACAGGTTCTCAAAGCCCAGGTCATCCGCATGACAGAGCACCAGCTCGTACTCCTCGTCAGATAACGTTCCAGAAAGCGGACCGCCAGCCGCACGCATGCGCTCGTTGGGCGTGTACTGATTCATGATTGATACGTCTACATCATTATGACAAAGATTCCAGACGCGGTTGAGCACCTCGCAGGAATCGTCCGCGTGCGTGGGCATGACCAGGTGGCGCACAATAATGCCCTGCAGCATGCGACCGTCATCATCCAGCTTGCGACCTCCGCGACTCATCACCGAGTCATGCATAACCTCAAGCGCCGCCATGGACATCTCTGGATAATCTGCTGCGTACGAGAGCTCTTTTGCCAGCGCAGGGTCTGCGTACTTGACGTCTGTCAGCCAAATATCAATAACACTCGAAACTTTCTGCACCACCTCTGGCAGCTCATATCCCGAAGTATTGCACACTATTGGGAGCGTCAATCCCACCTCTTTTGCCAGCGTCACTGCTTCAATTATGTGTGGCGAGAAGTGCAGTGGAGTCACAAGGTTAATGTTCAGTGCACCCTGAGCTTGGAGTTCAAGCATCATCTGAGCAAGGCGCTCGGTTGTGACAGGCTTGCCAAAACCTTCTTGCGAGATCTGGTGATTCTGACAGAACACGCATCTGAGCGGACAGCCTGTGAAAAAGATGGCACCTGACCCAGCCTCGCCCGAGATAGGAGGCTCCTCCCAGAAGTGCAGTGCCGATCGGGCTACACGAATGGTGCTTGAAGCTCCGCAAAGACCTGCTTTACCAGCGTTTCTTTGAGCATGACAACGCCTTGGGCACAGTTCGCAGACGTCGTAGGCAGAAAACGTAAGGGTATGAGGTGATGATGCACTACCCAAGGGTTTCTCGCCTCCCGTCGTATCTGCCCAGGCAGATGGTGGTATAAAAAACGCGCAGGGTCTCTGCGCGCGTCAAAGTCATGGTGGAGATAAAGGGATTCGAACCCTCGGCCTCTGCCTTGCGAAGGCAGCGCTCTCCCAACTGAGCTATATCCCCGTTGCGGTACTTATTGTGGCAATCAGGGGCAGGTATGTCAATGATTATGCGGGCAGAATGAAGTAGCTCGCGGACCGTCGAAGCAGAAAAATATCCTTCCCCGCAGTCATCTATGAACCCACCTTCATAAGGTGGGCGCCGCGCTCGGGCGTTCCAGCTTCCTTAACAACGAAGGATGCCTGTACTGAACACGAGATTAGGCTCCCTGAAAAAACTTGTCGGTTCACCCAGTTTAGACCGCGGGAGAAGGACAATTCTTACTATAAAGAGATTATAAAAAGATTAAAGTCTTGACTTGTTTTTTAATGAGCAGCACAATTAAATGGTATGGATTTTAGCAGTTAAATACTGTTTTTTATTGGAGGGTATACGGCTTGAACCTCTGGGTAACCATGTTTTGTGTTTTCCTCTCGGCTGGTCTTGGTTCAGCTCTGATTACCCCTGCCGTTCGTCAACTGGCTTGGAAGCTTGGAGTTGTCGATAAACCCTCTGCACGTCGAGTCAATAAAAAACCTATTCCTCGCATGGGCGGCGTTGCAATTTTCTTTGGGTTAGCCGTTGCTATGCTGGTGCGTTATGGCGTTGAAGCAATCCTTGGACATGCAGAAATCACCCTTTCTTCTCGCTATTATCTCAACGTCAACTTCTGGATTGTTGGCGCTGCATTTGCGGTAATTTTCTTGACCGGTCTGCTTGACGATATTTTTTCTCTCAAACCGATTCAGAAACTTGCTGGTCAGGTAATTGCAGCAAGCATTGCGGCGGCTGGCGGTCTGATTATCGGTAACGTTGTTGACCCGTTTTCCGCATACGGCTTTGTGGATCTTGGATGGCTTGCCTATCCTGCAACCGTCATTTACCTGGTCGCTTACGCCAACATCATTAACCTTATCGACGGCCTTGACGGACTTTCTTCAGGTATTACGTGCATTGCCTCTACCACTATGTTTGTGCTTTCCATTTGGGCGGGTCGCTTCGATGCAGCGCTTTTAAGTGCAGCAATCGCAGGCACCACACTTGGATTTTTAGTTCACAACTCGTATCCCGCAACTATTTTCATGGGCGATTCTGGTTCGCTAACCTTGGGATTTGCTCTGGGAACAATTTCGCTTTTGTCTGTCACTCGTTGGGCAGGACTCACAACCATCATTGTTCCTCTCGTCGTTGCAGGTATTCCAATTATTGATACGTTCTCGGCAATTGTCCGCCGCACACGCGCGCATGTTAGTTTTGCTACTGCCGACCGCGGACACATCCATCACCGCTTAATGGCTCATGGGTATAACCAGCGACAGGCAGTTCTTTTGATGTACGGCTGGACTTCTCTCTTGTGCGTTGGCTCGCTCATTATGACGCAGGTCAATACGCTGCCTCGTATTGCAATTTTTGTCATGCTACTTACTATGTCTGCTTTCTTTGCAAAGTACCTGCATCTTTTTGAGCCTGTTCTGCTTCACCATACTGATCCAAAGACTGGTGAAGATGAACTCATTACCCCTAAAGATCCAGACTTCGACGAAGAGATTAAGCAGCTACACGAAGAAGAGCACGAGCATCTCGAAGAGCTCATCCACAGAGAACACAAGAGCGAATAACTGGGAAAGAGCTGCTCACGCATCGGTTTTTCGTGCGTCTGCGATTACGTCTACGGCTGCGGCTGCGACTGCACGGGTTTTTCGGCCTCCAAGCTGCGCGTTCTTCTCGCCAAGTGCGCAAATGACATGCTCTTCTCACTAAGGATGACTTTCCAACATTGCGCGCCTGAAAAGTGCAAAGAATCTGTATTTGAGGTACAGATTCTTTAACAAAATCAGGCAAATCCACCGATTCTTTTACATTTTTAGGCAAAAGTTACAGATTCTTTGAAGAAATCAGGCACGTAAAAGATAGACTACGTGTCCCTGAATTTTTGAGCCTGAAAGCTGCATCATGTCTGAATAAATTTACTCAGACATTGCGAGAAAAACCGGCAATTAGCTCAGATATGGTGTACTTTTCCGGCAAATTGCTCAGACATGGCGAGAAAATCAGGCGCGTCGTAACCTCAACTGTGCGCGTCGTGACCTCGACCGATCGTGCCTCCCGGACTCTTGCCAAAAGAAAACCCCGCACGTCCGAAAGACGTACGGGGTGTAGCTATCTAGCTGCGAAGAAATCGCTTGGCCGAAGCCGCTAGCTGAAGTTACTCAGCGAGAGCCTTCTTAGCGATCTCTGCAAGATCTGCGAAGCCCTGCTCGTCAGAGTAAGCAATCTCTGCGAGAACCTTGCGGTCAAGCTCAACACCAGCGAGCTTGAGGCCGTGCATAAACTTGCTGTAAGAAAGGTCGTTGATGCGTGCTGCAGCGTTGATACGCTGAATCCACAGTGCGCGGAAATCACGCTTCTTGTTACGACGGTCGCGGTAAGCATACTGACCAGAATGCTGTGCCTGCTCCTTCATACCACGGAAGGTACGAGAGGAAGTTCCGTAATAACCCTTTGTGCGCTCGACGAGCGTCTGACGCTTCTTGCGGCCAGCAACTGCGCGCTTAACTCTTGCCATATCTAATCACTCCTTGTTATTTGATCTGGTGGGTGGCGCGCTTAGTTCTTAGCGCCCATACGCTGAGAAACTACTGCTGCATCGCCAGCGGAAAGAACAGCTTCTTTACGGAAGCCACGGATACGCTTCTGGGACTTCTTGGTAAGAATGTGGCTCTTAAAAGCCTTAGCACGCATAATCTTGCCAGTACCGGTGCGGCGGAAACGCTTAGCCGAACCCTTGTGCGTCTTCATCTTAGGCATACTACTTCTCCTCCTGTGTGGTGCTATCCTCAGCACCCTCGGGCTTCTCGTCAAACGCTCCCTTGATTGGAGCAACGAGCATGTGCATGTTACGGCCTTCAATGAGCGGTTTCTGCTCAATTGTGGCAAAAGGCTTCAAATCTTCAGCAAGGCGATCAAGTACAATACGGCCCTGCTCTGGGTGAGCCATCTCGCGTCCACGGAACATGATGGTGATCTTGACGCGTGCTCCCTTCTTGAGGAAGCGCAGTACGTGACCCTTCTTGGTCTCGTAATCGCCCACATCGATCTTTGGGCGGAACTTCATCTCTTTGACTTCGATCTTGACCTGGTTCTTGCGAGCTGCCTTGGCCTTGCGAGCCTGCTCATACTTGAACTTACTGTAATCAAGAATCTTGCATACAGGAGGCTCGGCATTTGGAGCAATCTCTACGAGATCAAGACCGTGCTCACGAGCTCTCTTCATTGCATCATTGACGCCAAAAAGACCAAGCTGACTACCATCAGCGTCAATCAGACGGCACGTGCGAGCAGTGATTTCCTCATTGATGCGAGGACCATCGTTCTTGGCTATCTTGTACACCTTCCCTCTTGGACAATTGCTTGTCCGCCAATAAAAAACCCAGTGCACAAGCAACTGGGAGACAATACGCACAGGTGGCGTGCGAAGGTTAAATTGTCTGACCAGACAGCTGCTTTTGCGCTGTGTAGGTGGGGACTCACGTTCAATCCCGCTTCAAAAGTACCTTGTAAGGTTACCTCTAACGAGAAAACATTACAAGTACCAAGTTAGATATGACGAGAAATTCACATCTAGCTTAAACTTTTAGCTGGTGCCCGAGGTGGGACTTGAACCCACACGAGTTTCCTCAAAGGTTTTTGAGACCTCCGCGTCTGCCATTCCGCCACTCGGGCTAAAAAGTTTGCATAGGTACTATACCGCACCTATGCAAATCTGTCTTGCTAAATCATCAAAGTTGTAGCTGATTTAATCCTGTAAGAATGGATTAGTTGCCAACTCTGCCTCTAAAGATGTTTGATTTCCGTGTCCGGACAAGATGACAGATGTTGGATCAAGCTCAGTCTTGATGCGATTCAAAGAAGCCTTAAGGGTTTCAAAGTTGCCACCTGGCAGGTCTGTTCTTCCAGCAGAACCCTGGAAAAGTGTGTCGCCTACAAAGACGGCACCGGTAGCAGTTCCCTCTCCTACCAAAACAATACCACCAGGAGTGTGACCAGGCGTTTCCATAATCTTGAACTGAGCGGTTCCAACAGAGAGAACATCTCCCTCATGGAGAAAACCGTCTGGTTCTGGAGCGTCATCATAAATCTCGTTTGAGTTATGAGCCCTCTGTGCAAGCTCATTATCTGCCTCGTTAATGAGATACTGAGCACCAGGTACTGCAAGCTTCAAAGCCTTAACGCCGCCAACATGGTCTGCATGGCCATGGGTGGCAACAATGTATTTGAGCTCAAGGTTTAAAAGCTGAGCAGCAATTTCTGCGCCCGATGCACCGGCATCAATAATCATGCACTCATTACCAGAAACGTAGATGTAGCAGTTAGTCTCAAGAGGACCTACCTTAAAGACACCAATCTGATCTTTAGCATGATGGCATCCACCGTGACCGTGATGACCGCAACAACCACCGTGGCCATGCTCGCCATGACCGTGCTCGCCATGATGGCCGCAGCAGCCGCCGTGTCCGTGCTCTTCGTCGTGGTGATGGCCGCCGCAGGAGCAGCCCTCATTCTGGTTAGCCATAGAGTCTCCTTCTCATCTGGTTAGCGCCTTCACCTGGCATAATACGACGAGCGTCGTAGACGGAAGGCACGCGAGTTACAAATGCAAATAAGGTATCGAGCAAGCTGGTATCAGAGATTGAAACCAAGAAACGCATACGTACTACGCCCTGCTCGCCCACTTGTGTAGCAGCAGAAAGAATGTTTGCACCAGCGTCAGACAGCGCAACCGTGACGTCTTTAAGAAGACCCATACGGTCCGTTGCCTCAACGACAATCTCTACCCTAAACTCAGTAGCGCCGCTGGCGTCCCAAGAAACAGGAATGATACGCTTTGGATCGTTGAGCAGGTCTTTAACGTTAGGGCAATTGGCGCGGTGAACAGAAACGCCACGACCGCGTGTAATGAAGCCCACAATATCGTCACCTGCAACAGGATTGCAGCAATGCGCCAGATGAACAAGTAAATCTGGATCGCCGTTTACCACAACGCCGCAGTTAGACTTCTTGGGACGACTACCCTTGGCGGTACGAGAAATAACGTAGGAGCGAACCAAAGGCTGATCGTTTGCAATTGCCTTGTTCTTCTCCTGAAGGCGTGCCGCATTACGCTCTTGCTCAGTAACAACCTCGGGATTTTTCTCCTCTAAGATTTCACTCACGCGATTAACAACCTGCTTAGCAGACTGATTACCTGCACCAATTCCCGCAAACAGGTCATCTACGCTGCGATAATCAAACTGCTCGGTAAGCTGATCAAGCGCCTTAACGGTTCGCGTAGCACTGATGCCATAACCGCGCTTACGCAGCTCTTTTGCAAGCTCAGAACGACCGCGCTCAGCATCGTCAGACTTGTTCTCTTGCGAGAAATACTTGCGAATCTTTGCACGCGCAGACGGCGTCTTTACCAGCGTCATCCAATCGCGAGAAGGACGAGCGTTTTTGTTAGTCAAAATCTCAATGCGGTCGCCCATCTGAAGCGTATGCGTCAGCGGGACAACAGATCCGTTAACACGTGCGCCAACACAGTGATTGCCAACCTCAGTGTGAACAGCGTAGGCAAAGTCCAGAGGTGTTGAGTTGACACGCAAGCTCATAACCTCGCCCTTTGGCGTAAAAACAAAGATCTCATGCTCAAAGAGGTCTACGCGCAGGTTATCCAAGAACTCGTGAGGATCGTCAATATCGTCTTCAACGGCCCAATCAAGACTGCGGCGAATCCAGTTGATAGTCGAGTCAATAAGCTTGTCTTCAGAGGACATCTTGCCCTTTGAATTGCCCTGCTCCTTATAAAGCCAGTGGGCAGCAATACCGTACTCAGATGCCTCATGCATCTCGGCGGTTCTAATCTGAATCTCAATAGGACGACCATCAGGGCCAATAACCGTTGTATGCAACGACTGGTAAAGGTTGGCCTTTGGCGTTGCAATGTAGTCCTTAAAACGACCAGGCATTGGATGCCACAGTGCATGAATAGCGCCGAGTGCAGAGTAGCAATCGCCTACGTTCTTTGTGATAACGCGTAGGGCGATAAGATCGTAGATGTTGGAAAACTCCCTGCCCTTGCGGACCATCTTTTGATAGATGGACCACAGGTGCTTAGGGCGACCGGTAATCTGGAAGTCAGTAAGGCCTGCGGCGTTGAGCTCATCAGTCAGAGTTTTCTTAGCGTTGTTAAGGTCATTCTCTCTTTGTGCACGAGAATCAGAAACCATGCGAGCAACACGCTGGTACTCCTCTGGCTCTAGCCAGAAGAAAGACAAGTCTTCAAGCTCCCACTTAACCGAAGAGATACCTAAGCGGTCAGCAAGTGGTGCATACACATCCATGGTTTCTCGCGCCTTGAACAAGCGACGATCTGGTGGAAGTGCTGCCAACGTACGCATGTTATGGAGGCGGTCAGCCAGCTTGATGATAACAACGCGAATGTCTTTTGACATAGCAAGGAACATTTTGCGCAGGTTAAGTGCCTGTTTCTCGTCCATTGAGCTGACCTCAATAGACGTAAGTTTTGTGACGCCATCAACAAGCTCTGCAACTGACTCACCAAAGCGAGAAGAGATTTCGTCGAGCGAGGCAGACGTATCTTCTACGGTATCGTGCATAAGAGCAGCGCAGATGGTGTCTTCATCCATGTGAAGATCGTGCGCAAGAATAAGGGCTACCTCAACTGGGTGGTTGATATAAGGCTCGCCAGAACGACGACGCTGGTCTTTGTGATAGTTAGCAGCAAAGGCATACGCAGCAGCAATCTTTGCCTGAGCCTCCTCAGGCAGATACGTGCGCACAGCTCCCTCAAGCAGGCGGTAATTATCTGCGCCTGGCGCCTTAGCTTCTTTTTTGGTCCTCTCGTCACTCATCAGAGGACTCCCTTCCCCCATCAAACGTTGAACCAATTTCTGGAACGATGGGTTTTGTTATAGCATCTGCCAGCTCTTCTGGTGAAGCAGAAAGTACCCACTGAGCAAATGATTCAAACTCAGCGTGCGCTTTAAGCCCCTCAGCGTAGCGTGCAGACTCCAGCAAGTCCATGTGCGAAGCTTGACTATTGACGGAAATTGTTCTCGTTTGATCAAATCCCTCAATGCTAATAAACCCTAGCTCAGCAAAAACGTCAAGTGCAACACGAACGGTTTGCTCGTCAGCCTTAGATCGTGGGTCAATTTCAAGCGCCATCTGCGCAATATCTTCATCAGTGAGTGCCGATACGTCTGCAGGTGCGCCAAGCTTTGGCTGCAGTGCGGTTAGAGCACGGTAGACAGCAACCAGAGCTTCTCGCTGTGGAGCATGAGAAGAAAGAATGCGCTCGTTCACACGCATATCATGCGCATCAAAAAGCATCTGGATTACAGAAGGCTTGCCGTCTCTACCTGCACGTCCGCTCATCTGATTGAACGCAACACGACCAAACGGCAAGTGATACAGAATAACCTGGCGAATATCGGAGATATTGACACCCTCACCAAAAGCACTGGTAGCAATAATGCAGCAAACGTCTCCACGCCTAAAGGCGCGCTCAACGTTCTTACGTATCTGAGGCGTCAGGCCTGCGTGGTAGAACGCAATCTTGTGGCCGAGCTCTGGAATACGATGACGCAACATGCGCGTCAAAGCCTGCGCTTGCTCTCTTGAATTGACGTAAACCACCGTTTTTGTGCCGTCAGACACAAGGGAAAGCAGCGCACATTCCCTGTCTTTTGCGCCACGAAGGTCCTTGAGTTCAAGGTTAGTGCGAGCAGTTTTGTCTTTGTATACGTGCTCTGCTTCTATAGAGAGAAGCTCACAGATATGCTGAGCTGCCTGTGTGGTAGCCGTAGCTGTTGTAGCAAGTACCTGCGGACTTCCAAGCATCTTTAGCACCTGTGGCATCTGCGCGTACGCAAGTCTGCCCTCAGAGGCATTCATGCCCACGTGATGAGCCTCGTCAAACACCACAAATGAAATGTTCTGCGCCGAAGCAAACTGATCAGCGTGGAGCGAGAAGAACTCTGGCGTAGTCAGCACAATATCAAGCTCATTGTTTGCCATGCGAGCAAACAGGTCTTCTCGGCTGGTAAGGTCTGTTTCTCCGTTGAGCACCTCAACAGAGATTCCCAAAGGCTCAAAGGTGTTTTTCATGCTTTGAACTTGGTCGTTGATGAGGGCACGCAGCGGGTAGACAAACACGCTCATCTTGTGTTGCAGAAGCGCAACACGAGCTGCATGAACCTGGAAAATAAGCGATTTACCTCTGCCTGTTGCCATAACAGAGAGACAAGACGTTCCCTGAGAAAGAACTTCTAGCGTTTTCTTCTGTAGAGGCAAAAGCTCTCTTGAATCAATCATGGAGGTTACCAGGGTCTGCGTGAGCTCCTCGGAAGACAGCTTCTCCAGCTCATGGCGCTTTTGCTGCGCCTGCTCTTGAGACGCCTGTTCAGCCTCTGTTGTCTCTTTGGTAACCACAAGTGGCAGATCAGCCGCACTGCCAAGAAGATCTGCTTCAATGGGGCCGTCATCTTCATCGGTAAAGTCTCTGTAGAGAATATCTCTGACCATAAGTTTTGGCTTGGTTCTGCCCTGCCAGGTCTCGTTAACAGCCTCGAAAATCAAATCAACAGCACCATCATACTCAGCTGCCGCCTCAACATGAGGCGTTCTGAACATGATGGATGAAATTGAGGAGATGCCGTTTGAAGCCATAAAGCAAAGATGAGCTCCACCTGCGCCAACACGCGAGCGATTCTTCATCACCACACCCTTGACGCCAAAGAGAGGCTTTTTGTTGCCCTGACCAAATGGCTGCAATGCCTCAAGCGCGTCGATAGAGTTGATGGTGATTTCATCTAGGTTTACTAGTGCTGTTACTTCTCCTGAAGACTCAAACTCTTCTTCTGGAAGCTCTGCCATAACCTCGGATAAACGCTTTCTAAATGCGTCAATCTTTGCTGTTTCTACCGTTACGCCAACAGCTCCTTGGTGACCACCAAAACGGACCGTAAGATCTGCACACTGCTCAACCGCGTGGAACAAGTCAACAGAACCAACAGAGCGGCCAGAACCACGGGCAACACCGTCTTGGATGGTAAACAAAATACAAGGCACGTGGTAGCGATTAACAATTCTTGAAGCAACAATACCCTTAACGCCCTCATGCCAACCCTCTTTGGCAAGCACAATAGCGTGACCACCGTCGTAGATTTCTTTTGCCTGTTCAAGGGCCTCATCGGTAAGTTTTGCCTCAATAGCACGACGCTCAGCATTAATCTCTTCTAGTTTGCCAGCAAGAATGGTTGCCTCTTCCGCGTCTTCTGTAAGGAGAAGATCAAGGGCAATATCGGTAGTGCCCATGCGTCCAGCTGCATTAAGCCGAGGAATAATAGAAAACGGCAGATTATCTGCAGAAATCTGAGCAATATCTTGACCAGCAACAGCTGCAAGAGCTACAAGACCCGGACGAAGACCTTTCTGCAGACGCTTAACGCCTTCAGAGACCAACGCACGATTCTCTTTGTTGAGCATCATCATGTCAGACAGCGTGCCCAACATAGCAACATCAATGTAATCAAGCCACAACTGAGGTTGACCAAGGAGCTGTCCTAAAGCCTGAACCAGTTTAAGAGCAACACCTGCACCAGCAAGTTCTCTGGAAGGGCAATCCTCAACAAGCTTTGGATCAGTGACTGGAACACCCTGGGGCACCAGATCTGCGGGCTCATGATGATCGGTAACAACAACATCAATCCCCTGCTGCAAAAGCCAAGCAACCTCTTGAGCAGCAGCAATGCCATTGTCTACCGTAATAATTAAATCTGGCTTTCTATCTTGCAACACTCTTGCAAGAGCCTCTTTTGAAAGTCCATATCCCTCACCAAAACGATGCGGAATATACGGCAAAACATCTGCTCCCAATCGACGTAAAGCCAGGGTAAGCAAACACGTTGAGCTCATTCCATCAACATCAAAATCACCAAAAACGGCAATCTTTTTATGCTCAACAATTGCCTTATGAACGTGGGCGGCAACCTCAGCCATTCCAGGAATACACTGTGGATTAAGCCAATCCCTTTGCAAGGATGGCGAGAGAAACTCTTGAGCTGCGGCTACATCAGTAAATCCACGTGCTACTAATACACGAGCAACAAGTGGCGTAACGTGCAATTCTTTTTTAAACAGCGACTCTAGATATACGTCTTGTGTAAGAACACTCCAACGAGTGCTTTTCTCGATGCCGGGCATCATGTCCTCTTTTCTGTGGCGGCAGAGCCAGCCAGGGGCACCTCGGGCGCCCGCGAATGTTTATCTCTTTCATTCTACCCATGTCACCGGACAAAAAATGACTAGCCCACAAATTAGTGAGCTAGTCATAAAAAATTTAAATCAAAGTTGCTTGTGCAGGGCTATTAAGATTTCTTGCACAGCGCTATCAAGAAGACGGGTTTCTCGCCAGGCGAACTTAAAAATCAACCACGCCGTCAGAGTTTTCCCACTCCTCAACAAAATCGCTGTACGTACCTGCAAGAATTGCTTCTCGTGCCTGACGCATCAGCTCAAGCAGGAAGTAAATGTTGTGCATGGAAAGCAACTGACCGCCCAGCATCTCGTGCTGTTTGACCAGGTGATTGATGTACGCGCGAGAATATCCGCCCGTACAGACAGGACAGGTGCACTTGGCATCAATAGGGCCTGCATCTGCAAAGTACTTTGCGTTCTTAAGGTTCATGCGGCCCTCATGGGAAAACGCAGTGCCCATACGAGCGGTGCGCGTTGGAAGCACGCAGTCAAACATATCAATGCCACAAGCAACACCGCGGATAAGCGTGGACGGATTACCAACGCCCATCAGGTAGCGAGGCTTATTGCGAGGCATGTAATCGGCGCAAAGTGGCGCCAGCGTTTCAAACATAACCTCGTGAGGCTCTCCAACGGAATAGCCACCAATGCCATAACCGGGGAAATCGCCAATGGACTCAAGGTGCTCAATGGAGCGCCTACGCAAATCAAGGTGCATACCACCCTGAACAATGCCAAAAAGCGCCTGATCAGGACGGGTATGAGCCTTAAAGCACCTCTCAGCCCATGCGCTTGAAAGCTCAACTCCGCGCTCAACTTTTCTGCGCTCGGCAGGATAGCCTACGCACTGATCAAGCTGCATAACAATGTCTGCACCAAGGTTCTGCGCAATCTGCATGTTAGTTTCTGGCGTCCAGTACGACCATGCGCCGTCGTAATCTACCGCACGGAATTTAACGCCCTCGTCAGAGAGCTTCATGAACTCCTCGTGACTAAAGACCTGGAATCCGCCTGAATCCGTCAGAATTGGTCCATGCCATTGCATAAAGTCATGCAAGCCACCCATCTGTGCAACCAGCTCATCTCCTGGGCGCTGAGACAGATGGTACGTATTTGCCAGAACAATTTTGGCGCCAAGGTCACGAACGGTATCGGTCATCAAACCTTTAACGGTTGCCTTAGTACCAACCGGCATGAAAATAGGCGTTGGAATATCACCATGAGGCGTATGGAAGATGCCGGCGCGTGCATGCGTCTTAGGATCTTCGGCGAGAAGTTCGTAGGTAAACCAAGAATCTTCTTTTTTCTCTGCCCAATTATCTGTATGTACGCAGGAAATGTTGGTGGTAAAACCCTGTGCTTTTTTGGAGCCGTCTGGCATGTAACCTCGATTACAACGTGCGGAGAGCATCAACCAAAGCTGTCTTGCCCTCTGTTTTCTGGTCCTTCATTTTTATCACACGTGCAGGACATCCCGCTACCACGGCGTTTGCTGGAACGTCCTCAACTACCACAGCACCTGCTGCAACAACAGCGCCCTCTCCAACACGAATGCCCTCGATAACCACGGCATTTGCGCCAATAAGGACGTTATCCTCAACAATAACTGGCGTAGCAGATGCAGGCTCAACAACACCAGCAAGAACAGTACCAGCACCAATGTGGCAGTTCTTACCAACGGTTGCACGTCCACCCAGAACAGCGCCCATGTCAATCATGGTGCCCTCACCAATAACAGCACCAATATTAATAACAGCACCCATCATAATGACGGCATTGTTACCAATCTCAACGCGCTCACGAATCAGTGCACCTGGCTCAATACGTGCGTTTACGTCCTTCATGTTCAGCAGAGGAACACCTGAGTTACGACGGTCATTCTCGATATCAAAATACTCAAATGCGTCTGCATTTTGCTCAACAACACTCTTGAGCTCGGACCAATCGCCAAAGACTACCTTTGAGGTGCCCTCACCATACACGCGAGAAGATCCATACGACACAGAAGCACCCTCGCGCTCTTTGACGTAGAGCTTAATGGGGGTCTTCTTCTCTGACGTAGCAATGTAATTAATAATTTCCTGGGCGTCCATGCGCGTCCTTTCTTAATCAAACAGGCGCCGACCTGCAAAGATCAGCATGTGTATTTATCCAAAAATCAACTCTTCAAAGGTATAGAAACCTGGAGCTTTTGTAAGCAATTTCTCAGCGCACGCAACGGCACCGTTCACAAAAATCTGACGAGACGTTGCACGATGAGTCAGACATACTTCCTCATCCTGTCCAAAGAAATGCACTTCATGAGTGCCAGCCACCGTGCCGCCTCTCAGGGCAAACACGCCAATCTCATCTTTGGTGCGAGCTCCACAGAAACCCTCGCGACCAGAGACAACGGGGCGAGTTCCCTCTGGATCAATAGCAGCGAGCAGCAGCTTTGCTGTGCCGGACGGAGCGTCAACCTTCTGGTTATGATGCGTCTCCACAATCTCGGTATCCCAGCCATCAAGCGCCTCAGCAGCCATAGCAACCGCACGCCTCAACACAGCAACGCCCACCGAATAGTTTGCCGCATGAATCACCGGCACACTCTCCCCCAGCTGCTTCAACTCTGAAAGCTGCTCTGGCGAGAAACCCGTGGTACCAGAAACAAGTGCGCACCCGCGCTCACGCACAAAGCCGACAACAGCCTCAAAAGCAGCAACGCCAGAGAAATCCACAACCACATCAGGCGTCTGTGCAACGGAGCTTAGCTGATTGATATTCTCGTGACCAAACGCACCAAGTACCTCAAAACCGTGAGCAATCAGGGTTTGCTCAATGAGCTTTCCCATCTTGCCGGTACCAATTACTACTGCACTAGGCATCAAGAAGACCAGCCTTTCTCATAGCGTTTTCAAGCACTTCTGCGTGCTCATCAGTCATCTTCCACAGAGGCAGACGATAATTCTCTTCCATAAGTCCCATGCGAGCCAATGCAGCCTTGACAGGAATTGGATTAACTTCGCAGAAGAGAGCGTGAACCAGGTCAAGATACTGAAGTTGAAGCTCACGAGCAAGGGAGACCTCACCACAGTGCCATGCAGCAACCAGGTCATGAACCATCTTTGGATCAAGGTTAGACCAAACAGAAATGACACCAGAAGCACCAAGAGAAAGCAGTGGCACAATCATGTCGTCATTTCCAGACCACATAGTAAAGTCATCACTCAGATAACGAGCAACCTTTGTTGCATATGCAATATCGCCAGAAGCCTCTTTGATACCCCAAGCATTTGGATGTGCAGCAAGTCTTTGAACATTGCGCTCAGAAATTGAGCAGCCCGTTCTACCAGGAATGTTATACAAAATACAAGGAACATCAACGCGGTCAAGAACATATGAGAAGTGCTGGTAGATGCCCTCTTCGTTACTCTTGTTGTAGTAAGGAGTAATGAGCAGCAGGCCGTCAACACCTGCCTTCTCTAGTGCCTCTGCTTTACGCAAAGACTCAGCGGAAGAGTTGGAGCCAGCACCGCCGATAACAGGAACTCTGCCCTGGGCTCGTGCAAGAATTGCCTTAACTACCTCGATGTCCTCCTCGTCTGTCATGGTTGAGGACTCGCCGGTAGTACCAAGAGCGAGAATACCATCAATTCCCTGCTCAATCTGGAAGTCTACAAAGCGCTCAAGTGCTTCGAAGTCAACATTTCCCTGAGCATCAAATGGGGTTACTAAAGCGGTGATTGCACCAGTCAAATTCTTCATATCCATAGTTTTTCTCGCCCTCTAACGTGTGATGTTTGTAGTTGTTTGTTGTGCAAGATCTGAAAAGTCTGAGCCGTCAAATGCAAGCGTTGCAAAGTAATCAGCCTCAGTCTCAGCGCGGCGGATAAGCTGCACGGATCCGTCTTCTAGAAGCAGCAGCTCAGCGGAGCGCAGACGGCCGTTGTAGTTATAGCCCATCGAGAAACCATGAGCGCCCGTATCGTGAATGAACAAGAGGTCACCCACAGCTACCTCTGGGAGCTGGCGGTTCTTTGCAAACTGATCGTTATTCTCGCAAAGTCCTCCCACAACGTTGTACGTATGAGTTGCAGGAGCGTCCTCTTTGCCCATAACGGTAATGTGGTGGTAGGCGTCGTAGATTGCAGGACGCATAAGGTTTGCCGCACACGCGTCTACGCCAAGATAGTGGCGGTACGTCTCTTTTTGGTGCAAAACGCGGGTAACAAGCGCACCAGCGGGACCCAAAAGCCAGCGTCCAAGCTCGGTGTAAATGGCAACGTCTCCCATACCCGCAGGAACTAGAACCTCTTCAAAGGCTTGCTTTACACCCTGACCAATGGCTAAAACATCAGGCTCAACCTGGTCTGGCTCATACGCCACACCAATGCCACCAGAAAGATCAATAAATCCAATATGAATATCAAGCTCTCTGTGCAGCTTAACGGCCAGCTCAAAGAGGACGCGCGCAAGGTTTGGATAGTAATCTTCCTCTTGTGCGTTACTGGCCAGGAAGGCGTGGAGACCAAACTCAGTGACCCCTTTGGTCTTAAAATACGCAAACGTCTGGAAAAGCTGCTCTTCTGTCATGCCAAACTTAGCATCATCGGGATTTCCAATAATGCCATTTTGCGATTCAAACACGCCACCAGGATTAAGGCGTGCGCACATGACCTGGGGCATGTTGCTTCCCACCGCTTCTTCAAGCGTTGTAAGCATATCGCCACCAGCGTCCAAGTTAATAATGGCTCCCAGCTCATGAGCGCGAGCAAAGTCAAGCACCGTAGTGTCGTTTGACGAGAGCATGATGTTTTGGCCGGTGACTCCACAGGCTTTTGCAAGGGTGAGCTCTGTGGCATTTGCGCAGTCACAGCCACAGCCAAGCTCTGCCAGCAATCTCACAATGTAAGGATTTGGCGTAGCCTTAACCGCAAAGTACTCTTTAAAGCCAGCGTTCCAGCTAAAAGCCTCTTGTAACAGCTTTGCGCGGCGAACAATCTCTGCCTTGTTATACAGGTGAAATGGCGTTGGATACGTCTTAGTGATTGCCTCTAGGGCATCTACAGAAACAAACGGTTTCTTACTCAAAGCTCCCCCTCAAATTGGGGGCGCAATACACCGTCAAAGTAGCACCCCCGAAATCTCGGACAGTCTTGCATGTGTTTCATACAAGCCCACCTGACAACCACGCCTGATTGCCAAGTTCGGCGAACCTCGCCTCCTTCTGGGGTCACTGCCTGCCGACTAACCCAGAACCCATCGTGCTCGCTCCTCTATTGACAGTAAAACCCTACCACAGAAAGCTCTGTATTTGGGCTAGTTTTGTTCTTCTCGCAAAGTATTAACAAAAGTCTTAAGGCGAGAAAGACCTTCTGTCAGATTCTTGTCTGAGGCAGCGTAACTAATACGCACATAACCCTCAGCACCGAAGAAAACGCCAGGCACCAGTGCAATACCAAACTCCTTGATTGCTCGCTCACAGAACGCCTCAGAATCAAGGGCAAATTCCTTGATTGATGGAAATGCGTAGAAGGCACCTTCTGGCTCTTCAACAGGAAGTTTCATATCTTGAAGCGCAGAAAGTACAATCTGCCTGCGCTTTTGATAGTTTGTGCGCATAGGCAAGACATCGTAAGAAAGTGCATGGACAGCGGCTGGCTGTAAAAATGAGGGAACGGAAGACACAAGCTGGGCATGGACCTTTCCAATATCTTGTGCAAGCTCATCAGAAGTGGCAACCCAACCAAGTCTCCAACCCGTCATTGCCCATGGCTTTGAGAAACTATTTGTCACAATACAGCGATCAGCTAAGTCTGGATAGAGCTCCGCAAAACGAGGGACATCCTCGACATAGGCAAGTTCTCTATAAACGTCATCACACATCACGTAAAAGTCATGTTCACGGGCTAGTTCTGCTACTGCATCAAGAGACTCTTTTGTATAAACACATCCCGTAGGATTGTTAGGAGAAGTCAAAACTATAAGCTTTGTCTTGTCAGAAATTTTTGACTTGAGCTGCTGAGCATCAATCTGGAAATGATTAGCACTGGTATCAAGTGGCACAACAACGCCACGATTTAGCTGACAGAGTGTTCTGTATACCAAATATGCTGGCTCAGGAATAATAACTTCATCACCTGGATTCATAAGTGTCAGCATGGTTGCAGAAATGGCTTCTGCAGCTCCTACGGTAACTACAATGCCGTCTGGACTTACTTTCATGCCACGAGCTGACTCCCAAGCAGCAATAGCACTTCTAAGCTCGAGAGTTCCAACATTAGGTGGATAATGGGTGTTTCCAGCCGCAAGTTCTTTATCTACCAGGTTGCAAATAGGCGCTGGAGTGTCTTCTCCTGGCTCTCCAATAGTTAAAGAAATACAACCTGGCGTTGCAGCGGCAAGTGCCGAGAAACGCCTGATACCAGAGGGTTTGAAAAGCTCTAGTGTTGTATTTCTTGATAGCGACATACAAACTCCTCAACGTACTTTCAATCCATAATAGTTATCATTTAAATCATACGACACTTGATTGATACGAGGTTCGCATGAAAAGAGTTTTATCTCTTGGTTTTAAGTTTATTGCTAGTCTCCTAAAAAGGATTCTTGTACCTCTTTTTAAATTTGTAGGCGGACTATGTATTCTGGCTCTATTAGTTCTTGGTGGATATGTCCTCTACCTGCAGCTTACCTACTACCGTATTCCTGACAATACTCCTGTATCCAATCAAGGTGCCTCTCCTGAGGCTACAACCGTACAGGTAGGCCAAACCTATACAGCTTCAACCTACAACATTGGCTTTGGTGCTTACACCCCTGATTACACCTTCTTTATGGATGAGGGCATCATGCAAGATGGCACGCGCACTGTGGGAACTCACGGACGCGCGGTAAGCAGAAACTCCGTGCTTTACACTACAAACGGTGCTCTGAACACCGTTTCTTCTCTGAATGACGGCACAGCTCCTGACTTTATTCTCTTCCAAGAGATTGATACCTCATCCGATAGAAGCTGGCACGTCAATCAAGTTTCTGAAGCAGAGAGCCGCTTTGGATCCTACGCATCATATTTTGCGCAGAACTTCCACACCGCGTTTCTCGCCTATCCACTTACGGAGTTCCACGGAACCTCTAACTCGGGAATTCTTACACTTTCAAACGTGCTAGCTTCAAGCGCAACTCGTCGCACTTACCCTATTGATGAGTCTTTCCCAACAAAATTCTTTGACCTAGACCGCTGCTTTATGATTACGCGCTATCCCACAAGCGATGGTCATGAGCTGGTGCTTATTAACAGCCACATGTCTGCTTATGACAAAGGTGGTACCAGTCGCGCTCAGCAGCTTGCGCTTCTGACCAAAGTTATGTCTGAGGAGCGCGCGAAGGGTAATTACGTTATTGCAGGCGGCGATTGGAATCATGCAATTTTAGGCTCGCTTACACTCTATCCTTCTGTTCAGCAGATACCAGATTGGGTAGCAGAACTCAAAGATTCTGATTTGCCAGAAGGTTTTAGCGTTGTAGCTCCAGACAATCTTACCGACGTTCCTACCTGCCGCGGAGATGACATTCCATACGAGAAGGACAAGACATACACCACCACAGTTGATGGCTGGATTGTCTCGGATAACGTTGTTGCAACCGCCAGAAACATTGACACGCAATTTGCCTATTCTGATCACAACCCGGTTCTTCTGTCATTTACCCTAAAGAGCGCAGAATAGGGTTATCTTCCCTTCGATATATTCATATTATGTGCGTGTTGTACCTATAATACGCACATAATTATTGACTTCACAGTCTTTATCTTGTATAACAAGACTACAAGAAAGGCGGGTAATCATGGCAAAAGTAAGCACAAATATAAATTTGGATCCAACGCTTAAAAAAAATGCCCAGGAACTTCTCAGAGATTTAGGCATGGATCTTACTACTGCTATTACCATTTTTCTTCGTCAGACTGTTCGTGAGCAGGGAATCCCTTTTGAAATCAAGCGAGAAATTCCTAATGCTCAAACTATAGAGGCTCTTAATGAATACACCAACATGAAAGAGCATCCAGAAAATTACAAGCACTATGCCTCATTCTCCGACGCAATGTCGGAGGTCCTAGATGCTTGAAATTGTTCTCTCTAATCAATTTAAAAAAGATATTAAAACTAAAGAATAATTTCTGTTTTGTTGTAACCACAACAAAAGCCATATGGAAGTCCTGTCACACTTTGGGTATAAAGTAAGCCATAGTAGACTTTCTAAACTTATCCGAGAGGAGCCCGTATGGCACAGGTTCTTGATTTAAGCAAATCCGTTTATGAGATTTGCACTAAGTATCCCGTTATTAAAGGCCTCATGGCAGAAAACGGCTTTGCCGAGATTACCGAGCCAGGCCGTCTGCAGACCATGGGACGCTTTATGACCATCCCTAAAGGTTGCGACCACAAAGGCGTAGACCTTGAGGAGCTCAAAGCAATCTTCCGCTCTCACGGCTTTACCATTCTTGGTGATGAGGAGCCTGCAGCAGCAGAAACCCCAGCTGACGAGAAACCCGCAGAGGCAGAGAACGCACCTATCGCGCAGACTCCTGAGGAGCGCAAAGCTCTTATCGCCCAGTACCTTGAGCGCCTCAATGACGGCGAGGACATCGAGGCTGTTCGCGAGGACTTTACCCGTAACTTCAAGGACGTCTCTGGCTCAGAGATTTCTAACGCTGAACAGGAGCTCA
This sequence comes from uncultured Atopobium sp., assembly GCA_963542025.1. GTDB lineage: Bacteria > Actinomycetota > Coriobacteriia > Coriobacteriales > Atopobiaceae > Lancefieldella. The sequence continues at coordinate 89,294 of CAUTUQ010000001.1, read as the reverse complement.
TTGCTGGCGGCGTTCCTATGGAGAAGGTCCTGAAGCTCTGTGACGTTCACGCCGCTCTCTTTGAAGGCAAGGTTTCTTGCGCACCAACAGGTGCTGTTGAAGAGACTCCTGGCCATCCTGTTTGGACCATGCGCCAAGAGAACGACCGAATTCTTGCCTTTATCCATGACCGCGTTGCTCCAGATGTTAAGCGTGCTCGTACGCTTACCGAGTCTTCCAGCAACGAAGAGTGCGCTGGTGTTGCAGCAATTCTAAAGGCTGATATGGACGCCTTTGACGAGGTCTTTGTTCACTACAAGCGCAAGGAAGAGCTGCTCTTCCCTCATCTTGAGCGCCACGATATCACTGGTCCTTCAAAGGTTATGTGGGGTAAGGACGACGAGGTAAGAAACGCTGTTAACGGTGCAGAAGCATTGCTCGAGACTGCGTACGGCCAGTATGATGCAGGCCTTATGGCAGCCGTTGCTGACTATCTGGATGAGGCTATTGAGGGCGCTGAGTCTATGGCTTCCAAGGAAGAGAATGTCCTCATTCCACTTTCTCTTGAGCACCTAACCGCTACCCAGTGGACCCAGATTGCCGCTGAGGAGAACGAGTTTGGTCACGCATTTGGCGTCAACCCTCCTTCATGGCACGCAGATCCTCTTGAGCTTGCCAACGACAAGCTCAAAGAGATGGAGTCTACAGCAGCTCTGGGCGAGAATAACGCTGAGGCAGAAGAGGAAGTACTTTCCGCTGACGGCAAGGTTAAGCTCTCTACCGGTGAGTTCACCATTCCTCAGCTTGAGGCTGTCTTTGCAACCATTCCGCTTGACATTACCTTTGTTGATGCAGACGACAAGACACGTTACTTCAGCCACGGCGATACCCGTGCCTTCCCTCGTCCAAAGAGCTGCCTTGGCCGCGACGTCTACGACTGCCACCCACCAAAGAGCCAGGAAGCTGTTCGTCGCATCCTCACTGAGTTCAAGAGCGGCAAGCGTGATTCCTCTGAGTTCTGGTTTGAGGTCAGAGATAAGTTCCTCTATGTTCGTTACTTTGCTGTTCGCGATGAAGAAGGTAACTACCTGGGCGCTCTTGAGACCACTCAGGACATCGGCCCAATCCGTGCTCTTGAGGGCGAGAACCGCAGAGGCTCCGACAGCTAGGGTCTTACGCACGTAAAACAACGCATAAAAAGCGTAAGCAAAACGCATGCATGAAGGTTTTAGCTCAAATAAATTTTGTGCGACTCGGTAGGCGATGTGTCCTTTTTAAGGCACATCGCCTACACTAGTTCTGGCCAAAAGAGAGGAGCCTCAGTGCTACAACGTTTACTGGGCACTAAGTACGCATACGCTATTGTTGCAACTTGTATTGTCATCATGTTTTTGCCTTGCGCCATTATTCTTACGTGCTTTGGCATCTTCATTACACCAGTTTCACAATATTTTGGCGTTCCTCGTGTTGCCTTCTCTGCGGTCTTCTCGGTACTCTGCATTGCTATGACGGTAGTTCTGCCGTTTATAGGCAAGTTCTATAAAACGCACGACACGCGCCTAGTGCTTTCTGCAAGCGTCATCATCTGCGCAATCTCATATGGAGCTATGTCAGCAGCTCAAGAGATGTGGCATTTTTATCTCTGCGCGGTGGGGCTTGGCATTGGCGTACCCGCCCTCATGTTCTTATGTGTACCCGCCCTCATCAACGATTGGTTTGACCAGCGTGTTGGTACTTTTATGGGTCTCTGCTTTGCGTTTACCGGCATTGGTGGCACTGTCTTCAATCCCATCGGGTCTGCCATTATCTCCTCTGGTCCTGAAGGTTGGCGCGCTTGCTATCTGATATTTGCTCTAGTTATGCTTGTAGGAACACTCCCTTTTACTCTTTTTGTAGTACGCGAGAAACCCCAGGATCTTGGCCTTACCTCTCTTACCTTCTCCTCCGTTAGCGAGAAAAACGTTGAGGTTGCAGAGACTTCTTCAACCGACATCTCTGCTGATGACGCAATGAAATATCCAGAGTTTTATATGGTCGCTGCGTTTTACGCGCTCATTACCTTTAACCAGCAAATCTCTCAGTACTTCCCAAGCTATGCAGCAACCTTTGCAGAAACTGCTCCTGCCATTGCCGCTGCCACAGGCCTTCTTGCTGGAACAACTATGCTGGGTCAAGCAATTGGAAAAGTGCTTCTAGGTGCTTTAAGCGATATCTCTGTAAAGCTTGCCTGTTTTGTAGGAATTTTCTCGGGTATTGTTGGCTTACTTATGTTGGGAATAAAGGTTCCAGTATTGCCACTCTTGCTGACAGGAACCTTCCTTTTTGGAATTGCCTACGCCCTTACAACAGTCGGTTCACCTCTGTTGGTCCGTGCGGTCTTTGGTAAAAAAGACTCCACGCTTATTTACTCAAGAATTGCAGGCGTAAGCTGCTTTGTCTCTGCATGTGCGCTCATTATTTGGAGCTTAATTGTAGATGGCTCAGCTCAAGGTTTCTTGGTGCTCTTTGGCATTGGTATTGTGCTAATGAGCAGTTGTCTTGCTCTTGCACTCATCGCACTTAAGCGCGCTGGCAAACGAGCATAAGGTTATCTGGATCTGTTGGGTCTGCTTCTGGATCTTGAGAATGATTTAAACCAAAGAAACCTTTAGGCACCACTAATAGTCAAGTGCGTATTAAATTTTAAAGAAGCAGGAAAAGAGGTTTCGTGAGAAACAATAATAACAATCCTGCTCTTGGAAAGATTCTGTATTTTCTGAGCAATAATTTCAATATTGCTCGGGTCTAAATTTGCAAATGGTTCATCAAGTATCACAACTTTTGACGGACGAATCAGTGCTCTAAGAATAGACAGTCTCTTTCTTTCACCTCCAGAAAGATTTTCACCTTCTTTAGCAATATCTTTATTCAATAGGCTTTTTCTGAATCCAAATTCATCTAGTAGACTCTCTAATTTCATTCTTTCCGATGATGAGAGATGGTCTACGGTTTTAGGATATATTAAATTTTCTATCACGGATAAATTAAACAGTTTATTCGCTTGTCCTGAATATGAGTACAAATTCAAGTCGTCTTCTCGAGAATAGATAGTCACTTCTCCACTCGAAGATTTGATTAAGCCTAAAAGTATTTTTATCAAAGTGGATTTACCTACACCACTTTTTCCATCGATTAAGTTGACTCCTTCTTTAAATCTAAAAGTGACATCTTCAAGAATTGCTTCAGATTCATAATTTTTTGATATGCCAGTCAAAACTATTTCTGATTCAGATGAATCAGAAATAAAATGGATAGTTGAGATCTCTTCAGTTGGCTTCGAGATTATAAAATCTATAAGCTTATCTGCACTTGAAACAGATTTTTGAATTAACTGAGAATATTTATTCAAATTTGAAAATGGATTATAAAATCTTTGTACGTAGAGCAAAAATGGGATAAGAATCATCCAATTTCCATCCTGCATTAACACATCTTTGCATAAAAAGAATAATGAAATCGCAACAAATAAATATCGAACGCTTTTTTCTATAACAAAGAAGACACTAAGTGCCGCACTCGACAAATTATCGTTCTCCAAAATATCAATATTTATACGGTTAAAACGATTGTCCTCTCTCTCCTTGCCTTTAAATATTTTAATATATGAAAAGTTATTATTAGTTTCATTAATCTTTTCAATTAAGTCCTCATTGAGTTTGATTGTATTTTCTGCAAACTTTTTTTGCTCAGATGCCGATATATTGCCGATTAAAACTAATGGTAATATGCCAATTATTAAAATAAATAACGAAGTGATATTTATTTGTGTCATAAAAAAACAAATCCACACTGTATCGAATATATCTGAGCACAAAGTAAAAAAACTTGTTGAAAAGATTAAACTTAATTTATTTACGTTATTATCTATCAAATTAATATAAAACGCATTATCATGAATTATCGCTAATTCATATTCCATATCAATAAGTTTTGAATACGCTTTATCTCTTACATTTTTAATGATGTCATTTGAAAAAATAGAAACTCTAAAGCAAAAGTAATTTCTAACTATTGTTGAAAGCACAATTAACATCAAAAACTTAGCACAGGTAAAACCAATTTGAAAAAGATTATTTGTAACCGATGTGCTAAAAACTTCTGAAAGTGACTGCATATATTGAATTGAATAAATCTCAAGAAATGATGATAGAACCGCTAAAACGGCAAGAAAAACTAGTGCGTTGATTTTTCCATTACCAATATGAAAGATTTCTTTTATTGTTAAAAACGATTCTTTCATATATTCATATCTCCAATCAAGTGCGCTGAGCTAGACTAAAGAATTCGGTTTATGTTGTGTCCAAACGAGAATCATTCAAAAACTAAAATCAGCAACTTCTATTTTACACTTCATTTTTTTAATTTTTCTATCGATGTAAATTCGTTGACACCACTAAAAACTTTTGACTAATAAATAGCCAAAAACTAGCGCTCACCGCACTTAAGCGCGCTGACAAACGAGCATAAGGTTATCTGGCTCTGTTGGGTCTGCTTCTGGATCCAAAGGAACAACCTCTACCTGTTCAAACACAGTATGTGCAGCATCTAGAAGCACCTCAAGCTGATGTACACCCTCTCCTACCTGTGCAGAAACTACATTTGTGAGATATCTTCCGCCAGGAGTAAGACAGCGTGCCACCAAACTCATCCACTCACTGGTCATCATAGCCGCAGGTGGAACTTCTCCGCTAAAGCAATCATTTAAAATAGCGTCATAGCGCTTGTTATCAGATGCTGATAGGCTCTTTATATACTCAATGCCTTCAGCTACCTGCACCTGAAGCCTACCATTGCTCTCTCTTACAGCCTCATCCACAAAGAAGTAGCTACGAGCTAGAGCTGCAATTTTAGGGTCAATCTCCAGTGCGTCACAAGAAACCTCTGGATGATGAGCAACTAAATAGCGAGGGTAAGAGCAGCCGCCAGCACCAATCATTAAGACTGAGTGCACGGGACAGGCAGCTTCAAACAGCAAGTCATATAACTCAAGATAAGGAAATACCAGCTGATTCTTTCTAGAATCTGTGTAAGTTGCACTCTCATAGGCGCCGCCCTGCCACAACACACGTATTTCTCCGCCCTCCCCGTCTGAGATAGGAAATACCAGTGCAGGACCACTCAGCGCCTTAGGTTCAACGTAAATACCTGCACAAGTTAGGAGCTCCATATCATGAGCAGTAAGCTGTTTTTCTGACATGGAACTCCTTCAGGTAATGAGTTGTATGCGATGTGTGTAAGTATAGCTAGCACACAGGGTTTCTCGCCAGGTGCTATCTCAGCTCAAACGAATCGGCATCAGTGATGCAGACGCAGGTGTCATAAAACGCCTTGAGAGCCTGGTAGCCCAGAAGTGTGTCTTTGGTGCCTGCGGTCTCGTACACGGAGTGCATAGCAAGCTGTGGAAGACCCACGTCAACGGCGTGCATGCTTGCCTGAATGTTGGAGAGGTTGCCCAAAGTAGATCCGCCGGGCATGTCGCTTCTGTTAGCAAAGACCTGGTAAGGAACGTTTTGCTGCTTCCAAATTGCCTCGACAATGGCACGGCTAAACGCATCTGTGCAGTACGACTGACGTGCTGCTTCCTTGATAACCATGCCGCCGTTGAGGTATGGCTTGTTGGCCGCATCGTGCTTCTCGGGATAATTGGGGTGTACCGCATGAGCGTTGTCGCAGCTTACTAGCAAAGATGCCGAGAGCGCACGGTAGTAATCTTCCTGCGTAAAACCAAGCGTGGCGTTTACGCGCTGCAGCGTGTCTTTAAGGAACGTAGACTGAGCACCCTGCTTGGTGTTTGAGCCAACTTCCTCGTTATCAAAACAGGTGTATACAGAGATGTCCTGCTCATTTGAAGACGCAAGGAAGGCCTTGAGTGCCACAAAGGCGCACTGAAGGTCATCAAGGTGACCAGCAGAAACAAACTCCTTCTTAGCACCCCAAATACGGCCGCCCGTGTGATCAACTAAGAACAAATCGCGAGAAAGAATGTCCTCTTGAGACACACCAGCTGCATCTGCTACCAGGGCGTTAAAGGCGCCAGGATTAAGCTCTCCAGCGCTGAAGAGTGGCATCAAGTCTTTAGCACGGTTGAACTCTGGCGAGAGACCATTTTTGTGCTCAAGGTGAATAGCCAAGCTTGGAATCATGACAACATCGTCTTCAATGTTGACCAGCCTGGACTCTACCTTGTTTCCTACTTTGACCAGTACGCGGCCAGCAATGCCCAAAGGACGATCAAACCAGGTGTGATCAAGCATGCCGCCATATGCCTCGGTGTTCAGGCGAAGCGAGTTTCCCTCACCGGTAAGCTCTGGCTGAGCTTTTACCTTGTAGGTTGGAGAATCGCCGTGAGCAACGGCAAGCTGGAAATGATAAGGAGCATCAGCGGGTGCGGTTTGGGCATCGCGGTACTTCTCGCCAACTTTCCAGGCAACAATTGAAGAATTATTGCGCGTAGTAAAGTAAGAGCCGCCTGGCTGAATGTCCCAAGAAGATCCCTCGGAGAGGTACGTAAAACCATTCTCTAGCAGGTACTCTTTAATGGTTTGCGTGGTATGAAACATAGAAGGGCTCTGCTTAATAAAAGCAAGAAGCTCCTCAGAAAGAGCAAGTGACTCATTTAAATCAGACATGCGTAAAACCTTTCATAGAACTGTGTTGCACCCAACAGCCTAGCACGCATTTTTGGTGAGGCGCCCACTTTCTAGAAAATGACGCAAAGAATACGCGCTTCAGGGTAGATACTTATATGTTGAACTAATTCTCACCCACCAAAGCGAGAGTGTATGGATATCAATCAAGCTATTGAGCACGCAAATGCGTTTGTCATACCTGGACTTCTTGTTGATGATCAATCCATCATCGGCGAGGTCAACAAAAATTGTGACGCTATTAAAACGCTGCTTGATACCTGGAAGGAAGCTCCTCTGGGCCAAGAGCCTGTAGAGTTTTCTGTCATTCAACAGCTTGCTGATAGAACACGCTCGCTGTGCGACACCTACGGCGTGGAAAGACTCAGAAACCATCGAGGCGTCGGCCTTTCTCGCGGTCTTTCTAACGACGATCTTGCGGCAGCCGTTGCAAAGATGCAGCGTCGTCGCCCTAAGGCTGTCTATAAAACCGCTGGTCCGCTTCTTAACGACTTACAAATTGCGTATGTCGAGAAAAGCGTTTCTGGCACGGTGCTGGGCATTGATATTGAAACTACGTCACGCTTCCCTGAGCTGGGCTACATTGTTAACGTGGGCTTTGAGTTCTGGAATCTTGGTCGTAATACCGTTCCAGTAGAGCCCCACACCGCCTACTTTGGCATTCCAGAGATGTACAAAGAAAAGGGTGTCCCACTTTCCGATATTCACCAGATTACCTGGAAAGATGTTGAGGGTAAGAAATCATTTAGGGACGATAAGAAAGCCCAAGAGGCTCTGCTGGCAACTATGAAAAAGATTCCTTTTATGGCTCATAACGCTGCCTTTGAGGATTCTTGGTTTATGTTCAATATTGATGGTTACGCGGAGGCCAGAAAAGCAGGCAAGATTATTGTCATTGACTCCCGCGACATCTGCCGGCGCTTGGATCCAGAGATTAGGTCTCTTCCGCGAGAGTCTTCCCCTGCCGCGCTTGAGAACTGGGCACGTCGTAGGCATACGCTTGCAGCAGACGAGAAGGAACGTCACCTGGGACTTGAAGACGTAGACCTGATGATCCGCACCGTTCAAGCAGAGTTTGCAGACCACAATATGTTTGAAGACTAGGCAACGTTGTCGGTCATCTGTGTTCAAGCGTTATACTAAAGAGTGCATAAACTAGATTTTCTCGCTAGAAAATAACTGCCAAGGAGGAGTTTTGTCAGAGAAGCAGGTAAGAGTACGTTTTGCGCCATCCCCAACAGGCAAGCTGCATATCGGAGGTGCGCGTACTGCTATCTATAACTGGGCTTTTGCTCGTGCAAATGGTGGCAAGTTTATTCTTCGTATTGATGACACAGATCCTACGCGCTCAACTGAAGAGAATACTCAGATTATCCTGCGCGCTATGAAGTGGCTTGGCCTTGATTGGGACGAGGGTCCCGATAAGGGCGGCGATTGCGGTCCTTATAGCCAGACTGAGCGTCTTGATTTGTATCGTGAAGCAGCAAATAAACTGCTGGCAGAGGGCAAGGCATACCCTTGCTTCTGCACGCCAGAAAAGCTTGCTGAAGACAAGAAGGCCGCAGAAGAGCGTCACGACCCCTTCCAGGGCTATCAGCGTACCTGCAGAAACATTGACCCAGCAGAGGCACAGCGCCGCATTGATGCAGGTGAGCCTTATACCATCCGCATCAAGGTTCCTCTGGACCGCGGTGACGTTATTGTCCACGACGCTGTTCACGGTGACGTAACCTTTAACGCCCGCGAGCTTGATGACTTTATCATCTTCCGCTCCGATGGCACCCCAACCTACAACTTTGCTACCGTTGTTGATGACGCTGGCATGGGCATCACCCACATTATTCGTGGCGACGACCACCTGTCCAACACTCCTCGCCAGATTATGGTGTACGAGGCTCTGGGCGCACCTGTCCCAACCTTCGCTCATATCTCCATGATTTTGGGTCCTGACGGCAAGAAGCTCTCCAAGCGCCATGGCGCAACCTCTGTTGAGGAGTATCGTGACCAGGGCTATCTTGCAGATGCCTTTGTCAACTACCTGTCCCTTCTCGGCTGGTCGCTTGATGGCGAGACAACCATTGTTCCTCGTGACGTTTTGGCGTCTCAGTTCTCTTTGGATCACGTTTCTAAGAACCCTGCTAAGTCCGATCCAGAGCGTTTGAACTGGATTAATGCAACCTATCTTGCCAATATGGACAACCAAACCTTTGCAAAGACTGTTCTGATTCCAGAGCTTGTGAGCGCTGGTCTTGAGCCTGTTCAGGGCAATGCAACTGATGCAGAAGAGATTTACGCAACTCGTCCAGGCTGGTATGACCTGCTCTCCGAAATTCTTCGTCCTCGTACCACCGTAAGCCCAGACGTCATTGAGAAGTCCCGCTTCTTGTATGAGGGTGCAAACGTCACCTTTGATCAGAAGAGTGTTGAGAAGGGTCTTACCAAAGATGCTGCTCAGAGTACAACCGTTCTTGCTGCTGCAAAGAACGCTCTTGAGAGCGTTTCTGAGGATGAGTGGAAAGCCGCGACAATTGACGCTGCCCTTGAGGTGCTCCCGGAGCAGCTTGACCTTAAGAAGCGCGTTGTCTTCCAGTCCATTCGTGTTGCTGAGTGCGGCAACATGGTCTCCCCTCCTCTTGGAGAGTCTATGGAGCTTCTTGGTCGCAAGGTTTGCCTTGCTCGCCTTGAGCGCGCTCTGGAGCTTTGCAAATAACGCGTGAATGCGTGCCTGCCGCGTATTCTTCCAAGCGTAAGTGGGTATCAAAAGTAAAACCACACAAGAGCTGTAAAACAGATGGTTTTGCAGCTCTTTTATCATTACCGTTTGTTTAGTTTTGGAGTAGTTATGATTTCTATGTCTGCGTTTGAGGTCCTCGGCCCCATTATGGTGGGTCCTTCTTCCTCGCACACAGCAGGAGCCCTGCGCATTGCCCTGGTTGCACGCTCACTTGCACCAAAGCAGCTGGAGCGCGTTGAGTTTTGGCTCTACAACTCCTTCTCTCATACCCACCTTGGTCACGGCACCGATTACGCTCTGATTGCAGGCATCTTGGGCCTTGCTCCAGACGACACGCGCGTCCGTGAAGCGCTCACCTTGGCAGAAGAAGCCCACCTCAACTACAGCGTTATTGAAAAGGGCGACGACGAGACTTTGCATCCAAACACCGTAGAAATTCACCTCTACGGTGCAGATAACGTCCACGTTTCCGTTATGGGCGAGTCCGTTGGCGGCGGCCGCATTCGCATTTCTGGCGTTAACGGCGTGCGCATTCGCATGTCTGGCGATATGCCCACCATTTTTGTTTCACATCGCGATAAACCCGGTGTTCTTGCAGCTCTCACCACCATTTTGGCTACGCAAAACATCAATGTTGCAACTATGCGTACCTTCCGCTCGGAGCGCGGTGGCTTTGCACACACCGTCTTTGAGATTGACGAGCCCATTGAGCAGAAAGTCCTGGATCTCTTCCAACTGGCACCTCACGTTTCATATGCCGCTCAGGTTTCCATTCCAGGAGCTGCTCCTCAGGTCACAAATGACGTGCTTTCCGGAGCGTTTGACAACGGCGCAGATCTTCTCGCCAGGTGCTCTAAAACGGGAGCCTCTATTGGCCAGATTATGCGTCAACGCGAGAAGGACCTGCGACCAGACGCAGACGTAGATGCAGAAATGGCTCACGTTCTAGAGATTATGCGCGATGAGGTTCACGACACTATCAAGACGCCTCGTCTGTCCATTGGAGGCCTGCTCAACGGCCAGGCCAAGACCGTGGCAAATACCCCAGCTGCAATCTCCAGCGCACTTATGGGTACCACGCAGACACAAGCTGTTGCCTACGCTATGGCTGTTCTTGAGCGCTCAGCTACCATGGGCGTTATTGTTGCCGCTCCTACTGCAGGCGCGTCCGGCGTTGTACCGGGCTCGCTTATCTCTGTTGCAGAAGAGATTGGCGCCACCGACGAACAAGTTATCTCTGCGCTTTGGAACGCAAGTGCCATTGGCGCCATCTTAACCACCAACGCAAGTGTTTCGGGTGCTGAGGGTGGCTGTCAGGCAGAGGTTGGCTCCGCCGCTGCCATGAGCGCATCTGCACTGACTGAGCTCTTGGGCGGCACTCCTCAGCAGTGCTTGGACGCAGCTTCTATTGCCATCTCTAACCTTCTGGGACTGGTCTGTGACCCTGTCAGAGGACTGGTTGAGTATCCTTGCCAGGATAGAAACGCCATTGGTGTAGCTGCTGCCGTAAGCTCTTCTCAGCTTGCTTTGGCCGGCGTTGGAAACCCAATTCCGTTTGATGAGGTTGCTCACGCTATGGCAGAAGTAGGTGCTGCACTTCCAGTTTCTCTCAGAGAAACAGCTAAAGGTGGCCTTGCCGCCACTCCAAGCGCCCCTACTGCTTGTGCAAGCTGTACCGGTTGTGCCCCTCTTGACCAGGCACTTATCGATGCAGAACGCATGCTTAGCGCAAATACTAGAGACGTTCCTTGCGCTTAGAGATGCGTTTTGTATAATATTTTTTGCTGCAAACAGAATTTCTTGAAATTATTGCTTGCATCTCTGACGAGTCTCCTTTATAGTTATTTCTCGCGCTGATGCGCACGGATGACATCTTGGGATATCGTCTAGTGGTAGGACAGCGGATTCTGGTTCCGTCAACGGGAGTTCGACTCTCTCTATCCCAGCCATGTCCTCCCAGTCATACATGGCCCGTTCGTCTAGCGGTTCAGGACGCCGCCCTCTCAAGGCGGAGATCACCAGTTCGAATCTGGTACGGGCTACCAAATGTTCAAGGACTTCTTCGGAAGTCCTTTTTGTTTATCTCAACGCCACTTTTGCTTCTATCGTAAAATAGACCAGTCTGTTTGAAATTTCCGCCGCACCCAACTGTGTGGCCAAGAAGTATAAGAATTTTTACTAACACCTTGATTGGATCAGGATGTGGCTTGAGTTCTTCCAAAGTGCAGTTGTAATTGTTGCCCTGCTCTATGTGCCAGGCGTCATTTTGCTACACGCCTCCGGCATGCCTAAGCCTTGGGCTCTTGTTACCGCTCCTTTAGTAAGCTGCGCACTCTACTTTATTGAGGGAGAAATCTTTAGCGCACTAAACATCCCTGTTCCCTTGGCTGTGATGGTTCTTGTCCCCTTGCTTATTGCAATCCTGGTCAATGGCTACGTTTTTTATGTTGCCCCAAAATACAAAAAAGACCGCAGGGACGAGAAACCCAACAAATCCAAAGCAACACGCACTGACAAGCAATCAACTTGTCACACACCGTCATTCATCTGCGAAGAACTTCCCTTCTGGATGCCTTTTCTGTACGTTGCAATTGGCCTTCTTACCGTAGGACTTCTTTTCTTACCTACCCTGCCCTCTGCTAGTTCCTTTGTACAGGGCTGGGATATTGTGCATCACTTAGATGTCACACAAGCAATGATTGAGTCTCAAAAATACTCATCTATCCACTATGACTTCTACAGTACCGTAGAAGCTTCAATTACCCCTTGGGAGCCAGGTACTTCAGGATTTTATCCTTCTGGCTGGAACATCATTGTTGCTTTAACAACACAGCTTGTTTCTACAACCGTTCCTATTGCCGGAAATGCGCTCAATTTTGTAAGTGCAGCGATTGTCTTTCCACTCTCAATTTGCTCGGTTATTGCAAAAGTTCTTCCTAAGCATCGCATTGCGCTTATCAGTGGAGCTTTTGTTTGCCTAGCATTTTTTGTTTTCCCTTGGTCGCTTTTAATATACGGACCAATTTTTCCTAACACTGTGGCCTTCTGCGTAATGCCTTCTATTTGGTGGGTATTTATGCAGATGACTCGCTCAAAGACACCAAAACACAACCTCATCTGGCTTATTGCCATATTTATTCTTGGCTGCATTACCCTCTTTATCTTGCATCCTTCCACGATTTTCTCGTCAATTGTTGTTCTTCTGCCTTGGAGTTTTGCACGCATTGGAGAGTCAAAGCGCCGAGTTGTTCTCTTTGGGAAAAGAATTAAGCCAGTCACGCTCGCATATGCATTCTTTATCTTTGCGCTGGTTATTTGGTCTGTTTTCTACTACGTTTTGATTGTTCGAGGCGTTGCTCTCAACTTCTGGTGGAGCGCCTACTCAAGCTTGCAAGATGCTATTTTGCACGCCCTTGGTATGGACTTTATTGGACAGTCCTACGCAGGTGGAGAGCTTGTTTCTCCGCAGCCGGTACTTTCAATTTGCGTGCTGGTAGGTGCCGTGTGGACGTTCAAGCATAAGCAAGCTCGCTGGATGGTATCAGCCTTTATGTACCTGTCCATTCTCTGCATTTTTATTATTACGTTTGATGTTCCGCTCAAGGGATATCTCTCGGGATTTTGGTATACCGATCCGTTCCGCATTGCCGCTAGCTGCGTCATTATGGCAATTCCGCTGGCAGCGCTTGGCCTGGCAACTCTTGCCAAAGCTGCGCTGGAAATATTTGCTTCCTGGCGAGAAAAGGCTACTCAGGACCAGAATCAGGCTCAGACTAAAGCTCAGACCTGCGTCTTTTGTAACGTTTGGGCTAAGCCTCTGATTGCTGGTGCAGTTATAGCGTGCGTAGTTGTGCTCAACTATGTGGTCCCGACGCCTAATCTTAAATCAGAAGAGCCAATTCCTGCTGCTCTTGCCTTTAAACAAGCTTCCGAGAAGGCCTATGGTGATCACTACATTTTGACCTCAGAGGAGCTTGAATTTTTGCGCCGCGTAGAACTTACCGTTCCTGCAGGTGCCGTTATTGCCAACCTGCCACAAGATGGCAGCCTTTGGGCGTATGGCACTAATGACTTACACGTGCTCTGGCGCTTCCCTAACGGCTATGACGCCTCAGAACGTCCCGCAAGTGCAATTCTTCGCAAACGTCTTAATCGCATTGCTAGCGACCCCGAGGTGCTTCAGACGGCACACGACCTTAACGTGCAGTACGTCCTTATTCTGAATAACGTTGTTGATTACTCCAACGCTGTTACCAGTACCTACAAGCCTGGAACCTTCAGAGGTATCACACAAATAACAGACACCACCCCAGGTTTTGAGGTGGTGCTGGAAGAAGGTTCTATGAGGTTGTACAAGATTACCTTGTAAGAACGTTATGCCTGAAGTGCAGAAACTGCGTCCTTAAGCTCTTGAACACGGTCAGTTGCTTCCCATGTAAAGTCTGGGTCTTTACGGCCAAAGTGACCGTATGCTGCTGTCTTAGAGAAGATAGGACGGCGCAGCTTAAGATCTCTAATAATGGCACCAGGACGAAGATCAAAGACCTTCTCGATAGCCTGCTCAATTACAGCATCGTCGACAATACCAGTGCCAAAGGTATCAACCATGATAGACAGTGGATGAGAAACACCAATGGCGTAGGCAAGCTGAACTTCACACTTCTTTGCAAGACCAGCTGCTACGACGTTCTTAGCAACCCAGCGAGCTGCATATGCTGCTGAGCGGTCAACCTTGGTGCAGTCCTTTCCAGAGAAAGCACCGCCACCATGACGGCCCATGCCGCCGTAGGTATCAACAATAATCTTTCTGCCGGTAAGTCCTGTGTCTCCCATAGGTCCACCAACAACAAAGCGACCAGTTGGATTGACGTAAATGTCTGCGTTATCCCAAGCAATGTTGACCTCGCCCATAACAGGAGCAATAACGTGGTCAATCATGTCCTGCTTGATAGCGGACATGTCCTCAATCTCTGGGGCATGCTGCGTGGAGACAACAATAGCTGTGACCTCAACGGGTTTCTCGTCCTCATAGCGAACGGTAACCTGAGTCTTACCATCTGGACGCAAATACTCGACCTCGCCAGACTTACGCACCTCTGAGAGGCGCTGAGCAAGGCGTTGAGCCAGGTAAGCTGGCATTGGCATAAGAACATCAGTCTCGTCAGATGCAAAGCCAAACATCATGCCCTGATCGCCTGCGCCGATAAGATCAAGCGGATCGGTGGTGCGTCCTGCCTGCGTGTCATAGGACTGATCAACGCCCTGAGCAATATCGGGGCTTTGTTCGTGAATGAGGCTTAAAACGCCGCAGGTCTCGCAGTCAAAACCATATTTAGCGCGGTCATAGCCAATATTTCTGAGAGTATTACGAACAATCTCCTGGACATCAACGTAGGATTGAGTGCGAATCTCTCCTGCTACCACAATAGTTCCTGTAGTAGCAAAGGTCTCACATGCACAACGAACGTTATCCAAGCAAGCTGGAACACCACTTGGAGAAACGTATCCACGCTCTTCAAGCTCCGCCTCTTTTGCCAAGATTGCGTCAAGGATTGCATCAGAAATCTGATCACAAACCTTGTCTGGGTGACCCTCAGTAACACTTTCCGAGGTAAACAAGTAATTTTTGTGTGCCATGAACTGTCCTTTCACGCATGGCTTCTCTGCAAATGCAGAATATTTGCGTTCTTCTACGCGCAACCACTCTTACTATACCCGCCAAAGCTACTTTTGAGCAGGATCAGTCAAGAAATTTTAAAAAGAGCACCACAAGGGTGCTCTTTAGATAGCATAGTTAAACTCGGATTATACAAAAATTCGCACGATTACTCATCTATTCCAATACCGGAAAGTGTCAGATCAAGAAGATTCTGTGCAAGCTCATCAGAACCCTCAACGCCACGGCGCTCTCCCATCAAACCAATAGCCGAGAGAACCAATGCCCCTGTAATAGAACAAGCAGCAAGCCTAGAATCAACACCCTGGCGAATAAAACCTTGCATTTTTCCCATCTCAAGCTGATTGGCAAGGAGAACAACCACGCGAGAAAGTGGTCCCTCAATATTGGTAATAAGCGCCTGCTCAGAGCTAGCAAGCTTATTAATCAAAGCTAAAACAAGTGGTGAGTCAGGAAGAATATGTGAGGCCAGCTGAGCGATGATTGCGCGAAGAGTCTCTTTTGAAGCAGGCTTATTGCCAATAGTGCGTGCAATATCTTTTGCTAACTCGTCAACACTCTCATCAAAGATTGCCTGCAAAAGAGCTTCTCTATCGGAAAAGTAATAATACAGCGCACCTTTTGAAAGACGAGCTCTATCGGAAATCTCACTCATTTTGAAGTTGGTGTTTCCACGAGCAAGCATGAGCTTAGTTGTCTCGTGCATAATACGCTTACGTGTAGCTGCGCTTTTCTTAGTACGAGCTTCGGCACGAATATGAGAAATGGAAGGTACTGGAGCCTCAGGTTCTTCTGTAGGCTGCTGTTCATAAGCATTGTGGTGTATGACTTCTAACGTAATATAATCGCGCTTCTCGCCCATGAACTCCCCCATAAGACACTATCCGTCATATAAAATGACGCCTCTCTGATAATTTTTATGCTTACTATACCGTTTTACCGAATCTAGAAAAATACAAAGGGCTGACTTTTTTATTGTTTTAATCTGGCACTCTTTATTATTTTTACCAATTACCCTTAGAGAGAATGGCGAGAAGATCTTCTTTCCTATTCTCCACTTGACCTGCTAAATAAAGCTCAAAAAGCCTACGTTGGCACACACCGACAGCAGGTCCTGGCTGAAGAGAAAGTGCTTCCATAATTTCTGCGCCCGAAACGCACAGCTCTTGCGGATGCTGAGCAATTTCTTGTTTTGCCTCGTGTAAGAGGAGCTCTCTCATAGCTTCAAGCGTTACTGCGTAGCTGCGATACGGATTTGCCTTTGCCAAGGCATCAGCCTGCTTCAACGTCAAAAGGTCATACGCAAGGGCAATACCATCCGATTTACTTGCCTCGGCTAACAGGGCAATCATATGCCTGAGCGACGCCGTTGTAACATCCACGTCATAGTCATGCAATGCCACAAGAGCACAAACTTCATTGCTCAAATGTTGTGATAAAGCTAAACGTTTAAACAGGGCTTTTGCTACGATTGCACCTTTTTCTGGATGACCATAAAAATGGCCTCTTCCATCTGCGTCAACACTAAACATTTCTGGCTTTGCAATATCATGTAGAAGAGCTGCCCACCTAAGAGCGGGAGTAGCACACCCTGCTGTAAGAGCCTCTGTTGCAGAGCAAACTCGAGCTGTATGTTCCAGCACGTCATAAGTATGATACGGACTTCTTTGATCAAAGTTTTGAAGTGGTAAGAGCTCTGGAATTGCTATCGCTAGAACAGGAAATCCCAGCTTGATAGCATGGGCAATACGGCCAGCCTCAACAATTTGAGCCACTTCCGAGCCAATGCGCTCAGATGCAACCTGAGAGAGTAGCGGTGCACACTCAGTAAGTGCCTGATGTGTCTTCTCCTCAATTGAAAACGAGAGTCTGCATGCAAACCGCAATGCTCGAAGCATGCGAAGAGCGTCCTCTGTAAAGCGAACCTTAGGCTTCCCGACAGCGCAAATTACACGTGCAGATAAATCTTCTTGACCGCCATAAAGATCAAGCAATCCCCTCTTTGGGTGATAGGCCATTGCATTAATAGTGAAGTCTCTACGAGCAAGATCTTCCTCTATACGAGAGACAAACTGCACAGAATCAGGACGACGACCATCAAGATATTCTCCGTCACAGCGATACGTTGTGACCTCAATAGGGTGCTTCTCGACAACAGCAGTAACGGTTCCATATGTAATACCTGTTTCATGCACAGGAATGTCCGCAGCCTCAAAAGCCGCTTTGCTCTGCTGCCACGTTGCCGATGTTGTGATGTCAATATCATGGGCAAATGAGCCGCGTAGGGCGTCTCGTACCCAGCCGCCTACAATCCACGCCTCAAATCCGGCATCTTCAAGAACTTCTAATGCACGCAACGCGTAGGTGGGAACTTGTAAATTCACGGGGCGAGAAAGGCATGGTGACGAGCTGTTTTTCTGTATGCTCATGGCCATTCCTTCCGCAGTTGCTGATGGGAAAAGTATACATCCTTCACACGTCATTCACATCCTTCCTGCGGTTTTAAAATAACAAACGTTTGTTCTAGATTTTTCTTTACTTCTTCCCCATTCGTGATAGTCTAAGTATACGAACAGACGTTCTATTTTCAAGTAGAAAGTTGCTTCCATGGATACTCTTGATAAACTCACCATACTTGCAGATGCAGCCAAATTTGACGCGGCGTGCACTTCTTCTGGTGTAGACAGAGATCCGCAGGCAGGAAAGGTAGGAATGGCCTCAGCGGCCGGCTGTTGCCACTCATTTACCCCTGATGGTCGCTGCATTACGCTGCTAAAAGTTTTACTTTCTAATGCTTGTTGTTATGACTGTGCTTACTGCGTCAATAGATCTTCTGCACAAACCAAGCGGGCTACCTTTACACCACAGGAATTAGCAGAGCTTACCGTAGATTTCTATAAAAGAAATTACATAGAGGGGCTCTTTCTTTCCTCAGGTGTTATAGGATCGCCAGACCACACCACAGAACTCATGATTGAATGCCTCTCCTACCTTAGGAATGAGTTGCTATTTAACGGCTATGTTCATGCAAAAGTAATTCCCGGAACAGATCCAGATCTTATTGATGCTATTGGCCGCTTAGCAGATAGACTCTCCGTCAATCTGGAATTACCTAGCTCAACCTCACTTACTAAACTTTGTCCTCACAAAAACGCAGAAACGGTTACTAAACCCATGTCTTTCATTCACCGCCTACGCGTCTCTGAAGAAAGGCAATTGCTTGAAGCTAAAAATGCATCAACGGGCATTGTAAAATCTGCTGGCAAATCTAAGGGCATTGTTATTCCTACTCAGAAGCAGATCATAAAAGAAGGTTTAGCTCTTCGTTCAAACTGCTTGAAGAATACCTTTATGCGCTCATCATGGGTGTCTTCAGGCAAAAGGTCCTTCTCGCCTGCCGGACAATCAACGCAAATTATCATTGGAGCTTCTCCAGAATCAGACAATCAAATATTGCACTTATCGCAAGCGCTTTATCAACAATTTGAATTGAAACGAGTATTCTTCTCTGCCTATATTCCTGTTATAGAAGACCATCGTCTTCCTGAGTTGGACACTCCTGTTCCCCTGCGTAGAGAACACCGTCTTTACCAGGCTGATTGGCTTATGCGCTACTATGCGTTTTCTCCTGATGAGCTAGTTTCTCCAGAAGCACCTTGGCTTGATTTGGAAATTGATCCAAAGCTTGGATGGGCGCTGGCACATCTTAATCAATTTCCTGTAGAGATTATGGACGCACCACTAGAAATACTTTTACGAGTGCCCGGTATTGGCCCTACCGGCGCACGAAGAATTATTGCTGCAAGAAGACGATCTCGCCTCACCTTTGATGATCTTAAACGGCTGGGAATACAGCTCAAACGATCTCATCACTTTCTCACCTGCTGTGGCGTAAGAGATGCCTCAGCTCCACTTGACCAAGAACTGATTAAACAGAGGGTAATTGCTGATGCCAAAGCAAGTTCGTACAACAAAACAAGACGCCGTATTGAGTCCTCTCAACTCAGGCTCTTCTGATCAGAGCGTAGAGTTTGCCTCGCTTGTTCAGAGGCTTACAAGACTCTCCAAGCCTCAGAAGGTTGTTATCACCTGTAATCCAAGCTTAGAAGGCGTTGTAGGGGCTGTAGGGCTCACTTATCTCTCACATGCTAACCCAGCACACGTACGTCTTGTTAGAGAAAACTTTTGTCAGCCTAGTCTTGGGGAGCATGTTCTCTGTGGACCAGACCCTTCTGATGACTCAGTAGTAGCCTTGGCTAAACGAGTTCTAACTGGATTAGAGAAGAAAGTAGGCACAAGAGAAATAACACGTCGCATTGTTTTGGCATGTGCTTCAGATGCTCATACTATGCCGGAGATTGTACATCGATACATTCGTCTTGCATTCTCCTATGGTGTAGGAGCCCTTGAAGATATTGCAGACCCAACCGTGGCAGAGTTTAATGCGCTGGCTAGGCAGGTAGAAACTGAACGAGAGCATACGCGGCAATTTGTGCGGTTTTCTCGCATGTCAGATGGCTCTTTTATGTCTGTATTTCAACCTAATGCAAACGTAGTGCCACTAACTTGCAATTACTTTGTCAAACGGATGAGTACAGAGCGGTTTTTTATTGTTGATCCAGCTCATCATATAGTCAGTTTTTATGCACCAGAAATGAAGACCTTTGGAACAATTCAGCTGGACGATACCTCTTTGGAAGAATTGCTCTCTAGAACAGACCTTGCAACTGATGAGAAATACGTGCAAGCCATGTGGAGGCGCTTCTATGAGGGAGTTGGTCTAGAGGGTCGCGGGCCTGCAGAAAGAGGATATGACTTGCGTGCCCATTGGATGCCAAAACGCGTATGGCAAGGGCTCCCTGAACTCACTGCAAGTACAAATACAGAAGCTGCGCGTAGCCAAGGCGTACCTGCTCGCTATCAGGGGCGAGAAAACAGAAAGGATGTGCATCATATAGAACAAAAGCAAACATTCTGCAAAGAGCTTACTTCTGGGTTATAAAGTTGCCGCTTAAGACGACTGATAACAAAAAAGCGCCCAGCAGAGCTGAGCGCTTATCAGTACAAAGGTAATGACCTAAGACTTAATCAAGATCGTTGAAGTCACCAGCTGCAGGTGCAGGTGCAGAAATCTGAGTCTGCTGAGCTGCAGGCTGAGCAGCATTCTGGGAACCAGTTGGAGCATTGTTGGTAAGAACAGTCTCTGGGAAGACAGAGTCTGCGTCATCCAGGAAGTGCTGGAGGAGCTTACGGTACTCAGCGCGGAAGTCCTCACGGGACTGCTTGAGGCGATCAATCTCATCAAGCTCAGTCTGCTTCTCTGCAAGAGCCTGACGGATAACCTCACGAGCCTTCTGGTCTGCCTCGTTGCGGATACGCTCAGCGTTTGCACGAGCGTCTGCAACAAGTTTATCTGCGCTCTGCTGAGCAACAATGAGAACCTGAGAAATCTGGTGCTCGGATGCAGCGATAGCTGCAGCGTTTGTCTCCTCAACAGAAGGAACGCTTGCGTTCTCCTCAAGGTTTACAACCTGAGCCTGTGCTGCAGCGAGCTGCTGCTCAGTGCTGGTCAGACGGCCCTTAAGGTCAGCGATCTTTTGAAGCATTGCATCAACCTCAGAAGAGAGCTGCTCAAGAAATGCGTCAACTTCCTCTGGATTGTAGCCGGTCTCAGCAGGAGAGAATGTCTGCTGCTCGATGTCTGCTGGTGTGATTGCCATCTTTGTTCCCTTTCAGTCTGCGAGTAGACGTACCACACATCATAACTACTCAGTTTGTAATTAAAGACAAACTAGTTTCCTATATTAGTATAAGGCCCAGCGTCGAAATGGCAAAACGTTCCACAAGATTAAGCACAAAAAGTGCAACAATCGGCGAGAGATCGACGCCAGAAATTGGAGGAATCACCTTCCTAAACACATTGAGATATGGCTCAACAATTTTGCCAATAGCCTTAAGAATGTTTCTAACCGAATCATTTGAGACGGTAATCCAAGAGGACAGGCACCATACCACAATGCAGACGCTGTAAATCCTAAACAAGGTATAGAGTGCGTTTAAAACATAATACGAGAACACAAAAACCTCCAGTTACCTGGTAATCTCTCCCTCATCAGCAAGCTTATCAAGATCAGCCTGCGTCAAAGAGACGCCATGAGGAAGTACAACAAAAACGCGGTCAGCAACTTCTTCAACAGCACCATCAAGGCCATAAGAAAGACCAAAGCTGAAGTCCAAAATTCTCTTAGCAACCTCAATGTTGGTGTTCTTAAAGATAAGAACAACTGGCTGACCAGTACGAACACGGCGAACTACCGACTGAACATCGTCGTAAGAAACAGGACGAAGAACATATGGTGGCAGCTGTCCAGAATAGCTTGTACGGCTCACAGGACGAAGACCAATATCGCCAGGAGTTGGCAGATTTGGGCTTACGGCGTGCTCGTAAGAAGGAGTGTATCCAGAGGGCTCCTGACGAGATGCATACGCAGAAGCACGGGAGCGCATATCCTGCTGAGGATTATAAGAAGCAGCTGGATTGGTGCTAATTGGCTTACCAGAGCGTGTGTAAACTGAAACACTCTCTGCCTCTGGTCTGGATGGATTGCCCAGTAGCCTATTAGAAGAACCCTGCTGTGCGCGGTCATCGTAGGAACGAGGAGAAGCTGTATCTACCTCGTCATAACCCTCGTCACCGTAATACTCATCGTCGTAGTACTCATCGTCCTGACCACCACGAAGCTTTGCTCTTAGCGTATCAAGAATGCTCATCATTGTGCCTTTCTGTAACGCACGTAACTTCTTACTACTGTATCAAAAACTTGCAACTATTTTAGTGCCCACTCAACGTATAGGCTGGGTCAAACAATACTCGACCCAGGCGAATAGTCGTAGAACCCTCTTCAATGGCATACGTAAAGTCATCACTCATGCCACAAGAAAGAACATCTAACTTCAAACCAACTTGTTGGCTCAAGCGATCACGCAATTCTCGAAGTCCTGAGAATGTTCTCTTGGCGCGCTCTAGATCATCTTTTGGTGCCATAGTCATCAGACCCACAACAGAAATGTGCGGAAGCTCAACAATCTTTTGAATAGACTCAGACACTTCTTCTTGCGAGAAACCCGATTTTGAGGCTTCAGCGGAGACGTTTACCTCAAGTAGCACAGACTCATGAGAATCCTTTACCTCAGCACGCTTTGAAACCGCCTCTGCAAGATGCTCGGAAGAAATTGAATGAATGTAGCGAACCTTACCAACTACCTGGTTAATCTTGTTCTTCTGAAGATTACCAATCATGTCAAAAGATATCTCAGACGCAAAAGGAGTTTCAGATAAACACGTCAGTTTATGTGTCAGCTCTTGTGGGCGATTCTCGCCAAAAACCCTATAGCCCGCCTTATAAGCTGCAAGGACGGCCTCAACAGGTACGGTTTTGGAGACAGCTACAATTTCAATCTCAGAGGCACTTCTGCCGGACTTTTTTGCAGCATCCGCCACAAGTGACTCAATCTGAGCTCTACGAGCCTTTATAAACTCAAGATATTCGTCTGAATCGTACGTCATAGCCATCATCTCTTGCGGTGAATACATCAACATCTTACGTAACGTTTAACGACTTTTTTGTAGACCTAAACGTCTTCTCCGATAGCGCTAAACGTCTTCTACCCTACTTTGACGCCATGTAAGCAACAGCCGCGTGTCTTCCGCACTTGCCATGCTCTGCTCGGTACGAGAAGAACCGCTCAGTTGTAGAGGCGGTCGAGTCAGTAACCTCTTCGATAGCAGAGGCGCGTACACCAGCATCTACCAGTGCGGCTCTGACAGCATATCCAAGATCTAAGTACCTCTCGCCAGATGCACGGTCTACAACGCCGGGACCAAACTCTTGTGAGAACATCTGAATGAGCTCTGGAGAAACCTCGTAGTCAGCGCTGCCAATGTGCGGACCAATGTAGGCCTTGACCTCAGAAGACTTGGCGCCAGTTGCCTGGCAAAGCGCCTCGGTTGCGCGCGCAGAAATGCGGGCAATTGTGCCTTTCCAGCCAGAATGTGCCACTGCAAATCCACCGGGAGCTACAAGAATTACCGGCACACAATCGGCAAACGCCAACATCACAGGCGTATTTTGAACCGTACATACTATGGCGTCTGCACCAGCTTCTGCCTCAGCTTGAGCCAGTTCAAAAGCCTCTGATGTATTGGAAGTCAGACAAACTACGTTGCTTCCGTGCACCTGATGAGGAATAAGGAGTCGCGAGAAGAACTTCTCCGCCCCAAGAGCCTCTAAGACCAGCTGACGATTCTTTTGCACCTGTTGCAGATTGTCTCCGCATCTGCTGCCCAGATTGAGTGAGCTAAACTCCCCTTCTGAAAAACCGCCAGTACGCTCGGTAAATGCGAGCGTGACCCCGCATGGAACCTCAGGATCCATGAGCAGGGTCACGCCGTGTAAGCACTGTCTATTCAGCGCGCACATGTTTAGATGCGGCTACGCTTAAGGAAGTCTGGAATATCAAACTCTTTCTCATTAGAAGAGTTATTGGTGCGAGCAGGCTGTGGCTGAGCAGTCACAGGACGAGTTGGCTGTGGCTGAGCAGGACGGCTTGGACGGCTTGCGCTCTGAGTGTTCAGAGTTGGAAGCTGCTGCTGAACGTTAGAGTCATTGAAGCCAGTTGCGATAACGGTTACGCGAACCTGATCGCCCAGGGACTCATCAACAACAGTACCAAAGATGATGTTTGCGTCAGGGTCAACGTTCTTAGCAACAAGGTCAGCTGCCTCGTTAATCTCCTGAATACCAAGATCTTTATTGCCAGCAATAGAGAGAAGAACGCGGGTTGCGCCCTCAATAGAGCTCTCAAGCAGGCGGCTAGAAATTGCCTCAGTTGCAGCATCAGCAGCGCGGTTATCACCAGCAGCAATACCAATGCCCATCATTGCGCTACCTGCGCCCTTCATGATGGTGCAGACGTCTGCAAAGTCGAGGTTAATCAGACCAGGAACAGTGATTAGGTCGGTAATACCCTGGGTGCCCTGGCATAGAACGTCGTCAGCCATGCGGAATGCCTCAAGCATGGTGGTCTTCTTCTCAGAAAGATCAAGAAGACGATCGTTTGGAATAACAATGAGTGTATCGACGTTCTCGGAAAGAGTCTTGATTCCGTCAGCTGCAGAACCATAACGACGACGACCCTCGAAGGAGAATGGCTTGGTAACAACGCCAACGGTCAGTGCGCCAACGTCATTCTTTGCAATATCAGCAACAACTGGAGCAGCGCCGGTACCAGTACCGCCACCCTCGCCAGCAGTGATGAAGACCATATCAGCGCCAGCAAGTGCTGCCTTGATCTCATCGCGGCTATCCTCTGCTGCCTCTTTACCAACCTCAGGGTTAGCACCAGCACCAAGACCCTTGGTGATGTCAGTACCGATGTGAACCTTAATGTCAGCATCAGAGATTGCAAGTGCCTGTGCATCGGTGTTTACAGCAACGAACTCAACGCCACGGATGCCTTCTTCAATCATGCGGTTGACAGCGTTAGTTCCGCCGCCACCAACGCCAACAACCTTGATAACAGCAAGATAGTTGTTAAGGGTATCGGTGTCCTTAATCATGTCTTCCTCCTTGAGGCACGCTTGTGCCCGTTTGTCCCGGAGCGCGACTGCGCTTAGGCTACGTTTATGCGCTCGCAGAACCGCTGTATAAAACCCTAAACCTCAAGTTAAGGCTTACGCTTCATGCAAAGCGGGGTATATTTGCACAACTCACCCATGCAAGTCAAATAATATGTAGAAATTGTGAAGAAACCTGGTAAACGGTAGGAAAAAATAGCCTAACGGCGCGTGGTGTTACCGCGTTTACCTACGAAACACCAGAGCCAGACTGAACGTTTCCGGTAGAAACACGCCTATACGTTGGGCTTGAAGGTGTTCTTACGTTCAAGTAGGTAAGCTCTCCTGGGAACTGCTTGAGCATTGCCAGGATCACTTTTTCTTTGTCTGCAATCTGCGTTGGAGAACCAAGGGCAACTTGTACACCATTAGTGAGGGTGACAGAAATTGCATCAACGCTACTAGCCGAGTAGCTCACAATCTGTGAGGTAAGCTCTGACGAGAACGTAGACTGATACTGCATAACCGCTTGAATTTCTGCGTCTGTTGCGGTGGTACCCGCCACCGGAGAAACCGTTGCAGGAACATCGGTAATAAGCAGCTCGCCTTCTGAGGTTGCCTTCTCAAGCGCAACGGTGGCGGTAGTTTTTCCTTCTGGCACGTTCAGCTGATCTGCCTCAAGCCAGACGTTATTCTCGCCCAAATACCATGCAACAGGGCCGGAAGAAAGCGCCACTATGGCTGTGACCTTGCGCTCTGTGATGGTAATGCGCAACGTATTAGGGAACTGTCTCTCGTACGTTGCGGACGCCACCCAAGGATCTTTCTGGAGTTCTTCAGTGATAAGGGACTCGTCCATATTGAGCAGCGTTGTTCCCTCTTCTACTGCAATGAGCTTTTGAATTTGCTCGTTAGTAACGTGCTCCGTTGGCTCAACTTGAATGTTGGTAATAGCAAAAACCGAGGAAGAACGTAAGACGAGAAAAGCGATGCCAGCAAGAATGGCCAGACTCATCAAGATAATGAGTACCGTTCTTACTGCCTTAAACGATACTTTTCTGCTGTGTTTAATACGCTCGGCACGAGCCTGAGCAGCAGTTTTTGTAGCGTTATTTGGCTTTTTAGAAGAAATCTTTTTAGTAGAAGGCTTGGCATCAGAGCCTGTAGCCTCAACCTTTGGCTTAGGCTTAAAGGCCTTACTCATAAAAGAAGGCTTGGTTGCCCCTGCCGCCTGAGTAGTTCCAGACGATAAAGGCTCCCTCTTTGTGCCCTTGCGGCGTGTTGGTTGCTTTGAAGTATCTTCTGCCATATCTTCCCTATGCCCCAAAACCCAGAAGTTTAACCTCTGGCTGAAGATCAATGTCAAACTTTTCTTGCACGGCATCGTGCGCCCTGCGCATGAGCGCAATGACATCTGAGGCGGTAGCGTTGCCGGTATTCACAATAAAGTTTGCGTGGATATCGGAAATCTGTGCACCGCCCTCTGTGGCACCCTTAAGACCGCACTCCTCAATAAGTGCCCCTGCAGACCTGCTACCTGGATTCTTAAAGACAGAACCACAGCACAACTGTCCTGTTGGTTGCGTATTTCTCCTGCGTTGCAAAAGCGTGTCCATGCCAAGGGCAACCTTAGGACGATTAGACGATGTCAGTGCAAACGTTGCCTCAAGAATAATCTCGTCTGGCGCAAACGTGGTATAGCGATAACCCCACTCAATCTCGGAAGAATCATAGCGCACAAGACCCTTGCCGGGCTTAAACACCACACAATCGCGGACGGCTTTACCAATCCAATCATGCCTGGTACCCGCATTCATAGAAAGCGCGCCACCAATGGTTCCAGGGATACCAGCACACATCTCAAGACCAGAAAGACCTGCTTTCATGGCCTCGTTGCAAACACGTGCTGTAAGCGCACCTGCACCTGCAGTAATGAGGTTATTCTCGCCAACTGAAATGGTGGAGAGCTCATCGTCAAGCACAATAACGCAACCGTTGTAGCCTTCGTCGGAGACAAGGATGTTTGAACCCTTGCCCAGAAGCACCCAATCAACTCGATTAGCTGCAAGCACCTCAAGCACGCGCACCAGTGCCACGTGGCTATGAACAGCAGCAAAGAGGGACGCCTTACCGCCAATCCTGAAAGAGGTATGGTGGCTCAGCGGCTCATCTTGCTTAATTGTTGCATCAAGGGCCCCAGAAAGGCTTACATAGGCGTTAAACAAGCTCACAGTAGAGGTCCTAGTTGCTCTGAAGACGCTCTTTGAGTGCGCGGATAAACATTGGACCAATCTGAGTGACGTCTCCTGCGCCCTGAGTAATCAGCAGATCTCCTGGCTGAACCGTATCAAGAAGGTCAGCGATAAGATCACGGCGAGAAGGGATATAGCGCACGTCAGGGACAGTATTGGCAGCCTGAACTCTTGAAGAGACCGTCTTGCCCGAGACGCCTGGAATAGGAAGCTCACCTGCGGAAAAGACATCCATGACGCGCAACACGTCAATGCCGTCAAATGCGTGAGCAAACGAATCTGCCAGGTCTTGCGTTCTGCTGTAGCGGTGTGGCTGGAAAACAACAACAACGCGCTTGAAGCCAAGAGGAAGAGCTGCAGACATAGTTGCTGCAATCTCAGTTGGATGGTGACCGTAATCGTCTACGACGGTAATGCCGTTGATGTCGCCTACGTGCGTAAAGCGGCGGCGTGCACCCTTGAACTGCGAAAGAGCTGTTGCGGCCTTTTCAAGATCAAAGCCAAGAGCATCAGCAACAGCAATTGCAGCAGTTGCGTTAGCAACATTGTGCTTGCCAGGGTTAGCAGGAAGCACCACAGAGATGGTCTGGCCAGAAGGAGTGTTGATGGTCAGAGGATTCTCAATACCAGCTTTTCTCTCCTCCTGCGTGCAAACAAAATCGCAGCTAGGATCAAAGCCGTACGTGACCACGTGCCTGCCGGTTGACTGAGCAAGCTCAACGTAATGCGGGTTGTCTCCGTTGATAACAACGGTTTCTTCCTTATCAAGCAGGCTCATAAACTCACAGAAGGTCTTCTCGATATTTTCTAGAGAACCATAGTGATCAAGGTGGTCTGCCTCAATATTGGTAACTACCACTACGTTAGGGTTAAGGAACATAAACGAACCATCAGACTCGTCAGCCTCACAAACAAAGTACTGGCCGTTGCCGTTTTTGCCGTTGGTGTCGTAACCCTCAACAACACCGCCAATCAAAAATGATGGATCGGCGCCCAGCTTATCCAGCATGGTGGCAACCATGGAAGACGTGGTGGTCTTGCCATGAGTGCCCGCAACAGCAATAGTCTTGCGACCGCGTGAGAGATACGAAAGCATCTTAGCGCGAGGCCAAATAGGAATGGAAAGCTCACGTGCGCGAATAACCTCAGGGTTTGTCTCTGGAATTGCCGTAGAGGTAACAATGACATCAGGCATCACAGCGTCAATGGTAGCTGCGGTGTGACCGATACTTACCTGAATACCTGCATCTTCAAGCTCTCTAACATAATGTGAGCTCTTTAAATCAGAGCCGGTAACAGTGCAGCCACGCTCGTGTAGAACAAGAGCGATTCCGCTCATGCCAGCGCCGCCAATTCCAATAAAATGTGCACGCGAGATGGTCTTCTCGCCCATGGAATCTGCCATAAGAGAGCCTTTCCAAGTATTGTTATCGTTTGAGTCCTGGACATACCAAGACATGTTTACTCTAACGCAAAACCGAATGTTTTATGCGCCACAAACGGCACTTTCCACAGCGTCAGCCACAAGAGATGCGGCGCTGCGCTGGTCAAGTGTGGCAGCGGCCTCAGAAAGCTTTTTGCGCTGATCTGCGTTGTCTACCAGATCAAAAAGAGCTGTCGAGAAGGTCGTGGTGCCTACCTGGTTATCTGGCACCAGAATGGCTGCTCCCGCATCCGACAACAGATGCGCGTTAGTAGTCTGGTGATCTGCTGTTGCTAAAGGGTACGGCACCAAAATGCTAGGGAGCTCTAAGGCTGCAATTTCAGCCACAGAGGATGCTCCAGAGCGAGAAACTACCAGGTCAGCCGCTGCAAGCATGGCGCCCATGTTGGAAATGTAGGGCTTAATCTCCCAGCGAGCAGCCTCCTCGTCAGAAAGCTTCATAAGCGAGACAACCTCGTCGTAGAGCTTTTGACCTGTTGACTGGATGATGCGAAGGTTAGGACGGGAAAGAAGCTCCTGCTTAAGTGCAGCAAAAGTCTCGTTGATGCTACGCGCGCCCAGACTGCCACCAAAGATAAGCAGCAATGTTTGATTGTCTGCGATGCCCAGCTCTTGCCTCGAGGTAGCTCTATCAGCAGAAAGAACACTCTTACGCACGGGATTTCCGGTGACCACAATGGTGTCCTGAGCTTTAACGCGTCCCTCAAAAGCCTTGCGAGCCTCTGGGAAGGCAATGCATACCTTAGAAGCTTTACCAGCAGAAACGCGATTAGCAAGACCGGTTACCGAGTTCTGCTCGTGAATCAAATACGGGATGTGCAGCTTAGCGCAAAGTTGAAGCAATGGCAGCTCAACATAGGCTCCAAAGCCAATAGCAACATCAGGAGCTCCCTGCTCTTTGAAACGCTTGTGCAGCTGCGACTTTGCGCGCTCAAGATTGTATGCCGCGCTTATAAGCGTCCAAGGACGCCTGCGATCAAAGCCATTTACATGGATAGGTACTAGTTCAAATCCTGCCTCAGGCACCAGCGTACCCTCAAGCTTATTGGGCTGACCGTAAAACGTAACCTGGTGACCACGCTCTCGAAGCTCCTCAGCTAGAGCCAGAGCTGGGTTAATGTGACCTGCGGTTCCACCTGCAGCAATTGCAACAGAGAGTTTCTTCTGTTCTGCCATGCAATCCATCTCCTAGAAATCAGCTATCGACGAGGCCTGGTGCTATTTCCACGAAGCCTGTCCGATGCAGAAGGTCCCAAATCAATTCTGCGCCTACCGGAAGCGTCTGTTGTAATACGGCCTTGAGGGGCATCGTCATCTCTTGAGCGCAAAACGCCTCGTGAAGGACGTGCGGAGCTCTGAGCGCTGCTCTTAGGGCGAGAAGAACGTGGGAGAGGCATGCCAACTCCTACCCCACCATCAACCATGGTAAGACCAGCAAAACCTGGAGCATCAAAGGTATCTTGCTCTTCGGCTAAGCTCCAAGACGCACGCTGCCTATCGTACTCGGTTTCTGGAAGCCTTGACTGCCTTGAAACAGACATCAAAAGTCCAACCATCAAGATACTGGACATGATGGTTGAGCCGCCGTACGAGATAAACGGAAGAGGTTTACCAGAAAGAGGCAAAAGGCCCAAAACACCACCGATGTTAACAAAGGCCTGAATGATAAACATTGAGGTACAACCTGCGGCAATAAGCCTGCCGGTCAAATCTGGCGCATAGCGAGCAATCTTAAAGCCCGCCCATACCAGCGCGCCAAATACAGCCAAAAGACCTAAAACACCAATAAAGCCAAGCTCTTCTCCAATGACTGCAAAAATAAAGTCATTGTGAGCCATAGGCAAATACGAATATTTCTGGCGAGAAAAACCAAAGCCAACGCCAAAAATACCGCCAGAACCAAAGGCATAAAAGCCCTGAGCAAGCTGATAACCTGCTCCGTAATAATCAGCCCAAGGGTTGAGCATGGTCACAACGCGGGCACGAGAATAATCATCTTTCAAAGACAAGAACGCAAAGCCAATAAAGCCAGCAACAGCAATAGTTGCCAGAACTCTTCGGTCAACATCAGCAAGGTAGCCAATAACCAAAAGAGTTCCCACAATAATTAGCGTAGAGCCCTTATCTGGCTGAGCCAAGATAAGCACCAGCGGCACAAGCGCGGCAATAGCAAACTTTTTAAAGAACTCCATCTGATCTATGGTCTGATCAATAAAGTACTGTTGGGCCAGATACGAGACAGATATTAAGATGGTAATCTTTGCAAACTCAGACGGCTGGAAAGAAAATGGTCCAATGGAAATCCAACGAGTTGCGCCATATGCATCGGCGCCGGCAATAGGAGTAAAAATAATTGCCAGCATGCCAATGGTCACAATCCAGATAGGTACCTGGAGGTTTCTTACTACCGCTCGGTAATCAATGCGAGAAACAATAAACGCTAACGCAACTCCTGCCGCAGCAAAGCCAAGCTGGCGTTGCACGTAATAGAAGGGGTTATAGCCCATATCCTCAGATGTCATTGCAGAAATCGAGGATGCAGAGTAAATCATTACCAAGCCAAAGCAAACTAGAATTGCCGTTGACACCAGAAGTACCAGCCTAGGCTGCATAAAACGCTCTGGAATAGCTCCAAAGCGACCTTTAGTCTGTGAGCGCTCAGAAGACCTCTGGCGAGAAGTACGTGATTGCTGCGCGCTCTCCCCTGTCCTGTTTCTACTGGTAGCCATTATCGACCGCTCTCTTTTTGAGCAAGATCTGCCACCATCTGTTTAAAGACACGACCACGCTGAGCCATGCCCGTGAACTCGTCAAATGATGAGCATGCAGGTGAGAGAAGCACTACAGAACCTGGACGAGCAAGCTCTACCGCGCGGTCAAAAGCCTCGCGCATATGAGGCTCTTCTACCACTTCTGCACGCCCGTTTGAAACGCGGCGGAGCGCCTCTGCAAAACGAGGACCAGCCTCTCCAAAGCAAATTGCATATGCGCAGCTTGCAGACACTTTCTGAGCAAACTCATCAAGCTCTGTGCCCTTATCGTGACCACCAAGAAGCAAAATAACGTCTTTACCTGGAAACGACGTCAGAGATTTCTCAACTGAATCGGTATTGGTTGCTTTGGAATCATTGACGTAGAGCACGCCATTGACCGTATCAACAGGCTCAATTCTGTGCTCAAGCGGCATAAAGTCCAACAGAGCATGCCTAATAGAAACAATATCAAGTCCCAGGAATAAGCCACATGCAGCTGCAGCAAGAGCATTGAGCGCATTGTGTGCTCCCCTAATGTGGAGTGCGTCAGCTGCTACAAGCTCCATCTCTTTACCAGATAGCCTAACTACCAGCGCTCCATTGCGTACAAAGGCGGCGTTTTGCGTGCCTGGGTCTGTCTGAGCAAGATGGCATACGGCAATGCCACGAGCCTCAAGGCGAGAAGACACGTCCTGGCAGAACTCATCCAAATCAGAGACAATTGCTAGGTCATTTGCATCAAGATTGGCAAAAATCTTCTCTTTAGCTGCAGCATATGCCTCGAGTGAACCATGCCACTCAAGGTGGTCAGGCGTAATGTTTAAAAGCATGGCAACATGAGGATGCAATTTTTGAGTAGTTGCAAGCTGGAAGCTTGAAAGCTCTGCCACAAACCAGCTCTCAGGCTTTCTCTCTGCAAGTTGATCAGTAATAGTAAGACCAATATTGCCAACAGCGCTTGCATCAAGGCCCGCATACTGCAGGATAGACGTGGTCAAACTTGTGGTAGTAGTTTTACCGTTTGTACCGGTAATACCAATCCACTGTGAAGGACTTTCTTGATAGGCAAACTCTGGCTCGCCCATAATCTGCTGAGAAGCCGCCTTTGCACTGAGGAACAGCTCAGAGGTGTCTGGAATACCAGGAGATGCAATAGTCAGGTCAAAGGTGCCTTCAACCTGATTGGAGCCGCATTGTACCTGTACGCCTGAGTCTGCAAGCTCTTGGACCTTCTCGCCAACAGTAGCATCTGCGCCGCCCACAAGAGTTACGGAAGACACACGACCCTCTGGCTGCTGCAGCAAATACGTGCAGACAGAGACGCCGGTCTTACCAAAACCAAGAACACATACCTTACCAAGTGTTTCTAGAAGCGACACGCAAGCGATCCTTTCCTAGGGCAATACCTTTAATGAAGCTGGAAATACAGGGCAAAACCCAAAGCAGCAAAGGCACCAGAAATAATCCAGAACCTAAAGACTACTTTTGTCTCGTTCCAGCCAAGTTTTTCAAAGTGATGATGCAGTGGAGCCATCAAGAATACGCGCTTTTTAGTTGCCTTGTAGCTGACAACCTGAATGATAACGGACAGTGCCTCGATGATAAAAAGACCGCCCATGACCAGGGAAACTACCTCGGTCTTGGTAAGAACGGCCAGGGCCGCAAAGGCAGCACCCCAGGCAAGAGAGCCGGTGTCTCCCATAAAAATGCTTGCAGGATAGCTGTTAAACCACAAAAAACCAATACAAGCGCCTGCGATAGATGCGGCAAAAACAGCAAGGCTACTCTCGCCATAGCGGAAAGCTACTGCAGCCATAAAAATCATGACAACCATAACGCAGCCACCAGCCAGGCCATCAAGGCCGTCGGTCAGGTTAACAGCGTTGGAGAGGCCTGCCATGAGCAAAAAGACAAAGAACAGGTACAGCCAAGGAATAGAAAGTACGTTTCCACCTAAATTGACGGTAGTAGTGAGGATGCCCAGGTTGATATCAAGGCCACCAGGGAACGCAATAATGGGCGTAATGCCCCAAATGTTGACTGCTGCCAGGCAAAATGCCACAGAGATAGTAATGAGTCCAGCCATCTTCTGAGATGCGGTAAGACCAAGGCTTCTACCGTGGGCAACAGACTCAATATCGTCCAGAAGACCAAGCGAGCCTGTGAGCAGCATAGCTGCCATAGCAAGAATGAGGTCGGTGTTCCACTGAGCAAGCGCAATACAGGTGAGCACAATGCTTACCAGCATAACGACGCCACCCATAGTAGGAGTACCCTGCTTGACCAGGTGTTGCTGAGGGCCGTCAGCGCGAACCTGCTGTCCTACTCCCTCTTTCTTCATCAGTTTGATAAAGAGTGGCATTAAGATCAACGTGATGATGCAGGAGACACCAAGCGCCACAAACACCTGGTATGTTGGGTAAATAGTCTGGAAAAACATTACTCAGTAACTCCTTTTACAAAAATATCAAGCTGAGCAGACCTCGATGCCTTGGCGAGAAGAACGTCTCCTCGCTTAAGTACTGGTCCGAGCACGGTAAGTGCTTCGTTGACATCACTGAACTGTTCAATTTTATCTTCCGAGAAACCCATGACGCGCGCAGCTTCAACCATTTCACGCGCGGCACCCGTACCAACAAAGGCAACAAGGTCTGGGTTCTTAGCGGCAATGTAAGCACCCACATAACCGTGGAGGCGCTTCTCCTCTGGTCCAAGCTCGCCAATCTCTCCGATAAGGGCAATGCGACGGCCCTCTGCAGGCATCTGCATCAAAACATCAAGGGCTGCAGCTGTTGAGTTAGGGCTTGCGTTGTAAGAGTCATCAATAATTTTGGCACCGCAGGTTGCATCAAGCACGGAAAGGCGCATGCGGGTGGCTGGCATCTGCTCAATAGCTTCTGCTGCAGCGTCAAGATCAAGACCAAGCGTCTCTATAGCCTCAAGTGCCAAAAGAAGATCGTCAACAACAACGCGACCAGGTACCTCAAGGGTTACCGTGCGTGACCAGCCGGAAGCAGCAACGATGGTGGCAGTTGGCAGGCCCTCCTCGTCAAGTGTAACCTGCTGCGCACTCATGACGTCAGCCTCTGTTGCGCCCACTGTCTTGCAAACAACGTGAGCAGGTCGAGCAAACTCATCTGCAATGAACTTGGTGTAGTCCCCTGCCGAAGCCTGAATAAGCGTAGGCTCAATTAAGCCAAACGCGCGCATGCCAGAAACAATCTCTGCCTTGGCGCACGCAATGTTTTCTCTGCTGCCGAGAAGACCGATGTGGCTGGTACCAACATTGGTAATGACCGCCACCGTTGGACGGGCAACAGAGGTAAGCCTGGTAATCTCACCGGCATGATTCATGCCCAGCTCAAGCACAAGTACCTCGGTGTCTTCTGGAGTAGAAAGCACCGTGAGTGGCAGGCCAATAAGGTTATTGTGGTTGCCGGCGGTAGCATGCACGCGGCGGGTTGCGCCGATGCCACGACGAAGCATTTCTTTGGTAGTAGTCTTACCGACCGATCCAGTTACGCCCACAACCAGCCAGTTTGGATGAGCTTCTCGCCAGGCGGAAGCTAGGGCCAGCAGGAACGCCTCACAGTCATCGTCAGCGGCTTCAAGAACGCTGACTCCTGTGGCGGCCAGGTTGTCGAGCAGATTGTCTGCTACAGGCTCAGATGCCACTACAACAGCAGCGCCCGCCTGGGCAGCAGATAAAAGATAGGAGTTTCCATTGACCTTCTCGCCAGCAAAGGCCACGAAGAGCGAGCCTTCCTGGACCTCACGGGAGTCAATGACGGCCGTGCCCGCAACCTCGCGGGTTCCGCGGTGGAGCAGCTGTGCGTGAGTAGCTGCGACTATCTGTTCAACCGAAAGCTTAACCATGAGCTCTCCTAGTTATTGATTGGTTGAATATTAAGGCGTGTAGTTGCGTCTTTTGCAAATTGCGAGAAGACCACAGCAGCAGATTGCGATGCAAGCTGGTGAGTATCGTTAAGTCCAACGTAAACCATCAGATCAGATTCTGAAGGGTTCACGATACCGCAGAAAGAGTCAACAAAACCGGAATTCTCGCCGTACGAGCCGGTTTCTTCCACAACCTGCTGGCCAGTACCTGTTTTACCAGCAACGGTATAGCCATAGATACCTGCACGAACACCGGTGCCTTCTTTGACAACGGTAGTCATCATGTCAAGCTCGGCTGATGCTGTGGAAGCAGAAATAACGTCTTTAGTAGGCCAGGTAACCTCTTGGCCGCCCTTAGAAACCATAAAGTGCGGAGTCACCATAGTTCCCTTATTGGCAACAGCGGTGTACGCGCGAATAACCTGGATAAATGGAATTGCAAGACCCTGACCAAACGCCATATTTCCACCAGTTGGGCCTTCATATTCGTCCAGAGAGCGGACAATACCTGTGGCTTCGCCTGGGAAGTCAATACCCGTAGTGTGTCCTATGCCAAACTTATCTACGCCCTCTGAAAAGCGCTTATCACCTATGAGCTGCGTCTCAAGGTAGGCCATACCAACGTTTGAGGAACGTCTGAGCATCTCTCTTACGCTCATGTCCATGGCGCTGGTACGCCAGTCATCGTCGGTAACCTTGTTATCTCCAACCTTGAGCTCGGTTGGAATGTTGAAGGTTGAATTCGGACCAAAGAGGTTGTTGTCTACACCAATTGAGGTGGTAATTACCTTAAATACCGAGCCAGGCTCATAGATACTTGAGACAAGCTTGAGGTTGAGGGATTCGTAGTCAACGCCGTTATCGCTCTTAAAATCTGGCAGAGGGTACGAGGCAGCGGCATAAATCTCTCCGGTACGAGGATTCATAGCCATAATTGAGCCGCCCTGCTGGGCCTCAAAGTCTTTTACTGCAGCAGTAAGCTGCTCTTCAGCCTTCTTCTGCAGCTCAATATCAATGGAAAGAACAATATCCTGGCCGTTTTGTGCCTCAGTGATGTTTGAAGTACCGCCCGCAATTGGCGTACCACCAGCGCCGGTCTCTACAATCATGTGGCCGTTAGTGCCCGCAAGGATATCGTTGTAGTAATACTCCAGACCAGAAGCGCCCTCATTATCAGCGTTTACAAAGCCTAGAATCTGAACGCCAACGTTGCCGTATGGATAAACACGCTTGGTGTTATTAACAAAATAGACGCCCTTGAGGTTTTTCTCGTCAAGTGCTTTTTCAATCTTGGAAGCGGTATCCGTATCAACACGACGACGCACGTAGACAAAGGTGGTGTCTTGCTGCAGGTCCCCAAGATAGTCTGAAGGACTTCCGCCTAGAAGCGAGGCAAAAACCTGAGCTACAGTGCTGGCGTCTTTGATCTCTGAAGGATTGGCGTAGATGTCTTTGCAATCAACGCTCATGGCCAAGACGTTGCCGTTGCGGTCGTAAATGGTACCGCGGCGAGCGTGCAAGACAATATCGTTTGTGCGGTTATTCTCGGCACCCTTTGCAAGATCTGCTGCCGTAAAGATTTGCAGCCAAGCAAGCCTTAAGACAACAATTGCCACCATAATGGCCATAGCAGCTGCTACACGGCGGAGTCTACCTTCAGGGCCAACACCGTCCGAGCCACCGCTGCTACCACGATGACCACGAAAATGCACACGAGAGGCCTCGTCGTACGAGGCCTCAGGAGTTTTTCTGCGCGATGCGCGAGTATGTCGATTCTGCGTACTCACAACGTATATTTTACGCCTAAGCGTTGTCGCTTACATCTACAACAGGACGATTTGTCTCAAGAGTCATACCGTAATTCTGAGTAGCAATGCGCTCAATGCGTGTAGTGCTTGCAAGCAGGGAGCGAGAAACGCGCAGGGAATCGTTAGTTGCGGTTGTTGCGCGCATTTCATTTCTGATGACGTTGTTAGCCTGAAGAGTTGAAACCGTGGCGGTAGAGATACCAATACGGACAACACCAAGCGTCAAGAAGAGAGCTGCAGCAACAGCAATAAGCTTGACACGCTGGATGAACTGGCTGCTTACGCCACGGCGAGCATCAGCATCAAGGCCGCCACCAGGGACAACCTCAAAAGATGAGCGAGTACTCTGTTCAGGAGCGTACTCATGCTCAAACTGAGTTGTGCGTGCTACAGCTTCTGATCCGTAACGTGCCATTAAACTTCAATCCCTTCAAAAACTTCTTCACAACAAGCAACAAGTGCTATGGGGTACTTCATTTCTCTGGGTCGCGTTTAACCGCTACCCTCATCAGGGCACTTCTCGCCCTTGGGTTGCGCTCAATCTCTTCTGGAGTAGCCACAAGAGGTTTGCGCGTAATCACGTCAACTATCGGCACTTGACCGCACATACAAACCGGAAGGTCTGGCGGGCAGATACAACCTTGGCTGAGCTCGGAGAACACGTGCTTGACAATGCGATCTTCAAGCGAGTGATACGAGATAACGCAAATCCTGCCTCCTGGATTAGTCCAGGCAATTGCAGAACGAAGTCCGCGTTCCAAAACCTCAAGTTCGTGGTTCACTTCAATACGAAGTGCTTGGAACGTCTTTCTGGCAGGATGTCCGCCGTGACGACGTGCTGCTGCGGGAATTGCCGCCTTGATTACCTCAACAAGTTCAAGCGTCGTTTGGATGGGACGCTTTTCTCGCGTTTGCACAATGCGTCGTGCAATGCGGGAAGCAAATTTCTCGTCTCCGTAAATTCGAAGGATTCGGGCGAGGTCGGCTTCGTTATAGGTGTTGATGACCTCTTGTGCAGTTGGAGTTTGTTTGCCCGGGTCCATTCGCATATCCAACGGGGCGTCTTCGTGGTACGAAAAGCCTCGCTCTGGGATATCAAGCT
Source organism: uncultured Atopobium sp. (assembly GCA_963542025.1). Lineage (GTDB taxonomy): Bacteria > Actinomycetota > Coriobacteriia > Coriobacteriales > Atopobiaceae > Lancefieldella. The sequence continues at coordinate 51,346 of CAUTUQ010000001.1, read as the reverse complement.
GAGGAGAAGAAACACCAATGTCAAAGAGGAAACAGTCAACTCCGGGGACTTCTGCAGAGACGAGAAGTTCGTCGAGGTCGCCAAAGTTTCCCTTAAGCGGCAAAAACTCCGCGTTTGGTACTTCTTGCTTCAGGCGAGCAGCTGCTGCTTGATGAGCCATTGCGTCCTGGTCAATTCCAATGGAAAGACCGTCTGGAGCAATCAGCTTTGCCATCTCTACGGTGTGACCCGCTCCTCCCAAGGTGCAGTCGCAAACAACTTCACCTGGCTTGGGGTCCAGCTCGCGCAGCACTTCTGCAAGCATTACTGGTTGGTGCCGATATTCGACTTTCAAGTTACCGTCTTCTACCTTCACGATCTTCTCGCCTCACTAGGCGCCAAAGATGAGGTCCTCGAGCGTTGCAACGCGGTCATCTGCCGAGAAGAGGCTGTTCCACTTGTTGGTGTTCCAAATCTCAAAGTGGTCGCCGTTACCGACAATGGTGACGTCGCGGTCAAGCTGGAGCTTCTCCCTAGCCTGTGGATCGGACTCGTCAATCTTTCCCAGAGCAACGCGGCCGGCCGAGTCAATGTCGACGGTTGTTGCTGCTGCGTTCAGCATGCGAAGTGCTGTGACGTCGTCGCGGTTCCTTGGGTTGAGGTTCAGACTTGCAATCCAAGCCTCGTACGCCTCAGGTGAGTAGCCGTAAAGCGCGTCCTGTCGACGGAGCAAGATGACAACATCTCCAAGCTGCTTGCGCTGAGGTGCAGGAAGAGTCACGCGAATCTTGGAGTCCAGCGAACGCTGATACTGGCCAGTAAGCATGTCTCCCCCTTTCACATTGGCGCCCCTTGCCGCGCGGGCTGTGTTTGTGTTGTGTGTGCGCGGCAACGCTTGGGCATAGTCCGTCGATTGAACGTGAAATAAATATAACTCATTCCGACACTTACACACACTAGAAAACACTTTCCAACACCAAGTATTTTTCTTATGGTCTAGCTGGGGTTTAACAAAGATGAGAATTGGTAGAGCAAGACCACAATATGTAGTGTTTAAAAAAATCCGAACTACAAAAGAACGGATTTTCTTAGCCTTAAGCTCAATTTATTAATTTTTTATGTCGTGAAAAATTTTGAGGAAATTGTGGTGAACTCGTGGCGAAAATCACACGTTGCTCTGACAAAGCCTTTGCTCTGCTTTTACGCAGTCACCACTTTGCCCCACACCTGTCCCACGCTTGCGTCAAGCGCAAGTCACGGTTGCATCAAGCTCGTCTATTTGTCCGTACGAACGTGAGCTCTTGGGTGCGCCTCAAGATATACATCTCTAATGTGAGACCTATCTACGTGCGTATAGAGCTGTGTAGTCGAAATATCAACATGTCCCAAAAGCTCCTGCACCGAGCGAAGATCAGCGCCGCCTTCTAGCAGATGCGTGGCAAAACTGTGGCGTAGTGTGTGAGGGTGCAATCCCTCAATTCCCACTACCCTGCCGTAATTTGCCACCAATTTATGTACCGACTGGCGAGAAATGCGTCCACCCCGAGCGTTTACAAACACCTCAGATACCTGGCCATGCTTCAGTAAAAGAGGACGAGCTTCATAGAGGTATGTTTTAAGTGCACGATGCGCAGAACCTAATACAGGAACTACGCGCTCTTTAGAGCCCTTACCAAAAACACGCAAGAGTTCATCTTCTAGAAAGACTCCACGAACCTCAAGATCACAAAGCTCAGATACACGAAGCCCGCAGCCATACAACAACTCAAGTATTGCTCTATCACGAATACCTAAAGGCGAATTAGGGAACGGCTGATCAAGAAGTTCTTCTGCCTTCTCTTGAGAGATAACATCAGGAAGCCTTTGAATTCTTGCTGCAGTAGGTAAATCTTCAGCTGGCGAGGACTCACAAATTTGCTCGACAGCCATAAACTTGTGGAAGTTTCTAATAGCTGCAGTATGGCGTTCAACCGAAGCTGGAGCCATACCTAAATCTCTGAGAGAGCCAATATATTCTTCCACATCAGAGCGAGTTACCTGGTTGGGCAAAGTAATCTTTTTGCCACTCAACCAGAGTAGATAACCCTCTAAATCTCTGGTATAGGCATCAAGCGTATTTACAGAAAGACCTCGCTCAACAGCAACGTACGCTAAAAATTCTGTACGCGCCTGAGCGAGGTCCATAAGTAATCTTCCCTACTAAAGGCTCTAATTAAAGAGTCTGATTTACATCATGACGGTCAACGCCCTCATGATGAGCAATTGCTGCACGTGCAAACTCACGGAACAAGGGTGCAGGATGAGTTGGACGGCTCTTAAACTCTGGGTGTGCCTGGCTTGCAACAAACCAAGGGTGAACAGACTCTGGAAGCTCAATCATCTCTACAAGGCGATCGTCTGGAGAAACACCAGAGACTACCAAACCAGCCTCAACAAGCTGATTACGGAATACGTTACTTACCTCATAGCGGTGGCGGTGACGCTCGTAAACCAAGTTGTTGCCATATGCCTCATAGGCAAGAGTTCCCTCAACAACCTTACAAGGATAAGAGCCAAGGCGCATGGTGCCGCCCTTGTCAGTAATATCCTCCTGATCAGGCATAAGATCAATAACAGGATATGGAGTATCTGGACCAAACTCTGCTGAATTTGCACCCTCCATACCACAGACATCACGAGCAAACTCAGTAACAGCCATCTGCATACCAAGGCAGACACCAAGATAAGGGATCTTGAGTTCACGAGCACGACGAATAGCAACCATCTTGCCCTCTACGCCACGAAGACCAAAGCCGCCAGGAACCAAAATACCGTCTGCTCCAGCAAGCTCCTGCTCTACGTCTTCTTCTGTCAGCTCTTCACCATTTACCAGGCGGATATCAACGTGCCTGCCGTAGAAAATACCAGAGTGATGAAGTGCCTCAATAACAGAAAGATAGGCATCAGGAAGCTGCGTATACTTGCCGACAACATAAATTCTTGTTGTGTCTTCAAGAGCATTTGCCTTGTGCATAGCAGTGGTAAATGCTTCCCAGCTGCCAAGATCACTTGGACGAACTTCAAGACCAAGGCGCTCAAGTACTTTCTTATCAAATCCCTGTGCTGCCAGGTGTGCTGGAACGTCGTAAATTGAAGGCAAATCGTTGTTCTCAAAAACGCAATCTGCATCGACATCGCAGAAATTAGCGATTTTCTCGCGAATAGATTCATCCACGGAATGGCTAGAACGGCAGACGATAAAGTCTGGCTGAATACCAAGGGAGCGAAGCTCTTTTACAGAGTGCTGCGTAGGCTTAGTCTTAACCTCATGAGCTGCTGCAATATAAGGAACAAGGCTCACGTGAATAATAGCAACGTTGCTTGCGCCACGCTCTTTTCTAAACTGGCGAATTGCCTCAACAAAAGGTTGTGACTCAATATCGCCAATGGTGCCACCAAGCTCTGTGATGACTACATCTGCGTTAGTAACCTCTTCAATGCGAGCAAAACGAGCTTTAATCGCATCAGTTACATGAGGAATAACCTGGACTGTACCACCAAGGAAGTCTCCAGCGCGCTCACGCTGAATCAAAGACTGGTAAATAAGACCAGTAGTGAAGTTAGACTCCCTGGTAAGGTTCTCATCAATAAAGCGCTCATAATGGCCAAGGTCAAGGTCAGTCTCTTTACCATCTTCGGTAACAAAAACCTCACCATGCTGGAAAGGACTCATAGTACCTGGGTCAACGTTAAGATATGGGTCAGCTTTTTGCATCATGACCTTATAGCCACGAGCCTTAAGAAGTCGGCCGAGAGATGCAGCAGTGATTCCTTTTCCAAGAGAGGAAACAACGCCACCTGTTACAAATATGTGCTTGGTCATGGATTACTCCCGTAGGTAAGATTAGCCAATTACATTTCTACGGGTCTTTATATTATTCCGCTTTGAGGCCCATAGAGACGAGAAATTTAATCTCCAAACAAATACATTGTTATGTCCATGTGATTCTGAAAAATCTAGCGAGCTTCTGTGAGCAGTTCATGCGCGTGTGCCAAAGATGCCTCAGTTATTGAGCCTGATAGCATACGAGCAATCTCTTCTTCTCTCTGAGTGCCGGAAACCTCTGTAAGTGAAGTTACCGGGAGTGCGTTATGCTCTTCTGTCTTAGACACTACATAGTGTTTTGAAGCCATAACAGCAACCTGAGGCAAGTGGGTTACCACAATCACCTGATGTGTTTTAGCAAGCTGCGCTAAAACCTCTGCAAGAGCAACTGCAGTAGCTCCACCAACGCCAGCATCAACTTCATCAAATACAAGCGTATCGCAGTCGTCAGACTCTCCTAGAACCACTTTACATGCGAGCATAACGCGAGAAACCTCACCGCCAGAGGCAATTTTTCTAAGAGGGCGAGCTGTCATTTGAGTTGAAGGCTTATACATAAGCTCAATCTTTGTAGAACCGACTTTATTCCACTGCTCAAAAGGAAGATCTTCAAAGTTGAGTTCAATCTGAGCTGAGCCCATCTGCAAATGACTCATTTGCTTATTGACTGCATCACAAAGTTTTGGAGCTGCAGCTACACGGATCTTTTTAAGTGCCTGAGCCTTAAGAGTAAGGGTTTCTTTTGCAGCATCTACCGCTGCCTGAGCCTCACGAACAAGCTTTTCTGTGTCTCTGGTTACCTCGAGAAGGTTTTGAGCACTTTGGTATTTCTTAAATACGTCTTTCATACCAGGACCGTACGTTCTCATAAGACCCTGAAGACGAGCCATGCGACTCTGCATCTCTTCAAGAGCTTCTTCATCAAAATCGAGAGATCCAACATAACTTCTGAGCTCTGAAGAAACATCTTCAATCTCTATAAGAGCACTTGAAAGAGACTCTGCATAAGAACCAAGCGTAGCGTCAAACGTTGAAGCATTTTGAAGCATCTGGACCGCATCAGAGAGTGAATCAATGACGCCCTCATCACTTGAGAGTACCTCATGTGTTCCTCCTGCAGCTTGAAGAAGAGCCTCTGCGTGCTCAAAGCGAGGAAGTTGCTCCTCTAAGTCTTCTAGCTCTCCTTCTTTGGGAGAAACCTCATCAATTCTTTGGACAAGAAATGCTGCTTCATCAATTTTTGCATTGCTTGACTGACTTACTTCAATAACTCGCTGAAGCTCAGTAACTGCAGCATGGTAAGCATGCAAAGCGTCTACATACTCTGTCTGGTAAGACTGAATATCTGAACCAATCCATGCGTCCAGCATGCTGACATGATTCTTTACATCAAGCAATCTTTGGTGCTCATGCTGACCACACAGATCAATTGACGTTCCAATACCTGCAGCCAGCTCTTTAACTGATGCCATATGGCCATCAATCTCTACCCTGCCTCTGCCGTCAGCAGAGACTTTTCTAGAGACCACTACTCCTTCTTGATCTTCTGGAGAGGTAAAAAGGCGTGCTTCAACCCTAAGGGCATCCGTTCCTTCTCTGACTGCAGAAGCATCTGCACGCTCACCAACTAAGAGCTTAATAGAAGATAAAAGAGCAGTCTTACCGGCGCCCGTCTCTCCTGTTAAAACAGTCAAACCTGAGGCGGGAGCAAGAGAAGCATCTTCAATAAGTGCAACATTTTGCACGCGAAGTTCATCAAGCATATATGACCTGCTTACTGACCAGTTTTACCATAAAACACGCGAGAAACTGAACGATAGAAACTATCAGCGCTTCTATCAAGCAGAATGATGTCTCCTGGTCCACGGCTAATACGGGCTTTGGTAGCCATACCCTCCTCTGGATGCTTGATGTTTTGTCCATCAGAGAAGAAGTGACATGGTGCAGGTCTATCTTTTGACATGGTGATTTCAACCACATCAGAAGGAGAGGTAAGAAATGCGCGAGCCAAAATAGTATGTGGTGCAATTGGCACACAAACCATTCCTGAGAACTCTGGCGTAACAATAGGACCACCAGCAGCAAGAGCATAACCAGTAGATCCGGTTGCTGTACTAACTACAAAGCCATCTCCGCGAAGCTTATCGATATGGTTCCCCGATACAGAAACCGTAAACTCAACCATATCGCCTGCTCCACCTCTGGAAACAGCAAAATCATTGAGCGAGAAGGTCTTCTCAACGTAAGTTTCTCCAGATGGAAGCTCATATTCTGTTTCTATCGCAAGTGTTGCTCTTCTAGATACGTGGAGCTCTCCCGCAAGAGCATCGGCAACCATCTCAATCATCTGATTGGGAGTTGCACTGGTCAAAAAGCCAAGGTGACCATACGAAATACCCAGGATTGGAATTTCTGAATACTCAACAATTTTGGCAGCTCTCAGAAGTGTTCCATCTCCACCAAGAGAAATAACAAGCTGACAGTCAGAGCAGTCTATAACTTTATCTGGGAACAGCTTTTTATCGTGTGCCCACTGGACATCACATCCCTGCTCAAAAAGCCATTCTTCAAGTTCACGTGCACCAGAAACAGCAACTTCTCTTGAATAATTTGGAACAAGAAGTACCTTCACGCAAACCACTCTCCCGATTTTGCTTGACTGCACAACTGAAACAGTTAAACGTCTGATTCGATGTACTTAGTATACCTAAAAAACCACGAACAATACCACAAAATAGAACATTCGTTCTATTTCACTATTTCTACAGAATGGTTCAAAACCACTGAAGCAAGATCTAAATCGTACGACCCTGCCCCAAGCTGACCAAACAGTAAATATTCCACATTACCCTTAGCGCCGTGAATAGGACTTTCACACGCGCCCAAAGGACCCATATGAGCTTCTTTGAACGCATCGGCAACCTTTTGCAACGTATGTAGGCGAACGGACGAATCAGTCACAATGCCACCCTCGCCCACTTCTTCTCTCTTAGCTTCAAACTGCGGTTTGACCAGCGTAACAAAAACTCCTTCAGGAGCTAGAACATCCAAGACAGAGGGAAGAATTGACAGGATTGAAGTAAACGATACGTCGCACACCGCCACATCAAAGACGTGAGAATAACCCAATTCCGGCAGCGAAGTTATATTTGTTCGTTCTAGCAGTTCAACCCTACTATCGTTTCTTAGCGACCAATCAAACTGCGCATAGCCAACATCAACTGAGGTAACCGAAGCAGCTCCATTTTGAAGCAGGCAATCGGTAAAACCACCAGTTGAACAGCCAATATCTAAGCATTTTTTATGTTGTGCCGTAAAATCAAAAACTTCAAAGGCGCGTTCGAGCTTAAGCCCGCCTCTACTCACGTACGGAATAGCGCCTTTTACATGCAGAAATACTCCCTCAGGAACAAGCTCTCCTGCTGAGGTCAGTCTTCTATCGCTCGTAGAAACATCGCCCGCAAGAATTGCGCGCAGCGCAGCCTGAGTATCTTTGAAAAATCCTTGCCTAACCAGCTCTTTATCAAGCCTTTGGCGAGAAACACGTTGAGCCACTAGTGCTCATCGCTTTCTGAAACTGCGTCATCAGACGACGTTTCATCTGCAGCTGAAACCTCAACCTGCTCAGAAGAAGCCCGCTCATCAGTGGCAGCTGCTGTGCCACTTACGTCAGTTGTATCCCCTGCTGCCTGAGCCTGAACCAGACGTTCTTCCTCTTCTGGCGTAAACTCTGTGGTGTCAACCATATTGACAGCCTTTGAACCCAAGGCAATTGCCTCGTCAAAGAGGTCAAGAGAATGCTCAAGCGAGACGTTCTTATCGCGAACTTGATCAACAATTGAATCAAGTCTTGCGGTTATCTGGTCAAAGCTCTGATATTCAGACGTATCGATTTTTGCCATAGCTACTCTGCATCTTCCACAGAGCTTACTGGCTCTTCTTCAGAATTGTCCTGTTCAGCAGACTGCTTGTGGCACAGAGAATAAATATCTTCTCCAGCCTCAACATCGTCAACAATACGGCCGAGAACACCGTTAATAAAACGAGGAGAATCGTCACCACAATAGGCACGAGCAAGGTCAACTACCTCGTTAATAGCAACAGCAACGTCAACCTCTGGAACCTCCAGAATCTCGTAGAGAGAAATTCTTAGAAGATTGCGGTCAACAGAAGGCATGCGATCAATTGCCCAGTCTTTTGAGTAAGCAGCAATGATGTCATCAAGATCATCTCTGATGCCATCTGCTCCTACTGCCAGTGAGTGCGCATACTCGTCAAGAGGTCCCTCGGAGAGCGTGTAGTCTCCGTCGAGGACCTCAAGAACGCTGCGATTAGTGGCTTCAGCCTGGAACAAAAGCTGTAGTGCTTGGCTACGGGCGCGGGTACGTCCAAAAAACTTAACGCTCAAGCCTACTCCTTAGGAAAAACAAGGCTGTCAATGTAAACATCAACAGAAGCAATGCTGACGCCAATCTGCTCATTTACGGCAGTTGCAACAGCAAGTCTTACCTCAGAAGCAAGCTTTGTGAAAGGATATCCATAGAAAACAGTGAGGTGAACCCCAAGATGGAGCTGACCGTTCTCTACGCCTGCCTCAACAGCCTTCTCTGGTGCAAGACTTCTGCTGGTAAAAACGTTAATAAGGTTGGATGCCAGTGTATCGTTTCCGCCAACGGAGGCAACACCTTCAACACTTCCAGCTGCGCCGGAGACAACCGTTGAAATTACATCTTTTGAGATGCCGATGCCTGCTATACGAAGCTCTGTTTCAGCCATGTCTACCCCCTAAAAAAGACAAACTGTCTTTGAAAAAATTACTCAATACCTGTTGGGCGCTTATGTACCCAAAGCATATGCGTTAAACGCGAGAAACAAACTTGCCGTCGCGGGTGTCAACCTTAATGCGCTCACCCTGGTTCAGATACATTGGAACCTGAAGCGTTGCACCAGTCTCAATAGTTGCTGGCTTGGTACCGCCCTGAACGGTGTCTCCCTTGAAGCCTGGGTCAGTCTCAGTGATCTCTGCCTCAATGAACATTGGAGGCTCGACACCAAGAAGCTCAGTGTCTGCATAGAGAAGCTGTGCGTTATCGTTCTCCTTGAACCAGACGCTCTTCTCGCCAATGAAATCAGCAGGGACAGCTACCTGATCGTAAGTCTCGTTGTCCATGAAGTAGAAGGACTCACCGTCGTTGTAGAGGTACTGCATCTCTTTGGTGAGTAGAAGAACGTTCTCAAACTTGGTGCCAGCGTTGCAGGTCTGATCAATAACGCGGCCAGAGCGAAGGTCACGAATCTTATAGCGGACAAAAGCACCGCCTTTACCTGGCTTTACGTGCTGGAACTCAACGATGGTGTAGTACTTATCGTTAATCTTAAGGCCAAGGCCGTTCTTGAAATCTGCGGTGCTGATAGTTGCCACGTCTCACTCTTTTCACTCGATAAAGTCGCGAGAAGACCGTGAATTTTCAAACTACCCGCGACACGTATATGCATGTTGGATTTTATCAGTTTCACGCCTTCCGTGCTGGCGGCTCTTGTGAAAATGCAAAATTTGCTTACTTCTTTTTAATAAAACTCTCTTTAATAAGGCGAGGAAGCTGTGGAATTGCCATAAGACCGTGCTTGAACACAAACCAAAAGCTTGGAGAACGAACAAGCTTCTCCTCCCCTATATATTCACGAATAGCACGAAGCGTTGCTTTATTATCTCGCGTTGAAAATGAGTAATTACCATTGTTTTTAGTAAAAATAGCAAAGCGAGAAACACTTTTAGTACGTCCCAGAACTGAGGCGGCTACGTGATCTATCTGATCCCAAGGAATCTGAATATAATCTTCAGGATTTTTCTGGTTATAAAACTCAAAGGCCTTATTGCCAATAAGAATATCGCCGTAAGTGGCTAAACCATGAAATGAGGTGGCTTTCATGGTGAGGTCAACGGTGTTGTTCTGAGACTGAGCCATACAATCCTTTCAAAAATGGGTCGCACCCATTATAGAGCGCGACCCATATTCGTGCGACTTTAAGTACTAGTACGTACTCTTATTCATTACATAAAGCCAAGAAGTCGACCAACGATACCAACACCAAAGAGAGCCAGAATAATGGCAATTGGAGAAACCTTCTTCTTAAGCAGTGAGCAGCAAAGCAACGTCAGACCAACAGCAGCAAGTCCAGGAATGAGCGAATCAAGGTTGTTCTGAAGCGTAGTTACCTTGACTGGGTCAAGACCGTTTGGTCCAAGAACAGAGTAGAGCTTCAATGCTTGATACATTCCCTCTACTCCTGAAGGAATACTTGTCCAGTCAATGTATGCTCCTGCCTGCTGTGGAATGGTAGAGACAACAGGGGTAAAGGAAATTGAAACCCAACGCTGTACCAGGGCACCAATGATAAACATACCCAGAATGGAAGCGCCCTCAGTAATCTTGCCTAGCATACCGCCAGAAAGATCGGAAGAAATTGAAGCACCTGCCTTGTAGCCAAACTCCTGGGTGTACCAGAGGAAGGCAAGGCGAATGACGTTCCACAGGACAAAGAAGAGAATAGGGCCAAGTGCAGAGCCGCCAAGAGCAATGGAGGCACCAAGTGCTCCAAGGATTGGACGGACAGTAAACCAGAAGACTGGATCGCCAACACCAGCCAGAGGACCCATCATACCTACCTTGACGCCCTGAATTGCAACGTCATCAATAGGCTCGCCATTAGCGCGTCCCTCCTCCAGTGCAAGGGTAACACCCATGACTGGCGCAGAAACATAAGGATGAGTATTGTAGAACTCAAGGTGGCGCTTAAGAGCTGCTACCTGGTCTTCTTTGTTTGGATAGAGCTTTTTGATGGCAGGAATTATTGAGAATGCCCAACCACCATTCTGCATACGCTCGTAGTTCCAAGAACCCTGAAGGAACTGATGACGAAGAGCAACAGACATACGGTCTTTCTTAGAAAGCTGAATCTTATTCTCCATTAGTTTCACACTCCTTCAGAATTAGTAGTTGTCGATAATATCGCCGAGTGGATCGCCAGATCCGCCACCTGCGCCGCCACCCTGCTTAGCAAGGTCTTTAAGACCAATATAGAGAATGGCCAGGCAAACACCAATAACGCCAAGAGCAATAAGGGTAAGCTGGTTGATAGCTGCAAGAACAAAGCCCAGTGCAAAGAATGGCCAAACTTCGCGAGTAGCCATCATATTGATAACCATTGCATAACCAACAGCAGCAACCATACCGCCGCCAACTGCCATACCACCAGTAAGCCACTTAGGCATTGCGTTTAGGGCGTCAGTAACAATAGCTGGGTCAATGAAGCAAAGAGCAGCTGCAGGAACAGCAATACGTGCGCCCTGCATAAAAATGGCTGCGATGTGCCAACGCTCGATTGCAGCAAAATCGCCCTTCTCGGCAGCTGCATCCATTGCGTGGACAATACCAGTTGCAATGGTACGAGCAATCATGGTGAGGAACAGACCTGCTACGGACAGAGGGATTGCAAGTGCAATAGCAGTGTTAATAGCAGCGGTGGTGTCAGTATCTCCACCATTCAGTGCCAAAACCATAATAATTGCAGATGCGACAGATGCTAAAGCTGCATCCGGTGCAACTGCAGCACCGATGTTTGCCCAACCAAGAGCAATCATCTGAAGAGAACCACCAAGGAAAATTCCCTCAGCAGGATGACCAGTCACAAGGCCAATCAGTGAACAAGCAACCAGGGGCTGATGGAACTCCCACTGGTCAAGAATACCTTCCATGCCAGCAAGAAGAGCAACAATTACGACAAGCAGTATTGTGATAGGTGTCATTTCTACCTCCTTCTAGTTACTTACGATCAGCAAGTTCGGACTTAGCTTTTTTAAGCATTGCATCAAAGTTTTCTGCATTATCTGCAGGAACCTTACGGACATCAAACTTTGTACCGCACTCGCGGATGGCCTCAAGGGTCTTTACGTCGTCTTCGTCCATAGCAACTGCGTTGGTAACAACAACTTTGCCAACAGAGTGAGCCATAGAACCAAGGTTAGCTTCCTTGATCTCTACGCCACCCTCAATAGCACGAAGCATATCTTGAGGAGTCTCAAACAGAAGCATTGCCTTGGTATTACCAAAACGAGTGTCGTGAGCAATCTCAATAATCTTCTTAATAGGGACAACGTGAACATGTACTCCTGGAGGAGCTGCCTGAACAATCATGGTCTTGCGGAGCTCATCTTGAGCAACGCCATCAGAGCAGACAATAATGCGGTCTGGCTTGGTCATCTTTGTCCAAGTAGTTGCAACCTGACCATGCAGAAGACGGGTATCAATACGTGCAAGCACAATCTTGAGCTTGCCGTCACCAATAACGGTGCCTGCAGGAATTGCTCCCTGAGGTGCTGCAGGAGCAGCAGGAACATCTGTAGGTGTTGCCTCTTGTGGCTCAAGCTCTTCTGGCTTAATCTTCACGCCCATACGAGCTTCAGAGTAAATCTCTTTTGCTACCTCGGCGGCGATATCTACGCCAAGGCGAGAACCATATGCTGCGATAAGCATTGGGAGGTTAAGTCCAGTAACGGCAACCCAATCCTCTTTACCCTCTTCCTCAAGAACACGAGAAATCTGGTTAAAGGGGGTGCCACCCCATAGGTCAACCAAGAACAAAACGTGCTCTTGATCTTCAAGCGTGGCAATTGCGTCGAGAATCTTCTGATGCAGGTCATCTGGGCCCATATCAGGAGTAAGCGTTACAGCTACAACGCCTTCCTGTGGTCCAAAAATCATGCTGCCAGAATCTTTAATACCCTCGGCAAACTTGCCATGGCTGGCTAGAACGATACTAACCACTTCTACCTCCTTCTTCTCCGCCTAATAAAACAAATGAAACTGTAAACATAACAATGAAAATAACATTTACTTTTCTGATTTTATTACATAAGTCTAAAACATACCTCCACTAACATAACTCTTTTTAAATTTTTTAGGTTTTATAAGCTACTTTTTAGGCGAGAAGGTCTTTTTTAGGCGAGAAGGTCTTCTCGCCCTAGGAGACACGGTAAAAATACGGCCAGAAACCTAAAGCTTCTGGCCGTAAAAATTTCTGTATATCGCGTCTAGTTAGCAGCCAACAGACACAAGGTCGTGTGTGGACTGAGTAAAGACATCGTAGCCATCCTCAGTAACAACGCCAAAGTCCTCAAGGCGAATACCAAACTTACCAGGCAGGTAAATACCAGGCTCATCGGTAACAACAGAACCTGCTGCAATTACCTTGTTCCAACGAGGGTTGAAGAAGGGGCGCTCGTGAATCTCAACGCCAACACCGTGGCCAAGGCCGTGGCCAAAGTACTCACCGTAGCCAGCCTCAGAGATAACCTTAACTGCAAGGTTGTGGATGTCAGAACCAGTTACGCCTGCATGGATAGCTGCAGCGCAGGTCTCATTTGCCTTGCGAACAACATCAAAGACGTGCTGCTGCTCCTCGGAAGGTGCACCAACAACAACGGTACGGGTCATATCTGAGTGGTAATCCAGGTAGCCTGCACCATAGTCCATAACAATCATGTCGCCGGTCTGAACTACGCGCTCACCTGGCTGTGCGTGAGGATTAGCACCATTAGGACCAGAAGCAATGATGGAATCAAAGGAGAGAGCGTCTGCGCCGTTAGAGAGCATGTAGTTCTCAAGCTCAGCACGAATCTGCTGCTCAGTGAGGCCTGGCTTGATGTACTCGCAGATGTGGAGGAATGCCTTGTCAGTGATTGACTGAGCATGCTTCATCAGCTCAATCTCTGCTGGGTCTTTAACAATACGCAGCTCAGCAATATCACCATGCATACGTGGAAGTAGAGCAGCAATAGAGTGATCACGCAATGCCTGCTCAAGGCCATCAAAGAAAGCAAGGTCAACAGTGTCCTCAATAGCAACTACGCGAGCACGAGCCTCAGCAACATGTGCAGCCACCCACTCAGTAGGAGTAGTGACCTCCTGGTCAAACTTCCATGGAGAGTCAGCACCAAGGCGCTCCAGGAATGTGTTGTAGTAACGAGAGTCAGTGTGCATAAAGAGCTCATCCTGCGTAATAAATGCAGTATGTGCCTGCTCAAAGTCAAAGGTACGCTCAGCGTCAGTCAACCAACGAAGGTCTGGGTTGTGACGTAGAACAACAGCGTCATAACCTCTCTGAGCCATTACCTCGCGAAAGCGCGCGACGCGCTTTGCAGCTGCCTGTAGATCTGCCATTTCAAATCCCTTCTCGAGATGTTTACAACAAAGAGTTGCACCTCGTGGAGCTGTCAAACCAAACGAAGCTCCTTGGTGCAAGATGCGGCACTTTAATGCGAAGCGTGAGCCTCACACCACGCGCGGGCGTGTTCGGCGAGAAGTTCCTCGTCGACTGAAGCTAATCTTACCCTTCCAATAGACATTGGAATCGGCAACATAAAACGATTAGTAGAACGGAAACATTCCTGTTTGAGCGCTTCGATGAGCTGCTCGGGAGTGATGTCACATGTAACAAAACCAATATTTAAGCGCTCAAGAATCTCATCTTGGGCAAGCATATCGTCAAAAGATAGCGACTCTTTAGCTACTGCAATTCTTGCCGAGAAACGCAGTGCATCTGCATAAAGTGCAGAAAGAGGCTGGTCAGCTGGGATGAGCGGACGAAGCGCCTCCACAAAAACCCAGCCATAAGGAACAGACTGCTGAATGGCAATAGCGGAAGAATCAGAGAGGCGGCCGCGAGTCTTAGTAGATTCTGCCAGCTGCTCTGCAACGATATCGGCAACTCCAGAGGAGAGGTTATCTGCCCTATCCCAAATACGGCCAAACTCCGCCTCGTTATCAGACATGGCTGTTGCAACCATGCACACCTGGGCAACCTTAGCGTTGTCATCGCAAAGATCCATAACCTCAAGATCTGCAAAGCAGAAACGTGCGCAAGGCTTAGTGGTAACAAGGCGCTGGTGCTCAGCGTCAGTATCAAGTGCACGAGGAGTAATAGACGAGACAATAACTGCAGCTAAATCAAGTGGAACAGTGGCAAGGGAGACTCCCCCGCACCACTTGTTAGCCACGTGGTTAGCAAGAGAAATAACTCCCGCGTGACCCACGGCAACCACCAGGTCATCAGCCGTAAGGTGCATTTCTGCCAAAGCGGACAATACCTGTGCCTCAGTTGCCACAGTAGTTGCCGACTCACCATCTTCTACGTCAACGCGTGTGACGAGAAAACCAATGGTAGTGAGGTCTCTGCGCAAAAGCTCAGCAAGGTCTTCATCTGCCTGATTGCTGACAAGAAAAGCGCAGCGATGAGGCCTTCCGACCGCAGTCCTCAGCTCGGTACCAAAGTTTGAAAGCACGCCCGCACCAGAACGAAGTGCAATAGAGCCTCCAGGAATAGAAACCCACTGTTTAATCTGAACAGGTGGCAATTCCTCTTCAAGCTCATTCTGGACATTGTCACTCATAGAAGTCCTCTTTCCCAAAGCAGCTTGCCAGAATCAATGGCTACCTGCTCAAACGTTTTCTCGCGAATATCAATAGTAATATCAGCGGCGGCCTCATAACGAGGACGCAGGCGCCTATAAAGCTGAGTAGCGTTTTCAAAGCTTCCCAAATCAGGACGTCTATCCGTGCGTTGAATTTGACGAAGTGAGTCAGAAAGATCGCCGTCGAGAAACACAATGACTCCCATCTCGCGCATAAGCGCAAGATTGATGTCCTTCTCGACAATTCCACCGCCACAGCTTACCAGCAGTGACTTCTTAGACTTAAGCGTTTGCAAAACCTCAGTTTCTGCCTGCCTAAAAAGCTCTTCACCGTCATCTTCGTAGATTTCTGCCAGTGATTTACCTGCTATGCGTTCTGCCAAGCGATCGGTATCGACATAGCGGCGGTGAAACAGCTCGCCCAAATTACGTGCGAGTGTGGACTTTCCGGCACCCAGAAAGCCTACAAAAAAGATATGATCACAGCCCTCATGTACAACGTATCTTGAATCGCGAAGCTCCATACTCCTCCAGCCTTTCAAGATGATTCTATCATCGAGTTGGAGCAAGTAAACTAGAGCCGTCTTGTTATGACGTAAAAGTTACATTTTTTAAAATGCGGCGCTCTGCGTGACGAATGATATTGGTATACCAAAGATCCTCAGTAGACTGCGGCTTTACCAAAATAGTTGCAACACCAGCAAAATTACCTGCAATTACATCGGTAAAAATCTGGTCTCCCACCATCACGGTTTGCTCTTTAGTTGCCGAGAAACGCTTCATAGCTGCAGTTAAAGCGCGAGGCAGCGGTTTGCAAGCAAAGCCTTCTCCCTCAATTCCCAGCTCATGAGCGCTACGCTGAACCTCATTGAGGTGAATGTTATTTGAGATAAGACAGAGCGTTAATCCAGCCGCATGAGCCTTCTCAAACCAAGCAGATACCGCTGGCGGCACCGTCTTGGTGTCTCGAGGCACACAGGTATTATCGCGATCTAAGAGCACAAGCTTAATCCCCTGCTGAACAAGATTCTCTATAGAGATATGCTCAACAGCAGAAACGTATTGTGTTGCTTTAATCAAGCTCATAGACACCAACTATTGCTTGCTTGCGGCTTCATGCTCGCGTGCGTTTTCAATAGCCTGCTGATGCTCGTCATAGGTCTCCGAGAAGACGTGCTCATCGGAGGTAATCCAGAAGTAGTAATAATTGGTTGCTGCTGGATCCATAGCTGCCTTAATGGAGGCATAACCTGGAGAGCAAATAGGCGTAGGAGTCAAACCCTTAAATGCATAGGTGTTGTATGGGTCGCTTGTCATTGAACTGAGCTCTTCTGCAGTAGCTTCCCTACCCAGAGAATAGGCAAGAGTTGCGTCGCTCTGCAGGTACATATCGTCATACAGACGATTGTAGAAGACAGATGCAACCTTAGGACGATCCTCATCAGTCAGGGCTTCTCGCTCAATGATGGATGCCATGATAATGATTTGCTCGTTAGTAAGATTCAAGTTGTAACGCTTATTAAGCGTAATGCGAGCAGCATCCAAGTTAAGATCAGCCGTCTCTGTCTCAAACTGATCAAGCATGGCACGAATGACCGTATCGGCAGTTACGTTGCTTTCCGTAAAGGTATACGTCTTAGGGAACAGGTAGCCCTCAAGAGAATCGTTAGCGTCTACTGCACCAGCAAGGAACGGATAGTCAGCAACATAATTGGATGCTTTTGCCTGATTTAAGAAATCATCGCGAGAAATACCAAAGTAGTCCTGTACCAAATCTGCAACCTGAGAAACGGTATAACCTTCTGGTACGACAAAGCCACTACCAGGAGCATTAGGGCCAGAAATAAGCAGATGTACGATGTCTGCTGGCTTGGTACCAGTGGTAATAACATAAATACCACTCTTGATTTTCTGCTCAGCATCCTGACGCTTTACCTGGTTTAAGAACTCACTCTTAGTGGCAATAATCTTGTTCTCAAAAAGAATCTTTGCTACTTCCTGCGCACCAGCACCATCTGGAATAGTAATGGTAACTTGCTGACCTGTGGTAATTTCTTGCGTATCGGAATTGGCACGAGAAAGCTCTGGAAGCGCTACTTTCCATACAAAGATGCCAAGGGCCGCAACCATGATAAAAGCAATAAGTGTCGCAAAAATACGAGAACGCTTTGAAGCCTTCTTATCTCTATGCTTTACCTGCTTGTTTTTTGCCATATGAGTTACTTGGGCGCTTCTTGAAGAAAGCTTACCACCGGTAAGTGCAGGAAGCGATCCTGTTGCCTCAACAGAAGGCTGCTGACTCTGTACCTGCTGAGCCTGCTCTTCCTGAGCCTGTCCCTCTGGTACAGGAGAAGAAAAATGTGCGCCCTGACGACGCGGAGAAGAACCATTGGATAGGGTGGGCATTTAGTCTCCCTTATTAATCTGTGCATCAAGCCATGATTGCAAAAAGAGCGAAGCAGCAACCATGTCAACTTTTCCACGCATGGCTTTCTCAGATAAACCTTGCGCTCGAAGGATCTTCTTCGCTTCCGCAGAAGAAAGTCTTTCGTCAGTAAATTCTAATGGAAGTTGGCAGTTCTTCGCAATTTGCTCAGCTTGAGCGGTAATTTTTTGGGCCTGTGGTCCATCTTCGCCGGCGAGCGTTCTAGGACGACCGCACAAAAGCAGTTCTGGCTCCCAATCTTCAAGCACAGCTTTAAACGTGCGTGCATGTGAGAGCACCTCTTGCGCAGGAAGCACACAAACAGGTGACGCAATAGCACCATCGGGGTCACTTACAGCAACCCCGATGCGAACTTCACCAATATCTAGAGCTAAAACGCGCAAACGTTACGCACCAAGCTTTGTTCTTGCAGCCTCAAGTGCTGCGTCAATTCCTGCAGCATTTGAACCGCCTGCCTGTGCCATTGCTGGCTTGCCGCCACCGCGACCACCAACAAGCTCTGCAATCTCTTTGACAATGTCTCCTGCCGAGAAGCCCGCTGCAACTGCAGAATCAGTTGCGCCTGCAAGCAGGGAAACCTTACCGTCAGCGGTTGCGGATGCGATGACGCAAGCAACAGGCTGGCCGTCAGATGCATCGCGGATGCCATCCCATGCGGAGCGGAGCTCTTTACCAGAAAGACCCTCGAGCTTAGCAATTACGCAGCTATAGCCATTAAGCTGGACAGCAGACTTAAGTGCTTCTGCTACCTGGTTGCTGCCTGCTCCAGTAAGAGCAGCCTCAAGCTTATGATTTGCAGTGCGAAGATCTTGCTGCAGCTGCTCAACGCGGTCTGCAACAGCAGAAGGACGAACCTTCAGAGCTGCGGCAACCTCATCAAGTTGAGCCAGGCGCTCATCAACGTACTCAATAGCGCCCATAGAGGTTACAGCCTCAATACGCCTTGAGTTAGAACCAACGGAGCTCTCAGAAATAATCTTGAAGAGGCCAAGATCTGCTGTGTTGCGTGCGTGAGTACCACCGCAGAGCTCACGAGAGAATGGAGTGTCTTCTGCACCAGCAGAGACAACGCGTACGACATCACCGTACTTCTCGCCAAAGAGTGCGACAGCGCCGGCTGCCTTTGCGTCCTCGATGCTCATGATCTGAGTGACAACAGGCTTAGCAGCAAAGATTTCTGCGTTGACCATGCCTTCAATGCGATCAAGCTCATCTTTGGTAAGAGCCTCAAAGTGCGTAAAGTCAAAGCGCATACGATCTGGGGCAACAAGAGAACCAGCCTGGTTAACGTGATCTCCCAGAACCTTCTTGAGTGCTGCGTCAAGCAGGTGAGTTGCCGTGTGGTTGCGGCGGATAAGCTCACGGCGGCCAGCATCAATGGTTGCGGTGACAGAGTCACCAACGGAGATGGTGCCCTCCTCTACCACGCCAACGTGGGACTCAAGTCCGCCGTCGCGATGTTTGGTGTCAGTGACGTGAACGTAGAGACCAGGAGCTGTCAGCTTGCCGGTGTCCCCTACCTGGCCGCCCATCTCTGCATAGAAAGGTGTGCGGTCAAGCACAACCTCAACCTCAGAGCCAGCAGCAGCGGACTCAACCTCCTGTCCATCCTGAACAAGAGCAATAACACGAACGCCGGAGAGCTCAGTGTTGTCGTAGCCGTCAAAGACGGTCTCATCAAGGCGGTCAGAGAGTGCAACCCAGATGCTCTGAGCATTACCCCAGGCATCGCGGTTAGCAGATGCACGAGCGCGCTCACGCTGCTCTGTCATTGCAGCGTCAAAGGCGTCCATGTCAACAACGTGACCTGCATTTGCAGCAATCTCACGAGTAAGATCAATAGGGAATCCGTAGGTATCGTGCAGAAGGAATGCAACCTCACCGGAAAGCTGTGCGCCATCCTCAAGCTGCTCAAGCTCAGCGGTGAGCTTGGACTCGCCTGCGTCAAGCGTAGTGCCAAAGCGCTCCTCTTCTGCGGTCAAAATGCCGTCGATAAGAGCGCTCTTCTCGACAAGCTCTGGATACTCTGCGCCAAGCAGAACAGCAACCTCATGTGCGTACTCTGCCATAAAGGTGCCCTGGATGCCCAGCAAGCGGCCGTGGTAGACAGCACGACGGAGCAGACGGCGAAGAATGTAGCTTCTACCCTCATTACCAGGAAGAATACCGTCGCCAATCATAAAGGTAACTGCACGAGAGTGGTCTGCAAGGATACGCAGGCTGCGGTCAATCTCGTCAGTAGAGTGATACTTTTTACCAGAGAGTTTCTCGCCCAAAGAGATGAGGGTACGCATGATATCGCCCTCGTAGTTGGTGCCCTCATGCTGCATGATAGCTGCAATACGCTCAAGGCCCATGCCGGTATCAATGTTGCGGTGAGGAAGCTCAGGCAGAGAACCATCTTCCTGGCGGTCAAACTGAGTAAAGACGAGGTTCCAGAACTCAAGATAGCGGTCACCATCGTCTCCAGGAGCCTCTCCCTCAAACTCAGGACCCTGATCAAAGTAAATCTCAGAGCAAGGACCGCAGGGACCAGTTGGGCCAGCTGCCCAGAAGTTGTCCTCCTCGCCCAGACGGGTGATGTGGTCTTCTGCTACGCCAAGAGACTTCCAGATCTCAATTGCCTCATCGTCGTCAGTAAAGACAGTAAAGTACAGACGATCAAGAGGCAGACCCAGGTGCTCTGGAGAAGAAATAAATTCCATTGCCCAGGTACATGCGTCGCGCTTGGTGTAGCCACCAAAGGAGAAGTTACCCAGCATCTCAAAGAATGAGAGGTGGCGGGAGTCACCAATGTTGTCAATATCGTTAGTACGAAGGCACTTCTGGCAGGATGTAGCACCAATCTCCTTCATAGTCTTGATGCCCTGGTAATACTCCTTGAACTGATTCATGCCAGCATTAGCAAGAAGCAGCGAAGGATCAGAAGGCACCAGAGATGAAGAAGGATAGCGCTTGCAACCTTTGCTCTCAAAGAAGCTTAGGAAGTCCTCACGAATCTCTGCTGTTGTCATTGTTTTATAGTCAGCCATAAAGTACTTCTCCGTATTCAAATAACTACTCTTTTGTACTGTCTGAGTCTACCGCATCTGACGATGGTTTATCTGGTTCCTTAGTAACTTCTTGAGTATTCCTAAAAAGTAACTGAGAAAAATCATGACCAAGAATCTTTGGTGCGGGAATTGGCGACTTGCTGCGCACATGAGCCGTAGTGTCTTGATCAACAAGACGCGACTCTTCAAAGAACTTTGGATCGTCCAGAGCGTCATATTCTGGAAGGATGGCACCTGTCTCATCCACATACTGCGTAGAGTTAAAAAGCGCGCCATTTGGCGAGACAATCTGTCTACCTGAATACTTCTCGAAAAAGTACACAAAGATACCTCTCAGCGCTGCTGTCAAAGGAATGGCAAGAATAGTTCCAACTACTCCGCCAAGAGCGCTACCAATAACAATACCAACAAGCGAAAGACCCGGGTGAACTTTGACGCTGGTTGCCATAACCAAAGGTGAAAGCACGTTATCAACAACGTTTTGAGCAACCATCAAGATAACAATGGTCCACACGGTCATGATGGGGTCTACCAAAATGCTCAGAATCAGAGCAATACCTGCCGAGAAAACCGGTCCAACTACAGGAATAATGTGGAAGATTCCTGTGACCATACCAATGAGGGCAGCATAAGGGTTGCCTAAAATCAAACAACCAAAGTACACAAGAACGCCATTAACCGCAGAGGTAATGATAGTTCCACGCATATAGCCACTGGTAGATCTACTCAAGATTGCAAGAATAAGCCTAAACTCATTCTCTTTTTGAGGACCAGCAATAATGGCCATCTCACGAACAATAACGGGATAATCTTTAGCCAACCAATACGCAAGCACCAGACCCAAGAAGAAGACCATAAGCTGGTTTGCCATAGAAGAAATGTTGCCTAAAGCAGATGTGGAAAGCCAACTCAAAATACCAGACGCAACTGATATTCCAATACTTGATGCCTGTTCAATTGCAAGTTCAACCGTCTGTCTAACTGCAGGGTTGCTCTGAGTGTCAAAGTTCTGCCAAAACTCCCTTGCCATTGCTCCTATCTGACTTGCATACGAAGGAGCGTTTTTGAGCAGCGTAGTAAGCTCAAATACCAATGGCTGGGCAATGAGAATAAGAAATCCTACTAGCACAATGAGCGTAAGAACAAGAGCTATAAGAGCAGAGATGCCACGTGGCACTCCCCTGTCTTCAAGCCAATTAGTAACAGGGCTACAGACAAACGCAACAATAGCGCCAATGGCTAGCAGCTCAACAGCCTGTCCCAGGATGCCAAGAACATACAGTGCAAGCGCAAACAATGCAGCCAGACCAATAGCTGTCCACACCATTAAGCCACGCTGTTTCCATCTCTGAACTGAATCGGAAAAGTTTTGATGCTTTTGATCCATTAACGATTCACGCTTTCTGGGTCAATCTTTTCTTGGATACGTTTTAAAGTGCGTCGAAGCAGCCTTGAAACCTGTACCTGAGAGATGTTGAGTTTCTCCGCAATCTCAACCTGGGTAAGGCCTTCAACAAATCGCATGCGGATAATCTCTTGCTCTCGTGGCGAGAAATCCCTGATAGCCTCTTCAAGAACAATGCGGTCATCTGAACCAGCAAGATCTTCATCTTCGGTTACATACTGATCAATGATTGAAGGAGTCTCATCTCCATCAGCGCCAGAGCCGCCTCCCTCAAGAGGAACAGAGCTATAAGCGCTGGAAGACTCCATAGCCTCAAGGACCTCTTCAACATTAGTATCAAGACGCTGGGCAATCTCTTCAATTGAAGGGCTTCTTTGCAGCTCTTTAGTCAAGTCATCAGTAACCTGATTAATCTTGGATGAAAGCTCCTGCAGACGTCGAGGAACGCGTACTGACCAGCCCTTATCACGGAAGTGACGCTTAATTTCTCCCATGATGGTTGGCGTTGCATACGTCGTAAATTCAAGGCCACGATCAGGCTCAAACCTATCAATTGCTTTGATAAGTCCAATGGTTCCCACCTGAATCAAATCATCAAGAGGTTCTCCACGGTTTTTAAACTTGGAGGCCAAAAAGCGCACGAGGTTTAAGTGACTCACAATAAGCTGGTCTCTTACCTCAGGGTCTTTTGTTTCTTTATATTGGGCAAAGAGCTTTCGTGTTCTATCTTTATCCCAGGCTGGGGTACCTTTAGAAGCACGACGAGCAGCTCTTCTTGCGGCTTTCTGCTCTTCTGCAGATGCCTGTACTGCCTCGTTTGCTTCAGGTTTAGGCATGTGCACCGCCAGAAATCTTTACAAGATGAAGCGTATAACCGTCATCGCTAAGCGCAAACTCATCACAAATAGCGGAGAGCAATAGCTCTACAAGCTCTAGTGGCTGAGAATTATCTTCCTCAGACTCAACTGGGTCCTCATCACCCAAGTCAAAATCAATAACCATAGTATTGTCTTCGAGGATAAACGTAATATCTACAGAGTCTTTCTGAGTGCCACACGCAAAGACAAAGCCCTCTTCTGCGGCCATTTTGACATCTTCAAGCTCATCAACGTTCATCTTGCACAAAACAGCAAGATTAGCAGCCATCATTCTGACTGAACGAGCAAATGTTGGATCTGCTGGAGCGGAAAGCTCAACAATTTTTTGTGCCATTACAATCTACTCCTCAGACTTCTGAGAAGACTCAGAACCGTACTCAATATAGAACTGCTCAGTGCGAGCTGGTTTAGAATGCTTTGTCTTGTCCTGAGAAAGCAAGGGAAGCTCTTCAAGGTACTCTTGAGCACGTTGTGCGCTCTGCTGAGCAGTTACGGTTGCACCACTCAAGCGAGCCTGAGCAGCCTCAGCAAGCTTGGAAGGATTCAAAGATCCACCGAGGCCAGTTCCCAGCTTTGAAACAGACTCAACAACACCTGTTACCGCATCACTTGCAGCTTTGCTGACAGTGGCGGTTACAGCAGATGCTGCACCAGAAACGGTAGCTACGTCACCAAGAACTACGTTGAGGCTCTCAAGAGAGGTATTAGCGTTCTCTGCAGCCTCATCAACCTTCTGCATAAGTGCAGGCAGCTGCTTAACAGTTGGATCAAGCTCATCAACCATGCCATCAATCTTTGAAATAACAGGCTGAATCTGCTCAATGGTGTTGTTAGCTGAGAGCGTAATCTCAGTAATTGACTTTCTTGTTGTTCTTAGGGTCAGAGCAACTTCGACAATAGCCCAAACACCAGCTACGGCTAAGACTACAAGGGCAATCTGTAAGTAATCCATCTATGCCATCCCTCAAAGCTAACGGTTACAGTTCTTTTTATTTTACCCGAGGAGCGCCTTCTTAATGCTCCCAGTTAACTAATTCAAAATCCTAAGCTTCCTCGTGACGATCACGCTCTGTAGCTGCAATTCTCCACGCTTCCCAACCTCTTGGAGATGGCGAGAAGAACGCACCACGTTCAAGTCCCTCTGGAAGATAACGCTGCTCAATCCACCCGCCAGGATAATTGTGAGGATAGAGGTAGTTGCCGTACTCTTCAGAACCAGGGCGTGTGCGGTCTCTTAAGTAACTTGGAACTTCTCGCCTTGGACCTGTTCTTACCTCGTGAAGGGCAGCGTCAATACCTGCTTCTGCAGCATTAGACTTTGGAGCCAGTGCCATATAAATAACTGCTTGGGCAAGGTTAATTCTGCACTCAGGGTAACCAATGACCTCGGCTGACCTAAACGCTGCATGTGCAATAAGCAGCGCTTGCGGGTCAGCATTGCCTATGTCCTCTGAAGCCAAAATCATAATGCGACGAGCAATAAATTTAGGATCTTCACCTGCATCAATCATGCGCGCAAGCCAATACAGCGCTGCATCAGGGTCTGAGCCTCGCATGGACTTAATAAACGCAGAGATAATGTCATAGTGCATATCCCCTGCTTTATCGTAGGGAAGTCCGCGACGAGGATTTGCCTCAAGAACGTTCTGCTTGGTAATAACAAGCGGCTCAGATGCTTTGCCATCAGCAGATTCTGGAACGTCAACCATCTGAGAAGCAAGCTCAAGAGAGGTTAAAGCTGCACGACCATCTCCGCCCGCAAGTGTCACAATCTCTTTGCGAGCATCTTCTTCTAGAACAAATGCGCCAGCCAGACCGTCTTCTGACTCAAGTGCTCGCTGAATAAGTTCATCGATTGCTGCATCTGACAATGCATGCAATTCCACTACACGAGAGCGAGAAATCAGAGCGCTGTTAACCTCAAAGTAAGGGTTTTCTGTAGTAGCGCCAATAAGAACAACAATTCTATCTTCTACCGCGTGAAGCAGAGCGTCTTGCTGAGAGCGTGTAAAGCGATGAATCTCATCGATGAACAGAATGGTTCTTCTACCTGCTGTTAAAAGCCTTGACTCTGCAGCCTCAATCTCTCTGCGAAGGTCTTTAACAGTACCCGTAATTGCGGATACTTCCACAAACTCTGCGTGCGTTGTATGAGCGATGATGCGCGCAAGCGTGGTTTTACCGGTACCGGCCGGGCCGTACAACAAGACAGACGAGAGTGTATCGTGCTCGATGGCCTTACGCAGCCATGAGCCTGGACCAACCGCATCTTCCTGACCCACGTATCCATCAAGCGTGGTAGGACGCATGCGAGCTGCAAGTGGTGCATTGGCTTTTTTAGCGGCACGTTCCATGCCAGAAAATAAAGTATCCATGCAGCTATTTTACCCCGTCTCAAACATAAAAGCCTGGCGAGAAACCCGCTTAACACAAATGCTCTTTAAGCGCCCGTTTGCGATACCGTAACCGACTAACAAACCTTACGCGCGTACTCCTTCTGCAAAGTAGCTCCTCTTTGGAAAGAGCTCCTGAGCTTCTGGGAAGAGCGCTTCGCAGGTAGCTACAAAGTAGTCATCAGTCATTGCAGAAATAAAATCAACAACAGTTCGATGCAAGTCACTCTTCCAGTCATACGTATGACCGTACCTAGAAAGATGTCTACTCACGGGCTCAATATGATGCTTAAAGATTGCAAGGCTCTGATCACCCGATTTAAGTGAAGACAGCTCGTACTCGTACAACTTCTCAAACAGATGCTTAATGTCTTCAGAGAAATCACCATTGGCCTCTGATGCACCATAAATCTTTTGGTAATTCTCGCGCTTTGCTCGTTTCATCTCTTTAAATGCCTCTTCTGAAAGAGAAATCTGGGGCTTGCCAAAGCTATTCTGAACAATATCTGCAACAAAAGCAGAGGTAGCCCATGCGTTATAAGCACCACCAAGACCATCATCAAACGTTTCTTCTGTTGCAGCGCCTGCGCGAAGAGCGTCCTGTCTATCTTTTCCTACGTACGCAATAATGTCCGAGATGCGCATAACGCAACCTTCAAGCGTCATAGGACGCAGATGTGCAATAGCCTGAGGGCCTCTCTCCCAGCAATCTTCCACCACCTTGTCAAACTCATCAAAAGTTGAAAGATCACTCATTTGAAGTATCTGCTGTTCAAACTCACCGTTGTGGCAAATTACGCCGTCAAGCGCCTGTAAAGAAAGGTTTCTTGCATAAAGGCCATCAAGAACGCGCACGCTTTGTACGTTGTGGAAAAACCAACGCCCCGTTTGCTCATGATACATATCATTGAGGAAATACTCCCCTGCATGACCAAAAGGAGTATGTCCTACATCATGACCAAGAGCTATCGCTTCAATCAAATCAAGGTTGAGGCCAAGTGCGCGTCCAATATCTTTAGCAACTCTACAAACAAGCTGCTCATGAAGGCCACGGCGCGTAATATCATCATGCGCACGGAACGAGAAAACCTGTGTTTTGCCGTTTAGCCTGTTATATGCAGGAGTATGCATGATTTTCTCGACATCTCGCATGAAAGCAGGACGCAAAAGCGATGCCTGATCATGGGCGGAATCTCGGCGAATGATGTCTTCATTTTTGCACGCGTAAGGACTTAAGGTGCCCTGAGCTATTTGCTCAGCCACAAGGGCCTGAGTTTCTTCTGAAAGTTGCCCGGTCAAATGAGGTGCAAAAGGATTAGTAATATTCATGTGTATCCTTTCTAGATGTTTTTCACCTCTAGTGTAGAAGTTTCACCGGACAAAAACTCGTGTTGAATTTTGAGAGAGCTTTTGGGAGAGTTTGACGTCTAAAAAAGACTATCTTGAGCTGGCTGTTGTAAGGCTTCAAACAGGTTTTTTGCCAAAAGTGCCGCACCCTTAGAATTTGGATGCACATCGTCAGCAAAATATTTCTTATCCTGCGGCAATAGTTTTTCCCCAGAAATACACTGCAAGCCAAATTTACCAGCGACCTCTTCAATAATTTGAGAAACCTCAATAAAACAAGAATAAGGGTGCGTGGGATACGTATCCTCAAAATAAGGAGTAGGCGTCAGAACCACCACGCGCGTATCCTGATACATCTGAGAAATCTGCCAGAGAGAATTTTGAATATCATATGTTACCTGCGACTTTGAGCATTTCTCGTATCGATAGTTTGCTCCAAGTGCAACAACAACTAACGAAGCATCCTCAATAAACGTATACGAACCTGGCTGATAAACTTGTCCACCAATTCCCTGGTTAACCACCTCAAGCTTCATGCGTTTAGCAAGGCTGCGCGGCCAGGTTTTATCTGGACGCTCCACAACAAAACCCTGCGCAATAGAATCACCAAACACCACCAGCTTTTTCTTAGGCTCATCGGGCGAGAAAAACGTGCCATTGCCACGGAGGTTTTTTATGGAAGCGCTTTGCAGACAGGGCAGGTTAACACAAACGTGATGAATGTCATTAAAACCTGGGAGTCTAGCAAGGTCATCCTGAGGTCTCTCTGTTTCTAGATGAATAGAAAGTGTCTGTTCACCTGCATCATCCAGTGAGAAGCTCTTGTAAGGTTTACCATCAACTGTCACAAAGACAGAGCTGAGCTTTTTCAGATACGCTGCTTTAAGTAACTGTAAAACAGAAGAGGCTCCCTTGGGAACTTTGTCAATTTTTAGATCAAGCACCACTTCTGAGCTGTCCGTGGTAAAAGCAACTTGAATATCTGAAGTACACGCTACCATCTGTTTAAAAAGACCGGGGTGCCAAGAAGAACAAGAGCCAATGACTCTAAGCTGATTGGGAGAGATACGCAGAGGATGGACCCATCCGTGAGCAAGTTTCTCTGACCATGGTGCACCAAGTAAAAACTTGGATGCTGGAGAACTAATACTCCACTCTCCCACTTCCATAGGCACCTCCAATCACAAGTTAAATTACTATAGTTATATACTACGAGGTTAATAGACAGTATTACAATCTTTAGCCAACAAGAAAACCCTCTTCCACCAACGTAGAAGAGGGTTTTATTCATTTTATGTAGCCTACTTAATTACTCAGTAGCAGCTACTTCTTCTGAAGTCTGTACCGCACTGGCGTCATTTTTCTTAGCAAGCTTCTTATCAAGCCAACCAGTAAATGCTGGAGCTACCAGTGCAGTAATAACTACCGCAGCTGCAAGCTGAGCGTTTGCGTTTGCAACAACCTGAGCTGTATAGGTTGGATCAACACTAGCAACCGCAGCAGGAGTGGTTGTTGCGGTACCTGCAATAGTTGCACTAGCAAGACTTGCCTTACCAGAGCCGCCCAGTAGACGCTCAACAAGCATGGTAAGAATACCCGTGATGATGCAGAGAACTGCTAAAAGAATACCTGATGGACCACCAGTAATAAGGTTCTCAACACTCATTCCACAACCAAGCGCAAAACCAACAACAGCAATGCAAGGGTTAATACCAGGAACCAAAAGTGCTCTGATAAAAGGACTAAGGTTACCAAGAACAACACCAAGGACTAGAGGAAGAAGGGTACCCGCAAGTGCGGTTGGAGAAATTGCTGCAACGCCTGCTGCACCAAGAGCAATCATGGTAACTGCTGGACCTGCAACAAGAGACAAAACTGCAGCCGCGCCTTGCTCATCAGGAGTTCCGTACTCAGCAGTAATACCAATGTACAGAGCAACATTACAGAAGGTAATGCCGCCAATAATGGAAAGAGCATTAAGACCAAAGAAATTATCGTTCATGAATTTTGCAACAAAGAGACCAAAGGCAATGGCAATAGCAAGCTTAGGGATAAGAATAGTCAGGCCAGTCTTCAGAACCTTTGGAACCGTCTTCAGATCAATGGAGGCGCCAACAAACAGCAGAACAATACCAACAATCGCAGGAGCACCCTTAGCAACAGCTGTAGTAAAACTACCAAT
Organism: uncultured Atopobium sp.; assembly: GCA_963542025.1. Classification (GTDB taxonomy): domain Bacteria; phylum Actinomycetota; class Coriobacteriia; order Coriobacteriales; family Atopobiaceae; genus Lancefieldella. The sequence continues at coordinate 22,328 of CAUTUQ010000001.1, read as the reverse complement.
TTCTAGAACCTGAGGGAAAAAAGAGTGGAGTAGTAGGCCCACAGAAAGTGGATACAGCATAATATCGCCGGGAAACCTGGGAACGCCAATTTTACGAGTTGCTTTTTGCTGTTCAGCTGCCATTATCAGCCCCTTTGCCCTAGTCGGTCAAAAAAATAGTTGACCTACTTTATCAGCACAAAGAATCATTTTTAAAAAGTACTGTACAAATTAACAATTTGGCTACAAACGCGAGAAGACCTTACAAGCTGCAAGGTCTTCTCGCGAAATGGGTGTATTGAGCTGTAAAGACGGACTAAGCCCAGAACTTAGATTTTGCCGCCCTCAACAACCATAGTATTTGGATCTACCTCATCGCCATAAATGGGAGCGAGTGTCTCTTCGTAAGCCTTATGGAAGAAGTTCTCCTCTGCAAGAGGGCCGGTAATCTCGTTGTTGATAAACTCCAACAGCGAAGAGTTGCCCTTGTGGACAGCCGCAGCAATAGTATCGGAATCACCCAGGTCGTCAATGCCTACAACAAAGCCGGGATTAGACTTAACCCATGCAAGCACCTCAGTATTGTCGGTTGAAAATGCATCGCCACGGCCGTCAAGCAGTGCGTTGTATGCGTCAGCATAGCTATCAAATTTGACCAGCTCAACCTTAGGTGCGTTCTTGGTAAACCAAACCTCAGCCGTGGTTCCCTTAGAGACAATAAGCTTCTTACCGTCAAGCTGAGAAACATCTGTAATTGGTGCAGAGGATGGAGAAACAACACCAAGCTTAATCTTCATGTATGGCAAGGAGAAATCGACCTTCTCTTTACGGTCATCGGTTACCGTAAAGTTTGCCAGCATGATATCAGCCTTATTTGACTGCAAGAAAGGCACACGATTTTGTCCATCCGTGGAAATGTAGTTGATCTTAACGCCCATATCCTTTGCAAGTCGCTCAGCAAAAACAATGTCGTAGCCAGCGTATTTACCGTTTGCATCAACGTAACCAAATGGAGCCTTATCGCTGAAGACACCGATATTTACCGTGCCTGCTTTCTTGATGTCATCAAGGGTTCTAAACTTTGAGTCTGTATCAGAAGATCCACCCTGAGCTCCGTCTGAATCCTTTTTCTTGCAAGCTGCCAGAAGAGCTGCAGCAGAAAGTGCGCTTGCACCAAGAAAAGCACGGCGAGAAAGAGAAGCGGAAGTATTTTCAAAGAAGTTCATTTCAAATCCTAACAAGTTGTATCAATTACTACATCATCTACGTGCAAAAACACGTTGTTTACTTATGTACACGTTCAAATTCAAAGGTACGCAAAAACTCTTGTGCCCTCTCTGTTTTAGGTGCCGAGAAAAACTCTTGTGCATCGGACGATTCTTCTACGATGTGTCCCTGATCAATCAAGATGACTCGATCAGCAACCGCTTGAGCAAAGCGCATCTCGTGAGTTACCACCAGCATGGTCATTCCCTGCTCTGCTAGCTCCATAACTACCTGCAAAACCTCGTGGACCATCTCAGGGTCAAGCGCTGCGGTAATCTCGTCCAGCAAAAGTACCTCAGGGTTAGTCATCAGCGCACGTACAATTGCCACACGCTGCTTTTGACCGCCGGAAAGAGCTGATGGATAGGCATCTTTCTTCTCCCACAACCCTACTCGACGCAGTAGTTCTTCTGCCTGTGCCAAAACCTCATCCTCTGAGCGCTTCTGCACTACCAAAGGAGCCAGGGTTACGTTTTTCAAAACCGTCATGTTGGGGAACAAGTCATAGCTTTGAAAAACCATACCAATGCCTGCAGCAGCGCTTTCCCTCTTCTGACCAGAAATAACCTGATCGTGGAGAAGCACTTCTCCCCCTTGGATATCTTCCAGGCCAACAATGGTACGAAGCAGTGTAGACTTACCACAACCGGAAGGTCCCAACACCACAACTACCTCGCCTTTATTGATGGAGAGCGAGATCTTGTCAAGCACGGGTTTCTCGCTTGAGGGATATACCTTAGTGAGGTCCTTAACTGCTAAAACGGTGTTACTCATGTGAGGCGCTCCTCTCAAGCCTGCGCGAAAGATACGAAAGTGGGAAGCAGGCGGCAAAATACAGGAAGAAAATAGCTCCGTAAATCCAAAGTGCTCCGTCGGTTGGGAACTTGAAGCGATAAAAATCGGTGATCTGACTACCAACTCTGAGCAGCTCAACCACGCCAATCAGATTACACAGTGACGTTGTCTTAATCATGCGCGTAATCAAGTTGATAGCTGGAGGCAAAAGACGCTTGAAAGCCTGAGGTAGGATGACCTTAAAGAACGTTTGCCGGCGAGAAAGGCCAAGTACAAACGCACTGTCATACTGAGACGCTGGAATTGACTCCAACGACCCTCGTACCAGGTCTCCAAGCTCAGCTGCTCCCCAGAAGGTAAAAACCACAATTGAAGCTTCAATGCCATCAAAGTTGACATCAAACCATTCAGAAGTACCAAAGAACACCACAAAGAGCAGCACTAGCTGAGGCATAACACGAACAATCTCAAGGTAAACACGAAGAATTGCGCGAACGACCTTGTTGTTGGATGTCATAAAAAGTCCAACGAGAATACCAAGAGGAATGGAAAGTGCCACGGAGATAAGACCGATGTGCACCGTTGTTGCAAGACCTCCAAGAAGGCGCGTTATCACTCCTTCCTGCAGCAAAATGTTATCGACGGGCATAGTCAAGCCTCCTCTCCAGCCAGCTGCCAAGCAAAGAAATAGGAACAAGGATAATCACATAGGCAACTACCAGCATAAAAAGGGCTTCTGTAGTGTCGTACTGCATACCAATAATGTCTTTAGTCACATACATCAAGTCTGCCAAGGCAATGCCGGAAACAACGGAAGATTCCTTGATTAAGAAAATGATGTTAGCGACGAGGCCTGGAATTGCTACAGAAAGTGCCTGTGGAAGAATAACGTGCTGGAGCGCTTGAATCTTTGAAAGGCCCAAAACCTGTGCAGATTCAAACTGAATAGCTGCAACTGATTCAAAACCTGCACGAAACACTTCTGCCATATAGGAGCCACCAAGAAACGTTAGACCCACAACAGCAGCTACCTCTGCGTCCATTTTGAGCCCAACTTTAGTTAGGCCAAAGTAGATAAGAAACAGCTGAATAAGCAGGGGTGTTCCTCTGGAAAGCTCAACGTAGAGAGCATTAAGCTGACTTAAAACAGGAATTTTTGTCAGCGAAATCTGAGCACTTATCAAACCAACGATAAGCGAGAAGAGAACTCCAAAGAAAGAGATAGTAAGCGTTATTTTTGCAGCTTCTGCATACAGTGGGAGGTGTTCCCCTATGAAGCTCCAGTCCATGCGAATAAATCCTCTCGGGATGTGCGAATACTCACACAAGAGTTACAAAATAGCTTTACGCCCGAGTCTGTACCAGGAAAATTTTGCTCAGCGACAATTACACCCTGGTCGTATGTGACCCGGGCACCAGACACATCGCGGTGCATGCACAAAGTGCAGTGTATGTCGTAGCCATAATTCGCATGCGTATAATCCTAGTCGCAACTAGGATATTGTCAACTCACAATTGGTAAATTTTTTGATAATGGAAAATTCTTCTACTAAATCATCAACTGACATACGTGCATTAGCTGGACTTGTAGAGGGCAGTTGACGTGCGGGAATACCAGTTTGTTGCTCGGTATAACGCTTATAAAATTTTGTTGCCGTTCCACCAAGCGTAAAAATAGCACAGATAGATGAATCTTGAATAAGAGCACCAATGTTGTGCGGAACCGGATTTGCAATAGAAGCATCACTTGCACCCTTAATGTCACATGCCTTAAGCACGTCACAAAGGGCAAGATGATGTCTTTTGCAGAAGTCAATCTTTTCAGGTATGGACTTGAGGGGTTTCTCGCCATAGAGCGCGGCAATTACGCGCCAGAATCTATTCTGAGGGTTGCCAAAGTAAAAGCCGATTTCTCGAGACTTGGGGCTAGGCATGGATCCCAAAAGCAGCACGCGAGAATCAGGGAAAATAATGGGGTCAAGCGTGTTTTCTACATGCGTAAGCACAGTTTTGTCAGCATTGCCAGCAGGCTGCGACGTCTTTGCAGCCACGATTACTCGCCTTCTTGCAGCGGCTCAACAAACTCTTGCAGATCATCAAGGCGCAGTACAGTTACCTGACCGTAGCCAGCTCCACCCGTAGTGCCAGTATCAATTCCCCACTTGTCGCCATCCGACTGGACCCACTGTGCAAGGCCATCCTCAGTTGTAGCGCTTCGATTCAAGTTTTTTGCACCAAAACTTGCTAACAATGGCGTAGGTGTATGGCCGCAAATAACAATAGGATACAGCTCATCTGACGTGCGGAAATCCGTTGGATATTGCCAAAACTCTTCACGAATCCACAGCAAATCATTTTCAGATTGCTTGCTCAAATACTGTTCCAAAGATGCCTTATCCCACGCAGTTGGCAAGGGAACTCCATTAGACTTTACGCCAGCATGTACCAGCACAAAGTCCCTACCTTGGACCTCAACGCTGGCGTACAGAGGCAGTGCTTGCAACCAGCCAATCAGCTCACTATATTCTTCTTCAGAAAGTGTCTTAAGCTCAGCAAGGGTTGCGTCTCCCCCGTTAATCTGCCACATAAATTGAGCTTCTATATCCGCCTCTGGGGTCAATGCTTGCAGCGCAAGTTGCTCATGATTGCCCATTAAAACGGTGCAGTTAGGAAGCGCGCGAATTGTCTTAATAGTGGCGAGCGAGCTAGGACCACGGTCAATCATGTCGCCAAGACAATAAAACACGTCTGACTCGGTTGGATTAATACGCTCCAGAGCACGCCTCAGCGGCTCCACATGGCCGTGAATATCAGAAAAAACGTACGTTGCCACAAAAACCTATTCTGTCGAACCTTCACCTGCAAGTGTCTGACCATCAAAGTTCAGATTTTGCGTAAGCTCTTTTGCAGTATCAAGATTAAAGTCTGGCGAGAAGAAAACGTCAAGTGCATACGGCACATTTGCCAGCGCATGGTCATACAAATCCCAGAAGCTCTCTTTGCGTACCTCTCCCGTAAAAGGATCAGTCCACTCATTTCCTGCTCTGTTATCAAAATCAGAATCAGAAGATTCCCTTGCCCCGTGAGAAAGCGCCTCGATCAAAGGGAACCTATTTGGACCAAAAGTGCGCTCAAGATGACCCAATAGCTTTCTCTTCTTGCCTGTTGGTGAATATGCAAGGTGCTGGATAATCCTAAAATCAACAGCAGCTGACGAGAAAATCCTGGTATCGGTAGGTTTTTCATACGTCCATAGCAACGCGAAGAAAAATACTCTATCCAAAACGTAGAGCGTATGCAGTGACGCCCTTAAAACCTCGCTATACGGCCTATACGTAGCTACCGTTTTGCCTAGATGAGCGTAAAGAATTGCTTCATCAAGGTCCTTCTCGATTTCTGCGTGTACTTGATTTTTAGCAGATTCGTCCAAGCCCTCTACACCTTGAGAGGTAAGCATGTTTTGCCAGTAATAGACAAAAGGGTGAGCAGTTGAATCAAGCATATAGTGACAGAGGAATCCCGCAATATAGGCGCGAGCAACCGCAACGTCTTTAAGTGGCAGAGGTGCAATTGCGTCTCGCATAGAAAGGAGGAGTTCAGGCGTTTTTTCTTTATGCATGATCGACGCATATTTAGTGTAGCGATGCAGCAGCGGATCTGCTGCTAAATAAAACAGCGGATCTGGACCTTGGTTGCCCAACAGAAAAGCTTCTCGCTCTTCCATCGTAGAAAAACCAAGTTTGCCTGCAGCTATATCAAAGGCATCTTTGCCAAAGAAGTCATGAGTCAAAATTGCGGGCATATCCATTCCTTTCAGTTTGCTACCGTCCATTTTACCCAGCAATGGCACAGTGCGTTAGAGAGAATATAAAACAGCATGTAGTCACTATTGTGAGCACAAAACCTCTAAGCTCTCTTCAGCTACCGCCTACCGAATAATGAGGCTTACCCCCTGTAGCAATACTTAAATATTTGATAACTTTAAACATACTTGGGGGAGATATTTTCTGTCTGAGCCATCTAGCTTGTATTGCGACTACAAGCTGGGAAAGTAAGGATCTAAGGAGTGAGGTATTCCTTACGGCCAGCAAAGACAAAACCTGCAAAGACAGAGAATATCTAATTGAGGGGAGCGATCATGGCACGCTGCTATGAGAAGCTTATCTCTGCAGGTAAAAATAGTCTCTGCAGAGCCAAAACATCACGTTCTTCTCGCATGAAGAAGCGTGAGTAACATGAATACGGCAAGAAAAATCAAACTCTATAGGATGCTTACGGCTCTTGCCTATGGTGACGCCTATGGCATGCCAACAGAGATGATGTCACCACACCAAATTGATTTTGCATTTCCTGATGGAGTTCAGAGTCTTTCAAGTCCACCAAAAAATGACTTCTTTGGAAGACCTTTTACCGCAGGTCAAACCACAGATGACACCGCAAACGCAATCATTCTGACTAAAAATATCATTGATAACCAGGGTATTTTTAATCAGTCAAGCTACTTTGACGCACTGGAAAACTATGTGGCAACAGAGCCAAATGCTGCCCAGGTAGTTGGTCCTTCCACAAGAGCTGCACTAGCCAATCGACTTTCTGGTCACTCACTTAAAACGTGTGGACGCCTTGGTACCACTAACGGATGTGCCATGAAATGTGCTCCATTGGCTTCAATTGTGAGCTGGAAAGACAAACATACGCTCATTAACAGTGTTACTGAGCTTGCGCTTCCCACTCACGGAACCAATGTAGCCATAATGGGTGCAGCAATGATTGTTGCCGCCATCAACAGGGGTCTTACAGAAAATTCGCTTACGGTGGAAGACGCTCTTGAAACTGCTTTAAGCTACGGGCACCGAGCGCTCTACACAAAAATTGGTACACAAATGCCTATGCCTAGCATGTACCAAAAGTGCATCATGGCGCTGGAGTTCTGCGAGGGTGCCAAAAACCTTGAGGCTCCCCTAGCGGCATCAAGAGACATCTACGACTACTGCGGCTGTGGCTACGAAACCATAGAGACCATACCTGCAGTTCTTGCAGTGGTAAAGCTCTCTCAGGGTAAAGTCTCTAGAGCGGCGAGAATAGCCGCCGAGATGGGCGGAGATACAGACACCATTGGATCTATCGCCTGTGCTATTTGCTCGCAGATTCACTATGACGTTTTGCCTGATGAGGTACGCCTACTAGAGCGCGTTAATGGATACCAGTTTGAAAAACTTGCAAACGATTTGGAAAATGCCACTTCCCTACCGTATGATGTAGCTATCTAGTTTGCGCTCTTTGCGCCATAGCATACGTTTCTTGTAGGAGGCGCTATGAGCTCCTGTGCTCTTATCGATTTGCATGTCCATCTTGATGGATCAATTCCACTATCTGCCGCAGCTCAACTTGCAGCAGAAGCGGGACTTGATTTGTCTTTGGCTGAGCTTCAAGAAAAGATGCAAGTCCCAGATCATTGTCAGGATCTTAACCAGTATCTTGCAACATTTGAGCTGCCTCTCAAGCTTATGCAATCTGCACAGGGCATTCGCACAGTTGCAAAGGCATTCCATGAGCAGCTTGATGCAGAGGGAGTTCTCTACGCTGAACCTCGCTTTGCACCAGGAAGTCTTACTGCAGAAGGCCTTTCTCAGCAAGAAGTTCTTGAGGCTGCTCTTGCTGGTAGAACTGACTTCTATGCAGAGCATCCACAGTCAAAGCTCCATACGGCATACCTTATTTGCGCTATGCGTGGCACAGGTGAAGAGCTTAAGCGCAAAAATGAAGAGTCAATTGATCTAGCTGCGGCGTATCTTGGGAATGGCGTTGTAGCGGCAGACTTAGCGGGAGCTGAGGCGCTCTTTGCCACAGAGAATTTCTCGTCACTTTTTGCTGAAGCACAAAGAAAAAATGTTCCTTTTACTATCCACGCGGGAGAAGCAGCTGGCTCAGAAAGCATCAAGGCTGCACTTCGACTTGGCGCACAACGTATTGGTCATGGTGTTCGCTCTTTGGAGGACACAGGCGTTATCCAGGACCTCAAGGCTGCAAATGTTGCTCTTGAGATTTGCCCTACCAGCAACCTTCAAACGCGCATCTTTGAGTCAATAGAGCGCTTCCCTCTTGAGCAACTGCTTGATGCTGGCCTGACGGTCACTATCAACACGGACAACATGACTGTCTCCAACACTACCCTCTCGCGCGAGTTTGAGCTTTTGCAGCAGCACTGCGGTCTAGACAAAAATACCGCACGTGAGCTTGCTGAAAATGCTGCACGTGCGGTATTTGGCGATTCTAGCGAGAAGGACCGTCTACTTGCCCACCTTAGGCAATAGTGGCCTCATATCCTGCCTGAGCAACAGCATCAACCAATGCACTGTCTGCTACATCAGAAGAGAGCTCAACAACAGCGCTTTTCTCGTCAAGTGATACGGTTGCCTTAGAGACACCCTCGACAGCCTCAAGAGCCTGTGTGACGTGTGCAACACAGTGCTGGCAAGACATTCCCTCTACGTTTAGTTTCTTCTCCATATAAGATTCCTCCTTCTGTGACGCGGATGCGTCGTTTGTGGACTTAGTTTGAACGTCAATGACTGGTTTTGTGTCATGAGCGTCTTGACGAGTTGCTGAGCTGGTATTCTTTGGCTTCCAGGTACGCAGGCGCAGTGCATTGCATACAACAAAGACTGACGAGAAGCCCATGGCAGCTGCACCAATCATAGGGTTCAGCGAAATGCCAAATGGATATAGCAGACCCATAGCAACAGGAATGCAAATGGTGTTATAGAACAGTGCCCAGAACAGGTTCTCTTTGATGTTGGTCATAGTGGCGCGAGAAAGCTCAATTGAGGTTGCAACATCAGCTGGATCAGACTTCATCAAGACAATGTCAGCAGACTCAATAGCAACATCAGTACCTGCACCGATTGCAATTCCCACGTTTGCTCGCGCAAGCGCTGGAGCATCGTTAATGCCATCGCCAACCATGACAACGTTTTCTCCAGCGTCCTGGAACTGCCTAATGTAAGACTCTTTTTGGCTTGGCAAGACGTCAGAAATAACCTGGTCAACGCCAAGCTCCTTACCAATGACGTTTGCCGTTGTTGCCTGATCTCCGGTAAGCATGACAGACTTAACACCCATAGCACGAAGACGAGCAATGGTAGACACACTGGTCTGCTTAACCTTGTCGGCTACAGCAATGACACCAAGAAGCTTACCCTCAAGCGCAAAGTACAGCGGTGTTTTTGCCTGTTCAGCTAGCTGCTGAGCCTGAGAAGTCAGCTCTTGTGTGCTGATGCCCTCCTGCTCCATAAGACGAGCGTTTCCTGCTACAAGGCGTTTCTCGCCAACCTTTGCCGTAAGGCCACCACCAGCAACCTGTGAGAACTCCTGTATGTCAACAAAGCTACCTGCAGACTCTCCAAGCTTCTCTTGAGCGTACGTAACAATTGCCTGCGCAAGTGGATGTTCGCTCTTTTGCTCAAGCGCATATGCATACTCGAGCAACTGATTCTCAGAGGTATTACCTGCACAAAGAACATCAGTTACGCTTGGCTTGCCCTCAGTGAGCGTTCCGGTCTTATCAAGAACAACCACGGTTGCTCTAACCGCACCCTCAAGCGCCTCGGCGGACTTGACCAAAATGCCATTTGAAGCGCCCAGGCCGGTGCCCACCATAATGGCGGTAGGCGTTGCTAGACCAAGTGCACAAGGGCACGAAATAACCAGAACAGCAACAGCGTGCGAGAGAGCAACCGCAAAGTCACCAGGTGCCACAAAGACAAACCATGCCGCAAACGTTACCAATGCAATTCCAATGACAACGGGGACAAAAACGCCAGCAATGCTGTCAGCAAGACGCTCGATAGGTGCTTTGGAGCTTGTTGCCTCGTCAACCAGGCGGATAATGCCTGCAAGTGTAGTGTCATCGCCAACAGCGGTGGCACGCATCTTAAACCAGCCGCCGGTAGATACCGTTGCGCCTGTCACGGAATCGCCAACGGTCTTACTTACAGGAACGGGCTCTCCGGTAATCGCGGACTCATCGACAGATCCTTCTCCTTCGATGAGCTGGCCATCAACAGGAATCGACTGACCTGCCCTTACCACAAGCACGTCTCCCACCACAACGGTCTCTGCAGGAACTTCCTGTTCAACACCGTCTTTGACGAGAATAGCCGTCTTTGGAGCAAGGTTCATAAGTGCGCTAATTGCACCTGTGGTATGACCCTTTGCGCGCGCCTCAAAGAACTTGCCCAGGGAAATCAGAGCAAGAATCACACCTGCGGTCTCAAAGTACATGCCGTGCATTGCTTGGTGAGCTGCAGCAACATCTCCTGCAACAAACGCATTTGCCATCTGGTACAGGCTAACAACACTGTAAGCAAACGACGCTGCTGAACCTATCGCAATGAGCGAATCCATATTAGGCGAGCCATGCAAAAACGCGCGGAATCCGCCAATAAAATAGTGACGACAAATAAAGAGAATAGGAATGCAAAGCAAAAGCTCAGTAAGAGCCAAGTTCATCATGCCATTCATTCCAGAAACAGCAGATGGAACAGGTGCTCCTATCATCTCACCCATGGCAAGATAGAGCAGTGGAATGGCAAACGCCATTGAGGAAATAAGCTCGACTCTCTTCTGCTTTACCGTCTTTTCTGAAGCATCGGTAGCGTCTGTCTTAGTAGCTGCAGCAGAATCTTTTTTGTCGCTACGAGGTGTTGCCTCATAGCCTGCTTTGCTTACTGCGTCAGAAATCTGCTTGAGGGTATCTGGATTACCGTCATAATCAACTTCCATAGAATTTTTAAGCAGATTAACGCGTGCCTCAGAGACACCAGAGACAGAGTTTGCTGCCTTCTCCACGTGCGCAGAACAACTTGCGCATGTCATTCCTTGTACATCAAAAACTTTCTGATCCATAACGCCACCTTACATAAAACGCTTAAAGAGGTCCATAACCTCACCAATAACTTCTGTATCACCCGACTGGATGCGGTCAACTACGCAAGACTCCAGATGATCCTGCATTACCTCTCTTGAGACGGCCTTAACCGCAGACTCAACTGCCGCAAGCTGAATAAGAATGTCTCCGCAATAACGATCCTCGTCAATCATTGTTTTAATGCCATTTAACTGGCCGATTGCACGGTTAATACGGTGAGAAACCCCACTTTTAAGTTCGCTTGAGCGAGGGGTTGCCTTGTGGTCACAATGACAGCATGTCTTTTGTGATTGGCCGTCTTTCTGAGCCATCTGTCCTCCTTTACATACCCAAAGGGGGTATTAGTTTCTGTAAACAGTATACCCCCATACGGTATTTTTATGCAACAAAAAAACAGCGACCTAAGTGATGTGACCCCCAAAAGTTAGACTTTTTTAGCGTAGCAGTTTATATGGCTGCTACGCTATTTTTATGCAGCCAAGAGTCTAAGCCTGTATTGTACTGGACTTAGCCATCCTAGTTTTTCTTTAATTCTTTGTTCGTTGTAATACTTTATGTATCGTTCGATTTCTGACTTTAGCTCATCGTAGCTATAGTAAATAACGCCATAATAGATTTCTTGTTTAAGCAATCCAAAGAAGTTCTCCATAACGGAATTATCATGACAGTTTCCCTTACGAGACATACTTTGAAAGATTCTTTCTTCCTTAAGACGGTGAGAGTATGCTTTCATTTGATAAGCCCAGCCTTGATCTGAGTGGAAAGTTCTTCTGTATTTGCAATCGGATGTTATTTCAATAGCCTGTCCCAATGCATCCATAACATTTTTTGCTGAAGGGTGTCTGTCAATTCCATAGCTAATAATTTCACCATTACACATATCCATGAATGGATCTAGATAAAGCTTATGCATTGTCATGTGACCTTTAGCAGTAATCTCATAATACTTAAACTCTGTAGTATCTGTTGTAATCTTCTGATGTGGTATATAGGTATTAAATCGTCTCCTTATGCGATTAGGAGCAACCGTTCCAACTTTACCTTTATACGAACTGTATTTACGGCTTTTTCGAATGAAAGAAGTAACCTGTAGACCAAGCTTCTGCATTATACGTTGTACTTTCTTTTTGTTTACACAGTAGCCTTGATTTTGTAATTCTCCAGCCACTCGACGATAGCCATAATCCTTGTGAGTCTCTCTGATTTGAAGAATCTTCTCTTCAACTTCTTTGTCAGGGTTTTCTCTATCGAATCTTTTCTGCCAGTACATATATGTTGCTTTAGGCATACTTATATAAGAGAGAAGGTCTTTTAGTTTGAATTCTCCTCGGAGGCTATTGATGACGAGCGCCTTTCTCTCATTTTTGCCTCGTCCTCTAAACGCAGCCTCCTCAGTTCTTTTAAAAAGGCATTTTCAATTCTTAGCTTAAGCAGTTCATCTTCTAATTCTCTAATATGTTCTGCACTGGTATCAACTATTCTTTCTTCTGCTTTCTGAGCTTTACTATCTATCTTAGGTTTATCCAATGTTTTCTTTCGACCTTTCCTGTGAGATTTTAAAGCGTCAGGACCGGCAGCACGAAAGCGATTAACCCAGTTAGCAATCATGCTTGGATTGTTTATGCCTTCTTGAATCGCCAAGTCTTGATATGAAATTTCACTTGATAGATATAGTTCTACAACAGAAATCTTCTTTTCGAAAGAGTATTTTGTTTGTTTACGAGACCGCATTAATCCTTCATCACCGAACGCTTTGTAGGCGTTAATCCATTTGCGTAGCTGTGAGTTAGAACCAAGTCCATATTTTTTAGAAAGATATGGCATTCCACCTTTGCCATCCAAATATTCTAAAACGACTTTCTTCTTGAATTCAAAACTATGTTTTGCCATAAAAATACCGACCTCCTAATCGTTAGATTTTGGTCTAACTTTTGGGGGTCAGTACAAAGCCGCCGTTTTTTATCTACCTATAAAAGAGAAACTCAGCACTCAAAAATACGTGCTATTCATCGTCCTCTTGATCTTCTACACTTCCCTCAACAAGACCTAAAGTACTCTGTGCATCTTCAAGGCTCTCTAATGCAGTAACACCTCTGAGCTTGCGGTTCATAGCTTTTGTTCTAGTAGTAAGAATCTTATCAATGGTGGTTTCTGCAGTTCTAATCTGTTTCTGAGCCTTCTCAAGCTGCGCCTGATACGTCTCAAACTCTGTCTTAACCGCAGAGAGTACCTTTTGAATCTCGTCTGCATGCTTCTGAATAGCAACAGATTGAAATCCCATTTGAAGACTGTTAAGAAGTGCTGCCATAGTGGAAGGTCCACACACATTAACGCGATATTCTCTCTGTAGCTGCTCAAGCAAACCCGTCTGACTGACTACCTCTGCATAAAGTCCCTCAAAAGGAAGGAACAAAATAGCAAAGTTAGTTGTCTCTGGTGGGGCAATATACTTTGTAGAGATATCTTTTGCCTCTGCCTTAATTCGAGTCTCTAGACCCTTTTTAGCGGCAGCAATCGCCTCTTCATTTCCTGCATTGATTGCATCCACTAGGTGCTCGTACGTATCTCCAGGGAACTTAGAATCAATAGGAAGCCAAACGGTCTCCCCCGACTCTCCAGGCAACTTAACAGCAAACTCGACGCGCTCAGAAGAACCAGAAACAGTGGCAACATTCTCTTCATATTGCTCTGGAGAAAGAATGTCTCTCAGAATTGCACCAAGCTGAATTTCTCCAACAATTCCGCGAGTCTTAACGCCAGAGAGAACTTTCTTTAAGTCTCCAACGCCCTCTGCAAGGCCACGCATTTCTCCCAAGCCTTGATGAACTTGCTCAAGTTGCGTAGATACGCGCTGAAACGATTGAGTCATACGCTCATCAAGCGTTTTCTGGAGTTTCTCGTCAACGGTCTGACGCATGAGCTCAAGCTTTGCTTCATTCTCTTTACGCATGTCGCTGAGCTGTTTGTCAACAGTCTCTCTAACCTTACCAAGCTGCTCTGTTGAAGCCTGGGAAGTTGCTTTCATGTTGTCATCCACACGACGCTGAAAAGCATCAAAGCGAGCATCAAGCTGAGCAATGCGCTGGTCAGTCTGCTTCGTCTGATTTTGCAGTGTTGAGGTGAGCTTTTGATCAACCACCTCTCTTACCTTCTCAAGCTTTGTATCCATAAGCTCTTGCATTTTTGCCATGTTATCCGTAACACGACGATCCAACTCTTGGGAGCTTCTTATAAGCTCTGCAGATGATGTTTGACTTTGCTCTTGCAGCGTCTTTACTTGCGAAAGCTTAGAGGAAAGTGTGACAAGGCTCACGATAAGCACAATGACAACTACAGCCAAAACTAACAGCACAAGTAAATCCACGAGACTCCCCTAACTCATAGCAGAACAAACAAACGCAAACACAGCAAACGCAATCTGAGTGTTAACCAAAAATTCCGTAGATTACTTCTGCAATGCTATTGGTAATGCTCTCTACGAAATTCACAAATGGATTATCGGAATCAACGTCTTTATCTCCATAAGGATTAGTGAAGTAATCCCAGAACTCTTCCCAATAGTTTTGCTGACGATAATACCTATAGGAATCACCATCATCTTCAGTACGATCCTGCTTATCATCAGTATCGTTGTTTGTTTCGTTCTTGCTGTTCTTTTCTTTCTCTTTCTTAGTAGAAAGCGTCTCATCAGAACCAAGCGTGACGTTGATGGTAAGACGGTCTTCTCCACGCATGATTTCTACAGGAACGGTCTCTCCAATCTTGTGAGAGCGAACGGCAATAATAGCTGCATCAGCAGAAACTACGCGCTCTCCACCAATAGAGACAATAACATCACCCTTTTTAATACCAGCACCCTCTGCAGGACTATCATCAAGAAGGCCTGCTACATACGCACCGTAATCTACCGAAAGATCATTGCGCTTTGCAACTCGAGGAGTAACGGTCTGCATAGAAAGACCAATATAGGCATGCTTAACTTGCTGGCCAGAAAGAATCTGATTTGCAATATCAATGGCATAGTTAGAAGGAATTGCAAAACCAATACCCGCAAATGACTTGGTATCTGACGAGAACAACGTACAAATACCCACAAGCTGACCATTAGAGTCAACCAGAGCGCCGCCAGAATTACCTGGGTTAATAGCTGCATCAACCTGGATGAGGTTTGCATAAATAGTGGTTTCTCCACCCTCTGTCTCAAGCATATCTCCACGAGAAAGAGCAGACACGATACCTGCAGAAACAGAGTGATCAAGACCAAATGGACTACCAACACTCATAACCCAACTACCAGGAGCCAAGTTATCGGAATTACCAATCTCAATTGGGGTTAGGCTATCTCCCTTAAGGTCAGCATGAAGAACAGCAAGGTCAGAGGTAGGGTCTGTTCCTACGACAGTGCACTCATACTCTTTGTCATTAACGGAGATAGAGAACGTATCCATACCCTCAATGACGTGGTAATTGGTAAGAATGTCTCCATTTGTGTTCAATACAACGCCAGAACCGGTTGAGCCTGATGAATCACTGGTAGCCTTAACGGACACAACCGAAGGCAAAACCTTAGAAGCTACCGTTTCTGCCGTCTTAGTATCAGTTGGTTCTGCAGCAGGGCGAGATGTTGCTGCTTGATAAATACTTGCCTGGCCAGATACTGCTGGAAGTTTAGAAATTCCCTCTCCCAAAGCAATGGTAGGAACACAAGCAACGGCAAAAGCAATTGCACAGGCTGTTCTTTTTACGCTAGAGCTATGGAACATAGACATAAATCCAATCTGCTTAACTGGTGAGAAACGCTTATTTACAGTGGAATCTGTGGTCAAACCATGTGCTTGGTTCTCCATAGACACCCTCCTTAACATCACTCTGATGCAAATAGCTAACGCAGTTAATTCTGCGCTAAACATCAATTTTTCAATATGTGTATTCTACCCGTTATACCGGACAAAAATTCGTCTGTCATTGTGGGAAACACGCTTAAGCGACTTGCAAGCACAGTATGCGTGTGCAAATTGCGAAAAAACTATCTGTACCTGCTATTATGCTCTAAACAGATAGCCTACTCCACGTACCGTCTCAAGATGAGCAGCTGCCTGAGGACCAATCTTAGAGCGAACACGCCTTACGTGAACGTCAACTGTTCTGGTACCGCCGCAATACTCAAAGCCCCAAACGCGCTGCAACAACGCCTCACGCGAGTATGCGCGAGATGGATGAGTTGCCAAAAACGACAGCAGCAGATACTCCATATACGTAAGATCAACGGGAGATTCGTCAATGTAAACCTGGTATGTTGCCAGGTTAATCTTTATATTGTCAACAATAACCAAGTCTCTAGAAGTGCTCTCGGTGCCTGGCCACAAAAGCAGTGAGCACCTCAAGCTAAACTCCTGGATAGTTGCTGTTGACAAAATAAAATCGCTCTTACCCTGAACAGGTAGAACAAATTTAGAAAGATTATCAAGGTCAGCTACAAACAGGCGAGCAATTCCACCATTTTGCGCAGAATAATTCTCAACGGTGCTAATAACATCTTGAGAAAGTTCTTTTTGATCAAGAATAATCAGGTCAAAGGTATGACCAGAAGCCGCAGCCTGAGAAAATGAGGCTGCATTTGCAAGAGCAATAGACACATCAATGACATGCGAAAGTTCACGCATACGTTCATGTAAGCGTGTCGTTGCAGATACAAGAAGAATATTCTTGTGATGCATCGATTCCCCCTAGGATAAGCTTAATCTTATAAAGCATACCACAAGCTGCGAATAAAGAGCAGATATACCTCATTATCTGCAATTAGGGCGAGAAGATCTTCTCGCCCTAAATTATTTTTTACGGTATGCGCATTAATTATAAAAAGTATCGGTTTTATGCAATGGCACCAATAAATTCCGCTGTTCGTGGGTTCTGTGGATTGTTGAAAATAACATCAGGGGTTCCCTGCTCAACTACCACTCCCCCTTCCATAAAGACCACGCGATCTGCCACGTCTTTTGCAAAGCCCATCTCGTGCGTTACCACAATCATGGTCATGCCAGAGTTCTTTGCCAAGTCACGCATGACGTCCAAAACACCACGGACAAGCTCGGGATCAAGCGCTGAGGTTGGCTCGTCAAAAAGAAGTACATTTGGATGCATTGCCACAGCGCGCGCAATAGCCACTCGTTGCTGCTGTCCACCGGAAAGTGCGCCAGGCTTGAAGTCTGCTCTATCGGCAAGGCCAACAGCCTCAAGCTGCTTGAGAGCCTCCGCCTCTGCCTCTTCTTTTGACTTTCCTAGAACCTTAATCTGACCAATCATTACGTTCTCTTTGACCGTTAAATGACCAAACAAATTGAACTGCTGAAAGACCATTCCCACATCTCTACGAAGGGCGTTGACCTCTGCTTCATTTGTGCCCGTAATCTCTTGATCTTCAATAAGAATATGGCCTGCAGAAGGAGTCTCCAGCAGATTGATACAGCGCAGCATGGTGGACTTGCCAGAGCCCGAAGGGCCAAGCACAACCACAACTTCGCCTGGCCAAACAGTCAGGTTCACGTCATTCAAAACAGGCGTGGTACCAAATGACTTATTAAGGTGCTCAATACGAACAATAGGATGCTCGCCTGCCTCAAAAGCGTGGTTAGTAAGAGGCTTATCGCGCTTGTATGCCTCTTGTGCAGCAACTTCAGCATCCAAAGCAGAATGTTCTGTGTTTGATTTCTTTTTAAAAGAAAAGAACGACATTAGTTTTCCTCCTTGGAAAAAGCTTGGGTCTTACTAGCTGCAGTGTTTGCTGTGGTGCTTGCTGTAGCGCTTACGGTTTTACCTGTTTCTGACTGCTCCATGTGTTTCTCGATACTGCCAACTACCTTAATAAGTGGCAGCGTAATTGCCAAATAGAACAGAGCTGCTGTCATGTAGGGCGTCATGTTTCCCGTTGAGGTGGTGAGGTTTTTAGCAAACATCATCAACTCCATAACACCTACAGAAGAAAGCAGCGAGGTATCTTTGTAGGACGTAATAAAGTCGCTGGTAAGAGGCGGAATAACACGGCGGATAGTTTGAGGAATGATGATAAACGTCATGGTCTGGAAACGATTCATACCAAGAGAGCTTGCTGCCTCATACTGACCCTGCGGAATTGATTGAATGCCCGCGCGGAAGATCTCTGAAAGATACGCAGAAGAGTTAATAGCAACCACAATAAAGCCAAGCAGATTGGTGTCCAGATTGATATTTAACATAGGAAGACCAAAGAACAGAATATAAATCTGCAGGAAAAATGGGGTTCCGCGCAACAGATTGATGTATACCACTGCAAGCGCGCGCAGGAGCGGGTTTTTGGAGATCTTAAGCAGGGCAAAGCCCATTCCCAGCACAATAGCCACAGGATAAGCGCAAATTACAATTGCCAGACAAACCAGCCATCCAGGGAACAGCATTACAACGGAAGAAACAATCAGCTGAGGCTTTAAGAACATGCCCAAGAAGTGATTGGAGTTCCATGCTTCAACCCAAGGCTGAGCGTCAAGCCAATTCACTATAGCCTGAACAGGGGTATTAGAAATAATGGTAATTTCAGGAGAAGAGCCGAGCTTTTGAGTCCCCTGCTCAGTGGTGTAGGTTCCTTCAACAGTGTACGAGCCACCGTCAGCAGGAAACTTCATGCCAGAAATCTCTACACGAATCAGCTTCTGAGCGTCCACCGGTGTTGCAAAAGAAATAACAACCTGCGTTCCTTGGACGCTTGCAGTTGCCTCAATCTTCTCGCGCGTAAGACCTGAAAGAACGGTCACCTTAGTGGTTGCATTCTGCAAATCAGAGCCCTCTGGAAGCTGCAATGTCAGCTGAGAAACCTGCTCGTCCTCAACTGTTCCCTCCCAGGTCAAACGAGTCTCTTTGCCGCCAATAACGCCATTGCCTTCCGTCTGGTTTGACTTAGCCGTTGCTTTGTTTGTGGTAAGAGCAAATGCACTCTGAGTAGAAAACGCGCTTAGGGACATAAAGAACAATCCACTCAAAAGCAGTGTGGCGAGAAGTGCTACAAGCAGTGAAGAGCACGCGTGAATTTGCGAGCACTTTGACTCAGCCGAATCATGAGCCGTACTCTGGGGCGCAGATTCAGCCTTAAAACTCGCAGATGACATGCACAAGGACAGTTGCTGTCCTGACATAGTTTTGTGCAAAAGTGCAATCACGTGAAACTCCTTTAGAGCTTGAGGTACCTAAACGCTGATACTAAAAACAGAGCAGTGCTTGAAGCCAAATCTGACTTCAAGCACTTTTTTGTTGAGCTGGTAAAACTAGATGTTAGAGCCAAACCATTTGGTCTTAAGGGCAGTCATGGTTCCGTCCTTCTCCATGTCAGCAAGCACCTTGTTGATAGCCTCGGTCAATGCAGGATTGTCCTTGGAAACAGCAATGCCATACTGCTCACCTGTTGGAATCTCTTTTGCAATAGTCAGATCAGAGTGTGAAGTGCTAATCAGATTGGAAGCAACGGGCAGGTCAATGACCATTGCGTCATACAGACCGGTCTGGACTCCTGCCATTGCTGCAGCAACATCGTCTACAGAAACAATAGTTGCGTTTGGAAGGTTCTCCTTGGCCCAATCCTCACCAGAGGTACCTGTCTGAACAACAACCTTCTTGGAGGCGTCGTTGAGTGTCTGCTCGGTCTCAGTGCTGCCAGACTTAACAACCAGAGACTGATTGGAGTCGAGGTAAGAAATAGTGAAGTCTACCTCCTGAGAGCGCTCGTCAGTGATAGTAATACCTGCGATAGCAACGTCTGCTTTGCCGCCCTGCTTAATAGTTGGAACAAGGGTGTCAAACTTCTGATTTGGCAGGTACGTAACCTCAAGATTGAGTCTTTTTGCAATCTCGGTAATAAGATCAACGTCAAAACCAACAGGAGTAGTTGAGTTGCCTTCAAAATACTCAAAAGGCTGGAAACCAAGCTCTGCAACAACAGTCAGATGACCCTTAGTTACCAGCTTATAGCCAGACTCTGACTGTGATGTGGTGCTTGGCTGAGTAGTTTCTTGCTTAGTGGGCGAACAAGCCATAAGGCCCATAAGTGCACATGCCATAGAAACAACCGCGACGCCCTTTAGGGCAGTCTTCTTAGCTGAAGTTACAAATGAAGATTTCATATCTGCCTCTTCCTGAATAAACCTGAGCTGAAATTCATTGGAATGAATTATAGGAAGCAAATATGAAAAATCTACTTATAATTTTTATCGTATTTCTCATCTTTATTGCATAAAAATGGCGAGAAGAACAACTTCTTTGTATAAATGACTACTATTTAGTCATTCTATCCAATAAAGACCAGGTAAAAGTAATTTTTTCAGTTCATGAAACGGTAACAATTTGAATAAGAAGGCTACATTCTTTGCGTGAAACAAAGGTTTCTCGTCAAAAAACCCTGCTCTGAAAAAATCAGAGCAGGGTTCAAAGGTACCTATAAACGCAAGCAGAATAGTTGCTTAGCAACCAGCGTAATACTTTTGCGTATCCCAGTCAGTAACCGCCAGGCAATACTCACGCCACTCCTCTGCCTTGCGCTCGCACAGGTACGAGAAGATGTGCTCACCAAGAACATCTTTAAGAAGCTCTGACTGCTTGAAGCGCTCAAGTGCCTCTCCAAGATTAATTGGGAGCTTCTCGCCATAATCGGCAGGATTTCCGCCTACAAACTCTTCAGGAAGCAAGAGGCCTTCTTCAATACCCTTAAGTCCAGCCATAAGCGTGACAGCATTAGCCAAATAAGGATTTGCGGTTGGATCAGGAATACGCAGTTCAGCACGGGTGGCAACATGCTTTCCTGGCTTATGCGTAGGAATACGAACCATAGCAGAACGGTTTTTACGACCCCAGGTTGCATAGGCAGGAATAGCATCACGGTCAAAGCGCTTATAGGAATTAACCGTTGGGTTAGTAATAAGCATGTACTCGGGAGCGTACTTAATAAGACCTGCAATGTAGTGTTGAGCAAGCTCAGAAAGGTGGGCTTCGCTCTCAGTCTTTGGAGCCCAGAACAGAGACTCACCATCGTGGTCAAGAAGCGACTGATTCAAAAGCATGGCTGAGCCAGGAACGCCCTGAAGAGGCTTTGGCATAAACGATGCAAACACACCATGAAGCGTTGCGATATGTCTGATAACAAGACGAGCGGTAACAATATTATCTGCGCAGGTTAGCGCCTCTGCATAACGAAGCTCAACGCCATTTTGTGCAGGGCCAGCTGCATGGAAAGAATACTGTACAGGAATAGAAAGATTCTCAAGCGCACGAGACGTGGAGTAACGAAGGCTATGACTCAGATCGGCAGAATTCAAATCAAGATATCCCGCCTGGTCAATAGGCTTTGGCTCAGTACCACTCACAAAATAAAAATACTCAAGCTTAGGACCAACATTTGCAACGTAGCCAAGATCCTCTGCCTTGATAAAAGCATTTCTCAGTACAAGACGTGGGTCGCCCGTAAAGGCCTCGCGACGTGGAGTCTGAATGTCGCAGAATACGTTTGCAACTACACCGTCATCTGTCTTCCAGGGAAGAATCTGGAACGTGTCTGCATCAGGGAACGCGAGAAGATCTGACTGCTCCTGAGAGGCAAAGCCATCAACGTTGGAGCCGTCAAAACCAATGCCCTCAACAAAAGCCTCTTCTAGCTCCTCAGGAGAAATAGAAAGAGCCTTTAATCCGCCGAGTACATCGGTAAAACAAAGGCGCAGGTAACGGACGTCTCGCTCCTCTACCGTGCGAAGAATATAATCAATTTTCTTATCTGTACTCATGTGGCCCTCCCGGGTCAGAAAACTGGAATCGTAACTACCATGACACATTCTTGTTACGGCTGTGTTTCCACTTCCCTGAAACCGGGTGAATGGCAAAAATTGTTAATGAAATTGTGACAATTGACCTATTAAGCGTCAAAAGCCTTATCGACGTCAGAAATCATTTTCTGAGCAACACCACAGTGTCCATCTCCGCCGTGATGAGTGCCACAGCTGCTGGATGAAGAGCAGCCAGAACAAGAGCCCTTTTTTGCACTCTTAAGTTGAGAACGCACACAAAGAGCGACAAGAGCAGCGACAATAAGGACAACCAAAATATCAATAGGACTCATACAGACACTCCTCAATTTGTTAACCATGGCATACTATACCCTCATTGCTTGCA
This sequence comes from uncultured Atopobium sp., assembly GCA_963542025.1. GTDB lineage: Bacteria > Actinomycetota > Coriobacteriia > Coriobacteriales > Atopobiaceae > Lancefieldella. The sequence continues at coordinate 181 of CAUTUQ010000001.1, read as the reverse complement.
TGCATACGCTAAATCATAAATTATTTGCAGAATCTAAATTCTTACCAAAACAATCGAGAACTGCCATCTAAGTCAAAGTGAACTGCCTCCCATTTCTTGGACATAAGCAATGGGAGGCAGTTCATGTGCGGGTGATTATGATTCTGCAGCGTGTTAGCGTCGGCTTTTAGGCCTGGCGCAC